>NZ_LMDX01000001.1:0-1405000 GCF_001425225.1 Ensifer sp. Root127
ACGATGCCGGCGCCGACGGTACGGCCACCTTCGCGGATAGCGAAGCGCAGCTTTTCTTCCATCGCGATCGGAACGATCAGCTCAACGGCAACCGTGACGTTGTCGCCAGGCATAACCATTTCCGTGCCTTCCGGAAGCGTAACGATACCCGTCACGTCCGTCGTGCGGAAGTAGAACTGCGGACGGTAGTTCGTGAAGAACGGCGTATGACGGCCGCCTTCTTCCTTCGTCAGGATGTAGGCTTCGGCCATGAACTTCTTGTGCGGCTTGACCGAACCCGGCTTGCACAGGATCTGGCCACGCTCAACGCCGTCACGGTTAACACCACGGATCAGCGCGCCGATGTTGTCGCCGGCCTGGCCCTGGTCGAGCAGCTTGCGGAACATTTCAACGCCGGTAACCGTCGTCTTCGACGTGTCGCGGATGCCGACGATTTCAACTTCTTCGCCAACCTTGACAATGCCGCGCTCAACGCGACCGGTCACAACCGTACCACGGCCCGAGATCGAGAACACGTCTTCGATCGGCATCAGGAACGGCAGGTCGATCGGACGCTCAGGCGTCGGGATGTAGGCGTCAACAGCGGCCATCAGCTCGCGGATCGCGTCTTCGCCGATCTTCTTGTCCGAATCTTCAAGAGCAGCAAGTGCCGAACCCTTGATGATCGGAATGTCGTCGCCCGGGAATTCGTAGGACGACAGCAGTTCGCGAACTTCAAGCTCGACGAGCTCGAGAAGCTCGGCGTCGTCAACCTGGTCGACCTTGTTGAGGAACACGACGATSGCCGGAACGCCAACCTGGCGAGCAAGCAGGATGTGCTCGCGGGTCTGCGGCATCGGGCCGTCAGCAGCCGAGCAAACCAGGATCGCGCCGTCCATCTGCGCTGCACCGGTGATCATGTTCTTGACGTAGTCGGCGTGGCCGGGGCAGTCGACGTGCGCGTAGTGACGGTTCGCCGTCTCATACTCAACGTGAGCCGTCGAAATCGTGATACCACGGGCCTTTTCTTCCGGAGCAGCGTCGATCTGGTCGTACGCCTTGTACTCGCCGAAGTACTTCGTGATCGCTGCAGTCAGCGACGTCTTGCCATGGTCAACGTGGCCAATCGTGCCAATGTTAACGTGCGGCTTGTTGCGCTCAAATTTGCTCTTTGCCATNACCGCCGACAAGGCCCAGAATCACGAGACCCGAGACCAGCTTTCTAATCCGTCGGCCCATCAGGCTTCTTCGTGATCGCTGCAGTCAGCGACGTCTTGCCATGGTCAACGTGGCCAATCGTGCCAATGTTAACGTGCGGCTTGTTGCGCTCAAATTTGCTCTTTGCCATGGGTACGTTTCCTGTGGTCAAGTATGATTGATCAGCCGGCGGGGCCGGTTTGTGGAGCCGTTTAAGGGTTTCAAGGGATTTGCGCAAGACTTAATTGCGTACGCCCGGACCGGCCACGGCCGCCTTTTCCTACCTCATGTAAGAATGGCGCATCGAAGATGCAAGCCGGGCAGATTCCCGAATCACTTCGTCGCGTGACGAAAGAACAAACAACAGCTTACGATGAGCAGTTGAAGCGTCGCATTAAAAAGGAGAAAACGTCAGCGCGCTGCTGGAGCGGGTAGCGGGAATCGAACCCGCGTATTCAGCTTGGAAGGCTGCTGCTCTACCATTGAGCTATACCCGCGGGCCTTCGATCCAGAAGCAGAATGGTGGAGGGAGTTGGATTTGAACCAACGTAGGCTGAGCCAACGGATTTACAGTCCGTCCCCTTTAACCACTCGGGCATCCCTCCATTATTCTGTCGGGATCAAGTCGACCAAGCATTTGAGATCGTGAGACATCCAGCGATTTGTCGTTGCCGCCTCTCGATCTGCGCCGGGTATATGACGGCCCGCCTTGCTCCTGTCAACACGCCAGAACGGAAAATTTGTGAAATTCTCCACAGGTCCGCTTTGTCCACCACTATCGAATTCCGTTCCCAGGCCAAGCGAAGCGCTCTATAAGGCAGGCATGAGCAAAGATGATACGGGCGACAAGAGCGCCAAGAACACCCATTACGCCACTCTCAGACGCGCCCACCGCGACGCCAAGCGCGAGCGCGGAGAAATTCCGACGCCAAAGCAGGATCGCTGGCGCAAGCAGCCGGGCGACTGGAAGCCGCCCGTGCTCGCACCCGAACAGGTGCTGCTCTATGGCCTGCATACCGTTCGCGCGGCACTCGACAACCCGGCGCGCAAGATCGTTCGCCTGTGCGTGACCCAGAACGCTGCGACGCGTCTGGAGCTCGGCGAGTTCTCCGAACTTCCCTTCCCGGTCGAGACCGTGGCGCCGCAGGACCTCGACAAGATCCTCGGGCCCGACGCCATTCACCAGGGCGTGATGCTTGAAACCAAGCCGCTGCCGCTGCGCAAGCTCGAGGCACTCAGCGAATCCAGGCTCATTCTCGTGCTCGACCAGGTCACCGATCCGCACAATGTCGGCGCGATCATGCGTTCGGCCGTTGCGTTCGATGCTGGCGCCTTGATCACCACCATCCGTCACAGCCCGACCGAATCAGGCGTTCTTGCGAAATCAGCCTCCGGCGCCCTGGAAATGATCCCCTATATCCAGATCACCAATCTCGCCGACACGATCGACGAACTGCACCGCCTCGGCTTCCACACGATCGGGCTCGATTCGGAAGGACCGGCCCCGCTCGAAGGCACCTTCGCCGGCGACAAGGTCGCGCTGGTGCTTGGTTCGGAGGGCAAGGGTCTCAGGCAGAAGACACGGTCGACCGTCAAGGCGCTCGCCCGCCTCGACATGCCCGGCGCAATCAAGTCGCTGAATGTGTCGAATGCGGCAGCGATCGCCATGTATGCGGCGCGTCAGTTCCTGAGCAAATAAGACGGCCGGTCGTTAAGATCGCCAAACACCTGTGAAGCTCTCCGGCTACTTGAAGCCGGAGAGGCTAGCCCGCCGAATAGAGCCATTGATTGGCGATACCGGAAGCATCCGCGGGTGTCTACCTCGACGCTGGGGAACCGATCCCCGTGTAGCAGCTGCGATGCACGCCGTTGCTGTCGTCAGAAACGCGTCGCTATATCTTCGTCAACTCGAAGCCATAGGCTCTGATTGCTCGCCGTCGGGCATCCGTCGCGAAGCTTCTTCCAGGTGGTGACGTTGAGGTTCATCTCGCAGCGCGCAAGATAGGAAATGCCGCCGACGCGCAGGCAGGCGATCTGCCCGAGCTCGTATTTCGAGCCATCGCGATTGCGGCAGGTGCAGCGCGTGTCCGGCGGCGACGCATACCCGACATCGGCGGCCACCAGCGCGACCACCGCAGCGATGACAGCCAAGGGCCTTCTCCGCCGGTCTTTCATGAGCGCATCATAATACAGATCCGCTGACACGAAAACGGACAATGCCGGCTGCATGCTCAACCGGCACCGTCCGCAATGGGGCCAACGCCCCTTCATCGGACCACTGACGTGATCCGATGAACTCTTGTTTTAGCTGGCCAGACGAAGGACAGTGCCTTCGGCAATGGTCTTTTCTGCCTCGGCGATCGCGAACTGCTTGGAGTCGGCGCTGAGGTTCAGGCCCTCGGCGCGCACAAATTCGACGTCTGTGATACCGAAGAAGCCGAAGACCGTCTTCAGGTAGGATTCCTGATGATCCATCGCCGAAGCCGGGCCGGCGGAATAGTGGCCACCGCGGGTCGAAGCAATGATAACCTTCTTGCCCTTGGCGAGGCCTTCCGGGCCAGATTCGGTGTAACGGAAGGTCTTGCCGTTCACGGCGAGACGGTCGATCCAGGCTTTGAGCTGGCTCGGAATGGAGAAGTTGTACATCGGCGCGCCGACGATGACAGTGTCGGCAGCCAGGAATTCTTCGAGCATCTCGCGGCCGATCTTGACTTCGGCAGCCAGGTCGGCGTCAACACCTGCGAGATCGGCAGGCGCCATGATCTGTGCGCCGGTCAGATGCGGGATCCGGCTGGTGGCGAGATCGCGGTAGGCAACTTTGGCATCCGGACGGTCTGCCTTGATCTGAGCGGTGATCGCCGCCGTCAGGCGACGGGAAACGGAGTGATCACCCAGAATACCGGAGTCGATGTGAAGGACGTTCATGTGAAGCACCTTTGTGTTGGCGTTGCGGTGCATCACATATGATTGGAAAACAATCGCGCGATAAGTCAGCGGTTATTTGACATACTGTTTCCGGATAGAAACAGTGAGACCGCGATCGGCGATGGGAGACGGAAATAGATGCAGGACCTGAACGACCTCGCCCTCTTCGCGGCCGTCGTGCGCAACAACGGCTTCAGTGCCGCGGCGCGTGATCTGAATATCCCCAAATCCAAGCTCAGCAAACACGTGGCGCGCCTCGAAGAGCAGCTCGGCGTCCGGCTGCTGGAGCGTTCGACGCGCAAGCTTCGCGTTACCGAGATCGGACGCGTCTTCTACGAACATTGCCAGAGCCTGCTCGATGGCGTTGCCGTGGCAGAGGCCGAGATCGCCGCCGTCAAGGCCGAGCCGACCGGTACGGTCAGGCTCGCCTGCCCG
Source organism: Ensifer sp. Root127 (assembly GCF_001425225.1). NCBI lineage: Bacteria > Pseudomonadati > Pseudomonadota > Alphaproteobacteria > Hyphomicrobiales > Rhizobiaceae > Ensifer > Ensifer sp. Root127. The sequence continues at coordinate 4,537 of NZ_LMDX01000001.1, forward strand.
CTCGGCTTCACGCCGATGCTCGCCGACATCCTGCCTGCGTTCCATCGCCGTTATCCCGGCGTTCGCCTGCTGATTACTGCCACCAACCGGCGGATCGATCTGATCGAGGAAAGGATCGACGTGGCGTTGCGCGCCCGCGATCAACTGGACACCGACAATCAGCTGATCATTCGCAGGTTCGGAGAAGTGCGCCAGAGGTTGGCGGCGAGCCCCACCCTGCTCACCCGCTTCGACGACGTCACCATCGAAAATCTCAACGAGATGCCGACACTGTCGATGAACGAGCAGCACGCCACCGACGTCTGGCGCCTCGTCGATAGCGAAGGCAACACCACCGAAATTTCGCACCGGCCGATCATCGGCTGCAGCGATTTCCTCATCCTCGAGCGCGCAGCGATCGAGGGCATGGGCGTAGCGTTGCTGCCCGACCACATCTGCGAACGCGCCTTCCGCGCCGGCGTGCTTGCCCCGGTGCTGCCAGAATGGAGCTCGGGCGACGTCGTCGTCCACCTCGTCTTCCCCTCACGCCACGGCATGCTGCCGGCGACGCGCGCCCTGATAGACTACCTCGCCGACAATTTGCTGAACGCCCTGCAAAAATGCAGAGAGATCACGCCCCGGGGCGCTGGGACGTTCGATATCTGAAACGCTGTGCCAACCGGCCGACAAGTCGCGTGGTGCCTGGCCGCAATAGCGGTGATTTCGCCAAAAAGCACACGACCGCCTCATGAGGCGGTCAAAAATCCAGCAAGTAATTGAAAAAGTGGTGCCCCCACCAGGACTCGAACCCGGGACCCCCTGATTACAAATCAGGTGCTCTACCAACTGAGCTATAAGGGCACTTTCAGCGGTGGGAGTTATCATAATCTCACAGCGTGTAAAGCAAAATTGCGAATTCTCCCAATTTTTCAGATGCGTTTAGGGTCAGGCCGTGCCAGAAACGAAGCCTAGGCTCGGCCACCGCGGCGATGCTCAACATGTTGAACGGACTGAAAATTCATGGCTCGCACGTTCACTTCCCTCGCATTCCTTGCCTCTCCAGCGGAAGAGGCGCAAAAGGCGGCGGCTGATCTGAAGGCCATCTACGGCGATCATGAGGCCGACAAGGCCGACGTGATCGTCGCGCTCGGCGGTGACGGCTTCATGTTGCAGACGCTGCACCAGACGATGAATTCGGGCAAGCTCGTCTATGGCATGAACCGGGGGTCTGTCGGGTTCCTGATGAATCGCTACAGCACCGAAAATCTGACGGCGCGCATCTGCAATGCCGTCGAGAATGCCTTTCACCCGCTGGAGATGCAGACCACTGACGGTGAAGGCGCGACATTCACGGCGCTCGCCATCAACGAGGTCTATCTGTTCCGGCAATCCTACCAGGCAGCCAAGCTGCGCGTCGTCATCGACGGCAAGACCCGGCTCGAGGAATTGACCTGCGACGGATTGCTGCTGGCCACGCCCGCCGGCTCCACCGCCTATAATCTCTCGGCCCATGGTCCGATCCTGCCGCTGGAAGCCCCTCTTCTGGCGCTGACGCCCGTCAGCCCGTTCCGTCCGCGGCGGTGGCGCGGCGCCCTGCTGCCAAACCATGTCACCGTCGAGATCGAAATCCTCGAGGCCGACAAGCGCCCGGTCAACGCCGTTGCCGACCACCAGGAGGTCAAGTCGGTGGCGAAGGTGCGTATCGCCGAATCGGAAAACATGACCGCCCGCATTCTCTCGGATCCCGATCATTCCTGGTCGGACCGCATCCTGGCCGAGCAATTTTCCAATTGAGCCGACGTTCTGAACGCGCGATATGGTATGATTTCCGCGATCGCCGGATCATCGGCGAAGGACCAATTTTGCAGCCAGCGCCGCGTCGCAGTTCGAACGGGAAATCAAAAGCAATGCACAAGCCTCTCCTCCTTGCGCTTCTTCTCGCCATGGCCGGCGCGAACGCCCATGCCGAGGATGCGAGCGTGGTTTCGCCCGAAGTGACCTTTGTCACCAGCACAGGCTACTGGGAAGAAAGCGGCGATCGGCTTTCGGCGCTGGACCCGAACGGCACGCAGGCGGAAGCAACCACTAAGCCGAAGAGTGCCGAAGGCGCACGGCGCGGCTACTACAAGCTGATCGCGCTGCGGCAACAGGACGGCACCGCACATATTCACCTGCAGCAGATCGAGGCGACGCCCGCTGGGCCGGAAGTCGTCTCATCCGCCGAACTCGAGGAATTCTCGTCGCTGAGGGCTTATGTCACGGACATACGGCCGGAAACATCCACAGGCGTGACCGCGCAGCCCGGCATGTTCGCGACCGTTTATCTGAAGACCGACCCTGCCGCCCGCGAGCCGGAGAGTTGGACGGTCCTGATCGACGATCTCGGCGACATCAAGGTCGAGCGGGCATCGAACTGAAGCGCATCGCGATCTCCAATGACCGCGCGCACTTTGCGTGCCACGCTCTAAGCCAAAAACAAAGGCCGGATGAAAACACCCGGCCTTCTTCGTCCCGTACGTCCTACGTCATGCCGGCACACGAGCGCCGAGCAGTGCCAGACTAGTTCAAATCATCCACGACGGCATCAGCACCACCGCTGACGCGGTGGGCAAGGGCTGCCTCCATGAACTCGTTCAACTCGCCGTCCAGTACATCACCCGGCGCCGTGCTTTCGACGCCGGTGCGCATGTCCTTGACCAGCTGGTAGGGCTGCAGCACGTAGGAGCGGATCTGGTGGCCCCAGCCGATATCGGTCTTCGATGCTGCTTCGGCGTTGGCCGCGTCTTCGCGCTTCTTCAACTCGGACTCGTAAAGGCGGGCGCGCAGCATGTCCCAGGCTTTGGCCCGGTTCTTGTGCTGAGAACGTTCTTGCTGGCACTGTACGACGATACCGGAAGGCATATGCGTGATGCGCACCGCAGAGTCGGTGGTGTTGACGTGCTGGCCGCCGGCGCCCGACGAGCGATAGGTGTCGATACGGCAATCGCTCTCGTTGATGTCGATCTGGATCGAGTCGTCGACAACCGGATAGACCCAGATCGAAGAGAACGACGTATGGCGACGCGCGTTGCTGTCATAGGGCGAGATGCGAACCAGGCGGTGGACGCCCGATTCGGTCTTCAGCCAACCATAAGCATTGTGGCCCTTGACGAGCAGTGTGGCCGATTTGATGCCAGCCTCTTCGCCGTCCTGAATTTCCATCAGTTCGACCTTGTATCCCTGGCGCTCGGACCAGCGGGTGTACATGCGCAACAGCATGTTGGCCCAATCCTGGCTCTCGGTGCCGCCGGCACCGGAATGCACTTCGAGATAGGTGTCGTTCTGGTCCGCTTCGCCGGACAGCATCGCCTCGACCTGCTTCTTGGCCGCTTCATTGCGCAGTTCGCGCAACGCCTGTTCGGCGTCGGCAACGATGGCGGCATCGCCCTCTTCTTCACCGAGCTCGATCAGTTCGATGTTGTCGCTGAGCTGCTGCTCGAAACGGCGCAGGCCGTTGATGCCATCGTCGAGTTGCTGGCGCTCGCGCATCAGCTTCTGCGCTTCGGCCGCATCATTCCAGAGCGACGGATCTTCCGCCTTGTTATTCAACCAGTCCAGTCGTCTTACCGCCTGATCCCAGTCAAAGATGCCTCCTCAGCAGGCTTATGGCCTGCTTGATTTCGTCGACAATGTTCTCGATTTCGCTGCGCATGATCCTGCTTCTTGTGAACCCGATTTAACGTGAGCGTCAAATAGCGATGCCCGCCGCTGATGTAAAGGCGGCGGGCATCGGGAGACTGGGAAAGGGCCTAGAACAGGCCGTTGGAACCGGATGTGACAGCCTGGTTTGCCTGCGGGGAATTCTTCAAAATTTCCTCCGGCGGCACGTACTGGTCGAGGCCGCCGATGACCGAGAAGGTATCGGCCGGGCCGGTGCCAGGCTTGAAGGCTTCGATGATCGTGTCCGGCTCGCCCTCGTAGGCCGCCATGCCGGTCTTGCGGTTGACGGCGATCATGTTCATGCCTTCCGGCACCACGAACTTGCCCGGGCGCGAACCCTTGACGGCTTCCTGCATGAAATTGTTGAAGATCGGCACGGCAAGGCTGCCACCTGTCGCGCCGCGACCGAGCGGGGCCGGATTGTCGAAGCCGAGGTAGAGGCCGGCGACGAGATCAGGCGTGTAGCCGACGAACCAGGCGTCCTTCTCGTCGTTGGTGGTGCCGGTCTTGCCGGCAACAGGGCGATCGAGCGTGATCTTGCCGGCGGCGGTGCCACGCAGGACCACCCCCTCCATCATCGAGGTGATCTGGTAGGAGGTCATCGGGTCGAGAACCTGTTCGCGGTTGTCGGTCAAGACAGGTTCTTCCTGGTTGCCCCAATCAGCCGCGTTGCAGTTGTCGCAGGTCCGGTCTTCATGACGGAAGATCGTCTTGCCGTAGCGGTCCTGGATCCGGTCGATCAGCGAAGGCTTGATCTGCTTGCCGCCATTGGCAAGAACCGAATAGGCCGAAACCATGCGCAGCACCGTCGTTTCGCCCGAGCCCAACGACATCGCCAGCAGCGGTGGCATCTTGTCGTAGATGCCGAAGCGTTCGGCATATTCGGCAACGATGTTCATGCCCATGTCGTTCGCAAGGCGAACCGTCATCAAGTTACGCGATTTCTCGATGCCGAGGCGCAGCGTCGACGGGCCGGCCGAGCCGCCGCCATAGTTCTCAGGGCGCCAGACCTGGCCACCGGCAACGATTTCGATCGGCGCATCGAGAATAACGGATGCGGGCGTATAGCCGTTGTCGAGCGCAGCAGCATAAACGAACGGCTTGAACGAGGAACCCGGCTGGCGCATCGCCTGGGTCGCGCGGTTGAATTCCGACTGACCGTAGGAAAAGCCGCCGACCATCGCCAGCACGCGGCCGGTCTGCGGATCCATCGCGACGAGGCCACCCTGGACCTTCGGCGGCTGACGCAGGCGGTATTCACCCTTTTCTGCCAACGGCTCGACATAGACGACGTCGCCCGGGCCCAGCACACCTTCAGGCGACTTGGCGGATTTGCGTTCGCCAGCGGCCGAGCGATAGGCCCACTGCATGTTCTTTGCGGAGATATGACCGGTCACGCGTTCTGCGATGATCTTGCCGGAGGCTTCCTTGTCCGGCTGGATGCCGATCTCGACACCCTGACCATCGGCCGAAAGCACGACAGCGAGCTTCCATTCCGGCACGTCGGCCAAGGACACGACCTTGCCGAGCGGCTCGCCCCAGTCGCCGCCGATCTCGATCGACTTGACCGGACCGTGGAAACCGCGGCGTTCGTCATAGCTGAGCAGCCCGTCTTGCAGCGCCTTGCGCGCGGCGATCTGCATGCGCGGATCGAGTGAGGTACGGACCGAAAGGCCACCTTCATAAAGCGCGTTGTCGCCGTACTTCTGAATGATCTGCCGACGCACTTCCTCGGCAAAGAAATCGGATGCGAAGAGATGTGCGCCACCGCGGCGAGGATTGACGCCGAGCGGCTGCTTCTTGGCGTCTTCGCCGTCGGTCTTGGTGACGTAGCCGTTCTCGACCATACGGTCGATGACCCAGTTGCGTCGCTCGATCGCAGCATCCACCTTGCGGAAAGGATGGTAGTTGGCCGGACCCTTCGGCAGAGCCGCAAGGTACGCAGTTTCTGCGATGGTCAGTTCTGTCACCGATTTATCGAAATAGGTGAGTGCTGCACCGGCGATGCCATAGGAATTGAGGCCGAAGAAGATCTCGTTGAGATAGAGTTCGAGAATACGGTCCTTGCTATAGGCCTGCTCGATACGGAAGGAGAGGATCGCTTCCTTGACCTTGCGGTCGATCGTCTGGTCCGACGAAAGCAGGAAGTTCTTGGCCACCTGCTGCGTGATCGTCGACGCGCCGACGGGGCGGCGACCCGATCCGAAATTCTGGAGATTGACGGTGATGGCACGCGCGAGACCGGTGATGTCGACGCCCGGGTGCTGATAGAAGTTCTTGTCTTCGGCCGAAATGAATGCCGCCTTGACACGGTCCGGGATCGCCTGGATCGGCAGATAGAGACGCCGCTCGCGGGCGTACTCCGCCATCAGCGCGCCGTTACCGGCGTGAAAGCGCGTGGTGACCGGCGGAGAATACTTCGCCAATACCTCGTAATCCGGCAAATCTTTGGTGACGCTGCCGAGATAGATGGCAACGGCCGCGGCGACACCGAGCAGCAAGAACGCACCAATGCCGAAGAAATATCCAATCAGTCTGATCATCAGTCAGATACCGGTACCTTATTATCGTCCAATCGCCAGGCCGCAAAAGCCAATCGAGACGCTTCCCGTCCCAACGGTCCGCATTTCGTCGGCCTGGCCAAACGCTTCTATCAGAAATCGTCTGGCATTGCGGCTACACGCGCCCACCCAGTTCCTCATATGGCGAGGGCCACCGGGCATCAACACTGTTTCCCAACAAATCCGGGCGCAATTCGGGTTAGGTCCCGGATTGTGCGTAAAATAGGGCTTGTTTCCGATTATCGAGTGCGCATCCTGTTGAAAAGCATATCGCTGTTACCGAGGCGACACAAATCACATCGTATGCTGCGCCGTCAAACAGATCATCGCGACCGGATCTCAGCCGCCGTTTGCGACAGCCTGTTCGCGGTAGCGCTTCATGGCAACGGCGAGCAGGCCGGACACTTTCTTGCGCCATTCCGGATCGAGCAGCAGCTTCTCATCGTCCTTGTTCGACATGAATCCGAGCTCGAGCAGGATCGACGGAACATCCGGCGCCTGCAAGACACGGAAGCCCGCGTGACGGTGCGGATTGTTGATGAGGTTGATCTGCCCCTCGAAGGACGACACGACAGTGCGTGCCATGTTGACCGAGAAAGCCTGGGTCTCGCGGCGCGTCAGGTCGATCAGGATATCGGCGACTTCGGCCGGCTCGCTCTGGAGCGGTACGCCAGCGATCTCGTCCGAAAGGTTTTCGCGCTGCGCCAGGTCGGCCGCCAGATGGTCGGACGCCTTGTCGGAAATCGTATAGACGGTGGCGCCGCGAATGTCCTTCTGTCTCAATGTGTCGGCATGGATCGAAATAAACAGATTGGCGCCTTTGTTGCGGGCGATCTGCACGCGTTGCGGCAGCGACAGGAAAACGTCCTTGTCGCGGGTCAGAAAAGCTTCGATGCCGCCTTCGCGGTTGAGCGTGGCGACAAGCTCCTGCGCGAAGGCAAGCGTGACATGCTTTTCCTCGGTCTTGGTGCCGCTGCCGATCGCGCCGGTGTCGATACCGCCGTGGCCGGCATCGATCGCAATCACGAATGCACCGGTCTTTTGCGCAGGTGCAATTGTCGGCCGATCCGTTTTTGCCGAGACCACCGAGCCCGTCCACTGCTGATCCCCAAGAAGCGCGTCGAACCGGGTTTGGTCGACCTTCTCGGCATCGATGACCAGGCGATAACTCTTACCGCCCTCTTGCTCGATGACTTCGGCATGGGTGACCGCTACCGGCCCCTTTGCCGACAACACGAGGCGAGAACTGCCGGCGCCCATGCCGCCATAGCGGATGGCCTCGAACAATCCCCGCGGCTCGAGGCTCTCGGCCTTCAGGCCAAAGGCGGTTTCCGGCAGATCGACGACGACACGCACGGGGTTTGCCACATAATGAATGGAAAAGTCGGGTTTGCGGTCGAACTCGACCACGACACGTGTGCGCGCGTCGTCACCGGCAACCCGTGCGCCGAATGCCAGAAACGGTGCCGGCTCGGCGGCGTATGCTATCGGTCCGGTCATCATCAAGACGCCTGCAACGAACACTGAAGCCGCGACGCGCGCGCCGCCGCGCAGCAGTGTCGACAACAGTGAAGCGTGCATATGATTAGCCGAAGGCTTCACCCGGTCTCTCCGTCAATCCACGAAATTCGAGCGGTCAAAGCGCCGGGCGTCCGCCCACACATACCGCGACATCCCTTGATCAATGAACCCTTATGGTTAACCAAAGCTTGACAGCGCTCCTTACGCAACGCGGCCAAGGCATATGATTCGCCGTTCCCCGACCTACTCTACCGGGGCAAGCGAATCGATCATTATTGTGGCGGCACAGGCTTTTCCCTTGCCAATGTGACATAGAAAACATAAAAGCATCACAAGGAGAAAGTGTTGACGGGATAGAATCGTGGGCCGGGCAGCCGGAGCTTTCCAGAGCTTGGCGCCAGGGAGTGATCGAGCCGGAATTGCCGGTTGCAACCGTATCATCTTTCCGCGGCCGCAAGGTGTTCATCCGCCGTCGCTGCATTTCCTCCCCGTACACTGGATCGTAAATTTCCGGCGGTGGCCGGAGTTCTTAGCGGTGATTTTTCACCGGCAAGCCCGCAAGCGGGCGCATTCATCGGGTCTTTATGAGACCTTTGACATTGGCATTCTTGTTTGGTCATTGATGTTGACTCAGCGGTATCGGTCAGAAGTAAAGAGGCCCCGGAACGTAACCGTTCCGGCTGCCATCTGGCTGCTGCACCATCACCTGCACCAGACAGGACCTTTCACATCCGGCGCAACCTCTGACGCGAGTGGCAGTCTTCCCATGGAAGAACGTCTGCCGCCCGTTCCGTTGTCGCGCCGAGGAGCACAACTTAGATGGCAGAGAAAATGCTTATCGATGCGTCTCACTCTGAAGAGACGCGCGTCGTTGTCGTTCGCGGGAACCGCATAGAAGAATTCGACTTCGAATCGGAACACAAGAAACAGATCCGCGGCAACATCTACCTGGCAAAGGTAACGCGAGTGGAGCCTTCGCTCCAGGCGGCCTTCGTCGACTACGGCGGCAATCGCCACGGATTCCTGGCCTTCGCCGAAATCCATCCCGACTACTACCAGATCCCCCTCGCCGACCGTCAGGCGCTGTTGAAGGCGGAAGCCGAAGAAGCGCGCCGCGACGACGATGTCGAGCACGTTGAGACGGCAACGCCGACCCAGAGCGGGCTCAGCGTTCCGGTCGATCTGGAAATCGCCGCTGAAACGGAAGTCGTCACCGAGACGGCAGCCGAAGCTGTCGTCGAGGTCGATGCGCCCGCCGAGAAGCCCAAGGCAAAGCCGAAGCGCCCACGCCGCACCAAGGCGAGAATCGCCGAAGAGGCCGCTGCAGCTGCAGCGACCGAAGAGGCCGATGCCGGCGAAGAAAGCAATGGTGGCGAGATGGCCGCCATGGTCGACACCGATTCGGTCTCGGAAGACGTCGACAGCCGCCGCCGTCGCGATGACGACGACGATGATGACGACAACCACGACGGCGAAAAGGAAATTATCGAGTCGGTCGGCGCCGAAGACGCGATGGAAGAGGTTCCGGATCGTCACGTCCGCAAGCCGCGCAAGCAGTATCGCATCCAGGAAGTCATCAAGCGTCGCCAGATCCTGCTCGTTCAGGTCGCCAAGGAAGAGCGCGGCAACAAGGGCGCAGCGCTGACGACCTACCTGTCGCTCGCCGGTCGCTACTCGGTGTTGATGCCGAACACGGCCCGTGGTGGCGGCATTTCCCGCAAGATCACCAACCTGCAGGACCGCAAGCGCCTGAAAGAAATTGCGCGTGGCCTCGAAGTGCCGCAGGGCATGGGCGTCATCCTGCGCACGGCCGGTGCCAACCGCACCAAGGTCGAGATCAAGCGCGACTTCGAATATCTGATGCGCCTTTGGGAAAACGTCCGCACGCTGACGCTCAACTCCACGGCCCCCTGCCTCGTCTACGAGGAAGGCAGCCTGATCAAGCGCTCGATCCGCGACCTCTACAACAAGGACATCAGCGAGATCGTCGTTTCCGGCGAGGAAGGCTACAAGGAAGCCAAGGGCTTCATGAAGATGCTGATGCCGAGCCACGCCAAGGTGGTCCAGCCGTACCGCGACGTGCATCCGATCTTCTCGCGCTCCGGTATCGAGGCGCAGCTGGACCGGATGCTGCAGCCGCAGGTGACGCTGAAGTCGGGCGGCTACATCATCATCAACCAGACGGAAGCCCTGGTTTCGATCGACGTGAACTCCGGTCGGTCGACCCGCGAGCATTCGATCGAGGACACGGCGCTTCAGACCAACCTGGAAGCCGCCGAAGAAGTGGCCCGTCAGCTGCGGCTTCGCGACCTTGCTGGCCTCGTCGTCATCGACTTCATCGACATGGAAGAAAAGCGGAACAACCGCTCTGTCGAGAAGAGGCTGAAAGATTGCCTGAAGAACGATCGTGCCCGCATCCAGGTCGGCCGCATCTCGCACTTCGGTCTGCTCGAAATGTCGCGCCAGCGCATTCGCGCTTCGGTGCTCGAATCGACGATGCAGACCTGCCCGCATTGCAACGGCACGGGTCACGTCCGCTCGCAGTCTTCGGTCGCGCTGCATGTCCTGCGCGGTATCGAAGAGCATCTGCTCAAGAACACCACCCACAACATCACCGTTCGCACGATCCCCGATATCGCGCTCTATCTGCTCAACCAGAAGCGCGCCACGATCATGGATTACGAACAGCGCTTCGGCGTCTCGATCATCATCGAGGCTGACGCCCATGTCGGCGCGCAGCATTTCGCGATCGATCGCGGCGAGCCGGTCGAAAACCCGGTCAAGATCGAACAGATTCTGCACTTCGAGCCCGAGCCCGAAGAAGACGATGACATCGTGATCGAAGAGGATCTCGACGAGGAAGAAGCAGAAGAAGTCGTCGTCGAACAGCGCCAGGAGCAGCCGAAGGCTGCGGCCCAGGCCGACGATCAGAACGGCCGCAAGCGCAAGCGTCGTCGCCGCCGTCGCGGCAAGGGCAGCCAGCAGGCGGAAGGTGCGACCGCACAGGACGCCGATGCGACTGAAGATGCCGATGACGCATCCGAAAGCGATGCCGACGAGGACGAAAACGATACGGATGCGCTGACCGCCGATGGCGAACAGAAGCGCAAGCGTCGCCGTCGCGGCAAGCGCGGTGGCCGTCGCAACCGACCAGAACTCGGCGAAGGTGAAGTCGAAGGCGAGGAGCAGGCTGCTGCATCCGGCGACGGCGAAGCGGGCGAGCAAGGCGACGCGGAAGCACCCGTAGAAGCCGAGGTCGAAGCGGTAGCCGTCGTTGCCGAAGCCGAGACCGTCGCGGAAGCGGTGGAACCGGTCGTCGAGAAGGCCGCCAAGCCGAAGCGTACACGCAAGAAGGCCGTCAAGGCTGAGGAGCCTGTCGTCAGTGCCGACGAGGCAGCACAGACCGCGGTCGAAGCACAGCCGGAAGCGGCTGAGCCGGTGCCGGCAGCAATCGAAGAAACGGCCGCTGACCTCGAAGAAGGCAAGCCTGCTCGAGCGAACCGCGACCTTTCGACGATCGCATCGGAACCGGTGCTGACCTCGACGGTCACGAACAAGAACGAAGGCACCGAAGAAGACCAGTCCAAGCCCAAGAAGGGCGGATGGTGGCAGCGCCGCGGCTTCTTCTAAGCCGCGCCTGAACTTCGGACGAACAGAAAAGCCCGGACCTTGGTCCGGGCTTTTTTCGTTTCCGTTTGGAGACAATCGAAAGCGTGTATTCGCTGCGAGTTTGAATCAAGGGCTTCGCAAAAAGAGTCCGGAAAAGGCCGCAACTCGATGAAACCACAGAGGATCAGGCGATCCAGCGGGCGATCCGCTCCATCGCTTCGGTCATGTCGGCTATCGATCCGGCATAGGAGAACCGCATCGTACGATGCCCTTCAAGCGGATCGAAATCGAAGCCGGGCGTTGCCGCCACGTTGATTTCCGCCAGCATCCGCCGGGCAAATGCCATGCTGTCATTGGTGAAGCGACTGACATCCGCATAGGCATAGAAAGCGCCATCCATCGGTGACGCGATCGAAAAGCCGATCTCCGGCAGGCGCTTCAACAGCATATCGCGATTGGCCGCATAGGCCGCCTTGTAGCCATCGAGCTCAATCTGCGCACCGAGCGCCGCCTCCGCCGCGATCTGCGACAGCTCCGGCGGCGAAATGTAGAGGCTCTGGGCGATACGCTCAAAGCCGCGAACCTGCAGTTCCGGCAGCACCATCCAGCCGATACGCCACCCGGTCATGCAGTAGTATTTGGAGAAGGAGTTGATGACGAAGACGTCGTCGGTCACCTCCAGTGCACTTGCCTCTTCACCGGCGAAGGTCAGCCCATGATAGATTTCGTCGGAGATGAAGGCGATGTTTTCGGCGCGGCAGTAGTCGGCGAGCGCCTTGAGCCCCGCTTTGCCCGTGACCGTTCCTGTCGGATTGGCCGGGCTCGCCAGAAGCACGCCCTTCAGCGGGCGCCCGATCTTCGCGGCAGCACGCGCCAGGTTTTCCGGCGTCAGCGTGAAGCCGCTCTCGGCATTGGCCTCGACCTCCACGACCGTCAGGCCGAGCGCTGCGAGAATGTTGCGGTAGGCTGGATATCCGGGTCGCGCGATTGCGACGCAATCGCCGGGGTCGAAAAGCGCGAGGAAGGCAAGATTGAACCCGGCTGACGACCCGGTGGTCACGGCAATGCGCTGCGGGTCAAGCGCTATACCGTGGCGCTTTTGATAGTGCCGGGCGATCGCGGTTCTGAGAGACAAGGTGCCAAGTGCGTCGGTGTAGCCGAGCCGGCCATGCTCGAGCGCCTTGCGCGCCGCATCCAAAGCCGCCTTCGGCGCAGGATGCGCCGGTTGGCCGACAGCCATCGAAATCACCGGATGGCCGGCGTCGCGTCGGCGCGTTGCCTCGGCCAGCACGTCCATGGCATGAAAGGGTTCGATAGCACTGCGGTTCGACAATTCTACCAAGGTAATATCCTCAAGAAGCGGCCTATACCAACCTGCGCTGATATTGACCTATTGTTTGGGACCGTGTGCGGTCATCCGGGCGGGAGCGTACCGCCGAGCGATGCCTTGGCATCGGTCGAGGATTGTGAAGCTGCCGTGGCCGGCACAAGGCCCGCCCGAAGGGCCGGGCGCTTCTGGCCTCCGGATAGCGTCGACAATCCTCACCGGACCACATGGTGTCTCCTCGCCAGAAACCAAGATCGCTCCGACGCAATGGGTCAATATCAGCACAGATTGGTACTACATGCCGCCCCCTTGCCCGATCGTTTAAAGCTTCACAAGTGCGCGAGCGCCGTATTTCCGCCGATTTTGCCGTTTCGTTTCGCCGGAGCCCACCCTATGCTGCCCGCGTGTTGCGGTGTTGGAGATTCCTGTTGTCTTTTACAAGCGCGCATTGACGCCGTATCGCGACATGGACGACAGACAGGGCAGGCAGAGACAACGAGGTAGAAATGAATTTCAGCACGAAAATGATTGCCGCCGGAACGCTCGCCGCGTTCATGGCAGGGGTCAGCTTGCCGCAAAGCGCACTCGCGCTCGACCAGAAACAGAAGGAAGAGTTTGGCGCCTTCATCAAGGAATACCTGCTCGCCAATCCGGAAATCATGCTCGAAGTCCAGGAGGCGCTGGCTACAAAGCAGCGCGCCAAGCAGCAGGAAGCAGCTGAAGGTGCGATCGCCGAAAACAAGAAGGCGATCTTCAACTCAGACTACGACATGGTACTCGGCAATCCTGATGGAGACGTCACCGTCGTCGAGTTCTACGACTACAACTGCGGCTATTGCAAACGTGCGCTGACGGACATGGACGAGATCCTGTCGAAGGACAAGAACATCCGCTTCGTGCTGAAGGAATTGCCGATCCTCGGCCCGGATTCGCTGGCTGCCCACAAGGTCAGCGCTGCATTCCGTCTCGCCGCGCCGGAGAAGTACGGCGAGTTCCATCGGGCCCTGCTCGGCGGCGAGGACCGCGCAACCGAGGAAACGGCGATTGCCGTTGCCGGCAAGCTCGGCGTCACCGAAAAGCAGCTGCGCGCCAAGATGGAAAAAGAGCCGCATGATGCCGCGGTACGCGAGGCCTACACCCTTGCCAACGATCTCGGCATCACCGGCACGCCCTCCTACGTGATTGGCAACGAGGCGGTGTTCGGAGCCGTCGGTGCCGAGGAAATCAGCACCAAAGTGTCCAATATGCGCAGCTGCGGCAAGACCGCCTGCTGACCGCCTGCATTGGCCGTCCCGTCCCAACTGTGGACAAATCCCGCGAGGACCCAAAGGGCTTTTCCTCGCGGGACCATCAGTCTATAGGTAACCCTCTATCACTGGACCGGAATCCCGCATGCCCACCAAAATTTTCGTGCTGAACGGCCCCAACCTCAATGCGCTCGGCAAGCGCGAACCGGGGATTTATGGCGGCCAGACACTCGCCGACATCGAGGCGATGTGCACCACGGAAGGCAAGACGCTGGGACTGGAGGTCGATTTTCGGCAATCCAACCACGAAGGCACGCTTGTGGACTGGCTGCATGAGGCCGGCGAAAAGGCGGCGGGCGTCGCTATCAATCCGGCAGCCTACGGCCATACGTCGATCGCGCTGCACGATGCCATCCGCGCAATCGGCATCCCGGTGGTCGAACTGCATCTTTCCAACATCCACGCGCGTGAAGAATTCCGCCACAAGTCGATGATCGCCCCGGCGGTCAAAGGCGTCATCTGCGGTTTCGGCGCGCAGAGTTACATTCTGGCGCTGCATGCGCTAAAGAACCTGACAGAAACGTCGAAATAAAAAGAACACGAGGCTCATATCCCATGGCTGACAAGAAACCCGGTATCGACCAGGCGCTGATCCGCGATCTCGCCAATATCCTGAACGACACGGATCTCACCGAGATCGAAGTGGAGCAGGAAGACCTCCGCATCCGCGTATCGCGCGCCGGCACGCCGGTCGCCATGTCGATGCCGACCTACCAGGCCCAGCCGGCCGTCCACGCTGCGCAGCCCGCTGCAGTTGTCGCTCCGGCCGAGACCAGCCGCAATTCCAAAAACGCCTTAACGGCTCCGATGGTCGGTACGGCCTACCTCGCGCCGGCCCCAGGCGCCCGCCCGTTCATCGAGGTCGGTACCGTGGTCAAGGAAGGTCAGACGGTCCTGATCATCGAAGCGATGAAGACCATGAACCAGATCCCTGCCCCGCGTTCGGGCAAGGTGACCGAAATCTTCGTCCAGGACGCAGCCCCCGTCGAGTATGGCGAGCCGCTGATCGTAATCGAATAAGGCGGCGCTGCGATGATCTCGAAAATTCTCATTGCCAATCGCGGCGAAATCGCCCTTCGCGTACTGCGCGCCTGTAAGGAACTCGGCATCGCGACGGTGGCCGTCCATTCCACGGCTGACAGCGACGCCATGCATGTGCGTCTGGCCGACGAAAGCGTCTGCATCGGTCCTCCGCCGTCGCGCGATAGCTATCTGAACATTCACCAGATCGTCGCCGCCTGCGAAATCACCGGCGCTGACGCCGTGCACCCGGGTTACGGCTTCCTGTCGGAAAACGCCAAGTTCGCCGAAATCCTCGACGCCCACGACATCACCTTCATCGGTCCGACGGCGGAACATATCCGCATCATGGGCGACAAGATCACCGCCAAGAAGACGGCGCAGGAACTTGGCATCCCCGTGGTTCCGGGCTCCGACGGCGAAGTGAAGCCTGAGAACGCCCTCGAAGCCGCGCGCAAGATCGGCTTCCCGGTTCTGATCAAGGCGACCGCCGGCGGCGGTGGCCGCGGCATGAAAGTCGCCAAGACCGAGGCTGACCTCGACGAGGCCGTGTCAACCGCTCGTTCCGAGGCGCTTGCTGCCTTCGGCAATGACGCTGTTTACATGGAGAAGTATCTCGGCAAGCCGCGCCACATCGAAATCCAGATCGTCGGCGACGGCGAAGGCAATGCGATCCATCTCGGCGAGCGTGACTGCTCCTTGCAGCGGCGCCACCAGAAGGTGTGGGAAGAGGCAAACTCCCCTGCCCTCAACGTCGAGCAGCGCATGAAGATCGGCCAGGTTTGCGCCGATGCGATGAAAAAGCTGAAGTACCGCGGCGCAGGCACGATCGAGTTCCTCTACGAGAATGGCGAGTTCTATTTCATCGAAATGAACACCCGCCTCCAGGTGGAGCATCCGATCACCGAAGCGATCACCGGCATCGACCTGGTGCACGAACAGATCCGCGTCGCATCGGGTGGCGGGCTTTCGGTCAAGCAGGAAGACATCGTGTTTTCCGGCCACGCGATCGAGTGCCGTATCAATGCCGAAGATCCGCGCACCTTCGTCCCCTCGCCGGGCACAATCACGCATTTCCACGCACCGGGCGGTCTCGGCGTTCGCGTCGATTCTGGTGCCTATCAGGGCTACCGTATCCCGCCTTACTACGACAGCTTGATCGGCAAGCTCATCGTCCATGGCCGGACCCGTGTCGAATGCATGATGCGCCTTCGTCGCGTGCTCGACGAATTCGTCATCGATGGTATCAAGACGACGCTGCCGCTGTTCCAGGACCTGATCAACAATCAGGATATCGCGAACGGCGAATACGACATCCATTGGCTGGAGCACCATCTGGCCACGACGTCCGAATAGGACCGTGCATTGAAAGGGACGCGCAGCAAGCAACCCGACGTAACACCGGACATGCTGCTGCGCGCCTATTCCATAGGCCTGTTTCCGATGGCCGATTCGGCTGACGATCCAGAGCTCTTCTGGGTCGAGCCGGAAATCCGCGGCGTCATTCCGCTCGATGGCTTTCACGTCTCGCGCAGTCTTGCAAAGACAATCCGCAAGAGCCACTTCGACATCCGCTTCAACACCGCCTTCGAGGCCGTGATGGAAGGCTGCGCCGCGCCGGCGCCGGATCGCCCGACCACCTGGATCAACAACAAGATCCGCTCGCTTTACGCCACGCTTCACTCGATGGGCTACGCGCACAGCGTCGAAGCCTGGGAGGACGATGCGCTGGTCGGCGGTCTCTACGGCGTCTCACTCGGCTCGGCATTTTTCGGCGAAAGCATGTTTTCCAGACGCACCAACGCGTCCAAGATCTGCCTCGTGCATCTGGTGGAGCGCCTGCGCGCCAAGGGCTTTGAATTGCTGGACACCCAGTTCACGACCGAGCATCTCAAGTCCTTCGGTGCGATCGACGTGCCGAAGGCGGAGTATGAGATCATGCTCGCCAATGCGATGAACTCTCCGGATCTATCGTTTTGAGCTCATCGTCGACCTGAGCCCCCGGTGCAAACGCCCATTTCCACCCCGTCTCAGACCCTTCAAAGTGCCCAGGGATGTCCGCGCCAGAGCATCGCCCGCTCACAAAAGGAGTCGCGCAACCGCTCTATCGCTTTGTTTTGCCAAATTTATTTGCGGGAGCTATTCTACTGGACTTCCAAGACATTACGGACGGCTTGTCACGGCATGGCCGGTGCGGACGTCCGCGAAGCGAAACCATCACGAGATGGTCCACCGCCGCCCGTTGTGCGCGCTCGTTCCGGCGCACCGAAGAGCGGGTTGGCACAGAAAAATTGAGGGCATATCGCAGCCGCGTTCAAGGGCGCCTGCCAGGCAAGGCTACCTCTTGGAGGCAGTATCCGGTGGCGGCAGGTCCGACGTCGCTTTGCAGGACTGCAGCCAGACATCATAGACGGGGTGCTCGACGGCGTTGAGGCCGGGGCTGTCGGCAAACATCCAGCCGGTAAAGATCCGCCTGATCTTGCGGTCAAGCGTAATCTCGTCGACCTCGACGAAGGTGGTGATCTTCTGAGCTTCCGTGTCGTCCCTGTTATAGCAGACGCGCGGCGTTACCTGCAGGGCGCCAAACTGGACGGTCTCACCGATATAGACGTCAAAGGTCGTGATGCGGCCGGTGATCTTGTCGATGCCGGAAAACACGGCGACGGCGTTGTTTACCCGCGCGGCCTCGGCCGTACCGGCCGAGGAAATCATCGGCAGCGCGGCAAGCGCAGCGACACAGAGCCGGCTCGACATCTGGCCGATTGTTTTCCGCAGATAAGAACCCGCCATTCCCGCCTGTCTCCCGCGCGCTTCGCATTCACCGTTGATGGATATCAGGCGCTAAACATGAAATGTGGCCGCCCCGTGGTCATCGGACCATTTCGCGGGCGGCGCGCCTTGTCCGACGACAAGCGTCTCAGGAGCCCGGCGTCCAGGCGTCATAATCACCCGTTACGCGCGGACGCGCACCGGTACCGGCGATCGAACCCTGCGGCCGGTAAGCGTTGGCCGTACCAGTCGGGTTCGGACGATGTGGCTTCTGCCACTCGCGAGCGACGTATTTTTCGTCAGCCGGCGAAACGTCGGTGCGGTGATGCATCCAGCCGTGCCAGCCGGCCGGAATAGCAGAGGCTTCGGCACAACCGTTGTAAATCACCCAACGGCGCGTCCGGCCTTCGGAGTCCTTACCGCCCTGATAATAGACGTTGCCGAGCTCGTCTTCGCCGACACGTTGACCGTTACGCCAGGTATGAAACCGCGTTCCGATCGTCTGTTGGTTCCACCAGGTGAAAATCTGCAGCAGGAGCTTCATGGATGCCGTCCTCAACCGACCGTTGGGAAGGCGGCCGGATACCAAAACTATGTCCCCGCTTATGCCCCGCCACTCCAGGCTTGTCCAGTGATTCCGAGGCAAACACAGTCATTTCAGCGGCATGTGGAACCCGAAATGGCTGCGTACAAAACCGAGACGTTCGTAGAAGCGATGCGCGTCGGTGCGCGTCGCATTAGAGGAGAGCTGGACCTTTGCTGCCCCCTCCTCGCGCGCACGCTCGATCGCATGACGTATCATGCGTGCGCCTATGCCACGGCCGCGCATGTCTTTACGGGTTTGCACGGCCTCGATCAGCAGTCTTGGCCGGCCGCGTCCAGGAAGCGAGGTCAATAATGTTGCCTGGAAAGTGCCGACCACTTCTTCACCGAGGCGGGCGACATAAAGGGTTTGAAGCGGTGATGCCTCGATGCGCGCGAAGGCCGCGAGATAGTCGTCGAAAGCCTCCGGCTCGACCGTGTCACCGTGTCCGCCAACGTCGTCGGCGGCAAAGAGCGCGATGATCGCCGGTAGATCAGCCCGCTCGGCCTTGCGGATATCCAAGTCAGTCAGCGCGTGCATGTTTTCCTCCGGGCGTCACCATCAGCACCGAGCATCAATCATCAGAAGGCTAGCGTTTCGCGACAGCCAACCCTAACCGCGCGATCTTCCCCGGAGGAAGGCGACGGCCGCTAACCTCAGAGGAACGACGGCGTCAGACCAACGGTTTTTCGAGGATGAGTGCCAGAAGCCCCGACTGGTCGTCGCCGCAATCGCTGGTTTGACCGACTTCGGAAAAGCCGTGAGTCCGGTAGAATGCGAGGGCATGAAGGTTCTGCGGCTCGACCTCGACCCGCATGCGCTCGGCATCCGGGAAGCAGGTTTCGAGTTCGGCGAAAATGTCGCGGCCGATGCCCTGCCTCTGCAGTTTCGGCAGGACGTAAAGCTGGTGGAGCACCACGGTCTTCTTCAACGTATCTGACATGGACGCATAGCCCATGCCGCCAATGCTGCGACCATCGTCGGCAACCAGGAATTCCGCGTCCTT
The DNA here is from genome assembly GCF_001425225.1 of Ensifer sp. Root127. Classification (NCBI taxonomy): domain Bacteria; kingdom Pseudomonadati; phylum Pseudomonadota; class Alphaproteobacteria; order Hyphomicrobiales; family Rhizobiaceae; genus Ensifer; species Ensifer sp. Root127. The sequence continues at coordinate 23,918 of NZ_LMDX01000001.1, forward strand.
GCGCTCTAGCCGGACCTTGAGCGCCGGTAGCGAATGCCAGCGGCCCGTCAGTTCGTTGACCTTCTCGACGCCATAGAAGGTGTCATAGGTCGCGTGCCACGTCTCGACGAGCAGCGCGCGAACCTTTTCCAGATCGCGCTCGCTCGCCGTGCGGACGAAGAACATCGTTTATTCCTCGATGCCGAGCTTGGCCTTGACCAGTGCCTGAACGGCCTGCGGATTAGCCTTGCCGCCGGTCGACTTCATCACCTGGCCGACGAACCAGCCAGCGAGCGAAGGCTTTGCCTGCACCTTGGCAACCTGGTCCGGGTTGGCGGCGATGATCTCGTCGACCGCCTTCTCGATGGCGCCGGTGTCTGTTACCTGCTTCATGCCACGCGCTTCAACGATCTCGGCAGGATTTCCGCCTTCGTTCCAGACGATTTCGAAGAGGTCCTTGGCGATCTTGCCGGAAATCGTCTCCGCCTTGATGAGATCGATGATGCCGCCGAGCTGGGCAGGGGAAACCGGAGTCTCTTCAATAGCTTTGCCGGCTTTGTTCAAGGCGCCGAGCAAGTCGTTGATGACCCAGTTTGCAGCGATCTTGCCGTCACGGCCTTCGGCCACAGCCTCGAAATAGTCGGCAATCGACTTTTCGGAAACGAGCACCGAGGCGTCATAGACCGACAGGCCCATGGCGCTGACAAAGCGTTCCTTCTTGTCGTCAGGCAGTTCCGGCAGGTCGGCTTTCAGCGCATCGACGAAGGCCTGGTCGAATTCGAGCGGCAGCAGGTCCGGGTCCGGGAAGTAGCGATAGTCGTGCGCGTCTTCCTTGGACCGCATGGAGCGTGTCTCGCCCTTGTTCGGGTCGAACAGGCGCGTTTCCTGGTCGATAGAGCCGCCGTCTTCCAGAATTCCGATCTGACGGCGCGCTTCATATTCGATCGCCTGACCGATGAAGCGGATGGAGTTGACGTTCTTGATTTCGCAGCGCGTGCCAAAACCTTCGCCGGGGCGACGGACCGAAACGTTGACGTCGGCGCGCATCGAACCTTCGTCCATGTTGCCGTCACAGGTGCCGAGGTATCGCACGATCGAACGCAGCTTGGTCATGTAGGCCTTGGCCTCGTCGGACGACCGCATGTCGGGCTTTGAGACGATTTCCATCAGCGCCACGCCGGAGCGGTTGAGGTCGACATAGGACATCGACGGATGCTGGTCGTGCATCGACTTGCCGGCATCCTGCTCGAGATGCAGGCGCTCGATGCCGATCTCGACGTCTTCGAACTGGCCCTGGCGATCAGGCCCGACGGAAATGATGATCTTGCCTTCGCCGACGATCGGATCCTTGAACTGCGAGATCTGATAGCCCTGCGGCAGGTCGGGATAGAAGTAGTTTTTGCGGTCGAAGATCGAGCGGTTGTTGATCACGGCCTTGAGACCGAGGCCGGTGCGGACCGCCTGCCTGACGCATTCCTCGTTGATGACGGGCAGCATGCCAGGCATGGCCGCATCGACAAGCGACACGTTGGCGTTCGCCGGCTTGCCGAATTCGGTCGATGCACCCGAGAACAGCTTCGAATTGGAAAGCACCTGGGCATGGACCTCCATGCCGATGATAACCTCCCAGTCGCCAGTGGCGCCAGGGATGAAGCGTTTGGAATCGGGAGTGCGGACGTCGACAATGCTCATATCATGCTCTTCTTTGAAGCCTGAATTCTTGGTTTCTCGGTAGAGCAATTGCCGCAATGGTGCAAGTTGTTAGGCGCGATCAGCCGCCCCGCGATGACGTGGCGCACGGTTTAACCGCCGCTTAGCGGTCGCTATGGCAAAAGGTGGACATGGCCCTCACCGCTGCCAGTCTCCTGTGTTTCCTTGTCGCGATCAACATCACGAGCTTCTGCCAATTCTGGTACGACAAGCACGCGGCGCGATCAGGCTGGCGCCGCATCAGCGAGCGGACGTTGCTGCAATCGGCATTTTTCGGCGGCAGCATCGGTGCGATGGCCGGTCGCCAGGTCTTCAGGCACAAGACACGCAAGGAGCCGTTTCGAACACATCTCATTCTGATCGTCCTGTTCCAGATGATTGTGGCGGTTGCCTGCGCAATCTTTGCGAGCGGATATATTGACGCTTTCGTCGGTCTCTTCTAGGAAGCGTTCGTTCGAATGGAGTTTTGATGTTCACATCGTCTGAGTCCCGGTAAGGGCCCCTGCCCGCTTTCTCATAGATTGCGCGCACGGGCCGGAAACGTAACCCCGCTTTTCCCAAGATTTGCGGAACGTTTTTCTGCGTTCTCACGAACGCTATTCCGGAACATTCAGATATGGATATCTCACGCGCTGAGCAGCGCATTCTTCATCATTTGGCCCAAGGCGGCCGTATCGAAATTACCCGCGACGACAAGACGATCATCGACATCAGATGCTTCACGCGCGACGGATGGGTCTATCCGGGCTTCGACCTCGAACTCTTCCGCAAGCTGAAGCGCAAGAAAGCGATCTCGTCATCGGCCGGCAAACCCTATCGCATCACCGAGCGGGGCTTGCGCCTGGTCCGGTCGGAACTCAACAATCGCTGATCGGCGAAACCATGAGGATGCCGGGTATCGCCCGGCATTTTCTCCAGCCCTTACGGTATGCCGCGATTAGGGATCGTATCTCTTATCACCTAGCGGCCGTAAAGGCCGAGATCGGTAACAGCAAGCGGCTTGCCCAGCCCGATGTACTCGACATCGCGATCAAGCTTGGGCGCATAGGAGGTCGACAGCCAGGTGACCCCGTAGCCGTGTTTGCGGAAGAAGCCGATGGCTGCTGTGTTCTTGGCGTGCGTCTTGGTTTTCGCTGCGTCGAAGCCGTCGTTTGAGATGCGAAGCTCAATGTCGGCGAGCAGACGACCGCCGAGCCCCCGCCTCTGGGCTTCCGGCTCGATCCACAGATCGGAGATCATCTCGTCGAAGTTCTCGCGAGCGGCCCAGCCACGCGGCCGGCCATCAACTTCGATCAGCGAAACGGAGAGCCAATGATTGGCAAGAAAATCGCCAAAGGCGTTCTCCGCCAGGCGCCTCATCCGACCGACATCGGCAAGGCCGACAATCGCCCCTTCCCAGGCGCGAAGGCCTACGGCCGTGAGAGCACCAACCTCATCCTCTCGAGCATGACGGATCACGGGCATGGCGCGGCCCCCCTCTCCGCGTCACTGAAGCGTCGCGCGTCATGTGTGACGCGTCAAGGACGCTGGCTGACACACCAGTCGCGGCGATCGCGGCGCAGCACGCTTGCGGTGCTGCGCCGTTAGCGTTTTACCACCACTTGGTGGGCGCGAAACGACCGGCTGCCTGCTCGATCACATGGGCGGTCTTGAAGAGGGTCTCTTCCTCGAACGGCTTGCCGATCAGTTGCAGACCAAGCGGCAGGCCCTTGTGATCGACGCCGCCGGGAACGGCGATGCCCGGCAGGCCGGCCATGTTGACCGTCACCGTAAAGATGTCGTTGAGGTACATCTTGACCGGATCCGATGCGAGATCCTCGTCGGCGATGCCGAACGCGGAGGACGGTGTCGCCGGCGTCAGGATCGCGTCGACGCCCGCATGGAAAGCGAGTTCAAAGTCGCGCTTGATCAACGTGCGAACCTTCTGGGCGCGCAGGTAGTAGGCGTCGTAATAGCCGGCAGAAAGCACATAGGTGCCGATCATGATGCGGCGCTTGACCTCCTGGCCGAAGCCGGCTGCGCGGGTCTTCTCGTACATGTCGACGATGTCCTTGCCGTCGACGCGCAGGCCGTAGCGGACGCCATCGTAGCGGGCAAGATTCGAAGACGCTTCGGCCGGAGCGACGATGTAGTAAGCCGGCAGCGCGTATTTGGTGTGCGGAAGCGTGATGTCGACGATCTCGGCACCGGCATCCTTAAGCCAGGCGATACCCTGCTGCCACAGGGCTTCGATCTCTTCCGGCATGCCGTCTACCCGGTATTCGCGCGGAATACCGATCTTCATGCCCTTGATCGACTGTCCGATCGAAGCTTCGTAGTTCGGCACCGGCAGATCGACGGAGGTCGTGTCCTTGGCGTCGACGCTTGCCATCGACTTCAGAAGGATCGCGGCGTCGCGCACGTCACGGGCAATCGGGCCGGCCTGATCGAGCGACGACGCAAAGGCGACGACGCCCCAGCGCGAGCAGCGGCCATAGGTCGGCTTGATGCCGACGGTGCCGGTGAAGGCGGCCGGCTGACGGATGGAGCCACCGGTATCGGTTGCGGTCGCACCGGCGCACAGATGCGCGGCGACGGCAGCGGCCGAGCCGCCCGACGAGCCGCCCGGGACCAGATCGAGGTTGGAGCCCTTGGCGCGCCAGGGGTTCTTCACGGCACCGTAGTAAGAGGTTTCGTTGGAGGAGCCCATGGCGAACTCGTCCATGTTGAGCTTGCCGAGCATCACGGCGCCGTCGTTCCAGAGGTTCTGGGTCACGGTCGATTCGTAGCGCGGGGCGAAACCATCGAGAATGTGGCTGCAGGCCTGCGTGTGCACGCCTTCGGTACCGAACAGATCCTTGATGCCCAGCGGAATGCCTTCGAGCGCGCCGGCCTTGCCGGCCGCGATGCGCGCGTCCGATGCCTTGGCCATTTCGCGCGCCTTGTCCGGCGTGACGGCGATATAGGCATTGATCGCTTCATTGGCGGAATCGATCGCCGCGATATAGGCGTCGGTCAGTTCAACGGCGGTGATTTCCTTGGCGACAAGCTTGGTGCGGGCTTCGGCGATCGTAAGGCTGGTGAGTTCGGTCATGATGAAATCGGACTTTCGCAATCAGGGACGCCGGGCGCAATCAGGGACGCCGGGGCGGCAGGTGGTCGGATTATTCGACGACCTTCGGGACGAGGAAAAAGTTGCGATCGGTATTGGGAGCATTGGCAACGATATCGTCGGCCTTGCTGCCATCGGACACGACGTCAAGGCGCTTCTTCATGTCCATCGGCGTCACCGACGTCATCGGTTCTACGCCATCGACATTCACTTCGGAGAGTTGCTCGACGAAACCAAGGATGCCGTTGATTTCGCCCACCATTCGCGTGGCTTCATCTTCACTGACGGCGATGCGGGCGAGGCGCGCGACGCGCTTCACGGTGGCAAGGTCTACGGACATGGTCGTCTCCGGTATCTGGAACTTTCCCCCGCTATAATGGTGCGCGGCGAGGCGCGCAACGGGGGAATCGCCCGATCGCTCGCCTGCCGCGGTGCTGACGGCCTTCGCCGTCAGACGGTCACTACGCCACCGACGGCCGGTGTTGCCACTTTGGTCGAGGCGCTGTCCATGCCGACGACGAAGTTTTCCGGCGTCTGATCGATGATCGGGAAGGATCCGTAGTGGCAGGGAATGGCGGTCGAGAACTTGAAATAGCGCTGGCAGGCAAGTGCGGCCACGGCGCCTCCCATGGTGAACCGGTCGCCGATTGGAACGAGGCCGATCTCCGGCTGGTGCAATTCCTCTACCAGAGCCATGTCCGAAAAGATGTCCGTGTCGCCCATATGGTAGAGCGTCGGTTCATCCTCGAAATGCAGAACGAGGCCGTTAGCACTGCCGAGCGAATGCGAAACGCCGTCTTCGGTAATCTGTGCCGAAGAATGCAGCGCATTGACGAAAGTGGCGGAAAAGCCGGCGAGATGAATGGTGCCGCCGGTGTTGCCCGGCTCCATCGCCGAAACGCCCTGGCGCCCAAGCCACATGCAGAGATCGAAGTTCGCAACGACCACGGCTCCCGTTTCCTTGGCGATTGCGACGGTGTCGCCGACATGATCGCCATGACCGTGCGTCAGCAGAATATGGGTGAGCCCGGTCGTCACCTCCTTGCGCTCGCTGTCGAGGAAGGCCGGGTTGCCGGTGAAGAAGGGATCGATCAGGATCTTCGACGTTGCCGTTTCGATGTGGAAAGCGGAATGGCCGAGCCATTTGATCTTCATGACATTCTCCCAGATGATTTGCGCCTTGGACCAGCTATATGGAACGGATCGAACACCTGCAAAGATCGAATCGGCAAATCAAATGACAATTCTGACCATCGAAGAGCTCGCGAGCCAGCTTCAGCCCAACCAGGCCATCGCCGGCCTCGATCTCGGCACCAAGACGATCGGCATCTCGGTGTCCGACCTTGGACGCCGGATCGCAACGCCGCGCGAGGTGATCCGGCGGGTCAAATTCGGCATCGATGCGGTGACGCTTCTGGCAGTGGCCGAGAAGGAACGGGTTGCGGCCCTTATCATCGGCCTGCCGGTCAACATGGACGGCAGCGAAGGGCCCCGGTGTCAGGCGACCCGCGCTTTCGTGCGAAACATGGTCGAGAAGACGCCCCTGCCCTTCGTCTACTGGGATGAGCGGCTTTCGACCGTCGCGGCCGAACGGGTGCTGATTGAAATGGACGTATCACGCAAGAAGCGGGCCGAGCGCATCGACTCGGCTGCCGCATCCTTCATTCTTCAAGGGGCGCTCGACAGGCTGGCGTCCCTTGCCAGGGACGGCGCTTCGGCCGACTGAGCGGCCACTGCACCAAAGCAGCGGCGATACCAGACTGCAAGCTCACGACGCTTGCGGAAGGCGATGATGCCGAAAACGATGAAGCTGTCGACAATGATGGCGCGGGCGACGAGCGGCGGAATGCTTTCCGGCGGAATGCCGAGCACGTTGCCGTAGACCTGGAAGACCAGGTCATGGGTCTGGCGCGTCAGCATGAAGAATCCGAAGCTCATGTCGTAGTAGGAAAGGCCGTACCAGGCGGCCAAAAACATGACGGGGCATGCCCACAGGATCAGAAACCACTTCATGCGGCCCCCCTTTCCGATATGCGTCGATAGAACAATGGATAGATCGCGCGGTCTGCCAGTACCAAGGCAAGCAGAACCATTGCGGGAACCACGATATCGAGCGCCAGTCCGGCGAAAAACATCATCATGATGATCAAAAGACCAGTTCTCACCGAACCGCTCCCTTCCGGATCTCTTTGCGTTACCCAACCACTGTCCACGCTCGCCGGCGGTCACGCAATGTAAACCACTTGTTAAGGTTAATTTTCACAGGCTCCTGTCCGACTGCAGCCAGCCCGACCCGCCAAGGCGCTGCAAAGCTTGAAACGCACGGCGCGATTTCGTCTTAAATTGATTCCGGCTCGAGGGATTATGCAGTAACGGTGGGCTCCTCTCCCGCTCAGGCCCCGTCATGATCATCGTCTTTGAAAGTATCCTTCCCATCTTCCTTCTGGTGCTGCTCGGCGCATGGCTGAAACGCACGACGCTGGTCGATCAGAACCTTTGGCTGGGCCTCGAACAGTTCGGCTATTACATTCTCTTCCCCGCCCTCTTGTTCTCCACGCTGGCCCAGGCCGATTTTTCCGGCATGAAGGCGGACGCCACGGCGATCGCCACGATCGGCAGTGTCAGCCTGATGTCGATCTTTGTCCTCTTCCTCTGGCCGCTGTTTCGAAACAGAGAGGTTTCGGGCGCCTCCTTCACCTCGGTCTTCCAGACGGCGACGCGGTGGAACGGCTTCATGGCACTGGCGATCGCACAGAAACTCTATGGACCGATCGGGCTGACGCTGACGGCGCTGGTGATGACCCTCGTGATCATCCCGATCAATCTCTACAACGTCGGCGTGCTGGTTTGGTTCGGGGGCGGCAACCGGGATTTCCGGCGTTTCTTTGCCAAGATCGCTACCAATCCGTTAATCGTCGCATCGGTGCTGGGCATCGTGTTCAACCGGATGGGCATAACTGTCTACGGGCCGGTGATGACGACCATCGACATGCTGGCAAGCGCCTCGCTCAGCCTCGGGCTCGTTATGGTCGGTGCCGGATTGCGGGTGTCGGACGCACTGAAGCCGAGTGGATCGGCGATGTTGGCAGTCTTCCTGAAGCTGATCATGATGCCGGTGTTCATGGTGGGTGCCAGCTTCCTGCTCGGCATCCGCGGCGATGCGTTGTGCGTCATTGCGCTCGGCGCTGCCGTTCCGACCGCGATGAACGGCTATCTGCTCGCCAAACAGATGGGCGGCGACGCAGAGCTCTACGCGGCGGTGGCGACGGTTCAGACCGTCGTCTCCTTCTTCACGATCCCGCTGGTGCTGTCGGTGACCGCCTATGTGGCGGCCGGATAGAGCAGGTCGAGGATGTAGGCCGAATCGAAGCGCGAATCGAGCATGCCGTAGGTGGACCGCCAGCCGGCGGCAAGGCGCGATTCGAGGAAGGCGTCGGCGATGCGGCCGGCCCCGAGCCGATAGAGTTCGGCAGCCGCCGCTGCCAGAGCCAGTTGCTCGACCAGCATGCGGGCGGCCCCTTCGTCGCGCTCGCAGAGCGACATCGCCGCACGCAGCACGTCGATCGTCTTGCGACCGGCAGGCCCGAGATCGCGGCTCAGCACGGCAAACAGCTGTTCGAAGAGATCCTTGCGCTTAAGCAGAACGCGAAGCACATCCAGCGCCATGACGTTGCCCGAGCCTTCCCAGATCGCGTTGACCGGCGCCTCGCGATAATGCCGCGCCAGCGCCCGCTCTTCGACGTAGCCGTTGCCACCGAGGCATTCCATCGCTTCATAGATCAGCGCCGGGGCGATCTTGCAGCACCAGTATTTTGCGACCGGCGTCATGATGCGCGCATAGGCCGCCTCTTCGGCACTGCCGTGCGCCTTGTCGAAGGCATCGGCGAGGCGGAACGACAGGGCACTGGCGGCGGCGACGTCGAGCGCCATATCGGCGAGGACCCGGGTCATCATCGGCTGGCCGACGAGCGGCTTGCCGAAAACCTTGCGGCCACGCGTGTGGTGGACGGCCTCGGCGAGCGATGCCCGCATGATGCCGGCGGACGCCAGCGCGCAATCGAGACGCGTCAGCGTCACCATGTCGAGAATAGTGCGGATACCGGCATCGGGCGCGCCGAGCACGAAACCGAATGTGTCGGAAAACTCGACTTCGGAGGATGCGTTGGAGCGGTTGCCGAGCTTGTCCTTCAGGCGTTGGAAGCGCAGGCCGTTGGCGCTCCCGTCTTCAAGCAGCCTCGGTACAAGGAAGCAGCCGAGCCCGTCGCGGGTCTGCGCCAGCATGACGAAGGCGTCGCTCATCGGCGCCGACATGAACCACTTGTGGCCGTTCAGGCGGTAGATACCCTCGCCGACACGCTCTGCGGTCGAAGTGTTGGCGCGCACATCGGTGCCGCCCTGCTTTTCCGTCATGCCCATGCCGACGGTAACGGCAGACTTCTGCATCCACGGCTTGTTGGACGAATCGTATTTGCGCGACAGGATCTTCGGCGCCCATTCCTTCTGCACGGCGGGCGAGGCGGTGATCGCGGCAAGCGATGCACTTGTCATCGTCAGCGGGCAAAGATGGCCGCATTCCAGCTGGGCCGTCAGGTAGAAACGGATCGCCCGCGTCTTGTGCGACTGATTGCGCTCGTCAGGCAGGTTCTCCCAGGCGGATGCGTGCAGGCCCGAGGTCATGGAGCGTCGCATCAGCGCATGCCAGGCCGGATGGAACTCGACGACATCGAGGCGCTCGCCGCGTGGGCCATGCGTCTTCAGCTTCGGTACGCCTTCGTTCGCCATGCGCGCGAGTTCCTGCGCCTCCGGCGAGGTCACGTAGCGCCCGAGCGTACCGAACTCGTCGCGCAGGGCCTTCGGCATGCCCGACGTGATGTCCACGACCAGCGGATCGGAACGATAGGCATTGATGCCGGACCAGGGCTTGGGCTGGTTCAGCTCGGCGAGTTTCTGTTCGGTCCGGTTCATCTGATTCATGGGCCGGTTCTAGCGCAACTTTGCCGACCACGAAACGGGGCCAGGGAAAGATAGGATGCCGCACCCAAGTTTTCTGCGGAAGGGCCCGCGCAACGCTTGCCGTGCCGGGGGTCACGTCTTATAGAGCGAGCCACATTCCAGAGCGCAAGGGCGGCCCATGACCACTTTCCCGCATCGCCACCTGCTCGGCATCAAAGGTCTTACGGAGCAGGATATCACCTACCTGCTCGATCGTGCCGATGAAGCCGTCAAGATCTCCCGTCAGAGAGAGAAGAAGACGTCCACCCTTCGAGGGATGACGCAGATCAATCTCTTCTTTGAAGCGTCCACCAGGACGCAATCCTCCTTCGAGCTAGCGGGCAAACGGCTCGGCGCCGACGTGATGAACATGTCGGTCGGCAACTCGTCGGTGAAAAAGGGCGAAACGCTGATCGATACGGCGATGACGCTCAACGCCATGCACCCCGACGTGCTGGTCGTGCGCCATTCGTCCGCGGGTGCGGCCGCACTTCTGGCCCACAAGGTTTCCTGCTCCGTGGTCAATGCCGGCGATGGCCAGCACGAACATCCGACCCAGGCCCTGCTCGATGCACTGACGATCCGCCGCATCAAGGGCAAGCTCTCGCGCATCATCGTGGCGATCTGCGGCGACGTGCTGCATTCGCGTGTCGCCCGCTCCAACATCCTTCTGCTCAACCAGATGGGCGCGAGGGTGCGGGTCGTCGCACCGGCAACGCTGCTTCCCTCTGGGATCGCCGACATGGGCGTTGAGGTCTACCACTCGATGGCCGAGGGACTGAAGGATGCAGATGTGGTGATGATGCTGCGCCTGCAGCGCGAGCGCATGGCCGGCTCCTTCGTGCCTTCGGTGCGCGAATATTTCCACTACTACGGCCTCGATGCCGAAAAGCTCAAGGCAGCCAAGGACGACGCGCTCGTCATGCACCCGGGCCCAATGAACCGCGGCGTCGAGATCGCGTCCGAAATCGCCGATGGGCCGCAGAGCGTAATCGAGCAGCAGGTTGAAATGGGTGTCGCCGTGCGCATGGCGGTGATGGAAACGCTTCTTCTTTCGCAGAACCAGGGGCCGCGCGTATGACCAGACCGCTCGTTCTTAGGAACCTTCGCATCGTCGATCCGTCCCGCAACCTCGACGAAACCGGCACGATCATCGTCGGTGATGATGGCCGTATCCTGGCCGCAGGCAAGGATGCCCTCAATCAGGGAACGCCTGTTGGCGCCTTCGTCAAGGATTGCGACGGACTAACGGCCGTTCCGGGCCTCGTCGACGCGCGCGTCTTCGTCGGCGAGCCGGGCGCCGAGCACCGCGAAACGATCGAATCGGCCTCGCGCGCAGCAGCCGTCGGCGGTGTGACCTCCTTCATTTCGATGCCGGACACGGATCCTGTCATCGACGACATCGCGCTTGTCGAATTCATGCAGAAGACGGCCCGCGACAAGGCGCTCGTCAATGTCTATCCGGCGGCCGCGATGACCAAGGGTCTCGCCGGCGAAGAGATGACCGAGTTCGGTCTGCTGCGGGAGGCAGGTGCGGTCTGCTTCACCAACGGACGCAAGGCGATTCACGATACGCTGATGCTGCGCCGCGCCATGACCTATGCCCGCGAGTTCGGCGCGGTGATCGCGCTCGAAACGCGCGACAAGTATCTCGGCGCCAACGGCGTGATGAACGAGGGCCTGCTTGCCAGCTGGCTCGGTCTTGCCGGTGTGCCGCGCGAGGCGGAAATCATCCCGCTCGAGCGCGACCTGCGTATCGCCGGCCTCACCAAGGCCGCCTACCACGCCGCCAACATCTCGGTTCCCGAATCCGCCGAAGCCGTTCTGACCGCCCGCAACCGCGGCGCCAACGTCACCTGCGGCATCTCTATCAACCATCTGACGCTCAACGAGAACGACATCGGTGAATACCGGACCTTCTTCAAGCTCTCGCCGCCGCTGCGCCGCGAGGACGACCGCGTCGCGATGGCGGAAGCTCTTGCCAACGGCACCATCGACATCATCGTTTCCTCGCATGATCCGCAGGATGTCGACACCAAGCGCCTGCCCTTCTCCGACGCGGAAAATGGCGCGATCGGGCTCGAGACGATGCTAGCCGCAGCGCTTCGCCTGCATAACAGCGGCCAGGTTCCGCTGATGCGCCTCATCGACGCGATGTCGACGCGTCCGGCGGCGATCTTCGGGCTTGATGCCGGCTCGCTGAAGCCGGGTGCCAAGGCCGACATCACCGTCATCGATCTCGAAGAGCCTTGGGTCCTCTACAAGGAAGCGATCGTTTCACGATCGAAGAACACGCCATTCGAAAATGCGCGCTTTACCGGACGGGTTGTGCAAACCTATGTTGCCGGCAAGCTTGTGCATTCGGCATAAGCGACAGCAGTCGCGCGGGAGGAATCGGTGGATCTTTTTTCCTGGCAGCTTGGACTGCCTTCGACAGCCTTGAGCCTTGCCTTCGGCTATCTGCTCGGCTCGATCCCCTTCGGGCTGATCCTGACCCGCATGGCCGGCCTCGGTGACGTTCGCAAGATCGGCTCGGGCAATATCGGCGCCACCAATGTCCTGCGAACCGGCAACAAGAAGCTTGCCGCGGCAACCCTGCTGCTTGACGCCCTGAAAGGCACGGCGGCAGCCGCTATCGCATCGCTTTGGGGTGTCGAAGCCGGTATCGCCGCAGGTCTTGCCGCCTTCCTCGGCCATCTCTACCCGGTCTGGCTCGGCTTCAAGGGCGGCAAGGGCGTCGCTACCTATATCGGCGTGCTGCTGGGCCTCGTGCCCTGGATGGTTCTCGTCTTTGCGGCGATCTGGCTGGCGATGGCGAAAATTAGCCGTTACTCTTCGCTATCGGCGCTGGTTGCAACTGCAGTCATTCCGGTTGTACTCTACCTGACAGGACACGAGAAAGTCGCCCTGCTGTTTGCGGTCATGACCCTGATTACATGGGTGAAACATCGCGCCAATATCCAGCGGCTCATCGCGGGCACCGAAAGCAGGATCGGAGACAAGGGATAATGTTGAACGTCAGTGCAAAGCGAACCGGAGTTGCACTGACCGAACGACAGAAGATTTCCTGGCTGCGGCTGATCCGCAGCGATAATGTCGGCCCCGTAACGTTCCGCGATCTCATCAATCACTTCGGCACGGCTGACGCCGCACTTGACGCCTTGCCCGAACTATCGCGGCGCGGACGTTCCGCGTCGCCACTATCGCCGAAGCGGAACGGGAGCTCGAAATAGCGCACCGCTTCGGCGCGACCTTCGTCGGTATCGGCGAACCAAATTATCCTTTCGCCCTTCGCCAGATCGATGGCGCTCCACCGCTTCTGGCGGTCAAAGGCAACCTCGACGCCGCGGCACGATCGTCTCTCGGCATCGTCGGCTCGCGCAACGCCTCGGTCAGCGGTGCCAAGTTCGCAGCGATGATCGCGCGCGATGCCGGTCGTGCCGGTTATGTGATCACGTCAGGGCTGGCGCGCGGCATCGACACCGCCGCCCATCGAGCAAGCCTGGAAAGCGGAACGATCGCGGTGCTTGCGGGCGGTATCGACCGACCCTATCCACCGGAAAATGTCGGGCTGCTCAACGATATCATGTCAGGCCAGGGCCTGGCCGTGAGCGAAATGCCGTTCGGCTGGGAGCCGCGGGCTCGCGATTTCCCGAGGCGCAACCGTCTGATCGCCGGCATCAGTCTCGGCGTGGCGATCGTCGAGGCAGCCAACCGCTCGGGCTCACTGATCACGGCCCGCTACGCCGCCGATTTCGGCCGACTGGTATTTGCCGTTCCCGGCTCGCCGCTCGACCCACGCTGCCACGGAACCAATGATCTGCTCAAACAGGGCGCGATCGTCACGACGACGTCGGACGATGTTCTCGACGCCCTTGCGCCTCTCAGCCAATACAGGCTGCCCTTGGCGGCAGGGGCCGAAGAGCCCGGCCATGCAGCCCCGTCGAGACAGCCGGTGCCGCTCGCTGACGGCGACCGGGCAACGATCATCGACGCGCTCGGCCCGACACCGGCCGAAATCGACGATGTCATCCGCCACACTGGACAGCCTGCAGCGGAAGTCTACCTCGTGCTGCTCGAGCTTGACCTTGCCGGACGCCTCAGCCGCCATGCTGGCGGACTGGTGTCGCTCAATGCGGAGCAATAAAACTTCTTGTTTGCGCACGATCCAGTCGGCAACCGGCAACACAAAAGCACATTCGCAGATACGAAGAAAACACGAGCGACTCAATCGGAAAGAGATATAATTATCTATTCTCGCAATGGCTGCATAACGCAGCCCTGTCGCTATTTTGAATGAAACCCCTTGACCCCGCTCGAATCCCTGTCCATTTCGGGGCATCGATATTCGGCGATGCTCAGTGCAAACCGCGCTGACGCAGGACCAAACCCGGTTGTCTCAGAAAAATGACGATGAATGTTGTAGTGGTGGAATCGCCTTCGAAGGCAAAGACGATCAACAAGTACCTCGGCCCAGGCTACAAGGTTCTTGCCTCGTTCGGCCATGTGCGGGATCTGCCTGCCAAGGACGGCTCGGTTCGTCCTGACGAAGATTTTGAGATGTCCTGGGAGGTCGACGCCGCGTCGGCCAAACGCATGAAGGATATTGCCGATGCCGTGAAGGCAGCGGACGGCCTCATCCTCGCGACCGACCCGGATCGCGAAGGCGAAGCGATCTCCTGGCATGTGCTCGATCTTCTCAGGAAGAAAAAGGTGTTGGGTGACAAGCCGGTCAAGCGTGTGGCCTTCAACGCCATCACCAAGAAGGCCGTGCTTGACGCGATCGCCCATCCGCGTGACCTCGATATTCCGCTTGTTGATGCGTATCTGGCGCGCCGTGCACTCGACTATCTCGTCGGCTTCAACCTGTCGCCGGTACTTTGGCGTAAGCTCCCCGGCGCCCGCTCTGCCGGCCGCGTTCAGTCCGTCACGCTGCGGCTGGTCTGCGATCGCGAAGCGGAAATCGAACGGTTCATCTCCGAAGAATACTGGAACCTGTCGGCGCTCTTGAAGACGCCGCGCGGTGACGAGTTCGAGGCACGGCTCGTTTCGGCGGACGGAAAGCGACTGGCTCCACGTGCGGTCGGCAACGGCGAGGAAGCCAACCGGCTAAAGACCCTGCTCGATGGCGCAACCTATGTCGTCGACAGCATCGAGGCAAAGCCGGTCAAGCGGAACCCCTCGCCGCCATTCACCACTTCGACGCTACAGCAGGCTGCGTCATCGAAGCTCGGCTTCTCCGCCTCCCGCACCATGCAGGTTGCGCAGAAGCTCTATGAAGGTGTTGATATCGGCGGCGAAACCGTCGGTCTGATCACCTACATGCGTACCGACGGTGTGCAGATGGCGCCCGAATCGATCGAGGCCGCACGTGAGGCGATCGGCAGCCAGTTCGGCAACCGCTACCTGCCGGAAAAGCCACGCCTCTACTCTACCAAGGCGAAAAACGCCCAGGAAGCGCACGAGGCCATTCGCCCGACCGACTTCAACCGGACGCCCGACCAGGTCCGCCGCTTCCTCGACGGCGATATGCTGAAGCTTTACGATCTTGTCTGGAAGCGCGGCATCGCCAGCCAGATGGCGTCTGCCGAGATCGAACGTACGACCGCCGAGATTACCGCCGATAACGGTGGCAACAAGGCTGGCCTGCGCGCCACCGGTTCGGTCATTCGTTTCGACGGCTTCATCGCCGCCTATACGGACGCCAAGGAAGACGGCGAGCAGACCGATGACGGCGACGAAGATGGTCGCCTGCCGGAGATCAACGCGCGCGAAAGCCTGGCAAAGCAGAAGATCAATGCTTCGCAGCATTTCACCGAGCCGCCGCCGCGCTACTCGGAAGCAACGCTGATCAAGAAGATGGAAGAGCTCGGCATCGGCCGTCCATCGACCTATGCCGCGACGGTAACGACGCTGCTCGACCGCGACTACATCACCAACGACAAGCGCAAGCTCGTGCCCCAGGCCAAGGGACGGCTCGTCACGGCGTTTCTCGAAAGCTTCTTCACGCGCTACGTCGGGTACGACTTCACGGCGTCGCTCGAAGAAAAGCTCGACCAGGTCTCGGCTGGCGAGGTCAACTGGAAGGACGTTCTTCGCGACTTCTGGAAGGATTTCTTCGCGCAGATCGAGGAAACCAAGGAACTGCGCGTAACCAACGTGCTCGACGCGCTGAACGAGGAACTGGCACCGCTGGTGTTCCCCAAGCGCGAAGACGGCAGCGATCCGCGCATCTGCCAGGTTTGCGGCACCGGCAAGCTGTCGCTGAAACTCGGCAAGTACGGCGCCTTCGTCGGCTGCTCGAACTACCCCGAGTGCAACTTCACCCGCCAGCTTTCGTCCGACGGCAACAGCGATGCCGAGGCTTCGGTCTCGAACGAGCCGCAGGCGCTCGGCAAGGATCCGCACACCGGCGAGGAAATCACGCTGCGCAGCGGCCGTTTCGGTCCCTATGTCCAGCGCGGCGACGGCAAGGAAGCCAAGCGTTCGAGCCTGCCCAAGGGCTGGACGCCATCCTCCATCGACCATGAGAAGGCCGTCGCCCTGCTCTCGCTGCCGCGCGATATCGGCGCGCACCCCGAAACCGGCAAGATGATCTCGTCGGGTCTTGGCCGCTACGGACCCTTCGTGCTGCATGACGGCACCTATGCGAACCTCGAATCGATCGAAGACGTCTTCTCGATCGGTCTGAACCGCGCCGTTTCCGTGATTGCCGACAAGCAATCCAAGGCCGGTGCCGGTCGTGGCCGTGGCGCCGCGGTCGCGCTGAAGGAACTGGGCGACCATACGGAAGGCGGCGCAATCACCGTCCGCGACGGCCGCTACGGGCCCTATGTCAACTGGGGCAAGATCAACGCGACCTTGCCGCAAGGCAAGGATCCGCAATCGGTAACGGTCGAAGAGGCGCTCGCCCTCATTGCCGAGCGTGCAGCCAAGAGCGGCACCGGCAAGGGCAAGGCGACGAAGGCAAAGACGACGAAGTCTTCCAAGGCTGCGACAGACGGCGCCACCAAGAAGACGACCAAGGCCAAGGCGCCTGCCAAGGCAAAACCAAAGACGGCCGCGAAGGCCAAGAAGGACTGACCTTGACCAGAATACCGCGCGACCCGACCGAAAGATCCGGAAAAGGCTCCGGCAGGAAAGAGGGCCGCGCGGCAAAGGCCGCGCCGGCGTCGGAGAAAACCTCGATCATCCACGGTGCGGTTCCCCCGCGCGATGTGCTGATGCGCTTCATCGCCGAGAATCCGGAACGCGCCTCCAAGCGAGAAATTGCCAAAGCATTCGGTCTCAAGGGCGACACGCGCGTCGAACTCAAGGCGCTGCTGCGTTCGTTGGAAGCAGACGGGCTGGTCGAGAAGAAGCGCAAGTCGCTCGTGCGTCCGGGCGCCCTTCCCCCGGTTACCGTGCTCGATATCACCATGCGCGACGTTGACGGCGAACTGATCGGCCGCCCGGCCGAATGGCTGGATGACGATGGCGTCGCACCGGCAGTGCTGATCAAGCAGTCGACTGTCGGCAAGGACAAGGGCAAGACGCCGGTCGGCGGCCTCGGCGACCGCGTGCTTGCAAAGATCTTCCCGGCCAAGGACCGTGGCGGCCCAGCCTATACCGCACGCATCATCAAGGTGCTCGACAAGCGCCGGGACGCCGTCCTCGGCGTCTTCCGCGCCACGCCGGGTGGCGGCGGGCGCCTGATGCCGATCGAAAAGCGCGGCGAGGAAATCCTTGTTGATCCGGACTTCGTCGGCGACGCCAAGGACGGCGATCTCATCGAAGTCCAACTGACGCGCCTTGGCCGCTACGGCCTGCCGCGCGCTCAGGTTCAAAACGTCGTCGGTTCGGTCGCTTCGGAAAAGGCGATCTCGATGATCGCCATCTATGCCCACGGCATCCCGCACGTCTTTCCGGAACGCGCTCTGAACGAAGCGGAAGACGCCGGCCCGGCCACCATGGCGCATCGGGAAGACTGGCGCTCGCTGCCGCTGATCACCATCGACCCGGCCGATGCGAAGGACCACGACGATGCTGTTCACGCGGAGCCGGACCCGTCGGAGGACAATCCGGGCGGCGTCATCGTCACCGTCGCGATTGCCGACGTCTCCTGGTACGTCCGGCCGAAATCGGCACTTGACCTCGAAGCGTTGAAGCGCGGCAACTCGGTCTATTTCCCGGACCGAGTCGTTCCGATGCTGCCGGAGCGGATCTCCAACGACCTCTGCTCGCTCAAGGAAGGCGTCGACCGGCCGGCGCTCGCCGTGCGCATGCGCTTTTCCAAGGAGGGCCGCAAGGCGGGCCACACCTTCCATCGCATCATGATGAAGAGCGCGGCCAAGCTTTCCTACCAGCAGGCCCAGGCCGCCATTGACGGCAATCCCGACGACAAGACCGGCCCGATCCTCGACACGATCCTGAAGCCGCTGTGGGAGGCCTATCGCACGCTCACGCGCGGTCGTGACCGCCSCCAGCCGCTCGAGTTGAACATGCCCGAGCGCAAGATCATCTTGAAGCCCGACGGCACCGTCGATCGCGTCTTCGTGCCGGACCGCCTCGACGCGCACAAGCTGATCGAAGAAATGATGATCCAGGCGAACGTCGCCGCCGCCGAGACGCTCGAGCAGAAGCGCCAGGTGCTGATCTACCGGGTGCACGACCAGCCGTCGCTGGCCAAGCAGGAGAGCCTGCGCGAGTTCCTGGCCACGCTCGACATCGCGCTGGTCAAGGGCGGCAACATGCGCTCGAACCACTTCAACGGCATCCTGTCCAAGGCCGAAGGCAAGCCGTTCGAAACCATGGTCAACGAGATGGTGCTGCGCTCCCAGAGCCAGGCGATCTACAGCCCTGAGAACATCGGCCATTTCGGCCTCAACCTGTTGAAATATGCGCATTTCACTTCGCCGATCCGGCGCTACGCCGATCTGATCGTGCACCGAGCGCTGGTCGCCTCGCTCGGTCTTGGCGAAGGCGGTCTCACGCCGCAGGAAGAGGCGGTGCTCGACGATATCGCCGCTGAGATCTCGACCTTCGAGCGCCGGGCCATGGCCGCCGAGCGCGATACTGTCGACCGGCTGATCGCCCATCATCTGAACGGCCGCATCGGCGAGGAATTCGAAGGCCGTGTTGCCGGCGTCACCAAGGCGGGACTTTTTGTCACCCTGCCGGCCTATGGCGCCAACGGGTTCGTACCTATATCTACGCTCGGACGAGACTACTTCATCTATGATGAAGCGCATCAGGCCCTTTCCGGCGAAAAGACCGGTCTCGGCTTTCGTCTCGGCGATCAGGTGCAGGTCAAATTGGTCGAAGCCGTACCGCTTGCCGGCGCGCTTCGCTTCGAGATGATCAGCGAAGGACGGAAAATGCCGACCGCCACGCGCTCCTTCCACAAATCGGGGCGTCGTGATCGCTCGAGCCCGCGCAAGACGCCGGGTACACGACCGCCGCGCGGAAAGCGCTAGAGCATGTCGCGCAAAAGTGTTCATCGCTTTTGCGATGACGGCATGCGCAAAAACAAGAGCTTAAAGCGCAGCAAGCGGATCTGAAAGATCGCGATGCGCTTTAGGCCACGACATGTGGCCGGCGGCTTCGACAAGGAGAGAATGCAGATGATGGCAACGGACAAGGAAACGCTTCACCTCGGTGGTCATGCAGCCGATGAACGTCCCGTCGGTCGATCCATGCGTCGCGGCTTTTTCGGCACGTGCCCGGCCTGTGGCAGCGGCAAGCTCTTCCGCAGCTATGTCAAAGCCGTCGATGCCTGCGCGGCCTGCGGCGAGCGTATGGACCACCAGCGCGCCGACGACTTTCCACCCTATATCGTCGTCACCATCGTCGGCCATCTGGTGCTTGGCGGCTACATGATGACCGACTTGATCCTGCCGCTGACGACGTGGCAGCACCTTGCCATCTGGACGCCGATTACGCTGATCAGTTCGCTTGCGCTGCTGCAGCCGATCAAGGGCGCTGTCATCGGCCTGCAATGGGCGCTGAGGATGCACGGCTTCGGTGGACAGGAGGACACGCCCGAGGACGTCCTGCCTGTGCGAGATCCCTCCGCATGACGTCAGGACGCGAAAGCGTCACCTTGGCCCCCGACACGCCTGAGCGGCGCGCAAGGCCGCGTGACGCAGCGTCGATCATGCTGCTCGACCGCTCCGGCGACGGCGTACGCGTGCTGATGGGCCGGCGCAGCAGTGCGCATGTCTTCATGCCCGATCTCTATGTCTTTCCCGGCGGGCGCCGAGACCCGACCGACCATCGCCTCGCGTTCTCCAGTGATCTCAACCCCGCCGTCCTGCAGGCGCTGAAAAGCGTCCGGGGGGCACCCGTAAGCGACTCTCGTGCAAGAGCACTGGCGCTGGCGGCGCTCCGAGAACTCTACGAGGAAGCCGGTGTTCCCTTGGGCACGCCGCATGCAAAGGCGGAAGCGCCACTGCCCTTTCTTCCAGATCTCGCAAACTTGCGCTATATGGCTCGGGCCATTACTCCTCCGGGACACTCGAGGCGGTTCGATACACGCTTCTTCGCGATCTTCGCGGACGAAGCCGAAGTCGATACATCACGGGTTCTGGAAAGCCGGGAGCTCCAGGATTTGCAGTGGATCGATGTCAACGACCTCCCCTCGCTCCGGATACCGGAGATAACCGCAATCATCCTTTCGGATTTGAGAAGCGGCCTTAACACGGACCCGACGCTACCCTATGAGCGCTCCGTGCCCTTCTATTTCGCGCGCCGTGGGCGGCTCATCCGCACGCTTCTCTAAGGACCACCGTCGCATGTCACAGCCGACGCCCGGGTGCCCAGCACCGGTTGAGGAAATTCACTGGCCGTCGCTGATCGCGGCGGTCTCCGCCATCAGCGCCGTCGGCATCGCCATCGGCCTCGGCCTACCGCTGCTTTCGAGCATCATGGAGAACCGCGGCATCTCGTCGACGCTGATTGGTCTCAATTCGGCGATGGCCGGCGTGGCCTCCATGGTCGCGGCTTCCTTCACGACCAAATTCGCCCATCGCCACGGTGTTGCGCCGACGATGCTCTGGGCCGTCCTGCTCGCCGCAATCAGCGCCTTCGGCTTTTACTACATTACCAACTTCTGGCTCTGGTTTCCGCTGCGGGTCGTCTTCCATGGCGCCATTACCGTACTCTTCATCCTCTCCGAATTCTGGATCAACGCCACCGCCCCGCCAGCGAAACGGGGCTTCGTCCTCGGCATCTACGGCACGGTTCTATCCCTCGGCTTCCTGAGCGGGCCGCTGCTCTTCTCGATCCTCGGCAGCGAGGGTGTCTTGCCCTTCGTGGTCGGCGCCGGTGTCATTCTGCTCGCGGCCGTGCCAATCTTCCTCGCGCGGGACGAGAGCCCTGTCATCGACGAAAAGCCCGACCGCCATTTCATGCGCTACATCTTCCTGGTGCCGACCGCGACCGCCGCCGTCTTCATCTTCGGCGCGGTCGAATCGGGCGGGTTGTCGCTCTTTACGGTCTACGGGACACGATCGGGGTTCACCGAATCACAGGCGGCGCTGCTGCTGACCGTGATGGGCATCGGCAATTTCATCTTCCAGATTCCGCTCGGCATGCTGTCAGACCAGATCAAGGATAAGCGCACATTGCTGACGGCCATGACCGTTATCGGCCTCATTGGCGCCCTCTGTCTGCCGATGCTGGTGGAAAGCTGGTTCCTGATGGCGATCATTCTGTTGTTCTGGGGGGGCTGCGTCTCTGGTCTCTACACGGTCGGCCTCAGCCATCTCGGCTCGCGCCTGCAGGGCTCCGACCTTGCCGCGGCCAATGCGGCGTTCGTTTTCTCCTATGCGGTCGGCACGGTGGCCGGGCCGCAGGTGATCGGCGCATCGATGGATGTGGCTGGCAACAACGGTTTTGCCTGGGCGATTGCCGGGTTTTTCGGCCTTTACGTCGCGCTTTCGGTTGTAAGGATCGTTTTGAATCCAAAACGGTCTTGACTTTTCGGCCGCGATTTGTAGTTTCGCGCCAACCTTGCCCGTGGCCCGCAACCGGTTGTCCACGGCTTTCAATTTCATAAAGGCAGGACGACCATGGCAAAAGCCACCACCATCAAGATCAAGTTGCTGTCGACAGCCGACACGGGTTTCTTCTACGTCACGACCAAGAACAGCCGTACGATGACGGACAAGATGACCAAGACCAAGTATGATCCGGTCGCCAGAAAGCACGTCGAGTTCAAGGAAACCAAGATCAAGTAAGATCTGACGTTTCGTGGGATCAAGGGGCGCCAACCGCAAGGTTTGGCGCCCCTTTCCGTTGGTGCGCCAAGAAGCGGCCGCCGACTGTTCGGAGGCCGTCCCGCCTGCGTGTGCGCACAGGCAAGAATCAAAAAGCGCTGTCCCTTCCGGAACAGCGCTTTGAATGGGGGTCGGCTGGCTACTGACCGCGGCACGAGGATTCCGCAGGTGTCAAAAGCCAACCGACCGACCCCACGACCCAGGAGATGCGGCGGACCTGAGCATCATGGGGTAACCGAAGCTGATGGAAGCTATGCCCCCGCATTTATCAGCATCACCTGAAAATAGAAAAAAATCAATGAATTCTTAATGCGCGAAGCGGTGTCGCTCGGCGCATGGTTAATTCCGTATCACATCGGCACATGTAAATGCTTGCGCGCCGCCGCTACCAAACCCCTCGGTAGCATCGTTGCGGCGGAGAATACAACTTTAAAGGCATATCGCAAGAGGGATCCGGAATTTCATCAAGCCACCAGCAGGTGGTGACAGGCTCGGTTCTTTCCGTCAGGCTGCAGCCGCCACCACTCTGTTGCGACCCTCGTTCTTCGCCTGGTAGAGCGCCATATCTGCGCGCTTCAGCAAAGCTTCTGTCGTGTCGCCTTCCAGTTTCAGGCCGGCAATGCCCATGGACGCGGTGATGACCAGCGCGCCGTCCGCATGCGGTATCGAGAATGGCTGACTCTCGATGATATGCCGCAACCGCTCGGCAACGGCGGCCGCCATCTCCGGCGGTGTGTCGGGCATGACCACGACGAACTCTTCGCCGCCAAAGCGGCAGGCCAGATCGGCGCCGCGGACGGTGGAGCGGATGCGGTTGGCAAATTCGCGCAACACCTCATCACCAACATCGTGACCATAGGTGTCGTTGACCTGCTTGAACCGATCGATGTCGGTCATGCAGATCGACAACGGGCGACCGCGTGCTCCCGCACGATCGAGCAGCAGCTTCAGATGATTGTCGAGATAGCGGCGGTTGTGCAGCCCTGTCAGGCCATCGGTGACCGCCAGCTCGATCGTCTGCTGCACGCTCTTTCTCAGCATGTCGTTGCAATGCTTGCGCCTGATCTGGGTCAACGAGCGGGCAACAAGCTCATTGGGATCAACCGGCCGGATGATGTAGTCGGTAATACCGAGATCGAGCGCACGCACGATCATCTCGTCATTGCCCTGCTCCGTGATCAGCAGGATCGGAATGAAACGTGTGCGCTCCAGCGATCGCAACTGCGAGCACAATCGCAAGGGATCGTAATCGTCGAAGTTGGCGTTGACGATGACGAGGTCGAAATTGTTCTCGGCCGCCTCGAACAGCGCCGCCTGCGGGTCGGAGATAACAGAGACATCGGCAATCGGCTTGAGCGTGCGCTGCAGCCGCTCCTGAGAGGAGCCGCGGCCATCGACCAGGAGGATATTGCCCGGCTCGTCCGGACGGTCCTGACGGGCCAGTTCCTGCAGGCCGATAGTCTGCGCCGTCTGGGCCCGCAGCCGCAATTCGTCGCTGACGTTCTTCAGGCGGACGAGGCTCTTCACCCGCGACATCAACTGAAGATCGTTGACCGGCTTCGTCAAGAAATCGTCGGCGCCGGCCTTTAACCCGCGAACCCGATCGGACGGCTGGTCGAGTGCCGTCACCATGACGACGGGAATATGTGCTGTGCGTGCATTGGCCTTCAGACGTTCGCAGACCTCGAAGCCGTCGATGCCGGGCATCATGATGTCGAGAAGCACCAGGTCGACCGGTGTCGTCTCGCAGAGCGTCAGCGCCGTATGGCCATCACCCGCCGTCAGCACATCGAAATACTCAGCGAGCAGACGCGCTTCGAGAAGCTTAACGTTGGCAGGCACGTCATCGACAACAAGAATGCGCGCAGTCATATCAATTTTCCCGCCAGTTAGGCATCGCCAAGGTAGGTCTTGATCGTCTCAATAAACTTTGGCACAGAAATCGGTTTTGAAACATAGGCTTCGCATCCGCCCTGACGGATACGTTCCTCGTCGCCCTTCATGGCGAAGGCAGTCACGGCGATCACCGGGATGACGTGCAACTCATCGTCTTCCTTCAACCACTTCGTGACTTCGAGCCCGGAGACCTCCGGCAGCTGAATGTCCATCAAAATCAGATCGGGGCGATACTTCCGCGCCAGCTCGAGCGCCTCCATACCGTTGCGCGTCTGGATCGTCGCGTAGCCGGAAGCCTCAATCAGGTCTCGGAAGAGCTTCATGTTCAGCTCGTTATCCTCAACAATCATTACCTGTTTGGGCATGTCGATCCCTTGCTGTCCGTCGTCTTCTTGCAAGTCTTCTCAAGACATCTAAGTTGCAGAACCAACGACTCGACCCATTTCCTCAAGTTCACCGATAAACCTATTTGGTTGAAAAATAGGTAATTCCGGGCGTAAAAACAGTAGGAGGCCAAGACATTGAAGAGCGCCGACGAAATCGCCATCGACATTCTCTCCTGGCTTGCCGGCGAGCCGGACCTGCTGTCCCGATTTCTGGCGCTGACCGGCACGGACCCGTCCTCCCTGCGCAACGCGATCGGCGAGCCGGGCTGCATGGGTGGGCTCATCGCCTTTCTTATGGACCACGAACCAACGTTGATCGCTTTCTGCGATGCAACAGGGACAGCCCCGCAGGATGTCGTGCGTGCGCATGAGAAGCTTTCCGGCGCCGCCGATCTGCAGGACAGCTGAGCTTGAGCAACACCGTCTTCGAAGATGAAATCCGCCTTAGCAACCGCCCGCTTGTTATCAGCGACATCGATGAAGTCGTGCTCGAATTCCTGGATCCATTCCGGTCCTTTCTCGAAAGCCGCGACCACGTCCTCTTGCCGCGCTCCTTCCGGCTGACCGGCAACATCATCCATCGCGCAACGGAGCGGGCAGCGAGCGAGGCTGACGTCAAGGACATGCTCGATGCCTTCTACGCCACGCAGGATCGCTGGCAGACGCCGACTGCCGGCGTTGTCGAGACTCTCCGTGAATTGTCCAAGCAGGCTGACATCGTCTTCCTGACGGCCATGCCACCGCGCCATGCGGCCGCGCGTCGTGCTCTGCTCGACCGGCTCGATCTTCCCTATCCACTGCTCGCATCCGAGGAACCCAAAGGGCCGATCGTTCAGCGCCTGCATGCCGGACGGGCGCTTCCCGTTGTTTTCATCGACGATATCGCGCGCAACCTGCAATCGGTGCAGGAGCACGCGCCATCCTGCCTGCTGATCAATCTGATGGCGAACGCCGAGTTTCGGGCGCTCGCGCCTCAACCGGCGGACTGCGTTCACATTGCTAGCGACTGGGTCGACGCTGCGAATGCCATTCGCGCGCATTTCCAGCGATAGCGGCACCCGGACCAGCAGATCGAGACCTGCAAGACGACGCGCAAAATCCGACCAGCGGCTTGGCGTCGGCAACCTGACATGCAAGGCAATTTCCAACGCGGCCTCCCTTGAGACTCGTTAGCGTAGAGCGTAAAGTCCCAATGTTCAACATTTGTTCCAGATATGCTCGACAGTGGTTCTCAAACTCCAGGCTTCTGCCGTGACTGCCTCAGGGAACAGACCGCGACGGCGCGACGCTGCCTTGCCTGCGGCAGCCCCCGTCTGTTGCGTCATGCCGAGCTCTACGACCTGACTCTAGCCCATATCGACTGTGATGCGTTTTACGCCTCCGTCGAGAAGCGGGACAATCCGGAGCTTGCCGACAAGCCAGTGATTATCGGCGGCGGCAAGCGCGGCGTCGTCTCGACGGCTTGTTACATCGCCCGCATTCACGGCGTGCGCTCGGCAATGCCGATGTTTAAGGCGCTTGAGGCCTGCCCGCAGGCGGTCGTGATCAAGCCCGACATGGAAAAATACGTTCGCGTCGGCCGCGAGGTCCGCACGTTGATGCAGGAACTGACACCGCTGGTGCAGCCGCTCTCCATCGATGAGGCCTTCCTGGAGCTCAGCGGCACCCAACGGCTGCACCACGATCCCCCCGCGCGCACCCTCGCCCGCTTTGCCCGCCGTGTCGAACAGGAGATCGGCATTACCGTCTCCGTCGGCCTTTCCTACTGCAAGTTCCTCGCCAAGGTTGCCTCCGATCTGCAGAAGCCTCGCGGCTTCTCGGTAATCGGCCAGGCCGAGGCGCTCGAATTCCTGAGAGAAAGGCCGGTGACCTTGATCTGGGGCGTCGGCAAGGCGTTCGCCGCCACGCTGGAGCGCGATGGCATTCGCACGATCGGTCAGCTTCAGACGATGGAGGAAGCCGACCTCATGCGCCGCTACGGCACCATGGGCCAGAGGCTCTACCGCCTGTCGCGCGGCCTCGACGAAAGAACGGTCGAGATCGACGGCGAGGCGAAAAGCGTATCGTCAGAGACGACATTCAACGACGATCTCGCCCGCTACGACGATCTCGTCACGCATCTGCGTCGGCTGAGCGAACAGGTCGCCCACCGCCTGCGTAAATCCGAACTCGCCGGCCAGACCGTCGTTTTGAAGCTGAAGACTGCCGACTTCAAGACCAGGACTCGCAACCGCCGCCTCGACAGTCCGACGCGGCTCGCAGACCGTATCTTCCGCACCGGGCTGCAGCTTCTGGAGAAGGAAGTTGACGGCACGAAGTACCGGCTGATCGGCATCGGAGTCAGCGATCTTTCCAGCCCCGATCTCGCAGATCCCCCCGATCTGGTCGATCCAGCCGCAACCCGTCGTGCCGCCGCCGAGGACGCCATCAACAAGCTGCGCGACAAGTTCGGCAAGGCCAGCGTCGAAACCGGCTACACCTTTGGCAGCCGCAAGCGCGATCACTAGTGCGTTATCGGCGGCGGCTTGACGTATCCTGCAAGGATAAAAACATGCAGCAATTCAAAGTGCTACAGCGACCTTTGCGCGTCTAATAAGACGCGCGGCGCTGTAGGTCGATCGGGACAAATTCTTTAAAGATTTCAGCGTAAGCTTGTCGGCCAGTTTACGTGTTGGGATGAGTGTATGGTATTGCGTTTCGCTCTCACGGCCAGCGTCGTCGTCTTCTTGTTTTCGCCTGCGGTCGGCTTTGCCGGCAGCAACGCACCGCTGCAGATCATCGTTTCGAAGAACCAGCAATCCCTCGTCGTCTATGACGGCGACGCGGTGATCGCAACGTCGGCAGTCTCTACCGGCAAGGCCGGCCATTCCACACCGACGGGCATCTTCTCGATCCTTGAAAAACGCCGTCACCACAAATCCAACATCTATTCGAATGCGCCGATGCCCTTCATGCAGCGACTGACCTGGTCAGGCATTGCGCTGCATGGCTCCAATCACGTGCCGGCCTATCCGGCTTCGCACGGTTGCGTGCGCCTGCCGAGCAAGTTTGCCGCCAGCCTCTTCAAGATGACGTCGCGCGGCGTGCATGTCCTGATAACCGATCGGCAGGTCAGCCCCACCGAAGTGTCGAGCGCCGTGCTCTTCCAGCGCAACCCGGCGCCCGGCGAGAACCCCGCACCGCTGTCGGATGTGCCCCTCCGCCCGGCGATCAGCCAGACCGAGACCATGCCGGTCGAAGTGGCGATGACCGAGGCATCGACCGCCAACTCAGTCATCAAAGCAGAAGACCGCGAGCCGATCCGCATGCTGATCACCCGACGCGGCGAGCGCGATATCAAGCGTGAAGTCCAGTCGGCGCTGAACCAACTCGGCTATGTCGCCGGCGTGCCGGACGGCCACATCGGCCCGGACACGACCGCCGCCATCAACGCGTTCCAGACTGCCGAGGGATCGACCGTCGATGGCAAGCTGACGCCGGAGCTGACTGAGGCGATCTTCAGGAAAGCGGGCCGCGACGTTCCCCCCAACGGGGTGATCCTTGTCCGCCAGGGTTTCAAGCCGATTTTCGAGGCAGGCGTCACGATCGACAAGCCGGAGCAGGCGCTCGGCACGCATTTCCTGCAATTTCAAGAGATTGACGAGGGAAAGAGCGAAGGCAAGTGGTACGGCGTACCGCTCGAAAACCATCTGCCGTCATCGGTGAAGAAGCGCCTCGGGATCGCCGCCGACGCCGACGCATCAGCCTTCAATGCCGTCCAGCGCACGCTCGGGCGCCTGACGGTCTCCGACGACGTCCGCGAACGGATCGGCGGCCTGCTTGCAGACGGTTCGTCGCTGTCGATTTCGGACATGGAGAGCGGGCTCGAAACCGGCGACGGGACCGATTTCATCACAATCACCCGCGCATCCCCGCGGGGCTGATGCCCTGCGCAGTCGATCCGATACTCAAAAGCTGCGCTGCAGCCGCGCCTGACGTTCCGTATCTTTATACGCCGCCGGCTCAAGCAATCATGCAGCGCGGTCAGACGAGTTCAACGTCGACCACACCCGGAGCCGAGCGAAGTGCTGCGGCAATCTCCGGCGAAATCCTGAACTTCTCGTTGAGTTCGACCTCGATCTCGCGCTGGCCGTTATCCTTGATGACGATGAAGGAAACGAGACCCTCGCCCCTCGCATTCAAATGGGCGGCGATCGACTTCAGTGGTCCTGAATCGCGCACATAAACGCGCAGCGCCTTCTGCATCTGCAGCGATTCTTCCTCGAGCGAGCGCAGGGTCTGGATGCGAAGGCCGATGCCTTCCGGCCGCTCCTCCGCCTGAACCGTCATCACCAGCGATTTGCCGGGCTCAAGCAGGTCGCGATACTGGTGCAGCATTTCCGAAAACAGCACGGCCTCGAACTGACCGGACGAATCCGAGAAAGCGATGATGCCCATCTTGTTGCCGGTTCGGGTCTTGCGCTCCTGTCTGGAGGTAACGGTGCCGGCGAGACGTCCCGCCGTTGCGCCCTTCTTCACCGCTCCGGCGAAATCGCCGAAGGTCTGGACGCGCATCTTGGCGAGCAGCGGGTTGTAGGTGTCGAGCGGATGGGCCGAGAGATAGAAGCCCAGCACCTGAAACTCGCGGTGCAGCTTTTCTGAGGCGAGCCACGGCGTGTAGGTGGGAAGCGAGATCCGTTCCGGTCCGGTCGCGGCCCCCGCACCGAACATATCGCTCTGTCCGCTCGTCTTGTTTTCCTGCGCGCGCTGGGCAAAGCCGAGGATGCGATCGAGACCGCCGACCAGCTCGGCACGGTCGTAACCGAAGCAATCGAAGGCGCCGGCCGCGATCAGGCTTTCGAACACACGCCGGTTGAGCAGCTTCGGGTCGATCCTCAGGCAGAAATCCTCAAGGCTCGCAAACTCGCGGTCGCCGCGAACGGCAACGATATGCTCGACTGCCGATTCGCCGACACCCTTGATGGCGGCCAATGAGTAGTAGATGCGCTTGTCGCCGGTCTGGAAATGCCGGAAGGAGGACTGGACCGACGGCGCAATCACCTGGATGCCGAGGCGCCCGGCATCCTGACGGAAGTCGTTGACCTTCTCCGTGTTGGCCATATCGAGCGTCATCGACGCCGCCAGGAACTCGACCGGATAGTGCGCCTTCATATAGGCCGTCTGATAGGAGACGATGGCGTAGGCGGCAGCGTGCGACTTGTTGAAGCCGTAGTTGGCGAACTTGGCGAGAAGATCGAAGATCAGATCGGCCTGCGGCTTCGATACCTCGTTCTTGACCGCGCCGTCGACGAAACGGGCGCGCTGCTTGTCCATTTCCTCCTTGATCTTCTTGCCCATGGCGCGACGCAGAAGGTCGGCTTCGCCGAGCGAATAGCCCGACAGGACCTGGGCGATCTGCATCACCTGCTCCTGGTAGACGATAACGCCCTGCGTTTCCTTGAGCAGATGGTCGATCTTCGGATGGATCGATTCGATCTCTTCTTCGCCGTGCTTGCGGGCGTTGTAGACCGGGATATTCTCCATCGGGCCCGGACGATAAAGCGCCACCAGCGCAATAATGTCCTCGATGCAGTCTGGCCGCATACCGATCAGCGCCTTGCGCATGCCGGCACTTTCCACCTGGAACACGCCGACCGTCTCGCCGCGCGACAGCATCTCGTAGGTCTTCTCGTCGTCGAGCGGAATGCTGGCGAGATCGACCTCGATGCCGCGCAGCTTGACGAAGTCGACGGCGACCTTCAGCACGGTCAGCGTTTTCAGGCCGAGGAAGTCGAATTTTACCAGGCCGGCCTGCTCGACCCATTTCATGTTGAACTGCGTCACCGGCATATCGGAACGCGGATCGCGATACATCGGCACGAGCTTTGACAGCGGCCGGTCGCCGATCACGATACCGGCTGCGTGGGTCGAGGCATGGCGATAGAGACCCTCGATCTTCTGCGCGATGTCGAGAAGACGGGCGACGACGGGTTCCTTTTCCGCCTCTTCCTGCAGGCGCGGTTCTTCCTCGATCGCCTTTGACAGCGGCGTCGGGTTGGCCGGATTGTTGGGCACGAGCTTGCAGATCTTGTCGACCTGGCCATAGGGCATCTCGAGCACGCGGCCGACGTCGCGCAGCGCCGCGCGCGCCTGAAGCGAACCGAAGGTGATGATCTGGGCCACCTGCTCGCGGCCGTATTTCGCCTGGACGTAGCGAATGACTTCTTCGCGCCGGTCCTGACAGAAGTCGATGTCGAAGTCGGGCATCGATACGCGTTCCGGATTGAGGAAGCGTTCGAACAGCAGTGAGAACCGCATCGGGTCGACATCGGTGATCGTCAGCGCATAGGCGACGAGCGAGCCCGCGCCCGAACCGCGTCCCGGGCCGACGGGGATGTCCTGCTGCTTGGCCCATTTGATGAAGTCGGCAACGATCAGGAAGTAGCCGGGGAACTTCATGCGCTCGATGACGCTGAGTTCGAACGCCAACCGCTCGCGGTACTCTTCCTCTGTATAGCCGGGCGCCATGCCGAGCTTGCGCAACCGATCGTTGAGCCCCTCTTCCGCCTGCCGGCGCAACTCGCTGGACTCGGCACGCTCGGCCTCCTCCGGATCGTCCGAGGCGCCGGTGAAGCGTGGCAGGATCGGCCCGCGCGTCTTCAGCATGAACGAGCAGCGCCGCGCGATCTCGATGGTATTTTCGAGCGCCTCGGGCAGGTCGGCAAAAAGTGCCGCCATTTCCTTCCGGCTCTTGAGATAATGATCCGGCGTCAACCGGAACCGACTGTCGTCGGAAACCATGGCGTTGTGAGCGACCGCCATCAGCGCGTCGTGCGCGTCATAGTCGGATGGCGAGGGAAAGAACGCCTCGTTGGTCGCAACCAGAGGCACATCGAACTTGTACGCCAGATCGATCATCCGGCTTTCATGTCGGCGGTCAAAGTTTCCGTGCCGTTGCAGCTCGATATAGAGCCGATCGCCGAAGAGATCCTTTAGGGCTTCCAGGCGTGCCTCGGCCAAGGCCGTCGAGCCGGATTTCACCGCCATGTCGATCGGGCCGCCGCCTGCGCCCGAAAGGGCGATCAGCCCGTCGGTGCCGGCCTCCACGAGCCACGACCGCGTGATCCTCGTGACCTGGCTGCCTTCGCCGCCGAGATAGGCGCGGCTTACCAGATCGACCAGTCGTGTGTAGCCGTCGTCCGTCGCGGCGATCAGGACGATGGCCGGCAGCTTGGCGAGCTGCTGGGCATGGCTGCGACGTTCGCCGTCACCGTCGTCTTCCATGTCGATCGACAACTGACAGCCGGTCAGCGGCTGCAGGCCGTCTTCGGCCGCCTTCTGGGAAAATTCAAGGGCTGCGAAAAGATTGTTGGTGTCGGCGATACCGATCGCCGGCTGAGCATCGGCCACAGCCTTGCCGATCACCTTCTTCAAAGGCAGTGCGCCTTCGAGCAGCGAAAAAGCCGAGTGAACACGCAAATGCACGAACTGCGGATCCGCAGTCGTCTGATCGTTCCGTTCCCCGCTGCCGTGATCCGCCATCTCTACATCCTGATTCCTGTCAGGGTGTCAGGATATCCCGTTTATCACCCGCCATGTCCAGTTTTGCATCGTGGGCCGGCGTTCTTTTCAACGGTGCTGGTGTCGGGGGTGCTGTGCCGGGATAATATCGAGCGACCCCGCATCGGGGTCGCGCAGCATCTTGAGTATGCCCAGGGATCAAAGTCCGAGAGCGATGAAGGCAACGCTGGCGACAAACAGGCCCATCGATGTGAAGGCGGCGAGGTCACGAACAAAATCAGTCATAACATGGCTCCTTTTCCGTTATGTATCCACTTTGTTCTTTTTTTGTTCTCTCGTCAATCGCTGTTGAGCACACCGCCCGCTTTCCACCGCGCATGGTTAACCGCATCAACAAAGAGCGTTTGAGGTAATTAACCGAAACCTTGAGCGCTCCGTCCATCGCGCCTATGACTGGACCAACCACACGGAGCACAACGACATGACTGCACGCCTGACCCTGCCTCTCGTTTTTCTGCTTCCTTCCCTCGCCCTTGCCGCCGAGGCGATTGATCCCGGCCGCATTGTCCCGGCCGCGACAGGCGACTGGGACAAGAATGGTGCTGGCGATCTGGCGCTGCTGGTGAAGCCCGATGACGGGACAGACGAGAACAATGCCGTCTATATCTATCTCGCCGGCGAAGACGGCCCGCTGGCGCTCAAGTCGGCCGTTCCGAACAAGGTCTGGGGGCAATACGGCATGGCCGGCCAGGCACCGTCCGTCACGGCGCTTCCGAATGGTTCGCTGGTGATTACCACCCACAACGATTCGGTCGGGCGTGACCGTTGGGAACAGAAGCTGACGATCGCCTATCGCAATTTCGACTTTGTCGTCGGCGGCTACACCTACTCGTCCTATGACACGCTCAATCTCGACAATACCTCGCACTGCGACCTGAATGTGCTGACGGGCAAGGGCAAATCGAACGACAAGCCCGTCAGCGCCAAAGGCGAGCTTGTGCTTCTCGATGACTGGAACGACGACCGCGGCCAGCACGCCTGCGGCATCTAATCGAGCTATTTGTTCCCTTTTTGTTCTTTACATCGACGGAATGTCGCGGCATGCTGCCAGGGAACAAACAAGGTGTTCTCATGGCCAGCATCGAGCAGCTCAAAGACTTCATCGTGGAAGCCAAATCGAAGACATATGTCGGTGGCGGGATAACAAGCCCGCCATCGCGCGCGGGCTCGCGCGATATCGGCTACCAACGCGACCGGTGGCGGTATCTCGACAGTTACTTCGGTGGGACCGATTTCGCAGGACAGGAAACCGTCTGGTTCGAGGACGACACCCGCTGGGCCATGAATTATTTCGGCCGCGTCATCCGGCCCGATCTGATCGATGCGGAACGCGCCGGCATCGTCATCAAAGCCGCGCTCGATACCATGTATCGCGAGAAGCGGCACTTTCTCGGTGGAA
Source organism: Ensifer sp. Root127 (assembly GCF_001425225.1). Classification (NCBI taxonomy): domain Bacteria; kingdom Pseudomonadati; phylum Pseudomonadota; class Alphaproteobacteria; order Hyphomicrobiales; family Rhizobiaceae; genus Ensifer; species Ensifer sp. Root127. Next base: position 57,188 of record NZ_LMDX01000001.1, read on the forward strand.
TGGAATATCGCCACGCCTACGGCTACTACATCGACAACAGCCGCGGCGACACCGGGCACTTTTCCGGACGTGAAGTCATCTTTGTCGACGGCGACGAAGCCTACGAACTCGACTATCGAGGTGGCCTCATCGTGCCTTAAACTAAAGGTTTCGCATCACATTGATATCGCGCGCTCCATTGGAAACGGGCTTTGACGCGAGCGTTATTTCAGCTCGACGACCTTGCCGTCCTCGATCGTCACCCGCCGGTCCATAAGCGATGCCAGCTCGTGATTGTGCGTGGCGATCAGGGCTGCAAGACCGGACTGGCGAGCCAATGCTTCGAGCGCTTCGAAGACGTATCCCGCAGTTTCCGGATCGAGATTGCCGGTCGGCTCATCGGCCAGCAATACCAAGGGAGCATTGGCAACGGCGCGGGCGATCGCCACGCGCTGCTGTTCGCCGCCTGAAAGCTCCGACGGGCGGTGATCGGCGCGGTTGCCGATACGCATGTAGTCGAGCAGCGCCCGCGCACGCTCGGCGGCCTCAGCCTTGCCAAGGCCGGCGATCAGCTGCGGCATCATGATGTTTTCGAGAGCGGTGAACTCCGGAAGCAGATGATGGAACTGGTAGACGAAACCGATCTCGTTGCGACGGATAGCGGTGCGCCTGTCGTCGTTGAGACCGTCGCAGGTCACGCCGTTGACCACGACCTTTCCGCCATCCGGCCGCTCCAGCAGGCCCGCAACATGCAGAAGCGTCGACTTGCCAGTGCCTGACGGCGCCACAAGCGCAACGGTCTCGCCGCTTTTCAGCGTGAAGTCCGCGCCCTTGAGGATCGAGAGGAAGGTGTCCCCCTGCCCGTAATTACGCTCGATGCCCGAAAGCTGCAGTGCCACGCGCGCATTCATTCAGATGATGTCCTTGTCATTCGTACCGCAGGGCCTGCACGGGATCGAGGCGCGAGGCGCGCCATGCCGGAAAGATCGTGGCAAGGAACGACAGGCTGAGGGCCATGACGACGACGAGGATCGTCTCGTCGGCGTTCATATCTGCCGGCAACTGGCTGAGGAAATAGAGCTCGGGGCTGAACAGCGTCGTGCCTGAAATCCAGGAGAAGAATTGGCGAATGGACTCAATGTTCAGGCAGACGACGACACCGAGCAGCACGCCGGCAACGGTTCCCGCCGCACCGATGGCAGCTCCAGTCATGAAGAAGATGCGCATGACGGAGCCGGAGGTCGCGCCCATCGTGCGAAGGATGGCGATGTCGCTCCCCTTGTCCTTCACCAGCATGATCAGTCCGGAAATGATGTTCAGCGCCGCGACCAGAACGATCAACGTCAGGATCATGAACATCACATTACGCTCGACCTCGAGCGCCGAGAAGAACGTCTTGTTGCGGTCGCGCCAATCGGTGATGAAGATCTGCCGCTCGGCAGCGTCCTCGACCGGCTTGCGCAAATCGTCGACCATATCGGGGTGCTCGACGAAGATCTCGATCTGCTGGGCCAAGCCTTCGGCATTGAAGAACAGCTGCGATTCCTCAAGCGGCATGAAGATGATCGACGCATCATATTCCGACATACCGATCTCGAAGATTGCCGAGACCGTATAGGCCTTGACCCGCGGGTTCATGCCCATCGGCGTGACGTCGCCGTTCGGCGATGTCAGCGTGATCGTGCCGCCCACCTGAATGCCGAGCTGCTCAGCCATACGTGAACCGATCGCCACGCCGGTGCCGGCGGCGAAGCCGACGAGATCGCCGGATTGAATATGGTCGGAGACCGACTTCATCTTGCTGAGGTCATCGGCGCGGATGCCGCGCACGAGCGCACCGGTCGAAGAATCGCCGACGCCCTGGGCCAGAACCTGGCCTTCGACCAGCGGGATCGCCATCGTCACACCCTTCACACCGGAAAAGCGGGTGGCGAGGTCGGGGTAATTGTTGAGCGGACCGTCGATCGGTTGCACGATCATGTGGCCATTGATGCCGAGGATGCGCGAGATGAGCTCGGTGCGAAAACCGTTCATCACCGCCATGACGATGATCAGCGTCGCGACGCCGAGCATGATGCCGATGAAGGAGAAGCCGGCGATCACCGAAATGAAGGCTTCCTTGCGCCGCGAACGCAGATAGCGCCAGGCGACCATGCGCTCAAAGGCGGAAAAAGGGCGGCTGGCGGACTTTGCAGACTGGCCAGCGGCCTGCACCTGATCTTCCGTCACGGCGGTCATCCTGCCTCCCCTTGCCTCACTTACTTCGTCGCGATCAGCTTGTTGAGGGCTGCCTCGACAGTCATGGTCTCGCGCTCACCGGTCTTGCGATCCTTGAGCTCGACTTCGCCGTTGGCGATAGAACGCGGTCCGACGATGATCTGGACAGGTACGCCGATAAGATCGGCAGAGGCGAACTTGGCGCCGGCGCGGTCGTCCGTATCGTCGAGCAGCGCATCGAATCCTGCGGCGCCGAGCTTCGAATAGAGCGTCTCGCAGGCTGCGTCGCAAGCGGCATCGCCCGCTTTCATGTTGATGATCACACCATCGAACGGCGAGATCGACTTCGGCCAGATGATGCCGTTGTCGTCATGCGACGCCTCGATGATCGCCGGAACCAGCCGTGTCGGGCCGATGCCGTAGGAGCCCATATGGACCGCGTGTTCCTTGCCATCCGGACCGAGAACCTTCGCGCCCATCGCCTCGGAATACTTGGTGCCGAAGTAGAAGATATGGCCGACTTCGATGCCGCGTGCCGACAGGCGATCGCCTTCGGCGACTTCGTTGAACGCCGCTTCGTCGTGCATTTCGGACGTGGCCGCGTAGCGCGAGGTCCACTTGTCGAAGATCGTCTTCAGACCAGCGACATCATCGAAATTGGTGTCTTCGCCGGGAATATCGAAGCCGAGGAAGTCCTTGTGGCAGAACACTTCGGATTCACCGGTTTCGGCGAGAATGATGAATTCATGGCTGAGATTGCCGCCAATCGGTCCGGTGTCGGCACGCATCGGAATGGCACGCAGCCCCATGCGCGAGAAGGTGCGCAGGTAAGCGGCGAACATCTTGTTATAGGCGTGCTCGGCACCTTCGCGGTCGAGATCGAAGGAATAGGCATCCTTCATCAGGAACTCGCGCGAGCGCATGGTGCCGAAGCGCGGACGGATCTCGTCGCGGAACTTCAGCTGGATATGGTAGAGATTGAGCGGCAGATTGCGGTAGGACTTCACGTAGGAACGGAAGACATCCGTGATCATTTCCTCATTGGTCGGACCATAGAGCATCGGCCGATCCTGGCGGTCCTTGATGCGCAGCATTTCCTTGCCATAGGCGTCATAACGGCCGCTCTCCTGCCAAAGCTCGGCGGACTGCAGCGTCGGCATCAAAAGCTCATTCGCGCCGGTGCGGTTCTGCTCTTCGCGAACGATCGCATTGACCTTGTCGAGAACCCGCTTTCCGAACGGCAGCCAGGTATAGATCCCCGAGGACTGCTGCCGGATCATGCCCGTCCGGAGCATAAGACGGTGGGAAACGATTTCCGCTTCCTTCGGATTTTCCTTCAAGATGGGCATGAAAAAGCGGGACAGGCGCATGACGGGTTCCAGAACTTGATGAACGTCGCACTATCGACGGATTCGGGCGAAATGACGTTGAGCTCAGGTACGCCGGTCTCGCCGAAAACAGGCAAAGGCGACCATTGCTTCTTGGGGTCGGCTCTCAAATTTCCGTCACCGACAAGTCGGCAGGAACCTTTCCGAGCCCTGCGTTCATAGCCGCTTCGCGCCCGGATGAAAACCCTGCTTGCAGAAGGAACCACACAGAGTGGATCGAGAGATTCGAAGGAGAACCGACAAGCCAAAAGCTGCGTCAAAAGAGCACGGTAGTAACAGTATTGCGACGATGCTTGTCAACGGAGAAATTTTATCCAACTGTAGCAAAAATGCAAAAAAATAAGGTGACATCGCCCAATGTTTGGGCTAATTTCGGCTCACAAAACAGGCATGAAGTCTAAATTCTTGCCGACTTTCGCGGTCAAGTCTTGGGAGGATAAGATCTTAGGCGCGCTTCGTCGCTGCCGCCGGAAACGGATTAAAGATCACGCGATACTTGAAAAACAAGGCTTTTAGCCTTGTTTTTTTTTGCCTTTCGCCAAGCGAACCCTCATCGGAGCACCCGGGCTTTCTTGAACTATGTCAATTTCGGGGCGGTCAATCGTAGGATTGCCCGGGTTTCGCGCAGAGAGGCACCCGAGAGAACTCTACGGGCCTGTGCAGCGGTAAATCGATAATACTTAACTGGGGATTGTGAGGAAGCGGACACGATCACTCGATATCCCTAGACGCCGAGCGCCCACATGCTTGCCGATGCTTGGCTCAATAGAACTTCGGATAGAAGCGCGGAATGCTGTCGATGCCGTAGCCGAGCCGCACCGACACAATGTACCAGGCAAGCTGGATGACCGCCGCGATTGCAGTTGTCAGCAGGATGACCCGTTTGGCACGGAACCGCGCCGGCGCGCTTTCGACAGTGCCGGGCACCACCTCGTTTTCCTCCGCCTGCGTGCGCACGCCAAGCGGCAGCACTGCAAACAGCGTCAGCCACCAGATAATGAAGTAGATGGCAAAGGTTGAAAAAAGCGGCATTTCCGGCTCCTGATGAAGACCTGTCCCGAACTGGCTACTGGCCCTCAACGGAACGATCCTCGCGATATTCTACTGCATAATTCCTTAAATCGGCATCGATTTAAGGAGAAAATTATGCAGCAAGTTTAAAGTGTTACAGCGTGCTGAGCGCGTCAAACTTGACGCGCGGCGCTGTAGCCCGCTTATAACGCCACCGGCGCGATCACACAAACCGGCATCGCGCGGTCAACTGTCACACCTGTTCAAGCTCGATCAACGTGCCTTGAAAATCCTTCGGGTGCAGAAAAAGCACCGGCTTGCCGTGAGCGCCGATCTTCGGCTCGCCGTCACCGAGAACCCGCGCGCCGGACGCCTTCAGCGTGTCACGGGCAGCAATGATGTCCTCGACCTCGTAGCAAATGTGATGCATGCCGCCGGACGGGTTCTTGGCGAGAAACGCCGCAATCGGCGAGGCATCGCCGAGCGGCTCCAGCAGTTCGACCTTGGTGTTGGGAAGCGCGACGAAAACGACGGTGACACCGTGCTCGGGCAAGGCTTGCGGCTCGGTCACCGAAGCGCCGAGCGTCACTCGGTAGCCCTCAGCAGCGGATGCCAGATCCGGCACGGCGATTGCCACATGGTTTACACGTCCAAGCATCGCGATCCTCCAACCTTCGGGCTGTTTTCAAGCCCCCGGACGTCTACAGCGCCGGGAGCCTGAAGGAAATCAGACTTTGGTGACGAACACGGTCACCACGGGCTTCTTGCCCCAGATCTGGTTGACGGTGCTACGCACGGCGCGGCGCACCGCCTCCTGCAGCATGGCCAGATCCTTGCGCTTGGCACGCGGGATGCTTTCGACAGCACCGAGCAGGGCGTCATAGAGCGTGTCTTCCATGTCCTCGCCCTCGTCGTCGAACTCGGGCAAGCCGATGGCAACGAGGTCAGGATCACCGAGGAAATCGTAGCGGTTGTCGAGCACGACGTTGACTGAGACATGTCCGGCAAAGGAGAGCTTGCGCCGCTCACCGATGCCCATTTCCTCGAAATCACCGATCAGCGAGCCATCCTTGTAGATCCGGCCATGCGGCGCAGTGTCGATGACTTCGGCCGGACCTGGCGCCAGCCGCAGCATATCGCCGTTGCGAAGCCGCGGAACGCTGGCGATACCCGACTGCAGGCCAAGTTCGGCATGCGCCGTCAGGTGTGCGGCCTCACCATGCACCGGCACGAGGATCTGCGGACGGACCCACTGGTACATCTGCTGCAGCTCGCTGCGACGCGGGTGGCCCGACACATGCACCAGCGCTTCACTGTCGGTGATGATGTGAATGCCCTGCTCGATCAGGCCGTTCTTGATGTCGTTGATCGCCTTCTCGTTACCGGGAATGGTACGCGACGAAAACACGACCGTATCGCCGGCGGAAAAGGCGACGTTGCGCATCTCGTCGCGGGCGATCTTGGCAAGTGCGGCACGGGGTTCGCCCTGGCTACCGGTCAGGATCACCACGACCTTGTCGCGCGGCACATAGCCGAACTCGTCTTCGGCGAGGAAAGGCTTGATGCCTTCCATCAGGCCGAGATCGCGGGCGACGGCGACGACGCGCTTCATCGAGCTGCCGAGAAGCAACACCTCGCGGCCCGCCTCTTCCGCAGCTTCCGCAATCGAGCGGATGCGCCCGACATTGGAAGAGAAGGTGGTGATCGCCACACGTCCTTCAGACTTGGAGATGATCTGCGTCAGGCTTGCCGAAACCTCCTGCTCGGACGGCGAGACCCCGTCACGAAGCGCATTGGTCGAATCGCAGACCAGCGCCAGCACGCCCTCGTCACCGATCTTGCGGAAGCGCTGCTCGTCGGTCAGGGGCCCGAGCGACGGCTGAAGATCGATCTTCCAGTCGCCGGTGTGAACGATCGCGCCAAGCGGCGTGCGGATGATCAGCGACATCGGCTCGGGGATCGAGTGGTTGACGCCGACCGCTTCGATTTCGAACGGGCCAACATTGATGCGGTCGCCCTGCTTGAAGATCGTTATCGGGATTTCGCCGCGGCTCCTTTCGAAGTCGCGTTTCGCCTCAAGCATGCCCGCGGTAAACGGCGAGGCATAGACCGGTACGTTCAACCCCGGCCAAAGATCGTTGAGACCACCATAGTGATCCTCGTGGGCATGGGTGATGATGATGCCCTTGAGATTGCGGCGTTCTTCCGCCAGGAAACTGATATCGGCCAGAACCAGATCCACTCCCGGCAGCTCCGGCCCCGGGAAGGTGACGCCGCAATCGACCATTATCCACTGTCGATGACCGGGTTTGCCATAGCCATAGAGGCCGAGGTTCATCCCGATTTCACCGACGCCGCCGAGCGGCAAGAACACCAGTTCTTCTTCTTGCGCCATGTTTTTGATGCGCCCTTGTTTTGATTATCCGAAAAATACGTCGCCGGCGGCGATCGTCTGCATCGTGTCCGAGCCCGTATCGAGCATCAGCCGGCCGTCCTGATCAATACCGGCAAAGCGGCCGGAAAGCGACCGATCCGGCAGGTTCACCGTAATGGTCTCGCCGATGCCGCGCGCTGCCGCCCGCCATTGGTCTATGATGTGTGCCACACCCCTGCCCTGGTCCCAAACGGAGAGCGTTTCGGCCATGGTCAGGAAAAGGTGGGCAAACAAGTCGTCCGGCGATACCGACGCCCCTTCGTTGCGAAGCGAAGTCACCGGGTAGAGTGCCTCGTCGGGCATGACGGCGATGTTGATGCCGCAGCCGATGACCAGCGCGCGACGTCCGTCTGCAAGACTCTCGCCTTCAAGCAGGATGCCGCAAGTCTTCTTGCCGTCGATGAGGATATCGTTCGGCCATTTGATCTCGACCGGAGCGCCGGCCAGCGGCATTACCTGTCGGATGGCCCTGTGAACCGCCACTGCCACTGCCAGCGGCAGCGAGTGCAGCAGCTCGATCGGAGCCGGCTCGATCAAGAGGAGCGAAGCATAGAGATTGCCGGGCTCTGAAAACCAGGCCCTACCGCGTCGACCACGTCCACCTGTCTGGCGGGCGGCGGTGATCCAGAGATTTCCCCTGTCCCCCTCGCGCGCCCGCACCAGGCATTCGCTGTTGGTCGAACCGACTTCATTGAGAGCGACGTGCCGGAAATCGTCGAGCGAAACCCGGCCGCCGCCTTCAAGGCCTATCAAAAGAAGGTCCGAGCCGCGACTTCAGCGGCGTTGCCGAGCGGACCACCGATCAGGACGTAGCCAAGCACGAACAGGCCCGAGAGACCGAAAACCAGGCGAAGCTCGCCGGCCGTCCGGGCAAACTCGCCCTTGGCATCGTCGAACCACATCACCTTGATGACACGCAGGTAGTAGTAGGCGCCGACGACCGAAGCGAGCACGCCGATGATGGCAAGCGCATAGAGATGGGCTTCGATAGCCGCCATGAACACGAAGTACTTCCCGAAGAAGCCTGCCATCGGCGGGATGCCGGCGAGCGAGAACATCAGGATGGTAAGGACCGTGGCCATGAAGGGGTTGGTCTGCGACAGGCCAGCGAGATCGTCGACGCTTTCGACGTTCTCGCCATCCTTGCGGCGCATGGCGAGGATGCAGGCGAAGGTGCCGAGCGTCATGACCATGTAGATGAGCATGTAGAGCAGAACGCCGCGAACGCCCGCCATAGAGCCGGCGGCGAGACCGACGAGCGCGTAGCCCATGTGACCGATGGAGGAATAGGCCATCAGGCGCTTGATGTTCTTCTGGCCGATCGCCGCAAAGGCTCCGAGCAGCATCGAAGCGATCGAGATGAAGACGACGATCTGTTGCCACTGGACAACGACCGGCTCGAACGCGTTGATGACGATGCGAACGAAGATGGCCATGGCGGCAACCTTCGGGGCCGCGGCGAAGAATGCGGTGACCGGCGTCGGCGCACCTTCATAAACATCCGGCGTCCACATGTGGAACGGAACGGCAGAAATCTTGAATGCAAGGCCGGCAAGGATGAAGACCAGTCCGAAGATCAGGCCGAGCGACGGCGTGCCCGTAGTCGTCAATGCAGCGGCAATCTCGTCAAAGCCGGTGTGGCCGGTGAAGCCGTAGACCAGCGACATGCCATAAAGCAGCATGCCCGAAGACAGCGCGCCGAGGACGAAATACTTCAGGCCGGCTTCCGTCGAACGGATGCTGTCACGGTTGATGGCGGCTACGACGTAGAGCGCCAGCGACTGCAATTCCAGCGACAGGTACAGCGACATCAGGTCGTTGGCCGAGATCATCAGGAGCATTCCGAGGGTGGCGAGCACCAGCAGCACCGGGAACTCGAAACGATCGATCTGCGCGGAACGGGCATGGCCGACCGTCATCACCATGGCGGTGATCGAGCCGATCAGCGCCAGCACCTTCATGAACTTGGCGAAGGGATCGGACAGGAAGGCGCCGCCGTAAGCTTCGCCCTCGCCCGTCTTCAGGACGAGCCAGAGGCCGGCGATGGTGAGAAGGGCAACCGCAAGGCCGGTGACGGTCGAGGTCGACTTTTCACCGGCGAACACGCCGATCATCAAGAGCGCCATCGCGCCGACCGCGAGGATCAACTCGGGGATCGAGAGCTGCAGGCTAGCGAGGAGGATTTCAGCAGTCATGTCCAATCACGTCCTGTGGTCATTGCACCGAAAGCGCAACGTTTTGCGCTGCCTGCAGGGCTGCGGAGTAGTTGTTGACGAGCAGATCCACGGAGGCTGCGGTCGCATCGAAGATCGGCGCCGGATAGACACCGAAGAAGATCGTCAGGATCACCAGCGGGTAAAGGATCGCCTTCTCGCGAGCCGAAAGATCGAGCAGAGCCTTCAGGCTTTCCTTTTCCAGCGCACCGAAGATCACTCGGCGGTAGAGCCAGAGCGCGTAGGCAGCCGAGAGAATAACGCCGCTCGTTGCAAAGAACGCAACCCAGGTATTGACGCGGAAGACGCCGACGAGCGTCAGCACTTCGCCGACGAAGCCTGATGTGCCGGGTAGGCCGACGTTGGCCATGGTGAACACCATGAAGGCGACGGCGTATTTCGGCATGTTGTTGACGAGGCCGCCATAGGCCGAGATCTCGCGGGTGTGCAGCCGGTCATAGACGACGCCGACGCAAAGGAAGAGCGCGCCGGAGACGATGCCGTGCGACAGCATCTGGAAAATCGCACCCTGAACACCCTGCGTATTGGCCGCGAAGATACCCATCGTCACGTAACCCATATGTGCGACGGACGAATAGGCGATCAGTTTCTTGATGTCGGTCTGCATCATCGCCACCAGCGAGGTGTAGATGATCGCGATGACCGACAGCGTGAAGACGAAGGGCGCGAAATAGTCGGACGCCAGCGGGAACATCGGCAGCGAGAAGCGCACGAAGCCGTAACCGCCAAGCTTCAGGAGGATGGCGGCCAGGATGACCGAACCCGCCGTCGGCGCCTGAACGTGCGCGTCGGGAAGCCAGGTGTGCACCGGCCACATCGGCATCTTCACCGCGAAGGAAGCGAAGAAGGCGAGCCATAACCACGTCTGCATCTCACGCGGGAAGTTGTAGGCGAGAAGTTCAGTGATGTCGGTGGTACCGGCCTGCCAGTACATCGCCATGATGGCGAGCAACATCAGCACCGAGCCGAGCAGCGTGTAGAGGAAGAACTTGTAGCTCGCATAGACGCGATCCTTGCCGCCCCAGACACCGATGATGAGGAACATCGGAATGAGGCCGGCTTCGAAGAACACGTAGAACAGCACGATGTCGAGCGACACGAACACGCCGATCATGAACGTTTCCAGGATCAGGAACGCGATCATGTATTCCTTCAGCCGCTTTTCGACCGAGAACCAGCTTGCGAGCACGCAGAACGGCATCAGGAAGGCAGAGAGAACGACGAAGAGCACCGAGATGCCGTCGACGCCGAGATGATAGGAAATCCCGGTGCCGAGCCATTCGTGCTTCTCGGTCATCTGGAAACCCGGGTTCGAGCTATCGAACTGGTACCAGATATAGACCGACACGGCGAACGTGAAGAGCGTCGTCAGCAGCGATACGTTCAGGATGTTGCGGCGGCCGTAGGCGCTGTCTTCTCTTGTCAGCAAGAGAAGCAGGACGCCGACGAGCGGCATGAAGGTGACCGCGGAAAGTACGGGCCAATCGGTCATCAGAAGGAACTCCCGAGCATCATCCATGTAACGAGCGCAGCAATGCCGATCAGCATGGCGAACGCGTAGTGATAGAGGTAACCGGTCTGCAGCCGGACCACACGATCGGTGACATCAAGCACGCGTGCCGCAATTCCGTTAGGGCCAAGGCCGTCGATGACCCGGCCGTCGCCTTCCTTCCACAGGAAGACGCCGAGGCGCTTGGCCGAGCGTACGAACAGGAAGTCGTATAGCTCGTCGAAGTACCACTTGTTGAGCAGGAACTGGTAGAGGCCGCGATGCTGTTCCGCCAGGTACTTCGGCAGCTCAGGCCGACGGATGTACATGTACCAGGCCGTGAAGAGACCAAGCGCCATGGCGCAGAACGGGCTCCACTTAACCCACAGCGGAACGTGGTGGTACTCATGGAGGATTTCGTTTTCAGCCGAGGTGAACAACGCACCCTTCCAGAACTCGGCATAGCCCTCGCCGAAGAAGTGGTCGTGGAACAGGAAGCCTGCGAGCAGAGCACCGGCAGCCAGGATGTAGAGCGGCACCAGCATGACCTGAGGTGATTCATGGACGTGATGCATGACATCCGACGAAGCGCGTGGCTTGCCGTGGAAGGTCATGAAGGTCAGGCGCCAGGAATAGAAACTGGTGAACAGAGCGGCGATCACCAGCATCGCAAAGGCAAAGCCCGAAACGATGCTGTGCGAAGCGAACGTCGATTCGATGATGGCATCCTTCGAGAAGAAGCCGGCCGTACCGATGACGGTGCCGGGGATGCCGACGCCGGTGAGCGCGATCGTGCCGATGAACATCATCCTATAGGTGACCTTAATATGCTTCCGCAGGCCACCCATGTAACGCATATCCTGTTCGCCATCGACGGCGTGAATGACCGAACCTGCACCCAAGAAAAGGAGAGCCTTGAAGAAGGCGTGCGTGAACAGATGAAAGATGGCCGCGCCATAGGCGCCGACGCCGAGGGCCACGAACATGTAGCCAAGCTGCGAACAGGTCGAATAGGCGATGACGCGCTTGATGTCGTTCTGGACCAGACCGACGGTTGCGGCGAAGAAGGCCGTGATCGCGCCGATCAGCGTGACGACCGTCAGTGCAGTCGGCGACAGCTCAAACAGCGGCGACATGCGAGCGACAAGGAAGACGCCGGCGGTGACCATGGTTGCGGCGTGAATGAGGGCCGAAACCGGGGTCGGGCCTTCCATCGCGTCCGGAAGCCAGGTGTGCAGCAGGAACTGAGCCGACTTGCCCATCGCGCCCATGAAGAGCAGCAGGCATGCGGCCGTGATGGCATCTGCCTTGTCGAGGTGCATGCCGAACAGCGTAACAACCGCCTCCCCTGCTGCGGCACCTTCGGCCGGCAGGTAGGTCTGGGCTGCTGCAAAGATGGTTTCGAGGTTGACCGAACCGAACAGCACGAAGACGAGGAAGATGCCAAGCGAGAAACCGAAGTCGCCAACGCGGTTGACGATGAACGCCTTCATCGCCGCCGCGTTCGCCGACGGCTTCTTATACCAGAAGCCGATCAGCAGGTAGGATGCGAGACCCACGCCTTCCCAGCCGAAGAACATCTGCACCAGGTTGTCCGACGTGATCAGCATCAACATCGCGAAGGTGAAGAGCGACAGATAGGCGAAGAAACGCGGACGATGCGGATCGTGGTGCATATAGCCGATCGAATAGACATGCACGAGCGTCGACACTGTGTTGACGACCACGAACATGACTGCGGTCAGCGTGTCGACGCGGAACGCCCATTCGACGTCGAAGCCGCCGGACTGGATCCAGCGCAGCACCGAAACCTTGATCAGTTCCTGCTCGCCCATCGCGACGTCGAAGAAGACGTACCACGACAATGCGGCGGCGATGATCATCAGTCCGCTGGTGACATATTCAGAAGCCTTGGCGCCGATCGAAGTGCCGAAAAGGCCGGCGACCAGAAAGCCAATCAAAGGCAGGAAGACGATAGCCTTGATGATGGTATCCATAGCCCAATCAGCCCTTCATCATGTTGACGTCTTCAACAGCGATCGAGCCGCGGTTGCGGTAGAAGACGACGAGAATTGCAAGCCCGATGGCGGCTTCCGCGGCCGCGACGGTCAGAATGAACAGAGCAAAGACCTGGCCAGTGATGTCGTTCAGGAACGACGAGAAGGCGACCATGTTGATGTTGACCGCAAGCAGGATCAGTTCGACCGACATCAGGATGACGATGACGTTCTTCCGGTTCAGGAAGATGCCGAAGACACCAAGCGTGAACAGGATGGCGCTGACGGTGAGATAGTGGGAAATTCCGATTTCCATTTTTTGGTTCCTCGACCTCGCGTCCGAATTAAATGCCCTGCCCGGGCTTGACCGTGATCACCTCGACGGCGGTCTCGGGCGTGCGGGCAACCTGCTGCGGAATGCTCTGGCGCTTGATGTTCGTGCGGTGGCGCAGCGTGAGGACGATGGCGCCGATCATGGCGACCAACAGCACAAGGCCCGCGATCTGGAAGAAGTAGACGTAGTGGGTATAGAGCACGTCGCCGAGTGCGGCGGTGTTCGTCCGGTCGGCAACCGCCGGGATCGGCATCGAGATGCCCTTGGCAATCTCCGGCGAGAAGGTCGCGCCGCCGACGACGATGATCAGTTCGGCAGCCAGGATCAGACCGATCAGCGCACCGACGGGCGCATATTCAAGCACGCCGGCTCTGAGTTCGGCGAAATCGATATCGAGCATCATGACGACGAACAGGAAGAGCACCGCAACCGCGCCGACATAGACCACGAGCAGGATCATCGCCAGGAACTCGGCGCCAGCCAGCAGGAACAGGCCCGCCGAATTGAAGAAGGTCAGGATCAGGAACAGCACCGAATAAACGGGGTTCCTGGCCGCAATGACCATAAATGCCGATGCCACCGCGATGAAGGCAAAGAGATAGAAAAAAAGAACCTGCAGACCCATGATCGGTGCCTTTTTCGTCTTGCACGGCGTGAGGCTCTTGCAGCCCCCACTCCACTGGCAAAGCCGGACTGATGTCCGGCCTTTGCCCCAAACTGTTTCACATGTGCCGCCTTGAAGGGCGACACCACGCATCGGCCTCAGCGATAGGGCGAGTCCATTGCGATGTTGCGTGCGATTTCCCGCTCCCAACGGTCGCCATTGGCGAGGAGCTTGTCTTTGTCGTAGTACAGCTCTTCACGCGTCTCGGTGGCGAATTCGAAGTTCGGTCCCTCGACGATGGCGTCGACCGGACAGGCTTCCTGGCAGAAACCGCAATAGATGCACTTCACCATGTCGATGTCGTAGCGCACCGTGCGGCGGGTGCCGTCGTTGCGGCGCGGGCCGGCCTCGATGGTGATGGCCTGGGCAGGACAGATCGCCTCGCAGAGCTTGCAGGCGATGCAGCGCTCTTCGCCGTTCGGATAACGGCGCAGGGCGTGTTCGCCACGGAAGCGCGGGCTGACCGGCCCCTTTTCGAAGGGGTAGTTCAACGTCGCCTTCGGCTTGAAGAAGTAGCGCATCGACAGAAAGAACGCGCCGACGAATTCCTTGAGGAACAGCGAGCTGACGGCTTGCGAAAGACCGGCCATCATTTACCTCCAGACTTGCCGGCCTGGGAGCGGCCAGCGGTATGCAACCGAGCGAAAGCCAGCATCATGCAGCTCCCGTCAGCTTGAGAACGAATGCAGTGATCACGACCATTGCCAGAGAAATCGGCAGGAAGACCTTCCAGCCGAGACGCATCAGCTGGTCGTAGCGGTAACGCGGAACGAAAGCCTTCACCATCGCGAACATGAAGAACACGAAGGATGCCTTGAGAACGAACCAGATGATGCCCGGGACCCAGTTGAGGAACCAGACGTCAACCGGAGGCAGCCAGCCGCCGAGGAAGAGAATGGTCGTCAGCGCGCACATCAGGCAGATGGCGGCATACTCGCCGAGCATGAACATCATGTAAGGCGTGGAGCCGTATTCGACCATGAAGCCGGCGACGAGTTCGGATTCCGCTTCCGGCAGATCGAAGGGCGGGCGGTTCGTTTCAGCCAGCGCCGAAATGAAGAACACGATGAACATCGGGAACAGTGCGAGCCAGTGCCAGTCGAGGAACGATGCGGGCAGACCCAAGTTCGTACCGATGCCGTTGCTCTGCGCATTGACGATATCAGTCAGGTTCAGCGAACCCACGCACAACAGGACGGTGACGATGACGAAGCCGATCGAGACTTCGTAAGACACCATCTGCGCGGCAGAACGAAGCGCGCCGAGGAAGGGATATTTGGAGTTCGACGCCCAGCCACCCATGATGATGCCATAAACTTCAAGAGAAGATATGGCGAACACGAAGAGGATGCCGACGTTGATATTCGCGATCACCCAGCCGGCATTGAGCGGAATAACCGCCCAGGCGGCGAGCGCCAGCGTCACGGAGACGAGCGGCGCGAGCAGAAAGATTGCCTTGTTTGCGCCAGCCGGAATCACCGGCTCCTTGAAGACGAACTTCAAAAGGTCGGCAAAGGACTGGAAAAGACCCCAGGGGCCCACCACATTCGGACCACGGCGAAGCTGGACAGCAGCCCAGATCTTGCGGTCGGCCAGCAGAACGTAGGCGATGAAAAGCAGCAGCGCGACCAGCAGCAGCAGCGACTGGGCGACCATGATGATCGCAGGCCAGACATAGGTCGAAACGAAAGCGTCCATGATACTCTATTCCCTCGCGCTCATTCCGCCGCAGCTTTGAAGTTGTTGCGTGCCAAAGCCGAGCATTCGGCCATGACGGCGGATGCGCGCGCTATCGGGTTCGTCAAATAGAAGTCTTTGACCGGAGACGCAAACACGGATTTGCCCATCTCACCGGCTTTTTGAGCAAGTGCGGCAATTTCGTCGCCACTGCCGACGGCAATCGCGTCGACATCGGCGAAATGCGGCTGCGCGGCGTAAAGCTTCGAGCGTAATTCGCCAAGCGAATCAAAGGGCAGCTTCTTGCCGAGAACGTCGGAGAGCGCACGGATGATCGCCCAGTCCTCGCGGGCGTCGCCCGGAGCGAAGCCGGCACGGTTGCCGATCTGCACGCGGCCCTCGGTGTTGACCCAGGTGCCGGATTTTTCGGTGTAGGTGGCGGCGGGCAGGATGACGTCGGCAGCGTGGGCGCCATTGTCGCCATGCGAACCGATATAGACAGTGAAGCCGGACTTGCGGCCAGCAAGATCGATCTCGTCGGCGCCGAGCAGGAAGAGAACGTCAGTGGCCGAAACCATTTCGGCGGCCGTCTTGCCGTTCTTGCCCGGGACGAAGCCGAGGTCGAGACCACCGACGCGGGACGCTGCGGTGTGCAGAACGGCAAAGCCGTTCCAGTCGGCCGTCACTGCGCCGACAAGCTTGGCGGCAGCGGCGAGAACGGCGGCACCGCCCTCCCCTGCAACGGCGCCCTGGCCGATGATGATCATCGGACGCTGCGCCTTCTTCAAGGTCGCAGCGAACTTGCCCTTGCCGGACACGAGTTCGGCCAGCGTGTCGGTGCCTGCACCGAGGTATTCGTATTCGTAGCGCAGTTCACCCTGCTCGCCGATGACGGCGATCGGGAAATTGCCCATCCGGTAACGCTTGCGGATGCGTGCGTTGAGAACGGATGCTTCGAAGCGCGGGTTCGAGCCGATGATCAGCAGCGCGTCGGCGCTCTCGATCCCCTGAATGGTCGGGTTGAAGATGTAGCTGGCGCGGCCGAGCGACGGATCGAGCGCTGCACCATCCTGGCGGCAGTCGACGTTTTCGGAACCGAGCGAAGCAAGCAGTTCCTTCAGCGCGTACATTTCTTCTACGGAAGCAAGGTCACCGGCGATGGCGCCGATCTTGTCGCCGGAGGTCGCTGCAACGGCAGCCTTGACCGCCTGGAACGCTTCGCTCCACGTTGCAGCCTGCAGACGGCCGTCCTTCTTGACATAAGGACGGTCGAGACGCTGAGTCTTCAGGCCGTCCCAGATGAAGCGGCTCTTGTCGGAGATCCACTCTTCGTTGATGTCCTCGTTGACGCGCGGCATGATGCGCATCACTTCGCGGCCACGGGTATCGACGCGGATGGCCGAACCGAGCGCGTCCATCACGTCGATCGATTCGGTCTTGTTCAGTTCCCACGGACGCGCCGTGAAGGCGAACGGCTTGGAGGTCAGCGCGCCGACCGGGCAGAGGTCAACGACATTGCCCTGAAGCTCGGAGGTCATGGCCTGTTCAAGATAGGTAGTGATCTCGGCGTCTTCGCCGCGGCCGATCAGGCCGAGTTCGGCAATGCCGGCCACTTCCGTGGTGAAACGGACGCAGCGCGTGCAATGGATGCAACGGTTCATCACCGTCTTGACCAACGGGCCGATATACTTGTCTTCGACAGCGCGCTTGTTTTCCTGGTAGCGCGAACTATCGATGCCGAAGGCCATCGCCTGGTCCTGCAAGTCGCATTCGCCACCCTGGTCGCAGATCGGGCAATCGAGCGGATGGTTGATCAGCAGGAATTCCATGACGCCTTCGCGCGCCTTCTTGACCATCGGTGTGGTCGTGAAGACTTCCGGCGTCTCGCCGTTCGGACCCGGACGAAGGTCGCGCACACCCATGGCACAGGAGGCGGCGGGCTTTGGTGGCCCTCCCTTCACCTCGATCAGACACATGCGGCAGTTGCCGGCGACCGACAGCCGCTCATGGAAACAGAAGCGCGGAACCTCGGCGCCGGCTTCTTCGCACGCCTGAAGCAGCGTGAAATGATCCGGGACCTCGATCTCTTTTCCGTCGACTTTCAGCTTTGCCATCTTCGTACTCAATCCTGTCTTCCATCCGTCCACCTTGAGGCGACGGACAATTCCAACACAGCCATGCTGCTTGCCGGTGGCGACCTCTGCCGGTCACCGCCTCTTATTCTTTTGCGCCTTTCAGCGCCTTTGCCTGCTTTACCCAGTCGTCGCGCAGAATACGTCCGCCAAAGCCCAGTTCGTCGTCGAAGCGGGCAATGTCGGCGTCACTCCAGGCGGCGATATCGGCGAACCGGCGAATGCCCTTGCCGTTCAGGACCTGCTCGAGCTTCGGGCCGATGCCGGAAATCCGCTTGAGGTCGTCGGCGGTGCGGGTCTTGGACCGCGAAGCTGCCGGCGCCTTCACGCGCTCCGCCAGCTTGTTCTCAGCCTTCGGCTTTGATACCGCGCCTTTCTTGGCGACTACCGGCTTCACCGTCTCTTGCGGCATTGCTTCTGCCTGAACCGGAGCTGCTTGGGTCGGAACGACCCCAGCCGGGGCGTCTGCCTGCATCTGGCCAGCCAAGGCCGAGCCCTTCTGCAGCGCTTCGACGGCGCCCTGCATCGCGCCGAACATAACGCCGGCGATGTGGCTCGACAGACCGAAACCAAGCGCGGTGGCAGCTGCCACGGCGCCTGCCGGATGCGCCATCAGCGGATGCAGCGGCACTTTGGGCATGGTCTTCATCCATTCGGCCATGCCGAACGGATCGGCCGGATCACTGCCAAGCGGACGTGCGGACGGAATGCCGCTCTCGGCCTCTCCCCTCACCTGTCCATCCTTGCGTGTGCCGGCCATGGCCCGTTACTCCGCCGCTTCCAGCACCGCGCCGTGCGACGTCGCGTTGCGGGTGTATTCGTCGATGCGCTTTTCGATCTCCGGACGGAAGTTGCGGATCAGGCCCTGGATCGGCCAGGCGGCCGCATCACCCAGAGCACAGATCGTGTGACCTTCGATCTGCTTGGTGACGTCGAACAGCATGTCGATCTCGCGCTTCTGGGCGCGGCCCTGCACCATGCGTTCCATCACGCGCCACATCCAGCCGGTGCCTTCGCGGCACGGCGTGCACTGGCCGCAGCTCTCGTGCTTGAAGAAAGCCGAGATGCGGGCAATTGCCTTGATGATGTCCGTGGAGCGATCCATGACGATGGCAGCCGCCGTGCCGAAGGACGATTTGACTTCACGAAGCCCGTCGAAATCCATCGGGCAGTCAATGATGTCTTCCGCCTTGACCACCGGGCACGATGCGCCGCCGGGAATGACCGCCAGCAGGTTGTCCCAGCCGCCGCGAATGCCACCGGCATGCTTGTCGACGAGTTCACGGAAGGTGATGCCCATCGCTTCTTCGACCGTGCACGGCTTGTTGACGTGACCGGAGAGCATGAACAGCTTGGTGCCGACGTTGTTCGGACGGCCGATCGACGAGAACCAGCCAGCGCCGCGGCGCAGGATCGTCGGGGCAACTGCGATCGACTCGACGTTGTTGACGGTCGTCGGGCAGCCGTAGAGACCCATGTTCGCCGGGAACGGCGGCTTCAGGCGCGGCTGGCCCTTCTTGCCTTCAAGGCTTTCGAGCAGCGCGGTTTCTTCGCCGCAGATGTAGGCGCCGGCGCCGTGGTGGACGTAGATGTCCATGTCCCAGCCCAGCTTGTTGTTCTTGCCGAGCAGGCCGGCGTCGTAGCATTCGTCGATCGCAGCCTGCAGCGCCTCCCGCTCGCGGATATATTCACCGCGCACGTAGATGTATGCGGTGTGCGCACCCATGGCGAAGCTGGCGATGACGCAGCCTTCGATCAGGGTGTGCGGATCGTGACGCATGATGTCACGGTCCTTGCAGGTGCCCGGTTCGGATTCGTCGGCGTTGACGACCAGATAGTGCGGACGCCCGTCGCTTTCCTTCGGCATGAAGGACCACTTGAGACCGGTCGGGAAGCCTGCGCCGCCACGACCGCGAAGACCCGAAGCCTTCATCTCGTTGACGATCCAGTCGCGACCCTTTTCGAGGATCTGCTTGGTGCCATCCCAATGGCCGCGGCTCATCGCGCCCTTGAGAGACTTATCCTTGAGGCCGTAGATATTGGTAAAGATGCGATCTTCATCTCTGAGCATGGTTCACCTCTTTACCGCGGCTTCTTGCCGAAAACTCTGATGTATTCGGCTTCGCCACCCTTGGCGAGCGCCTTGGCCTGCTTGACCCAATCGTCACGTTCGATCCGGCCCTTGAAATTGAGATAGCTGTCGACCCATTCGCGCTCGGCCTTCTTCCACGACGCGACTTGCGCGAACGTGTAGATGCCGAGTTCGTGCAGCGTGCCTTCGATCTTCGGGCCAACGCCGGAGATCAGCTTGAGGTCGTCGACAGCCGCCGGCCTAGCGATGCCTGCCGGGCGGTTCTTGTCTTCAAGCGACGGCTTGCCGGAAACGTCGGCCGCCCTGGCGGGCTTCGACTTGTCGGCGGTGTCGCCCTCGACCTTGGCGTTTGCCGCCGCTTCCTTCTTCGCCGTCGCCGGCGTCTTCACGGCGGCGTTGGTTTCGCTGGCAGCGGTCTTTGCCCGTGCAGCGTTCGATGGCGGAACGCTGACAACAGGCGCATCGCTGACCTTCTTCGCGCTCGCGGGAGCCTTCCTGGCCGGCGCGTCCGGCGTCATGAGCGTGGTCGGGCCACCTTCCGGCGCCGAGAAGACACGATCGATCTGCGGACCGGTGGCGACTTCGGCACCCTTGCCTGCATCGAAGCGGTCGATGATCTGCTCGAGCTGCTCGGGCGTCAGGTCTTCATAGGTGTCCTTGAAGATCATGACCATCGGCGCATTCACACAGGCGCCCTGACATTCCACTTCTTCCCAGGAAAGCGTGCCGCTCTCGTTGAGGGTGAAAGGATCGTGGGCGATCTTGCTCTTGCAGACCCGGATCAGGTCTTCGGCGCCACGCAGCATACACGGCGTCGTGCCGCAGACCTGCACGTGAGCGCGCGTTCCGACCGGCTTCAGCTGGAACTGGGTATAGAAGGTCGCAACTTCGAGCACGCGGATATAGGCCATGCCGAGCATGTCAGCGATCGATTCGATCGCGGCCTTCGTTACCCAGCCGTCCTGCTCCTGCGCCCGCATCAACAACGGAATGACCGCGGACTGCTCACGGCCTTTCGGATACTTCTGGATTGTCTTCTTTGCCCAAGCGGCGTTTTCGCGATTGAACGCGAATGCGGCCGGCTGAACATTGTCTTCGGCTAGTCGACGAACAGACATTCTTCACGACACCTTATCAGTTAATCGACCCACACCGCGATTTCGTCACCGAAACGAATTCGCAGGCATAGGCTGACTGGTCTTTTTGTAAAAATACGATGTAGCGCGTGCCGTTGGCCACGGCCGCCTTGATCTCGTAGCCCTTGGCCACGAGATCGGCCATCGAGCCCCCACGCATCGCGGCAGACGCTTCGCTGTTGACGGAATCCTGTGCGGATGCCGCCGTCGCAAGCATAAGAAATCCTGCCATTGCCAGGGGCGCGAAACGCATCAGCGATCCACCTCACCGAACACGATATCGAGGGAGCCCAGCACGGCTGACACGTCGGCAAGCTGGTGTCCGCGACAGAGGAAGTCCATCGCCTGCAGATGCGCGTAGCCCGGGGCACGGATCTTGCAGCGATAGGGCTTGTTGCTACCGTCGGAGACGAGATAGACGCCGAATTCGCCCTTGGGCGCTTCAACGGCTGTATAAACCTCGCCGGCCGGCACGTGGTAGCCTTCGGTGTAGAGCTTGAAGTGGTGGATCAGCGCTTCCATCGAGCGCTTCATCTCACCACGTTTTGGCGGAACGATCTTACCGTCCATCGACGAGACCGGGCCAATCTTGGCATCGCCGAGCAGACGGTTCACGCACTGACGCATGATCTTGGCCGACTCGCGCATTTCGATCATGCGGATGAGGTAACGATCGAAGCAGTCACCGTTCTTGCCGATCGGAATGTCGAAATCCATGTCCGAATAGCATTCGTAGGGCTGCGAACGGCGCAGGTCCCAGGCAGCGCCGGAACCGCGAACCATCACGCCCGAGAAACCCCAGGCCCAGGCGTCTTCCAGCTTGACGACGCCGATGTCGACGTTGCGCTGCTTGAAGATGCGGTTGCCAGTCAGAAGCTCGTCGATATCGTCGACGGTCTTGAGGAACGGGTCGATCCACTTGCCGATATCCTCGACCAGCTCATGCGGCAGATCCTGGTGCACGCCGCCGGGACGGAAATAGGCCGAGTGCATGCGCGCGCCGCAGGCACGCTCATAGAACACCATCAGCTTTTCGCGCTCCTCGAAGCCCCAGAGCGGCGGCGTCAGCGCGCCGACGTCCATGGCCTGCGTGGTCACGTTCAGAAGATGCGACAGGATACGGCCGATTTCCGAATAGAGAACGCGGATCAGCTGGCCGCGGATCGGAACTTCGGTTCCGGTCAGCTTTTCCACTGCAAGCGCAAAAGCATGCTCCTGGTTCATCGGCGCGACGTAGTCGAGCCGATCGAAATAGGGAATCGCCTGCAGATAGGTCTTGGTTTCGATCAGCTTTTCGGTGCCGCGATGCAGCAGACCGATATGCGGGTCGACACGCTCGACGATTTCGCCATCAAGCTCGAGCACCAGACGAAGAACGCCGTGCGCCGCCGGATGCTGCGGACCAAAGTTGATGTTGAAATTGCGGACGTTATGTTCGGTCATACCGATTGCTCCAGGCCGGACGGCGCCCTCAAAGGGTCGCCGCGGGCCGACTTAGTCTCACCGTGCTTTCGCCTTCTCGTCGCCGGGCAGGACGTATTCCGTCCCTTCCCACGGGGAGAGGAAGTCGAAGTTACGGAATTCCTGCTTCAGTTCAACGGGCTCATAGATGACGCGCTTGGCTTCGTCATCATAGCGAACCTCGACAAACCCGGTGACCGGGAAGTCCTTGCGCAGCGGATGCCCTTCGAAACCGTAGTCCGTCAGGATGCGACGCAGGTCCGGATGGCCGGTAAACAGAATGCCATACATGTCGTAGGCTTCGCGTTCGAACCAGTCGGCGCCCGGAAAGACGCTGGTGGCCGACGGCACAGGCTCGCCTTCACCGGTCGCAACCTTGATGCGCACGCGGAAATTCTGGCGTGGCGACAGCAGGTGGTAGACGACATCGAAACGGTCCGGCCGCTGAGGCCAGTCGACACCGCAAACATCGACGAAGTTGATGAAGGCGCACTGCACGTCGTCGCGCAGGAACGTCAAGAGCTCGATCAGGTTTGCAGCCGTCGTCGTCAGCGTCAGTTCGCCGTAGTTGATGGCGGCATCCGAAATCAGCTGGCTGCGCGTCTCGCGCAGATAGGAGGCAAGCTCGTTCAGGGCTTCACTCATGTTAAGGACCCCCTACCCTTAGCGTTCGATCGTGCCGGTCCGGCGGATCTTCTTCTGCAGCAAAAGCACGCCGTAAAGCAGCGCTTCTGCTGTGGGAGGACAGCCTGGCACATAGATATCAACGGGCACGACACGGTCGCAGCCACGCACGACGGAATAGGAATAGTGATAGTAGCCGCCGCCATTGGCACACGAGCCCATCGAGATCACGTAACGCGGCTCCGGCATCTGGTCGTAGACCTTGCGGAGCGCTGGCGCCATCTTGTTGGTCAGGGTGCCGGCGACGATCATCACATCGGACTGGCGCGGTGAAGCGCGCGGCGCGAAGCCGAAGCGCTCGGCGTCGTAACGCGGCATCGACATCTGCATCATCTCGACGGCGCAGCAGGCAAGACCGAAGGTCATCCACATCAGCGAACCAGTGCGCGCCCAATTGATGAGCTCGTCGGTCGACGTAACCAGAAAACCCTTGTCGGCGAGCTCATTGTTGATCTCGCCGAAGAATGCATCATTGCTGCCGATCGGCTTGCCGGTCGAGGGATCGATGATCCCCTTCGGCTTGGGCGCAACGAGCGTGGTGCCGGATGCTAGTTCCATTCCAGCGCTCCCTTCTTCCATTCATAGATAAAGCCGATCGTCAGCACACTGAGGAAGACCATCATGGACCAGAATCCGAACCAGCCCAGCTGGTGGAACGAGACGGCCCACGGAAAGAGGAAGGCGACTTCCAAGTCGAAGATGATGAAGAGGATCGACACAAGATAGAAACGAATGTCGAACTTCATTCGAGCGTCGTCGAACGCATTGAAACCGCATTCGTAGGCCGACAGCTTTTCCGAATCAGGCGCCTTGAACGCGACGGCGAAGGGGGCAATCAAAAGTGCCACGCCGATCACAAGTGCGATTCCAATGAAAATCGCGATCGGAACATAGGAACCGAGAAGTTCAGTCATTGTTATCCGTCCCTGCCTGCGGGAGGGCGCATGGGAGAGCGCCAAACAACAAATCTCGCAGGCCGAAAAATATGTTGCAACGCCAGAGTGGTTAGCGCAGCCCGCGCTTGCGCGCAAGCCTTCGAGGGCCATTTAAACCGGTTCGCGGCACAGGATTGGACGACGTGTCGCGGCAAAGCGCTGATTTGCAGGCACGGGCAGACTTTACGGTAAAAGCGACGCCAGAAGGACAGATTGCCGCACTGCAAAAAACAGAATTTGCAGTGACGTTGTATCGGAGGAATCAAGAGGTAAATGGCGCGAGTGACGGGGCTCGAACCCGCGACCTCCGGCGTGACAGGCCGGCACTCTAACCGACTGAGCTACACCCGCGCATATGACCCAAGGGGTCAGTATTACCACCATCGGCGCTTCGTGAGAATGCCTCAAGTCAAACCATGTCAAGAATGGCGCGAGTGACGGGGCTCGAACCCGCGACCTCCGGCGTGACAGGCCGGCACTCTAACCGACTGAGCTACACCCGCATCATCTTGAAGTGGCTGGAGCGTTTCCGCCCCGGCACCGAGCGGGCTTGCCCGTTCGATGAGCGGCTAACTAAGCGGTTCGCATTTGGGTGTCAAGCGTGTTTGGAGACAAATCCATAACGGAGCCAATTTTGATCCACAGGCAATGTCAAAGCCGCCCTCGACCTCCCCTTAAGAGAGAGGGCCCCTGCCCTTTGCGCAGCAGCCGGCTCTGGCGTGAGGAAAGACAATGCACAGATACATGCCAGCGACTGATGGATTCGGATGAAAGTCGTCGCGTGGCCAATCACCTTTTTCCACAGTCGCCGCTCTCCGCTTTTTTCCACAATGTGAAAACCCGGCAACTCCTGCACTTTTGTCGCCTCGTGCAAAAAAAATCAAAAGAACGACGGAAATGCTCTTGCGGTTTTTTTCGGTTACGCCTAGATCACGGCCACCGACGCGGCGGACACATCCGGTCCGAACGCTGAAGGGCGATTAGCTCAGTTGGTAGAGCGCCTCGTTTACACCGAGGATGTCGGGAGTTCGAGTCTCTCATCGCCCACCATTTTTTCCTTGGAACTTCCACCGCCGACTCAACAAGCGCATTTGCGTTCATGTTTTCACTGTCGAACTGTCCGTGGCCAAAATTCTGCGCTTCCTGTGTTCAGGCGTTCATCAGATCGAGCTGTCGGTACCGTGACCCAAGGCAAACGCCCGCACAGGCTTCGACGATAGAGCGACCTGCGCCTTTCGCGCGATGCAACCGAATTTGTTGAAAGCGATCCTTACGCCACGTGCGCTGTGAACGCGCTGGCGACAGATTCGTCACGAATCGCAAAGCAGCAGACGAGCAAAAGAATCAGCTAGCTGCCGCGATACTGTTCGTCGGTGACATGCTCCAGCCAGTCGACCGCCTTGCCGTCGAGCGCTTCCTGGATGGCGAGGTGAACCATGGCCGTGTCAGGCGCGGCACCGTGCCAATGTTTTTCGCCTGGCGGAAACCAGACCACGTCTCCCGTACGAATCTCACGCACCGGCTCGCCCCAGACCTGCGCCAGGCCTCTGCCCGATGTCACCACCAGCGTCTGCCCAAGCGGATGCGTATGCCATGCGGTCCGCGCGCCGGGCTCGAAGGTCACGTTGACGGCGCGCACACGGGCCGGCTCTGCTGCCTCGATGACGGGATCCTGCCTGACTGTCCCGGTGAAGTAGTCGGCCGAGGGTCGTGTCGACGCTCGCGATCCGCTGGGTATGATTTCCATCTGCCGTTCCTCCGGGTTTCCGTCACGATCATTCGCCGACGGCATGTCGGCATCATAACCTGTGGATAGTCACTTCCGGGCACGCCGTTCGGGCAATATCGCAAAGATGCTCGTGGTGCGTCAGGTAGATCACCTGCCCGACGCGGGCCATATCCGCCATCAGCTCGAAGGCGCGACCGGCGCGGCCGTCGTCAAACGTCTCCATGATGTCGTCTGCGATGAAGGGCAAGGTTTCGCGCGCCGCGGCGACCTCGTGATAGCCGGCGATCCTGAGCGACAGATAAAGCTGAAAGCGCGTCCCCTTGGAAAGATCGCGCGCCAGCTTGGACCCGCCAGTTGCGGCGTTGGCAATCAGGAATTCCTGACCCTTGTCGGCCTGCGCCGACAGGCTGGAATATTCTCCACCGCTGATGCGGCTGAAGGTTTCCGAGGCGCGCCGCATCATGGCGCTGCGATGGCGCTCGCGAAAGAGCCGGAGTGCCTGCTCGGCGGCGATCAGGCCGGCTCTCAGCTTGAGATAGCCGAGCGCCTTGGCCTCGATCTCCAGAAGCAGCGTGCGGCGACGCTGATCGAGTGCTGCGACAGCGTCGTCGCCGGCGATATTGGCGAGCGCCCCTTCCTTCGTCCGCATGTCGGCGTGCAATTCACTTACATCACGGTCGCTCTCTTCAAGCAGCGCCTCGACGCGAGCCAGTTCCAGCCGCACCGCTTCGTCGTCAAGCGCAGCCAGCAACGCCTCGGCGTCTTCGCTGCGGGCGACACCAAGGCGCTGCGCAAGGTCGGCCTCCGATTCGGCAATGCGCTGGCGCAGCCGTTCCTGCTCGCGGGAAGCGTCGAGCCGCAAGCCGGCTTCATCCAATGTCTCGCAGTCGAAGAAGTCGAGGACCAGACGTTTGCGGGCAATGTGAAGATCCTGCTCGGCAGCAACGCTGCGTTTCTCCTCCTCAAGGCGGGCAAGCTCCGTCAACAGCGTAGCGCGCCGATCCTCCTGCTTTTCAGCCTCTGCGGCACGCGCCTTCATGGCGGCGAAAATCGCAAGCGTATCTCCGGTGTCGGGCACACCGGCAAGATTTGCGATCGCCGCTTCAAAAGCCACTTGATCCTTGCGCATGCCGGCGACGCGGTGATCGAGATCGGCCTTGCGCTGCACCAGCTTGTCGAGATCCTGCAAGACCGCGAGCATGGGGGCGATTTGATCCGGCAGCAGCTGTTCCGGCCGACCGGCAAGCCAGGTGGTTGAGAGCAGATCGTCCCATTGCTCCCGCCAGGAGCACAGGGCGTCCTCGGCTTGCGCCAAGATCGACTTACGCTGCTCCAGCGCGTCACTGGAACGTCGGACCGCCTCGCGCGCCGCCTTGCCGGCAGAAAAAGCCGCCTGGGCCTGCCCGACAGCATTCTCGGCAAAGGCCATGAGATCGTCGAGCCGTTGCGGCAAACGCTCGGTCACACCGATCTCGGCAAGTGAATCCTTCAGAACATCGCGCGCGTCATTCTCGTCGGCCTGGGCGCGATCGAGCTCCAGCCGCGTAGAACGCTGTTGTGTGCGGACATCGAGCGCCGCGAGCCGGGACACGAGCCAGGCTTCCAGCTGCGTCAACTGCGTGACGTCAGGTAAACCGCTTGCAGAGGCTGTTGCTTTGACCGCCTGTGCAAGTGCAGACGCCTCCTCGGCGAGCGAGCATTGTTGTCGCCCAAGCTCATCAAGACGCGCCCGGCGCTCGGCGATCGACAAAGCGAGCGAGCGCATATCCGCGACCTTTGCTGCCTCGGCGAGCCGCAATGCCGTCGCATCGTCGTCGCGACCCAACGCGTCCTCAAAGATTTCCGCAGTCGTCGCATCCAACCGGACCTTGTGCCGCTCCCAGGCGTGTTGTCGCTGCTGGCGAATCTCGATGGACGCCCGGTCGTCAAGGGCGCCGCCCGAAGCAATCAGGGCCGCGAGGCGAGCTTCCTCTCCGGCCAGTTGTTCAGTTTCGCTCGCGACGCGGTCGGCAAGGCGCAGGCGCCTTTGGTCCTGCGCCGCCGTGTCGCGTCGCCAGGTCTCGATCGTGCCGGCAGCGGGCACAGTCAGGCCAAGCAGATCATCGGCGCTGCCTGAATAGGGTTTCAAAGCCGCCAGCTTGTCGGCAAGCTCTGCATCCAGGCGTTCGAGCACTTGTCGGGTGGCCTGCAGGCGCAGGGAGCAATCATCCTGCCGAACACGCCGCAAGCGCTCGACAAACGCGCTCGGATCGATGGCCGAGCTGCGTTCGGCCTGCAGCCGCGCCAGCTCGTCTGTCGCCTCCCGCTCCATCCGTTTTGCCCCATCCGCCTCCTGTCGAGCCGATGCCGCACGCTCCTGCAACGCGGAATGCCGCCGTGAGAGTTCCTGCAGGCGAGCGCCTGTGGCCGTCGGCAACAGCAGCGATGCCGGATCCTGGTCGCCGCGCTCGCCGAGCCTAACGAGGCAGGCAGAAATTTCGATATTTGTCCGCGACAGTTCGTCGATCCGTGCGGGCATGTCGCGCGCGGCTGTGACGTAACGCGCATCGAGCGCCGTCTCCTGCAGCGCGTTCAAACGTTCCACCAGGATGAGGGCCGCCTTGTCATGCGGCAGGACCTCCAGCTCTTCCTGCCGACGGCGACTTTCGTCCGCGAGTTGACGCAACCTGGTCGCAATTTCGATGTCGCGCCGTCGCAGTGCGGGCAGTTCTGCGGCCCACTCGGCCGGCGCTGGCGGCAAGGCCGGCGCCTTTGCCAGATCAATGCGCAAGCCACACAGGCGCCGGAAGAGCGGCAAGGCATCGATCTGCGCTCGCAGGCGATCGCGCTCCACTCGCAGTTCGACGCGCCGCGCCATGGCCGCGTCGTGGCGCTCGCGGGCGGCAAGAAGCGTCTTGCGCAGCGATGCATATTCACGCGCATTGACGTCCAGCCCGTTGCGCTCGACTTTCAACGCATCGAGTTCGGCCTTCAGCTCGGAAAGCTGATGCTTGCGTGCCTGGGGTCGATAGAAGGCATCCGCCTCGGCGCGCAGGATAGACAGGATCGCAGCGCTGTCCGGCAGACCTGAACTGGCGGAAAAGAGCAGGGAGCCGAGTTCGCCCTCGCTCTTCAGGATCGCCTCCCCTCCCTGCTCGATACTGTCGTCGTCGAGCGAGAACATCATGCGGTAGGTCGCGCGGTCGATCGAGCCGAGCGCGGCGGAAAACAGATTGTCCGGCAACGGCTGATCGTCGGCACCGACCAGCGTGTTGGTCTTGCGCTTTATCCGGAAGGCCTGATGGGTGCGGCCGGCCGCCTCGATCGTGCCGCCAACCCGCATCGTCTGATAGGCGTGCAGAAAGCCGTAGGAGCTGTAATGCTCGATGCCGAAGAGCAGGTCGAGGAAGCCCGAAAACAGCGTCGACTTGCCGGCCTCGTTCGGGCCGTAAACGATATGCAGGTCTGGCCTACCTGATATCGCCGGACCGAAGTCGAGGCGCCGCTCGGTAAACTTGCCGTACCGCACCAGGTCGAGTTCGCGCAGCCGCATCAGCGTGAACCCTCGCCTGCATTGCCATGAAGGTGTGCGAGCACCTCCGCAGCACCGGAGACACCGGCATCGAACGCCAGTCTTTCGACCGCCGCCTCATCCGGCGCCAGAACCTGGCGCAGGTCCGGCGGCAACTGCTGCAGCAATTCCTCGACCGCAGAGCGCACTTCCTGACGGAAACCGTGGGCCGGCAGGACATCGCTGCCGACAAGGGCCGCCAGTTCGTCGACCGGATCAGCCATAACCGCCCCCGCCTCTGCACCAGGACTGCGGCAATCGAGCTCGATTTTCTCGACCCAGCAGCCGCCGTTGCCCGCAGCCACATTGTCGATCTCGGCCCGGAGCAGATCGCCATCACGGCGCATGCGCCAGGAAAGCGGCGTCGCGCCAGTCAGTGTCAGGCGGAAGATCACATTGTCGGCAGCGGTCGTCTCGCGCGACTGCAAGAAAGCGTTCCCGACCGTATCAAGCATATCGCCCCACTCGGAAACGCCGGTGAGGTCAAGGCTGATCCGCTCGAAGGTGGCAAGGCCGATTGCCCGCTCCTCGATCGAAACCCGCCCTTCGTCGGTCACCGTCACCAACGTCACGCCCTTGCTGCCGGCTTCGTTGATGTCGCGCCCCTGCGGCATGCCCGGCATGACGACGAAAGGTTCGCTGGCATGGACCTGACGCTGATGGACATGGCCGAGCGCCCAATAGTCGAAGCCGTGCGCCTGGAGATCCGCCACGCTGCAGGGAGCATAGAGGTCATGGCCGGCAGCGCCGGCGAGGCTCGTGTGCAACATGCCGATATTGATCGCGTCGGCGACCGGTGACTGAAAGGACGGCAGCAAGCTTTCCGACGCATGGGGGTTCGCAAAGCTCACACCATGGATATAGACATCGCGGCCGCTCTCCAGCGTCTTTGCGAGGACTGCCTTGCCGCGGCCCTTGAAGACGTGTGTCGATGGCGAGAGCGTCAGCTCGTTCGTCACTTGCGATTGGGCATCGTGATTGCCGCGGATGATGAAGACCCGGATGCCGGCCTCGTCGAGCCGGCGCAGTTCGCCAGCGAGAAACAGCGCGGTGTTCATCGAGGTCTGGCTGCCATCATAAAGGTCGCCGGCGATCAGCAAGGCATCGACCTCTTCGGCAAGGCAAAGATCGACGATCCTCACAAGCGCTTGCCTGGTCGCACCGCGCACGATGTCGGCGAGCTCGGCATTTCGAAGCGCAAGGCTGCGCAGCGGGGAATCAAGATGAAGATCGGCGGTGTGAACGAAGCGGAAGGACATGGCCGACCATGGCCCGTGGGAGCAGCACCCGTCAATGCGCCGGACACCGTCATCCACGCGGATGCGCCCGTCACTCGCCGTTATTTCAGGGCAGTTAAGTAAAGCCAGCGCTCATACGTAATGACTGGAGTTTCGACTTGAAACGTTCTGCCGCAAAAGCGCGCGCCCCTATGTGCAAATATCAGATTATACTCACTTTAATCGATTAGCGCTTTTGTAAGAACTTGTTGGCTAGGTTCCGCTCGGCTGCATTTTGCGTGCGGCCAAGCACAGGAATGACTCCCTGCTTCGGCATCCGCTCCGTCATGACGATCAAGAGCCGGAACGACTTATTCATGCACAAGCTTTTACGGACGCCGTTCCTCCGGAGTTATTCATGTCGCGCCTAAAGATATCACACACCCTTATTGCCCTTTTCCTGATGGTTGGCCTCATCGTCACCGTTCTGGCCGTCGCCTCGCTTGGCGGCATCAAGATGATGAACGAGCGCAACAACGAGATTGCCACCACGTGGCTGCCGCGTGTCTCGCTCTCGCGCGCACTGGAAACCCAGCTTTCGGACACACGCATGTCGTTTGCCCGGCACCTGATCTCGCTGACCCCCTTCGAGAAGAAGGCGGCCGAGAAGGTCATCGGCGAAACCGTAGATGGCTTCAACAAGCTTTCGGACGAATACGCCGCCCTGATGGTCAACGACGCCGACAAGGCAGCACTTGAAAAGGTCAAGAGCGCCTATGAGGCCTACCTCTCGGTTTCCGCCGGCATGGTCAAGCTCTCCAACAATCTCGAGAATATGAAGGCGCAAAGCGTGTTCAAGGTCGAGATGCGCGAGAGGGAACAGCAGGTCGACCAGGCGATCAAGGAAATGCGCGCGCTCAATCTGGCCGGCGCCGACGCTGCCGTTGCTGACAGCTCCACCACGCACGACCAGATCCGTATGATCGAAATGGCTGTCATCGCGGTTGCGGCTCTCATCGTCCTCGGCGCTATTTTCTACGCAATCCGCGGCATTGCCCGTCCAATCCAGATCATCACCCGCTCGATGGCAGGTCTCGCAAATGGCGATACGGCCACCGCCATTCCCTATGGCGTGCGCAAGGACGAGATCGGCGAGATGGCGCGCGCCGTCGAGGTCTTCCGCGAGGCGGCCATCTCCAATCTTCAGCTCGAGGAAGATGCCAAGGTCCAGCGTTCGCAGGCAGAGGCCGAGCGTCACCGCGTGACCGAAGAGGCCGAGGCGGCCGCACAGCTCCGTCTGCAGGAAGCGACAGCCGGCCTTGCAACCGGTCTTCGCCGCCTGGCGGCCGGCGATCTCGCCTTCCAGCTCAACGAACCTTTCGCACCGGATTTCGAACAGCTGCGTCACGACCTCAACCAGGCCGTTGCCCAGCTGGCCGATACACTGGCTGCCGTCTCCTCCAGCTCGGGCAGCATCGACAGCGGTGCACGCGAAGTCAGCCAGAGCGCCGACGATCTGTCACGTCGCACCGAACAGCAGGCCGCGTCGCTGGAAGAAACGGCAGCCGCCCTCGACCAGATCACGGTCAATGTCGGCAGCTCGTCCAAGCGCACCAACGAAGCCCGCGCCATTGCCAGCCAGGCAAACGAAAGCGCCCACAAGTCCGGCGCCATCGTCTCCGGCGCAATCGACGCCATGGGCCGCATCGAGCATTCGTCGAGCCAAATCTCCAACATCATCGGCGTCATCGACGAAATCGCCTTCCAGACCAACCTGCTGGCGCTGAATGCCGGCGTGGAAGCAGCGCGCGCCGGTGATGCCGGCAAGGGATTTGCCGTCGTCGCCCAGGAAGTGCGCGAACTCGCACAGCGTTCGGCCAATGCCGCCAAGGAGATCAAGGACCTGATCCGCAATTCAGCGGTGGAAGTGCAGAGCGGCGTCAAACTCGTGCGTGAAACCGGCGAGGCTCTGCGCACGATCGAAGGCTTTATCGTCACGATCAACCAGCACATGGACGCGATCGCCGTTTCGGCACAGGAACAGTCCGCCGGGCTTTCCGAGGTCAACACCGCCGTCAACCAGATGGACCAGGTGACCCAGCAGAACGCCGCAATGGTCGAAGAGGCGAACGCCGCAAGCGCGACGCTGGCACAGGAGGCCGGCCGTCTTCGCGAACTGATCGCTCGCTTCACATTGGCCCAGGATTCGGGCCACGGTTACGCGCCTTGGACCGGCTCATCGCGCCGGGCAGCATAGTCCGAACGGGTGAAATTCTTGGCACTACAAGTGAAACGGCCTCCGGAAACGGAGGCCGTTTCTTGCTTGCGGAGGTCGTTACCGTGAAATTGCAGAGGTTTTAGTCGACAAATGTAGCAATTGTAACTATCAATAATGTTGCTGCCATTTGACATGGCACCTCACAATTTTCCAACGATGATCATGAAGAAGACATTCGAAGTTTCCGACAGACTGTTTGAGCTTTATCACCGCGTCCACCGGCTCGTGAACGAGTCGATGACGGAGGAAGGCGTTTCGCTGGCGCGGAGCAAATTCCTGTTCTTCCTGAGCAAGCTCGGCCCCTGTCGCTCGACGGATATCGCCTGCGCGCTGAACTTTGCGCCGCGCACCGTCACCGAAGCGATCGACGGCCTCGAGCGCGACCGATTGGTGATGCGCAAACCCGATCCCGAGGATCGCCGCGCCAAGATCGTCTCGATCACCGACACGGGACGCGTGATCCTGGAGGCAGCCGAACACCCGCGCAAACAGCTGATCGAGGAGATCTTCTCCGCGCTCGACGACAAGGAGCTCGGTCAGCTCTTCGATATCGTCGGCAAACTCGTCGACAAGACCGACGAAATTCGCAAGCGCAAGGATGAGGCCGAAGCAGCACAGATTGCGGTCGCTCGCTAGGCCCGCCCTTCCCCCAGCCTTTACAGATAGCCGAAACAGAAAGAGGCCGGGACGTCATGTCCCGGCCTCTTTCGTTTTTCTCCTGGCCCGACGATTACATCGCGTCGATGGCACCGATGGAGAAGAACAGTGTCTCGCCGGAGGAATCGTCGACGCCGTCATTGTCGGTGACGACATAGCCGTTGCCGGCGGCATCGACGGTGAAGCCTTCGACCTTGTCGACGACGTAACCCTTCAGGGCCCTCAGATCGGGAAGGAGGTCGCGAACCTCTTCCTTCTTGACGACAGGAAGCTCGCCGCCAAGGGCTGCCGGCTTCAGGTCGGCAAGGGCGACACGGTAGAGCTTCTTCAGCTTGGCTGCCTGGCCGATCAGGTTGTCTCGCTCGATGATATAGGCATAGTCGCCGTGGACGGAGATTTCCGACAGGCCGACCCAGCCGCCATCCGCCTTCTCGAGCGGATAACGCACAGCACCCCATTCCTCGCTCGACGGCTTGTAGGAGACGAGCTTGACGAAGCCCTTCTCGTCGTCCTTCCATTCGCGCTGGACGGCCATCCAGAGAACCTGATCGTCGCCTTCGCCGACAACCGTTACACCCTCGAAGCCGAAGCGGCTCTCGCCTGCACGCAGAGTTTCGGGCAGGGCGATCTCCTTCTTGATCTCGCCCTTCTTGTTCACACGCAGCAGCGCGTGGCTGTAGAGCTTGTCGGCGTTGCCTTCCGAAGCGAGCCAGAAGCCCCCTTCCCCATCATTGGCGATGCCTTCGATGTCGAGCTTCTGTGCCGGGGCGCCATCGCGGGTGATCCGAAGCGTCTCGGTGATCAACGCCGGCTTCTGCGTCGCATCGATGGTGAAGATGGTCGGCTGCGATGCATAAACCGAATCGTTGACTGCGCGCAGGAAGCCCGGCTTGTCGGCAACGGCTGCGAGGCCCGACAAGGCTCCGAAGCCCACCGGCAGACCATCCTTGTCCGCCGAACGGATCTGCGGATAGGCGGCTTCACCTTCGCCACGCTCGTAGATCATCACATGCGAGCGAGCGCCGCCGTCTTCGCCGAGATCGACCTCGTTGGCGGTCGCAAGCAGATTGCGCGACGGGATCGCGACGGCACCCTCCGGCGAGATGCCCGACGGCAGCAATTGCAGCAGTTCCGGCTCGGCGCCGGTGTCCTTGTAAACGCCGACGACGGATGCACGTTCGGTAAGCACGAAGAACAGATTGTCTTCGCCGAACTTGGCAGCCTCG
Source organism: Ensifer sp. Root127 (assembly GCF_001425225.1). NCBI lineage: Bacteria > Pseudomonadati > Pseudomonadota > Alphaproteobacteria > Hyphomicrobiales > Rhizobiaceae > Ensifer > Ensifer sp. Root127. Next base: position 91,709 of record NZ_LMDX01000001.1, read on the forward strand.
AGGCCTTCCGGCTCGACGCCCTTGGCCGACGAGCGCTTCTCGGGATAGTGGCCGATCGAAGCGATCTCGTGTTCGAAACTCGCACCCGATTCGAACAGGACCTTACCGGCCGTATCGAAGATGGTGAAGCCGCGCGAACCGCCCTCATAGTCACCTTCGTTGGCGACGACGATGCGATTGTCGTCGAGCCACTTGACGGCGTCAGGCTCGCGCTTGCGGCCCGGTTGCTCGTCCATGAAGGCGATAGCGCCGTCACGCTTGGCGTCGATGTCCCTAAGGTCGACCGCGCCAGCGGAGAAATGCGTCTTTACCGTCGCCGACTTGCCGTCGATGATGACGATGTGGTTGTTCTCCTGCAGCGTCAGCGCAATCTCGTCCTTGCCGTTGAAGGACACGAATTCCGGCTCCGGGTCGTCGCCTGCAACCTCGGCAAGACCGGTGAGGGTCACGTGCTTGATCGTCGCGCAATCGGCACCACCATCCTTCAGAGACAGGATCACCAGGTCGCCGGCAGGCATCTGCGGGATCTTGCCGTCGTTGACCTCTTCATCGCGCTCATTCTCGATCGCGATCGCAGCAATGGTCCGGTCCTTGTTGACCGCGACGGAGTCCGGCTGGCCGCCGAGATCGCAGGTCGACTCGACCTTCTTCGAGGCAACGTCGACGGTAGCGAGAAAGCCGGAAGGCTTGGTGAAGCTTTCGCGTGTGTTGACCGCGATCAGGGCCTTGGTACCGGCGACGGTTACCGAGGTCGGCTCGCCATCGAACGACACGATACCGGCCGCCTTCGGCGCCTTGGCGTCGGTGATATCGATAAGGCCGATGCGCTTGCCCGGGCTATCGGAATAGATCAGCGTATTGCCGTCTTCGGTGGCGGTAATGATTTCCGCGGATGTCGCGTCCTTGCGGGCATCGCCCTCCGGCAGATTGTCGGCAACGGCGAAGGACGCAATACGATTGAACACCGGTTCGGCGGCAGCCGGAAAGGCAACGGACGCAAGAAGTATGGCGGCAAGTGCCGTTCTGCATGATGAAATGGTCATGAAAAATCCCCCATGTCGAATATTCAAAACAAGGGGGTTCTGCGGGATGGCGATGACAGGCGCATGACAGTCCCGCGCCTTTGTTGTGCAGCGTTGTCTTACGCGGTCGCGCGCTCGCGTTTCATCTCGTTGCGCATGATGAAAAGCGAGGCGCCGAGGATCAGGACCGCCCCCAGCCACAGATAGCCGCTCGGCGCATAACCGAAGACGAGCCAGCCGGCGAGAACGTTGAGCGGTAGCTTGAGATCGTCGAAAGGCTGCACATACGCTGCGTCTGCGACGGTATAGGCAAGCGTCAACAGATACTGTGCCACCACGGTCAAAAGCCCCGCCAGCACCAATAGCGCAAGGATAGTTCCACTCGGCACGACAAACCCTGCCGACAGCGCCAGCACACCATTGATCGGCGTCAGAAGCACGAGCAACCAGACCGTTATCGTCTCAGGGCGCTCGATGCCTGTCAGGCTCTTGGTGATCAGCGACGCCGCCCCCCAGAGCAGCGCCGAGAAAACCGGCAGCAGCGCTGCCCAGGTGAAGCTTTCCGACCAGGGCTGCAGGATGATCGTGGCGCCGGCAAAGCCGACTGCCGCCGCTGCCCAGCGTGCCGGACCAACGCGTTCGCCCAGGAAGAGCCGCGCACCAAGAATGATGAAAAATGGCGATGTCATCACCAGCGCGATCGCCTGCCAGATCGGAACAGAAGCCAGGCCCGAAACCCAGGCCCCTACGCCGAGCGCCGCAAAGGCAACGCGAATGACGTGACGCCAGGGGTAATCGGTGCGCATGGCCGACAGGCCGGCGCGAAACAGGAACGGCAGGGAGAAGACGAGTGCAAATGCATATTGCCAGAAGGCAGTCGAGGTGGCGGAAAAGCCGAGTTGCATCGTCATCCATTGCGTGACGACATTCAGGAGAGCAAAGGCGACGCCGGCCAGTATCATCCAGGCCGCACCGGCCATGGCACGGGAGGTGAAAAGTGCTTGGGTCGTCTCGCTCATGTCCTTCATCCGCAAACAGGGACCTACACAAATCAGGACACATGAGCGCAGGATGCGACGACGGACCGCCCGCCCGTCGCACCCACGATCATTCTCTTTCATCCGGACTGTGACCGTCGGCTCCGGAATCGCACCGGATCTGCTAACCTTCCGACACGACAGCGCCTGAAGTGCTCGCGGGCTTGGGCCTGCTGCATAATTCCTTAAATCCAATCCGATTTAAGGAGAAAATTATGCAGCAGCTTTCAAGTGTCACAGCGTCCGTTGCGCGTCATATTTGACGCGCGGCGCTGAGCCCTTACCGCCGGTGGGGAGTTTCACCCCGCCCTGAGAACAGGGCTGAGCCGTAGACCAAAGACCGCGCTGCTGCAAGGGCAGCCGAAACGCAAAAGGGTCCGGCGTGAACCGAACCCTTCAAGACTTGGACGGCCGGCCTCGTATCCGGCCGTCAAGCAAACCTATCAGCCGTTAACGGCATCCTTCAGGCCCTTGCCGGCCGTGAACTTCGGAACGTTGCGTGCCGGGATGTCAACTTCTGCGCCCGTGGACGGGTTGCGGCCCTTGGAGGCTTCGCGACGCGAAACGGAGAAGTTGCCGAAACCGACGAGGCGAATGTCGCCACCGTCCTTAAGTTCAGCCTGGATGGTCTCGAAAACTGCATCAACTGCGGAAGATGCGTCGGTCTTGGAAAGTCCGGCCTTCTCAGCAACGGCAGACACGAGCTCATTTTTGTTCATGTTTCCACCCCTTTCAAAATGGTTCGAAACGACTGTGTTTTTAAGCCGCGGCGGCTTGCGCATCGCCCGCGTCTTGCCATTCCCAATTGCGCCTAATCCCTTGGAATGCAAGGCTTGCAGCATGCTTTTACAACAAAAAAGACCGGCCAGAGGCCGGTCTTCCTTGTTTTTCTGCCAAATGGGCCTGACGGGAACACAATTGCACCCGCCCGGTCCTGTCAATCAGTGGGCGATGGAAGCGCCCGCTTCGTCCTGCGAATCAACCGCGGCGACGGTTGCCGGCTCATTTGCCGGGTCCCATTCGATCGGCTCCGGGACGCGGACCAGAGCGTGCTCGAGCACTTCACCCATCCGCGAAACGGGGATGATCTCCAGCACGTTCTTCACGTTGTCCGGGATCTCGGCGAGATCCTTGGCGTTTTCCTCGGGGATCAGCACCTTCTTGATGCCGCCGCGAACGGCCGCCAGCAGTTTTTCCTTCAGTCCTCCGATCGGCAGCACGCGGCCGCGAAGGGTGATCTCACCCGTCATCGCCACGTCCTTGGAGATCGGAATACCGGTCATGACAGAGACGATCGCTGTTGCCATGGCAACACCGGCCGACGGGCCATCCTTGGGCGTCGCGCCTTCCGGCAAGTGCACGTGGATGTCGCGCTTGTCGAACAGCGGCGGCTCAATGCCGAAGTCGATCGCCCGCGAGCGGACATAGGATGCCGCCGCCGAAATCGATTCCTTCATCACGTCGCGCAGGTTGCCGGTGACGGTCATGCGGCCCTTGCCGGGCATCATGACGCCTTCGATCGTCAGCAGTTCGCCGCCGACCTCGGTCCAGGCAAGACCTGTGACCACACCGACCTGATCGTCGCGTTCGGCTTCGCCGTGACGATAACGCGGTACGCCAAGGTAGTCCTGGATGTTGCCGGCAGTGACTGCCACTGCCTTGGCCTTGCCCTTGATGATCTCGGTTACCGCCTTGCGGGCGAGCTTCATCAGTTCGCGCTCGAAGTTACGAACGCCGGCTTCGCGTGTGTAGGTCTGGATGATCGCCATCAGCGCACCGTCGGTGACCGAAAACTCTTTCGGCTGCAGCGCGTGATCGCGGATCGCCTTCGGCAGCAGGTGCCGCTTGGCGATTTCCAGCTTTTCCTCTTCGGTGTAGCCGGCAATACGGATCACTTCCATGCGGTCCATCAGCGGCGCCGGAATGTTCAGCGTGTTCGCCGTGGTGATGAACATCACGTTGGACAGATCGTATTCGACTTCAAGGTAGTGATCCATGAAGGTCGAGTTCTGTTCTGGATCCAGCACCTCCAGCAGAGCCGAGGACGGGTCGCCACGGAAGTCCTGGCCCATCTTGTCGATCTCGTCGAACAGGAAGAGCGGGTTGGACTTCTTCGCCTTCTTCATCGACTGGACGACCTTGCCGGGCATCGAGCCAATGTAGGTGCGGCGGTGACCGCGGATTTCGGCTTCGTCACGAACGCCACCCAGCGCCATGCGCACGTATTCGCGGCCGGTCGCCTTGGCGATCGACTTGGCAAGCGAAGTCTTGCCGACGCCCGGAGGGCCGACGAGGCACAGGATCGGGCCTTTGATCTTCGTCGAACGGGCCTGGACGGCGAGATATTCGACGATGCGCTCCTTGACCTTGTCGAGGCCGAAGTGATCGACGTTGAGCACTTCCTCGGCATGGTTCAGATCGGTCTTGATCTTGGACTTCTTGCCCCACGGCATGCCAAGCAGCCAATCCAGATAGTTGCGCACGACGGTTGCTTCCGCCGACATCGGGCTCATCTGGCGCAGCTTCTTCAGCTCGGCGTCGGCCTTTTCGCGCGCTTCCTTGGAAAGCTTGGTCTTGGCGATGCGCTCTTCGATTTCGGCCATCTCGTCGCGGCCGTCTTCACCGTCGCCGAGTTCCTTCTGGATCGCCTTCATCTGTTCGTTGAGGTAGTACTCGCGTTGGGTCTTCTCCATCTGGCGCTTGACGCGCGAACGGATACGCTTTTCCACCTGCAGGACGGAGATCTCACCTTCCATGAAGCCGAGCGCCTTTTCCAGGCGCATCTTCACGCTGGTGGTTTCCAGCATTTCCTGCTTTTCGACGATCTTGATCGATAGATGCGATGCGACGGTGTCGGCAAGCTTCGAATAATCTTCGATCTGGCTCGCGACGCCGACGACTTCCGGAGAAATCTTCTTGTTGAGTTTCACGTAGCTTTCGAATTCGGAGACGACCGAGCGGCTGAGCGCCTCGATCTCGACCGGATCTTCTTCCGGCTCGTCGAGCGCCTGTGCGGACGCTTCGTAGAATTCTTCGCGCGGCGTGTAGCTGTCGATCTTGGCGCGCGTGCGCCCTTCGACCAGCACCTTGACGGTGCCGTCGGGCAGCTTCAGGAGCTGCAGGACATTGGCAATCGTGCCCACCTGGTAGATCGCCGAGGCTTCCGGATCGTCGTCCGTCGCGTTGATCTGGGTGGCAAGCATGATCTGCTTGTCGGTCCCCATGACTTCTTCAAGCGCACGGATGGACTTTTCACGGCCGACAAAGAGCGGCACGATCATGTGCGGGAAGACTACAATGTCGCGAAGCGGCAAGACCGGATAGGTCGCGCTTTCAGTCGCCGGAGACGTTTTGCTCGTCATGTCATTTCCTTTCCGTCCCGATTTCGGGCCCGTTCCCGGGAGCCACAGCGGCACTCCCGGTTGTCATATTTTCCACATGAAAGTGGAGTGCTAGAGAGTCCTTTTCAAGGCTCGCCGCAACATCCACCATCAGTGGCCGGGTCCTTCTGACTACGCTTTATTGCTGTTGCGTACCTTGCGACGGAAAACGAGGCTTCAAGGATATGCAACGGCCGAGGCCCTCTACTGAATCGTCACATCATTGCGTTGTTAAGACACTTTAGCAACAACCGAATTGTTAAATCGTCCCCCGCGCAAGCCATCTCAACAACTAAGTGCAGGGCCATGAAAAAGCCCGCACGAGGCGGGCTTTTTCAGGTCCGATCTGTGGGCCTGCGATCAGGCCGAAACGTTCGCCTTCTCTTCCGAGCGCTCGGAATAGATGTAGAGCGGCCGCGCCGCACCCTTCACCACCTCGTCGGAGATCACGACTTCGCGAACGCCTTCGAGCGTCGGCAGCTCGAACATCGTGTCGAGCAGGATCTTTTCCATGATCGAGCGCAGGCCACGGGCGCCGGTCTTGCGCACGATGGCGCGACGGGCGATCTCGCGCAGCGCGTCCTCGTGGAAGGTCAGTTCGACGTCCTCCATCTCGAACAGCCGCTGGTACTGCTTGATCAGAGCGTTCTTCGGCTCGGACAGGATCTGGATCAGCGCGTCCTCATCGAGGTCTTCGAGCGTTGCCAGAACCGGCAGACGGCCGATGAATTCCGGGATCAGGCCGAACTTAACCAGATCTTCCGGCTCGAGTTCGCGCAGAACTTCGCCGACGCGGCGATCTTCCGGCGAGCGAACCGTCGCGCCGAAACCGATCGACGTCTTCTCGCCACGGGCGGAGATGATCTTATCGAGGCCGGCGAAGGCGCCGCCGCAGATGAACAGGATATTGGTGGTATCCACCTGCAGGAATTCCTGCTGAGGATGCTTGCGGCCACCCTGAGGCGGCACCGAAGCAACAGTGCCTTCCATGATCTTCAAGAGCGCCTGCTGCACGCCCTCACCGGAAACGTCACGGGTGATCGACGGGTTGTCGGATTTGCGCGAGATCTTGTCGACTTCGTCAATGTAGACGATGCCGCGCTGGGCGCGCTCGACATTGTAGTCGGCAGCCTGCAGCAGCTTCAGGATGATGTTTTCGACGTCTTCACCGACATAGCCGGCTTCCGTCAGCGTCGTCGCATCGGCCATCGTGAAGGGCACGTCGATGATGCGTGCAAGCGTCTGTGCGAGATAGGTCTTGCCGCAACCGGTCGGGCCGACGAGCATGATGTTCGACTTCGCCAGCTCCACATCGCTGCCCTTGGCCGCATGGGCCAGACGCTTGTAGTGGTTGTGCACGGCGACCGAAAGAATGCGCTTCGCCTGCTGCTGGCCGATGACGTACTCGTCGAGGACCTTGATGATTTCCTGGGGGGTCGGAACGCCATCGCGGGACTTGACCATCGAGGTCTTGTTCTCTTCGCGAATGATGTCCATGCAGAGCTCGACGCATTCATCGCAGATGAAGACCGTCGGTCCGGCAATCAGTTTGCGGACTTCGTGCTGGCTCTTGCCGCAAAACGAACAATAAAGCGTATTCTTCGAGTCACCGCCGTTGCTACCGCTGACCTTGCTCATTTCCATTTCCTTCCAGCACGCCGGACATCTTCGGAAAAGATATCACGGACCACTCAATTCGCCCCGCGCAAAGACCTGCGCCGCATTAAGAGGGCTTCCGGGAGTACTCACCGTATCAGGGCATTTTGCCCAAGATTCGGCCGCAACGACTCTCCCACCTAACTCTGAACCCTATGTCTTCACAGCTCAATAGAACATTAAGGGGTCATCTTAGCGGCTTTACCCCCTCGATAAAGCCCTTTCACCATTACAATTGTGTCACAATTGCATCTATCGTGACACAAAAGCGCGTTATCACGCCTGCTCTGCAGCCTCGATCGCTTCGCGCGACGTGATGACCTTGTCGATCAGACCCCAGTCGAGCGCTTCGTCGGAACTCATGAAATGGTCGCGATCGAGCGTCTGTTCAACCTCTTCGTAGGTCCGGCCGCAATGCTTGACGTAAACCTCGTTCAGGCGCCGCTTCATCTTGAGGATGTCCTTGGCGTGACGCTCGATATCAGAGGCCTGGCCCTGGAAGCCACCGGACGGCTGATGCACCATGATGCGCGAGTTCGGGGTGGCGAAACGCATGTCCTTGTGGCCGGCAGCCAGCAGGAGCGAACCCATCGAGGCGGCCTGACCGATGCACAGCGTCGAAACCGCCGGCTTGATAAACTGCATGGTGTCGTAGATCGCCATACCGGCGGTAACGACGCCACCCGGCGAATTGATGTAGAGAGCGATTTCCTTCTTCGGGTTTTCTGCCTCGAGGAAAAGAAGCTGGGCGCAGACGAGCGTTGCCATCTGATCTTCGACCGGACCGGTCAGGAAGATGATGCGCTCTTTCAGAAGGCGCGAAAAGATATCGTAGGAACGTTCGCCGCGGTTGGTCTGCTCCACAACCATCGGCACCAGCGCCATGGCGGTATCAACTGGATTTCTCATATCGAACCTTCATCAATCGGGCCCGCAATGCCTTTGCGAACCGGGAATCACAGGATTAGCCTTCTGCCCCTACATAGAGTGTCAACACCCTTCACTTCAAGTCGCCAACCTCCGATAACCTTAATCGGCGGCGCCCTTCCAGCCTAAGAACAGCGGTCCTCCACACGTGATTGCTGATAGAACATTTTTTCGCCGCCGCCTTTGCCAACGCCCTGGCTTTTGCGCTTTCCGCACAGCATTCGCCACCGCTGGGTAAACGGACGGTAAACGGCGCGCGCGCCACGGCGGACCTCAAAGCTGCGATTCGATCGGCAGGATACGGATGATCCCGGCGATAACGCGCCTCAGCAGGCTGGCGTCGGGCTCGCGCCGCAGCCGCCGCTCGGTCCCGTTGGTTCGGTCACGCCAGACGAGCCGCGCACCTTCAAGGCTTAGCCGATAACTGACGGACGGGGCCGTCTCGTCCTCAAACATCGTGGCGAGTTCGCCGGCAAGTGCTGCATCCACAAACACAACGCCCATTTCGGTGTTCAGCGATGCCGACCGCGGGTCGAAATTCATCGAACCGACGAAGCCGTTCAGACCATCGACCACAAAGGCCTTGCTGTGCAGGCTCGCATTGCGCCGGCCAAACAGCGACATACGATGACTCTCGACCGTATCGCCCTGCTCTTTCAGTTCGAAAAGCTCGACACCGGCGCGAACGAGGTTTCGACGGTACTTCACATAGCCACCATGAACGGCCGCGACGTCGGTCGCAGCCAGTGAATTTGTCAGCACCGCGACGCGGATGCCCTTTTTCACAAGCGCCGTCAGTTCGCGCGTCCCGGCCGTGCCGGGAATGAAATAGGGCGAAATGATGCGCAGATCGTTCTTTGCCGCCTGGATCAGCGGGAAGAGTTCGCGCAGCAGCCAGTTCTGCCGCTTTTGCATCAGCGCCTTCTCGGGCGGGTCGGCCTCAAGGCGAACGTTGTCGATCCAGTACAGCCTTCTCGAGCCGCTATAGAACGTCTCTTCGGCCATCGCGTCAGTCACGCGCTCCAGATAGAAACGGGCGGCAGGCGTGCGCGCATGGGCATCGAGCGCCTCCCTCAGCGCCGGCAGATATTGCTTGCGGGGGGTGCGCAGTTTGGCGATCGGCAGCACGGACGTGCTGTTCCAATAGCGATCGAACATTGCCGTTGCCTGATCGACCACCGGCCCGATCATCCAGAGATCGAGGTCACGAAAGTTTGAAAGCTCGGCCGCGTCGAAATAGGCATCGCCGATATTGCGCCCGCCGGCGATGGCCAGGCGCGCATCGGAAACCCACAGCTTGTTGTGCATGCGGCGTGTGGCGCTGAAAGCGCGGATGGCCATCTCGAAACCCCGGCGGATACGATCGGTGCGGGCACGGCTTGGATTGAAGAGCCGGACCTCAATGTTCTCGTGGGCATCAAGCGCGATGCACATCCGGTCGTGGATGCCGGCGTTGATATCATCGAGCAGCAGGCGGACGTGGACGCCGCGGTCGGCAGCCGTCAGGATTTCACGCGTGAGCAAGAGACCGGTCAAGTCATCCTTCCAGTAGTAGTATTGCAGGTCGAGGCCGCGGCCGGCCCTGCGAGCCGCATGCGCCCTGACGACGAAAGCTTCGATGTTGTCAGAGACCAGCGATATGCCGTTCTTTCCGGAACGGGTGCGAAGCAGCGGGCCTATGGCCCGATCGAGTTCGGTATCGGCGTCAGCGACAGGGAGTGCAGCAGACGGGTCTCCATGGGGACGCCGACCGAAGCGGCCATAGACATAGAAAATCGCCGCACCGAACGCGCCGCCGATGGCGACAACGGCAACAATGACAAAGGACAACATCACCTGCCCGCCAGAAAGTGTCTCAGGCCGATCCGGCCCGGCTCACTTCAATCCGTTCGTTGTTATGGTCTTCCCGCTTGCCGACCTTCAGATCGATCGATGCCTTGACCGGCAAATGATCGGAAGCGATGCGGGCCAGAGGAGAATCGTGCACTGCGACCGATGTCACCAGGCTGTGCGGGTTGCCGAGAACGCGATCGAGCGGCAACAGCGGAAAGCGAGAGGGAAAGCTCGCGACGGTCGCATGCGAGGGGTCGAAGACGGGGCTAAGGAAGGACAGCGACGACCGTTTGCCCATGCGCCACTCGTTGAGGTCGCCGATCAAAAGCGTGGGTCGCCCGCCCGCATCGGAGGCCGCCTCGATGATCGCCTCGGCCTGTTGCGCGCGGGAATGACGAAGCAATCCGAGATGGGCGGCGATCACGCGCAGCGGCCCCATCCTGAGGTCAAGATCGACAACGAGCGCTCCGCGCGGCTCGACACCCGGAAGTTTCAGTTGCTGTACGTCGGAAACCGCACCTTCACGCAGAAGCAGCACATTGCCGTGCCAGCCATGCCCCTTGGTGGAGAAGCCCGAGATCGGAACGGATACGAGATGCGCTTCGCGCCGCAGATGTTCCAGATCGAGGAGCCCTGCCCGCTCACCGAACCGCTGGTCGGCTTCCTGAAGGGCGACGATATCGGCGCCGAGTTCGCCGATCACTTGGGCCGTGCGGCCCGGATCAAAGCGGCCATCGGTGCCGACACATTTGTGGATGTTGTAGGAAGCGATGACGATATCACCGCGGTTGACCGCCGCCTCACGGCTGACGACGGTGGGTCGCCGCTTGCGGATTGCCGCTACGATGCCCGCCGATAGACTGGTCTGGTTTTTTGCCATGCCGCTCCCTGCTTGCTGCCGCATCATGCGCAAATAGGTCGCCGGACGCCACTGAAAAAGGCTCCAGACCAAAACTTGTTCCGTTCGAAATGGCGGCAGTGGCGCTTTTTCGAACTGCTCCACAGTCATCGGCGCCGCTCAGACCTCAAGGCACAGGTAGACTGTTTCCCGCATTTTTGAGGGCTGGAGAATGACGGCCGGCCGCCGGGCCACCCGCCGTTGCGCAAACGCGACCTTCAATCCGCCGGACCGGCAAAGAGGATCAGATTGCCGTCGGGATCAAGGACGATGAAGTTCCGCGCACCCCAAGGCTCGGTCCGCAATGTTTGGTGAAAACGCACGCCGGCGGCCTGATAGTCGAGGAACAGGCGCTTGAGCTCATCCGATGTGGCGACGGTCAAGGAGGCGGAAAGCAGATGCTCCCGCTCTCTGATGTCGCCGACGAAGACAGGCTCGCAGACCAGGCGCAATGCGAGCAGCGCATTGTCGCGTTTCACCTGGCCATAGAAGGGTGGATCGCCGTAGACGAAGTCGACGGCAAAACCGAGTTTGTCGGTGACGAAGTCGCAAGACGCCTTGATATCGGCGACGAACAATTGTGCCGAAGTCGATTGCAGAACAGGGCGCGGTGCTGCTTGTTTTGCTTGCATGCGACCAGTTCCTGGGCGTCGGCGAGCTTGAAGTCTGCCTTCAATATTTCCCGATCATCCAGGTCGGGCCTGCTTCTTGAGGTTTTCGAGGTTCGGCATGGGCGCAACTAAGGTCTATCTACCGTAGGTGGGCGTTGCCCTTTCGACCTTGCACCGATGCGCCCTACGCAGCGTCAGAACATTGACTCGCGGTGAGCTATCTTGTCAACGCGCTGATACCGCAAGCCGATGACCCGTTGCGACAACCACTCAGTCGCGCTGTCGATCGGTCAGGGCTCTGCAACTTGTACTCTTGCGGGGCGAACCCGGTCGCCCTTAGAAATAGCTGTCGCACCCGCCTTGCAAAGAGCCAGATCATGCCGCCCAAGCCCGCCATCATCATCGACAGCGCCAAGCGAAGCGTTTCGATCGACGTGCACGACCCGGATTTCTACCGTGCGCCACTGTCGGCTTACGCGGAAATTCACGCCCATTGCCCGGCATTTTACTGGAGCGAGCGCGAACAATGGTATTTCGCGGGCTACGACCAGGTGAACGCGTTGCTACGCGACCGGCGTTTTGGCCGGCAGATCCTACACGTGGCGACACGCGAAGAACTCGGCATGCCGGCACCGAAGCCGCATCTGAAGGATTTCGACGCACTTGAGGAGCATTCGCTACTGGAGCTCGAACCGCCGACCCACACCAGGCTTCGCACCCTCGTCAACCGCGCCTTCGTCTCCCGGCAGATCGAACAGTTGCGGCCGGACATCGAACGGCTTTCGCATACGATCATCGACGGTTTCGAGCAGGACGGCGAAGTCGAGCTACTGAAGACCTATGCCGAAACGATCCCGGTCACGATCATCGCCAGGATGCTCGGCATTCCCGTCGACGCCGCGCCAAACCTGCTCGATTGGTCGCATCGCATGGTGAGAATGTACGTCTTCAATCGGAGCCACGAGACCGAGTTCGACGCCAACCAGGCCTCCGCCGACTTCGCCGACTACCTCAAGACCATCATCGCCGAGAAGCGCCGCAAGCCGGCCGACGATCTGCTGACACATATGATCACGTCGGAGAAAGATGGAGAGCGATTGTCCGAGGCAGAGCTGGTTTCGACGGCCGCCCTGCTTCTCAACGCCGGCCACGAGGCGACCGTCCATCAGATCGGCAACGCGGTCAGAACGATCCTGCAGTCGGACCACGCGCCGGGAGATCTGTTCGCAACGGAGGCGACGACCGATCTTGCGATCGAGGAGTGCCTCCGATTTGCCGCACCGCTGCATATCTTTCAACGCTATGCGCTGTCGGATATCGAACTCGACGAAGGGATTGCGCTTCGCAAGGGCGACAAGATCGGCCTGCTTCTTGGTGCCGCCAATGTCGATCCGCGGAAGTTCAGCGACCCTGACCGCTTCAAGCCTGCGCGCGACGAGGGCGTCAACGTCTCGTTCGGTGCGGGCCTGCACTTCTGCATCGGAGCGCCGCTCGCCCGGCTCGAACTCAAGCTGTCGCTGCCGATCCTGTTCCAGCGCTTGCCCGGGATGCGGCTGAAACACCCGCCGGAAGTGAAGGACAGTTTCCATTTCCATGGCCTGGAGCGGCTCGATCTCGTTTGGTGAAGGGACACCCCTGCCCGGTCTGCGCAAAGCAAACGGCTTCGACGCAACCGCCGAAGCCGTTTGATCCCAATTGCAGAGGCGAATGCGTTGGGGTTTAGACGGCGGCGGCCGTCTGTTCGACACCGTAGCGCGCCGCCGGCCTGTCATGCGAAAGATTGGGCGACAGCACCATGCGCGCCTTTGTGAAGGCGTGCCAGTCGGCAGCGTCGGGCAACGATGGAATGGTGACCAGTTCTCCCTGGTCGAAACCGGCAAGTGCCGCGTCGACGAGATCGGTGACGTCCATCACCATCGAAGGGTCGAGCCGGTCGATCGAGCCGCCGGCCCGGTCAAAGATCTCGGTGCGGGTCAGCCCGGGCAGCACCGCCTGAACCCTGACGCCCTTGTCTGCCGCTTCCACGTTGATCGATTGCGTCAGGTTAAGCACAAACGCCTTGGAGGCATTGTATGTGCCGTTGAACCGCTCGGGCACCAGCGCGACGACGGAGGCGATGTTGATGATCGCTCCCTTGCCGCGCATCGCGAATGTCTGGGCGGCGGCAATCGCCAACCGGTTCACGGCGACGACGTTCAGCTCGATCATGGCTTCGAGATAGTCCAGGTCATCAGTGAGCAGCGGTCCCTTCGGACCGATCCCCGCGTTGTTGACAAGGAGTTCGATTGCCTCGTCTTCGCGCAGGCGCTTCTCGACCAGCCTTACGTCATCCCGTAGCGTCAAGTCCGCCTTGAGCACGTCGACCGTCACACCGTATTGCGCCGACAGCTTGGCGGCAAGATCGGAGAGACGCTTTTTATCGCGTGCCACCAGAACCAGATCATGGCCGCGTTGCGCCAAGCGGTCCGCATAGGTCGCGCCGATGCCCGACGACGCGCCCGTCACCAGCGCCTTACCCCTTTTCTCCACTGCACGCATTGTCGGTTTCCTTGTTCGGATTTCAATCTAGTGGTATATGCCACTAAATATACAGCAAACTGGACGCTGCGCAAGAGTGGCGCTACCAAAGTCGAAAATGGGCGCCGCAGCTCCCGACGGAGGAAACGATGGACGACACGCCGAAGGGAATCTGGGACTTCTGCACCAACAGTGCGCTGAAGCGCGCCTCGCGACAGTTAGGACAGCTCTATGAGGATGTGCTCGCACCAAGCGGATTGCGCGGCACGCAGTATTCGCTGCTGAGCCAGATCGCCCATAGCAAGAATGCGTCGCTGCGCACGCTCGCGGATCTGTTGGTGATGGACCTGTCGGCGCTTGGTCACACGCTGAAGCCACTCATCCGCGACGGCTATGTCGAGCTTGTGCCCGACGCGTCGGACCGGCGAGTGAAGCGCGTTCAGCTGACGCCCTTCGGCGCCAAGAAGCAGCGGGAGACGACGGATCTCTGGCGCAAGGCGCAGGCGCGCTTCGACAATGCTCTCGGTAAACAGGAGGCCGAAGCCTTGCGGCGGGCGCTGAACGGAATCTCGGAAGCCTCGTTTGCCGAAGCGTTCACCCGGGCATCGGACGGTACCGAGCCGGGCGCAAAGGGATAACGGGTCGATCAGAGGCGGATGACGTAATCCTTGCGGGTCGTCTCGATGACCTCCCACGTTCCCTTGAAACCGGGCTGGAGGATCATGCTGTCGCCGGCGCGCAGGTGCACCACTGCGCCGCCGTCGTCGGTGACGACCGAGTAGCCCGACAGGATATGGAAGTACTCCCATTCGTCATAGGCGATGCGCCACTTTCCGGGCGTGGATTCCCAGACGCCGGCATAAATCCCGCCATCGGCCTCCTCGACGTTCCAGGTGCGGAACCGAGGCGTGCCGGAAATCAGCCGATCGGCCGCAGGCCCGCCGACTTCGGGCTCGATCGCCGCCAAGTCGAATTTCTGCATCTTCACCATCACGCACCAACTCCATAAGGGGACGGAAGGTCCGTCCCCTCTTTTTCATATCAATATCAGATCTTTGCGAGCGACTGCTCGAGATCGGCGATGATGTCGGAAACGTCTTCGATACCGACAGACAGGCGCACGACATCGGGACCTGCCCCCGCCGCAACCAGCTGCTCCGGGGTCAGCTGACGATGGGTGGTCGAGGCCGGGTGAATGACGAGCGAACGGGTATCACCGATATTGGCAAGGTGAGAGAACATCTCGAGCCCCTCGACGAAGCGCTTTCCTGCCTCGTAGCCGTCCTTGAGACCGAAGGTGAAGACGGCGCCGGCACCCTTCGGTGCATAGCGCTTTTGCAGCGCATTGTTCGGATCGTCCTCAAGCCCGGCATAGTTGACCCAGGACACCTTGTCGTGGCCCTTCAGCCACTTGGCAACGGCGAGCGCATTGTCGCAATGGCGCTGCATGCGCAGCGGCAGCGTCTCGACGCCAGTCAGGATCATGAAGGCGTTGAACGGCGAAATCGCCGGCCCGAAGTCGCGAAGCCCGAGAACGCGAGCAGCAATCGCAAAGGCGAAATTGCCAAAGGCCTGATGCAGCACGACGCCTGCATATTCCGGGCGCGGCTCCGACAGCATTGGGTACTTGCCGGACTTCGACCAGTCGAAGGTGCCGCCATCGACGATGACGCCGCCCATCGAATTACCATGACCGCCGATGAACTTGGTGAGCGAATGCACGACGATATCCGCACCGTGCTCCAGCGGACGCAGCAGGTAGGGTGTCGCCATCGTGTTGTCGACGATCAGCGGCAGGCCATGCTTGTGTGCGACCTCGGCAATCGCGGCGATATCGACGAAGGTACCACCCGGATTGGCGAGACTTTCGATGAAGATCGCCTTGGTGCGCGCATCGATCTTCGCCTCAAAGCTCGAAGGATCGCCCGGATCCGCCCAACGAACCTGCCAATCGAAGGACTTGAAGGCATGGCCGAACTGATTGACCGAGCCACCGTAAAGACGGTTGGCGGCGACGAAATTGTCACCCGGGCTCATGATCGTGTGGAATACGAGAAGCTGGGCCGCATGCCCGGAAGCAACCGCCAGCGCCGCAGTGCCGCCTTCCAATGCGGCGAGGCGCTCTTCCAGCACCGCCTGCGTCGGGTTCATGATGCGGGTGTAGATATTGCCGAACTGCTGGAGGCCGAAGAGTGCTGCCGCATGGTCGGTGTCGTTGAAGACGAAGCTGGTCGTCTGGTAGATCGGCGTCGCCCGGGCGCCCGTCGTCGGATCTGGTTGCGCTCCGGCGTGGATTGCGAGCGTGCTGAAACCAGGATTGTCTTTCGTCATTCGTCCCTCCCATGACCGCGCCGCACCTCCCATGGAGGCGCCAAACGCACCCTATCCCTTTGATTCCAGGCATCGTGCGCGTCGAAGAACAGCTTCGATTTCGGCTTCATGCGCTGGAGCGGCGGCACTATCCCAGAGCCGCCACGCGTGGTCAAAGAAAGATTTTTTCAAAACTGACGGTTGCACGAAACATCGCTGTGGCCGATGCCGTGTCAGCCGATCAGACGCGGATACTCCATCGCCGGACAGCGATCCATGACGACCTTGATACCGGCGGCCTCCGCCTTGGCAGCAGCGGCGTCGTGCCTCACCGACAGTTGGCCCCAGATCGCCTTCGGCAAGGTCTCGAGCGCCAGGATCTCGTCGACGAGCGCCGGCAGTGCATGGGCCGCGCGAAAGACGTCGACCATGTCGATCGGCTCCTTGACGTCGGTGAGCCTGCCGACGACGGGCTGATCGAGGATCGTCTTGCCGACATGACCCGGATTGATGGGGATGACGCGATAGCCCTTGCGCAACAGGAAGGCCATGACCCGATGGCTCGGCCGCTCGGCGTTCGGCGATGCACCGACGAGGGCGATCGTCTTTGTCGAACGCAGGATGTCGGCGAGGTAATAATCCGGGTAGGCGTCGTGGTTCATGTTCTGATCCGAACTCATCTGTTATACGCGTGTATAGTTCGCACGGTGGCGGCGGGTGTCAATCGAGCGCCCGATGGCGGCGGCGGAACGGCTGTAGCGCCGCACAGGCATCCTCCCGCCAATTTCCGGTTGCTTTTCCCGTACAGTGGCGCGACAACGCTGGCAACGGCCTGCCCCATTCTCCACTGAGGTTTCACCTTGCCCCTTGATGTCATTGCGCTCGTCCTCTTCGGGGCGCTGTTGCACGCGACCTGGAATGCGCTGGTCAAGGCGGGCTCGGAGAAATCGCTCGATGCGGCAATGATCGCACTCGGCGCGGCAGTCGTGGCCATTCCTTTCCTGCCGTTCCTGCCATTGCCGCAGCCGGAAGCCTGGCCGTTCATCCTGGTTTCGGCGCTTTTCCAGTTTGCCTATTTCCAGCTGGTCGCTGCCTCCTACCGTGCCGGCGATATCGGGCTAGTCTATCCCCTGATGCGCGGCGTCGCGCCACTGATCGTCGCCTCCACCAGCAGCGTCATCATCGGCGAGCAGCTGACAACCGGCGCCATGGCGGGTGTGTTGACCATCAGCGTCGGCGTGCTGACGCTCGCCTTCGAATCGCGAAAAGGCGGCAAACACGCGATCATCCTGGCGCTACTCAATGCCTGCGTGATTGCATGCTATACCTTTGTCGACGGCATCGGCGCGCGGGTGTCGGGCAACGCGATCTCCTACACTTTGTGGATGGCGCTGCTTCCGCCGGTGTTGCTGTTTACCTGGGCCTTTGCCCGGCGGGGCATCAAGCCGGTCGCCCGCCACGTCTACAAGAACTGGTGGCGCGGCCTCATCGGCGGCGCCGGCTCCATTGGCGCCTACGGCCTGGCACTGTGGGCGATGACGAAGGCGCCGGTCGCGACCGTCGCAGCGCTGCGCGAGACCGCGATCCTGTTCGCTGTCGTTATCTCCGTGGTGTTTCTGAAGGAGCGCGTCAGCATCTGGCGCATCGCCGCCGCCTGCGTAATCGCGCTTGGCGCCCTGCTCCTGAAACTGGCCTGACCGCTATTCCCAATCCCAATTATTCCCTATCCCACTCCGGCATCCGCTTGCCGAGGAAGGCGCCGATGCCGTTCTCGGCGTCGCCTGCCAGCATATTTTCGACCATGACGCCGACCGCATAATCGTAAGCCTCGGGAAGGCTCATTTCCGCCTGGCGATAGAACGCTTCCTTGCCGATCTTCAGCGCCTGCGGCGATTTCGAAGCAATGACGGCTGCATATTTGTCGACGACCTGGCGAAGATATTGCTGGGGCACGATGCGATTGACCAGGCCGAAATCCTTGGCGGTCGATGCATCGATGGTCTCGCCTGTCAGAAGCATTTCCATCGCCTGCTTGCGATGTGCTGCCCGCGACAGCGCCACCATCGGCGTCGAGCAGAACAGGCCGATATTGACGCCCGGCGTGCAGAAGGTGGAGCTGTCGGTGCAGATCGCCAGATCACAGCTGGCAACAAGCTGGCAACCGGCTGCCGTCGCCAGGCCGTCGAACTCGGCGATGACCGCCTGGGGCAGCCGCGTGATCTTGATCATCAAATCTGCAGCAAGGCGGATCGTCGTTTCGAAGAAGGCCCTGCCCCCGTCGGCATCGGCCCGATGTGCCGTCATTTCCTTGAGGTCGTGGCCCGCGGAGAACAGCTTGCCGGATGCCGCCAGCACGACAACTCTGATGTCCTTGGAATGGGCAACGGCATCGAGCGCCGTATGCAACGCCTCCATCAGCTCGATCGAAAGCACATTGGCTGGCGGGTTGTTGAGCGTCAGCCGAAGCACCGGTCCCGAAAGCTCGCGCACCAGCAATGCACTCGGCTCTTCCTTCCGAAATGAAACAACGTCCGCCATGCTTTTCTCCTGCTGTCCTGTCTATCCCCGTAAATGGGCATCCGTGGTACGCCGCCTCCTGCAACCTTTCAAGTCAGTGGTAGCTGTCGCGACTTAGACCTTTTTCCGCCTTGCGCAAAAACGCATGTCGGCTTCACTAAGTGTCGATGTTAGCGCAAAGGAATACCTGCCGATGAAGATCCAGCCCATCATGACGGTCGAGGAGCTGAACCGGTTTCTCGACACGGACTTTCCTCAGGTCCACACGGACGGCAAAGTGTTCCATGTCACCGAGGCCGGCCCCGGATTTGCGACGATGCGACTCGATCCGAACGAGCGTCATATCCGGCCGGGCGGCACCGTATCGGGCCCGACACTTTTCGCGCTTGCGGACGTTTCGGCTTATATCGCGCTGATCGCCCATATCGGACCTGTGGCGCTTGCCGTCACCACCAATCTCAACATCAATTTCCTGCGCAAGCCGGAGCCGCGGCCGCTCGAATGCACCTGCCGCATCCTCAAGCTCGGTAAGCGATTGGCCGTTCTTGACGCCGCTATCGCAATGGTCAGCAGCGACGATCTCGTGGCGCATGCGACAGCGACCTATTCGATTCCGCCTCAGTAAATTGAGGTATCAATGTACCACATTGCTAAGTCGTTGTTTTCGCAATACTTTATTTCGACCTTGCAAAATTCTCGTTGTTGACGCCGGTTTAGGGCTTGGGTATAAGCACCCTCAGATCGCGGTCCCTCTCGGGCCGCTTTCTTCTTTTGGCTGAGTTTCAGTCAAAACCAAGCAACAAGAAACGCCCAGCGGTTCGCCGTTCGGGTCCAGAGAAAGAGTTTTGTTATGGCAACCTTCGTTCAGAAGCCTGCAGAGGTGGAGAAGAAGTGGATCATCATCGATGCCGAAGGCCTCGTTGTCGGTCGCCTCGCTTCCATCATCGCGAACCGCCTGCGCGGCAAGCACAAAGCCACCTTCACGCCGCATGTTGACGATGGCGACAACGTCATCGTGATCAACGCCGAGAAGGCCGTGCTTACGGGCAAGAAGTACACCGACAAGAAGTACTACTGGCACACCGGCTACCCCGGCGGCATCAAGGAGCGCACCGCGCGCCAGATCATCGAAGGCCGCTTCCCGGAGCGCGTCATCGAGAAGGCCGTCGAGCGCATGGTTCCCCGCGGCCCGCTCGGCCGTCGCCAGATGAAGAACCTGCGCGTTTACGCAGGCACGAACCATCCGCATGAAGCACAGCAACCGGCCGTCCTCGACGTCGCCAAGCTGAACAGCAAGAACACAAGGAGCGCCTAATGGCCGACCTTTCCGCTCTCAAGGAAATCGCCACGACTGCGGAACCGGCAGCTCCGGTTCACGTCAAGAAGGTCGATGCACAGGGCCGCTCCTACGCGACCGGCAAGCGTAAGAACGCTGTCGCCCGCGTATGGGTCAAGCCCGGCTCGGGCAAGATCACCGTCAACGGCAAGCCGTACCTCGACTACTTCGCTCGTCCGGTTCTGCAGATGATCCTGCAGCAGCCGATCGTCGCAGCTGCCCGTGATGGCCAGTTCGACATCGACGCGACGGTCGCCGGTGGCGGTCTCTCCGGCCAGGCCGGTGCCGTTCGTCACGGCATCTCCAAGGCGCTCACCTACTTCGAACCGGGCCTGCGTCCGGTCCTGAAGAAGGGCGGCTTCCTGACCCGCGACAGCCGTGTCGTCGAACGTAAGAAGTACGGTAAGGCCAAGGCCCGCCGTTCGTTCCAGTTCTCCAAGCGTTAATCGCTGGAAGACACTGCATTTTGGAAGGCCGGGTTCGCCCGGCCTTTTTTTGTTTCAGATCGGCAGCTCGGTCGTCGACTTCAACTCGCGCAGCACGAAGCTTGAAACCACCGTGCGCACATGCGGATTGCGCATGAGATAGCGCGTCATGAAGGCGTCATAGCTGTCGACGTCGTTCGCGCGGATCTTCAGCATGTAGTCGAAGGTTCCCGACAGCGCATAGCACTCCATAATCTCCGGCCGATCGCGGACAACCGCCGAGAAAGAGGCGATGGCCTCGTCATGATGATCCTCCAGCGTCACATGGGCGATGATGCAGAGTTTCAGATCCAGTTTCGACGGATCGAGCAGCGCCACCCGCTTGCGGATCACGCCGTCGGCCTCCAGTTCCTGCAGCCGGCGCCAGGCGGAGCTTTGCGACATGCCCGCGCTTTCCGCGAGCTCCGACAGCGACTGGCCGCTGTCGGCCTGAATCAGCCTCAGCAGCTTGCGCAATGGCTGGGAAGTTTCCTTCAAATCCGACGACATTTTGAAATTTCCTCCCGCATCAGCGGCTTCCGCCGGCAACTGTGAAACAAATACTCGCTCCATTCGCGATACAATTGCAACAACCGGATGTTTTGACGAATGAGGAGACGTCATGCCCAAGGAAAGCAGCTACACCGCGAAACTGCCGGAGCCCGATGGCAGCTACCACTACACGCCCGAGGAAGATGCGATCTGGGGCGAACTTTACCAGCGACAGATGGCACTGCTCGCCGACAAGGCCTGCGACGAATATCTGGAGGGCGCGCGCAAACTTGGCCTTGGCCCTGACCGCGTGCCGCAGTTGCAGGACGTCAACCGCCGCCTGCAGGAAACCACCGGCTTCGGTGTCGAAGGCGTACCGGCACTGATCCCGCCATCGCGGTTCTACGAACTTCTGTCTGAGGGCAAGTTTCCGCTCGCAACCTTCATCCGCAGGCGCGAACACATCGACTATATCGAAGAGCCTGATATTTTCCACGAGGTCTTCGGCCATTGCCCGCTCCTGACCAACCAGAGCTACGCCAACTTCGTCCGCCGCTTCGGCGAAAAGGCCGTCGCACTTGGCAAGGGTTATTCCTGGCATATGTTCCGGATCTTCTGGTTCACTGTCGAGTTCGGACTGATCAACACGCCGCAAGGTCGGCGCTGCTTCGGTGCCGGCATCGTGTCGTCGCCGAACGAGACCCGCACGGCGATGGAGCCGTCGGCGAGTGAATTTCGCCCCTTCGACCTGATGACGGTGCTGCGCACCCCCTATCGCATCGATATCGTCCAGCCGATCTACTACGTGATCGACAGCTTCGCGCAGCTCGAGTCCATCATCGAAGAGGACATCGGCGCGCGCATTACCGAGGCCAAGGCGCTGGGTGACTTCGCGCCGACCTTCGAAGCCAAGGCGTCCTGACAGCATTACAGCGCCGCGCGTCAAATATGACGCGCGAAGGACGCTGTAACACTTTGAACCTGCTACATATTTTTATCCTTAAATCGGAATCGATTTAAGGAACTATGCAGTAGAATTCGCCGGCAGGGACTTGCCTTGCCGGCGACGATTGTCCAACGTTCCGCCATACACGGGAGACGGGATATGGCGAACAGGACGATCGATCACGCGCTAACGGCGCGCTCACTCACATCGGCGGCATCGGACCCGACGCATGCCGGCATTCTCTCCTTCATGCGGCGCAAATACTCAAAGCAGTTGAAGGACGTCGATGCCGTCGTCTGGGGCATCCCGTTCGACGCCGCAACCTCCAATCGTCCCGGCGCCCGCTTCGGGCCGCAGGCCATCCGCCGCGCCTCGGCGATCTTCGACAACGATCCGCAATACCCGTTCGAACGTGACCTCTTTGCTGAAATGGCAACCATCGATTACGGTGACTGCCTGCTCGACTACGGCAACCACTCGAAAACGCCGGCGACGATCGAGCGCGAAGCGGCAAAGATCCTGAAGAGCGGCGCCTATCTGCAGACGCTTGGCGGCGACCACTTCATCACCTATCCGATCCTGAAAGCCCATGCGGCCATCCATGGCCCCCTCGCCCTCGTCCAGTTCGACGCGCACCAGGACACTTGGCCGGATGAACGCGGTCGTATTGATCATGGCTCGTTTGTCGGCCGTGCGGCGCGGGCGGGCCTGATCGATACCGACGCATCGATCCAGATCGGCATCCGCACCCATGCGCCCGAAGACTGCGGCATCCGCATTCTCTATGGCTACGACATCGAGGAAATGAGTGTTTCAGACATTGCCGACGCCATCATTCGGCAGGTCGGGGAACGCAAAGCCTATCTGACCTTCGACATCGATTGCCTCGACCCTGCCTATGCGCCCGGCACCGGCACTCCGGTCGCCGGCGGCCCATCCAGCGCCAAGATACTCTCGGTTCTACGCAAGCTCGGAGCCCTGACTGTCGTCGGAAGCGATGTCGTCGAAGTCGCGCCTGCCTATGACCACGCGGACATCACCGCCATCGCCGGCGCGACGGTCGCCATGTACATGCTCGGCCTGCACGCCGAAAAGCTGGCGGAGCGTTCGACGCTTCGCTGATTTCCTGCTCCGTCAATCGAGATTGAGCAGACCGGCGTCCTGACGCTGACGGAGATGCTGATCGACGAGCGCTCGATCAGGACACGCGTGATAGCGCCCCTCGCAAGCATCGCGTAGTCGTGCCAACGCCTCGAACGTCGGCGATGTCGGCAAGCCCGCAGCCTCGATCAGGCTTGCGGCAAGGAAACCGACGTCCAACGGTATGGCGAAAGGCCGCATATCGATATCGCGCCCGTAGCCGTGCACAGTGTAATAGGTCTTGTAGGCAATCGATCCCAGGTCGGAAAAGACATTGTTTCCCGGGGTACCGGCGGCAAGGTAGTCCTTGGTGGCAACCGCCTGGTGATCGCCGAAATCGAGCACGATCGTGCCATTGGGGCCTGGCATCCGTTCACGCTCGCGCCGAAAATCCTGCAGGTCCTGTTTGGACAATGCAACACGCCGCAGGTATTCGTCAACCTGGGCATCCGGAGCGAAAGCCTTGTCCGGCAAGGCGTCTTGCGGCACCAGCGTCATGTCGTAAGGGCCGTGCGGGAAAAGGGTCTGCATGGCAATGAACAGTGGTCGCCGATCCTTTTCGCGGTGCTCGCGCACAATTCGTTCTACGACATCGAAATAGAAACGATCGCGCACGAAGTGCGACTCCGGTTTCATTGCGTCGAAATCGACGATTTCCTGGAATCCGATCGAGGTCAGGAACGGCCCTTCATTGACGAAGCTCGCCTGCATCGGCATCACGGCGATGGTGCGATAGCCGCAGCGTGCCATGAGGCTCGGCAGGCTCGCCTTGACCCGGCCTTCCAGGATCTGCGTCACATAGGGGCTCTGCCAGCCGAAATCTGCTCCGGAGAGCCCCGTCATCACGGAGAAATTCGTGACCCATGTGCCGCCGCCGAACGTCTCGACCTGCATCGGATGCACCCGGCCGTCCTGTGATTGGAACGACGCACTCATCCATTCAGGGACCGTTACCTGCGGGAAATAGCTGGGGCTGGTCTGGCTCTCGCTGAGAACGAGAAACAGGTCGGGCTGGCTGGCCGCCACGCCGCAGCTGATGTCATCGCTGAGCTTCCCCTCCGCTTCGACATTTTCCAGTCGACCGGCAAGGACGATCCGCCCGAGCGGAAACTCAAGATCGCCGATCGACACGAAGAAGGACGAGGCGTCATAACCGGAGATGTAATGGACGTAGTCTGGCTCGCCGTTCTTCTGCGGATAAAGAGCGACAACACCGACTGCCGCTATGACAAACAGGCAAGCGCGCACGACAAAAGAGCGAGCCGACCGGCGGTCGCTCCTGAATGCCACGACCAGGAACACGAATGCTGCGGCCAGCGCAGCCAGTCCGGCAATCAACAAATTGAAGTAGGAGCCGACCAGAAAGGAAAGCGCAGATCGATCAAGGCCGGTAAAGGCGAAATCGAAAACGTGCAGGGAAAAACCCTTGAGGCGGAACTTGACCTCCGACATCGCCGCAATGAGCAATACCGTCAATCCCGCTGCCCAGAGCGAAAAAGTCGGCCGGCGCGACAAGAGGAACAGCAGTGCGGCGATCGCCAGCGTCACGGCGACGAGGAAGGGCACGAACCGCCACCGCGTATCGAAATAGTGTAAGGCCTGGAGCAGCGTCAGGAACGCCAGCGAGATAGGCAGCGGATGCCTGAGCACGCGCCCGGCCTGCTCGATCGCGTATTTCACCCTCTGCTCCCATATGACAGTTTTATGACAGCGCCTCAGATGCAGAATTACCGACGACAAGGCAACCTCTGGGTTGTAAATCACAATTCATGGTTAAGCGTGGAATGCGCGGCGCGGCGTCGCCGGCCCGTTGCTTGCGCGGGCCGCCCAGTTGCGGGCTCCGGCCGCTGCTTATATATGAACACCACCGCGCCACCGGGCGGGCGCTTCACGCGCGAACGGGGCGTTGAGAAACTGAATCAAATCTGTGTCAGATTGATTCCGGAATGACTCGTAACCTTCTGGACGAACGGGAAAATCATGAAACCGAAGATCTTCATCGATGGCGAACACGGCACCACCGGGCTGCAGATCCGCACCCGCATGGCCGGCCGCAGCGATCTCGAACTCCTGTCGATACCGGAAGCCGAGCGACGCAATGCCGCGATGCGCGAAGATCTTCTGAACAATGCCGACATCGCAATCCTCTGCCTGCCGGACGACGCATCGCGCGAGGCCGTCTCCATGGTTGCCGGCAACAACCGGGTACGCATCATCGACACGTCGACCGCGCATCGCATCACTCCCGACTGGGCCTACGGCTTTGCGGAGATGGACAAGACACAGCCCGCCAAGATCCGTGACGCCCGCCACGTCGCCAATCCCGGCTGCTACCCGACGGGTGCAATCGGCGTGATCCGGCCGCTGCGTCAGGCCGGCATCCTGCCCGATGGATACCCGGTCACGGTCAATGCCGTTTCCGGCTATACCGGCGGCGGCAAGCAGATGATCGCGCAGATGGAAGACGAGGCGAACCCGGATCACATCAGCGCGCCACATTTCCTCTATGGGCTGACGCTCAAGCACAAGCACGTGCCGGAGATGAAGATGCATGGCCTGCTCGACCGCGCACCGGTATTTGCGCCATCCGTCGGCAAATTCCCGCAGGGCATGATCGTTCAGGTTCCGCTCTATCTCGACGATCTCGCCTCCGGCGCGACGATCGAGAACATTCATGCGGCGCTCGTCGAGCACTATGCCGGCCAATCGATCGTCGACGTTGTCCCGCTGGCCGTCAGCGAAAAGCTCGGCCGCATCGACGCCACGGAACTTGCAGGAGCAGACACGATGAAGCTGTTCGTGTTCGGCACGCCTGGCGGAACTCACGTGAACCTCGTCGCTCTGCTCGACAATCTCGGCAAAGGGGCCTCGGGGGCCGCTGTCCAGAACATGGATTTGATGCTGTCCGCCTGATCGGTTACAGCAATTGCAAACGAAAAAACCCGGCGAGACGTTCGCCGGGTTTTTCTTTGCGATTGTGGGTTTTAGTTGCGCAACTCGATTGCAGTCGGCTTCGGATATTCGCCGATG
Organism: Ensifer sp. Root127; assembly: GCF_001425225.1. NCBI lineage: Bacteria > Pseudomonadati > Pseudomonadota > Alphaproteobacteria > Hyphomicrobiales > Rhizobiaceae > Ensifer > Ensifer sp. Root127. The sequence continues at coordinate 117,825 of NZ_LMDX01000001.1, forward strand.
AAGCCGCGCCAATGGGCGATGGCAAAGCCGAGCACCACCAGCGCACCGCCCTGATGCAGGACGCCCCAGCCGACCGGCACCTGCAGCAGGAGCGTCGTGATGCCGATGATCGCCTGGACGCAGACGAGCACGAACAGCAATACCGAGCGGCGCGCATGGGTCGATTCCGGCGCCGCCCGCACCGAGGCGATCACGTGCATCAACGCCAGCGCAAACAGCACGTAGGCGCCGATCCGGTGGATGAACTGCACGGTCTTCGGGTTCTCGAAGACATTGATCCACCAGGGGTGCTGCAGGAAAAGATCGGACGGGATCCACGCGCCATCCATCAGCGGCCAGGTATTGTAGCTGAAGCCCGCATCGAGCCCGGCAACCAGCGCGCCGAGATAGATCTGGAACAGGCTCATGATTGCGATGATGGCGGCCATCCGACGCGAACGATCCGTCGGCGCCGCATCATCGGAATGCGGACAAAGGCCGCGCTGGATCCACATGCAGGCGGCGAAGATCAAACAGGCGATGACGAGGTGGGTCGCCAGCCTGTATTGACTGACTTCGGTCCGCTCCACCAGACCGGACGAAACCATCCACCAGCCGATAAAACCCTGGAAGCCACCGAGCGCCAGAATGCCGAGCAGCGGCCAGCGCAGCCGGCGTTCGACCCGACCCGTCAGCCAGAAGAAGGCGAGCGGCACGGCGAAGATGATGCCGATGGTGCGCGCCAGCAGCCGGTGCGCCCATTCCCACCAGAAGATCGTCTTGAACTCGCCGACGGTCATGCCGTTGTTGAGCTGTTGGTATTGCGGAATGCGCTGGTAGAGCTGGAACTCCTCCTCCCACTCCTCGGCCGTCAGCGGCGGGATCACACCGTGGATAGGTTTCCACTCCGTGATCGAAAGGCCGGATTCGGTCAGGCGCGTCGCGCCGCCGACAAGCACCAGCGCAAAAAGCGTAAAGAGAACGACGACGAGCCAGCCGCGGATCTGCCGGCGGTTGCGATCGGTCCTGCCAATCTCGCTTCGGAGCATCTGTTCTGTCGCCAATTCGACGCCTGCCATGGCTTTCCCTCTGGTATCGCGGGGTTGGCGGCGAGCGGTTCATCGCCGCGCCTGCCGGAAAGCCGTTGATTTGCACCAGAGCGGCATGCAAAACAAGGCCGAACCCTTTGCGGCATGCCGTCGCGGCCGGATCTCGCGCCATTTGAAAGAATTGAAATGCCCGTACGTCTCAGAAAGCTGATCGGTACGATCCTGATCATCATCCTCGTCATCGTCTATGCGCTCGCCGCCGTCACCTTCGCGTCACTGCTGCTCGGCGCTGCGCCGTGGTGGGTGCATCTGATGTACTTCTTCTTTACCGGCCTGCTCTGGGTGCTGCCGGCGATGCTGATCATCAAGTGGATGGAAAAGCCGGCGAAAGACCGCTGAGCCAAGGGGGACCTCGATGAAGGTTGCGATCATTTCCGATATCCATGGCAACGACCTTGCACTCGAGGCGGTGCTTGCCGATATCGACGCGCTGGGGATCGCCGATATTGTCAATCTCGGCGACCATGTCAGCGGTCCGCTCAATGCGGCGCGCACCGCCGATATCCTGATGGCGCGCAACATCCCCTCGATCTCTGGCAATCATGACCGATACCTGCTGACGCTCGATCCCACCGGCATGGGGTTGTCCGACCGCGCGGCCCATGCGGAATTGCAGCCTCGGCATCTTGAATGGCTAGCGACCCTGCCGGCCACCCTCGTCTATCGCGATGCATTCTTTCTTTGCCATGGCACGCCTGCGAGCGACGAGGCGTACTGGCTCGAAGCATTGACGGCGGAGGGCGTGGTCCATCTGGCAGCGCGCAGCGCCATCGAAGTCCTCGCTACAGGCATCAAGCAACCAGTCATTCTCTGCGGACACACGCACACTCCCCGAGCGATCCGCCTTGCGGACGGCCGGCTCGTAGTCAACCCCGGCAGCGTTGGTTGCCCTGAATATGACGCCGACAGCCCGGTCGCCCACAAGGTTGAAGTCGGCTCGCCGGATGCGCGCTACGCCATCGTCGAAAGCGTTGGCAATGATTGGAGTGTCACGTTCCGCACAGTTCCCTACCAGCACGAGACGATGGCAAGGCTTGCCGCGCAGCGAAACCGCCTGCAATGGGCGCAAGCTCTTGCAACAGGTTTTCTCGGTGGGTAGCAATCCGGGCTTCATGCTTTGCTAACTGCATTCGCCGGTTGTTGCCCGGAGGTCGCAGTCATATTTCAGGAATTAAACGGATTGTAGCGGAGTTGCCGTTGAATGGCAGCCGCAACCAGCATCCGGACGGCCTTGCCGATGACGAACACAGATCTGACCATCGGCCGGCCGGGCCATCGAGACGCACACGCTGCGTCCCGGTCTGATGCCGCCATGAGCCGATTCGAGATCTCCATCCATGATACGATGGCGCCGCTGGAGCAGGAATGGCGGTCGCTGGAAGCGCTGTCTTTCAACTCCCTGCATCAAGGCTACGACTGGTGCGCGGCATGGGCGCAGGCTCATGACAGCGAGTTGCAGGTCGTTCGCGGCGCCCTTGATGGCGAATTGCTGTTCATCCTGCCTCTTGAATTCGTGCCCGGTCGCCTGTTCAACACGGCGCGGTTTGTCGGTGCGCCCCACAGCAATCTCAATACCGGACTTTTCGCGGCAGATGCGCTGACCCTTCCCCGAAACGACTTCGCTGACCGACTGGCGCGCGAACTCACTCATCGGCTGCGCCATAAAGTCGATCTCGTGGCGCTCGAAAAGACGCCGCTTGCCTGGCGCGGAACCGCAAGCCCGTTTGCGAACCTACCCGGCATCAAGAACCAGAATTCCTCGTTTCAGCTGCCGCTGTTTTCGAGCTTCGAACGCACGCTGGCACAGGTCAATGCCAAACGGCGGCGCAAGAAGATGCGGATCTCCGAGCGGCGGCTCGAGGCTCTCGGGGGGTACGACTACGTCATTGCGCAGGATCCCTGCGAAGCGCGGTCGTTGCTCGACGTCTTTTTTCGCCAGAAGGCCACTCGTTTTGCAGCTCTCGGACTTCCCGATGTCTTTCAGGGCGCCCCGACCAGAACGTTCTTTCACGCAGTCGCGGGCAGTTGCGGCGCAGCTGACGAACGACTGCTCGAACTCAATGCCATCCGCCTTAAAGGCGAACATGGCGGGCGGATTGTGGCCGTCGCCAGTCTGTCGCGAAAGGCCGATCATGTCATCTGTCAATTCGGCTCCATCGACCAGGAATTGGCAGGCGACGCCAGCCCGGGCGAGCTCTTGTTCTACAGAATGATCCAAAGGCTTTGCGGCGAGGGCGCGGCGCTCTTCGACTTCGGCGTCGGAGACCAGCCCTACAAACGCTCGTGGTGTACAGTCGAGACGCCGCTCAGGGACATCGTCCTGCCGCTGACGGTGCGCGGCCGGTTTGCAGCCGGCTACCACCGGGCATTGGTGCAGGCGAAAGTGGCGATCAAGGCCAACAGGGCCGCCTATTCATTCTTCCAGCGGGTGCGGAGCCGCAAGCGGAAGACCGATCGACAGACCGGCGAGATCGATAGCGAATAAGCAGCGCCGTTAGCGCGCCTCGGCTCAGGCCGCGTGGCGGTCGGGATAATCCGGGCCGGGTTCACCCCGCCCAGTCATCAACACGATGTCCCGGTAGCCGGCCTCGCCGAAGCCGGTCAGGACTTCAATGATTCTCTCTTCGCTAACCGCCGGCGCCGACAGGATGATTTCCGCGCCGTCGCGGCGGGCAATCTTGTCGACGGCTCCCTCGTCGGCCGGTCCGCATTCGACCAGCACCAGATCATAGGCATTGGTCAACGCATCGATGATCATCTGCAGGCGCTCGATGCCGCGCATTGCGAGCCGCGGATCGGCATCGCCTTGCGGAATGATGTGCGCGTCGGAGAACCGATCGGCATGAATGGTTTCGGTGAACGCCACCTCGCCGGCCAGCAAGTTGGTGATGCCAGGCAGTTGCGCCGAACGCGCCATCAGGCGGGTCGGGCAGGCCGAACCTGTGAGGTCGATCAACACGACCTTGCGATCTTCCTCCGCGATCAGACGCGCCAGCATCACCGTCGCCGTCGACCCCTCGTCGCCACCGGGCGAAACAGAGATTGCGATCCGCACTGCGTTTTCACGCAGGTGATCGGCAACCGCCTCGATCGAGAAATCCGGTTCGGCCGTCTCGCCGCTCGGGTCGTCGACAACATCGTCCGTCTCGTCCTCGGCCAGTGGCGCCAACGGTGGCAGATCGATGGCGTCGTTCAATGCAGGCGAGATGTTGAGCTTCTTCTCATCGAAACCATCAGCAGCAGCAGCGACGGCGGCAATGGCCGGCCGCGAACGTGCCGGCGGCCGCTCGGCACCGACTGACACCGGCCGCAGTGCACGACCGCTGAACAACTCCCCGAGCATGATGATGATGCAGCTCAGAAGAAAGGTCGCAAGTGCCGCAACGATGGTGATCGGCATCACCTTCGGGAAGCTGGCGCCGGTGGGGACGACCGCGCTTGAAATGACACGCGCATCGGCGGGCGTTGCATTCTCGACCGTGCGCGACGTCGCTTCGCGATAGCGCGCCAGATAGGTCTCGAGCAGTTGCCGTTGGGCGGTCGCCTCGCGCTCGAGTGCACGCAGGCCCACCTCTTCCTCGCCGGCCTGGGCCGATTTGGCCTTGAGCGCGTTGAGCTGCTGCGTCAGCTGTTGCTCGCGCAACTCGCCGACCTTCGCCTCGTTTTCCAGACTGCTGAGGATCTTGCGGGTTTCTGAGCGGATCTGCGCCCTGATACCTTCGACCTGCGATTTCAGGGCCTTCAGCCGCGGATGGCCGTCCAGAAGCGTGGTCGAAAGGTCAGCCACCTGCCCTTGCAGGTTTGCTTCCGTCTCCTTGAGGCGCTGTATCATCGGCGAACCAACGACGTCGGCGATGGTATCAGCCTCGCGGCCGCTCGCCAGCGCCGCCCGCACACCTTCGGCGCGCGCCTCGGCATTAGCCCGCTCGCCACGCACGCGGGTCAGCTCGGTCGAGATATCCGTGAGTTGCCGGGTTGCGAAATTCGTGGTCTCGCCGGTTGGCAACAGATCGGACGACGAACGATAGGCCGCCACCTTGGCTTCGGCATCCCGCACCTTCTCGCGCAGATTGGCGATCTCCGGCTCAAGCCAACGGCTGGCTTCAGAATTGGTGTCGAGCTTCGCGCCGCTTTGCAGCGAAAGGAATACCTTTGCCATCTCGTTCGGGATCGCAGCCGCCAACTGTCGATCCTTCGAGGTAAAGGCGATCGCGATCACGCGCGACTTCTCGACCTGATAGACCTGCAGTTTCGATGTGAACTCCTTCAGCACCCGCTCTTCGGGCGGCATTTCCAGTGGGTTCTTCTTCAGGCCCAGCATGACCATCAGGTCGGAAACCGCCGAAGGTGCGGCCGAAGGATCAAACTCCTTCTGCTCGTGTAGCTTCATGTTGCGCGCGACCTGCTTGATCAGGTCGGCCGAACGCAGCACCTGAACCTGGCTCAGAATGCCGGATTCGTCGAAGACGCGGTCGGACCCTGTCTGCGCGTTCTGGTTGGAGCCGCTGAATTCAGGCTCCCGCGATTCGATGAGGACGCGCGTCTCGCTCTGATAGTCCGGTGCGATCATCTTCGCGGCGCCGAAAGCGAGCGCTGCAACACACGCAGTGGCGAGCAATACCTTGACGCGTCGATCCCACACGGCGCGGAACAGCCCGCCGAGATCGATATCCACATCCTGTTGTCCGCTGCCGTTTCCCGACATGCTTCTGGCTCCGAACCTTAAAATCTCGCTGGAAGGTAAATGAACATGGTAACGCAAGGGTTAATGGCTGCTCAACCTCTGGGCGATTTCGCCCCTCCTCTGCCGCAGGTCCCCCGTTGAAAATTCTACCGCGAGTTTACCAGCTATTAACCCTAACGGATCGATAACGGCGAGAGAGGTGGTCGTTTCCGGAGCCGAAGAGCAGCATGTCAACCGCAGGTATGAAGACGGGTCTCGCTATTACGGTGGCAGCACTGTCGATGTTGCTCGGCGGCTGCACAAGCTATCAGCCGGCACCCAAAGCGTTCAGCGAAGCAACGATCCAGCCCTATCGGCTGGACAGCGGCGACCGGCTGCGCATCAACGTATTCGAGCAGGCAGGCCTAAGTGGTACCTACACGGTCGATCAGGCAGGCTATGTTGCCTTTCCGCTGATCGGCACCGTCGCCTCGCGCGGCCACACGCTGCCCGAACTCGAAGGCATGATCGCCGCAAAGTTGAAACAGGGCTATCTGCGCGATCCGGATGTCACCATCGAAGTCGATCGCTATCGCTCGGTCTTCATCATGGGCGAAGTCGGCCAGGCAGGACAATATGCCTATGTGCCGGGAATGACGATACAGAACGCGATTGCGGTTGCCGGCGGCTTCTCGCCGCGGGCCAACCAGGCCAGCGCCGACGTCACGCGTAAAATCAACGGCCGGATCATCACCGGTCGCGTGCCGATTACCGATGCCGTACTGGCTGGCGATACGATTTACATTCGCGAACGGCTGTTCTGATCTCGATGCAGCCGCAGCGTCCCTTGCGCATCATTCACTGCTTCAGATCGCCCGTCGGTGGTATTTTCCGCCATGTGCGCGAGCTGGCGGAGGCGCACGCGGCGGCGGGTCATGAGGTCGGCATCCTCTGCGACAGTACCACTGGCGGATCCTATGAGGATTCGCTCTTCGACGGAATCCGGCCCTATCTGGCGCTGGGCCTCGTCCGCATGCCGATCCATCGCTCGATCGGCCCAAGGGATTTTGCCGCGCTCTGGCGCTGTTACAAGGAAATCAGAAGTTTGCAACCGGATGTGCTGCATGGGCACGGCGCCAAAGGTGGCGCCATAGCCCGCCTCATCGGTTCAGCCTTGCGGGTCAACAGGTATCGCGTAGCCCGCCTCTATTCCCCGCACGGTGGCAGTCTCCACTACAGCCCGAAGTCGTTTGTCGGGCGGATCGTCTTCCCGCTGGAGCGGCTTCAGGAACGCCTGACCGACGCGCTCGTCTTCGTCTGCGACTTCGAGCGCCAGACTTATTTTTCCAAGGTCGGCGAGCCGCGCGAGCACTACGAGCTGATCTACAACGGCATCGACGATCGCGAGTTCGAGGCCGTAGAGGCGCGGCCGGATGCGGTCGACTTCCTCTATATCGGCATGATGCGGGACCTGAAGGGTCCCGATCTTTTTGTGGATGCCTTTGCCCGCACGGAACGGCTTGTCGGGCGGCCGCTCTCGGCGTTGATGGTCGGCGACGGCCCACAGCAGCAAGAATACCGCGACCTCACGTTCGAGCAGGGCCTCGGGCGACGGATCACCATGCGCCCTGCCATGAACGCCCGCGAAGCCTTTGCGCTGGCACGAAACATCGTCATTCCATCCCGGGCAGAATCCATGCCCTATATCGTGCTCGAGGCGCTCGCGGCGCAAAAGCCGGTGATTGCCAGCCGCGTCGGCGGCATACCGGAAATCCTCGGCAAGCACAGCGCAGCTCTTGCCGAAGCGGCAGACGCGCAGTCACTTGCCACGATCATGGCTTCTGCAATCGTCGAGAAGGACTGGTCCGCGCGCGTGATGCCCGACCCGAAGACATTCAAGTCCCGCTTCGCGGCCTCGGTCATGACGGCGGAGGTGCTGCGGCTCTACCGGGATTTGTGCCGGGACCAATCGGCTCCGATAAGGCCTCAGGTTGCAACGTAAGCGTTTCTTAGTGGCTTTCTGCTATCCCGTGCGGACTTCAGTGCCGGAAGGAAGCCATGAACGAGTTTAAGCGGTCGGAAGCCTTCGACCCCGAAGCGCTTCGCAAGAAGATTTCGGAGATCCGTACCCGTGCGCCGGACGAAAAAGCCGGTGACGAACCGTCGACGGAACTCAACCCCCTCGCCCGACAGATTGCCGAACAATTCCGCGCAGACACCTATTCGCCCGCCATGATCATGGGCCTGATGCGTCTTTTCGAGTTCTGCGCACTGTTCGCCATCGGCTATGCCATCAATGCGCTTTATGTGCAGCCCGGCTTCGATCAGCTGCCGCTTTACCTGACGATCCTCGTTGGTGGCTCCGCACTAGCCGTTGCCGCGATGCAGATCGCCGACACCTACCAGGTCCCTGCTCTTCGCGCCTGGTTGCGCTTTACTCCGCGTATCCTCGCCTCTTGGGCGATCGCATTCGGCGGCATTGCCATCGCGCTTTTCTTTCTAAAGTCCGGTCATCAATATTCGCGTGTGTGGTTCGGCGGCTGGTTCGTCGCCGGTGCGCTCTTCCTCGTGGCAGAACGCGCATTCATTGCCTATTCCATCCGGCATTGGGCCCGCAACGGAACGATGGAGCGTCGTGCCGTCGTCGTCGGCGGCGGCCAGCCGGCCAAGGATCTGATCCGCACACTCGAACATCAGACCGACAACGACATCAGGATCTGTGGCATCTTCGACGATCGCGACGAACGTCGGTCTCCGAATGTCATCGCCGGCTACCCCAAGCTCGGAACGGTCGACGAGCTGGTGGAATTCGCGCGCCTGGCGCGCATCGACATGTTGATCATCTCGCTGCCGTTGACGGCGGAGAAACGCATCCTGCAGCTCCTGAAGAAGCTCTGGATACTGCCGGTCGACATCCGTCTTGCAGCGCACGCCAACAACCTGCGCTTCCGGCCGCGCAGTTATTCCCACGTCGGTGAAGTGCCGATGCTGGATATCTTCGACAAACCCATCGCAGACTGGGATTCCGTCGCCAAGCGTGGCTTCGACATCTTCTTCAGCATCGTCGCCCTGGTGTTGTTGTGGCCGGTGATGCTGGGGGCTGCGATCGCGGTCAAAGCCACCTCGCCCGGCCCCATCATCTTCAAGCAGAAGCGCCACGGTTTCAACAACGAGACCATCGAGGTCTACAAGTTCCGCTCGATGTACACGCATTTGAGCGACCCGAGCGCCCGCAACGCTGTGACGAAGGGCGACCCCCGCGTCACGCCGGTTGGGCGTTTCATCCGCAAGTCCTCGATCGACGAACTGCCGCAGATCTTCAACGTGCTCAAGGGCGAGCTCTCGCTCGTCGGCCCGCGCCCGCATGCCGTGCTAGCGCAGACGCAGAACCGCACCTATTCCGACGTCGTCGAAGGCTATTTCGCCCGTCACCGCGTCAAGCCCGGGGTCACCGGCTGGGCGCAGATCAACGGCTGGCGCGGCGAGATCGACAGTGACGACAAGATCCGCCTGCGCACGGCCTTCGACCTCCACTACATCGAGAACTGGTCGCTGCTCTTCGACCTGAAGATCCTGTTCCTGACACCGTTCCGGCTGCTCAACACGGAAAATGCCTATTGAGCACCGTCGACACACCACCGCCGATCGTCTTTAGACCCCAGCTCGCCGCGCTTTCGCTCTTCGGCTCATGGCTGGTTGCGCTTGTGGTGTTTCTGTCGGGTTTCGTGATTGCCGAACCAGCGCCCTACGAGCTATTCCTGGTGGTCCTCATTGGGCTCTGGGCGCTCTTCGGCCTGAAAATCTCGCGCTATGTCGCGCCGCTTCTTACTCTGCTCACCCTGTTCATGATCGGCGGGATCCTGTCGCTGATGACGATGGTCGACCTGACCAAGGGGCCGATGTACATGGCGGTCTCCGGATTTCTGGCGCTGTCGGCGGTCTTTTACGCCGCCATCATCGAGGATCGCTATCAGCGGCTCCGGCTGATCTTCAACGCCTGGGTCACGGCTGCCGTCCTGACCGCCCTGCTTGGTATTCTCGGCTACTTCGGCGCAATCCCGGGCGCTGAAAACTTCACACTCTACGACCGGGCCAAAGGCGCCTTCCAGGACCCGAACGTGTTCGGCCCATTCCTGTCGGTTCCCGCACTCTATCTAATCCACGGGTTGTTGACGCAGCCGATCCACAAGGCCCCGCCCAAGATCGCCGCGCTTCTGGTGCTGGCGCTCGGCGTGTTCCTGTCGTTCTCGCGTGCTGCATGGGCGCTCAACCTTTTCTGCGTGGTTGCCTTCGTCTTCGTGATGCTGCTCAAGGAGCGCAACGGCCTCTTCCGCCTGCGCATCCTCGTCGTCGCCCTGGTCGGCGGTGTCTTTGTTGTCGGCGCCCTGCTGGCCGCGCTGCAATCGGAGCAGGTGGCAACGCTCTTTTCCAGCCGCTCGCAGCTCGTGCAGGACTATGACGGCGGCCACCTCGGCCGCTTCGACCGTCACCGCATCGGTTTCCTGATGTCGATGGAGAAACCGCTCGGCATCGGTCCGATGGTCTTCAGCACGATCTTTCCCGAGGACGAACATAACGTCTGGCTGAAGTCGCTGACATCCTACGGCTGGCTCGGTTTCGTCAGCTACGTCACGCTTATCATCTGGACGCTGTCGCTCGGTTTCCGCTTCCTGCTGCTCGAGCGCCCCTGGCAGGTTTATCTGATGATCGCCTGGGTCGCGCTGATCGGTCATGTGGGCGTCGGCAATGTCATCGATACCGATCACTGGCGTCATTTCTACATGCTTCTCGGCATCATCTGGGGATGTGCCGCCCTCGAATACCGCCATCGTCGAACAATGCGGGCCGGATGGCAGCAATGAACATGGAATATCCTTTGCCAAATCGCCCCGCCGCCGCGCCGCTGCGCCTGCTCGAAGTCCTCGAGCCGAGCGGTGGCGGATCGGGCCGGCATTTCATCGATCTCTGCCGCGGCATGCATCTCCGCGGGCATCACGTCGAGGCGGTCTACTCACCGGTGCGAGCCGAGGAAAGTTTCGTGCGCGAGCTGAAGGCTATTGGCCTTCCCGCTGTTCACGCCGTCGACATGAAGCGTGCCCCAGGGCCCACCGATATCCCAGCCTTCCTGACGCTGCGTCGTATTATGCGCGATCATGGCCCTTTCGATATCGTTCACGGCCACAGCTCCAAGGCCGGAGCGTTGACGCGCCTGCGCTTGCCCGGTCGCCATTTGCCGCGCATCTACACGCCGCACGCTTTCCGTACGCTGGATCCGACACTGGGACGCGGCGGCAGGCTGATCTATGGCGCGATCGAATGGGGTCTCGCCTGGTTCTATACCGACCATCTCATCTGTGTGTCCGACGACGAGCGCTCCCACGCCGTTTCGCTATACATGCCGGAGGAGCGGATGTCGGTGATCGTCAATGGCGTTGCTCCGCCCTCACGGGATATGGCAACGACCATAAGGGCTAGTTTCGGCATTGCGCCGAACGCATTTGTCTTCGGGTTCATCGGCCGGCTGACCGCGCAGAAGGCACCCGAACGGCTCGTTGCCGCCTTTAAGAACATCGCCGCGACGGTGAAAGACAGTCATCTCGTCATGGTTGGCGCCGGCGAGCTCGAAGGCACGGTTCGCACCGCCATTTCCGAGAGCGGCCTACAGAACCGGATGCATCTGACATCCGCATTCACAGGTCCGCAAGCGGCCCCTGCCTTCGATGTGCTGGTCATGCCGAGCCGCTACGAGGCGATGTCCTACGTCATGCTGGAGGGGGCGGCGGCCGGAAAGCCGATCATTGCCAGCGATATCGGCGGCGCACGAACCGTGATCGAGGATGGTCACAACGGCTTCATCGTGCAGAATACCGACGATATCTCGGAGCTTGCCAAGACTATGGCTGCGTCCGCTACGCCAGCCACCTTCAGGAAGCTCGCGGCGGCAGCCGACAGCCTCAAGGAGCGCTTCACGCTCGACGCGATGCTCGACCAAACCGAGATGCTCTATTGGAAGCTGGCGGAACGACGACGTATCAGGGTAACCGCCTGATTACATAACACGGTTTTGGGACGACGACCTGCATGACGACATGTAGGCATACCGCAAACATTGCGAAACCGTAGCTTTTCATCTAAGTCGAAATAATATCTGGAAGCTATACTGGGGCGGGAATGGCCGAAATCAACTATCCCTTCAGGGCTCAAGCCGACGCGACTTCGATCGCTGACAGGGGGGTACTGGAGCGTCTCTCCACTTGGTATGAAACGCTGAAGGTCGAACGGCGCGAACGGCGCAAAGCGACATCCGTTAGCCTGCGTTGCGTCAGTCATCACGGCCAAACGTCACTATATCCCGACGAACTTCCGCTTGTTTTCCTGACGCACAACGACGCAAAGCTGGTTCCCGCATTCCTTTCGCACTATCGGCAGCTAGGTGTAACGCGCTTCATTTGCGTGGACGACGTCTCCACGGACGGAACAAGAGAATTCCTCCTCAAACAGGACGATGTGGACCTGTGGGTTTCGCCTGTCCGCTACAAGGACGCACGCCGCGGCCGAGCATGGCGCGAGACACTTTTGGGCCTCTATGGCGGCCCAAGGTGGTACGTCAATGTCGATTCCGATGAATTCCTCGTCTATGACGGGTTCGAAACCAGGACACTCTGGTCTGTTATACACTGTCTTGAAAAGGCAGGCGCGCTGAGACTGCCGGCGCCCATGCTCGATATGTATCCCATCGACCTATCTAAAGCGGACGCCAATCTGCTGAGCTCGCGCGCGCCTTGGGAAATCGCGGACCACCTCGATAGCTCCGGGTACACGCTGTCTACAACCAAACGGGCGATTTCAATCAAGGGCGGAGCGCGCAAACGAGAATTCGACGCAGACCTCGAACTCATCAAGTACCCCCTGATATACTGGGACGATGACTGTCGCTTCGGCCCCAGCATACATCAACCGCTTCCATATCGGAGAAACTTCGCGAGCATGATGGGCGCCCTGCTCCACTTCAAGTTTTTCTCAGACTACGAGAAGGAAATAACGGAGGCTGCACGCGACGGGCAATATTTCGACAATGCGGCTGCGTATTCGAAGATGACGGATGTCATCGCGAAAAAAGGGACGCTGCAGCTACAGTCCGACGACTCATTGAAGTTTACCGGCTCGCAGCAGTTGCTCGACCTTGGCTTCATTACGCCAATTGCTCCAACTGAGCCCAGACGGTAACACGTGTAGCCATGCCTGAAAAATCCAAGATCGTCGTCGTCTTTCCGGTCCACAACGGCGCAAAAACGCTTGAGCGAAGTCTGCAGAGCATTGCGGACCAATCCCTGTCCGATTTCAGGGCACTTATCCTGGAAAATGGCTCGACCGACGACACCTTAGAGATCGCCAGAGCATTTTGCGCAAGGGATCCGCGATTTTCCGTTATTCAGAACGCCAATTTTCTGAGCGCGCTCGAGCAATTTGCCAAGGCGTTCAGAATAGGCGCATGCGAAGGCGAATACTTCTGCCTTCGCGCGTGCGACGACACGTCAACACCCGACTTCCTGCAGGAACTCGTCGCATCGCTGGATGCGGATCCAAGTAAAATGCTGGCCGTGGGCAACGTCGAGCGCGTCGACGGCACAAAAGTAAAACACGCCAAGCCGAACCAGGACATTTTCCGTTTCAAGGAACGCTACGTACGCGGCCGAGCCCCGCGGAATCTCATGTATCCGTCCGAGTGGATCTACGGCGTCTTCCGGTCTGCTGCAGCCGACGAGATCGTTCTCAAGCGGTGGCACGAAGGCGCGGTCTGGGCGCTCAGCTCCTATGTCGTCACGGAGTTCGTCGTTCGCGACCTCGTCGCCTACACCGACGGCCCTGTCTACGAATTCACCGAGGGATCCGGTTCGGACAAAAAATACATGGTGACATCCATCACAGCAAAAATTCGAGCTCGCTGGCAATACACGATCGGCTGCTACAAGCTCAAAGACAAGCTTCCTCCCGCATCCCTCTACAGCCGATTGATGCTATTCCGCATGTGCTGGAACGATGCCAGGCGTAAGACCAGGTATCGGATTTTCGGCCTCTGACGCTCAGACGGGTGAGTTGGCGGCGCCGTATAGCCGCCTAGTTGGCGACAACGGAAAATCAACAAACGAAGGAATTTATCAATCACCCCTTGGGGGCTTGGTGATTGAAATGGTCGGAGCGGCGGGATTCGAACCCACGACCCCTTGACCCCCAGTCAAGTGCGCTACCGGGCTGCGCTACGCTCCGGACCGAGGAAATCCCTATATTCTCAACGCTTAGAGCGCAAGCGGGAATTTCGGGCCCGGCAGGAAAAAGGAACAAACGGCGTGGATAAGTGGAAAATGGGACGAGAAGTCCCACAGGTCAAAACTTTGCGATTGTCGGTCTAGAATACACTCCATGTGAACGCGGCGGTCACTGCCGGCAACGGTTGTCGCCACACCGCCGCTTCGCCCCTCCCTTCACAGGGCTGGCAACCCAGCTAGGCCCGTCTTTCTGCAGCGCAAACGAGCGATTGGTCTCCCGCAGAATTAAGCCGTTGACTTCTGACCAGCATCAGAACATTTGTAGAACAAATTGGAGGCTTTGCCATGTCAGAGAAATTTATCATCATGCCCTTTAAACGCGTTCGCGGTGGGCTCGCGCCCGGCGAGATGCGTGCCGCCACGACCGCGGCTGGGGCAGAGAAGGTTGCGGCGGCTATGGCGCCGAGGCATGTCGGCGTCGCCGCCTATGCTGTCCAGGTGGACGAAGAAAGCGGCGACATGAGTAGCCCTCGCCTATTGGTCCAGTTCGGCGAGATTGCGGATCTGAACGCTGCCTGACATGCAGGACCGCTTTCCGCCTATCCGCGATCTTCCAGAACCATCAGGACCTCGCGCAAAATAGCTCAGGCCCTGGGGTCCCTTTGCGATCAGCTCTCGCTCTCAGGCGAACGCCGACGGGTGTACGTCGAATGAGTCACGGCTAAAGGCCCGCCGCAGCCCCCTTGAATCACCGTCAATTTAAGGAGTTGTGCAGTCCATCAAAGGACACCCAAAGAACACCCTTAGCGCGCACCTGCATCGGTGAAGTGATTCGACTATGCGACAGGATCGAGGCGTGCTTCATCAGCTCGGGACCGGCGTAGTTGCCGCAATCCTCCGGCGTGACCTGCACAGCCCCTCTACTTTCGCGGCCTGCGCCTCTGCCTCGCCGACGCGCAACCTTCGCTGCCGAATCAGCAGGCGCCAGTTACCGCGCCTGATCAAGCAAACGCTTGCATTCCAGGAGATCGTAAAGCGCCTCTTGAAGCAGCGCCCGATCTTCCTTGCCGACGGAGGAGGACTTGCCGAGAGAGATTTCCGGAACGTCGTCATTGCCGCCACCGAAGGAGAAAAAGCGGCGGCTGGCTGGCGCCTTGGCGCGACCGACGATCTGATCCTCGTCGGACAAGCCGGCCTTCGGCGGTAGCGGCTCCTCGTTGCTCGAGGCGGCCAGGGCCTCAACCGTCGCCAGATCGCCGCTGGCGATCGCCGCCACGAATTTGTTGCCGTTGGCCTTCAGCAGCTTCTGCACGCCTTTGATCGTGTAGCCATGATCATAGAGCAGGTGACGGATGCCCTTCAGCAGGTCGACATCTTCAGGGCGATAATAACGCCGGCCGCCACCACGCTTCATCGGCTTGATCTGCTGGAAGCGTGTTTCCCAGAAGCGCAGGACGTGCTGCGGCAGATCGAGATCGTCGGCGACCTCGCTGATGGTGCGAAAAGCGTCGGGGCTTTTTTCCATTTCGTTCCCATTCCATGTCATGCGACTCAGGGCAAGCCTAAGCGCAATGAACCGATGTCGTGCGATGATCGCACGAATCGGCTCCATTTCAACGGCTTATGGATGGGTTTTCAACCACATTGTGGTTGCCGACCTCCGCTTACGATACGGGAGAGGCCGGCTTCAGCTTGGCCTTGCGGCTCAGATGCGATTTCAACACCCGCTGCTTCAGGACGTTAGACGCCTTGAAGGTCATCACCCGCCGCGGCGAAATCGGCACTTCCTCACCGGTCTTCGGGTTGCGGCCGATGCGCTCGTTCTTATCGCGAACTTGAAAGGTCGCGAAGGAGGATAGTTTCACACTCTCGCCACGCACGATTGCGTTGCATATTTCGTCAATGACGGTTTCCACCAACTCGGCAGACTCTGTACGAGACAGACCCACCTTGCGAAAAACCGACTCAGCCAAGTCTGCTCGTGTTACTGTTTTTCCGCTCATCTTCCCCCACCGATGTCTGGCACGCCGATCAGCGACCGAAGACTATTGCCCTTGCCTTTTGCGGTCAAGCGCCTGCGTTGCCTCAGCATTTTTTACCAGCGTATCAGAACGGAGCCCCATGTGAAGCCACCCCCCATGGCTTCAAGCAGAACGAGATCGCCCTTCTTGATCCGGCCGTCCGCCGCCGCGGTGTTCAGAGCCAGCGGAATGGACGCGGCAGAGGTGTTGCCATGGAGATCGACCGTTACCACAACCTTATCGAGCGGGATGCCGAGCTTCTTGGCCGAACCATCGATGATACGGCGGTTGGCCTGGTGCGGCACGAGCCAATCGATGTCTTCCGCCGTCGTTCCCGTGGCCTCGAAGGCGGCCTCGATCACGTCGGTGATCATGCCGACGGCATGCTTGAAGACTTCGCGGCCTTCCATCTTGAGATGGCCGACGGTACCCGTTGTCGATGGTCCGCCATCGACATAAAGCTTTTCGCGATGCGCACCATCGGAGCGCAACTTGGCAGTGAGCACGCCGCGATCGGCAATCGTGCCCTCGCCTTTCTGGGCTTCCAGGATGATCGCGCCAGCGCCATCGCCGAAGAGCACGCAGGTCGTGCGATCGGACCAATCGAGAATGCGTGAGAACGTCTCGGCACCGATCACCAGAACACGCCTTGCCAGCCCACCACGGATATAGGCGTCCGCCGTCGTTACCGCGTAGATGAAGCCCGAACAGACCGCCTGCAGATCGAAGGCCGCGCCATGGTGCATGCCGAGCCGGTTCTGAATGTTGACCGCAGTTGCCGGAAAGGTGTTGTCTGGCGTTGACGTCGCCAGAATGATCAGGTCGAGATCAGCCGCCGTCAGCCCGGCATTGTCCAGTGCTGCGCGTGCAGCGGCCTCGCCAAGCGACGCCGTGGTTTCGCCTTCGCCGGCGATGTAGCGCTGGCGGATGCCGGTGCGCTGCACGATCCACTCGTCTGACGTATCGACCTTGGATTCCAGCTCCTGATTGGTGACAATGCGCTTCGGCAACGCTGCACCGAAGCCGCGAACGACGGAACGGATCATTTATTCAAACCTCATCATTCATGCCGGCGGGAAGCGCGCTCGGCGGCTCGGCGCCATGGTACTTCGCCAGATCGATCTCGATCTTCGCCTTCAGGCCATTTTTCACCATGTCATAGCCGACGTCGATAGCGGCCGCAAAGCCCTCGCCATCGGCGCCACCATGGCTCTTGATCACGACACCATTGAGGCCGAGAAAGACGCCGCCATTAACCTTGCGCGGGTCCATTTTTTCGCGCAGGCGGTCGAAGGCACCTTTGGCCAGGATGTAGCCGATCTTGGCCATCAGCGTGCGCGACATGGCCGCGCGGAGATATTCGGCGATCTGTCGCGCCGTTCCTTCGGCGGCCTTGAGCGCGATATTGCCGGAGAAGCCCTCGGTGACAACTACGTCGACGGTGCCGCGTCCGATATCGTCGCCTTCGACGAAACCGTAATAATCGAAGCCTTCGATATTGGCGTCACGGATGAGGCGCCCGGCTTCCTTGACTTCTTCCTGGCCCTTGATTTCTTCGACGCCGACATTGAGCAGGCCGACGGTCGGGCGTTCTATCTCGAACAACGCTCGTGCCATGGCGCCGCCCATCAGCGCGAAATCCATGAGCTGCTGCGCATCGGCACCGATGGTGGCGCCGACGTCGAGCACGATGCTCTCGCCCTTGAGCGTCGGCCAGATCGCGGCGATCGCCGGGCGCTGGATGCCCCGCATCGTGCGCAGGCAGAAGACCGACATGGCCATCAGCGCGCCGGTATTGCCGGCCGAGACGACGACGTCGGCCTCACCGGCGTTGATCGCATCGATCGCCCGCCACATGCTCGACTTGCCGCGGCCGCGCCTCAGCGCCTGGCTCGGCTTCTCATCCATGGCGACTGCGATCTCGCAATCGTGGAAGGTGCTATTGGCCTTGAGCTTGGGGTGTTTGGCCAAGATATCAGCGCATTGCGCTTCTATGCCGAACAGGACAAACCTTATGTCCGGATGACGTTCAAGCGCCCGTGCGGCGCCCGGGATGACGACTTCAGGACCATAGTCGCCGCCCATCACGTCAAGAGAAATTCTGACCACGCGTGTCTTATCCTTTTTTCCTGCCACACAACACGTGCTGCCGTGGCGCACGCTTTCGAACGCAACGACGATACATATTGCTTCTGACGCTTGAGCCAGGCACGCGGCAGGTCGCTGCGGCGGCTCATTTGGCCGGAGTCGGGCCAAAATACTGCTTTTCGCCCGCGTGACAACCGAATTGTAGGGGAGGCTTTGGCGGCCTCAGTCCTTTTTCCAGTCCTTCAGCGCTGCAAACGGGTTCGGCTTCTCGTCGTCGGCCGCCGTGCTTTCGATGCGCGCACCGAAAGTCACGCCCGGTTTGCGCGGATAAGGTTCGATCGCCAGCGCCACATGCTCGCTGACGACGACGCCGGCATCGATCGTGTCGCCGGTAAAGGTATCGGGGATATCGGGGCCGTCGGGGCTGAGGATCATCTCACCGCCATCATTGCTGGCCTGGCGGGCGAGCCTCGATCCTTCCGGTACGAGGATAGAATCGATGGATTCCTTGATATCGGCCTCGACTGGCTCGAGGGTCACGACGCAGGACTGCACGATCCGAGCGGTAACGTCACCCTTGATCTTGACACCGTCCTTCTTCCAGCGCGCGATCTGCAGATCCGCTGAAAGCGACAGGACTTCGCGCACATCCCAGAGTTCGGCAAGCGCTTGCCGTTCGCTCTCGTTTGCCGAGAGCCGCACGGTCACGGCATTGGCCGAGATATGCCCGACCTTCACCGGGTAGGAGAATGCCGGTCGGCTATCGTCTTTCATGATCAGATCCTTCCTCGCGCGGGCGCCGTTGCCGGCACGCTCTTCGCGGATAGTGCCGCACGCCAGGTTCAAGGGCGCACGGGCATCGATGGCGTCTCTTACTCTCCGGCGGTGGGGATGCGCAACTGGCCGGTTTCGACGCGCTCTTCCGGTTCAGTCGCGAGCCGCTCCTCGACAGAGAGGAGATAGGCAGCCAGGCCATCCATCCCCGGCTCACCCTGATCGCCCTTCGGATAGAAGTTACGCTTCAGCGCCGCAGCAAGCGAGGACGCATCTCGACCTTCGAGTGCCGCCGCATAGGATTCGAGCCGGCCATAGAACATTCCGGCCAGCTTCTTCATCTTCTTCGGCACGCCGGCATCACCGACGCCAAGCTCGCGGATCGAATGGTCGACATCCTCGAAGAAGGCGTCGACGATCTCCTGAGCGATCTCCTGGCCGGCGCGCGCCGACCCGCGCGTGCGCCGGAAATAAAGGATCAGCACGGCCGACAGCATCTCGAAACGCCCCATCACCGTGTCGGGCACGTCGAGGTCCGTATAGAGGTGCGGCTGACGTGCCGCCGCGGTCAACAATGCATATTGCCGTTCGACAATCGCAATATTGCCGCTTTTTCTTTTGAACAGTCCAAAAATCATCACAAAGCCCAGCTTTGGCTTTCTCGAAATGCGCGCAAGCGCCCATGACGTTGTTGCATGATAGCCGAAGCTGGTTTACCGAAGCATGCACGAATTGCAATGGCGGATATGCCATCGTTACTCCAAAGGGAGCTGTCGTTGACGAAGCGGTTTTTCAGAACAAATTTGAAGGTCCTAGGCCGAGTTGCGGCCGTAGCGACTGTTAGCACCATTGCTCTCTCCGCCTGCCAGTCCGCTAATGTCGGTGAAGTTCTCCACCAGGGTTATGTGGTTGACCAGGAAACGCTAAATCTCGTTCCGGTCGGTTCCAGCCGTGAACAGGTCATGCTTTCGCTCGGCACACCGTCGACGACCGCGACCTTCGACAACGAGGTATTCTACTACATCTCGCAGACCCGCAAACGGCCTGTCGCGTTCATGAAGCCGCAGCTCGTCGACCAGTCGATTCTTGCCGTCTATTTCGACAAGGAAGGCACGGTCAG
The DNA here is from genome assembly GCF_001425225.1 of Ensifer sp. Root127. Taxonomy (NCBI): domain Bacteria; kingdom Pseudomonadati; phylum Pseudomonadota; class Alphaproteobacteria; order Hyphomicrobiales; family Rhizobiaceae; genus Ensifer; species Ensifer sp. Root127. Next base: position 137,846 of record NZ_LMDX01000001.1, read on the forward strand.
CCAGCTCGCGCACTACACGCTCAAGGACGGCAAGGTCTTCGACATGCTGACGCGTACGACGCCGACCGGCGGCAAGGAAACGAGCTTCCTCGGCCAGTTGCTGACCGGCCCCGGCGCCGGACAGGCTGCAGCGCGAAGCCTGTTCAAGGACTTCGGCAACTAAGTTCACCCGATCGCAAAGAAAAGGCCCGCGGAACGATGTTCCGCGGGCCTTTTGCGTTTTGGGGATAGGATCAGGCAAGGACTGCCAGAAGCAGCAACGCCACGATGTTGGTGATCTTGATTGCCGGGTTCACCGCGGGGCCTGCCGTATCCTTGTAGGGATCGCCGACAGTATCACCGGTCACCGACGCCTTGTGCGCTTCGGAGCCCTTGAGGTGCCGAGTGCCGTTCTTGTCGACGAAACCGTCCTCAAAGCTCTTCTTGGCGTTGTCCCAGGCGCCGCCGCCCGAGGTCATCGAGATCGCCACGAACAGGCCATTGACGATCACGCCAAGCAACGACGCGCCAAGTGCCGCGAAAGCGGATGCCTTCGAGCCGGACAGCAACAGCACGCCGAAATAGACGACGAGCGGCGCCAGAACCGGCAGCAGCGACGGAACGATCATTTCGCGGATCGCCGCCTTGGTGAGCAGGTCGACCGCGCGACCATAGTCCGGCTTTTCCGTGCCGGCCATGATACCCGGCTTTTCGCGGAACTGGCGGCGCACTTCCTCGACGATCGAACCTGCCGCACGCCCGACGGCCGTCATCGCGATGCCGCCGAAGAGATAGGGAATGAGGCCGCCGAAGATCAGTCCGGCAACGACATAGGGGTTCGAGAGATCGAAGGAGATCTGACCGACATCAGCGAAGTACGGATATTTGTCGCCATTGGCGGCAAAGTAGCTGAGGTCGTTGGCGTAGGCCGCAAACAGAACCAGCGCGCCGAGCCCGGCCGAGCCAATGGCATAGCCCTTGGTTACGGCCTTCGTCGTATTGCCGACGGCATCGAGCGCGTCGGTAGACTTGCGCACTTCCGGTGGCAGATGCGACATCTCCGCGATGCCGCCCGCATTGTCCGTCACCGGACCGAAGGCGTCGAGTGCAACGATCATACCGGCAATGCCAAGCATCGCGGTTACGGCAATCCCGGTGCCGAACAGGCCGGCCAGTTGGTAGGTCGAAATGATGCCCCCGACAATGACAATCGCCGGCAATGCCGTCGATTCCAGCGAGACTGCAAGGCCCTGGATGACGTTCGTGCCGTGACCGGTGACCGACGCCTGCGCGATGGAGTTCACCGGGCGCTTGTTGGTGCCAGTGTAGTATTCGGTGATGACCACGATTAATGCGGTGACCACGAGGCCGAGGATACCGCACAGGAACAGGTTCCAGCCGGTAATATCCTGGCCCGCGACGGTGCCGATCGAACCCCAGCCGATCGTCAGCGATGTGGCCGCACCCAGGCCGACGATCGACAGCGCACCCGTCACGATCAGGCCGCGGTAGAGAGCGCCCATGATCGAGTTGTTGCTGCCGAGCTTGACGAAGAAGGTGCCGATGATCGAGGTGATGATGCAGGTCGCGCAAATCGCCAGGGGGTAAGCCATCACGGTCGAGAGCACTGGCGTGCCGGCAAAGAAGATTGAAGCCAGCACCATGGTTGCGACCACCGAGACAGCGTAGGTTTCGAACAGGTCGGCCGCCATGCCCGCGCAGTCGCCGACATTATCGCCGACGTTGTCGGCAATCGTCGCAGGGTTGCGCGGATCATCTTCCGGGATTCCGGCTTCCACCTTACCGACGAGGTCGCCGCCGACATCAGCACCCTTGGTAAAGATGCCGCCGCCGAGACGGGCAAAGATCGAGATCAGCGATGCGCCGAAGCCGAGCGCCACCAGCGCGTCGATCACTTCACGCGAACCGGGCTCGTGACCCAGACCTGCTGTCAGGATGAGGTAATAGACCGATACGCCGAGCAGGGCGAGGCCTGCGACGAGAAGGCCGGTGATCGCGCCGGATTTGAAGGCAATATCGAGGCCGGATGCGAGGCTGACCGAAGCCGCCTGCGCGGTGCGCACGTTTGCGCGAACGGAAATGTGCATGCCGATGAAACCGGCAGCGCCCGAAAGCACTGCCCCAACGAGAAAGCCGAACGCGGCTGCGGAAGAAAGTAGAACCCAGGCGCCGATGAAAACGACGACGCCGACGATGGCAATGGTTCTGTACTGACGTGTGAGATAGGCCTGCGCCCCCTCACGAATGTAGCCTGCGATTTCTTGCATGCGGGCGTTCCCCTGGTCGGCGGCAAGCACCGACCGTGTTGCCCAGATGGCATAAGCCACCGCGAGCAACCCGCATGCGATAACGCCCAACAAAATGGTCATTTCGCATTACCCTCCGTTTCAACCCGCGGACTCACTCCCGGCCGCAGGCCCCTCAAATCCGCGAATCACGCACCACCTCCTCAAGCAGCACCCCTCACGGCGCGGCCAGAGTGCGGTTGCAACGAAAGATCGTCAAGCCCCGGAAAACTAACTACCGGCGGACCTTTGCGAACGGAAGATTTTGGAGAAAAGCGGTGGCTCAGGCCGCAACGCTGGGACGAGTACGCATCAGCAAGAAGAGCAGAAGAAGGCAGACTGATGTCACCGGCCAGACGACGGCGTTCAGCATATCCCAGCCATAGACCGAGAGAACCTTGCCAGAGGCAAAGGACGAGAGCGCGACGGTGGTAAAGAGGATGATGTCGTGGAAGGCCTGCACCTTGTCGGCCTCTTGTGGGCGATAACTGCCGGCAACAATGGCGGTCGAGCCGATGAAACCGAAATTCCAGCCCAGACCGAGAAGCACCAGAGCGCCCCAGAAGTTCCAGAGTTCCAGACCCATGTGGGCGACGGCCGCGCAGGCCATGAGCAGCAGCAGCCCGCAGGCGACGATGCGCTCGGCGCCGAAGCGTGTGATCAGCCACCCCGTAAAGAAGCTGGGCGCAAACATTGCGAGCACGTGCCACTGGATGCCGAGCGTGGCAAGCTCGGTGGAAAAGCCGCAGCCGACGACCATGGCGACCGGTGCACCGGTCATCATGAATGTCATCAGCGCGTAGCTGGATATGCCGCAGACCATGCCGGTGATGAAGCGTTGGTTGCGAACGATCTCACTGAGCGAGCGGGCGGCCTGGCCATGATGCTCGCTAGCCACGGTCCCCTGCTCCGGCAGACGCAATGGCGCGAAGAAGAATGCGGCCAGCAGGCAGACCGGCAGCAAGGCGATGAAGGCCCCGACAAAGGCAACGGGCGCGAAGAGATCACCGGCGAAAATGACGATCTGTGGGCCGAGAATCGCGGAAACGATGCCGCCGCCCAGGATCCACGATATCGCCTTCGGTTTGTAGAAGGACGGCGCAGCATCGGCGGCCGCGAAGCGCAGCTTTTGTGTAAACCCGTTGGAGGAGCCGAGAATGGCAAGACCGAAGGCAAAGAGCCAGAAGCTCTCGCGGAACAGCGCAACCGCGGCGATTGCGGCGCCTACCGACGCAATCCCGGTGCCGACCATGAAGGCGAAGCGTCGGCCGATGAGGCGCGAGAGCGTTGCCACGAGAATGACACCGAGCGCCATGCCGACGTTGTAGGCAGTCAGAGGTGCTGTCGCCAGCGACTTGTCGTCTGCCAGCAATTGATAGCCGGCAACGCCGCCGACGGCAAAACAGATCGGGCCGACGACGCCAAGGATCGCCTGCGCCGCCGTTAGAAGGAAAACGTTGCGGCGCGCTTCGCGAAGGGCAGAGCCCATATCATCGACGGCAGCCGCAACCATGGCCGCGCTACTTCTTGGGTTCGCCGCGAACCTGCCGGGCAATTCGGTCAAGAACGGCGTTCACCAGCTTCGGCTCGTCGTCTCCGAAGAAAGCCTTGGCAATTTCGACATATTCGGTGACGATCACCGCAACAGGCACGTCCTTGCGCTCCAGCATCTCGAATGTCCCGGCGCGCAAGATGGCACGAACGGTGGAATCGAGCCGCGACAGCGCCCAGTCGTCCTGCAATGCCGAGCCGATCAGCGGGTCGAGCTTGCGCTGATCGCGCACGACGCCTGCAACGATCGAGCGGAACCAGGACGCATCAGCCTTCAGATAGGTATCGCCGTCCAGTTCCTGGCCGAGGCGGTGCATTTCGTATTCAGCGACGACTTCGAGCACGCCGGTGCCGCCGATATCCATCTGGTAGAGCGCCTGCACGGCCGCGAGACGCGCCGCGCCGCGTTGGTTAGCCTGTTTCAACGGCTGATCCGAGGGGGTGTTCGTCACTGTTCCGTGCCCAATTTGTTCTTCAGTTCAATCATCGTCAACGCAGCGCGCGCTGCAAAGCCGCCCTTGTCGCCTTCCGACCGGCGCGCCCGCGCCCAGGCCTGATCATCATTTTCGACCGTCAGGATGCCGTTGCCGATGGCAAGGCTTTCGCTGACGGCGAGGTCCATGATCGCACGCGAGGATTCGTTCGCGACGATATCGAAATGATAGGTCTCGCCGCGAATGACCATGCCGAGCGCGACGAAGCCGTCGTAGCCCGTGCCGCCGTCGTCCGCGCCATCGAGCGCCATGGCGATTGCCGGCGGGATTTCGAGTGCGCCGGGAACTGTCACGATATCATAGGTCGCGCCGGCTGCATCCAGCGCATGTTTGGCGCCATCGAGCAACGCGTCGGCCATATCGTCATAGAAGCGTGCTTCCACAATCAGGATGTGGGCAGCCTTGGTCTTCGCCATGGGTCACCTGTCTTGAGATTTCTGCGCCGGTGCGACCGGCTGAGGCGGCGGTCAAACCATGACCGGCGTCGAATGGCAAGCAAATTCCGCTCTCGGCGCCCTTTTGCCGCGTCGCACGCCGGTAGCGCCCTGCCCGCTCCAGATGGGGCGGTACGCTTGTGTCACGCTTGAGGGGGTAGCCAGGCGTTGCCGACAATGACAATAATCAAACCTTACACAACGCCTGGCCGGAGAGAAAGCCGGCCCGGACAATGGAAGTCGAGCGAAGGTTGTCCCTAATGCATGATGTCGATCCGTCGATATCTATTCGTCTGCCCAGTATGCCTCAGGCCGTCGTCTTCGACATGGACGGCCTGCTCTTCGATACCGAGGCACTCTATCGCGACGCGATGCTTACGACTGCGCAGGCGCTCGGGCAGATCATGCCGCTGTCGCTTTATCTCGCGACCATAGGGCTTTCCGGCGAAGCGACGCGACAATCACTCAGCAGACATTTCGGAGCAGACTTCGATCTCGACGGGTTTTGGCGGCAGGCGTCCGCCACCTTCCATACCCTGACAACGACCGAACTGCGGTTGAAGCCGGGTGTGGTCGAACTCATCGACCTATTGGAAGACCTCGGCATTCCCTTTGCGATCGCCACATCGTCAGAGCATCACGATGTCGAGCGAAACCTCGGCCTTCATGGATTGTTCGACCGCTTCCCTGTCGTCGTCGCTCACGGCGACTACCAACTGGGCAAGCCGCATCCCGAACCTTTCCTGACGGCTGCTCGGCGGCTCGATGTCCCGCCCGAGCTTTGCCTTGCGCTTGAGGACAGCCATAACGGCGTGCGCTCGGCATCATCGGCCGGCATGATGACGATCATGGTGCCGGATCTGCTGGCGGCAACGGAAGAGATCCGCAGCCTTTGCGTCAATGTCGCCGCCCACCTCGGCCAGGTTCACCACGCGCTCCTCAACCATTCGCGAGGCGCCCATGCCCCTGCCTGAAGACAGAATTGCCACGCGCCTTTCTTCACGTTTCGAATGCAAATTTTCCCGTAAGAACGAATGGCCGCCGCCGGACACCTGACCGATTGTCGGCAGACCAAAAATCAAGCGCGACACGGAGGAGCCACTAAGGTCGCCCCGTGCGACGCCGATAGCGCCAGGGAGGAATACATGGCGGACACCAACAAACCCATCATCAACCCGAGGGATCTTGCCCTCGACCATTGGTCGGAAGGCACGTTTTTCGAGTCACGCGACGCGTCTTTCGGCGGCCGGCTGGGGCTGAAAGACCTAGGCATCGGCTATGGCGAAGTGCCACCGGGCAAATCCGGTTGCCCGTTCCACAACCATCATGTGGAAGAGGAACTGTTCGTCATCCTCGAAGGCGAAGGCACCTATCGGTTCGGCGCCGAGCGCTACGCTGTCGGGCCTGGGGACATCCTGGGCGCACCTGCCGGCGGCCCCGAGACGGCACACCACCTGATCAACACCGGAACCGTGCCGCTCAAATATCTCTCCATCTCGACGATGGCCGCAACCGAGATCTGCGAATACCCGGATTCCGGAAAGTTTCACGCCAGGACGCGCACGGCCGGCGGCGAACGCCGGTTCCAGTTCACCGGCAGGCCTGAAAGTGCCGTCGACTACTGGGACGGCGAGCCCGGCATCTGATCCCCTTTCCAAACCAATAGCAGTGGATAAAACATGCACAGTGTTCCTATCATCGAGACCGAACGCCTGGTCCTGCGTCCCTATCGACGTGACGACTTCACGGCCTATGCCGCCCTGTTTGCCGACAGTGAGGTAACGCGTTTCGTCGGCGGCGTTCCCTACACGCGAGAGCAGTCCTGGACGCGGTTCCTGCGCCAGGTCGGCATGTGGCACTATTTCGGCTTCGGCTTCTTCGCCATCCAGGATCGAGCGACCGGCACCTTTCTCGGAGAAGCGGGTTTTCATGACGTTCATCGGCTGATCACGCCATCGCTCGAAGGAACCATGGAAACCGGATGGGCGCTTTCGCCCAAGGCACATGGCCAGGGGCTTGCAACCGAGGCTGTTACCGCCGCGCTCGAATGGGCCGACCGACAGTTTCCGAAGTTGCGGAAGACCTGCATCATCGATGTCGGCAACAATGCTTCGATCCGCGTCGCAGAAAAGCATGGCTTTAAGGAATTCTGGCGCACGTCCTATCACGGAACCCATGTGATCATGTTTGAACGGCAACGACCGCTTGCTGGTGCCACGGCCCATTTGGGGCAAATGCCTGCGAATTTGGCAACGTAAACAATCCTGAATTGCCAAACGCCTAGATCGCAAGTAAGGTTGCTGGGCCTCGGGTGGAGGCGAATTATAACCTTAGGCAACACCACCTGATCAGTCGACGTCCAACAAATTTCGCTGCGGGTAAGTCACCCGTAATACAGCCCGCTGGCGACTGCCATGCGCATCCCCAGCAGGCCCGCCAGAAACCCGCACTGGGTAATATGTTCGGGTATCAGGTTACCGGTTACTGCGCCGCAAACAACCAGGGAGCATGACCATGAATCGCATTGCCAAGCTATCAATCATTGCTGCTTTCTCTTCCCTCGCCTTCGCAGCTATCCCCCACGCTCAAGACGCCAAAATGGAATGGCCGGCTGAAATCGAGAAGACGGTGCAAGAGTTCAAGGGAGACAACTTCACCATCGTCGATGTCGGTACGCTGAGCGAACAAGATCAGACACGCATGTGGATCGAGCATGCGACGCCAGAACAGCGCGCCGCCTTGCAAGCGGCGGTCAACAGCAACGCTGGATTAGCCGCCGCGCTGAAGGCCAAGAACGTCGAAATGGGCAATATAGCGGGCGCTGTGCAGAGTGCCAACGGAAGCCTCACCCTATACGTGCGTTGAACCGCGCGCGGTCAACCTAAAAAGGTGCACCATCTCCACATTCGAGGTGGTGCACCTTGTCGGGTCTCGGCGGCTGCGATCGCCTATTCAGCCTTCGGCGCGGGAAACTCCGCAAGGCGGGCGGCGTAGCGCGCCATCGTATCGACTTCGAAATTGACGAAATCGCCAGCCTGGCGTTCGCCCCAGGTCGTCACCTCAAGCGAATGCCGGATCAGCAGCACGTCGAACTCGGCGCCATCGACCTTGTTGACTGTAAGCGACGTGCCGTCCAGTGCGACGGACCCCTTGGGCGCAACGAACTTGGCCAGATGCGCTGGTGCACGCAACCGGAACCGGACAGCATCACCTTCAGATTCGATCGAGAGAATCTCGGCCTTGTCGTCGATATGACCGGAAACGAGATGGCCGCCGAGTTCATCGCCGATCTTCAGTGACCGCTCGAGATTGATGCGTGTGCCCTTCTTCCAGCCGGCTATGGTCGTCAGCCGCAACGCCTCCTCCCATGCCTCGACCTCGAACCAGCGCTCGTTGCTGCCACCATCAGGCAAAGCCGTGACCGTCAGGCAAACGCCGGAATGGGCGATGGACGCCCCCATGTCGATGGTCTTCGGATCGTAATTGGTGGCGACGCGCAGCTTCACGCCTTCCTTCAGCGGCGTAACGGCGTCAACGGTACCGATATCAGTGACAATGCCTGTGAACATCAGTTCTCTCTTTCGTATTCTTCGAAAAGGTCGTCGCCGTATCGTGCGGAATTGACGAGCGTGAAGCCGGCAGGAACGGACTTCCGATCAAATGGGGACGCGATACCGTTTTCGCCAATCTGTTGCGGACCGGTATAGATCTGGATGCGATCGACGAGGCCACTCTCCAGGAAAGCACGAGCGGCAACGGCACCACCCTCGACGAGCAGCGAGGAAATGCCGCGAGAACCGAGCGCTGTCAGCAGATCGGCGACCGATCCGGTTTCCAGCACCTCGACACCGGCGGCCTCCAACGCCGCGCGGCGGCCAGCCCGGTCGCCAGCCGGCTCCAGTTCCGGTTGCCCCGACGGCTCGCCGGAGACGACAATCAGCGGGACATCGCGTGCTGAGCGCACGAGCTTCGATCCGGGAGAAAGGTCCAAGCGTCGATCGAGAACGATGCGGACGGGCGAGCGGTCTTCAAGTCCGGGAAGACGCACGGTCAATTCCGGATCGTCGGCGGTCGCCGTACCGATGCCCACCAGGATCGCGTCGCTTTGCGCCCTGAGGATCTGAACCTGCGCCCTGGAAATCGGACCGGTAATACGGACCTGTCCAGCCCCTTTGCGGCCGATCATGCCGTCGGCAGAAATGGCAAGCTTGAGAGTCACATGCGGACGTTTGCTGACCTGCCGCATGAGATAGGCTTCGAGCGCGCGATGCCCCTCCTCCGGCAGTAGGCCGATATCGACCGTGATTCCAGCATCGCGCAAACGCACGACGCCGCGGCCGGCAACGCGTTCATCGGGGTCGAGGATCGAGATGACGACACGGGCAACGCCGGCGGCGACAAGCGCATCGGCGCAGGGCGGCGTCTTGCCGTGATGCGAGCACGGTTCGAGGGTGACATAGGCGGTCGCGCGCCGCGCCCGTTCTCTGGCTTCGGCAAGCGCCTGGGCTTCCGCATGCGGACGACCGCTGCTGGCGGTTACCGCCCGTCCGACGACAATGCCATCCTTCACGATCAGGCAGGCGACCGATGGGTTTGTGGATGTCTGTCCGAGATGATGGCGTGCCAGCCGCAGCGCCGCCGCCATAAACCTCTCGTCCTCACGGGTGGGATTGGCCATGGCGATCCGGGCGCTTTCCTATTCGCCGGGGTCGCGCGCAATCTTGGCGCTGATCTCGGCGATGACCTTCTCGAAATCTTCGGCGTGGGAGAAATCCCGATAGACCGATGCGTAGCGGACGAAAGCGACATCGTCGAGGCTCTTCAGCGCTTCCAGCACCTGCAGGCCGATCTCTTCCGAAGGGATCTCGGTCTCGCCGGAGCTTTCGAGCCGTCGCACGATGCCGGAAACTGCCCGCTCGATGCGGTCGCGATCTACAGGGCGCTTTCTCAGTGCGATCTCGAAAGACCGCAGTAGTTTGTCCCGGTCGAAAGGCACCTTCCGACCGGTCTTCTTGATGATCATCAGCTCACGCAGCTGCACCCGTTCGAAGGTCGTGAAGCGACCACCGCAATCCGGGCAGATACGGCGACGACGAATGGCGTTGCCGTCCTCTGCCGGACGGCTGTCCTTCACCTGGCTGTCTTCGGAACCGCAATAGGGGCAGCGCATGATGAGCCGATCACATGTAGCCGTACATCGGGAAGCGTTCGGTGAGCTTCATCACCTTCTCGCGCACACCCGCTTCGACGGCAGCATTGCCTTCGTCGGAGTTGGCGACCTTGAGGCCGTCGAGCACTTCGACGATCAGTTCACCGATTTCCTTGAATTCGGCTTCCTTGAAGCCACGCGTCGTGCCGGCCGGAGTGCCGAGACGGACACCCGACGTGACGAACGGCTTTTCGGGATCGAACGGGATGCCGTTCTTGTTGCAGGTGACATAGGCGCGGCCAAGGGCTGCCTCGGCGCGCTTGCCGGTCGCGTTCTTCTTGCGCAGGTCAACCAACATCAGGTGGTTGTCGGTGCCGCCGGAAACGATGTCGAGGCCGTTCGCCTTGAGCGTCTCTGCAAGCGTGCGGGCGTTGTTGACGACCTGGGCCGCATAGTCCTTGAAGGACGGCTGCAGCGCTTCGCCGAAGGCAACGGCCTTGGCGGCGATGACGTGCATCAGCGGGCCACCCTGGAGACCCGGGAAGACCGCCGAGTTGATCTTCTTGGCGATATCCTCGTCATTGGTCAGGATCATGCCACCGCGCGGGCCGCGCAGCGACTTGTGTGTGGTCGTCGTTGCAACGTGGCAATGCGGAACCGGCGACGGATGCTGGTCACCGGCAACGAGGCCGGCAATGTGCGCCATGTCGACCATCAGATAGGCGCCGATTTCGTCGGCGATCTCGCGGAAACGCTTCCAGTCCCAGATGCGGGAATAGGCGGTGCCGCCGGCGATGATCAGCTTCGGCTTATGCTGGCGCGCTTTCTCGGCGACGGCGTCCATGTCAAGCAGGTGATCGCTCTCGCGAACGCCGTAGGAAACCACGTTGAACCACTTGCCGGACATGTTGACCGGCGAGCCGTGCGTCAGGTGACCGCCCGAATTGAGGTCGAGACCCATGAAGGTGTCGCCTGGCTGCAGGAGTGCCAGGAACACGGCCTGATTCATCTGCGAGCCGGAGTTCGGCTGCACGTTGACGAACTTGGCACCGAAGAGCTTCTTGGCACGCTCGATCGCCAATTCCTCGGCGATATCAACGAACTGGCAGCCGCCGTAATAGCGCTTGCCCGGATAGCCCTCGGCATATTTGTTGGTCATGATCGAGCCCTGGGCCTCGAGCACGGCGCGCGAAACGATGTTCTCGGAGGCGATCAGTTCGATCTCGTGGCGCTGGCGACCCAGCTCCTTTTCGATCGCACCGAAGATTTCCGGATCGCTGTCGGCGAGAGAGCGGGTGAAGAAGGCATCATTGTTCTGTGCAAGCATCGGGCGAGGCTCCTCTCAAAGGTGGCAGTTCTTTAGCTTCCTCGCACGGCGAGAGCAATATCCGCTGTGCGGTTTGCGTCATTTCCCCCATCTGCCGCGCCTAAACATCGCAGCCATGGACCAACGAAAAAGCCGCACTGCCAAGGCAAGCGCGGCTTTTTCAAATTATTGTCCCGACTTTGCTTATTGCGGCAGAGCGTCCTGCTCGACCGAGCCGGAGGACTGCTCGACGCCATAGGGCGTCTGCAGTGCAAGTTCTGTCGCGCCATCGCGCTGATAGATGTCGTCGCGGAACTGGACGACGCCATCTGTCGCCGACCAGGCGGTGATGTAGGTGAAAAAGACCGGAACTTCTTCGGCCAACGTGATCGGAGTGTTGACGCCGGTCTTGATCGTGGCTTCCATCTGCTGGCGCGACCAGCCGGGTGTTTCCTTCAACAGCCAGCTCGAAAGGTCGCGAACGTTCTGGACGCGAACGCAGCCGGACGATTCGAAACGCATCAGCTTGTTGAACAGGCCCTGCTGCGGCGTATCGTGCATGTAGACCTGATGCTCGTTGTGGAAGTTGATCTTCGTCGACGACATCGCGTTGATCTTGCCCGGATCCTGACGGAACATCAGGTTCGGCGCCTTCTCGGCATTCCAGTCGACCGTTTCTGGCGACACTTCGCCACCGCTGCCATCGAACAGGCGGATGGCATTGCGCTTCAGGTAGGTCGGATCCTTGCGCATCAGCGGCATGATATCCTTCTGGATGATCGAGCGCGGCGCGGTCCAATAGGGGTTGAGAATGACCTCGTAGATCTTGGAATTGAGGATCGGCGACTGGCGGTCGATCTTGCCGACGATGGCGGTGTGGCGCAGCGCGACGCGGCCGTTCTCCACAGCTTCGATGTAGGCAGCCGGGATGTTGACCATCACGTAGCGGCGGCCGAGGTCACCGGACATCGACTGCAGGCGCACGAGATTGGTCTGCAACTGGCCGAGACGGGTGGTCGCCGGAACGTTGATGGCCTTCAGCGTGTATTCGCCAATGACGCCGTCCGCCGGGAGGCCGTGGCGGGCCTGGAAGCGCTTTACGGCGCCGTCGACGTAGGAATCGAACTGCGACGAAATGCCGGCCGAACGCGGCAGGTCGCCGGAAACCATCAGGCGCTGGCGCAGTTGCTGCACCGAAGGATCGGTAACGCCGATCTCGAGCTTGAGGCTGGTTGCCACCATCGGCCAACCGCCTGACGAAACGATGTTCTGATAGTCGAAGATCGCCTGCTGGACATGGCTGATCGTCTCCGGGCCGAAGACCGGCGTATTGGACACGACCGTGGTCGCCGTGCGCGATGCCTTGGCGTCGTACTGGTCGTCCCAGGAGCCGCGGCGTGGCGAATTGATGATCTCGTTCAGGGCGTCCTGTGCGCCCGCGGCTCCCGCGCAAGCGACGGCACCGAAGGTTGCGGCCGAGCGCAGAAATGCACGGCGCGAGAATGCATCAATTCCATTCTTTTTCGACATATTCCTACCATCCCAATGCGTTGGCACGCGCCCTATGCGCAGGCACGCATGTTGCCGGAGCCCTAACACGATCGTGGTTAACAAAGGTCAACCAACGAGCCACCCTGCCCTCGCATTTCACGATACCGCGAGCGAGGTCCCTCATCCGGCAGGCGTACGCGAAACGAAACCACATCGATGAAAACACGTGGGCGCACCTACCGCATGCTCTCGTCGCTGTCACACCAATATGGCCAATTCGTGTCTCGGGCGGCGGCCGAAGGCATGTGGCACGCCTCTTGCTTGGGCCCACTGCGGCCTTTCGGCAACATCGCCGGGACCGAAAAACGGCAAAGGCCGGACACGCAAGGATTGCGTCCGGCCATTGAACTGGAGGTAAGCGACGCCGATTACAGGCGGTACATGATCGAGTCGTTCCAGAAGCGATCGAGGCGCTGCAGCAGCTTGTTCATCTGGGTGAACTCATCTGAACCGATGCCGCCAACCTTCTGGATCGAGCCGATGTGACGCTCGTAGAGCTTGGCGACGGTTTCGGCGATTTCCTGACCGTCTTCCGTCAGGCTGATGCGGACCGAACGACGGTCGACCCGTGAGCGCTGGTGGTTGATGAGACCGAGGTCGACGAGCTTCTTGACGTTGTAGGAGACGTTCGAGCCGAGGTAGTAGCCGCGGGAGCGAAGCTCGCCGGCGGTCAGCTCGGAGTTGCCGATGTTGAACAGCAACAGAGCCTGGACGGCGTTGACATCGTCGCGACCCTGACGGTCGAACTCGTCCTTGATAACGTCGAGCAGACGGCGGTGCAGACGCTCGACGAGGTGGAGGGATTCCATGTAGAGACCGCGGATGGTTTCTTCCTGAGGGTCTCGGGGCGCAGCGACCTGCGGCTTCATCTTCGTGTTCATTTGACTGCCTCACTGTTTTGTTTGGCGGTGTCTGTTTGTCTTCCCGCCTTGAGTGAGACCCTATCGAATACGTCTAAAATTCTACTTAAACCGCAGCCTTAACATGAGCTTACCATTCGGCGAGTCTGTCTCAGGGTGAATCAACTCTTACCTGTCTCGCCTGCCGGTAGCGTTGATAGAACAGCGCGGCCCTGAAAAGGATGAAGGTAACGGCGACGGCCCCGTGCAGCGCAATCAGCAACGGACGGGCGCCGAAACTGACGGGATAGAACTCGTACATCGCGATTTCGATCGCTGCCGCTACCACCCAGACCACCGGTCCCCAGGAGACCAGCAGCCACAGCCCGAGGGCAGCCACGGGGTAGACCACGGCAAGCGCGGTAGCCGCTGCCCGCCACTCCGGCGTCAATAGATCGAAACGGCCGGCACCGCCATGGGAGAAGCCGATCAGCATGGCCCAATAGTTCAGCGCGAACCAGAAGCACGAGGCCGACACCAGCCGCAGGAACAGACCGAAAAGGATCTCGGTCAGCGATGGTTTCGGCACATGGGCAGAATCATGAAGCATGGGCGGCAAGATAGGGCGGGTCGACGCCATCCGCCAGCACGAAGGAAGCCCCTCCCCCCCCTTTGTCGATTGGCGACGGGGAAGAAATGCCGCAGGCCGGTCGTGCGCGGCGCGGTTTCCAAGCGTGGCCCCCACATGATAAAGCGCATGCCACCTCACAGTTTCCAAGGAAAGGCGCGGCGCGATGAACGACAGGACGAATCTTGTGGACAGGATTACCGGACACCGCCGCATGCGCCGCAACCGCAAGGCCGATTGGACGCGCCGGCTGGTGCAGGAAAACCGCCTGACGGTCGACGACCTGATCTGGCCGATCTTCATCGTGCCGGGCAGCAACATCGTGCAGCCGATCGATGCCATGCCTGGCGTCAACCGCATGAGCATCGACACGGCGGTGGAAGCGGTGAAAGAAGCCGCCGATCTCGGCATCCCGGCAATCGCCACCTTTCCCAATATAGATCTGTCGCTGCGCGACGAGACCGGCTCCAACAGCCTTGCCGCCGACAATCTCATCAACCAGGCGACGCGCGCCTTCAAGAAGGCCGTGCCCGAGATCGGCGTCATAACCGACGTGGCGCTCGACCCGTTCACCAGCCACGGCCACGACGGCATCCTGCGCGATGGCGAAATCGTCAACGACGAGACGGTGGAGACGATCGCCAGGGCCGCTGTCGGCCAGGCCGACGCCGGCGCCGATATCATCGCGCCTTCCGACATGATGGACGGTCGCATCGGTGCGATCCGCCAGGCGCTCGACGCGGCGGGCCACCAGAATGTCGGCATCATGGCCTATGCGACGAAATTCGCTTCCGGCTTCTACGGTCCCTATCGCGAGGCGATCGGCACCGGCGGTCTGCTCAAGGGCGACAAGAAGACCTATTATATCGACCCGGCCAACGGCACCGAGGCGATCCGCGACGCCGCACTCGACGTCGAGGAAGGCGCCGACATGCTGATGGTCAAGCCCGGCCTGCCCTACCTCGACATCTGCTGGCGCATGAAGGAGGCCTTCGGCCTTCCGGTTTTCGCCTACCAGGTGTCGGGCGAATACTCTCAAGTCAAGGCGGCGGCCGCCAATGGCTGGATCGACGGCGAGAAGGTGATGCTCGAAACGCTGCTCGCCTTCAAGCGCGCCGGCTGCGACGGCATCCTCAGCTACTTCGCCATCGAGGTCGCAAGGATCCTGGCCAAGGGGCGGTAACGCCCTCACCTTTGCAAACTGCAGGCGGCGCGTGGCGGGCAATCCTTGTTTTGCACGCAATGCCAACCCATATCGAGCTTACAACTATGCGGGGCCTATAGAGATGACGATGCACAACGAAGAACTGCGGCTGCCGAGCAATGACTGGCGCGCCTATCAGGGTGTGCTGTCGCGGCGGGTGTTCGCCTTCATTCTCGACTATGTCATCATCGCGCTCTTGTGGATCCCGGCCGCCGTCGTTGTGTTCTTCCTCGGCATCCTGACGCTCGGCCTCGGCTTCCTGCTCTATCCCGTGCTTTTTGCGCTGGTAGCGATGCTCTATTTTGGCGTGACCGTGGGCGGCCGCGAGCAGGCATCGCCCGGCATGCGGATGATGGGACTGGCGATTGCGCGCACTGACGGACGACCAATGGACTTCCTGACGGCGATCGTGCATCTCGTCATCTTCTGGATCGCCAACGCGCTGTTGACGCCGCTGATTCTGCTGATCGGACTGTTTACAGATCGCAGCCGCCTGCTGCACGATCTGCTGATTGGCACCGTAACGGTCCGTCGCGACACCTACTGAACCCTGCCGAAGCAATCGACGACGAACAATCCGCGCGCAAGGGGCGACCGCCCCAAACGTGTGAGTTGACGTTTTCCATTCTTCCGCCATGCTACTGTCATGAACAACCGCGCGAAGAGTGACCGCCGCACTCGATGAACACACAGACCACACCGTCTCCGCAATTCTATCTCACTGCACCGGCAGCCTGCCCTTATCTGCCGAATGAGATGGAGCGAAAGGTGTTTACCCACATGGTGGGCGAGCGCGCACCGGAGCTCAACGACCTCCTGACCCAGGGCGGCTTCCGCCGCTCGCAGAACATCGCCTATCGGCCCGCCTGCGAAACCTGTCGCGCCTGCATTTCCGTTCGAATTCTCGCCAACGAATTTTCGCCGAGCCGGTCGATGCGCCGCGTGCTCGCGACCAACAGCGACGTGATCTCATCGGAATATCCGGCCGAGCCGTCGAGCGAACAGTACAACCTCTTCCGCCGCTATCTCGACCGACGACACCAGAAGGGTGGCATGTCCGACATGTCGGTTCTCGACTATGCGATGATGGTCGAAGACACCCATGTGCACACCAAGATCATCGAGTATCGCTTAAGGACCGAAGGCGACGGCATCAGCGAGAGAGCGCGCGGACCGCTGATCGCGACAGCGCTGACCGACCGCATGGGTGACGGGCTTTCGATGGTCTATTCCTTCTTCGACCCTGCGCATGAGGAGCGCTCGCTCGGCACCTTCATGATTCTCGATCATATCCGGCGCGCCAAGGAGCGCGGCCTCCCGCATGTCTATCTCGGCTATTGGGTCAAGGGGTCGCGCAAGATGGGATACAAGACGAAATTTTTGCCGCAGGAGCATCTTATGCCGCGCGGCTGGGAGCGCTACGATGGTCCTGACGCTCCTTCAGAAATGCCCTCGACGGAAACGGATTGAAAATTGAACCCTTCCACTGATGCCGCGCTGCACCGGCGCGGACTTGCGATCACCGGCCTTGGCGGCCTTGCTCTCTCCTTCGACATTCCGCTCATCCGATCCGCCGGCGGCGAGGTCTGGTCGCTGCTCGCGGTGCGCAGCCTTTCGACTTTCTTCATCGGCCTCCTGGCATGGTTCGTGCTCAATCGGCTGCTTCGCCGCAAGATCTCACTCATTCCGGGCAAGACCGGGCTGGTCGTCGGTCTGTTTTACGGCATCAACTCGTGCACGTTCCTGCTGGCCGTCTTCAACACGTCAACGGCAAACGTCGTCTTCATTCTTGCCTTCACGTCGATGTTCGCGGCACTGCTTTCCTGGATCTTCCTGAAGGAACGCCCTTCCAACGCAACGCTCGTGACGATGGCAGCCATGGTGATCGGCGTGGGGCTGATCGTGCAGGACGGGCTTGAAAGTGGCCATATCTTCGGCGACGCGATGGCGGCAAGTTCCGCCTTCCTGCTCGCCAGCGCCATCACCATCAGCCGGGCAAGCGGCCGCGACATGGCTTTGGTGCCGCTGGTGACCGCCATCTTTCCGGCCGCAGTCGCGCTTCTGCTCTTGCCTGCCGGCGGCTTCGCGATCGCGGCTCCGCAATACATCCTGTTCAACGGCCTGGTGATGATCCCGCTTGCCTTCTTCTGTCTGGCAACAGGGCCGCGGTTCCTGTCGGCACCGGAAGTGGGTATGTTCTATCTGCTCGAAACCATCCTGGCACCGATCTGGGTCTGGCTTGTCTTCGCCGAAAGCCCGACGACGCAGACGCTTGCCGGCGGCGCCGTCCTTATCCTTGCGCTTATCGGCCACTCTCTCTGGCAGATGCGCAGCCGCCCCGTCCGCGCGGCTCTGCCCTGCCCCGAATAGGTAGCGGCCGTCCGCAAGGCGGCGAAATAACGATTGTCAGCGAAGGTTCGTCAGGCTGACGTTCTACCGCCCTCCAAAGAGTACGCCACTTGGCTGTGCATCGACCAAAGCGCACGGTTCATGTCGATCCAGGCGGCAGCGACATCAAGAGGTGCGGGATTGCCGCACACGGCCTCGCCATCACGGGCAGGTAGACGCGAAACCAGGCTGGCTTCCTCAAGGATGCGCAGGTGCTGCTCGAGTGCATCCGGCGTCACGGCGACGGCGGCGGCCACCTCGACAACCCGCGTTTCTCCGCCGAGCAATATCTCGAATATCCGCCGGCGAACCGGATTCGCGAGTGCGAGCAGAATGTCGTCAAGGGCAGCAGAATTTGGCATGGTCTTCATCCTGTTGGACGATTATTGATCCACGACCGCACGTTGCTTTCAAGCGCCGAAAACGGGGCATTCTACTAAATTTCAGATTGCTTTAGAAGCAGATGGGTATCGGCCTGCGCAGCCAAGCCGCGCAGGCAGCGATGGATCAGCCGCTGAACTTGCCGCTGCGCGGGAAGCCCTTGGGCACGACGCGACCGGCAGAGGCGCGATCGGCCAGCCACTCAATCAGTTCGTCCTTGCCCTTGGTGAAGACGCGGCCGGCGCTGTCTTCCCAGACGAGGCCGTCTGCGATTGCAAAGCAGCGGATATCGGAGATGCCGCCATCCTTGTAGCGCTGCAGCCGGACGCCCTTGCCCCGCGCCATTTCCGGAATCTGCGCCAGCGGGAAAACGAGCATCTTGCGGTTTTCGCCGACAACGGCGACATGGTCGCCCTTGACGGAAACAACCAACTTCGCCTCATCGTTGTTGGCGACATTCATCACCTGCTTGCCCTTGCGGGTATTGGCGACGATATCGCTTTCCGTCACGACAAAGCCGTTACCGGCAACAGAGGCCACGATGAGCTTTCTCGCCGGGTCGTGCACGAATGCCGTCAGCACGTCCTGGTCATTTTCCATATCGACGATGATGCGCAAGGGTTCGCCATGACCGCGACCGCCGGGCAGCTTGTCGCCGCCGAGCGTATAAACCTTGCCGCCCGTGGTGAAGACGAGGATCTTGTCGGTCGTCTGCGCTGGGAACGCCACCTTGGGCGCATCCCCCTCCTTGAATTGCAACGTCGAGGTATCGGAGATGTGGCCCTTCAGCGCCCTGATCCAGCCCTTTTCAGAGATGACGACGGTGATCGGTTCCTTCTCGATCATCGCCTGCTGGATGGCTTCGATGTCGGCGTCCGGCGCATCCGCAAAGGTGCTGCGCCGCTTGCCGATCTCGGTCGCCTTGGCAAACTTTTTCTTCACCTCGCCGATTTCCCAGGCGACAGTCTGCCACTGCTTCTCCTCGGAAGCGAGCAGCGCCTCGATCTCGGCCTTTTCGTTCGACAACGCGTCGAACTCCGTGCGAATCTCGAATTCTTCCAGCTTGCGCAAAGAGCGCAGCCGCATGTTGAGGATCGACTCGGCCTGGAGGTCGGTGAGCGAAAACCGCTCCATCATCACGGCCTTCGGCTCATCCTCCTCGCGGATGATGCGAATAACCTCGTCGATATTGAGATAGGCGACGAGATAACCGCCAAGAATCTCGAGGCGCCGCTCGATCGCAGCCAGGCGGTGGCGCGAACGACGCTGCAGGACGTCGCGGCGGTGAGCAAGCCACTCCGTCAACACTTCGTTGAGCGCCATGACGCGCGGCACGCGTCCCATCGACAGCACGTTCATGTTGAGCGGGATGCGGCTTTCAAGCTCTGTCAGCTTGAAGAGCGATTCCATCAGGATGCCGGCATCGACGGAACGGCTCTTCGGCACCAGCACAATGCGGATATCTTCCGCCGATTCGTCCCGGATATCCTCCAGCAGCGGCAGTTTGCGCGCAACGAGCAGTTCGGCGATCTTCTCGATCAGCCGCGACTTCTGGACCTGATAGGGGATCTCGGTGATGACGATCTGGTAGCCGCCGCGACCGAGCTCTTCCGAAACCCAGCGCGCCCGCACGCGAAAGCCACCGCGACCGGTGCGATAGGACTCCGCCATGCTCGCACGGCTTTCGACGATGATGCCGCCGGTCGGGAAATCCGGCCCTTCGATCCCGCCCCGCTGCGGATTGGCAGGATCGTAGAGCAGATCCTCGACGGTCGCCTCGGGATGGCGGATCAGATGCAGCGCTGCGTCGCACAGTTCATGGGCGTTGTGCGGCGGGATCGATGTCGCCATGCCGACGGCAATGCCGGTCGCACCATTGGCAAGCAGGTTCGGGAAGGCGCCGGGAAGCACCGCCGGCTCCTGGTCTTCCTCGTTGTAGGTGGGACGAAAATCCACCGCGTCCTGATCGATGCCCTCAAGCAGAAGCGAGGCGACGTCGGTCATCTTCGCTTCGGTGTAACGCATGGCAGCGGCGTTATCGCCGTCGATATTGCCGAAGTTGCCCTGCCCGTCCACCAGCGGATACCGGATCGCGAATTCCTGGGACAGGCGCACCAGTGCGTCGTAGATCGAGGCGTCGCCATGGGGGTGGAACTTACCCATGACGTCGCCGACGATGCGGGCGCATTTCTTGAACGAGGTGTTCGGCCTGAGCCCCATCTCGCTCATGGCATGAACGATGCGTCGATGCACCGGCTTCAAGCCGTCGCGGACATCAGGAAGCGCGCGATGCATGATGGTCGACAAGGCATAGGCGAGGTAACGCTCTTCCAGCGCCGCCTTCAGGTCAACCGGCTGAATATGATCATCCCCGCCAGACGGGGGAGTAAGGCTTTGTCCCATATGTTCTTGCTAGCGCAACAAACCCGGAACATCAAGGATTTCAGGGGATCGCGCTGTGGAGAACCACAAGTCGCCGCCGGCGCGCTATTGAACGGCGCAGACCGGGCGCTGCAATGTTCATGCAACGCTTAGACGGTTATGCCATGGATGAGCGATCGCCACCAGTAACGCCCTGGAAAGCATCCGGGCGCGGAAGCTGTGTGATTTCATCAAGCGAATATAATTTCGCCCTGTTTCGTATTAGGTTCGGCTGCTGTTGATTTGGATGATTTGCGAGGGGGACATTGCGGGACGCGAACTGAGGGGAGATGGAGCCATAGGCACGGCATATTTCGTCGGCCGACACGGCTGTCCACCTCAGTTGACGCAGCTTGCCGATATGAACCAGATTAGCGACACCGCTTCTTCAACACAGCTAAACAATCAAATATTTTCACGAAGGAACTCCACAATGATGCATACGCGCAAGATCCGCCTGATGATGGCCAGCGCCGCACTCCTGACCCTGACCGGCCCGGCCTTCGCGCTTGATGGTGCGGACATGATGAAGAAGCTCGATGCGGCGACGAACTCGAACGGCACCACGCTCACCTTCGACAAGGCCGAAGTCAGCGGCGACACCGTCACGGCCTCGGGCGTCCAGGTCAAACTCGCGGGCCAGCCCGGCGACGCGCTGAAGATCGGCGACATCACTTTTGAAGGCGTCGAAGAAACCGAAGGCGGCGGCTACTATGCCGAGACCGTCTCCTTCCCCGACGTCAATGTCACGCAGGACGCGGGCAGCTTCGCCGTCAAGGATATTCTCGTTTCGGGTCTGTCGATCCCCGCCAACCCGGCCGGCGGCACGATCAACGATATCCTGCTCTACGAGAGCGCCAGCACCGGCCCGATCACGGTCAGCGCCAAAGGCAAGGAAGTTTTCTCGCTCGAAAGCAGCGAAGCAAACCTCGCCCGCCAGGAAAACGATGCCGGCTTTGACTTCGACGCAACGGCTGCCGGCCTCAAGGCCGACCTTTCCGAAGTCGAAGACCCCAAGACCAAGGACGCCATCGAGAAGCTCGGCCTGACCAAGCTTGATGGCGCCGTGACCATGAAGGGCAGCTGGGAAATCGAAAGCGGCAACGTCGCGCTGGAAGAATATGCCTTCGACTTCAAGAATGTCGGGCGGCTGAACCTCGCCGTCGACATCTCGGGCTACACGCTTGCCTTCATGAAGTCGCTCCAGGAAGCCATGAAGACCGCAGAAGCCAACCCGAACAAGGAAGAGGCCAATCAGGCCATGGGCCTTGCTATGATGGGGCTGATGCAGCAGTTGACCTTCAACAGCGCCGAGGTCCGCTTCGACGACGCCTCCATCACCAAGAAGGCGCTCGACTATGCGGGTTCGCAGCAGGGCGTTACCGGCGATCAGCTGGCCCAATCGCTGAAGGGCCTCGTTCCATTGATGATGGCGCAGCTCAACGTGCCGGAACTGCAGAATCAGGTATCGTCCGCGGTCAACACCTATCTCGACGGCCCGAAGAGCCTGACGATCACCGCCGCACCGGAAAAGCCGGTGCCGTTCCCCATGATCATGGGTGCGGCAATGGGCGCGCCGAACACCATCCCTTCGGTGCTGGGCGTCAAGGTGACGGCGAACGATTGATCGCTAAAGTCATAGTCTGACAATCGCCGCCGGCGACTTCGCAAGACACTGTTGTCATCGAAGTCGCCGGCGTTTTAGCATCGGCGCCCGGTGCCGGCGCTGCCGGTTAAACGGACGATCAAGCCGGCCGGCGCGTACTGGAATAGCTGTTGCCCCGCGCTTTTCGGTTGAAAACCCGCATTTCCGTGCGCCGTTTTATTTCGCCTGCCTTGCTTCCCCATGTCCGCGCAGCCACTATTACTGGCGCGCCTCTCGCGGGCGACTGCATCTTTTTTCAGCATGACTTGCAAGCGTAAGACCTGAATGGCGCTTTGCCTGACACCTCTTTCTGCGCGACTTTTTCGACCGCATACCGATACCGACAGCCAAACAAATCCACGCTGACGACTTCGATCCAAGGAAGAACAGCTAAGAATACAAGCGGCGGATTTCCTGTTTGGAGAGCCGTTTTCTTGCGAACAACCAGCTGAACTGAACGCCGAACGCAGAAGTAATCATCTCTCTTTTTTCGACAGATCGGACGTCAATGGCTGGGTGGTTCCATCAACCGGTAAAGTTCAGGGAAGAGCTGTCGGAAGAAAAATTTGAGCCTGCGCGCGCCGAATATTATGCAGGCCCACCAGGCAAGCCCCTCAGACTTCTGCTTCAGGCGAGAACAGATTTCCTATCCATCTGGCGAAACAACGACTTTACCGAGAAGGTTTCCCAGATCCGGCTGATCGGCCGGCAGGTCATTCTGGTCAACTCGCCCGACCTCATCCGTCAGGTCGTCGTCAAGCGTCATGAGAACTTCGAGCGCAAGAGCCCGCAGATGCGCCGGGCGCTCGAGTTCCTTTTGGGCGACGGCCTCTTCATCTCGGACGGCGAAACCTGGAAACAGCGGCGTCCCCTGGTCGCCGACATCGTGCATGCCAAAAGAGTGCCGGCCTTCGGTCCGGTGATGGAGCGCACGACCACCGAATTGGTCGAGCGCTGGAACGGGATGCCGGACGGCACGCAAGTCAACGCCCTGCACGAAATGGCTGGACTGACCGCCGAAATCATTGCCCGCAGCGTTTTTGGAAACCAGCTCGGCGACGACAGTGCTGCGGCGGTCACCGACAGCTTCACGAGCTACCAATCGCTGGTCGATTCGATCAACCTCGGCTACTTCCTCGGTTTCGACGACGGGCTACCGATCTTGCGAACGCCGACGCTTCGCCGCTCGGTCAAGCGTATCCATCAGATCATCGACAAGGTGGTCGAGGATCACCTGGAAGGTCGCGGCGATCACAATTCGATGGTTGAGCTGCTGATCCGTCGACAACAACGAAACCCGGAGTTGAAACTCGACCTGGTTGCCCTGCGCAACGAAGCGGCGACCATCTTCATGGCGGGCCATGAAACGACAGCCGCCACGCTGACCTGGGCCTGGTATCTGCTGTCTCGCGCCAAATGGGTGGAAAAGGCGCTCCATGAAGAGATTGGCCGTGTCTGCGGCGATCGCGTTCCGACGATCGACGACGTACCGCAACTCGAATGGTGCAAGGCCATCATTGAAGAGACCCTTCGCCTCTATCCGCCCGTCCCCATTCTCGCGCGCCAAACGCGCCAAGCCGAAATGATCGGCGATATCGCCGCTGAACGCGGATCGCTCGTTCTGATCGTCCCGTGGCTTCTCCACCGAACGGAAAGCCTGTTTGAGGACCCGCACCATTTCCGCCCGGACCGCTTCATGGGCGGACGTCGCCCGACGCCCTATAGTTACATTCCGTTTGCAAGCGGACCACGCGTGTGCCCGGGCTTGCATTTCGGCCTGACCGAAGCAATCCTGTGCCTGGCGATCATTGCACAGCAGTTCCGGGTGACCGTCGTCGACGGCCACAAGGTCGAGCCCATCTGCCGCCTGACGCTGCGGCCAAAGGGCGGGCTTCCGGTGACCCTTCATCGACGGCAGAAAGCATCCCATGACCACTGAAGAGCCGAGCCAGGCCGAAAGAATCGCCAAGCGAAAGGCGTGGACATTCGCCAGCGAAGGGCGGCCCTCCTTTGTGGATGCCCTTTCCGGCCGCGAAGGCTTCCGCGCCTTCTGGCGCTATTGGGTGACGGACAATCTCTGGAACCTCGCGCACCTCTCCGGGCATTTCGGGATGAAACTCCTGCCGATGGACGCCTGCTCCAACCTTGGTGCAGCCCTTGGTCTGTTTGCCGTGCCGCGTTTCCACAAGGTGGCATCACGGCGTGCGCAAGAAACGATCCGCGCACTGCGACCCGATCTCAACGAGGCCGAGCAGGCGGCGCTCTTTCGCGAGAACTGCCGGGCACAGGGTCGGCTGATGACCGAATTCTCCGTCGTGAACCGGTTGCAAAACAACCGTGACCGCCTGACATTGCACGGCCTCGACATTATCGGCGAAGCGGCCAAGGCCGGCCCGGTCATCATCGTCGGTATGCATCTTGGCAACTGGGAAGTTGGTCCGACTGTACTGCAGAGCATCAATGTCCACCCCCATGCCTTCTACCTCCCGCCCAAGGGCCGCGCCAAAGCCTGGATCGCCGAGCGCGTCCGCAGCAAGGCGGGCTTGCGGTTCCTGCCGCCGGGCGCCGAGGGCATTCGGCCGGCGATCAAGATCCTGAAGAATGGCGGCGTCGTCAGCACGTTCTGCGACGAAGGTTTTGGCGGCTTCATTCGCGGACCATTCTTCGACCGCAAGCCGCATCTCGAAGGAAACTTTGCCATTGCCATTCGTCTGGCACGCATGACCGGCGCCACCATTTGCCCGTGGTACAATCTGCGCACCGAGGGTTTCCGCTTCGAATGCCGCGCGCTGGCGCCTATCCGGCTCCCGCCCGAAGAGCGCCCCGGGGCACGCCAGCTTGACGATATCCTGATGCTGAACAACGCCATCGAGCCGGTTATCCGGGCAAATCTCGACCAGTGGTACTTTCTCGACAATTCGCTCCGACCGGAGTGACCCGAACCGGGCCATGGCAAGTATAGCGACTTCCGCCGGGCTTTTTCGCGCGCGTGCGTTCCATGTTATGATCGTATCTGCTTGATGCCCGCGAGCAGTCGCCTATCTACATCTGTCTGAAGACAAGACTCCATCCCGCATTCCTGACCGATCACACGGAAGGAGAACGCCATGGGACTGAAACACGCGGATATCACCGCCATTCTTGGCCCGGTCGACGAAACGCTGATGGCAGAGCTGCTGGCTACCGGGGCCAGTGCGGCCGAACTCGCCGAAGCGATCGCCTGGGTCAACAACGACGAAGCGCTGATCGGCGAAGGACGACATCTGCCGGCCGGGCGCGTTGCGGCTTTGATCGACATCCTGACGCCGGATGACGGCGAGGAATGAACTTTGGGGCGCTGAGGAGACGCCCGACGAGGCAGATGTAATGACCAAGACGTCAGGAGCCATCTCGTGATGGCTGGCCACGTGACTGCGAGTTTCGTGTTGAGGGAGGCCGACTATGACAGCCAAGGAAGTCAAGTTCAGTAGCGATGCCCGCGATCGCATGCTGCGCGGTGTCGATATTCTTGCCAATGCCGTGAAAGTGACGCTCGGGCCAAAGGGACGAAATGTCGTCATCGAAAAGTCCTTTGGCGCCCCGCGCATCACCAAGGACGGCGTGTCCGTCGCCAAGGAGATCGAGCTCGAAGACAAGTTCGAGAACATGGGCGCGCAAATGCTGCGCATGGTGGCGTCACGCACCAGCGATGTTGCCGGCGATGGGACAACGACGGCAACCGTGCTCGCGCAGGCGATCGTGAAAGAAGGCGTCAAGGCGATTGCCTCCGGCATGAACCCCATGGACCTCAAGCGCGGCATAGATCTCGCCGTCGACGCCATCGTCGCCGAACTTAAGGTCCGCGCCCGCAAGATCGCCAATAATGAGGAGATCGCCCAGGTCGGCACCATCTCCGCCAACGGCGATACGGAGATCGGCCGATATCTCGCCGAGGCGATGGCCAAAGTCGGCAACGAAGGCGTGATCACCGTTGAGGAAGCCAAGACCGCCGAGATCGAACTCGAAGTCGTAGAGGGCATGCAATTCGACCGGGGCTACCTTTCGCCCTACTTCATCACCGACCAGGAGAAGATGCGGGTCGAGTTCGAAGATCCCTACATCCTCATCCACGAAAAGAAGCTCTCCAACCTGCAGGCGATGATCCCGATCCTCGAATCGGTCATCCAGGCGAGCCGCCCGCTGCTCATTATCGCCGAAGACGTCGAAGGCGAGGCATTGGCGACGCTGGTCGTCAACAAGCTGCGTGGCGGGCTCAAGATCGCCGCCGTCAAGGCACCGGGTTTCGGCGACCGGCGCAAGGCGATCCTTGAGGATATCGCGGTGCTGACGGGCGGGACGGTGGTTTCCGACGACGTCGGCATCAAGCTTGAGAATGTCACGCTGGAAACGCTCGGCCGCGCCAAACGCGTGATGATCGAGAAGGAAAACACCACCATCGTCGATGGCGCCGGCACCAAGGCCGACATCGGTGGCCGCATCAGCCAGCTCAAGGCGCAGATCGAGGAGAGTACCTCCGACTACGACCGGGAGAAGCTGCAGGAACGGCTTGCTAAGCTCTCGGGCGGTGTTGCCGTGATCCGCGTCGGCGGCTCGACCGAGGTCGAAGTGAAGGAAAAGAAGGACCGTGTCGATGACGCGCTGCATGCGACGCGCGCGGCCGTCGAGGAAGGCATCTTGCCGGGCGGCGGCGTCGCCCTGCTTCGGGTCGTCAACGCGCTCGACAATATCAAGACTGCCAATGCGGAACAGCGCGTCGGCGTCGAGATCGTCAGGCGTGCAATCGAGACGCCCGTGCGCCAGATTGCCGAGAATGCCGGCGCCGAAGGCTCTATCATCGTCGGCAAGCTGCGTGAGAAAACCGATTTCGCTTACGGCTGGAATGCTCAGACCGGCGAATACGGCGATCTGTTCAAAATGGGCGTCATCGATCCGGCCAAGGTCGTGCGCGCCGCTCTGCAGGACGCAGCGTCAGTCGCCGGGCTCCTGGTCACAACCGAGGCGATGATCGCCGAAAAGCCGAAAAAGGATGGCGTCGCGCAACTGCCGGGCGGACCCGGAATGGATTTCTAGGATCAACGGGCTAGCGCCATCGGCTGCGAGTTGGCGTGGGTCAGACCGAGGAATCGGACGGCACCGAGTTCACCCGGGGCGTTCGCGACGCGCTCTATGCCCAGCCGTAAGCCCTTGGATTGCCGAAATGAAAAAACCCGGCAGCGAGCGCTGCCGGGTCCGTTGCTTCTTTGATCGCTTCGGACCTTAGTCCTTCTTCTGCGGGATCGGGCGAAGCGCCAGTTCGCGCAGTTGGGCTGATGTCGCCTCGGACGGCGCGCCCATCAGCAGATCGACAGCCTGCTGGTTCATCGGGAAGATCGAGATCTCGCGCAGGTTCTTGGCGCCGACCAGCAGCATGACGACGCGGTCGATGCCGAAGGCCATGCCACCATGCGGAGGCGCGCCGTACTGGAACGCTCGGTAGAGACCACCGAACTGCTCTTCCACTTCCTGCTGCGACTTGCCGGTCAGCTCGAACGCCTTGACCATGACTTCCGGCAGCTGGTTACGGATCGAGCCGGACGCGATCTCGAAGCCGTTGCAGACCATGTCGTACTGGTAGGCCTTGAGCGACAGCGGATCTTCGCTGTTCAGCGCCTCGAGGCCACCCTGCGGCATCGAGAAGGGGTTGTGGGCGAAGTCGATCTTCTTTTCGTCTTCCAGCCATTCGTAGAACGGAAAGTCGACGATCCAGCAGAATTCAAAGCGGTCACGGTCTACGAGGTTCAGTTCCTCGCCTGCCCGCGTGCGGGCTTCGCCTGCAAACTTGTAGAATTTCGACGGGTCGCCGGCGACGAAGAAGCAGGCATCGCCATCATCGAGGCCGAGTTGGGTGCGGATCGCATCGGTGCGCTCCTCGCCGATGTTCTTGGCAAGCGGACCGGCGCCTTCGAGCTTCTCGCCTTCCTTGCGCCAGAAGATGTAGCCGAGACCCGGCTGGCCCTGGCTCTGGGCCCAGGCGTTCATGCGGTCGCAAAACGCGCGCGAACCACCGGTCTTGGCCGGGATGGCCCAGACTTCGACCTTCGGGTTCGAGGCGATCATGTTGGCGAAGACCTTGAAGCCTGAACCGGCAAAGTGCTCGGTAACGGCCTGCATCTCGATCGGGTTGCGCAGGTCCGGCTTGTCGGAACCGTATTTGCGGATCGCCGTGTCGTAAGGAATGCGCGGGAACTTTTCCGTCACCGGCTTGCCGTCGGCAAACTCGACGAAGATGTCGCGGATCACCGGCTCCATCGTCGTCCAGACGTCTTCCTGCTCGACGAAGCTCATTTCGAGGTCGAGCTGGTAGAATTCGCCCGGCAGGCGGTCGGCGCGCGGGTCTTCATCGCGGAAGCACGGCGCGATCTGGAAGTAGCGGTCGAAACCGGCGACCATCAGCAGCTGCTTGTACTGCTGCGGCGCCTGCGGCAGCGCGTAGAAGCTGCCGGGATGGATGCGCGACGGCACGAGGAAGTCGCGTGCGCCTTCCGGCGACGACGCCGTCAGGATCGGGGTCGTGTATTCGGTGAAGCCGACGTCGCCCATGTGGCGGCGCATCGACGAGATGATCTGGGTGCGCTTGACGATGTTCTTGTGCAGCGTGTCGCGGCGCAGGTCGAGGAAGCGGTACTTCAGGCGCACGTCTTCCGGATAGTCCGGCTCGCCGAACACCGGCAGCGGCAGTTCCTTGGCGGCCGAGAGAACCTCGATCTCCTGGGCGTAGAGCTCGATTTCACCTGTTGGCATGCCCTTGTTGACGGTGTCGTCCATACGGGCCTTGACGAGGCCATCAATACGGACAACCCATTCGCCGCGGACGGTCTCGGCGGCCTTGAAGGCAGGGCTATCGGGATCGGCGACGACCTGGGTGATGCCGTAATGATCGCGCAGGTCGATGAAGAGCAGGCCGCCATGGTCGCGGACGCGGTGGACCCAGCCGGAAAGGCGAACGGTGGAGCCGACATCCGACTTGCGGAGGGCGGCACAGGTGTGGCTGCGGTAGCGGTGCATGGTGTTATCCCGGAATTGCAAAGCGCCGCGCAGGCTCGCCGGAACGGCGCGCGGCAACATGATCAAAATCGGGCGGAAAAGCGCATGATGCGCCGGCTTTGTCAAGCCGAGACCTCCGCGCTCCCCGAGGGAAGCGCCGCTCAACCGGGACAAGTTCGACCCTATTCATGGGCTTGGGACAAGTGCATTCGCCCAAACGGCGCGAAAAGAACGGATATCGTCACAATTCGCGACTGTGCGCCACGGGAATGCGCCGCTACACATAATGGGTCCGCCTTATCCGACTCGCGAGCACCATTCGGAAGTCGCCTGCCCCATGTCGCAAATTCGTCCGCTCATTCCGCTTCTCGTCACCGCAGGCATCCTCATCGGTGGCAACGGACTACAAGGCACCTTCATTTCGCTGCGGGCGCTGGAAGAAGGCTTTTCGACCTCGCTGATCGGTGTCATCGGCGCCGGCTACAACATCGGCTTCGCGCTCGGCTGCGTCTATGTCACGCGCATCCTGCGCTCGATCGGCCATATCCGCACGTTCTCGGCGATGGCAGCGATCGCGTCGGCGGCGGCGATCGCCATGGTGCTGATCATCAATCCGTTCATGTGGTTCCTGATGCGGCTCGTCGCCGGTATCGCTTTCGCCTGTCTTTTTGCGACCGTCGAAAGCTGGCTGAATGCCAGCGTCACCAATACTAACCGCGCGCGCACGCTTTCCGTCTATCGTCTGGTCGATCTCGGCTCGGTCACCGCGGCCCAATATATCATTCCCGGCGTCGGTATCGGCGGCTTCGAACTCTTCGCGATCATCTCGATGGCATTGACTTTGTCGCTCGTGCCGATTTCCTTTGCCGACCGGTCGAGCCCGGTGGCGCCGGAAGCGATCCGCTTCGACGTCAAGGCGCTCTGGAACATCTCGCCGCTCGCGACCGTCGGCTGCATCGTCGTCGGCCTCACCAACGCCGCCTTCCGCTCGCTAGGCCCCATCTACGCGCAGGGGATCGGCCTCTCGGTGACGGCAATCGCCACTTTCATGAGCGCCGGCATCATCGGCGGCGTGGTGCTGCAATATCCGCTCGGCCATTACTCGGACCAGATCGATCGGCGCCTGATCATCCTGATCGCCACCCTCGGATCATTGCTCGCCGGACTTTTCCTTGCGTTTGGCGCCGGCAATGATGAGTGGCTCAATTTCGCCGGTATCTTCCTCTTCGGCGCCTTCGCCATGCCGCTCTATTCGCTCTGTTCGGCCCATGCCAACGACCATGCGGCGGAAGGTCAGCATGCGCTGGTATCGGCGGGCATGCTGTTCTTCTGGTCGCTCGGCGCCATCATCGGCCCGCTGTTTGCCTCTTTCCTGCTCGAAATTTTCGGTCCGCAGGCGCTGTTCATCTATACCGCCGCGATCCTCTTCCTCTTCATGCTCTACACGGT
This sequence comes from Ensifer sp. Root127, assembly GCF_001425225.1. NCBI lineage: Bacteria > Pseudomonadati > Pseudomonadota > Alphaproteobacteria > Hyphomicrobiales > Rhizobiaceae > Ensifer > Ensifer sp. Root127. The sequence continues at coordinate 168,594 of NZ_LMDX01000001.1, forward strand.
CAGGCGCATGACAGCGCGCAGCGGCGTTCCCGCGGAAGCGCGCGTCATGCCTTTCCGCAACCTGCTGCGGACCTCATCGTTCTTCAACAAGCTCGCCGGCGGCAACCACGCCCGCAAAGACGACTGATACCAACCTGCGGCAAGATGTGCCTGCGGCAAAGAATTGCTGATTGCGGCGATCAGGTTTAAAAACCGAGCAGTCGTCCTATCCAGTTGCCGAGATTGCCAAAATGTCCCTGATCAGCCGCCGTACGTTCCTCCAGGGCTCTGCCGCTTTGGGAGGCGCCTTCGCATTCGGAGCCGGCATGGCGGCACGCGCCGGTGCGGCACCGGATCCGCAGGTCCTGACGGCACAGCTGACGCAGGCACAGATCGCCTCAGATGGCGTGACACCCAAGGTGATGACCTACGGGCTGGGCGATGCGACCACTAACGGCATGCCGCCTGTCTTGCGGATGCGCATGGGCGAGCCCTATGCCGCAAGACTGATCAACAAGCTCGACGAACCGACGACTGTCCACTGGCACGGACTTCGCATACCCAATGCCATGGACGGCGTGCCCGAGATGACCCAGCCCTATGTCTATCCGGGCGATCCCTTCGACTACATCTTCACGCCGCCGGATGCCGGCACCTTCTGGTATCACCCCCACTGCAATACGCTGACGCAGATGGGAAGCGGGCTGACCGGCGTCATCGTCGTCGAGAACCCGGATGATCCAGTATTCGACGCCGAGATCGTCTTGAACCTGCGCGACTGGCGGCTCGGCAAAGGCGGCGTTTTCATCGACCCGTTCAAACCGAGGGACGCTGCGCGCGGCGGCACCTACGGCACGGTTCGCACCGCAAACTGGCAGCAGGAGCCGAGCTACGACGCGCCGGCCGGCGGCCTCGTGCGGGTCCGTATCGCGGCGACGGATGTCACGCGGATATATACGGTCGGCCTGGAGGGGGCGGAGGCCATGGTCGTCGCGCTAGATGCAAATCCGGTCGACAAGCCCTTCCCGCTCGACCGCTACGACGTCGGCCCGGGCCAGCGCATCGACCTCGTCGTCAGGATGCCCGACAACGAAGGTGCGACGGTGAAGCTCGGCAATCTGCGTGGCTCGCATCCCTGGACGATCGCCAATTTCCGCGCAACGGGCCAATCCTTGAAGCGCGATATCCGCGATGTGGCTGCCCTTCCCGCCAATCCGATCGCCGAGGCGGACCTGTCGGTTGCCACTCGCGTTCCGATCGATCTGACGGCCACGGCAGAACACAAGGCGACGCCGTCGATCTGCGGCTCGCTCGGCTACACCTTCTGGGCAATCAACAAGGTACCGTGGCCGGGCGACACGCCCGATCCGATCGCGCCGATCGAGGAGATGAAGCTCGGCAAGAGCTATGTCCTGCAGATCGCCAATCGGACGCCGCATGCCCATCCGATCCACCTGCATGGCATGAGCTTCCGAATTCTCAATTCGAACAAGCGGACCTTCCTGCCACCACCGACGGACACCATCCTGCTTTTGCCCGACGAACAGGCGGAAATCGCGCTCGTCGCCGACAATCTTGGCGATTGGGTGTTCCATTGCCACATCATCGAGCACCAGAAGACCGGCATGACCGGTTATTTCAAGGTGGTTTGAGATTTTCGATTGTGACGGATGGCATGAAGGGCTACACGAAAAACCTAGCCGCATTTTTGCCACAGTGATTTAAATCCGATGATTGAAACAACCGCAGATCTAGAGGCCGCCTGCCAGCAGCTGGCCCGCTCAAGTTATATTACGATAGACACGGAATTCCTGCGTGAGACCACCTTCTGGCCAGAGCTTTGCCTGATCCAGATGGCAAACCCGGATATGGCCGTCATCGTCGACCCGATGGCCAAGGGCATCGATCTCACGCCGTTCTTCGCGTTGATGGCCAACCCCGACGTGATCAAGGTCTTCCATGCCGCGCGCCAGGATATCGAGATCATTTTCCATCTCGGCAATCTGATTCCGCATCCGATCTTCGACACCCAGGTTGCGGCCATGGTCTGCGGCTTCGGCGACAGCGTCTCCTATGACCAGCTCGTCAACCGCATCAAGGGCGAGCAGATCGACAAGTCCTCGCGCTTCACCGATTGGAGCCGGCGGCCGCTGACCGAGAAACAGCTCGATTACGCGCTGGCCGATGTCACGCATCTGCGCGACATCTATCAGTACCTGAATGCGCAGCTCGAGCGCGAAAGCCGCTCGCTATGGCTTTCCGAGGAAATGGCGATCCTCGAAGCCCGCGATACCTACGACCTGCACCCGGACGATGCCTGGCAGCGCCTGAAAATGCGCGTCAAGAAGCCGATCGAGCTTGCCGTGCTGCAGAAGGTCGCAGCCTGGCGTGAACGCGAGGCACGCAACCGCAACGTTCCGCGCGGGCGTATCATCAAGGACGATGCGATCTATGAAGTCGCGCAGCAGCAGCCGAAGGACACCGAGGCGCTGGCGCGGCTGCGAACCATTCCGAAGGGCTGGGAACGATCGAGCGCCGGGGCTGCGCTGATCGAGGCGGTCAACGAAGCGCTCGCCATCCCCAAGACCGACCTGCCACGGCTGCCGCGGCAGAGCCATACACCTGAAGGCGCAGCCGCCGCCACCGAAATGCTGAAGGTGCTGTTGAAGCTGATCGCCGAGAAGCAGGGCGTGGCTGCCAAGATCATCGCCAACAGCGAGGATCTCGACAAGATCGCCGCCGAGGGCGAGAACGCCGATGTCGGCGCGCTCAAGGGGTGGCGGCGCGAGCTGTTCGGCGATACGGCACTGAAATTGATCAATGGTGAAGTGGCTCTGCGCTTCGTCGACAAGAAGATCGAAGCGATGGAAATCGGTGACTGAAAAACGGACGGGCGGACAACAACTTTCCGCCCGAATCCGGCTCTAGCCAAGGCCCTGCAGCGGGACTGATTCGCAATCGCGTCGAGCAGACATCAGAGCGCTGACGCGTGACGCGACAACCAGGGTGTCCGACGCGTTTTTTCTTCGTTGTCCGGGTTCGAGGCTCTTCCGCATGCGCTGGCGTTTCTCCATGTTCGAGGGAATTTTGCTGCTGTTGATCGTCAGTAGCGCCGGCGCCATCTATGCGACGATCGCCTTCGACGGTGGCGGCGGATTGATCGGCGCCACGTACGCATTGTGCGTCTGCGTCCCGATCCTCGCCTTTGAACGGCGCATCATTCTCCGGCGTCTCAACCGCAAGATCCATTCCTATTCGACGCCCGCTTTCTTCCTCGCTTCGATCGCCGTCTATCTGGTGTTTATCGAGCTGGGCTACGGCGTCGCCGGCTTCCTGATGCAGATGAGCGGGCAAATAGACGCGGATTGGAAGGACGCGGTCGTCCCCTCAAGCACGGCGCTTCTGTTCGCCCTGGCGGTCTCGGGCTCGATCGTTTTCGCGCTTCGCGTGCGCGAACTGTTGGGCCGTGACGTGTTTCTGAGCCTTTTGACCGGGCGCTATCGCAAGCCGATGCAGGAGGAGCGCGTCTTCCTCTTCATCGATCTTGCCGGCTCCACCGCCTATGCCGAGCGATACGGCGATCTCAGGATGCAGGAATATCTCAGCAAGCTGTTTGCAACACTTGCCGACCCCGTACTGCGCTATCGCGGCGCGATCGACGACTATGTCGGCGACGCGGCCGTGATTACCTGGCCCTTCGACCGTGCTGTCAAAAACGCCGCCTGCGTGCACTGCGTTTTCGACATTCTCGAAGAGATCGAAGCCGGCGCCCACCGTTGGCGCAAGGAGTTCGGCGAGGTTCCGCGCCTACGGGCAGCGCTTCATGGCGGCACCATCGTCGCCGCGGAAATTGGCGTCGACAAACACAAGATCACCTATTTCGGCGACACGGTGAACACCACCGCTCGCCTCGAAGGCCTGTGCAAGTCACTGAACCATCAGGTGCTGATTTCCACCGACCTCGCCCGCAAGATGCGGCTGCCGCACTATGTCCGCGTGGAAGATCTTGGCGAGCACGCCGTGAAGGGACGCGGGCAGAAGCTCGGCGTCCTGGCGCTTCGGGCCGGGGGCACGCCTGCACCGCCAGTGGCTGTCAATTAGCCGTCAACCGTGCAGTTTTGCACCCTTGGTGATCTTGTCGGCCAGCTTCTTGTCGGCATGAATGGCGATGCCGGCGACCTTCGCGCCGTCGGGTCGCGTTTCGGCGAAGACCGCGCGGTTGGCGCTGTCGTGGCCGGTCGAAAACATCGCATCGACATAAACAGAGGTTTGTATTTCCCTTTCGATCGCACGGCGTTGAATATTGCCAAGCGTCGCACCATCTGCCGATAACACGATGATCGGCTGAACGCTCAGAGCGTTGTAGATGTGGCCGGCGCCGTCGCGATAGGGTTCGCCGATAATCGCCGGTTTCTGCCCGGCGATGCCGGTTACCAGAAACGCGGTGACGTTCAGCTTCTGCCAGGTGGCCAGATCGTCGCGCAAAACGATCGCAAACTTGGTGTCGAACATGACGGGTATCTCCATTTCAGGACATCAGGGCGTGCCCAAGGAGGCCTTAACCGAGGACGCAGCGATCAATCTTGAACGATTGTGCGGATCGCCGGGCGATGGCATCCGCGTCGCGGCACCGGTGGACGGCATAGAGCGCATCGAGGCCCGGCTGCACGGCAAGGTCTTCGAGCCGCATCGCCACGACACCTATGCGCTTGGCGTGACGCTTGGCGGCATCCAGACCTTCCAGTATCGTGGCGAGAGCCGCTACAGCACGCCTGGAAGCATCATCATCATTCACCCCGACGAACTGCACGATGGCGGCGCGGGCACGGAAGCGACGCTTCGCTACAGGATGATGTATCTGCAGCCGGAGCGATTGATCGCGGCGCTTGGCGACAGTGGCGGCGCCTTGCCCATCATAGCCGCCCCGGTTGTTGGTGACGTGGCCCTGCGCCAGGCGATCGGCGAGGCCGTCATGGATCTCGACGGCGGTATTGACGAACTCGCGCTCGACGACATTCTTACACGCATTGCAGAAGGCTTGTGCCGCCATGCCGGCACGACAAGCAAGGCTGCCGGCAGGTCGGCCAAGCGGGCGGTTTCGAGGCGACGGACTATCTCAAAGCCAACCTCGATCGCCCGGTCGGCTCGCAGGAACTCGAGGCCGTCAGCGGCCTTGATCGCTTCACCCTCGCCCGCCAGTTCCGCAAGGTTCTCGGCACCAGCCCGCACCGCTACCTTCTGATGCGGCGGCTGGAGCAGGCGCGCCGGATGATTGCCGCCGGTCACAGCCTGGCAGGTGCCGCGCTCGAAACCGGCTTTGCCGACCAGGCCCATTTCACCCGCCATTTCAAACGTGCCTACGGTGTAACGCCCGGGCGCTGGGCGAGCCTGGCGCTCGCCGGCTGAAGCACCGGCGCCGCTGGGTCGTTGCGGCCCGGAACCAGTGTCCGGTCACGCGCAACAATTCGAACTCGGCGAGTTTCTCCCCTCGGGCGCAGCGCCTTTCGTCTGTCATCAAAGCTTCGCCAGCCTGTAAGCCAAGCATCACCCAACCGTCATCAAAGCCGCCTATCGGGTTCCCGTACTTTGGCATCCAACCCACGGTGACTTTCATGACCAAAACGCTTCTCGCCGCTGCGGCGCTCACACTTTTGATGACGACGACCGTCCTGGCCGAGGAAAAGGCCTTTCCCGCAACCCTGAAGGCACATGCGATCCTACCGGCAAACACGATCCTGGCAGCACCGTCCGACGCACCGGAATACCTGAAGACATCGGGCAAATTCACCACGGCGGACCGCAAGCGCGCTGACGCGCTCGGCACCGTGCCCGGCAAGGATGGCGTGCGCCCGACCGGCCTTTCACTGCCGTTCAACGGCCAGCCGATGCAGGGCTTCTCCGGCATCAGGGCCATGGAAGACGGCACCTTCTGGAGCCTTTCCGACAACGGCTTCGGCAACAAGCTGAACTCAACCGATGCCATGCTGATGCTGCACCACGTGAAGATGGACTGGGACGCCGGCAAGGTCGAGGCGCTGAAAACACTGTTCCTCACCGACCCGGACCGCAAGGCCCCCTTCCCGATCGTCATGGAAGGTTCCGACAAGCGCTACCTGACCGGCGCTGACTTCGACGTTGAGTCGATCCAGCCGGTCGCCGACGGCTTCTGGGTCGGGGAAGAATTCGGTCCCTATATCCTGAAATTCGATGTCGACGGCAAGCTGACCGACGTCATCGCGACAACAGTTGACGGCAAGCCGGTTATGTCGCCCGACAATCCGACCCTGACACTGCAGGGCGATCCGTCGAAGAAGACACCCGCCTTCAACCTGAAGCGCTCCGGCGGCTATGAAGGCATGGCACTGTCGAAGGACGGCTCCAAGCTCTACGGTCTGCTCGAAGGGCCGATCTGGACCGACAGCGAAACCGTGGAACAGGCCGATGGCCGTCCGACACTACGCGTCATCGAACTCGATGTCGCAGCCAAGGCCTGGACGGGCCGCAGCTGGCTCTATCCGCTGGCCGAAGGCGGCGAGGCAATCGGCGACTTCAACATGCTCGACGACAAGACGGCACTGGTGATCGAACGCGACAACGGCGCGGGCACGCTCGACAAGGCCTGCGCCGATCCGAAGGATCCGAAGCCGGATTGCTTTGCCGTCGGCTCGAAGGTGAAACGTGTCTACAAGATTGCCTTCGATGACAGCAATGTCGGCAAGGCCGTCCGCAAGATCGGTTACATCGACCTCCTGAAGATCGCCGACCCCGACAACAAGAAGCGCCAGGGCGGTGGTGACGGCTATTACGACATGCCGTTCGTGACGATCGAAAACGTCGATCGCGTCGATGACACGCACATCATCGTCGGCAATGACAACAACCTGCCGTTCTCGGCCGGCCGGGCGCTTGATAAGGCCGACGACAACGAGTTCGTTCTGCTCGAAGTCGGCGAATTCTTGAAAGCCGAATAATCAAAAAAGGGCGCGCGGATTTGCGTCCGCGCGCCCCTTCGTCAAAGATCTGAGTGCGTTCAGCTCTCGAACTGGAACGCCAATCTTCTGCCGGTCAGCTTGCCGAGCTGCTGCAGCCGTCCGTCGAGGCGCTCGCCGGCAAATTCCGAATAGGCCGCAGGCACGACGATCTCCAGATCGACATCCGGCAGGGACGATTTGCGGAAGGTCAAATTCCTCGCCACGCCCGGCATCGACGCCGAGAACAGATAGGCGACGCGCAGCAGGCCGCCGAGCAGTTTCGCCAGTTCCAGCAGTCGCGGCGTGGTAATGCCGGTCAGTGCGCCGGTCGCGCCATCGTCGTTCAGGCCTTCGAAGCGATAGTAGTTGGCGAGCGCGATATAGGCCCGCCCCGCATGGGTGATGCCGGAGAAGGTCGAGTGGGCGATGATGTTCAGCGCCTGCAGACCGCGATAGTCCGGATGGGCGCGCCAGCTGATATCGGCGAGCAGGCAGGCAGCCTGGCGATAGCGGCTTTCCTCTTCGGTTTCCTCGACGCCGAAGAACGGCACCATGCGGCCGGTCCAGTCGGCAAGTTCGCGGGCATGCTCGGGGGAACGCGCCCGCAGGATGGCGATTTCGCCGGCGGCGGTCAGCAGCGGATCCTGCGCACGCTCGCTCTCGTTCAGCAGAGAGAAGAGATAGCCTTCGCGCACGCCGAGCGCCGAGAACGAAATCCGCTCCGGCTTCATGATCGACAGTGCTTCCTGCATCGCGATCGCGCCAAAGGGAAGCAGGCTGCGGCGGCTTTTGGAGATCGTCGCATAGGCCGATGGCTTGATGTTCCTCGGCTCGATCACCTCCGGCAGCAGCGCCATCGCCTCGTCGTAGGAGATCTCGTAGCCTTGCATCATATGCAGCGGATAGTTTCGGATTTCCATGTGCAGCTTGGCGATCGAGCGCCAGGTGCCGCCGACGGCATAAAAGGTGCGGCCGGTGCCGGTCTTCAGCACCGGCGAGCTTTTCATGAATTTGCGCACCCAGGTGCGAGCCTTCGGCAGCGAGCCGCCGCTATGCTCGAAGAGGCGGATACCCCCGAGCGGCAGGGTGATGCCCTTGCCGATCTTTGTGCCGCTGACCTCGACAAGTTCCAGCGAGCCACCGCCAAGGTCACCGACCACTCCATCAGGGTCGTGATAGCCGCTGACGATGCCCATGGCGGAGAAATAGGCTTCCTCTTCGCCGGTGAGGATGCGCACCTTGTGGCCGAGGATCGCCTCGGCCTTCTCGATGAAGGCAGGTCCGTTGCTCGCCTCGCGAGCGGCTGCGGTGGCCAGAACATACATGGAGGTCGCACGCGCCTGCTGCGACAGCGCATGAAAGCGATGCAGCGCCCGGAGAGCGCGCTCGACGCTCTCCTCGTCCATGCGTCCGGTGGCATCGATGCCCTTGCCCAGACCGCACATGACCTTCTCGTTGAACAGCATGGCCGGAGCGCGGCTCAGGCCTTCGTAGACGACAAGGCGAATGGAGTTGGAGCCGATATCCACAACGGAAACCGGGCGGATGCCGGGCAGACGCCCCTGCGCTTCAGATTCGACCATGCAATTCCGTTTTACTTGTGCCAGCTGCTCTTCCAGCCGGCAATCAGCTTCGGTGCACTGGACTTCAGGGCTTCACCCCGGCCGGAGAGGCTGGGATTGGTCATGAAATAGTGCTGCGCGTTGAAAGGTTCGGCGTCCTTGCCGACTTCCATCCGGCGAGACGTACCGTCGGGAAGAATTTCGTAGCTCTGCTGGTTATCGATGAGATTGCCCAGCATGATCTGCGAAAGTACCTGTTCGTGCACAGTCCGGTTGATAAGAGGCACAAGCGTCTCAACCCGCCGGTCCAGATTTCGCGGCATCATATCCGCCGAGCCGATATAGACAAGCGCATTCTCCGATGGAAGGCCGTGACCGTTGCCGAAGCAGAATATGCGGGAATGTTCAAGGAATCTGCCGACGATGGACTTGACACGAATATTGTCGGACAGCCCCGGCACCTGCGGCCTCAGGCAGCAGATGCCGCGTACCACCAGGTCGACTTCAGCCCCGGCACGGCTTGCCTTGTAGAGCGCGTCTATGATTTCCGGATCGACGAGCGAGTTCATCTTCATCCAGATCGCCGCAGGCCGGCCGGCCTTGGCGTGCTCGATCTCCTCCTCGATATGCTTGAGGATGCGGGGGCGAAGCGTGTGCGGCGAAACCGCCAGCTTCATGCCGGCTTCCGGCTCGCCGTAACCGGTGATGAAGTTGAAGATGTTCGCCATGTCATGGGCGATGACCGGGTTGCAGGTGAAGAATGACAGGTCAGTGTAGATCTTCGCCGTGACCGGATGGTAGTTGCCGGTGCCGAGGTGGCAATAGGTGCGCAACCGGCCCTCTTCGCGACGCACCACCATCGACATCTTGGCATGGGTCTTGAGTTCGATGAACCCGAAGACCACCTGCACGCCGGCGCGCTCCAGGTCGCGCGCCCAGCGGATGTTGGCTTCCTCATCGAAGCGGGCCTTCAGTTCGACCAGCGCCGTCACGGACTTTCCGGCTTCGGCAGCGTCGACAAGCGCGCGCACAATCGGACTGTCGTTCGAGGTACGGTAGAGCGTCTGCTTGATGGCGACCACTTCCGGATCGCGCGCCGCTTGCAGCAGGAACTGCACCACGACGTCGAAGGACTCATAGGGGTGGTGGACCACCATGTCCTTTTCGCGGATCGCGGCAAAACAATCGCCGGCGTGTTCGCGCACGCGCTCGGGGAAGCGCGGATTGTAAGGTTCAAAGCGCAGATCGTCGCGCGGCGCCTTGGTGATTTCCGACAGCGTGTTCAGCGCCAGAAGCCCCGGCAAAACGGCGACGCGGTTTTCCGGAACGCTGAGTTCTTGAACGACGAACTGGCGCAGCGAAGCGGGCATTTCCGAATCGAGCTCGATGCGGATCACCGATCCGCGACGACGACGCTTCAGCGCCGTTTCGAAGAAGCGCACCAGATCTTCGGCCTCTTCTTCGACTTCGATATCGCTGTCTCTGATGATGCGGAACGTGCCCGAGCCCTTGACCTCGTAGCCTGGGAACAGCCGTTCGATGAACTGACTGACCATGTCTTCGAGCGTGATGTAGCGGATGACGTTCTTGAAATCGGGCAGGCGGATGAAGCGGTCGAGCGCCACCGGCAGGCGCAAGAGCGCCGTCATTGGCTCACGGCCGGTCTTGCTGACGAGCTGCAGGCCCATCGAGAACCCGAGGTTCGGGATGAACGGGAACGGATGCGCCGGGTCGATCGACAGCGGCGTCAGCACCGGAAAGATCGCCTGGTCGAATTCGTTGGCAAGCCAGCTTTTGTCCTGCGCCGACAAGGACGCCGGGCGGACGATGAGGATATCCTCCTTGGCCAGATACTGCTGCAGGACGGCGAGCGACGCCTGCTGCTCCATCTGCAGGTTGTCGATTTCCTTGAGGATGTCTTCGAGCTGTTCGGCCGGCGTCTTGCCATCAGGCGACCGCATGGCGAGCCCCTGCCGCACCTGGCCCTCGAGGCCGGCGACGCGCACCATGAAGAACTCATCAAGGTTGGCGGCCGAAATCGACAGAAAGCGGACACGCTCCAGGAGCGGATGCGCCGTGTTCAGGGTCTCCTCAAGCACGCGGCGATTGAATTGCAGCCACGAAAATTCGCGATTGATGAACCGTTCCGGGCTGGAGAGCAGGTCTAGCTCCTCCGCGGCCTGTTTGTTCTCATTCACCGCAGACGTCGCATTATCCATTACCGGTCAGACCCCATTTCTTCGCATGCAGGAACTATAACAGTTTGACGACGGAACTGTGACAATCAATCGGAATGGCGTTGATTTCCAAGCTCTTCCAGGACTTCGGCGGCAAGCGATCGGGTCAGCTTGACGCCGCGGGCGAGTGCCAGCCTGTCGATGCGTTCGACGATCGTCTGGGCAGCCTCGAGCGAGCGTTCCATGCGCTGGACGATATAGCCGACGAGCCTTTCGTCGATGAAAAGCTGGCGATCGGCAAAGAGCTTGATCAATACCTGCGTCAACAACTCATCGTCGGGCTCGCCGATCTCGACGACGGTTGCTGCTTTCAGGCGCGAGCGCAGGTCCGGAAGAACGACCGGCCAGGACATCGGCCACAGGCGCGAGGTCATCAAGAGGCCCGTGCCATGCTGGCGAACGCTGTTGATGACATGAAACAGGGTGGTGTCGTCGAACCCCTGACGGTCGGCATCCTCGAACAGCACAGGACCGTTGGCGGCGATCAACGCCACATCCGAGTCCGCAACCGGGTGGATCGCCCGCGCGCCCGCCCTCTCCTTCCAGATGCTGGCGAGATGCGATTTTCCGGAACCGATCGGGCCGGCGATGATGACAACCGGCGACGGCCAGTCTGGCCAGTGATCGACGATCGCGATCGCCGCGCTCAACCGATCGGAAACGAGCAGATCCTCACGACCCGTTGCCGGGTCGTGGTCGAATGCCAGAGGCAGTTGTTCGAAGGGACGTTTTGTCATGCTGTACTCGGGACAAGGATGGGACTATCAGCCGGGCTGACTGCCCTTTGCCTTCTTCGCCGCGACCTTTCCATGCCCATGGTAGAGATCGCTATCAAGGTATCGCTGGATGCCGAAGCGAACAAGCACGCCGATGGCGGCGGCCGCGGGAACCGCAACCAGAAGCCCGACGAAACCGAAGAGGGCACCGAAGGCAAGAAGCGCGAACATCAGCCAGACCGGATGCAGGCCGACGCTCTTGCCCACCAGCTTGGGCTGCAGGATGTTGCCTTCGAGGAACTGGCCGCTGAAGAAGATGGCAGCGACAAGCCCGATCCAGAGATAATCGGGCCAGAACTGTACAAGCGCGACGCCGACGGCCAGCACCAGACCGACCATCGATCCGACATAGGGGATAAAGCTGATCATGCCGGCAAAGAGGCCGATCAGCAGGCCGAAATTGAGACCGACGAGCGACAGGCCGATGCCATAGTAAAGGCCGAGGATGATGCAGAGCGAGCCCTGGCCGCGAACGAAGCCGGCGATCGTCGTGTTCATGTCCCGGGCGATCTGGCGGACGACGCTGACATAGTCGCGCGGAACCCAGCTATCGACCCGGTTGACCATCCGGTCCCAGTCGAGCAGCAGATAGAAGGCGACGACCGGCGTGATCACGAACAGCGACAGAATGTCGAGCAGCGCCATGCCAGAGTTCCAGAGCTGCTGGAACAACGTGCCGAGGAAGCTCGCGCCCTGCTCCAAAAGCTTGGCTGAATTCTGCTTGATCGCCGTCATCTGGTCCGCCAGCCATTGTGGCAGCAGCGTCGACTGGCTGTCGGTCAACAGCGCCTGCAGCTTGGAGATGTAACCGGGCATCTTCTGAATGAAGTCGGCGGCCTGGGTGAAGATCACCGGGATGATGATCATCAGCGACAGGGCGAAGATCACCACGAAGCCGATGAGGATCACCACCGTCGCCATCAGCCGACTGAGGCCGAGGCGCTCAAGGCGGTCGGCGACCGGGTCGAGGAAATAGGCCAGTGCCATGCCCGCGAGGAACGGCAGCAGGATCGAGCTGAAAACCATCAGGAAGGCGATGAAGGCGGCGAGCACCAGCAGCCAGAAGATAACCTGGCGCTGTAGTCCCGAACCGCTGACTTTTATGTCCATGGTGTTCCCCGTAACACGCCAAGCATGCCTTTACCGCATCATATTCTGTATGAGGAGATAGGTGGCGTGGCGCGCACCGGTCAAGTCCGCGTGCTTCTCAGCCCGGTAAATTGAACCCTCCATACCGTTCTTGCCGGTGGGATATGGGCAAAATGTTGAAAAAAGGCCGAGAAGGCAGGCTGTCGGCTTGCACTCCCTTGCCCATCGTGCCAATCGCATCCGCAAAATACCTGTCGCGCGACCAGCCTTGGAGAACCAGCATGAGCCAGTCGGGAAAGAACGGCCTCACCTACAGTGACGCAGGCGTGGATATCGATGCCGGCAATCTGATGGTGGAGAAAATCAAGCCGCATGTGCGCTCGACCCGGCGCCCGGGTGCCGACGGCGAGATCGGCGGCTTCGGCGGCCTGTTCGACCTGAAGGCCGCCGGTTTCACCGACCCGGTGCTCGTTGCCGCCAATGACGGTGTCGGCACCAAGCTCAAGATTGCCATCGACGCCAACAAGCACGACACCGTTGGCATCGACCTCGTTGCCATGTGCGTCAACGACCTGGTGGTCCAGGGTGCCGAGCCGCTGTTCTTCCTCGACTATTTCGCCACGGGCAAGCTCGATCCCGATCAGGGTGCCGCAATCGTTGCCGGCATTGCCGCCGGGTGCCGCCAATCCGGTTGCGCATTGATCGGTGGCGAGACCGCGGAAATGCCGGGCATGTATTCCGGAGGCGACTATGACCTTGCCGGCTTCGCTGTCGGTGCGGCCGAACGCGGCCAGCTGCTTCCAGCGGGTGACATTGGTGAAGGCGACGTCATCCTCGGCCTTGCATCGTCAGGCGTTCACTCCAACGGTTACTCTCTCGTTCGCAAGATCGTCGCGCTGTCGGGTCTTGCCTGGGATGCACCTGCCCCGTTTGGTGAAGGCACGCTTGCCGATCTCCTGATGACGCCGACGCGCATCTATGTGAAGCCGCTCCTGAAGGCGATCCGCGAAACCGGCTCGATCAAGGCGCTGGCGCATATCACCGGCGGCGGGTTCCCCGAGAACATTCCGCGCGTGCTGCCGAAGCATCTTGCAGCCGAGATCGATCTCGACGCCATCAAGGCGCCGAAGGTCTTCTCCTGGCTTGCCCAGACCGGCGGCGTCGCGGCCAACGAAATGCTGCGCACGTTCAACTGCGGCGTCGGCATGATCGCCGTCGTTCCGGCGGAAAAGGCGCAGGACGTTGCAGCCGTGCTGGAAGCCGAGGGCGAAACCGTCTTCACGCTCGGCCGCATGGTTGCCCGCGCCGAAGGCGCGCATGGCACGATCTACAAGGGCAGCCTCGCCCTATGATGAACGACGTGACGGCAGGCAGGAAAAAAGTCGTCGTCTTGATCTCGGGCGGCGGCTCCAACATGCTTTCGCTGGCCAAAGCTGCCGCCGAGCCTGGTTTTCCGGCCGAGATCGTCGCAGTGATTGCCGACAAGGCCGATGCCGGAGGCCTTGCCAAGGCTGCAGCGCTCGGCATCCCAACCTATGCGTTCCTTCGCAAGGATTTCGACAGCAAGGATGCGCACGAGGCGGCGGTCCTTGCCGAACTCGAGCGGCTGTCTCCCGATATTATCTGCCTTGCCGGCTATATGCGGCTGTTGTCGGCGAACTTCATCCAGCGCCACGAAGGCCGGATCATCAACATTCATCCGTCGCTTCTGCCGCTCTTTCCGGGTCTCCACACCCATCAGCGCGCCATTGACGCCGGCGTGAAAGTGGCGGGATGTACGGTGCATTTCGTCACCGAGGGCATGGATGAGGGTCCGATCGTCGCGCAGGCGGTCGTACCGGTTGTCGACGGCGACACGGCCGACACCCTTGCCGCTCGCGTGCTGACGGTCGAGCACCGCACCTATCCGATGGCGCTCAGGCTGCTGGCGGAAGGCAAAGCCTGGATGGAAGACGGACGGGTCGTCACGCAGGGCATCAGTCCCGTGCCCGCGTCTTCAACTCTGATTTCGCCGGCCGTATAAACCACCACTACTTTGCCGAAGCCAACCGCCGGTCGAGCGCGTCGAGCACACGCCGGGTCAAGGCGGGATAGTCCTCGTCGAAATGGTGACCGCCTTCGATCGCGACGACATCGACGCCCGCGCCCTTCAGGTCAGGGCAGGCGTCGTCTTCTTCCTCGGTGCCGTGAATGCACTGCACCAAAGAGGGGTCGATGTGCTTGATATCGTCGAGCGGATCGCCGCCATCGCCCTGCCCGGCCGCGCCAAGCCAGCCAAGCACCGAAATCTTGTAGTCGACCTGATGCGATAGCGCCATCAGCGTGACCTGCCGCACATGGGCGCGCTCTGCGGGCGGGAGCAGATTGAAAGTGCGTGGCAGGATATCGGCACCGAAGGAGTAACCGATCAAGAGAACATTGCGGACGTTCCAGCGCTTGCGATAGTAGCTCATCACCTTGGCGAGATCGTCGGCCGTCGCCTGCGGTTCGCGCTCGGACCAGAAATAACGCAGAGAATCGATGCCGACGACAGGGACACCTTGCTGCTGCAGGACGTCTCCGACCTGCTTGTCGATATCGCGCCAGCCGCCATCGCCGGAATAGATCACCGCCATGGTGTCGCGTGTCGGCTTGGTATCGAGCACCGTCAGGGGCAAGCCGAATGGATTGTCTGCCGCGCTCTCGCTGTCGATCAGATCCGTCAGATGACCTGATAGCGCCGCATAGGCTTCGTCGTCGCTGTCTTCCTGCGTGATATCAGGGTGTTTTTCGATGAGTTTAGCCACATGGCTTCGGCCGTCGTCGGATGCCGTCGGCGTAAAGACGACGGAGATCGGGTCCGGCAGGGCACCGTCCGTCAGGCCGTACACCATGCGATCGGCCTTCAAGGTCTTCTCCGCCGGCGTGCAGAGCTGCTTCGTCAGCGCAACGCCTTCCTCCGGATCGACCGCAAGCGTCTGGCCGATGGTCGCAGCCGGCGTCTGTGCGGCGATGGCCAGCGCCATGGCCCCGCCCGCTCCGACCCCGGCCACAATCGGCGGGAGGTAGGCATCGCTCTTGAGGACGCGCTGGACCTGCTGGCTCAACGCTTCGATATCCGACACCGTGTAGATGCAGTCGCCGTCGTCCTTGGCGAGCGAGGCAAGATAGGCCTTGAGGTCGATACCGATGACGACCGCCTTGTCGTCGACAAGGGCGCGAGCGACCGCATCTTCCTTGTCGCTCCAGCCATCCGCATTGGACAGCAGAACAACAAGGGCGGATGCCTTGTCCTTCGGGACGAGGATATGGGGTGCCGGGATCATGCCGGTGTCGTAGGTCGCCGCCGTCTCCTGCCCTAAAGCCGGTGCAACCGTCGCGATGGCGAGAAGGGCGGCACCTGCCAGAGGCTTCCAGATCATCGGGATCCGCATCATTTCTTCATCACTCCCTTGAGGCCGCCGCCGATCAGGAATGTTACATCCATCAAGGCAAGGATCGGATTGATGCCGCCGCTCGCCACGAGATAGCGCGGCTGCCAATGGGGGTGGAACTTCGACTTGAAGGCGCGAAGTCCCTTGAAATTGTAGAAGCGTTCGCCGTGCTCGAAGAAGGTTCGCCCTGCCCGATCCCAGACCGGCGCGATCTGGCGCGAGGACATACCAGACAGCGGCGCCATGCCAAGATTGAAGGTCCGGTACCCCTCGGCCTTCAGATATTCCATCACCTTCGCGAACAGGAAATCCATCGATCCCTTGGGGGCATCCGGCGAGAAGCGCATGAGATCGACGGTGCCTTCCTGCTTGGTTGCCGTCACCAGGATATTGGCGAAGGCGACGATCCGTCCCTCGTAGGTGAGGATCGCGACCGGCTGTTCGGCCAGATACTCAGGATCGAAAGCCCCAAGCGAAAAACCCTTTTCCTTGGCATTGTGATGGGCAAGCCATGCATCGGAAATCGCCGTCAATTCGCCCATGATCGCCGGAACGTCTGCTGGAGCCACCATTTTGAACTCCAGCCCGTCGCGCTGGGCGCGGCTGACCTGCTGGCGCAGATTGGCCCACTTGCCGCCCTTCATCTCGAAACGGGCGAGATCGACATGGGCGAGCTCGCCGAGCCTGAAGGCGCGAAGTCCCGCATCGGCATAGTAGGCGAGCCCAAGTGGCGAAACCTGATAGAACACCGCGCGGCAGCCGCTGGCGCGGGCCCTCTCGAAGAACTGCCAGATCAGTTCCGGCCAGGCATCGACCGGCCCCACCGGGTCGAACAGCGCGATCCACGAGCGGGCGCGCTGGCCATACATGATGAAGGCGCGACCATCGGCGGAAAACATCAGGCTCTTGTCTCCCATGCGCACCAGATTGGCATCGGACATGTCCTGCGCCTCGACGATCGCCAATGCCCGCTCCATGGCATCGTCGGTTGCCGGCTCCGCGCCTGAGGCCGCCGGGCGCATCAGGCTCCAGATGGCAACAGCGCTGGCGCCGATCGTCACACCCAGAAGCGCACGCAGGCCGCGCGGCGCCTCGGCAGAGAATTCGAACTGCCACCAGAGTTCATGGCTGTATTCGACGTCGCGATAGACGAACAGCAGGACGACCAGCCCACCCAGGCAGATCACCCCGAGTGCCGTCAACCACGGCAGCGTCAGCGCCTGGCCGAAGAGCGAAGCCGGCCGAACAAACAGACGGCGGCTGGCGAGGAGACCGACGAGAAAGAAGGCAAGCATGCCGGCCTCGACCAGCGCGATCGCCTTGATCAGCGAAAGCAGCAGTGCGGCAACGGCGATTGCGACCGACGCCCACCAGGCGCCATCGAGCCGCTGTGCGAGCCCGCGCGAGACGATGACGAGCGCAAGGCCGAGCAAGCTTGCCAGAAAGTGCGCGCCCTCGACGATCGGCAGCGGCAGCAGACCCTCGAGGAAGGCGAGATTCTCATCCGGCGTCGGCGTGACGCTCGACAGCACCAGCATGATCGCCAGCACGATGCCGAGTGTTGCCAGGAGAAGCGGCGTGATACGGCCGCCGATACGGCGCACGCTGGAGGCGACGGGATGGCCGGAAAGCTGACGAAGCTCGGTGCCGATGACAACCGCGATCGCGATCAGCAGCGGCAGCACGTGATAAATGACACGGTAGAGAACCAGCGCACCGAGGATCGTGTCGACATCGGCGCTGTGACCGAGCGTGGCGATGATGATCGCCTCGAAGACGCCGAGCCCGGCCGGAACATGGCTGAGAACGCCGATACCGACGGCAAGCGAATAGATCGCCAGGAAGGCGGGCCAACCGATTGTGCCCGCCGGAAGCAGCACGTAGAGCACCGTCGCCGATGCCGCCAGATCCAGCGCCGTGACGAGGAACTGGCGCGAGGAGGTGCGCGAATCCGGCAGGCGCAGTGTGAAGCGCCCGAGGCTGACCTCATGACCGTCACGCGCCTTGACGAAGACAGCGAGCACGACGCCGAGAATGGCAACCGCGATCATCCGCAGCCAGAAGGGGTTAAGACCCGTCAAGGGCGCCACATATTCGCCGACGGCGAGCAGGCTCAGGCACGTGACCGTCAAAAGCCCAAGGCCGAAGGCGAGCGTCACGAAGGCGATGATCCGGGCGATGTTTTCCGGCTCGATGCCCAGCCGCGAATAGGACCGGTAGCGGATGGCGCCGCCACTCAAGGCGCCAAAGCCGGCCGTGTTGCCGACCGCATAGGCGCAGGCCGCCGTCAACGCGACATCGGCATAGGGCAGCTTGCGCCTGACGTAATCAAGCGCGCCGACATCGTAGAAGGTGAGCGCGAAAAAGCTCAAGGCGGTGAAGAACACCGCCGCGGCGACAGAGGTCCAGCTGGTATCTGCAAGCGCCTGGACCACGTCGCCGTACTGCACTTCGGAGGTCAGATGAAAGATCGCCAACCCGAAGAGGGCGATCACCAGCAATGTCGCAAGTGCCTGCAGATAGCGCCGGTTACGGCGCAGAAAGGGTCTCCATCCTACCTCGATCTGCTGATCGTCGTTGGCTGCACGTTCCGTAAGGGAGGACGTCATGGGTTGCCCATGTCATTGATGAAGACATCAGCGCTGTAGCCTACCCGAGAACGATCAAAAAGTGAAATATCCGTAATGTATTGTTCTCTTATAAAACAAGGTCTTATGCCGTGAGCTTGCCGCGGTTCAGCTGGGCCCACTGCAGCAGCATGATGGTTTTGGCATCGCAGATCTCGCCGGTCGCGATCATGGCGACCGCTTCATCAAAGGGAATTTCGAGAACCTCGATATCCTCGCCCTCATGCGCCAGGCCGCCGCCATCACCGGCCTTTTCTGTGACATCAACAAGCCCAACGAAGAAGCTGGTGCGCTCGGTGAGCGCGCCGGGGCTCATATAGGCATCGAAGAGGTGAGTGGCCTTGTCGACATGGTAGCCGGTCTCCTCCAGCACCTCACGGCAGATCGCGACTTCAGGCGTATCGTCGTCGAGCAGGCCGGCCGGCGCTTCGATCATATAGGCGGGATCGCCCTGCAGCAGCACCGGCACGCGCAGCTGGCGGACGAGCACGACGCTCTCACGCCTCGGATCGAACAGCAGGATGGTCGCGGCGCTGCCGTGATCATGCACTTCACGCGTGAGCGTCGCCGTGCCGCCGCCTGACATGTCCTGCTCAAGGGTGATTTCTTCCAGATGAATGAAACCGTCCGAGAGCGTGCGCCGCTCGATGATCCTGACACGGGGATCGTGGTGGTTCGTCATGGCGGGGTCCTTGGTCGGGAGAGGAAAGGATGTGGTCGCAGTCGACCGTCAGTGAATGTGTTCCGAAGGGGCGCAGCTTTCGCGTTCCATCTGCAAGGTCGTGTGGTGCAGGTCGAACTCGTCGCGCAACCGTTGTTCGATCGCACGCCGCACCGTCTCGCCGTCGGCCTCTTCCGCCAGAACGACATGCGCCGTCAGCGACGGCTGGCTCTGGGTGATCGCCCAGAGATGCAGATCATGCACCGAGGCAACGTCGGGCACGGTCGTGATTGCCGCATGGATATCGGCCAGGCGCATGCCAGGCGGCACGCCTTCCAGCAGAATGTTGACGCAGTCCTTCAGCAGCACCCAGGTGCGCGGAAAAACCATGAAGCCGATACCAACGGCGAGCAACGAATCGACCCATTGCCAGCCGGTAAACCAGATGATCGCCGCGCCTGTTATCACCGCCAGCGACCCGAGCATGTCCGACCAGACCTCGAGATAGGCGCCCTTGACGTTGAGGCTCTCGTCCTTGTGGCTGGTCAGAAGCCGCATGGAGATCAGGTTGACGACAAGACCGATGACGGCAATCAGCAGCATGCCGCCCGACTGGATTTCCTGCGGCAGCGACAGGCGCTGCCAGGCCTCGTAGAGAATGTAAAAGGCGACGGCGAGCAGCAGCAGGGCGTTGAAGGCCGCCGCGAGAATCTCGAAGCGGGCATAGCCGTAGGTGCGCAGCAGATCCGACGGCCGGCGGCCGACATGGATGGCGACCAGCGCGATGGCCAATGCCGCCGCGTCGGTCAGCATATGCATCGCATCCGAGATCAGCGCCAGGCTGCCGGTCAGAATGCCGCCGACGACCTCGGCCAGCATGAAGCCGCCCGTCAGCCCGAGCGCACCCCAGAGACGCGAGACTGGCGTGTTGCTGACATCCGCATGTTGATGGTCGCCGCTCATGAAGGCATCCGGTGGCTAGAGTCAGGGTGCCGGTTTCACCCAGACCCTGTTGTCATGGAAAGCCGCGCCGCCATAGGGCGCAACTGCATCGGCGCCAGTAAGCACATTGATGCCCTCCCCGTCGAGATGGGCGCCGTTCGGCCACAGGCCTTCAGCGATCACCACGCCGCGCCGCGCGCCGCCGCCGACCACCACATGCAGGCGCACTTCGCCGCGTTGGTTGCCGAGCTTGACGATATCACCGTCGCCGACGCCAAGTGAGGCGGCGTCATCCGCATGCATCATTACCATCGGGCGGACTTCCTTCTGGATCGACGACGGGGTCTCGGCGAAGGTCGAATTGAGGAAAGAGCGCGCCGGCGAGGTAGCGAGACGGAAGGGGTGTTTCGCATCCGTGACCTCGATCAGGTCGACATGATCAGGGAACTCAGGCAGTGCCGCATGCGGCCCCTGCAGACCCATCGACTTCGGGGGACGGTTCGGCGCCGGCGTGCCGGTCCAGTCCGCCTTGAAGCGGAATTTGCCGTCGGGATGACCGAAGCCCTTGAGATAATGCGCGTCCTCGAACGCCGGCTGACAGTCGAGCCACTTCTCGCGCTTCATCTCGTCATAGCCGATGCCGTAGTTGGCAAGCAGCCGGTCGATATGCTGGCGCTCGCTCAACCCAAAGCCGGCATGATCGGCGACGCCGAGGCGCCTCGCCAGTTCCTCAATGACGAAGAGATTGGTGCGCACGGTCGATGGCGGCTCCACCACCTTCGGCCCAATCAGGATGTGTTGATGGCCGCCGCCGCGATAAAGGTCGTCATGTTCCAGGAACATCGTCGCCGGCAGCACGACATCCGCAAGCTGCGCCGTGTCGGTCATGAACTGTTCGTGCACCGCGACAAACAGGTCGTCCCGCAGGAACCCGCGTTTCACCAGCCTTTGTTCCGGGGCGACGTTCACCGGATTGGTGTTCTGGATCAACATCGCCGTCACCGGGCCGCCATGGCGCAGCGCCTCGGCATCGCCGGTCAGCACCCGCCCGATCTGCGACTGGTCGAGCATGCGCACATCAGGATCGTGGAATGCGGTGCCGACAAGCTCACGCTTGTCGAGCTTGAAGATGTCGTTGTTGGAATGAAACGCCCCGCCGCCTTCGTGCTTCCACGATCCAAGAACCGTGGCAACGGAGGCGGCTGCATGGATCGCCACCGATCCGTTGCGCTGGCGGGTAAAGCCGTAACCGAGGCGGAAAAAGCTCTTCGGCGTCGTGCCGACGAGTTTCGCGAACGCCTCGACCTCCTGGACGGACAGACCGGTGATCGCCGACGCCCATTCGGGGCTGCGCGACTTCAGATGCGTTTCGAGCCCGGTCGGGTCATCGGCGAATTCGGCCATGTAGGCGCGGTCGGCATAACCGTCGCGGAAGGCGACATGCATCACCGCGCAGGCGAGCGCCGCATCCGTGCCCGGTCTCAGCACCAGGCCCATATCGGCCTGCTTGACCGTGGGATTGTCGTAGATGTCGATGACGACGATCTTGGCGCCGCGATCCTTGCGGGCCTTCACCGCGTGGGTCATGACGTTGACCTGGGTGGCGACCGCGTTTGTCCCCCAGATCACCACGCAGTCGGACTTCGCCATCTCGCGCGGGTCGGGGCCGCGCAGCGAGCCGGTTGCCATCGAGAAACCGGTCCAGGCCATATTGGTGCAGATCGAGCCGAAGAAGCCGGAATAGCGCTTGGCGTGGCGCAACCTGTCGATGGAATCGCGTTGCACTTGCCCCATGGTACCGGCGTAGAAATAGGGCCAGATGGCTTCGGCCCCATGCTTCTGCTCGGCCCTGACGAACTGGTCGGCGATCTCGTCGAGTGCCGCCTCCCAGGAAATCTCCTGCCAGTTGCCGCTGCCCTTCGCTCCGGCGCGCCGCTGTGGCACCATCAGCCGGTCAGGATGATAGATGCGCTCGGAATAGCGCGCGACCTTGGCGCAGATGACGCCAGCGGTGTATGTGTTGGCGGCGGCACCGCGCACGCGGCCGATGCGGCCTTCGGCCGTCAGGTCCACTTCCAGCGCGCAAGCCGAGGGACAGTCGTGCGGACAGACGGAGTGGCCGATCGACTTTTCTGCTTTGATGGGGGTCGCAACGTTCATGGCTTTTCTATATGGCATCGACAATCGGGCTCAAAGAGCCAAACGCGCATCCATCGAAACAATTGATCACAGCCATCGGCGGCCCTCATGAACTATCGGCATATCTATCACGCGGGCAATTTCGCCGATGTTCTCAAGCATGCGGTGCTGGCACGGCTCGTCACCTATCTCCAGCAAAAGGAGAAGGCGTTCCGGGTTCTCGACACCCATGCCGGCATCGGTCTCTACGATCTGTCGAGCGAAGAAGCGCAGAAGACCGGCGAGTGGCGCGACGGCATCGGCCGGCTGCTCGAGGGTGATCTGCCAGCGCCGGTCGCAGCTATTCTCGAACCCTATCTGGCGACCGTTCGCGAGCTCAACACCGGTTCGGAGCTGACGCGTTATCCCGGCTCTCCGAAGCTGGTTCGCATGCTTTTTCGCCCGCAGGACCGTCTGTCGGCGATGGAATTGCACCCTGATGACTACGAGACGCTGCACCGGCTCTTCGACGGCGACTTCCAGAGCCGGATCACCGAGCTTGACGGCTGGCTGGCGCTTGGCGCTCACCTGCCGCCCAAGGAAAAGCGCGGCCTCATCCTGGTCGACCCGCCCTTCGAGATCGAGGGAGAATACGAACGGCTCGCCGACGGCCTCGCCAGGGGTTATCGACGCTTTGCCGGCGGCACCTTCTGCCTGTGGTACCCCCTGAAGAAGAATGCGCCGATCAAGGCCTTCCATGAGGCACTCAAGGCGCTCAACATCCCGAAAATGCTCTGCGCCGAGCTTGCCGTGCGCAGCGACCGCGACACCACGGGATTGTCGGGTTCGGGCCTGATCATCGTCAACCCACCCTTCACGCTCAAGAGTGAACTCGACGTGCTGTTGCCCTTCTTGAAAACCCGGCTCGGACAAGACCGTTTCGCTTCGGCACGCTGCTTCTGGCTGCGTGGGGAAGAAGCAGCAACTCGGGGCCTTGACTGAAAGGCTCTTAAAGCCGCAATCTTGCGAGACGATCCAGGGAGACGCCCATGACTCGCAAGCTCGCCGCAACGCTTCTGGCCTCGCTTTCCTTCGCCGCCACGACAGCGCCCGCCGCTTCGGCGGCCGACTATCTCGGGACCTACCGCGACCAGCCGACGTCCTATAGCGCGGGCGTCTGTGGCGACGCCTCGGTTCTCGGCTTCATCACCTCGCGGTTCGAATACAAGGCGGCGAACTATCTGCACGCCAATCTCTCGATCGCCGAGATCCGCAACATGGGCCAGAACCGGCTGGAACTACGCGACTACACGCACCGCGTCGAGCGCGAGTATTGCCGCGCGACTGCCGTCATGACGGATGGCGACCAGCGGCCGCTCTATTATCTCATCGAGCGCAACTGGGGCTTTGCCGGCATCGGCCGGAGCATCGAGTTCTGCGTCGGCGGCCTCGATCCCTGGTATGTCTACGGCGCACATTGCGCTTCGCTTCGCTGACCATGCCGAGGTATTGCCGACAGCGCCGGCTCCTGCCGGCGCTTTTCGTTGTGTTGGCACTTGTCGGCTGCAGCGAAGACAGCGCCGAGAAGAAGCCGCCATTGCAAACTGCAGGCCACACAAAAACGGATGTCGCCCTCCCCGTCGGCCAGGGCTTTGATTTCTACGTCCTCTCACTCTCTTGGTCGCCGACTTGGTGCGATGACAACGACCCATCAGGCAAAATCGGACAGTGCAAGATCGGCAGCAACCGCGGGCTGATCGTACATGGGCTGTGGCCGCAGGATGAGCGAGGGTACCCCGATTTCTGCCCGACGCGCCAATCCGATCGTGTGCCGGAAGCGCTCGGCCGCCAGTATCTCGATCTCATTCCTTCGATGGGGCTGATCGGCCATCAATGGCGCAAACATGGCACCTGCTCGGGCCTCAGCCAGCAGGACTATTTCGCCGTGACACGTGCAGCGCGCGAGCGCGTTGCATTGCCGGCGGAACTCGGTGCTGCGCGTCGCGAAAATTCGATGTCCGTCAGCGCCATCGAGGCCGCGTTCGTGGCCAGAAATCCGGGCATGACGACAAACGCCGTCGCTGTTACCTGCGAGGGCAAGCGGCTGGAGGAAATCAGGATCTGCTTCGACAAGGCGCTGAGCTTCCGGCCCTGCCCCGAAGTGGATCGCCAGGCCTGCCGAAGAGACACCGTGACACTGCCTCCAGCATCCTAGGCCGATACCTTGCCAATGGGTGCGGGAGCCGCTCCTATGTTTTGAAACTGCGTGTGGCCTTCCGTACTCGATTTCGGGCGGTGCGCGCGAAAGTGAAAGATGCTCGATGAGAATACTCTACTCGCCCACATCCCCCTACTCCAACAAGGTCCGCATGGCCGCGCATTATGCCGGGTTTGCGGTTGAAAGCGTGCTGACCGATACCAATGCCAACTCGCCAGAGCTTATCGGCAGCAATCCGCTCGGCAAGATTCCGACGCTGATTACCGGCGATGGCAAGTCTATCTACGACAGCCGCACGATCATGCACTTCATCGACCGGGGAACGAAAGGCAAGCTCTACCCGAAGAATGCCGGCAAGCGCTTGGATATCGAAATCCTCGAGGCGCTGTGTGACGGCATTTGTGACTGCCTGCTGGCGATCGTCTACGAGAAGCGCATCCACCCGCCGGAAAAGGTCCATCAGCCCTGGATCGACATGCAATGGACGAAGATCGAACGCGGCCTCGACCATCTGAACGAAAACCTACCCAAGACCGGAGCCAAGCTGCATGCGGGGCATTTCGCGCTCGCGGCACTGCTGCGCTACATTGAGCTGCGCTTCAGCGGCGAATGGCAGCGGGGTCGCGCCAAGCTCAAGAACTGGCCGGCGAAGTTCGAAAAGCACTTTCCGGATTATTCCAAATTCAAAGCATAAAAAAAGGCCGGGTCACCCCGGCCTTCTTTCTTTGATCCGGCAGAAGCCGATCAGAACTTCACACCCATACCGACGCGAACGCTCTGCTCATCGTAACCGGTCGAGACGCTCGTACCGCCCATATGGAAGTCCTTCGAGCCGTAGTCCGTGTAGCGATACTCAACGCGGGCGGTGATGTTGTCCGTCACGAAGGTTTCGGCACCAGCACCAGCCGTCCATCCGACCATGGTCTTGTCGTCGGCGCCAGCCTGAGTTCTAACTTTGGCGTTACCGACGGCGAGACCGGCCGTGCCGTAAACCAGGACCGGGTTCAGATCGACACCGACGCGGCCGCGGATCGAGCCGTTCACACCTTGCGTAACGCTGCGGTTGCTGGAATGAGAATCGTTGCCGGCGTAGCCGATATCGGCTTCACCACCGTAAACCATTTGGCCGCTCTGAACGTTGTAGCCGCCATAGAGGCCGCCGCCAAATCCAACCGCGGGGTTGTTGCCGGTCGCGTCGGCTTCGCCATGGCGCCAATCAACGGTACCACCGACATAAGCGCCCGACCAGTTCTTCGCAGCCGGCTCGGTGTATTCAGCCGCCGGAGCCGCCGGAACTTCGTCGATCGCGTCTGCAGCGTGGGCGGCCTGGAAGGCGATGAGGGATACGGCCGAAGCCATGAGGGTGGTGGTGAACGTACGCATAAATATTCTCCTTTACGAACCGATGCCTCGAGGGTTGGGATCCCGCAATGAAACATCGGACAACTTTCAATTAACCCGCCCGGTTGAGCTGAAATTGGCCAGCAAATGAGGATTCACAAGAGCCAAAATGTGAAATTTTGGTGGCACAATCACGCCCAAAGTTTGATGTTGCTTTCACGCCACAGGAGTTTTATTAACCATCTTTCAAGATTAACGAAAGATATACTATATGGCTTCAAAATAATACAATTTACGCGAATTCCATTAATTTTTGCGAAATGAATCGTCAGGGAGAGTTTCAGGGCGGCGTTTCTTGCCTATATCTTCGTCCGCTGGCGCGAAGATTCGAAAAGCGGGATGAAACGTGAAGAAATCACTGAAGGCGGCACTCGTAACCGGTGGCGCCAAACGGATCGGCAAGGCTATAGTTGAAGACCTCGCGGCGCACGGCTTCGCGGTCGCAATCCACGCCAATGGCTCGCTCGATGAGGCGGAGGCGCTTGCGGCTTCGCTTGTCAAAACCGGGGTCGCAGCCGTTGCCGTGAAGGCGGACCTTACCGACACACAGGAAACCTTGGCGCTGATGGCGCAAGCCAACGAAGCGCTCGGACCGATCGACCTGATCGTCAACAATGCCTCGCTGTTCAAGAAGGATAGCCTCGACGCTTTCGACGAAGCCGTCTGGGACCGGCATTTCGCCCTGCATGTAAAAGCACCCTCCCTGCTCGCCCGCGATTTTGCCCGCCAGCTGCCACGCGGCGTCTCCGGCCTCGTCGTCAATGTGATCGACCAGCGCGTCTGGTCTCCAAACCCGCGTTTTTATTCCTATATGTTGTCCAAGTCCGCACTGTGGACGGCAACACAAACGATGGCTCAGGCACTTGCGCCGGATATTCGCGTCAACGGCATCGGCCCCGGGCCGACACTGCCGAACGAGCGGCAGGATCCTCGCGATTTCCAGGCTCAGGTCGATGCGGTGATCCTCAAGCGCGGTCCGGCGCTCGGCGAATTCGGGCGGACGATCCGATTCCTTTTCGACACGCCGTCGATTACCGGACAGATGATCGCGCTGGATGGCGGCCAGCACCTCGCCTGGGAAACGCCTGATATCAGGGAGATAGTGGAATGAACGGACGCGTGCCGACTGACGGCGGCATCCTTTATGACGGCAATGACATCGAAGACGACGACGACCTGATCGAGGCGCCTGAAGGCGTGCCCGCAGGCCCGGCGATCGAGTGGGCGGAGAATCGCAACGAGGTCGTGGGCCTCAAGGGCGCCGAACTGATCCAGGCCTTCGTCAAGCGGCTGCCGAACGGCCCTGGCGTCTATCGCATGTTCAATGAGGCCGGCGACGTCCTTTATGTCGGCAAGGCACGCAGCCTGAAGAAGCGCGTCGGCAACTACGCCCAGGGGCGCGGCCACTCCAACCGTATTTCGCGGATGATTCGCGAAACGGCGAACATGGAGTTCGTCACCACCCGCACGGAGATCGAGGCGCTTCTGCTTGAAGCCAACCTGATCAAGCGGCTCCGGCCGCGTTTCAACGTGCTTCTGCGCGACGACAAGTCCTTTCCCTATATTCTGGTCACCGGCGACAGCCGTGCGCCCGCCCTTTACAAACATCGCGGCGCACGCAGCCGAAAGGGCGATTATTTCGGCCCCTTCGCATCGGCGGGCGCCGTCGGACGCACGATCAACTCGCTGCAGCGCGCCTTTCTGTTGAGAACTTGCACCGACAGTGTGTTCGAGACACGCACGCGTCCTTGTCTTCTGCACCAGATCAAGCGCTGTTCGGCGCCCTGCACGGGCGAAATCAGCAATGAGGGTTATGCCGAACTTGTGCGCGAGGCCAAGGACTTCCTCTCCGGCAAGAGCCAGGCGGTGAAAGCGACGATTGCGGCGGCGATGGGCGAGGCTGCGGAAAACCTCGACTTCGAACGTGCCGCACTTTATCGCGACCGGCTCGCAGCACTCAGCCACGTTCAAAGCCACCAGGGCATCAACCCGGCCGGCGTCGAAGAGGCGGACGTCTTTGCGATCCACCACGAGGGCGGAACCTCCTGCATCCAGGTGTTCTTCTTCCGCACCGGGCAGAACTGGGGCAACCGCGCCTATTTCCCGAAGGCGGACCCATCGCTGCCGACGGCAGAGGTGCTTTCGGCCTTCCTCGCGCAGTTCTACGACGACAAGCCCTGTCCGCGGCAGATCCTGCTGTGCGAGGCAGTCGAGGAGCAGGAACTGCTCGGCCAGGCGCTCAGCGAAAAGTCGGGCTACAAGGTGTCGATCCAGGTGCCTCAACGCGGCGAAAAGAAGGATCTTGTTGATCACGCGCTTGCCAACGCCCGCGAGGCGCATGGCCGCAAGTTGGCTGAAACCGCGTCGCAGTCGCGACTGCTCGAAGGTTTTGCCGAAACGTTCAAGCTCGAACGCGCCCCACGGCGGATCGAGATCTACGACAACTCCCACATCATGGGCACCAATGCCGTCGGCGGCATGGTGGTCGCCGGCCCTGAAGGTTTCGTCAAAGGCCAGTATCGCAAGTTCAACATCAAATCGACCGACATCACGCCCGGCGACGACTTCGGCATGATGCGCGAGGTGATGACCCGCCGCTTCTCGCGCCTGCTCAAGGAAGAAGGCAAACCGGACCGGACTGCCGAGGTCGCCGAAGATGCAGCCTTCCCGGCCTGGCCGGACGTCATCCTGATCGACGGCGGCCAGGGACAGATGACGGCTGTCCGCACGATCCTGAGGGAATTGGATGTCGAAGACTGCGTGACGGCGATCGGCGTCGCCAAGGGTGTCGACCGCGACGCCGGGCGCGAGCGTTTCTTCGCGCTCGGGCGCGACAGCTTCACCCTGCCGCCGCGAGATCCGGTGCTCTATTTCATCCAGCGCCTACGGGACGAGGCGCACCGTTTTGCCATCGGCTCCCACCGCGCGCGGCGCAAGAAGGAGATGGTCAAGAACCCGCTCGACGAGATTGCCGGTATCGGGCCGACGCGCAAGCGAGCATTGCTCACCCATTTCGGTACCGCCAAGGCCGTTTCCCGCGCCGGCATGAACGACCTGATGGCGGTCAACGGCATTTCCGAAGCGGTCGCCCGGCTGGTCTACGAGCATTTCCATGAGGACGCGGCAAAATGACCGTTGCAGCGCAGCATGTCGAAGAGGACACGCGGAAGACGCTGTAATGGTTCAACCTTGCCGCATCGTTTCGCCCCCCGATCGATACCGATTTAAGGAATTATGCAGTGGCAATTCACCGGGCGTTCAGGTGAGATGCGCCAATTATGACAACCTTCGCACAATGATTTGTTGACCTGAGGGTCGCAAAGTCATTCTGTACCTCCGAGGAAGACAGAGAACCCGAATCCATGCCCACGCCCGTCGCCTACAGCATCCCCAACCTGCTCACCTATTTCCGAATCCTGATCGTGCCGCTGATCGTGCTCTGCTTCTTCGTCGAAGGCCGGCTGCACAGTTCGGATTTTGCGCGCTGGACGGCGGTCACTCTCTTTGCCATCGCCTCGATCACCGACTTCTTCGACGGTTATCTCGCCCGCATCTGGAAGCAGACCTCGAACATCGGCAAGATGCTCGATCCGATCGCCGACAAGCTGCTGGTCGCCTCGATCCTGCTGCTCGTTGCCGCCGACGGCACGATTGCCGGCTGGTCGATCTGGGCCGCCATCATCATTCTGTGCCGCGAGATCCTCGTTTCGGGTCTGCGCGAGTATCTGGCAGCGCTGAAGGTCAGCGTCCCGGTTACCCGCATCGCCAAGTGGAAGACGACGATCCAGATGGTGGCGATCGTCTTCCTGCTGGCCGGCCCCGCTGGCGACAAGATCCTGCCCTATACGACCGAGGCCGGTATCGTTCTGCTGTGGATTGCCGCGGCGATCACGCTCTACAGCGGTTACGACTATTTCCGCGCCGGCCTGAAACATGTGGTCAACGAATGAGCACCGTCAATCTCATCTACTTCTCTTGGGTGCGCGAACGCATTGGCAAGGGTGAGGAAACGCTGGAAGTCCCGGCCGACGTCGTCACCATTGCCGATTTGCTTGCGCATCTGAAAACCCTTGGGGAAGAATACGAGACGGCGCTCGAGCACCAGAACGTCATCCGCGCAGCGATCAACCAGGAGCATGTCGAGCATGGCGAACCGATCGCCGGCGCGCGCGAGATCGCTCTCTTCCCGCCGATGACCGGTGGCTGACGCCATGGGCGCGGCCGTCACCGTGCGCGTGCAGCGCGAGGACTTCGATCTTTCGGCCGAGGTTTCCAAGCTCTCTTCCGGCCGCCCTGACATCGGGGCGGTTGTGACGTTTTCGGGCCTCTGCCGCGACGAAGCGGGCACGCTGACCGCTCTCGAGTTAGAGCATTATCCTGGAATGGCCGAAGCCGAAATCGAACGCATCTGCAGGCTGGCGGTCGAACGCTTCGGGCTGCAAGCGGCAACGGCGATCCATCGCTACGGCAAGATCAATCCCGGCGAAAACATCGTGCTGGTGATCACCGCCTCGCCGCACCGGCAGGCGGCTTTCGATGGCGCCAACTTCATCATGGATTTCCTCAAGACCTCCGCTCCCTTCTGGAAGAAGGAGCACTCGAGCGACGGAACGGCCGGCGGTTGGGTCAGCGCCAAGGATGCCGACGACACGGCGCGTGATCGCTGGAAACGCTGACATCAGGGGATGATTTTCTCCTGCCGCGTCACCGCGAGCACGATGACGAGGAAGCCGAAGATCGCGAAATCCCGCCAGAGGATCGGGCCATACGCGCCCCAGAGCGTTTCGAGCAGGCCGATCGCTGCTGCACCGAGCGCGGCACAAAGCGGCGAGGTCTGGCCGCCGATCGCCGCGATGAACAGCACCTTGACCCCGAAGGTTAGCCCGGTGCCGAAATCCATGTTGCCATAGTAGGACGCGGCCAGGATGCCACAGCAGGCGGCGATCAGCGACGCGGCGCCATAGGCGGCGATATAGACACGCGCCGCATCGATGCCGCACAGGGCAGCAGCGCCACGATCCTCTGACACCGCTCGCCACGACCGCCCGGCGCGACTATGCGCCAGAAACCAGTGACCGCTCGCGACCAGCGCCACCATCAACAGCGTGTTGAGCAACTGGATCACCGTCAGCGTCACCGGGAACTTGGCATCGGACCAGAAGACGATGTTGCCGTTCAGAAACGGTGGCAGCCACAGGCTCTTCGTTTCCGACGCCAGCCGCGCGGTCTCCATCAGCACCAGAAGACAGCCAAGCGACGCGACGACGACAGTGTTGGCCGACGAGAATGCAAGCGGGCGCATCACATAGCGCCCGGCGACAAGCCCTGCCCCGACGCCGAGTGTGAGGCCCGCTGCGGCGCCGAGGCCGAGCGCTACCGGCAGCACCAGCCACAGTTGGTTCCAGCCGAAATTGGCAAACAGCACGAACATCTGGCCGGCGAAGGCAAAGAGAGCACCGTAGGTGAGATCGGCCCGGCGGGTCACGGCAAAGGCGATGGCATAGCCGAATGCCAGCGCAGCATAGAGCGCGGCGATAGGGACGGCATTGGCGATCTGCTGCAGGAAATAGAGCATGGCGCATCCGGGAGCGTGACAACATCAATATAACTGGTAAAATCACATTTACCAGTTAGGATTTGTTCATGACCTTCACCTGGACCGCACACCGATTTGCCGGCGGCGCGCTGGCGCTGGATGTCGCCAACTCCGTCATCCTGCGCTTTGATCCCGCGAGGCGGATCGATCGCTTTGCCGACGTCCCGGCGCTCGACGGCTTCGCCGGAGCCGCCAACCGGTTCTGCGCCGAGAGCCAACGCTTTGGCACGCTGTTGCCCGTTGCCGAGCCGAACCGCACCAGGCTCTTGACGTTGCGCGAGGCAACGGATCGGCATTTTCGGGCGCAGGCGGAGGCCGAGCAGCGGGTAGACTTGATGGCCGACCTGCTCGAGGCGATCGCCGCGGTGTTGCGTGGTGCCGGCAACGGTGGAGACGCAGTCGCGCTCGACACCGCTACGGCCCATTCCGCACTCAGCCTCGTCGCCAATCCCGAACCCGATCGGCTGAAGATCTGCCCCAATTGCGGCTGGCTATTTCTGGACAGGAGCCGCAACCGCAGCCGGACCTGGTGCGACATGGCCGTCTGCGGCAACCGCAGCAAGGCCAAGCGTCACTATCGCCGCAGCAAGGAGGAGGCACAATGATAATACGGACGATTGCAACGCTTGCGGCCATGATGACGGTGATGCTGATCGCCGGCTGCCAACGGGAGACCGGCCCCGATCCGCTAAAGCTGACTGGCAAGATGTTCATCTTCAACTACCGCCTCGCCTATGCCGTCTACACGATCACGCTCCAGAAGACGGAGCCCGTGCCCGAGGGTAGCATTGTCATCGCGACATTCGAGAACCCGGTGGGCGGCGAGTCGCTCAAGGTGACGCGCAAGCTCTTTCCAAAGCTCGACAGAGTGGTGCTGGAAAGTCCCGATCTGACTTGTGTGAAAAAGGAAAGGCCCTATGCGGTGACGATCGAGGTGAAAGGACCTGCGGGCGAAACGCTGCAGAAACTGGAGACCACCGTCACCTCCGATGTCGACCAAGATATCTTGCCGGCGAAGCCACTGGTCGAGGGTCCGGCATACGACAAGAATCCGGCGGTCTTCCGGGACGGCAAGGCGCCGGAGCATTTTGAAACGGCAAAGTGCCCGATATGAAAAAACCGGAGCGTTTCCGCTCCGGTTCAATCGAGTGATTTCAAGCCGTTATGGCCGGAAATGCAGATATTGAATTCAGCCGACGATTTCGGTGCCGGAGAACCAGTATGCGATTTCTTCAGCAGCCGTTGCCGGAGCGTCCGAACCGTGAACCGAGTTTTCGCCGATCGAAAGGGCGTGAACCTTGCGGATCGTGCCTTCATCAGCGTTTGCCGGGTTGGTGGCGCCCATGATTTCGCGGTTCTTGGCGATGGCGTTTTCGCCTTCGAGAACCTGAACGATGGTCGGGCCCGAAGACATGGACTCGACGAGTTCGCCGAAGAACGGACGTTCCTTGTGAACGGCGTAGAAGCCTTCAGCTTCGCGGCGGCTCATCCAGACGCGCTTGGAAGCAACGACGCGCAGGCCGGCGTCTTCGAGCATCTTGGTGATGGCGCCGGTCAGGTTACGCTTCGTTGCGTCCGGCTTGATCATCGAAAAGGTACGTTCAATCGCCATTGGCTCAATTCCCTTGTTTTCTTGAGAAGTGGCGGTTCATTAGCCGCCAATTCCGCGCAAAACAAGGGGGTTCACTCACGATTCGCCGCGAGCCTTGCGGGTTTCACGCCGCTGTCACAGAGCGGCCGATGCCATCGTGCAGGTCGAGGCAACGCTCGAACCAGTCTGTGACCGGATCGCCTTGGGAAAGCAGGCGTTGCGGCGAAACGATACGCGCCCATTGCAGCGCACCGAAGACGATGTAGTCGGCAAAGAGTGGCCGCTCGCCGCCGAGATAGGGCTGAAACTTCAGCATATGGCGCAGCGGCTCAAGCTTGTCGGAGAAGGTCGCAAGGGCCGCGCCTCCGGTTTCAGCCACCGCTTCGAGCGAAGTGCCGAAGCGCGCCTCGCGACTTTCGCGGAAATAGACCCGATCGACCGGATCGAGCCTGTCGTGAATATCCTTGATGATGATGCGAGCGATTGCCGGATGCAGCGTCGTCTGCGACCAGCCCTCGATGAAGCGGGCCATGGCCATGCCGCCCGGTCCGCCAAACAGCGACGGCCGATCCGGGTAGTTCTCGTCGAGATAGACGGCAATCTCAAAACTGTCCTGTACCAGCCGGTCGCCGTCGCGCAGAAGCGGCACGAGCTTGGTGGCGCCTTCCTCTACCTTGGGGATCTCGGTAAAGCCGATCGGAACGACGTCGAAGTCGAGCCCCTTATGCGCAAGCGACAGCTTGGTCTTCCAGACATGCGGTGAAAAAGGTCGGGCCCTGTCGGCACCGCAAAGCGAATAGAGTTTCCTGCTCACGTGATCTCCCGGCGAAAATTGGATCGTCTCACCTCATTCGACGCCAGACGGATCGAACGATCAAATGATTAAATTTCATGGGTGGCATTCGCCACAGGAATGCGGATCTGCGCTAACTTCGCGACCACGAAGGAGAAACAGATGCTCGATCATTTTCGCATGTTCGCCGACTACAACATCTGGGCCAACCGCCGGCTCTACGCAGCGGCCGCAGAACTTCCGGACAGCGAACTGAGGCAGAGCAAGGGTGCATTCTTCGGGTCAGCGCTTGCGACGCTCAATCATATCCTTGCCGCGGATCGGATCTGGATGAAACGTTTCACCGGCGAAGGCGACGCGCCGACAGCGCTGGATACGATGCTCCATGAAGATCTCGCCAGCCTTACCAGCGCACGCGAACGGGAAGATGCGCGAATGATTGCCTGGATCTACGGGCTCGATGAGGCGCGGTTTGCCGCCACCTTCAATTACACGACGCTGAGCTCACCAGTGATCGTCACGCAGAAGCTCGGGCCAACGCTCGCCCACGTCTTCAATCACCAGACCCATCACCGCGGCCAGGTGCACGCGACGCTGACAGCGCTTGGGCGTCCATCAATTGTGCTGGATCTCGCGTTCTTTTTGTGGACCGAAGGCGAAAAGTGGGCGAACTAAAACAGCCCATCTGGCACTCGGCCGCAGATGATTAAGCGACAGTCCGGGCTTGGGCCTTCCGTTCACAGCCGCCTTGAGCAATTGGCGTTGCAAGAGCCAGGCGGCGAGGCCAAGCGCGATGCCGCCTGCGATCGAGACTGTGGAAAAGAGCACCGTTGGGAGATGCGGCTGCAGCGGCGTCATCAACAGCTCCGGCACGAAACGGTGCAGGATGTAGATATGGAAGCCGGCAGCCGATAGCGGCAGCACCAGCTGCGCTGCCCAGCGCGGAACGCTGACGCGCGGCGCATAGACCAGAGCAACGAGCACGGCGATCAACAGCAGATACTTGATCTTCGTGCCGATCCAGACGCCCTCGTAAAGGCCGAAAAACAGGAAGGCGCCAGCTCCCGCGACCACCAGAAGCAGTCGCTGCAGATGCGTTTCGGCGATCGCGGCGCACCAGCCGATCACAGCGAGATAGAAGATCCATGGCAAGGTGAAGATCTGCCGGTTGCCGATCGGCCAGAGTATCGGCAAGGCCAGCCTGGCGATCAGCGCCACGCCGAGCAACAGCATGCCCATCGCAAAGGGCTGCCGAGCAGCAAGCCGCCGGAAGCGCTGGATCGCGAACAGCGCCACGAAGACCAGCATCATCTGGCAATAGGCTTCGATGAACCAATAGAGGTAGGGCACCATGCCACGGGTCTCCGGATCGGCGAAACCGAAATTGCCGACAAGGAAGATCGATGCCCAGGGGACTTCGCCCCAAACGGCGGCATAGGCGCCGACAATGAGATAATAGGGCACGAGGATCTGCGTGAGTGGTCGCAGAATAGCCAAGCCACCACCGGCCAGAAGCGGCCCCATCTGGAATCGGGCGAGGCTGAAACCGGCAAGGATAACCATGGCAGCCGATCCGCCCGGCAGCGGCCACAGGGTTTCGTGGTGAAGAACGACGAGCAATATAGCCAAGGCACGGATGATCAGATCCATTCCGATCCTTGCCGTCGCCGTTTCTCGCTTTTCCAGCGCCGCAAGTGTTGCGATCGGCATGGCCTCCCACATCTCCGGAGCCTGTCCAAGCGCCTTTTCGAGACCAATCGAGAGCTGCACGAAACGCAGCGAATCTCCGCCGAGCGAGAGGAAGCTATCCTCCGGCTTCACCCGTGCAGGATAGAACACTTGCTGGAAGAGGCTTTCGATACCTTCGCGATCGCCGTGGCCGGCGGCGATCGCCTGCTTTGCTGCAAGGCTCAGGGCACCATAGTCGACTTTGCCCGATGGCAACCTCGGGATTTCCGGCACGTGCGTGGCCATGATGTGGGCAAGTGTCAGGCCGCTCGCGGCAACGAGCAGGCGGCGCACGTCCTCGAGTCGGCCTTCGCCCTGAAAGAAGGCATGCAGCCCTTCGTCATCGCCGACGATTGCCGCCACAACACCGCGCCGCTCGAGCGCGTGCTCGAGGGTATCGTGGCCGATGCGCAGGCCAGCGATCTTGGACATGCGTTTCATGCGTCCAACGATGCGGAAAAGGCCATCGGTTTCGCGGACCGCCAGGTCGCCCGTATGCAGTTCGTCAAGGTCTGCGCCGCGGGCCAGGTCCTGCCGCGACGAGGCGTAGCCCATCATCACATTGGGGCCGCGATAGACAAGTTCGCCGGCGACACCGGCACCGGCAATCGCTCGCCCCTCATCATCCGCGATCGATAGCATGCCACCGGGAATGGCGACGCCGATCCGGTCTTCATTGCCCTTGAGCCGCGCGGGGGGAACATAGGCGATGCGGGCCGTCGCTTCGGTCTGACCGTACATGACGAATAAAGCGGCGCCTTGGGCGCGAAGATGCTCGTCATAGGCACGAACGCGCTCCGGCGCCATACGTCCGCCGGCAACCGTCATGAAACGCAGTTGCGGGAACGCACGGTCGCGAAAGCCGACCTTTTCCAGGAGTTCATAGGAATAGGGCACGCCGGAAAGATTGGTGCAGCCGCTGGCCGCAAGACCGTCAAGGAATCCTGGATCAAGGATCGAGCCGCTGGGAACGTAAAGGCTGGCGCCGACAGTCAGATGGGCGTTCAGCACCGAAAGGCCATAGGAGTAATGCAGCGGCAGGATCAAGCAGCTGCGATCGTCGGCGCCAAGCTCCAGATATTCGGCAATCGAGCGGGCATTGACCGAAACATTGCCAGCCGAAAGCCGCACCGCCTTGCCGCACCCGGTACTGCCAGAGGTCGACAGCAGGAGGCCGAGGTCCGGATGCAACGGCTTGTCACTGCCCCCCAGATGTTCGGTTCGCCAACGGCCGTCGATCCGGCAATAGGCACAGTCCGGTTCGAACATGTCCGTCCAGGCCGCAGTGCCGGCGGCGCGCGGCGCCTGCATGGCAACCACATGTCCGGCCTTAAGCGCTGCGAGATAGGCAATGATGGCATGTTCGGAGAGTTCGGGCTCAAGCTTTATCAGCGCGCGGGTGCGCGGAAAAAGTGCGACCTGACGGTCGACCCTTTCGTGCAGGTCGCGGTAGCTGACGAAACGCCGACCGGGAAGAACCAGAGCGGGACGCTCGCCCCACGCCGCAAGATCCGCGATGAATGAAGGGGGCATTGTCAAACCATCACTCTGCATTCGAGCCTCCCGCCCGATTTAGCAAGGCGGGATATAATTGTTGACAAGCTCCGTCAACTATAAACATGAACTAAAACAGCAACTTTCGACTTTCCGCTCCAATCGGTTGCGCCAGTCCCTCCTGCGGTGGGATTTCGACAACCATACCGGGCAGATCTGGTATCGCGCCTGGTATCTTCAGACTCCCTTAAACGCAGCGCCGCCATAGTGTTTTCGGATCCCATACAGGCATCGAGGACGACCACGGAATGACCAGGCAAGTTGCCGCGAACACCGGCCGATCGCAGACGAAAAGCACCACCATCATTTTGAAGGTGGCGCAATCCATGTCTCAGCTTGGCATCGCGGCACTGCCACGCAACTATGAACTTGTCTATGAAGCCTTGTCCGGCCGGCTACCGCAGCTTTCGCGCGATCTGGCGGCGCTCGGCGCCACGCCGCAGCAGGACGCCCTCGACGAACTCGGCCTCAAGCATCAT
This sequence comes from Ensifer sp. Root127, assembly GCF_001425225.1. Lineage (NCBI taxonomy): Bacteria > Pseudomonadati > Pseudomonadota > Alphaproteobacteria > Hyphomicrobiales > Rhizobiaceae > Ensifer > Ensifer sp. Root127. The sequence goes on from NZ_LMDX01000001.1 coordinate 206,329, forward strand.
CTGGTGGCTCACGGGGCACTTGCCGCCGACAGGGCAAGGGCAGCAGCACAGGAGGCCCTGAGCGAACTTGCTCTGCAGCTGAGGCACAGCCTGGCGCAGAAACACGCCTTCAGAAGCCAGCTCGACCGCTTCAAAGACCGCCTGGTCGCCGACCCGGTTGCCGGCCTGTCGGAGTTTGCCGACGACGCAGCGAGGTTGCGGGATGCGGCCGGCCTGCTGATGAATGAAGAACAGGCTTTTCAAACAGCCTTGCAGGTAAGCGCCGAGCGCTTTGCAGCGCTGGAAGGCGAGTTCGCCGAAAGCCGCAAACCGTTGACCCGCGACCCCGCCACCGGCCTGCCCAATCGCCTGGCCCTGGCGGCGCGTTTGAGAACAATGCTGGAAGCCGAAGGCATAACCGAGCCGGTTGCCCTGCTTGTCGTGTCAGTCGAGGGGTTGCGCGGTATCGCCGAGCAGCACGGCGGCAGCGCGGCAGAAAAGGCGCTCGGCAAACTTTCGACGCTGTTTCGCAAGTCGATCAAGAAGAGTGACTTCGTCGCACGCGTCGGCGGCCAGGAATTTGCGTTCCTCTGCAGCGACGTCACAGAGGAGAACGCCGAAGCAATTGCGCAGCGCATCCAGCAATCGGTGGAGGCGCTGCGCGTCGCCCTGCCCGGCCGTGCTTTCACGACCGAAACCCTTTCGCTCTCGGCCGGCATCGCGACGGCCCAGCCGATGGCGACGCCAGCCGACGTCATGCAGCAGGCCGAACTGGCGCTTGCGGCCGCCCGAACGGGATCGCGCTCGGGAATTCTTGCCTATACGCCGGAGCTTGGCGGCAAACGGGCGAAGATCTATTCGCCGCACGCTGCCTAAAGCGCGTCGCGATCTCCAGGGTTCATGCCGCTTCTGACTGCCGCTCATGCACGGCCATCCGGCTCGTGCCGATTTCGCAAGCCTTGTCACCCAGCCGACCGAGCAGGCGATGAAGATCCGTGCGCTCATTGTCATCGAGCGCCGAGAAAAGCTCTTCGATCATCTGACGACGTGGCCGGAGCGCCGCTTCGAGGCCGGCCCGGCCGAGGTCGGTAATCGAGATGATCTTTGCTCGCCGGTCCTCGGGATCCGGCTCGCGGACGACCATCCCGTCGCGCTCAAGTCCGTCGATCGCCTCAGTGACGGTTCGCGGGGCAAAGCTGAGTGCCGAAGCGATGTCGGCGCAGCGACATGGACCGAGTTCGCTGAGATAGAACAGGAACTTGCTGCGCGCGAGCGAGACGCCTTCTTCACTCATGGACGCGTTCACCAGGCGGTGGACGCAGTGGTAGAGTTCGAAGAGCCGCTCAGCGACGTGAATTTTTTCTGTCATGGCAAATCACCTCATTGGCAACGCCAAAACGAGATAACCCGGCCCCGCTTGGCGGGACCGGGTTATCTGGTCGTCCGTTTGGCGTGGGTTATTGACTGTCCTGACCGGTCTTGCCGAAGGCCTTCGCATTGCCGTTGGCAATCGCGCCTGTCGCCGCGGCGTCAACCGCCTTGTTCTCGATACCGGCATAGTAATCACCACCGTCGACGGTGTTTGCGGACACGCCGGCACCTGCCGAAGCGTCTGCACGACCGGTAAAGAGCGGCTTCGGGCTGACGCCTTCATAGTAGCTGCCGCCGGCAAAGGCGGTGGATGCGCCGGCCAACGTTGCCGCTGCAACGAGAAGCGTTGCGATGGACTTTTTCATGGGAGTTTTCCTTGATGGGGATGGAGCGTCATGGGGCTGGAAGCCCCATGACCGGAGACGGAATGCGCCTTAGCGGGAGATGCCCTGGTAGTATTCGCCTTCGCCGCCCTGAACAACCTGCGGCCTGGCATCGTAATTGTGGACCGAGCCGGTGGACGTACGGTCGACATATCCGGCTTCCGAACCGCGGATGTTCAAGGCGGAGCTACCGGCGGCCTTGGGAGCGCGTTCGGTAAACAGCGGGGTCGGGCTGATGCCTTCGTAATAGCTGCCGCCGGCAAAGGCGGCGGAGGCGCCGCCGAGAACGGCTGTTGCAACGAGAGCTGCGGCGAGTGCGGTGTGGATCGTGGTTTTCATCGTCTTTGCTCCTGGGAGGCTCGTTCGCTTGAACGAGGGTTTCATCAAAACTACGTTTGGCCGGATCGGTCTTTCCTGGAACGCGGTGGCCTTGCCGATGGCGTTCAGTCGATCGAGGCGGTCGGAAGAGCTTTCGCTGCCCTTCGCTTAAACAGATGGTCCCTCACGATGAGGATGTGTAGTATCGATTGTCGGAACGCGTTGTTCATGAATTGATAACAATGGCCCCTTGAAATCCGCGAACCAGACATCCACGCGCCGGGCCGAAACTGCAGTCGCGACGCACCTCTTGCCTTCCGGCTCAAGTCCGGGCAAAAGGCCGCAATGATCCAGATTTCCGGCCTTTCCGCCCGCATCGCGGGCCGTCTCCTCATCGAAAACGCATCCGTGACGCTTCCGGCGGGCACGAAGGCCGGGCTAGTCGGACGAAACGGTGCCGGCAAGTCGACGCTGTTCCGTATCATTACCGGTGAGTTCGCTTCGGAAGCCGGCACAATTTCGCTGCCCAAGAATGCGCGGATCGGCCAGGTCGCACAGGAAGCGCCCGGCACCGAGGAACCGCTGATCGAGATCGTGCTCAAGGCGGACAAGGAACGCACGGCGCTGGTCGCCGAGGCGGAGACCGCGACCGACCCGCACCGTATTGCAGAAATCCAGACCCGGCTCGCCGATATCGGCGCCCACTCGGCGGAGGCGCGTGCGGCGAGCATTCTCGCCGGCCTCGGCTTCGATCACGAAGCGCAGCTGCGCCCTGCCTCCTCCTTCTCCGGCGGTTGGCGGATGCGCGTGGCGCTCGCAGGCGTTCTCTTCTCCGAGCCGGACCTGCTGCTGCTCGACGAGCCGACCAACTATCTCGACCTCGAAGGTACGCTCTGGCTCGAAGATTACATTCGCCGCTATCCGCACACCGTCATCATCATCAGCCACGACCGCGATCTGTTGAACACGGCGGTCAACGCCATCGTGCATCTCGACCAGAAGAAGCTCGCCTACTATCGCGGGCCTTACGACCAGTTCGAGCGACAGAAGGCGGAAGCCGACGAGTTGCAGATGAAGGCGAAGGCCAAGAACGACGCGGCGCGAAAGCACCTCCAGAGCTTCATCGACCGCTTCAAGGCCAAGGCCACCAAGGCCCGCCAGGCGCAGAGCCGCGTCAAGGCACTGGAGCGCATGGGTACGATTGCGGCCGTGATCGAGGATCACGTTCAGGGCTTCTCCTTCCCAGAGCCGGAGAAAGAGGCCGCATCGCCGATTATCGCCGTCACCGGCGGAACCGTCGGATACGAGCCCGGCAACCCGATCCTCAAGCGCCTCAACCTGCGGATTGACACCGATGATCGCATCGCGCTGCTCGGCTCGAACGGCAACGGCAAGTCGACCTTCGCCAAGTTCATCTCCGGGCGGCTGGCGCCAGAATTCGGCGAGTTGAAGATCGCGCCGAACCTCAAGGTCGGCTTCTTCGCGCAGCACCAGCTGGATGATCTGATCCCGACCCAAAGCGCCGTCGAACATGTGCGTCGTCGCATGCCGGAAACACCGGAAGCCAAGGTGCGCGCCCGCGTGGCGCAGATGGGCCTGGCGACCGAGAAGATGGAAACGCCTGCCAAGGACCTCTCGGGCGGCGAGAAAGCACGCCTGCTGATGGGGCTGGCTGCCTTCGACGCGCCCAACCTGCTGATCCTCGACGAGCCGACCAACCATCTGGATATCGACAGCCGCAATGCGTTGATCACCGCGCTCAACGACTATTCCGGCGCCGTGATCCTGATCTCGCACGACCGCCACCTGATCGAGGCGACCGCCGACCGGCTGTGGCTCGTGCGGGACGGAACGGTGACGAGCTACGACGGCGACCTGGAAGACTATCGGAGCCTGATCGTCGGCGGCCCTAAGGCCAAGGAGGACAAACCCAAGGCAGCCGGAGCGGACGATTCCCTGTCAAAGGCGGACCAGCGCAAGGCCAACGCGGACAAGCGCGCATCGCTGGCACCTCTCAGAAAAAAGATCAACGAAATCGAATCGCTGACGGGAAAGCTGGAGAAAGTGATTCAAGCGCTCGACGCTGAACTCGCCGACCCAACGCTTTACGAAAAGTCGCCGGCGAAGGCCGCGCAGAAGGCCAAGGAACGCTCCGACGCAGTCGACAAACTTGCGCATGCCGAGGAACAATGGCTCGAGCTCTCGTCCGAGTACGAAGAGGCGATGGCCATCTGATCCGACACTTTCGAAATGGCTGTCCCGGCACGTCGCCGGTCAGCCGAGTTCGAAGGTGGTGATGCCGTAGATGCGGGCGAGCGGCAGATCGGGCACGACGCCTCGATACATCCGCGCCGTTTCGAAAACCGGTTTCATGTTGTAGCGCTCGCAGAGCGCACGCGCCGAGGCATTCGGCTCGGGAATGTCCAGGTGGATCTCCTCGCCCTTCACCGTCGCAGCCAGCTTTCGAAACACCAGGTCGGCTGCCGTCTCGCTTTCGGAAAAGAGCGGACCGATCCTGTAGCCCTGCCGGCAGGCGCGCAAGGTGCCGTAGCCGGCAATCGCACCGTCCCGGAGCAGCACGACGCTTCGTCGCGTACGGCCCGGTCTCAGCCATTCGGTGAGAAAAGTGTCGCGCCGGGCTGGCATGAAGCGACGGTCGTAGTCGATCAGCATCGGCATGTGGATCGGCGCAACCTCCACCAGGTCCGTACCCGGAGGCTCGACCGCGTCGACGATGCCGCCATAGCGGATATTGGCGTGGGCGAGAACGAAGCCAGACCGCCGGTAGTTCTCCTGCTCGGCAACGACACCGTCGAGACCGACAATGCGTTGTCCCGCCGCCGCCAAGGCGTGCTGCCACATCTGGCCGCCGATACCCTGCCGGCGGAAATCCGGTGCCGTTATGTAGAAGCCAAGGAAGGCATAGTTCTCGTCGTAGCGCACCAGCGATATGGCGGCTGCGAGCTTGTCCTCGCGCTCCGTCACCCAGTATCCTTCCGGATCCGCCGCCCAGAATGCCGCCGCATCGTCGAGCCCCGGGTTCCAGCCTTCGCGGGCCGCCCAATCGATGATGGCATCGAGTTCGTGGCGGCTGGCATGGCGGATTTCGTGGTGCATAATCTCTCCTCGTTCTGCCGGTCACCGCGCGTGTCGCGTTTGCTGCACATGTGGATTGGCATCATGGATTGTAGAAGCTACTGCATGCTCCTTAAATCCTATTCGATTTAAGGATAAAAACATGCAGCAATTCAAAGTGCTACAGCGACCTTTGCGCGTCTGATAAGACGCGCGGCGCTGTAGGGCACAGGAGGCCAGAAAGAATGGGTCCGTTGCCGTTTGTTTGGCGTTCAGCAAACCGGGCTCGCGTCTCTTCGGCAGTGCTTGCCCGCGCCGCGCAATCTGCTACAAGAACCGACAATAAATCATACTAATATGAGCGAAACACCATGCCTCCAATTCAAATCGCGCTTGTCGGCGTCGGCAAGATCGTTCGTGACCAGCACCTGCCGGCCATTGCCAAGAACGACGACTACCACCTGATTGCTGCGGCGAGCCGCCACGGCACCGTCGATGGCATCGATAATTTCAAGTCGATCGAAGCGATGCTGGAGGCCGTTCCCGCAATCGACGCGGTATCGCTCTGCATGCCACCGCAATACCGGTATGAGGCCGCGCGCACGGCCCTTGAGGCCGGCAAACATGTCTTCCTCGAAAAACCGCCAGGCGCCACATTGAGCGAAGTCGCGGATCTGGAGGCTCTGGCTGCATCTAAGGGGCTGTCACTGTTTGCAAGCTGGCATTCGCGCTATGCACCGGCAGTAGAGGCAGCGAAGTCGTTTCTCACCGCGACCGCAATCCACGATGTGAAGATCATCTGGAAGGAGGACGTGCGGCACTGGCATCCGAATCAGGAATGGATCTGGGCGGCCGGTGGCCTCGGTATCTTCGATCCGGGTATCAATGCGCTGTCGATCGTAACGCATATCCTGCCACGGCCGCTGTTCATAACCGCAGCCACGCTGGAATTCCCGGAGAACCGCGACGCCCCGATCGCCGCCACGATCGCCTTCACCGACGCGAACAAGCTGGCGGTTTCGGCAGAGTTCGACTGGCGCCAGACCGGTAAACAGAGTTGGGACATCGTCGCGCAGACCGCATCAGGCGAAATGGTGCTTTCGGAAGGTGGCGCAAAGCTCTCGGTCGACGGCAAGATTGTGCATGAGGAGCCGGAGCAGGAATATCCGATGCTCTACAAGCGCTTCGCCGAAATCATCAGGGCCAAGACGTCGGACGTCGATCTGGCGCCGCTGCGCCATGTCGCCGATGCCTTCATGCTCGGCCGACGCAAATTCGTCGAAGCCTTCCACGACTAGGCGTCCGGACAGGATCGAAAAACAAAACCCGCGGTTTGCCGCGGGCTTTGTCTTCTTGAAGCCGTTCTTGCGTCGCTCAGGCCTTCTTTTCCCAGCGTCCGTCACGGTTCTGTTGCCAATAGGTGAGGTTGTGGCCCTCACCCTTCAGCCGCTTCCAGTGACCGCGAGCGGCTTCGAGCTGTTCCTGGTCGTAGCCGTCGAACATGAAGACGATCCGCTCGTAAGTATCGACCGGTGGCGGGTTGGCACCGTCGACGACGAAGCGAACGGTTGCGGCATTGTGATTGCCATCGTCCGCCACCAGGAGAACCGGCTGCTCGGCAGCGAGTTCCCCGGCATCTGTCCCGTGCGGCAGGAAACTTTCGTCCCTGTAAACCCAGAGATGCGTATCGAGCGCATCGCGCCTCTCGGCATCGACCGTCTGCACCACCACCCTCCAGCCGCGCTCGACGCTTTTATCGAGCAGCGGTGGAAGTGCGTCCTCGAGCTTCGATTCCGTCAGGTGATAGAAAAGGACCTCGATCACACCGATCTCTCCACGACCTTCACCGCGGCTCACGATGCCGCTCAGGACTCATAGCTCGCGCGGACCAGCTCATCGAGCAGGCGAACGCCGAAGCCGGAGCCCCAGGATTGATTGACTTCGTCGGTCGGCGAGCCCATGGCGGTTCCGGCGACATCGAGATGCGCCCAGGGCGTATCCTTGACGAAACGCTGCAGAAACTGCGCCGCCGTAATCGCGCCGCCATGACGTCCGCCGGTGTTTTTCATGTCGGCAAACTTGCTGTCGATCATCTTGTCGTATTCCTTGCCGAGCGGCATGCGCCAGAGGCGCTCCTGCGTGGCAATGCCGGCGGCCAACAGCTGGCCGGCCAGGCGGTCATCATTCGAAAACAGGCCGGCGTGATGGGTCGCGAGCGCAACCATGATGGCGCCTGTCAGCGTCGCAAGGTCGATCATGGCCTGCGGCTTGAAGCGGTCGTTGCAATACCAAAGTGCATCGCACAGAACGAGACGTCCCTCGGCATCGGTGTTGATGACCTCGATCGTCTGCCCTGACATCGAGGTGACGATGTCGCCTGGGCGTTGTGCGCTGCCATCCGGCATGTTTTCCACAAGCCCGATGATGCCGACGACGTTGACCTTGGCGTGACGGGCAGCGAGCACGTGCATCAAGCCGGTGACGGCGGCAGCACCACCCATGTCGCCCTTCATCTCTTCCATGCCGGCCGCGGGCTTGATCGAAATGCCGCCGCTGTCGAACACGACGCCCTTGCCGACGAAGGCGACCGGGCGATCCTTGGACTTGCCGCCCTTCCACTGCATCACGACCAGCCGCGGCGGACGCGTCGAGCCCTGGGCAACGCCGAGCAACGCACCCATTCCAAGCTTCTTCATTTCCTTTTCGGTGAGGATTTCCACCTCGACGCCGAGCTTTTCCAGCTCCTTCGCCTTGGCGGCGAACTCCAGCGGACCGAGGACGTTTGCCGGCTCGTTGACCAGGTCGCGGGCGAGAAATACGCCCTCGCCGACCGCCTGCGCCGTCGCAAAAGCCTTCTTCGCTGCAATCACCGCGCCGGTAACGATCGTCACCTTGACCGGCTTGCCTGCCGGCTTGGCATCGTCGTCCGCTTTCTTCGTCTTGTAACCGTCGAAGCTGTAGGCGTTCATTTCCATGCCGAGCGCAAAGTCGGCCGCCGCCTTGCCGGTGACATCGAGGTCGGGGACGTCGATGAAGATCGTGGCCTTGTCGGCTCCACGCAATTTTGCGGCTGCCGCGCCGCCTGCCTTCAGCCAATCGTGATCGGTCAATGCATCGGTGTCACCAAGACCAAGAACCACGATCCGGTCCGCGGGCGAGCCATGCGGGGCAATGATATCGAGGGTGGAGAATGCCTTGCCGCTGAACTTCTTGACCTTCGCCGCCTTGGCCAGCACGCCTTCCGGATCGGCGACATCGGCGCCCGCCGCCTGTCCTGCGGCGGCTTTCAGGAGGACCGCAACACCACCCGCCGGGCGATGGGACTTGGCGAAGGTGAACTCAAATTTCATAGACATTACAAAACTCCGGGCATTTTTCGGTCTTACACGACCCGCCCTGTTACCGGGGGGTGACAGTGACAAACATTCGCTGCGTCTACCACCGTCAAAGCTGTGGTCGGCACCCTTCTCGCTTTTCAACGGCTTGGCAAGATGCCCGCAGATGTTTACATGCGGTTAACCGAGGTTCTTCGTCTTAAATTATCCCAGTTGCTTTACGATTTGAGCAGCGCCGGACGTGAGACGGAAGCTCGGTTCCCGCTGATGGCGGCGGCAGCAACAGGCGTTTCGATGCGGCGGTGCGGCACAGAAACATGAGCATGGATTTGGACCGGAAACGGACATGAAGCTGATCGAACGCTACATTTTCCGGCGTGCCCTGACCATGTTCCTCGCTACGCTTTTGCCGTTGCTCGGCATCGTGTGGACGACGCAGGCCCTGACCAACGTCAACCTGGTTACCGATAGCGGGCAGTCCGTCTTCGCCTTCCTGAAGCTGGCAACGCTCATTCTGCCGTCGGTCGTGCCGATCATTCTGCCTTTCGCCCTGGTGATCGGCGTAACCCAGACGCTCACGACGATGAATACCGATTCGGAGCTGACGGTGCTGAACGCGGCCGGAAGCTCGCGCATGACCATCATCCGGCCGATCATCTATCTCGCCGCTGGCCTTAGCGTCCTGTCGTTCGTGGTCGACAATTTTGTCGAGCCCTATTCGCGCGTCGCTGTGCGCAAGATGCTAGCAACGGCCAACGCCGACCTGCTTTCCTCGGTCGTCCAGGAGAACGCCTTCCGCAAGATTACTGACGGCCTCTATGTCCAGGTTGGCGGCCGGCGCGGCGGTGGTGTGCTTGAGGGGATTTTCGTTGCCGATTCGCGCAACCCGGCTTTCGAGCTCGTCTATTATGCGCGCGAAGGTGCCGTGGACGAGAAAAGCTCGGCGCTGGTCATGAAGGACGGCGAAGTCCAACGCAAACTGCCGGACGGCGGCGTGTCGATCATCAAATTCGATTCCTACGCCTTCGATCTGGCCGACATGACGAAGGCGACCCGCGAAGCGACGATACGCGCCAAGGATCGCGACCTTCCCAATCTTTTCAATCCGGATCCCAATGATTCTGTCTACCAGGGCAACCCGCTTGCCTTCACCGCCGAACTGCACCGCCGCCTGACGGAATGGACGTTCCCGCTGGTGTTCGGCCTGATCGCGCTTGTCTTCTGCAGTGATGCACGCTCGCACCGCGAGGCGCGCGTCCATCCGATGGTCAGCGCACTCGGCTCTGCCCTCGTCATCCGATGGATGACGTTCTATGCGGGCAACAGCGCCGAGGATTCCGTCTGGTTCGTTCCGTTGATGTATATCGTGCCCCTTGCGACCGGAGCGCTCGCCATTCACCAACTCGCCAGCAACCGGCGTCTCGACATTCCGATGACCTGGCAGGAAAAGCTGTCCGAGCTGATGGTTCGCCTTCGCCTCGTGCGCCCCTCATCTGACGGGAGCAACGCATCATGATTTTCACCACACTCGGCCGCTACTTTCTGACCCGTTATGCTGTCACGACCTTCTGGTTTCTGGTCGGCATTTTTTCGCTGGTCTTCATCATCGACTTCAGCGAACAGGCGAGCCGCCTGTCCAACCTTCCGCATTATTCGGTCACCGGCGCGTTGCTGATCAGCGCGTTCCGGATCCCGACCATCCTGCAACAAACCGTGCCCTTCGTGGCACTCTTCTCGGCGATGGCGGCTCTGATCTCGCTCAACCGCCGCTACGAGCTCGTGGTTACCCGCGCCGCGGGCATTTCGGTGTGGCAGTTCCTGCGCCCGTTCGTGCTTGGCGCCTTCCTGTTCGGCGTACTCGCCGTGCTTGCGCTAAACCCGCTCGCAGCCTGGGGCACGAAGAAGGAAGAGACCCTGCTTGCTGCCCTCGGGTCATCGCGCACCTCGGATGCCGGCTCGATTCCCTGGCTGCGACAGATCTATGAAGGCACCGATACGATCATCGGCGCACGCTCGGTTCAGGATGGCGGCACCACACTTCTGAACGTCACCGTCATCCACTTTGATCCACAGGGTTCGATCATTCTGAGACAGGATGCCGCCTCCGCTAAACTCGAAGATGGTTACTGGCTTCTTAATGGCGTAACGGAAACAAGCAGCGGACAGCTGCCTCGCCGTCTGCAAACGGCACAACTCCGCACGAATCTGAAGCCAGAGTTTGTTCAGGAAAGGCTTGCAAAGGCTGATTCCATTCAGTTTTTCGACCTTCCGCGGAAGATCGAGGTGGCGCGCTCCTTCGGCTTTTCCACAAACGGCATGGAAACCCAATTCCACTCCCTGTTGTCACTGCCGCTGCTGCTTGTCGCCATGACGCTGATCGCTGCGTGCGTGTCGCTGAAATTTAGCCGGTTCAACCAATCGCGCTCGGTGATTCTCGGTGGAATCCTGTCGGGCTTCGTGCTTTATGTCGTCACCGTGCTTGTCAAAGCATTCGGGAGCAGCGGTATTGTACCTCCCTTCGTTGCAGCCTGGTTGCCAGTTGTTGTAGCGATGGCGCTGGGCTCGACGATTCTTTTAAATCAGGAGGATGGCTAGTGGCGGTAGGCAACCGCAAACGTACAAAGCTGATCAACGCTGCCCTGCTCGCAGGAGTGGCGCTGCAGACACTTGCCATGGGAATGAGTGCACCCGCGCTCGCGCAGCAGACGTCGGAGCGCCTTGATTCGCTGCGCCCGAACATGCCGGAAGATGCCAAGCTGCTTCTGTCCGCCAATGAGCTTGTCTATAACAAGGACGCCGAAAAGGTCATCTTGCGCGGCAACGTGCAGATCGATTACGGCGGCTACAAGATGGTGGCCCGACAGGTCGAATACGACCAGAAATCGGGCCGCATTCATGCCACCGGTGAAATCCAGTTGATCGAGCCGGGCGGCAATGTCGTCTATGCCGAAAAGATGGACGTCACCGATGACTTCGGCAACGGCTTCATTGATGCCTTGCGGATAGAGACGACCGATCTGACACGGCTTGCTGCGACCAGCGGCGAACGGCGGAACGGCGAAGAATTCATCCTCAACGAGGCCGTTTACACCGCGTGCACGCCCTGCACGACGAAGCCCGATCACCGTTCGCTGTGGCACATCAAGGCCCAGCGCGTCGTCCAGAATGGACGTACGCGGACGATACGGCTGGAAAACGCCCGTTTCGAGCTTTTTGGCAAGCCCATCGCCTATATTCCGGTGATGGAACTGCCTGATCATACGGTCAAGCGCAAGAGCGGCTTCCTGTTCCCGCAGTTTCAGTACACACAGAAGCTCGGCGCAGGCGTGGGCGTCCCCTACTATTGGGCGATCTCGCCCTATATGGACGCGACCGCCACCGTGACGGGCCTGAGCCGCCAAGGCTTCCTGCTCGAAGGCGAGTTTCGCCAGAGCTTCCACAACGGCCTTCACACCTTGCGCTTCGCCGGCATCAGCCAGCTCGACAAGAGCCGCTTCACGCCTGGTACGGTCGACGCGCTTGAAACGAACCGCGGCATGGTCGCTTCCAGGGGCGTATTCGAGATCAATCCGCGCTGGAGCTTCGGCTGGAACGTCCTCGTCCAATCCGACAACAACTTCGCCAAGACCTACGAACTGTCGACTTTCGACGGAACGACCTACGTCAACCAGGCGTATCTGACCGGGCTTGGCAAGCGGAACTTCTTCGACCTGCGCGCCTTCTATTTCGATATCCAGGACGCAGATCCGAACAGCATCGCTGAAAACCAGCAGCCTACCGCGCAGGTTCTGGATTATTCCTACAAGGCGCCAGAGCCGGTATTGGGAGGCGAACTTTCGGCGACGGTGAACCTCACCAACATCAAGCGAAACCGGCTTGACCTTGACGCCGTTCCAGACGTCAACAGGTACCTAGGTCTCGAGGGCACGTCGCACCGCCTCACGGCCGAACTCGAATGGAAGCGTACCTACATTGCTCCGGGCGGGTTCGTGCTGACGCCGTTGCTTGCCGCGCGCGGTGATGCGCTCGGCCTGAACATGACGGATCCGGGGCCTGGTTATGCCGGGGATTATGACAACAGCGACGCCGCGACGCGGCGGATGCTGACGGCGGGCCTCGAAGCGCGCTATCCGATCCTCTTCGTCGGCGACAACAGCAGCCACGTACTTGAGCCGATCGCCCAGATCTATGCCCGTCCCGACGAGCAGCATCCCGGTGGCCTGCCAAACGAAGATGCGCAGAGCTTTGTCTTCGACGCGACGAACCTGTTTGATCGCGACAAGTACTCCGGCTTCGACCGCATCGAAGGCGGCACGCGCGCCAACGTCGGTCTTCGCTATACCGGGACATTCGACAGCGGCTACGGCTTGCGCGGCATCGTCGGCCAATCCTACCAGCTTGGCGGTTTGAACTCGTTCGCAACGGAAGACTTGGTCCAGGCGGGAGCGAATTCGGGCCTCGAGAGCACACGGTCCGACTACGTCGCCATGTTCGGTGTCGATGCGCCGTCTGGCCTTATGGCCAGCCTTTCCGGCCGTCTCGATGAAGAGGACCTGGCGCTGCGTCGCGCCGATGCCACCGTGGGGTATCTTGGCCTTACCTGGCAGGCGGCAATGACCTATACGCGCATCGAGGCGCAGCCGCTTTACGGCTCGCTCGACAACCAGGACGAAATCCAGACCGCGGCGGCCTACAGGTTCCACGATTACTGGTCCGTCTTCGGCGCGATAACCTACGACATCAACAACGATGTCATCTCGCGCAATGGCTTCGGCATCACCTATGACGATCAAGACACGCTGTTCTCGCTCGTCTACAAGCAGGAACGCGATACCGACAACACGATTGCGAACGACTGGTCGATCGGCGCCCGCATCAGCTTCCGTACGCTTGGCGACGTCAATGTCGGCGACACGAAGTTCGAAGAGCTGGACTACTATTGATACGCTTCGATCCGAGGGGCATTCGCCACATGTTTGCCCCTCTGCCCGCTGTCGGGCCGGCCAAACGGTCTTGTCATCGTTTGGCCGCATGTATTATGCATTCCCTCCGACAAGATAGAACAACGGCGTGAGCCGGGCTGCGGATCGAAGCACCAGGCTTCGCCCGCGCGAAGGACAGGAAAAGATGATGGGCGGGAAAATGTCGATCTTGAGGACGCTTTCGGCACTGGCTTTGGCCGGCAGCCTGAGCATTGCCGTTTGCGCCAGCGCGCAAGCTGCAAGCCAGGTGACGGTAACGGTCAACAACACCGTGATCACCTCCGGCGACGTTGCCAAGCGCGTCGCCTTCCTTCGCCTGCAACGCCAGGCTGGTGGCGCAGAAGAAGCCAAGAAGCAGCTCGTCGACGAGGTGCTTAAGCGTGGCGAGATCGCGCGGATCGGCCAGTCGGTCAGTACGCAGGACGTGGACGCGGCCTATGCGCGCTTTGCAGCCGGCAACAAGCTCTCGCCGGAGCAGCTCGGCAAGATTCTCGATCAAGCCGGCGTTGGTTCCGACCATTTCAAGCAGTTCATCGCGGTGCAGATGAGCTGGCCTCGCGCCGTCAACTTCCGTTTCGGCAACTCAAGTCGCCTGCAAGGCGCTGATCTCGTCAAGCGCATGATGGAAGGCGGAGGCACCAAGCCGGTCACAACGGAATACTATCTCAAGCAGGTCATCTTCGTCATTCCGGAGAAGAAGCGCGGCGCCATCACCGGCAAGCGTCAGGCGGAAGCCAACGCAGCGCGTGGTCAGTTCCCGGGATGCGATACCGCCAAGGTTTTCGCGGCAAACTACCGTGACGTTTCTATCCGCGATCTCGGCCGCATGCTTGTCCAGCAGTTGCCGGACGAGTGGAAGCCGCTCGTCGAGAAGGCCGGCGACGGCAACACGACGGGAACACGCGTGACCGAAAAGGGCGTCGAATTCCTGGCGATCTGCAAGAAGCGCCAGGTCAATGACGACACCGCAGCCGAAATCGTCTTCCGCGCCGAGGACATCGGCAAGAAGAAGGCCGGCGGTGAAGACCCGAACAGCGAAAAGTACCTCGAAGAACTGCGCAAGAAGGCGCAGATCGTCAACAAGTAAGATCAGCGGGCAAAAATGCGTGACACGACCGGCGGGCCCCTTGCCCTGACCATGGGCGATCCTGCCGGGATCGGACTCGACCTTAGCCTGACCACCTGGCTTGGCCGCCGTGAACGCGCGACCCCGCCATTCCTTTTCATCGGTGACCCCACAGTTCTCGCGGCGCGGGCAGCATTGCTCGGGCATACGGTTGCGATCCGCGAGACCGATTGCCGGGATGCCGTCTCCATTTTTGCCGACGCCTTGCCCGTTCTGCCGGTGCGCTGCCCTTCTCCCGTCATTGCTGGCGAGGCCGATTCTGCCAACGCTCCGGCCGTAACGGGGTCGATTGACACAGCGGTACAGCTGGTCATGGATGGCGAGGCTTCAGCCGTCGTCACGAACCCGATCGCCAAGGCCGTGCTCTACGAAGCCGGCTTCCGCTTCCCCGGCCATACCGAATACCTTGCTGATCTCGCGGAGAAGGCCACCGGCGAGCCCCTGTTGCCGGTGATGATGTTGGCCGGCCCCAAGCTTCGTGCCGTGCCGGTGACCATCCACATCCCGCTGAAAGACGTGCCCGCCCAGCTCACGGCAGATCTGATCTATCGAACCTGCACCATTACCGCGGCGGATCTTCGCACGCGCTTCGGCCTCGACAGGCCGAAGCTGGCACTCGCCGGGCTCAATCCCCACGCCGGCGAAGGTGGAGCGCTGGGCGCCGAAGACGATGCCATTATCCGTCCGGTCGTCGAACGGCTGCGCGCCGAAGGCATCGATGCAACCGGGCCTCTGCCCGCCGATACGATGTTTCACGACCGCGCGCGTGCGACCTATGACGTGGCGATCTGCATGTATCACGACCAGGCGCTCATCCCCGCCAAGGCACTTGGTTTCGACGATAGCGTCAATGTCACGCTCGGCCTCCCCTTCATCCGCACGTCGCCCGATCATGGCACCGCCTTCAGCCTCGCCGGAAAGGGCATTGCCAGGGACGACAGCCTGCTCGCAGCCTTGAAGCTCGCGGCAGAACTTTCCAACAATACCGCAGGAGTTATCGTCTGATGGCCGCTCTCGACGGGCTCCCGCCGCTTCGGGATGTCATCCAACGCCATGGCCTCGACGCCAAGAAGGCGCTCGGGCAGAACTTCCTGCTCGATCTCAATCTCACACAGAAGATTGCCCGGACGGCCGGCCCGCTCGAGGACGTGACAGTCATCGAAGTCGGCCCAGGCCCGGGCGGCCTGACGCGAGCAATCCTAGCACTTGGCGCAAAGAAGGTAGTGGCGATCGAAAGGGACGCGCGCTGCCTGCCGGCGCTTGCCGAAATCTCCGGCCACTATCCGAACCGTCTCGATGTCATCGAGGGTGACGCGCTCAAGATTGACTTTGAGGAGATCACCGGTGGTGGCCCGGTCAAGATCATCGCCAACCTGCCCTATAATGTCGGCACGCAGCTTCTGGTCAATTGGCTGCTGCCAAAGACATGGCCGCCCTTCTGGCAGTCGCTGACACTGATGTTTCAGCGCGAGGTAGGCTTGAGGATCGTGGCCGACGCTGACGACGATCATTACGGGCGTCTGGGGGTTCTGTGTGGCTGGCGAACGAACGCCCGCATGGCCTTCGACGTGCCGCCGCAGGCCTTCACGCCCCCGCCCAAGGTGACATCCTCGGTCGTGCATCTGGAGCCGGTCGCCAATCCGATCCCCTGCGCGGTGTCGTCTTTGGAGAAAGTGACGCACGCCGCCTTCGGCCAGCGCCGCAAGATGCTCCGCCAGAGCCTGAAGCCGCTTGGTGGCGAAACGCTGCTGGCAAAAGCCGACATCAATCCACAGCGGCGCGCCGAAACGCTCTCCGTGGAAGAATTCTGTCGGCTGGCAAACTGCCTCTAGAGCATTTCCAGGAAAAGTGCGAAGCGGTTTTCCGTCAGGAAATGCATAAAAACAAGGAGATAGAGCGTTTCTGCGACTCCGCTTAAACCGGAAACGCTCTAGCGCATGTCGCCCGAAAGGGCGCTGCGGCTTTGCGGGAGCGGCAAACGTACCCGCGATAGCAATATCTACGGATGGCCGGCATTGCCGGCCATGCCTCCGGTCAGAACGGGTTTTCCGTCAGAAGTCCATTGACGAATTCGAACAGGCCCGGGCGGCGATCTCGGCGCAGGCGCTCGGCCTCGACGATGGCGCGTACCGCCGAGAAGGCGCGGTCGAGATCGTCGTTGAGAACGATATAGTCGTACTCGCGCCAGTGCTCGATTTCTGCACGTGAATTGGCCAGACGCGTGGCGATCACTTCCTCGCTGTCCTCGGCGCGACGATGCAGCCGCGATTGCAGCTCGGCCATCGACGGCGGCAGGATGAAGATCGAGACGACGTCGCCGGCCATCTTCTCCTGAAGCTGCTGTGCGCCCTGCCAGTCGATATCGAAAAGCATGTCGCGGCCTGCAGCCATCGCCGCTTCGACGGCGTCGCGCGGTGTGCCGTAGAAATTGCCGTGAACCTCAGCCCATTCCAGCAGCGAGTCGGTCGCCCGCAATGCTTCGAACTCGCGGATAGACTTGAAGTGATAGTGCCGTCCATCAATTTCGCTCGGACGGCGCTGACGCGTGGTCACGCTTACCGAAATGCTCATATCGGGATCGGCTTCCAGCAGATTGCGCGCGATCGTCGACTTTCCCGCACCCGAGGGTGAGGAAATGACCAGCATCAGCCCGCGGCGGGCGATCTTGATGGGCGAAGGGGTCGCCGGTTTCATGCGTTACTCCAGATTTTGAACCTGTTCGCGGAACTGATCGATCACCACTTTCAACTCGATGCCGGCGGCGGAGACCACTGCCGCATTCGATTTGGAACAGATCGTATTCGATTCGCGGTTAAATTCCTGTGCCAGGAAATCAAGCTTGCGGCCGACCGGCCCGCCTTTCGACAAGAGGTCGCGGGCAGCGACAATATGAGAGCCAAGCCTGTCCAGCTCCTCTCTCAAATCGGCCTTGGTCGCAAGCAGTGCCACTTCGGCATGCAGCCGGTCGCGATCGAGCGAAGAGCCGCTGCCCATCACCAGCGCCACCTGCTGCGCCAGCCTTTCGGCAATCGCCCCCGGGCTGCGCGAGGGATCATTCTCGACTGTTGCCGTCAGTGCTTCGATGCTGCCGACCTGCGCCAGCAGGATCTGACAGAGCGCCCCGCCCTCTTCGGCGCGCATGCTGCGCAGATCGCTGAGAGCAAGCTTGAGGCCCGTCATGATATCGTCGTCGAGGGACGCGCGTTGCGCTTCACTCTCCTCGGGCTCACGGAAGTCGACAATGCCTCGGATCGCCAGCAGCGTGTCGAACTTGAGCGGTGCGGGATCGACGAGGTCTCCGAGCTGTTCGCGCAAGGTCAGGACAGCCGTCAGCGCCGCCTGGTTCACCACCGCTTCGACAGCGCTCTCCGCTCCACTGACGGACAGGCTGATCTGCAGATTGCCTCTTGAGAAAAATTCTGCAGTGAGCCGGCGCACATCCGGCTCGAACCGCTCAAGTCCCTGCGGCAGGCGAAGCCTGACATCGAGGCCCTTGCCGTTGACGGAGCGCAATTCCCAGGCCCAGCGATGCCGGCCGCTGCTGCCTTCTCTCCGGGCAAAGCCGGTCATCGATTGGAGCGGCATCCTCACCTCCGTGGCATTTTCTGGAAAAGCAATAAGGCGACGGCGCGGTATCCCGCAAGGGATATCCGCGCCGTGACAAGTCCGTCCACAATGCAGGCCGTTGTTACTGAGGCTGTGCCGTCGTTGCCGCGTCCTGGGCGGCCTTTGCCGCTTCGGCTGCCTTTTCGGCTTCGACCTTGCGCCAGCGGCGAACATTGGCGTTGTGTTCATCCAATGTCACGGCAAAGACGTGGCCGCCCGTGCCGTCGGCCACGAAGTAGAGTTCCGGTGTGCGCGACGGATTGGCAACGGCTTCAAGTGCGGCGCGGCCCGGGTTGGCGATCGCCGTCGGCGGCAGGCCCTTGATGATATAGGTATTGTAGGGCGTATCCTTATCGAGGTCCGACTTCAGGATCGGCCGGTCCGCCGGTTTCCCGTCACCGCCGAAAATGCCGTAGATGATCGTCGGATCGGACTGAAGGCGCATGCCCTTGTCGAGCCGGTTGATGAAGACCGAGGCAACACGCGGGCGCTCGTCGGCGCGTCCGGTTTCCTTCTCCACGATCGACGCAAGCGTCACGAACTCCTCGACAGTCGAGACCGGGAGGTTCGGATCGCGCTTTTCCCAGATCTGGTCGACAAGCGCCTTCTGGGCAGCCGCCATCTGCTGGACGATTTCGACGCGCTTGGTGCCGCGCGTAAACTTGTAGGTGTCAGGCTTCAGCGAACCTTCGGCAGGCAGCTCCTGCGGCAGGTCGCCGACGAGGACTTCGTCATCGGACAAGCGATGGAACATCTGCTTGACGGTCAGACCTTCCGGCAGCGACACGGAATAGAGAATGGACTTGCCGGATTTCAGGAGCTGCATGATCTCCTGCATCGATGATCCAGCCTTGATCTCGTACTCGCCGGCCTTCAGTGTGTCGTTGTCCAGATAAGCCTCCGAGACGAACCGGAAGACGCGGCCATCGGTGATGATGTTGCCACGCTCGAGGCCGCTGGCGATCTCGCTGATACCGGCGCCGCTTCTGACGATGAAGTTCTTGTTGGCTTCGAGCGGGCCTGCTTTTTCGTACTGATGCATCGCATAATAGACGGTACCGGCCGCTGCGAGCGCGACGAAGACGATAACGGTCATGACGAAATTCAGGAAGATCACGACCTGGCTGCGCGCCTTGCGCGAACGCTTCGTAGGCGGCTGCGGCGCCTTCTCGGGGCGCAAGGCTTCGCTGGCCGATTTCGGAATGATCGGCCCGTTGTTCCCGGTGTCGCTGCGGCCGAATTGCGCCGCGCCGTTCTCGTTTGAGTCGCTCACGATTGTCCCGAACCCGAAATTCGCATCCTCATTCTAGCTGCCGCGGTGCGAATTTCGGCCTGGACCGTGGCAGGTATAAAACAAAACGTTTGAGCCGCAGCCATCCCCTTGGATTGGCAGTGGAATAAATGGTCTCGGCGCACCCGCCGGTCAACGGCGTTTTCGCTCGAAGACAGCCAGCATGCGCCCGGCAATAGCGATACAACAAACTGTCAGATGTGCCTTGCGCGAACATAGCCGTCAGGCAGCGCCAATCCCTGAAAAGGGCCGACACGTCCTCCTGCTACATGCTTGTAGCGAGCAATGCGGCAAAAGCAGGATCAACGGGCCAGTGACATGCATCGCCCCGTTGATAATTCGGCAATATCAAACGCCGGTGTAGCGGCGCAGAACCAGCGAAGCGTTCGTGCCGCCGAAGCCGAAGGAATTCGACAGCGCGACGTTGATTTCGCGCTGGCGCGCAACATGCGGTACGAGATCGATCTTGGTCTCGACGGAGGGATTGTCGAGGTTCAGCGTCGGCGGTGCGACGCCGTCGCGAATCGCCAGCGCCGAGAAGATCGCTTCCACAGCGCCGGCGGCGCCCAGCAGGTGGCCGATCGCCGATTTGGTCGACGACATGGAGATCTTCGAGGCATGCTCGCCGACCAGCCGCTCGACGGCGCCAAGCTCGATCGTGTCGGCCATCGTCGATGTGCCATGGGCGTTGATGTAGTCGACGTCTGCCGCCGTCAGGCCGGCGCGCTTCAGCGCCATCTGCATGCAGCGGTAGGCACCGTCGCCATCCTCGGACGGCGCGGTAATGTGGTAAGCATCGCCAGAGAGACCGTAGCCGGCGACTTCAGCATAGATCTTGGCGCCGCGCGCCTTGGCGTGTTCCAGCTCTTCAAGGATCACAATGCCGGCACCCTCGCCCATGACGAAGCCGTCGCGGTCGACATCATAGGGACGCGATGCCTTCTGCGGATCATCATTGTGCTGCGTGGATAGCGCCTTGCAGGCGGCAAAGCCGGCCAAAGAGATACGGCAGATCGGCGATTCGGCGCCACCGGCAACCATGACGTCGGCATCGCCGAGCGCGATCAGGCGGCCTGCGTCGCCGATGGCGTGGGCGCCGGTCGAACAGGCGGTGACCACAGAGTGATTGGGACCACGCAGCTTGTGGCGGATCGAGACCTGACCCGAGGCAAGGTTGATCAGACGGCCGGGAATGAAGAAGGGCGAAATGCGCCGAGGCCCCTTGTCGCGCAGCGTATAGCCGCCTTCGACAATGCCTTCGAGACCGCCGATGCCCGAACCGATCAGGACGCCGGTTGCAATCTGGTCTTCGTCGTTTTCGGGCTTCCAGCCGGCATCGGCCAGCGCCATGTCGGCAGCGGCCATCGCATAGACGATGAAGGGGTCAACCTTGCGTTGCTCCTTCGGCTCCATCCAGTCGTCGGCATTGAAGGTGTTGTTCGAGCCATCGCCGAACGGAATGCGGCACGCGATCTTCGCGGGCAGATCTTCGACTTCGAATTCCGTGACCTTGCGCGCAGCATTGTCGCCCGCGATCAGGCGCGCCCAAGTTGCCTCGGTTCCGCAACCCAAGGGAGATACCATGCCGGTACCGGTGATAACGACACGTCTCATAGTCCGCGACCCACCCTGACTGTTCAATTTCAGAGCCGGATCGGACCACGCGTGACGAACCCGATCCGTGCATCCATTTTAAGTTCTTGTAGCAACGATCAGAGGGAAATGCGGGACCGCTTTGCTGATCGAAAACCCGCGCCCAGCGCGAGACAGCCCACTTCCCCTGGGCTGATTACGGGCCGCTGAACGCGGCCCGCCAATGGCTTGATCGCAAAAGATCAGGCCTGAGCTTTTTCGATGAACTTGACGGCGTCGCCGACAGTCAGGATCGAATCCGCGGCATCATCCGGGATTTCGACGCCGAATTCTTCTTCGAATGCCATGACCAGTTCGACGGTGTCGAGCGAGTCCGCGCCGAGGTCATCGATAAAGCTTGCGCCTTCGCTGACCTTTTCGGCGTCGACGCCAAGATGATCAATAACAATTTTCTTTACGCGTTCTGCGATATCGCTCATGTCGGAGTTCCTCGACCTTCGTTTCTCTGGGCGCCTTTCTGGCACCGGTACTCTCAATAAGCCTGATAGACCAAGACGGTCCAACGGGCAATCCATCCAACCAGAACCGCGGCAAACCCAAGGCAGCCAAGGCTGCCGGACACCTGGCGGGGCCGGTCGACTGCTAACAGTCATGGCCCGATTAACACGGTTTAAGTCTGCCGCAAAGTGCGAAAATGCCTGACAATCGCTTGCTCAACATTGAATTTCAGGCATTTGGCCGGTGGTGTGCCGGAGCATTGCAGGCCAAGATCACGCCCGTTTCGCGTGCGTGGCATGCAGGCCCCGGACACCTCGTCAGATCATTGCCATGCCGCCGTTGACGTGTATGGTCTGGCCGGTGACATAGCCTGCCTCGTTCGAAGCGAGATAAACGACGGCAGATGCAATCTCGGCACCGGTGCCCATGCGCCTCATCGGGATCGCTCCCATGATGCCTTCCTTCTGCTTGTCGTTCAGCTTGCCGGTCATGGCGCTCTCGATGAAGCCGGGCGCAACGCAGTTGACCGTGACATTGCGGGTGGCGATTTCCTGGGCGAGCGACTTCGAAAAGCCGATCATGCCGGCCTTCGAGGCGCAGTAGTTGGCCTGGCCGGGATTGCCGGTGACGCCGACGATCGACGTGATGTTGACGATACGGCCGAAGCGGCGGCGCATCATCGGATGGGTCAGCTCGCGGGTCAGGCGGAACACGGCGGTCAGGTTGACCTCCAGAACATTGTCCCAGTCGTCGTCGCTCATACGAACAAAAAGGCCGTCCTTGGTGATGCCGGCATTGTTGACGAGAATGTCGACGCCGCCCAGTTCAGCCTCGGCCTTTTCGCCGAGCGCCTTGACTTCGGCGCGATCGGAAAGATTGGCCGGGAACAGCTGGACACGCTCGCCGAGTTCGTTGGCAAGCGCCTCGAGCTTTTCGATGCGCGTGCCGTGAAGGCCGACGATTGCGCCCTGAGCGTGCAGCATGCGGGCGATTTCTTCGCCGATACCACCGGATGCACCGGTTACAAGAGCCTTACGGCCGGAAAGATCGAACATCGGATTGATTCCTTATAACTGGAGCACTCAGGCCAGAAGCGCCGAGAGCGCGGTGTCGATATCGGCAGGCGTGTTGACAGTAATACCGGTGACTGACTTGTCGATCCGGCGGGCAAGCCCGGTAAGAACCTTGCCGGAGCCCACTTCATAAAGCGTCGTGACGTTGTTGGCGGCGAACCATTCCACCGTCTCGCGCCAGCGAACCTGGCCGGTGACCTGCTCGACGAGAAGGCGCGCAATCTCTTCGGCGTTGCTGACGGGAGCGGCCAGGACGTTGGCGATAACGGGCACGGACGGATTGTGCTTTTCGACCTTGGCAAGCGCTTCACGCATTGCCTCGGCGGCAGGCGCCATCAGGCTCGAATGGAAGGGCGCAGAGACCGGCAGCATCAGCGCGCGCTTGGCGCCTTTTTCGGATGCAAGTGCCGCAGCCTTTTCGACGGCCGCCTTCTCGCCGGAGATCACCAGCTGACCGCCGCCATTGTCGTTGGCGATCTGGCAGGAGCCGAGAGCAGAAGCTTCGCGGCAGATCGCGTCGACGTCCGCATGCTCAAGACCGATGATGGCCGCCATCGCGCCCTTGCCAACGGGCACGGCCGCCTGCATGGCGTTGCCACGGATGCGCAGCAGGCGCGCGGTGTCGGCGATCGAGAAGGTTCCGGCGGCACAGAGCGCCGAATATTCGCCGAGCGAATGTCCGGCCACGAACGAGACTTTGCTCTTCAGATCGAGGCCTTTGGCTTCGAGCACACGGATCACCGCCATCGATACCGCCATCAGCGCCGGCTGGGCGTTCGCCGTCAGCGTCAGCGTTTCCTCGGGGCCGTTCCACATGATCTCGGAGAGTTTTTCGCCGAGCGCGTCGTCGACCTCGGCAAACACTGCCGCTGCTTCCGGAAACGCGTCCGCCAGATCCTTGCCCATGCCGACAGCCTGGCTGCCCTGGCCCGGAAACGTGAATGCAATACTCATGGGATTGTCCCTTCCCTGGTTTTCCTCTCCATTCACATTCCTGACCGGCGAGTCAAGCGCGCGGGCCCGGCTTTGCGGGCTTCAGCCGGCCTTTTGCCCTTGATCTTCGCCAATCAAGGCGTAAGTTTGCCGCGCATCGCCGCCCTGCCCGATCGACCGTCCCCTGGGCTTGCGGCCTTCACCCAATTCTGCCGCGGGCACCCCTTTCCTCCCGGGTCGAGGCTCGCCTTTCACAAGGACCATCACTGCATGCGTTACAACACGCTTGGCCGGACCGGCATCAAGGTTTCCGAAATCTGCCTGGGCACAATGACCTGGGGCTCTCAGAATTCCGAGGCTGAGGCGCACGAACAACTCGACTATGCGTTCGACAAAGGCGTGAACTTCATCGACACCGCCGAACTCTACCCGACGACCCCGCTTTCCGCCAAAACCTACGGCAATACCGAGCGCATCATCGGCGAGTGGCTGGGCGAGCGCGGCCGCCGTGACGACGTCGTTGTCGCCACCAAGGTCGCTGGCTCCGGCCGCCCCTACATCCGCAACGGCGGCCCGATCACCCCTGAGGGCATCGGCGAGGCGGTCGACGCCAGCCTCAAGCGGCTGAAGACCGAATACATCGATCTCTACCAGATCCACTGGCCGAACCGCGGCCACTACCATTTCCGCAACGCCTGGTCTTATGAGCCCGCCAAGCAGAACAAGGCCCATGTGGCCGCCGACCTGAAGGCTATCCTCGAAAAGCTCGGCGACGTGGTGAAGGCAGGCAAGGTACGCGCGATCGGCCTGTCCAACGACACCGCCTGGGGCACGATGAAGCTGATCGACATGGCGGAGCGGCACGGGCTGCCGCGCGTTGCCTCGATCCAGAACGAATACAATCTTCTCTATAGGGCCTACGACCTCGACCTTGCCGAACTCTCACACCACGAGGACGTCGGGCTGCTCGCCTATTCGCCGCTCGCCGCCGGCCTGTTGACCGGCAAGTATCTTGACGGCGCCAGGCCGACTGGGTCGCGCCTTGCGATCAACGGCGATCTCGGCGGTCGCTTCACGCCACACCAGGAACCGGCCGTCGCCGGCTACGTGGCGCTTGCCCGCGAACACGGGATCGACCCGTCGCAACTGGCGATCGCCTTCTGCCTCGCCCGCCCGTTCATGGCGTCCGTCATCATCGGCGCAACCTCGATGGATCAGTTGAAGACGGATCTCGGCGCTGCCGGAATGACGCTGTCGCAGGATGTCATGAACGGCATTCGTCGCCTGCACCGGCTCTATCCGATGCCGATCTGAGCGCGAAACAGCAGATGGCCGTGCCCCAGACGAAAGCGGAATTGCTGAACGCCATCGAGACCGAATTCGCCAAGCTCGAGCGCGAACTCGATGGCATTCCGCCGGCGGGATTCGCCGAACCATCGCTCGATGGACACGCCAAGGGCACGATGATGAGCGTCGGCGACCTCGTCGCCTACCTCACCGGTTGGGGCGAACTGGTGGTCAAATGGATCGAATGGGACGAGCAAGGTCTGCCGGTCGACTTTCCGGAAACGGGGTACAAGTGGAACGAGCTCGGTCGTCTCGCGCAGAAATTCTACGGCGACTACCGAGCGCTCCCGCCTTCGGAACTCCTGTCTCGCCTCGCGGCCAGCAAGGACGCATTGGTCGCACTGATCGAGGCGCGTGACGATCAGACCCTCTACGGACAGGCGTGGTACGGCAAATGGCCGCTCGGCCGGATGATCCAGTTCAACACGTCCTCGCCCTATGCCAATGCGCGAGGTCGTTTGCGCCAGTGGAAGAAGCTCAAGGGAGCCGCTTAAAGGGCAAAGCGTGGCGAAAAGACCGCGCAAGCCTTGCCTTTCGATGAAATATGCGTATAAGCGCGCTGTTCGAAATGCCCGGTCTTCTGGCTGGTGGCTGAACGGAGGGCCGGCTTCCTCGAGGGGAGCCGTTAGGATTGCAAGTCTTTCCGGCCTCCCGTGTCTCCGCTCTCGACCGTCTCGATACAACACTTTCTTGCCGGCTGCCTGTCAGCCAATAAGAACAGTCGTTGAGGCTTAGCCGCCGATGTCCGGGCTGATTAACGCAAGAAAGGTAAGCCACAATGGCTCTTTATGAACACGTATTCCTGGCCCGCCAGGACATCACGCCGCAGCAGGTCGACGGTCTCGTCGAGCAGTACAAGGGCGTGCTCGAAGCAAACGGCGGCAAGGTCGGTCGCGTCGAGAACTGGGGCCTCAAGTCCCTCACCTACCGCATCAAGAAGAACCGCAAGGCTCACTACGTTCTCATGGACATCGATGCTCCGGCAGCGGCCGTTCATGAAATCGAGCGCCAGATGCGCATCAACGAAGACGTCCTGCGCTACATGACGATTGCCGTCGAGAAGCACGAAGAAGGCCCGTCTGCCATGATGCAGAAGCGCGACCGCGACGACCGTCCGCGCCGCGATGGCGACCGTCCGGAGCGTGGCTTCGGTGACCGTGGTCCGCGTCCGGACCGTGGCGACCGCGAAGACCGCCCGCGTCGTCCGCGCGAAGACCGCGCTTAATCAAGAAGCTTTAGGAGATTAAAGACAATGGCTGAAGTTTCTTCCGCTCCGGTTCGCCGCCCGTTCCACCGTCGCCGCAAGACCTGCCCCTTCTCGGGCGCAAACGCTCCGCGGATCGACTACAAGGACATCCGTCTTCTGCAGCGCTACATTTCCGAGCGCGGCAAGATCGTTCCTTCCCGCATCACGGCCGTTTCCCAGAAGAAGCAGCGCGAACTCGCCCAGGCGATCAAGCGCGCCCGCTTCCTCGGCCTGCTGCCCTACGTCGTTTCGTAAGAACGGCTGACGTTCCGTTGGTCGCCTGACTCAACGGAAACCGACTCTAGGGCAAGGCGCTCCCCTTGGGTGATCGCCTTGCCCTCTCCCTTCCGCGTTGGGCGCGGATCGGAACCCGTGTGGAAACACTCGGAAATCCCATGTTGGGGTTGAGCCTTTGGCCATCCCCTAACTGCACGAAGCAGGACAGCGAACGTGAACAAGTTGAACAAGACATCGCTGCTGACCGGCGTTCTCGCCGGCTTTACCGCTGCCCTTCTGTCGATGGGCGCGAATACGCAGTCGTCGCTTGCGATCGTTCTTTATGCCGCTTCGGCGCTTCCCATTCTCATTGCCGGTCTTGGCTGGGGCAATGCGGCCGCCATCACGGCCATCGTCAGCGCCGGCGCTACTGCCGCCGCTCTGGTCTCGCCCTATTTCGCGCTGCTGATTCTCGTCGTGACGCTCATTCCGGCCGGCTGGCTCAGCCATCTCGCCAATCTGGCGCGCCCGGCCACTGAGCTCGGCGGACCTGATGGCGCGCTTGCCTGGTACCCGCTTTCCGACATTCTCAGCCACCTCGCCGGCCTGGTGACCGCGGGCATGATCATCGTCGGCTTCATCGTCGGATATGATTCTGATGTGTCCGACCGTATGGTCGACATCGTCATTCAGGCGGTGAAGGCGCAGGAACCGCTCTACAACCCCGATGCTGCGGCGATCTCCCAGATCAAGTCGATCTTCACGCTGGCGCTGCCGCTCATCCAGGGCGCCGTCTGGGTGGTGATGCTGTTTTCCGCCTATTATGTCGCCACCCGCATCGTGCAGATGTCGGGCCGGTCGCTGCGCCCCCGCGAAGACATTCCGTCGACGCTGCGCATGCACCGCAATGCGATCTTCATCTTTCTCGGCGGCCTTGTCCTGACCTTCTTGGGTGGCGCGCCTGCCACGATCGGCGCGCTGGTCTGCGGAACCTTCGGTGCAGGCTTCCTGCTCGCCGGCTTCGCATCCTTCCATTTCCGCACGCGCGGCAAGTCCTGGCGGCTTCCCGTGCTGTGGATCGCATACCTGTCGGTGCTCGTGTTCACGATCCCGGCAATCTTCTTCCTCCTCACGGGCCTGACCGATACGCGACGCACCATCGCAGTCACCCCGGTGGAAAAAAACTGACCAACGAAAACTGAACTCTGAAAGGAAACGAACATGCAAGTCATTCTTCTCGAACGTATCGCAAAGCTCGGCCAGATGGGCGAAACCGTAAAGGTTCGCGACGGCTTCGCACGCAACTACCTGCTGCCACTCGGCAAGGCACTGCGCGCCAACGCTGCTAACAAGGCCCGTTTCGAATCCGAGCGTTCGACGCTCGAAGCCCGTAACCTCGAGCGCAAGTCGGAAGCCCAGAAGGTTGCCGAGAACCTCGACGGCAAGTCCTTCATCATCGTCCGTTCCGCTGGCGAAACCGGCCAGCTCTACGGTTCGGTTGCCGCTCGCGACGTCATCGAAGTGCTGGCTGCAGAAGGCTTCAACATCGGCCGCAACCAGGTCGACCTGAACCACCCGATCAAGTCGATCGGCCTGCACAACGTCACGCTGCACCTGCATTCGGAAGTCGAAATCGCGGTTGAAGTCAACGTTGCCCGTTCGGCTGAAGAAGCTGAGCGCCAGTCAAAGGGCGAAAGCCTGACCTCGGCCGACGCCATCTACGGCGTTGACGAAGATGCCCTGAAGCCGGAAGACTTCTTCAACCCGGAAGCCGAATTCGAAGGCGAAGAAGAATAAGCCTTACAGGCCATTCTGAATGCGAAAGCCCGGATCCTTGGACCCGGGCTTTTTCTTTGCTGTCGGCTTGACTTCAGCTGTGGGCAAGCTCGGCCACAGGTGCTGCATCCTTGTCCACACGTACGACGACCGACAGGCCGGGCGACAAGAGATCGGCAAGCGGCTGGCCGGGATCGACGGCGATCCGGACGCCCACGCGCTGGGCGACCTTGGTAAAATTGCCGGTGGCGTTGTCCGGGCGGATGATGCTGAACTCGGAGCCGGCGGCAGGCGCAAAGCGCTCGATGTGCCCGGTCAGCGTGTTCCTTTGCAGCGCATCGACCGAAATGGTCACCGGCTGGCCGGCCTTCATGCCGTCGAGCTGCGTTTCCTTGAAATTCGCAAGCACCCAAACATCATGCGGCACGACGGCGAGCAATTGCGAGCCGGCGGTGACATATTGGCCGAGGCGCGCACCGATCTCGCCGAGCTTTCCGTCACGGGGAGCGACGATCCGGGTGTTTTCCAGATCGATCCGGGCCAGTTCGACGGCGGCCTCGGCGCCGGCAACGGCAGCCTGCAGACCGGCACGGGCGCCAAGCGTGGTGGCCAGTGCTTGGCGCGAAACCTCCAGCCCCGCTTCGGCCTGGTTGACGGCGGCCTGTGCCTGTTCGAACGCTGCGCGCGATTGATCGGCTTCGCTGCGTGTCGAGATGCCCTTCTCCGCCAACGGCCGGATTCGGTCCCAAGATGCGCTCGCTCTGTTGAACGCAGCCTTCGCGCTGTCCAGCTGTGCTGCGCTGGCAGCAATACCGGCCTTGGCCGACAGTTCCTGCTGACGCGAATTGGCATGCGATGCCTTCTGGGCGGCAAGTGTCGCCTCTGACTGGGCCAGTTTCTGGGCGTAGATCCGGTCGTCGATCCTGACGAGCAATTGCCCGGCCTTGACCTCCTCGTAGTCGTGCACCGGCACCTCGGCGACATAACCTGACAGTTGCGGGCTCATGACCGTCAGGTAACCCCTGACATAGGCGTTCTCCGTCATCTCGACGGAACTGGGGAACGGCGGCAGTCGCCAGGCATAGAGAACCAGGGCGAGGCCCGAGAGGCCGGCGAGCAAGACGATGATCGTGGTGGGTGAGCGCAAGGATTTCAGCATGGTCGTCAACTCTGTTCGTCAAGAAGAGAAGGCGGGTGCGGGAGGCGCAAGGCGCGCCGCGATCCGCTTGTAAAGGATATGCACCAGCAGACCGGCCAACGCGCAAAGGGCAATGCCGGACGCCAGCAGAAAGGCATCGTTGTAGGCGAGAATGTTGGCCTCGCGGGTAACCTGCTGCCCCAACAACGCCACGCCCTCGCCGTTCAGCAAGGTCCTGTCGCCGATCACCCGGCCATAGCTTGCGGCCAGCTGGCTGAGGCGCTGGGCGATGAGCGGGTTCGACATCACGATCTGCTCGGCCAGCACATTGGAATGGAACTTCTCCCGCAGGGTGACGAAGCTTCCGAAGGTCGCGGTGCCGATCAGGCCACCGATGCTTTGGGTGAACAGGAAGATGACGATGAAGCTGAGAATGTAGCTCGGCCCCTTCATCAGCGCCGCCTTGAAGCCGCTGGCCATGGCCGGCGGCAGGAACAGAGCGGTTCCGGCGGCGATCATGGCCTGGCTGATATACATCTGCTCGGGTCGTGTCAGATTGGTCGCCTGGCTGTCGATATAGGCACCGCCAGCCAGCAGGCTCAGCGCCAGAACATGCACGAACTCGGCGTGGTCAGGATTCATTAGTGCGGCGCACAAAAGGCCGCCGGCGATCGATGCGCCGAGAATGACCCAATAAAGCGTCGCGACCTGCTCGAACTGCAATCCGAGCAGCTGATAGAAGTTTGCCGCGATCGCCGACTGCTCCGAGGCGACAAGGCGAAAGACCAGCAGCACCGCGGTAAAATGCAGGATCTCCCTGGAGGCGAGCCAGCGAACGTCGATCAACGGCAGTTCACGATTGAGTTCGATCAGCACCACGCTGGTCAGCGCCACGATCGCCACAGCCAGGAGCACACCCAGCCACGGCGCTTCGAACCACCAGTAGAGCCGCCCCATGGTCAGCACGATGGCGATACAGCCGAAGCCGACAGCCACCAGCAGGTAGCTCAGAATATCGGTGCGCTGGATCACTTTGGCGTGCGGCACCGGCGTCAGCGGCAGCAGGTAGATGATCGGCAGCGCCATCAGCGCCAGGGCCATCTCGAGCGTATAGAGCCCATGCCATTGGCCGTATTCGATCAGCTTCGGCGAGATCAGCCGGGTGATCGGTGCCGAAATGGTCGTGCAGGTCAGCGCCAGGGCAAGACCGACCGTCAGCTTGCGCGCCGGCAGGAAGGCCTCCAGCATGTAGAGGAAACCGAGCGTCGACATGGGGGCCGCCGCGATGCCACTGATGAAGCGAACGACGATCGCCGACTGCAGATCGGAAACAAAGACGTTCATCAGCGAAACGATAACAAAGCCGACAATGCCGATTTCTGCGAACCGGCGCAGTCCGTATTGCGCCCGGATTTTGACGAGCGCGATCGAGAGAGAGACATTCGGCGCCATGTAGGCTGCCGAAAGCCAGGCGGCCTCGATCGAGGTGGCGGAAAGTGATCCCTGCAGCTGGGTAAGATTGGCGAGCGCCAGATTCATGCCGAGGCCCTGGGTGAGGAACAGTAGCGCCGAGCAGACGACGTAGGTCGCGGACCTGGCAACGCTCATCGGCCGTGGCACGGGCATCGTTGCGGTGGCCGTGACTTGCTGTTGTGCTGGCTCGCCAGAGGGCGCCTCCGCCTCGTCGTCGCCAAGGGCTGTCCTGTTGTCGTTTGCTGCGGGCCTTGCGGCGGCACTCATCGATGTCATTCCTTCGCCAGCGATTGAACGTTATCGGCGATGGTGCGCACGACCTTCAGCACCGCCGCGACCTCGTCTTCACCGACGCCCTGCAGCACTTCTGCCCGGATCTCGTCGGCAAGCTTCAGGATCTCGTCGGCGATGGTGCGCCCAAGTTCGGTCATGTGGATCTGCTTGGCCCTGCGATCCGACACCTCGACCCTGCGCTCGATGAAACCCTGCTTTTCCATTCCGTCCAGCAGGCGCACGATCGTCGGCGTCTCGATATCCAGTTCGTCGGCCAGTTCGCGCTGGTTCAAGCCATCCTTCTTGGTTAGCGCAAACAGCGCCCTCGCCCGAGCCAGGGTCAGGCCACGCTCCTTCACCCTGGCATCGAAGACAGCCCGCAGCTTACGATTGACCATCGACAAGGCGTCGAACAGTTCGCGATTGACGATGGGCTGATACATAGTACCTTTTCCATATTAGTAGCATGCTAATTATTCTGCTCCTATCTAATCCATCCCAAGGCAATTTTCAAGACGGCGTTTTGAGAGGGGGCAAACGGCGCTAGAATTGGCGCAGTCGCCGATTGCAGCGATTCGCGGCGTCAACGTCGTTCTTCATGCGGACTTTATTTTTTGCACTTTCGTGATGTCGGCCTGTGGATCAGTCGAACAACGGGCAAATGCGATGGGCCGCGCCACATGGTCTGCGACTGTGGCACTGCTGCACTTGACCCGCAGAGACGCAGACAGCAAACCGGGTGCACACCAGAAGAGGCAGAGACGAACGACCATGAACGACGCAGCGCGAAAGCTCGCCCCTATCGGCAAGGACCAATCGGACCAGCATTACCGCGAGGCGCCGAACAACCTTGAAGCCGAACAGGCGCTGCTCGGCGCGATCCTCGTCAACAATGATGCGTTCTATCGCGTCTCGGACTTCCTGAAGCCGGTCCACCTGTTCGAACCCCTGCATCGCCGCATCTACGAGGTTGCCGGCGACATCATCCGCATGGGCAAGACCGCCAACCCGGTGACGATCAAGACCTTCCTTAAGGCCGACGAAAAGGTCGGCGACCTGACGGTCGCGCAGTATCTTGCCCGCCTTGCCGCCGGCGCCGTCTCGATCATCAACGCCGAAGACTACGGCCGCGCAATCTACGATTTGGCGCTGCGCCGTTCGCTGATCACCATCGGCGAGGACATGGTCAATATCGCCTTTGACGCACCGCTCGACATGCCGCCGCAGGGCCAGATCGAGGACGCGGAACGGCGCCTGTTCGAGCTCGCCGAAACCGGCCGCTACGACGGCGGTTTCCAGTCCTTCAACGATGCGGTCGCGCTTGCCATCGACATGGCTGGCGCGGCGTTCGAGCGCGACGGCAGCCTGTCGGGTATTTCGACGGGCATCCTGTCGCTCGACGCCCGCATGGGCGGCCTGCAGCGCTCGGACTTGATCGTACTTGCGGGACGTCCCGGCATGGGCAAGACCTCGCTTGCCACCAACATCGCCTACAACATTGCCGCCGCCTACGACCCGGAGGTTCAGGCGGACGGTTCGTTCAAGGCCAAGAACGGCGGCGTCGTCGGCTTCTACTCGCTCGAAATGTCGTCCGAACAGCTGGCAACGCGTATCATCTCCGAGCAGACCGAAGTCTCCTCCTCGAAGATCCGCCGCGGCGACATCTCCGAAGCCGACTTCGAAAAGCTCGTCGCCTGCTCGCAGATGATGCAGAAAGTTCCGCTGTTCATCGACCAGACCGGTGGTATCTCGATCGCCCAGCTCTCCGCCCGTGCGCGCCGCCTCAAGCGCCAGCGCGGCCTCGATTGCCTGGTCGTCGACTATATTCAGCTGATGACCGGCTCGGGCAAATCGAGCGACAACCGCGTGCAGGAAATCACCCAGATCACCACCGGCCTGAAGGCACTCGGCAAGGAGCTGAACGTGCCGATCATCGCGCTGTCGCAGCTCTCCCGTCAGGTGGAAAGCCGCGAAGACAAGCGCCCCCAGCTCTCCGACCTTCGCGAATCGGGCTCGATCGAGCAGGACGCCGACGTCGTGCTCTTCGTGTTCCGTGAGGAATACTACGTGAAGAACCTCGAGCCTCGCGACGAATTCGATCCGAAGTACGACGAGTGGAAGATGAAGATGGAACAGGTGAAGGGCACGGCCGACGTGATCATCGCCAAGCAGCGTCACGGACCGACCGGCACCGTCAAGCTCGCCTTCCAGTCGGAATTCACCCGCTTTACCGATCTGGCCGATCCGTCCTTCACCCAATACGAAGAACACTGAGAAAGTCGGGGGGCGTCTTTACGCCCCCAGCAACATTCTGAAGATCGCCACGGTCACGACGCCGGCCGCGACAGCGGCGAGCAACGGCAACCGCATGGCGACGAGTGCCGTTACCACCGTAGCGATCGTTTCCGCCGGCCCGGTGACCAGCGCCGTCGGCGCGATCACCGCCATCAACACGGCCGGCGGGATCGCCTCCAGGGCCCGCTTCTGCGTTTCTCCGATCGTCACAAACCGAATGAGCACCAGGCCGCCGATGCGGGTGGCAATGGTTGCGATTGCCATGGCGACGATGGCCAGAAGCGTGTTCGGATCGACGGTCATGCGTGCACCTCCTGGCTACGGCCGGCAAGAAGCGCGACCGCAACCCCGGCAGCAGCACCAGCGGCGATGTACCAGACACCCGGCAGAAACTGATGCGTCAGCACCGCGGCAGCGGCGCTTGCGGCAAGCACAACCCCGGTCTCACGGCCTTTCCAGAAACCCATCACCAGCACGATGAAAACCGCGGGAAAGGCGAAGTCGAGCCCCGTCACCTTCGGATCGCCAAGGAAGGCCCCCAGCAACGCGCCGGCAAGGCTTGTCGTCACCCAGACGAAGTAGAACGGCACGGCGATTCCCGCGAACCAGGCGGGCGTCAGCCTGCCCTCTTTCGCGCGCATCTCCGCCATTGCCCATATCTCGTCGGCAAGCAGCAGCATCGAGGCGTATTTCGTCGGGCCTGAGAACCCCTGGAGCTTGGCGCCGAGCGACGCGCTCATCA
Organism: Ensifer sp. Root127; assembly: GCF_001425225.1. NCBI lineage: Bacteria > Pseudomonadati > Pseudomonadota > Alphaproteobacteria > Hyphomicrobiales > Rhizobiaceae > Ensifer > Ensifer sp. Root127. The sequence goes on from NZ_LMDX01000001.1 coordinate 240,398, forward strand.
GCACGTGCCTGACATTGACCAGCAAGGCGGAGAAAGCGAGTGCCGCCCAAGAGGCCGGATGCGTCCAGATGTCCATGGCCACGAATTGCGAGCCGCCGGCAAAAACCAGCGCGCTCATCAATGTCACCTCCGCGCCCGAAAGCCCCTTGCCGGCGGCAACTGCGCCGAAGACGAGCCCAATCGGCATGACCGCCACGATGAGCGGCGCCATCGCCATGGCTCCGGCTCGAAAGTCTGGACCGAATCCCGTGTCGCTCAATGTTCATGCCTCCCGATCGATAACGAACGGAGCACACCTAAACCGGCCCGAGCGGGGCGTATTGAACGAAAGTGATCAACCGGCGCGGAAGGCGCCGGGCGTGACGCCGGTTCGAGCCTTGAAGTGTCGGCTGAAATGCGCCTGATCGGCAAACCCGCACTGATAGGCGGTATCGACCGCCGACCAGCCGTGCCGCAGCAGTGTCTTTGCCGCCCGCACGCGCTTGTCAGTCAGGAAGGCATGCGGTGTGATGTGAAACTGGCGCCGGAAGGCGCGGATCAGATGCGCCCGGCTGAGGCCCGCGACCTTGGCCAGCTCCTCCAGGCCGATATCCTGCGCGTAGTTCTCGGTCAGATAGTCGCGCGCCCGCTGGACCGCGGACTGCTCCTTCGTTTCGACCGGCACGATGATCGTGCTGCCGTGCCGCTCGAACATGGTGGCGAGCACGCCGAACATGCGTTCCTCGGCTTCGAGCGCGCCAGTCGCGTGCTCCAGCGCCTTGTGGGCGTGATAGAAGGAGTGGGCCAGATCCGGATCGCACAGCATGCGCTTGGAAAAGGACGGCGTTCCCTTGAACGGCCGCCCGGTGACATCTTCCAGAATGTTCACCAGCAATTCGGTACTCGGATAGACCATGCGATAGCGGTAACCGCTACCACCTGGGTGACCGTCATGGATCTCGTCTGGATTGATGAGATAGAAGTCGCCGGGCCCCGCTTGCGATCGTTCGCCCCTGATCTTGCTGATCTGCGAGCCGGCCTCGATCGCGCCGATGCTGAAGGTGTCGTGCGCGTGCGGCGCAAATTCGTGCGTAATGAAAGTCGCGGTCAGGCATTCCATGCCATCGAACCGGAGGTCCCGCCAGAATCGGGTCCGCTCCGCGCCTTCCAGCGGCATGACATCGATGGCCTGTTCCTGCGAAATCGTGTGCATGTGGCGATCCTAACGTCCGCCACGACCAGCGTCTTGCATAAAAGTGCTCTTCGCCCTCGCCGCCCAACCGAATGCCGCCATCCGACAGGACGGCATTTGCGGGCAAGCGTGGTTGGCTGTATTGGTCCTTCATCGTCCACGCAGAGTGCCAGGCATGCTCAGTCCAGAATTCCTCTCCGCCTCCAACCGGCTCACGATCGACCTCAACGCATTGGCAGACAACTGGCGCTCGATGAATGCCCGCTCGGGCAAGGCCCGTGCCGCTGCGGTGCTGAAGGCGGATGCCTACGGCCTCGGCATCGACGAGGCGGCGCCAGCGCTTTACGCCGCCGGTGCCCGCGATTTCTTCGTCGCCAATGCGGAAGAAGGTGCTGACCTGCGGCCGCTGGTGCCGGAAGGCCGGATCTACATTCTGGCCGGCATGTGGCCCGGCAATGAGGTGCTGTTCTTCGACAATGATCTCGTGCCGGTGATCAACTCGGAGGAGCAGCTTGCCGTTTTCATGGCGGCGCTGTCCGAGCGCGGCGACCACCCTTGCGTGTTGCATGTCGATACCGGCATGAACCGCCTGGGGCTGTCGGTCGAAGAAGCCGTCGCTCTTGCCAACGATCCGGCCCGCCCGGCGAGCTTCTCGCCGGTCCTGATCATGAGCCACCTCGCCTGCGCCGACGATCCGGGCAACCCGCTCAATAGTTATCAGTTGCAACGCTTCCGCGAAGCCTCTGCTGCATTCGAAGGCGTTGATGCCAGCCTGGCAAACTCCGGCGGCGTGTTCCTGGGCGACGACTACCATTTCAACCTGACGCGCCCGGGCATCGCCGTCTATGGCGGCGAAGCGGTCAATGACGTCGCCAATCCGATGAAGCCGGTCGTGACGGCAGAAGCCCGCATCATTCAGGTACGCAACGTCGCCGCCGGCGGGCACGCAAGCTACGGAGCGTCTGCCCGCTTCAACCGCGACAGCCGCATCGCCACCGTCGCCGTCGGTTATGCCGATGGCTATCACCGCTCCGTCTCGGGCGGTGGCGTGACCTTGCGCCAGGCGACGCCTTCGGGCGCCTTCGGCTTTCTGCACGGCGAGAAGGTGCCGCATGTCGGCCGGGTGACGATGGACCTCAGCCTCTTCGACGTCACCGACCTGCCGGAAAACGCGGTGCGCGCCGGCGACTATATCGAGCTGTTCGGCCGGCATGTCGCACTGGACGACGTGGCGCGCGCCGGCGGCACGATCGGCTATGAGATGCTGACCAGCCTCGGCCATCGCTACGACCGCCACTATATCGGCGCGGTCTGAGCCGGCTTTCGCACCGATACTTTACAGTCCGTCGTCGAAAATCACCTTTTGTTCCGCGTTTCGCGGCATTATGTGAAGGCAAAAGTGATTCTCCGATCACCGGCAGTGCCGCCACAGACGGCACGTCGAAAGTCTCCGCACTGTGAAAGTCGTTGCCGATGGCGAAAGCCCGCACACAATTCGTCTGCCAGAACTGCGGCACCATCCATACCCGCTGGGCCGGTAAGTGCGAGGGCTGCGGCGAATGGAACACGATCATCGAGGACGACCCGACAGCCGGCATCGGCGGCGGCCCGTCCCGCGCGCCGAAGAAGGGGCGCCCGGTTGCGCTCACCACGCTATCGGGTGAAATCGAGGACGCCCCGCGCATCCAGACCGGGATATCCGAGCTCGACCGCGCCACCGGCGGCGGCTTCGTTCGCGGCTCTGCCCTCCTCATCGGCGGCGATCCCGGCATCGGTAAATCGACAGTGCTGATGCAGGCGGCAGCGGCCCTTGCGCGCCAGAAACACCGTGTCATCTATGTCTCGGGTGAAGAGGCCGTGGCCCAGGTGCGCCTTCGCGCCCAACGGCTGGGTGCTGCCGACAGCGACGTGCTGCTGGCAGCTGAAACCAACGTCGAGGACATTCTCGCGACGCTTGCCGAGGGCAAGCGCCCCGATCTCGTCATCATCGACTCGATCCAGACACTCTGGAGCGACATCGTCGATTCGGCGCCCGGCACGGTGACCCAGGTGCGGACCGGCGTGCAGGCGATGATCCGCTTTGCTAAGCAGACGGGAACCGCCGTCGTGCTCGTCGGCCACGTCACCAAGGAAGGCCAGATCGCCGGTCCCCGCGTGGTCGAGCACATGGTCGATGCCGTGCTCTATTTCGAAGGCGACCGCGGCCATCACTACCGCATCTTGAGAACAGTGAAGAACCGCTTCGGGCCGACGGACGAGATCGGCGTCTTCGAGATGTCGGACAAGGGTCTGCGCGAGGTCGCCAATCCATCGGAACTGTTCCTCGGCGAGCGCAACGAAAAATCGCCGGGGGCCGCCGTCTTTGCCGGCATGGAGGGAACACGGCCGATCCTGGTTGAGGTGCAGGCGCTGGTGGCGCCGACCTCGCTCGGCACGCCGCGCCGTGCCATCGTCGGCTGGGACTCCGCCCGCCTCTCGATGATCCTTGCGGTGCTTGAAGCCCATTGCGGCGTGCGGCTCGGGCAGCACGACGTCTACCTCAACATCGCCGGCGGCTACCGAATTTCCGAGCCTGCCGCCGACTTGGCTGTGGCTTCCGCACTGGTTTCGTCGCTTGCCGGGCTTGCCCTTCCGGCTGATTGCGTCTATTTCGGCGAAGTCAGCTTGTCGGGCGCCATCCGGCCGGTTGCGCATACCGCTCAACGCCTCAAGGAAGCCGAGAAGCTCGGTTTCTCGCAGGCTGTTCTGCCAGCTGCCTCGACCGAATTGCCGAAGAACGGCAATGGCCGGTGGAGCGAGTTGGAAAGCCTGCCGGATCTGGTGGCGCGCATCGCGGGATCGCGAAACGCCTTGAGACCGGCAGAGGATGCAGATTGAAGGTGCGGGTGCTGCAAGCGGCTCCACGGGACGCCTTCTGAGCAGGCTCATAACAATGCCCTGAACATCAGGCAGGGCCGACGGCGGATAGGCTTGAGGAGACCCGGACGAACCGGGTTCGGAGTAAGGACAAAATGCCCATTACAATTCTCGACGGTATCGTTCTCGGCGTCGCGCTGTTTTCAGCAATCCTGGCAATGGTCCGAGGCTTCTCACGCGAAGTCCTGTCGGTTGCCAGCTGGGTTGGCGCGGCGGCGGCGGCCTACTTCCTCTACCCGCACCTCCTGCCCTATGCCAAGCAGTATACCAGCAGCGACACGGTCGCGCTGATCGGCTCGGCGGCAGTGATCTTCCTGGTTGCGCTGATCATCATTTCCTTCATCACCATGCGCGTCGCCGATTTCATCATCGACAGCCGCATCGGCGCGCTCGACCGCACGCTGGGCTTTCTCTTCGGCGCCGCGCGCGGCATCCTGCTCGTGGTCGTCGCCATGCTGTTCTTCAACTGGCTGGTCGCTCCGCAGCAGCAGCCGGGTTGGGTCACGCAGGCGAAGTCCAAGCCGCTTCTCGACAATCTCGGCAACAAGCTGATCGCGCTTCTGCCCGAGGAAGCCGACGCCACCATCCTCGACCGCCTGCGCGGCAAGGACACGACCGGCGAAGGCGAAGGCGAGACCCCGGCCGGCACGCCCGGACAGGCACCGTCGGGTTCGCCCGACCAGGCGCCCGTTGACGACGCCCCGGCCACCAACGGCTGAGACATGGAAGAACTGCCGACAAAGCCCGCTGCGCGGGCTTTGTCCTTTTGGGAATAACGCTTGTGTCCGTTTTCAGCTAAGATCGCTTGAAGACGGCGGGCCTGATCACGATATGCGCACCGGCACGGAGCAAAGGCGACTGTGATGACCGATCTGAGATCCACGGAAATCCATGACGAACTCGATGGCGATACCCTGCACGAAGAGTGCGGCGTCTTCGGCATCCTGGGGCACCCGGATGCGGCGGCGCTGACGGCGCTCGGCCTGCATGCGCTCCAGCATCGCGGCCAGGAGGCCGCCGGTATCGTCACCTTCGACGGCAAGCAGTTCTGCACCGAAAAGCGCATGGGTCTCGTCGGCGATCACTACACCGATCCCGCAACGCTCGCGAAGCTCCCGGGCTTCATGTCCATCGGCCACACGCGCTACTCGACGACAGGCGAAGTGGCGCTGCGCAACGTCCAGCCGCTCTTTGCCGAGCTGCATGAAGGCGGCATCGCGATTGCCCATAACGGCAACTTCACCAACGGCCTGACGCTGCGCCGCCAGATCATCTCGGACGGCGCCATCTGTCAGTCGACCTCCGACACCGAAGTTGTCCTCCACCTCATCGCCCGCTCCAAGCACGCTTCGACCACCGACCGCTTCGCCGATGCGATCGCGCAGGTCGAGGGCGGCTACTCGATGCTGGCGCTGACACGCACCAAGCTGATCGCCGCCCGCGACCCGCACGGCATCCGCCCGCTCGTCATGGGCGACCTCGACGGCAAGCCGATCTTCTGCTCGGAAACCTGCGCACTCGACATCATCGGCGCCAAGTTCGTGCGCGACGTGGAGAATGGCGAAATCATCATCTGCGAGATCCAGCCCGACGGCTCGATCTCGATCGATTCGCGCAAGCCGCTGGCTCCGCAACCGGAGCGGCTCTGCCTGTTCGAATACGTCTATTTCGCCCGTCCGGATTCGGTCGTCGGCGGCCGCAACGTCTATGTGGCGCGCAAGAACATGGGCCAGAACCTGGCCAAGGAAGCCCCTGTCGAGGCCGATGTCGTCGTCCCGGTTCCCGATGGCGGTACGCCCGCCGCAATCGGCTACGCACAGCAGAGCGGCATTCCCTTCGAGCTCGGCATCATCCGCAACCATTATGTCGGCCGGACCTTCATCGAGCCGACGCAGCAGATCCGCGCCTTCGGCGTCAAGCTGAAGCACTCGGCGAACCGCGCGATGATCGAGGGCAAGCGCGTCGTGCTCGTCGACGATTCGATCGTTCGCGGCACCACCTCGGTCAAGATCGTGCAGATGATCCGCGATGCCGGTGCACGCGAAGTGCATGTGCGTGTTGCCAGCCCGATGATCTTCCATCCGGACTTCTACGGCATCGACACGCCGGACCGCGACAAGCTGCTCGCCAACCAGCATGCCGACCTTGCGTCCATGTGCCGCTTCATTGGCGCGGACTCGCTCGAGTTCCTGTCGATCGACGGCCTCTACGAGGCTGTGGGCGGCATCAAGCGCGATCTCAAGTCGCCGCAGTTCACCGATCACTATTTCACCGGGGACTATCCGACCCGCCTTCTCGACCAGGAAGGCGCCAGCAATGTCCGCAAACTCTCGGTTCTCGCCAGCAACGGATAATCAGACAATAAAATGACGATCAATTTGAAAGACCGGGTCGCCGTCGTCACCGGCGCATCGCGCGGTATCGGCTATTTCACGGCCCTCGAACTCGCCAAGGCTGGCGCCCACGTCGTCGCCTGCGCCCGCACCGTCGGTGGCCTCGAAGAGCTGGATGACGCGATCAAGGCGGTCGGCGGCTCGGCAACGCTCGTTCCGTTCGATCTCGCCGACATGGCTGCGATCGACAAGCTCGGCGGCGCGATCAACGAGCGCTGGGGCAAACTCGACATCATGGTCGCCAATGCCGGCGTGCTCGGCACCATCTCGCCGATCGGCCATGTCGAGGCCAAGGTGTTCGAGAAGGTGATGAACATCAACGTCAATGCCACCTGGCGCCTGATCCGCACGCTCGAGCCGTTGCTCATCAAGTCCGATGCCGGACGTGCGCTCATTCTCTCCTCTAGCGCTGCCCACAAGTGCAAGCCGTTCTGGGGCCCCTACTCTGCCTCCAAGGCCGCCGTCGAAGCGCTCGCCCGCACATGGGCCGGAGAGACACAGCGACTACCGCTGCGCATCCTCAGCGTCGATCCGGGCGCAACCCGCACCGCGATGCGCGCCCAGGCGATGCCCGGTGAAGATCCGGAGACCGTGCCGCACCCCTCCGAGGTCGCGGCGGAGCTTCTGCCACTGGTCGGCCCGGACCAGACCGAGACCGGCAAGCTTTACATCGTTCGCGAAAAGAAGATCGTCGACTACCGCCTGCCGGAGTGACGTCACCACAAAGCCGAGATCAAAAAGGCCACCGTGTTTCCACGGTGGCCTTTTTATTTTGCGCTGACATTCAGCGTTAATGCGCGCCGCGATCTCTACTGCATGTGCAGCAATTCAAAGCGCTACAGCGCCGCGCGTCTAATAAGATGCGCGGCGCTGTAGGATTCGCTTACCGCGCTTTAAGCTCTCGTTTTGCGCATGTTGTTATCGCAAAACCGCCGCGCACTTTTGCGACATGCTTCAGTCGACCTTGTCGCCCGGCAGGCCGTCGCCGCCATGGGCGGGATGGGCGGGCCAGTCGCCGCCATACTTGCGCTGCCACGAGCGCGCGCCGAACGGCAGCGTGATCAGGTAGCCAAGCGCCGTCACCGCCATTGTCTCCCAGGTGTAGGTCATCAGCGTCGCGACATAAAAGACGACGACGAGAATGACCGGCAGGACGAGATCGCGGCGAACGCGGCTGTTTTCCGACTTGCCCGACCAGACCGGCAGACGGCTGACCAGCAGGAAGGCAATCAGCACGGTGTAGCCCGATGCGATCAGCGCGAAGGTGCGCTCAGGTGCCAAGCCCAGCAGGCCGAGATAGACCGGCAGCAGCACCAGCATGGCACCCGCCGGCGCAGGCACGCCGACGAAATACTCCGACTGCCACGCTGCCTTGGACTGGCGCTCGGCCATGACGTTGAAGCGGGCCAATCGCAGGCCGCAGGCGATCGCGTAGATCAACGCCGCAATCCAGCCGATCGAGCGGGCCTGATCCAGGATGAAGACGTAGAGAACGAGCGCCGGCGCCACGCCGAAGTTGATGATATCGGCGAGGGAGTCCATCTGGCCGCCGAAGTTCGACGTCGCCTTCAGCAGGCGCGCGACGCGACCGTCGATACCGTCGAGAAAGGCCGCAAGCAACACCATGGCAACGGCGAGCTCGATGCGGTTTTCGAAGGCGAGCCGAATGCCGGAGAGACCTGCGCAGATCGCCAGCACGGTGATCATGTTCGGGATCATCAGGCGCAGCGGTATCTCGCGCAGTCGAGGGCCGCGACCGGTATCGCTTGAACCGTTCGCCTCGCCCGCGACTTTCGGCGGTTCGGCTGGGTTTTCCTGTTGAGGACCTTCCATAGGGGCTCCTTATGCGCGACGGCTGATGACCGGGCCCTTGGCCGAGCCGAATTCGGCAAGCACGGTTTCACCGGCAATCGCGGTCTGGCCGAGGCTGACGCGGGGCTCGACACCATCAGGCAGGAAAACGTCGAGGCGCGAGCCGAACCGGATGAGGCCGAAACGCTCACCGGCGTCGAGCGAGCCGTTTTCATACTTCCAGCAGATGATGCGGCGGGCAACCAGACCGGCGATCTGTACGAGGCCGATTTCACCATGCTTCGTCTGGATGACGAGGCCGTTGCGTTCGTTCTCGTGGCTGGCCTTGTCGAGTTCGGCGTTGACGAACTTGCCGGCGCGGTAGGCGATGCGGCTGATGGTGCCGGTCATCGGCGCACGGTTCACGTGGCAGTTGAAGACGTTCATGAAGACCGAGATGCGCAGCATCGGTTCGGAACCAAGACCCAGCTCTTCCGGCGGCGTAACCATGGCAATCGACGAAACGCGGCCATCGGCCGGGCTGATCACCAGATCGTCGTCGATCGGCGTCATGCGCTCGGGGTCACGGAAGAAATAGGCGCACCAGGCGGTGAGCAGGAAGCCGATCCACATCAGCGGCTCCCACAGCAAGCCCAGCACCAGCGACGCGACGAAGAAGATCGCGATGAAGCGATAGCCTTCCTTGTGCACCGGGACCAGCGTGTTGCGCACCGTATTGACCAAGCTCATGAACTCTACTCCAAATTTGCTGTGGAACGTGACCTAGCGCGAAATGCCGCCCGCGGCAACGCTGCCCGCCCGACAGCGACAAAACGCGTCGCGATCAGCGACAAGACATGGCCGTCATAGGGCCGGCTCGCCACGCGTGACGATACCGAGGTCGTCGCTCTCGCGCACACGCTTCAATTGTTCTTCCGCCTGGGTCGCCTCGCGCTGGCGGCTCCACATGGAAGCATAAAGTCCGTCGCGATCGATCAGTTCCCCGTGCGTGCCGCGCTCGGCGATGACGCCATCCTTGAGCACGATGATCTCATCGGCATTGATGACCGTCGAAAGCCGGTGGGCGATAACCAGTGTCGTGCGGTTGCGGGAAACCACGTCGAGCGCCGACTGGATTTCCTGTTCCGTGCGCGTGTCGAGCGCGGAAGTTGCCTCATCGAGGATGAGGATCGGCGGTGCCTTCAGGATCGTACGGGCGATGGCGACACGCTGCTTCTCGCCGCCCGAAAGCTTGAGGCCGCGCTCGCCGACCATTGCCTGAAACCCTTCGGGAAGCGACTGGATGAAGGTCGCGATCTGTGCCGCCTCAGCCGCAGCGACAACCTCCTCCTCGGTTGCCGAAACGCGTCCGTAGCGGATGTTGTAGGCGATGGTATCGTTGAACAGCACGGTGTCCTGCGGCACCATGCCGATCACGGCGCGCAGGCTCTTCTGTGTCACACCGCGCACGTCCTGCCCGTCGATAGTGATCGTGCCCTGTTGCACGTCGTAGAAGCGATAAAGAAGCCGCGACAGCGTCGACTTGCCGGCCCCCGACGGGCCGACGACGGCAACGGTCTTGCCGGCAGGCACCTCGAAGCTGATGCCTTTCAGGATCGGTCGCGCTGCATCATAGGCAAAGTGCACGTCCTTGAAGGCGATGGCGCCGTTTGCAATGGCGAGCTGCCGCGCATCCGGGCGGTCGACCACTTCGGCTTCGACGTCGAGCAGATCGAACATGTGTTCGATGTCGGTCAGCCCCTGGCGGATTTCGCGATAGACGAAGCCGATGAAATTGAGCGGAATGGCCAGCTGGATCAGCATGGCGTTGATGAAGACGAAGTCCCCGAGCGTCTGCTCGCCGCGCTGCACCGCGAGCGCGGACATGACCATCATGACTGCCGTGCCAGCGCCAAAGATCATCGCCTGGCCGAAGTTGAGCCAGCCGAGCGAGGTCCAGACCTGGGTCGCCGCCTTCTCATAGCGCTCCATGGATCTGTCGAAGCGCTTGGCTTCCATTTCTTCGTTGCCGAAATACTTGACGGTCTCGAAGTTCAAGAGCGAGTCGATCGCCTTGGTGTTGGCGTCGGTGTCGCTGTCGTTCATGGAGCGGCGGATGGCGATGCGCCAGTCGCTCGCCTTGACCGTAAACCAGATATAGAGCCAGACGGTGATGGCCGTGACCAGCAGGTAGCTGAAACCGTAGCCCCACCAGAAGATCACGGCGGTCAGCAAAAATTCGATCAGCGTCGGTACACTGTTCAGAATGGTGAAGCGAACGATGGTCTCGATGCCCTTGGTGCCGCGCTCGATCACGCGCGACAGGCCGCCGGTGCGTCGCTCGAGATGAAAGCGCAGCGACAACTGGTGCATATGCACGAAGGTCTTGTAGGCGAGTTGCCGGACCGCATGCTGCCCGACGCTGGCAAACAGCGCGTCGCGCAACTGGTTGAGCCCCGCCTGCAGCAAACGCGCGAGGTTATAGGCAAGCACCAGCATGACTGCGCCGCCCAGGAACTGCGGCAGGAAGCCCAGTGCATCCGGCTTGTTGTTCAGCGCATCCGTCGCCCACTTGAAGAAATAAGGAACGAGGATGAGGACGACCTTGGCAATCACCAGGATGATCGTCGCCCAGACGACTCGAAGCTTCAGATCAGCCCGATCTGAAGGCCACATGTAGGGCCACAGGTTGACGATGGTTCGAAACGGGTTGCTCGTATCGGCGGAAATCGTCTTCGTCTGGTTCTGAGGTGCCACGTCTTGATCCGCCTTCACTCTTTCGCACGCCCGGGCGGACGGTCATGCCAATCCACCGGCGTCGCGCAGTTGCGGCTCCGCGCCTCGAACCTTTGGGCAAGGACATCGGGGCACATCATCGCCATCCAATGAAAAGCGGCGTCTCGTTGAAGACGCCGCCTTCTTTGACAAATAGGTCTCCGTCGACACTGCCGCAATGCGATGATGTCGATGAACAGCCTATTGCTCGTGTTTCATGTGCTTCTTGTGAATTTCGCGCGATTCTTCATCGGAAAGTGCCTGATCGGGAACGCCGAAGACCTGGCCAGGGCGGATGCGATCGGGGTTTTCGATCTGTGCCTGGTTGGCGAGGTAGATCGTGGTGTAGCGAACACCCGCGCCATAGACACGCCGTGAGATCTGCCAGAGCGTATCACCGCGACGGATGATCACGGAACTCTTGCTTTCCTTCAGCGGCGCCTGCTCCACCGTTGCCGGCTGAGCCTGGGTTTCAGTCGAGGCCATGGAAGGCTGCGCAGCGGCGACGTCATTGGTGATCGAGCTGCCGGCACCCTTGACCTTCGACGCGCCGGAAGCCTCGGCGATCTCGCCCGATGCGATGGTGTTGGCAACCGCCGGCGTGACACTGCCGCGTTCAGCAAGGATTGCACCGACCGAGGCTTCGACCTTGGTTAGGGCCGCAGCGACACTTGAGGCATCCTGCGGGGCCTCCTTCAGCACGGCCAGCGCATCGGCAGCAGCCTTTGCTGTCCGGGCGACCTCGCCTGCGAGCGCCTGATCGGAATTGTCGGCGAGCCTGAAATCGGCCAGCGACTTCAGTGCGAATTCGCTTGCTGAGCGTGCTGCCGCGAGTTGCTCGCCCGTCGGCACCTTGCCATTGGAGAAAAGCCCCTTCAGCAGCGCGAGCGCCTTGCCGGCTTCGGCACGCAGCCCGTCGAGGCCGGCTGTCGCGGCGGCCGAAACCGGGCCGGCAACAGCTGCGACCTGGCTACCGGCCGGGCGGTCGAACGGCACCGATGCGCGCATGACGACCTTGCTTGCGTCCTCGCTCAACATGTCTGCACGGATGATGTGGCTGCCGACCGCAAGGTCGATCTGACCGTCTACGACAAAGTGGCCCTTGTCATCCGCCTTCATTTCGCCGAGCAGCTTGTCGTCCGCGTAGATGCGAACGACGGCACCGGGCTTTGCGCTACCGGCGACGAACATCTTGGCGCCCTCGATCTCGACGGCGGTGACCTGCAGCCCTGCAGCGCCGTTTGGCTTTGCCGCCGTTGCGTCGCTCGTCGTCTGCGGCGTTGCAGACGCCACATCGGCGGATGTCGCCGCGGCCGGCTGCGAAGCAGGCGCGTCAGCCGTCTGCGCAACGCCCGCCAGCGCGTCAGGCGTGGTGAGCAGCCGGCTGGCAGTGCCGGGCTTAGAGACCATGGCAAGCAATTGGCCGGTCGGGTCCTTTGGAACGGAAACCGTTGCGACTTCTTGCGAATTCTTGGCAACGCCGTCTTCGCCGACCGCGCGCAGGGTCAGCTGGTAGTCCCCGGCCGGAAGCGGCTTGTCGAAGACGGCGGCGAAATCGCCGGTCACGCCGACATCAGCCGTTCCGACGATCGTCGCGCCGTTGAGGATTTCCAGCTTGGAACCGGGTGCGGCGTGGCCGGCAACAACGGTCGAACCATCGGGCTCGACGCGCAGCACGTCAAAACCGGGAATAGATGCATCCTCGACCGGTGATTTCGCGTCAGCGGCGCTTGCCGCCTGTTGCGGCTCCGCCATTTTGCTGGCGTCATCGGACTTCGCCGAGTCCGAAGTGGGCTGAGGCCCGCCGGTCGACGATGCCGCGTCACCGGTTTGGGCCGGAGCGTTTGCCGTGCCATCGGCCGAGGCTTCCTTGCCGTCACGCAAATTCGGTTGAACTACAAAAACCATCAACGCTGTTGCTGCCGCAAGGACAGTAAGGGCCACCCAGCCGGCCTTGTTCTTGATCATGCCACTCTCCACAGGAGCGGAGCGACGCTCCGCGCATGCCCTCTCATCGGCCTAAGGCGCGGGGCTTGCGCGGTCATTATAGCGCAACTGCGAGCTACCCGCCCAATTTCTTCAATCGATCCCTGAAATTGCTAGCGTTTCCTAGTGTAGCAGACAAGCAGCCGCCCCTGCTGCAGGCGCCGCGAACCAAGCTTTCCCCTCATTTTTCTTGACCCTTGCTGCGCTGCAATGCTTTTTGACCGGATGAGCACTGAAACCAGCACGATTCGATCCATCTGCGTCTACTGTGGTTCGCAGCCCGGGCGCGACCCGATTTACATGGAAGCCGGCCGCGCGCTCGGCCGCTCGATCGCCGACCATGGCCTGCGTCTGGTCTATGGCGGCGGCACGCGCGGCATCATGGGAGCGGTCGCCAGCGGCGTGCTTTCCAATGGCGGCGAGGTCACCGGCATCATCCCGGAATTCCTGATGGACAAGGAAGCGACGCGCCATTCGCTCGGCCAGCTCAACGAACTGATCGTCACCGCCGACATGCATGAGCGCAAGCACACCATGTTCGAGCGGGCGGACGCCTTTGTCGCCCTGCCGGGCGGCATCGGCACGCTGGAAGAGATCGTCGAGATCATGACCTGGGCGCAGCTCGGTCGTCACCGCAAGCCGATGGTCTTCGGCAACATGAACGATTTCTGGAAGCCGATGCTGGACCTGCTGCAGCACATGCGCGCTGAAGGCTTCGTTCACACGGCCCACCTCGTCCAGCCGCTTGTCGTCGACAAGGCCGAGGACATCGTGCCGGCGATCCTTGCGGCCGCTAGCGGCGCAAACGGCCGCGAAGGCGAAGCCGAGATCATCTCCCGCCTTTAGGCCTGTGTTACACCCCCAAAATCAGAAAAGGCGCGCCTGACGGACGCGCCTTTTTCCATTCTTGCCTACTGCATGTTTCCTTAAATCACATTCGATTTAAGGATAAAAACATGCAGCAATTCAAAGTGCTACAGCGGCCTTTGCGCGTCTAACACGACGCGCGGCGCTGTAGTGTCTTATTCGGCCGGGCTGACCTGTTCGGCGCGACGGGCGCGGCTCTGTGCCAGCATGGCGCCGGAATAAATAACCAATGCGGCCCAGATCAGTGCGAAGGCGATCAGCTTTGCGGTGCCGAAAGGCTCGTGGAAGACGAAGACGGCAATCAGGAAGATCATCGTCGGCGCGATATACTGCATGATGCCGATGGTCGACAGCCGCAGCAGCTTGGCGCCATTGGCATAGATCATCAGCGGGATCGCGGTGACAATGCCGCAGGACATCAGCCACAGCACGTCAGTCATGCCCGTGTCGCCGAAGTGCCCTTGGCCGGTCGCCTCGAGCCAGATGATGTAGCCGATCGCTGGAACGCTGAGCAGCAGCACTTCGAGGAAGAAGCCCTGGTTCGGCCCGATCGGCAGCGTCTTGCGGAAAAAGGCGTAGAAGCCCCAGGAGAGGCAGAGCCCGATCGACACCCAGGGCAGACCGCCGGCATCGAAGGCGAGTACGCCAACGGCGGCAGCGGCCAGCGCGATCGCCACCATCTGCGCCGGGCTTGGCTTTTCCTTCAGCAACAGAGCGCCGAGGAAAATCGAGAAAAGCGGATTGATGTAATAGCCGAGCGCCGTCTCGATCGCGCGACCAGCACCGATCGCCCAGACATAGATACCCCAGTTGATGGTGATGAGCACGGCAGTGAGAGCCGCCATGCGCAACATGCGCGGTGAACGAAGGGCGACCTTGACGTCTTCCGTGCGCCCAAGCCACACCAGCACGAGGCCCGCGAGCGGAACCGACCAGACGATGCGGTGCGCAACCACTTCCGGCGCCGGGATATGGGCGATCGCCTTCATGAAGAAAGGCAGGAATCCCCAGAGCAGATAGGCCGTGAGCGCAAAGGCGAAGCCCTTGGCGGAATCGGTGTTTTCTGCGGGTACTTTCGCGTTCGGCTCGGCCATGACATTTTTCCTGATGTAGTCGCCGGAGGCTGTCTTGGCGATGACGCCCGCTCCGGTCGCAATCGAAGGTGCAGCCTTACCGGCCGACGAACCCTTCCATGGGGCGTCGTACTCCAATGACCATCAATGCACCAATTCATTTCCGTGAACGGATGGTGAATTTTGCTCATACTTTAGGCAAGAGCAACGACGCCCAGCGGGGTGCCTATGCTCTCCCTCACCTGAAGCAGGCGCTTACTCGGCGGCGATCAGTCCGACATGGTCGCGATTCTTCAACAGCTTGAAAATGATACTGTCCATCAACGCCTGGAACGAGGCATCTATGATGTTGTCGGAGACGCCGACCGTCCACCAGCGCGCGCCCGTGCCATCGGTCGATTCGATCAGAACGCGCGTGATCGCCTCGGTCCCGCCGTTGAGGATACGGACCTTGTAGTCCGCAAGCTCCAGGTCTTCGATCTCCGACTGGTATTTGCCGAGGTCCTTGCGCAGGGCCAGATCGAGCGCATTGACCGGCCCGTGGCCTTCGGCCACCGACATCATGGTTTCGCCATCGACGACGACCCTGACGACCGCTTCCGACACGGTTTTCAGATGACCGTTGGCGTCGAACCGACGTTCGACCATCACCCGGAAGCTTTCGACGTGGAAGAAATCCGGCACCGTCCCGAGGATGCGGCTGGCCAGCAGCGCGAAACTCGCATCGGCGCCCTCATAGGCATAACCGGTCGCCTCGCGCTCCTTGACGATCGCGATCAGCTTGTCGAGCTTGGGATCGTCTTTGCCAACCACGATCCCCCGCCGCTTCAGCGCGTTGATGAAGTTCGCCTTGCCGCCCTGGTCGGACACCATGACCTTGCGCAGATTGCCGACACTTTCAGGGGCGATGTGCTCGTAGGTGCGTGGATCCTTCAGAAGCGCCGAGGCGTGAATGCCGGCCTTGGTGGCAAAGGCCGAGGCACCGACATAGGGCGCCTGCATGTCCGGCGAGCGGTTCAATAGTTCGTCGAAAGCATGCGAGAGCTTCGTCAGTTCCTGCAGGCGGTCGGAATCGATCGCCGTTTCGAACCTGCTGGAATAGATCTCTTTCAGCGCGAGGGTGGGGATAAGCGTCACCAGATTGGCGTTGCCGCACCGCTCGCCGATGCCGTTCAGCGTTCCCTGTATCTGGCGGACGCCGGCCTCGACGGCTGCAAGCGAATTGGCTATCGCCTGCCCCGTGTCGTTATGGGCGTGGATGCCGAGACTGGCGCCGGGCACACCGGCGGCGATAACAGCCGAAACGATCTCGCGCACCTCGTGCGGCTGGGTGCCGCCATTGGTATCACAAAGCACGATCCAGCGTGCGCCCGCTTCGAAGGCAGTCTGCGCACAGGCAAGCGCATAGGCGCGGTTCGCCTTGTAGCCGTCGAAGAAATGCTCGCAGTCGACCATGGCCTCGCGGCCGGCGCCGACAACGGCTGCGACGGAAGCCCGGATGTTGTCGAGGTTTTCCTCGTTGGAACAGCCGAGCGCCACCGCCACGTGGTAATCCCAGCTCTTGGCCACGAGACAGATCGCGTCGGTGTTTGCTTCGAGCAGGGCGGCAAGGCCCGGGTCGTTCGAGGCGGAAACGCCAGCGCGCTTGGTCATGCCGAAGGCGACGAAGGAGGCCTTCTTCGTGCGCTTGCGCTTGAAGAACTCCGTATCGGTCGGGTTTGCCCCGGGATAGCCGCCTTCGACATAGTCCATGCCGAAATCGTCGAGCAGGGTGGTAATCGCGATCTTGTCCTCGACGGAAAAGTCGATGCCGGGCGTCTGCTGCCCGTCCCGTAGCGTCGTGTCGAAGAGGTAGATGCGTTCCCTGGTCATGGCTCGTTTCCAATAATGCTCAGTCGTTATTCGGTCTTGCCGGCGAATTTGTCAGTGGCGCGGATCAACCGGTCGAGGATACCGGGTTCGGAATAGGCGTGCCCTGCCCCCTCGATCAGGTGGAACTCAGCCTCGGGCCAGGCCTTGTGCAACTGCCAGGCATATTTTGCCGGGCATGGCATGTCGTAGCGGCCCTGGACGATCACGCCGGGGATGCCATGCAGACGATGGGCATCCCGCAGCAATTGGCCGTCGTCCATCCAGCCGGCATTGACGAAGAAGTGGTTCTCGATGCGCGCGAAGGCATCGGCAAACTCGTCCTCCTCAAAACGGCCGCTGGTCGACAGTTCCGGAAGCAGCGTGATCGTCTCACCTTCCCATATGCTCCAGCTCCGGGCAGCTGCCAAACGCGTCGCCCTGTCGTCGCTGGTCAGGCGCCGGTGATAGGCACGCATCATCTCGTGCCGCTCATTCTCCGGGATCGGCGCGATGAACCGCTCCCATTTGTCCGGAAACATCTCCGAGACGCCGAACTGATAGTACCAGTCGAGCTCGGCCTTGGTCAGGGTATAGATGCCGCGCAGCACCAGTTCCGTCACCCGACCCGGGTGCTTTTCCGCATAGGCGAGTGCCAGGGTCGATCCCCAGGAGCCGCCGAACACCAGCCATTTCTCGACCCCTGCCATCTCGCGCAGACGTTCGATATCGGCGACGAGGTGCCAGGTGGTGTTGGCTTCGATCTCCGCATGCGGCTTCGACATGCCGCAACCGCGCTGGTCGAACAGCGTCACGTCGTAAAGCTTGGGATCGAACAGCCGGCGATGGTTGGGCGAGATCGTGCCGCCCGGCCCGCCATGCAGGAACACCGCCGGTTTTGCGCCTGGCGTTCCTACCCGTTCCCAATAGACCGAATGACCGTCGCCGACGTCGACGTGACCCGACGCATGGGGTTCGATTTCCGGGTAGAGCGTACGCAATTGAGCAGTCATCTTCAGTCTCTCATCGGTGGCCAGTGCACCGTATCGTAATCGGGATGCTGGCGGTTCGTTTCGAGCACGAGCAGGTGCCGGGTGGCGGAAAGCTCGGTGCCGTCGTCGGTCTGCCTTTCGGGAAGCTTCGCAAGCCGCGAGAACCAAACCATGCGCGATTCTACCCCAGACTGATAAACCGGTGGCAGATCGTCTGGATCATCGAGCGAGCCGAGCACGATGTTGAGGAAATCCTCGTCCGGCATGTCATAGAAGAGCGGCGTTCCGCAATCGTGGCAGAAGGCGCGGCGCACCAGATGCGAGGAGCGAAACCATGAGGGTTGCCCGCGGGTGATGTCGAAATTGTCGCGCGCGATGTTGGCGAGCGGCATGAAATAATTGCCGGCGGCCTTCTGGCACATGCGACAGTGACAGATATGCGCATCCGCCAGCACGCCTTCGGCGCGGTAGCGGATCGCTCCGCACTGGCAGCCGCCGGTAAAGATGCGCGAAATCGTCATCGGAACACTCCCGGTTGGTGCCACTGCTCGGTGTCGTGATCGGGATGCTGGAAGGAAATGACACTCTCCTGCCTGCTATAGAAATCCGGATCCGTCAGCACCGGCTGGTCGAAGATGGTCTCGACCCAGGGGAGCCGCGAGGCATAATTAACCTGTATCTGCGGGGCCAGATCGCTGCGATCATCGAACGTGCCGATGGCGATTTCCATGCCGCCGGGATGGCGGTAGATCATCGGCGTGCCGCATTTCGGGCAGAAACCACGATCGATATTGACCGAGGATTGGAAGTAGCTCGGCTCGTCGCGCGTCCACTCGACGCCATCCTTCGGCGCTGTCACCAGCGCCGAGAAGAAGGCGCCGAACTGCTTCTGGCACATGCGGCAATGGCAGATCGACGGACGGCCGAGTTGTCCCCGAATGCGGAAACGGACCGCGCCGCACTGGCATCCGCCTGTTCGCACTGTATCGGTCATTTCTCGTCCTCCGGGGGCCAGGTTTCGGTGTCATGATCAGGATGCTGGTAGGAAACGAGATCGGCAAGGAATGCCACGGCGTCGGCATCGGCCAACGTCTCCTCCCCCGGCAATTCAGGCACTTGATCGACATAGGGCAGCTTAGCCTCGATGCCCCACTGGATTGTCGGCACGATCCCCTGAGGTTCGTCGAAGGCAGCAATCGCCAGCGCCATGCCATCGGGCGCCTCATAGGTTAGAGGCGTGCCGCAATCACCGCAAAATCCACGCCAGCCAAAATTGGACGACTGGAAGCGTTTGCGCTCGCCACGCGTCCAGTTGACGGTAGCGCCACGCACCGACACCAACGGCAGATAGAAGTTTCCGCTCGCCTTCTGGCACATGCGGCAATGGCAGACGGAAGCGTCGCCGAGAACGCCCTCGACGCGGAAACGCACGGCACCACATTGGCAGCCGCCGGTATGATACGGCCTGTTGTCGAGACTCATCGCAACGTCTCCTCAAGTCGACACATGACAGACCGCCTCGATGTTGTTGCCGTCGGGATCGAAGACGAAGGCGGCATAATAATCCGGGTGGTAGTGCGGGCGCAGTCCCGGCTTGCCATTGTCGCGGCCGCCGGCAGAAAGAGCTGCGTCGTAGAAGGCATCGACTTCGCTGCGGCTGCGTGCGGTAAAAGCATAGTGCCTGCCCGGACCTGCGGCCGCCTCATGCAACCAAAAGACCGGACGTTCGCGACCGTAACCGCCGACCTTAACGCCGCCGGTGTGCTCGGCCGGCACCATCATCAGGAGGGAGGCGCCAAGCGGCGCAAACGCCCCGTCGTAGAACGACTTCGCCTTGTCGAAATCCGCAACCGAGATACCAGTATGATCGATCATTGCACGAACTCCTCCTTCATGCGCCTCTCCTCATGCCGTCAAGCTGCGACCGCCGTCCCCTGCCCGGACACCGTCGGCATCCAAGGGCAATAGGGGATGGCAGGCCGTCTTCATCGCTTCACTTCCCAGGTCGTCAGGCGCTCGCCAGTCGCCGGGTCCTTGCCGTCTTTCAACTGGATGCCCTGGGCGAGCAGATCGTCACGGATTCTGTCGGCCGCAGCGAAATCCTTGGCCTTCAGCAATTCGAGACGTGCCCTGACGCGGCCATCGACTTCGTGCACGACGGCCTCGTCGAGTTCGACCGCCTGCGGCACGATGCCGAGCAGCGACGCGCTGGCGGCAAAGCTGCCCCTCAGGCTTGGATCGCTGGCGGTCTTCTGCGCCAGCGCATGCAGCGCCTGAACCGCCGCCACCGTGTTCAGGTCGTCGGACAGCGCCGTAACGATGGCCGGATCGACCTCGCCCTTGGCGTCGCCCGGCACCGGCCATTTCGACAGCAGATGCTCGGCCTCCTCCAGGCGCTTGATCGAGAAATCGATCGGCTCGCGGTAGTGGGTCATCAGCATGGCAAGGCGCAGCACGTCGCCCGGCCACTTCCGGCCGCCGAATTTTTCGGTGTGCAGCAATTCGTAGATGGTGACGAAGTTGCCTTCGGACTTCGACATCTTGCGGCCTTCGACCTGCAGGAAGCCGTTGTGCATCCAGACATTCGCCATCACATCCGTGCCGTGAGCGCAACGCGACTGGGCAATCTCGTTCTCGTGGTGCGGGAAGATGAGATCGAGCCCGCCGCCGTGGATATCGAAGACCTCGCCCAGATAACGCCCGCTCATGGCCGAGCACTCGATGTGCCAGCCCGGACGCCCCCTGCCCCATGGGCTTTCCCAGCCCGGTTCGTTGTCGGCCGAGAGTTTCCAGAGCACGAAATCGCCCGGGTGTTTCTTGTGCACCTCGACGGCGACGCGGGCACCGGCCTGCTGCTCGTCGAGATTGCGCTTGGAAAGCTGCCCGTAATCCGGCATCGATCTGGTATCGAACAGCACCTCGCCACCGGCCTTGTAGGCATGGCCCTTGGCAATCAGCTTGTCGATGATGTCGATCATCTGCGGAATATTGTCGGTGGCGCGCGGCTCGACATCAGGATCAAGGCAGCCGAGCGACTTGGCGTCTTCGAGGAACTGCGTCTCGGTCTTCTCGGTCACATGCCGGATCGCCTCGTTCAGCGGCAGGCCGGGATAGTCGCGCAGGGCCCGCGCGTTGATCTTGTCGTCGACGTCGGTGATGTTGCGAACATAGGTCACCCTCTGCGGCCCATAGACATGGCGCAGCAGCCGGAACAGGATATCGAAAACGATGACCGGACGCGCATTGCCGATATGGGCATAGTCGTAGACGGTCGGGCCGCAGACATACATGCGGACATTGTCAGGATCGATCGGCCGGAAATCGACCTTCTCCCGCGTCAGCGTGTTGTACAGCTTAAGTGTCGGCACTCCGCCCATTCCAAATCTCCAATACGCATGCGACCGTCAGAAATACGGCGCCCGGGAGGCCCGCACGTTTGTCATCTTGGATTTCGGGAGACGAAAACGGCCAGGCCAGCGAAGCGCTAGCGAATAATCTTCCGGCAGATAATGCAGGTAACCGTTTTCATGGCCACACTTATCGCGCGTCGCATGGCGCCGGTCAAGTGGTGAGCCGCATGCGAAGCACAGCCAACTATCCAAGCTGAGGCATGGTCATGGATTTGTCACGATTTGGCTTATCTGGGATCGCCACGCGGGAAAGAGATTCGCGGTGCAGCTTGGCCCTGCGCCACGGTTCCTGTCTCCGGAGAAAATGAGGAGGAGCGTCGTTGTCGCCTACAGCGCCGCGCGTCTTATCGGACGCGCCAAGGTCGCTGTAGCCCTTTGAATTGCTGCATGTTCTTATCCTTGAATCGGATACGATTTAAGGAAACATGCAGTAGGCAAGCGAGAACGAGGCGTTTCCGGTCCAGGAAAAGCATCAAGGAGTGCATGCACGTGAAGACTGCCAAGACCACCGACATCGCCAAGACACCCGCCGATCTGGTTCAACAGTACCGTCCGCTTGGTCTCAAGGCCGTGCTGGCCGCTGCCCTGCAGGTGAAGGCAAAGCCCACCGCCAAGCTGAAGAAGCAGACGGCCTAAGTACCCATGAGATTCAGAATAGGGACATCTGCCCGTCGTCGGGCTTGTCCCCGTTCTTGTCGTCCTTCACGGGCGCTTTCGGCACCAGTTGCGGGATGACCGCCTCCTGGATATCGGCCCCCGCATTCGCCACCTTGTTGACCTTGTCGGATACAGGGATCGCTTCGAAATAATCCTCCGACGCCGGCACCATCAGATCGAGGACGTCGCGCGGCTCCTGCGTCTTGCAATCCAGCCAGCGGGCGAAATCTTCCGGCTGGATCACCACCGGCATGCGGTCATGTATGGGGGCAATCGCGGGATTGGCGCTGGTGGTGAGCACTGCAGCAGTGTCGACTTCGGAGCCATCGGCGGAAGACCAGGTCTCCATCAGGCCGGCAAAGGCGACGATGCCCCCTTTTCGAGGACGGATCCAATAGGCCTGCGACGCCTCGCCGCTGCCCTTTGCGGGGCGATGCCATTCATAGAAGCCGGATGCCGGGACGAGAACGCGCCGATGGCGCATCGCGGCGCGAAACGATGCCTTTTCGATCGCCGTCTCGGCACGGGCATTGATCAGCAGCGGAAAGTCCCTGGGGTCCTTGACCCAGCCGGGCGTGAAGCCCCAGCGAACGAGAAGGGCCTTGCGCTCCGGCAGATTGCTGCCCGGCCCGGCGCGATCCGCGGCGACCACGACGATGATCGGCTGCGTCGGCGCAATATTGAAGCGCACCGGAAAGTCGTCGCTTTCCAGCAGGCCGAACAGCTCCATCAATTCTTCCGGGGTCGCCGTCAGCGCAAAACGTCCGCACATGACATGGATGTGGCACTTCACGTAGGATGGGTCAACGATACCGATCGAAATTGATTCCATCATGCCGAAACAGCCCGAACTCGCCTCCTCCGTCATTCTCGAACGCGATGGCCGC
This sequence comes from Ensifer sp. Root127, assembly GCF_001425225.1. NCBI lineage: Bacteria > Pseudomonadati > Pseudomonadota > Alphaproteobacteria > Hyphomicrobiales > Rhizobiaceae > Ensifer > Ensifer sp. Root127. The sequence continues at coordinate 263,164 of NZ_LMDX01000001.1, forward strand.
TACTTGCTTGTGCGGCGCGCCAATCCGCCGTCGGCCGACATGTACGCTTTTCCCGGCGGCCGGGCCGAGCCGGGAGAGACGCCGGAGCAGACGGCCCTGCGCGAATTGCAGGAAGAGACCGGCATTTGTGCCGACAACCCCGTGCTGTTTGAAACCTACGATCTGCCGGGCAAAGAATCCGAGGGTCGGCATTTCTTCCTCTCCGTCTTCAAGGCGCAGGCGGACGCGAAGGCTGTCGCTGTTGCCAGCGACGACGCAGCCGGCCTCGGATGGTTCACGCCGGACAAGATCTTTGCGCTTCCCATTCCCGACAGTGTTCGCGAATGCGTGGAAAAACTGGCCGCCCAGGCTGCAGCCAACGCAAAGACGGGCGGATGCCTTGAAACAGCCGTCGATTCGGACTTGAAGGGATGATGACATTCGGCCCGACCATCATCCGCCTGACTGTGACAACACTGCTGCTTGCCACGGCGACGGCCGCTGCGTCGCAGAAGACGGCTGCACCTCCGCAGGACAAGACGCAGACGCAAGCGCCCGCACCTGCTGTCGTCGAGGAGAAGCCGACACCCTATGACCAACGGCTGATTCGCCTCGCCGAGGTGCTTGGATCGGTCCATTATCTGCGCAATCTCTGCGTAAAAGAGCCCGAGGATGTCTGGCGGCGCTCGATGCAGCAGCTGATCGACAAGGAAACGGCCAACGAGGAAAAAAGGCGCGAGCGGATGACCGCCGCCTTCAACCGGGGGTATCGCACCTTTGCCTCTGTCTACACGACCTGCACGCAGCCGGCGATCGTCGCGGAACAGCGATATCGTGCCGAAGGAGCAACACTTGCGTCAGAAATCGTCGCTCGCTTTGGAAATTAGCAATAAATTAACCTCTTTTCTCACGACCCCGTGTCGTTTCGGGAAAAGGCTGCTAAGTTCGTTAAGAGAGTGGTAAGAAGTGACAACCGGGTCACAGTCGTTCAGTTGGGGTTCAGCCGGACGACGTTAAAGTGAGCCACTTGCAGCAATGGAAGTCGCATGGAACGAATGATGGAACCAAGCCTGACCGACATCGATGACATGATCGTCCACGAGAAAATGCAGGCAGCGCTGGAACACCAGAACGAGGCCTGGGCGGACGGCATGGCTGATGGCATCGAGCCAGAAATCATCGCCGATGCGGCCATCGCTCTAGCCATGCGGGAAACCGTTCGGCTTCATGGTGAAGAAGGTGCGGAAGCGATGCTCAATTCGCTTCGCGAGCGCATGCTCGCCGGTGAATTTTCGCCCCAACGCTCGCTTCAGTAATATCAGGACTGCCCTTATGAGCCGGAACCATGCCAACCGGACCTCTCCGGTTCGCCTTGTTACGCTGCTTCTGGCCGGTGTCGCTCTCTGCGTTCCGGTTATGATGTCGCCCGCATTCGCGCTCAGCGAATTGCAGGAAGCGCCCAACGCAGTCGCAAGCGACCAGAATACTCCTCCTCCGCCAGCCGAACCTGTGGACGACGAACCGGATCAGGAAGAAAAGCTCCCGCTCGAAATCCCGATGCCGGACCCGCTGATCAAAAAGACGGTTACCATAACGAAGGAAGATCAGGCCGCCGAAGAGCCGAAGACGGTCGAACCCGTAGAAGTGCTCAGCGACGTCTCCAAGATACCGGCGCCTGTGGCGCGCATGCGCGAGTTGATCGTCGAGGCGGCTGCCTCCGGCGATATCGAGCGGCTGCGGCCCCTGCTCGGCAAAGGCCCGACCCAGACCCAGGTCACTGGCGTCAGCGCCGATGAAGATCCGATCGCGATCCTGAAAAGCCTGTCGGGCGACCAGGATGGCGTCGAGATCCTGGCAATCCTGCTCGACGTTCTTTCGACCAGCTTCGTCCAGGTCGACAAAGGTACGCCACAGGAAGCCTATGTCTGGCCCTATTTCGCCGAAAAGCCGCTGGCCTCGCTGACCGCCCCTGAGAAAGTCGACCTCTTCCGGCTGGTGACGGCAGGCGATTTCGCGGACATGGAAGAATTCGGCAGTTACAACTTCTATCGTGTCGGCATCATGCCCGACGGGAAGTGGAAATTTTTCATCGCCGGCGACTAGAGCACTTCATCTTTAAACAGAAGCATTCTGCCGGAAGGAATTTCGGCCAGGACCAAGGCGGCTGGCAAAGAGCGCAGCAGAAGCTGCGGTCGAGACGGCCGCCGCCGGTAATGGCCGAAATTCATCCGGCCCTTAGGGTTGGCTGAAAACGGCCGCCCACTGTGTCGGATGGCTTGCCCGATGGATCCGCATCGCTCAGCGCCATCCTTCGTGTGGAACGGCCGTTTTGAGCCAACAGAATTGCTTCCGTTTAAAGATGAAGTGCTCTAAGCGCCGGCGATACGCTTGCCGTTCATCCCTGAACATCCTACCTGTTCGGCAATGTGAACAGGAATCGAGCCATGCCCAGAGTTCGCCTCGACGACCGCGCGATCGTCTCCGTTTCCGGCAAGGATGCGGAAGATCTTCTCCAGGGGTTGATCACCACCGATCTCGATGCCCTCGCCCCTGACGAGGCGAGGCCAGGCGCGCTGCTGACGCCGCAGGGCAAGATCCTGTTCGATTTCATGATTTCCCGCGACGGCGACGGCTTCAGGCTGGAAACGACTGCGGATCAGGCCGAAGCGCTTCTGAAGCGGCTGACCATGTACAAGCTGCGCTCGGCGGTGACCCTGTCGCTCGACACCTCCACACCCACTGTCATTGCCTTCGACGAGCCGCTGGCCGAGGGATTTCGCGACCACCGCTTCGAGAAGGCCGGCGCCACCGTTTTCCGCTTCTATGGTGAGAGCGAAGCGGACTCAGCCTCTAATGCCGACCTCGACCAACTCCGGATCGTCTCCGGCATTGCCGTTTCCGGCCCCGATTATGCGCTGCAGGACGCCTTCCCGCATGATGTGCTAATGGACAAGAATGGTGCGCTCTCCTTCCGCAAGGGCTGCTATGTCGGTCAGGAAGTGGTTTCGCGCATGCAGCACCGCGGCACGCAGCGCCGTCGCGTCGTAATCGTCGCCGGTGCATCGGCGCTCCCGCCGACCGGCACAGCGATAACGGCAGACGGCAAGTCGATCGGCACGCTCGGCACAGTGCGTGGCACTTCGGCCCTCGCGATCGTGCGCATCGATAAGGCCGGCGAAGCGATGGCCAACGGCGTCGACCTGCTCGCGGGCGACGTGACTGTGACGTTGACCCTGCCGGAATGGACCGGGCTTGCCTTCCCAACCACCGCCGACGAGGCAAGCGCGTGACCTCGGCACGCGCCTGGCAGCGCATGCTCTCCGGCCGGCGGCTCGACCTGCTCGACCCGTCACCGCTCGATGTCGAGATCACCGACATCGCCCACGGTCTTGCCCGCGTTGCCCGGTGGAACGGCCAGACGGCCGGGGACCACGCCTTCTCCGTCGCCCAGCACAGCCTCATCGTCGAGGACATCTTTCGCCGGAGCTACAAGTGCAACGCCGACGACTGCCTGATGGCGCTGCTGCATGACGCCCCGGAGTATGTGATCGGCGATATGATCTCCCCCTTCAAGGCCGTGGTCGGCGGCGGCTACAAGCTGGTCGAAAAGAGGCTGGAAAGCGCCATTCACCTGCGCTTCGGTCTGCCTGCCCATTGCGCCAAGGATCTGAAGGACCGGATCAAGAAGGCAGATCATATTGCCGCCTATTTCGAGGCGACTGCGCTTGCCGGCTTTTCGACCGAGGAGGCGCGAAAGTTCTTCGGGCAGCCGCGCGGCATCACCCGCGACAGCCTGCTGATCGCCCCCCTGCCGGCCATAGAGGCCCAGCGTCTGTTTACCGAGCGTTTTGCCACGCTCGAGGCGGAACGCGCCGCTGCGAAGGTGGATGCCTGAGATGCCCCAGATCGTCGTATCGCCGCTTGCCCGCATCGCCGAGATGGCTGTGCGCCACGGCTGCACCGAGATGCTGAGCCTGGTCGCCAAGGGCCAGGACTTCCACCGTCCGGCCGTCATTGCCAAGGCGCGGCACCTGACGCTGGGAATGAACGATATCAGCTTCGCCGGTACCGGTGGGCTCATCGCTCCGCAGGAAGAGCACGTCCAGCAGATCGTCGCCTTCGCCAAGGGCTGGGACCGTTCGCGGCCGATGCTCGTTCATTGCTGGATGGGCGTTTCGAGGTCGCCGGCCGCTGCCCTTATCGCCGCCCTTGCGGTGGAGCCTGAGCAGGACGACCGAGAACTGGTCGAGCGGCTGCGGTTCGCCTCTCCCTATGCGACGCCGAATACGCGGCTTGTCGAAATCGGCGACACTGTCTTGTCGCGCGGCGGGCGGCTGGTCGCTGCCGTACGCTCGATCGGCCGCGGTGCGGACACGGACGGCAATGTTCCCTTCGTGCTGCCGCTTGTAGCCGAGGGAGCCAATGTTGGCGACTGAGATGCGGGCCGTCACCGTCGAAATCGGTCTCAACGCGGCCATCGTTGCCGTCGTCAGCCGCAGCCCGCGCATCCTGGCCGTCAACGAGGCGGATGGCGACGCGAGGGACAGCCTGCCCTTCGGCCCCTTCGACCCTGCTCTTCACCGCACCTTCGAGACCAGTCTGCGCGACCGCGTGGAAAAACGCACGGCGCTCAAGCTCGGCTATATCGAGCAGCTCTACACCTTCGGCGACCGCGGACGGCAGCGCCTGCCGGGCGAAGAAGGCAAGCACATGGTCTCGGTCGGCTATCTCGCCCTGACGCGAACCGATACCGAGAACACCGAGCGGTTGGCCGAGGCCGGCGCGCACTGGCGCGACTGGTACGGCTACCTGCCGTGGGAGGATTGGCGGCAGGGCCGCCCTGCCATCCTCGACCAGCTGATTTTGCCCGCGCTCTCGCGGTGGGAGCTTGCCACATCAGACGACGAGCGCATGGCGCCAAGCGCGCAGCGGCGCGCACGCATCCGGCTTGCCTTCGGCCTCGACGATTTCCCCTGGGACGAGGAACGGGTGCTGGAGCGTTACGAGTTGCTCTACGAGGCCGGTCTCGTGCGCGAAGCGGTGATTGACGGCCGCAGCCGGGAGCAGGACAACGCTGCCGCCGGGCAGGCCATGCGCCACGACCACCGCCGCATCGTCGCAACGGCGATCGCCCGCCTGCGCGGCAAGATCAAATATCGGCCGGTCATTTTCGAACTGATGCCGCCCGAATTCACCCTCACCGATCTGCAGGCAACGGTAGAGGCCATTTCCGGCCGCCACCTGCACAAGCAGAATTTTCGGCGTCTGGTCGAAGGTGCGGAGCTGGTCGAGCCGACCGGCATGACGCTGGCGTCGACCGGCGGCAGGCCTGCGGCGCTGTTCCGCTTCCGCCGGCAAATCCTCGACGAACGGCCCGCACCCGGCCTCAAGGTGGGCGGCCGCTCATCCTCCGCATGAAACGCGCAGGCAGAAACGACTGGGGATTTATGCTGGCGATGACATCGTTGCGGCGGGTTTAATGTGCGGACTGCATCTAACACTTCGGCCAATGCGCGCTACATTCGTTCAATTGGATATGGTGCCGGCTCTGTGGCCGGCTAGAGCGCTTCCGGTTGAAACGGAGTCAAAGAAGCACTCTACCTCTTTGTTTTAACGCATTTCCGAACGGAAAATCGCTCCGCACTTTTTCTGGAAATGCTTTAGGGAAGAACACATGCTGCTTGCGCTTGCGCTGCTCACCAGCCTCCTGACGGACCAGCCTCTCCTGCCGAACCCGCAGGGGAACAAGGCGATCCCCGACTATTTCAAGAACAACCAGATGGGCCGCGGCCAGGTGACGATCTGCAACCTCAACGGCCAGGACATGCGAGGGCAGTTCAAGATCTGTCGCTATGACTGCGGCACGGAGATCACCATCGACAAACGCGTCGTCTGCCCCTTCATCATGCAGCGCTAGCGTCGGCCTCAACTGCGCCGACGGCCACTAAACAACTCCTTAAACCGGAATCGATTCAGGGCCCTATGCGGCGCGCTTCAAGCATTATCGCGGCGCTTACGCGTCGGAGCGCCTCAGTGCTTGATCGCTACGTCCAGACCGATGTCGAGCGTCGGAGCGGCCATGGTGATCTTGGAGGTCGAGATATAGTCGACGCCGGTCTCGGCGATGGCACGTACCGTGTCGATCCTGACGTTGCCGGAAGCTTCCAGGCGCGTGCGCCGCGGGTCTGCGGCATAGGCCTCGTCGCCAAGCTGCCAATGGGCGGCGTTGATGGCGACGGCTTCGCGCAGGCGCACCGGTCCCATATTGTCGAGCAGGATGACGTCCGGTGCCGCAGTCAGCGCCTCGCGCATCTGGTCGAGGCCATCGACCTCGATCTCGATCTTGACCAGATGACCGCAATAGGCGCGCGCCGCATGGACGGCGCCGGCAACGCCGCCGGAGACGGCGATGTGATTGTCCTTGATCAGCACGGCGTCGTCGAGGCCATAGCGATGATTGGAGCCACCGCCGAGACGCACGGCGTATTTCTCCAGCGCGCGCAGGCCAGGGATCGTCTTGCGGGTGCAGCAGACCTTTGCGCGCGTGTGGGCAATCTCGTCGGCAAATTTCGCGGTGTAGGTGGCAATGCCCGAGAGATGCATGAGGAAGTTCAGGCCAACGCGCTCGGCCGACAGAAGCCCGCGGGCGCGACCAGAGATGCGGGCAATCGCCGTTCCCGGTGTCACACGATCTCCGTCCGAAACCAGAGCCTCGAAGACGATGGACGGATCGACGAAGCGGAACGCTGTCCGCGCCAGCTCAAGCCCGGCAATCACCCCGGGATCGCGGGCGTTCATGCCAGCCGTTGCCGACAGTTCCGGCCCGATCGTCGACAGGGTGGTGATGTCGCCGGCGCGACCGAGATCTTCGAGCAAGGCGGCACGCACCTGATCCTCGACCATGAGGGCGGGCAGTTCGGGGCGAAGGGCTGCAGTCATCTGGTCGTTGGTCCTGTCTCTATTCTCAAGTGACTATTGCGCGCCATGCTCAGGCCGTTTCGGCTTCCGCGACGTCGGCCGCCAGACGGTTCGCTTCCGCAAGCGTCAGGTAGGTTCTGCGCCGCCATTCCGGCTGTTCCGTCGGGCAATCGGCGCGGTAGTGGCCACCACGGCTCTCGGTGCGGCGAAGGGCGCCGACGGCGATCAGCTTGGCGGTGGTGATGATGTTGGTGAAGCGCATGCGGGTGTTGTCGCGCTCGAGCGCCGAAATTTCGCGGATCGCCCGCAACAGGCTTTCGCGCGTGCGCACCACGCCGACGCAGTCGCTCATCAGGCTGCGCAGGATCGTGAGCTGCGGGCTGTCTTCGACCGTGACCGGGTCGTCGTTTTCGCCGGCATTGTCGCCCCATTGGGTAAGCTGCGGCGTCGGCAGGGTGCCCTTGATGTTTTCGGCGATGCGGGCGGCAAAAACCACCGCTTCCAGCAGCGAATTGGAGGCCAGCCGATTGGCGCCGTGCACGCCGGTCGACGTCACTTCGCCGGCTGCCCAAAGACCGTCGATCGAGGTGCGGCCCTCAGCATCCGTCAGCACGCCGCCCATGTGGTAGTGCACCGCCGGTACGACCGGGATCGGCTGCGTCACCGGATCGATGCCGGCACCGATGCACGAGGCATAGACTGTCGGGAACATGTCCGGGAAATGCTTGCCGACCGCCTTGGTGCAATCGAGAAAGGCGCCGCGACCGGCCTGGACCTCGGCGAACACGCCGCGCGAGACGATGTCGCGTGGGGCAAGCTCGCCGTCCGGGTGAATGTCAAGCATGAAGCGATGCCCGGCCGAGTTGATAAGCTGGGCGCCGTCGCCACGCAACGCCTCGGTCGCAAGCGGCGCCGGGTCTTTGCCAATGTTGATCGCCGTCGGGTGAAACTGGACGAATTCCGGATCGGCGATGATCGCCCCTGCCCGCGCCGCCATGCCGAGACCCTGGCCGCAAGCTTCCCAAGGGTTGGTTGTCACCGCATAGAGGTGGCCGATGCCACCGGAACACAGAACCACGGCCCGCGCCGGAAACGAAACGCGCTTCTTCGCCTGGCCGGCATCCGGCCGGGCGATGACGCCGGAGATGAAGCGGCCTTCGCGCACCAGCTCTTCGACCACATAGCCTTCGATGATGCGGATCGACGGGGTGTTGCGCACAGCCGTGATCAGCGCTTCCATGATCGCCTTGCCGGCCATGTCGCCCTTGACGCGCACGATGCGGCGTTCGGAGTGGGCAGCTTCGCGCGACAGGATCAACTTGCCTTCGAGATCGCGGTCGAAGGGTACGCCATATTCCAGCAGATCGTGAATGCGCGCGGGACCTTCGGCCACCATCATGCGCGTCATCTTCTCGTCGACGATGCCGGCCCCCGCCGTCAACGTGTCGGCGACGTGTTTCTCGAAAGTGTCGCCCGGGCTCATCGCCGCAGCGATCCCCCCTTGCGCCCAGGCCGACGAGGCGCCGTGGCCGATCGGTGCGGCGGCGAGAATGGTTACCGGCCGGGGGCTGAGCTTCAGCGCGCAGAAGAGGCCGGCAAGGCCGCCGCCGACGATGACGATATCGTCAATCCCGTTGAAGGATTGCGGACGGAAATGATCTCTCAGCATGGTGCGGCTCTCCTCCAGCGCATGCTTGTATGCCGGGCCCTTCGCCCGGCAGGTGTTATTGCTTGAGGTTGACCATGCGTTCGACTGCAAGGCGCGCCCGATCGGCGATCGCCGGATCGACCAGAACCTCTTCCGTCATGGTGAGCAGGCTGTCGAGAATCTTCGGCAGCGTGATGCGCTTCATGTGCGGACAGAGATTGCAGGGCTTGATGAACTCGACGCCTTCGATCTCGGCCTGGATGTTCGATGCCATCGAGCATTCGGTGACGAGCAGGACCTTCGACGGCCGGTGGTCTTTGACGTAGTTGATCATGCCCGATGTCGAGCCGGCGAAATCGCAAACGGCAATCACATCCGGATGGCATTCGGGATGGCCGATGATCTCGATGCCCGGATTGGCTTCCTTGTAGGCCAGCAGTTCGGCGGCGGTGAAGCGCTCATGCACCTCGCAGTGGCCCTTCCAGGTCAGGATCTTCTTGTTGGTCTGGCGTGCGACGTTCATGGCCAGATATTCGTCCGGGATGCACAGCACCGTGTCCGATGCGAAGCTCTCAACGACCGCAAGCACGTTCGACGAGGTGCAGCAGATATCCGTCTCGGCCTTCACGTCGGCGGAGGTGTTGACGTAGGTGACGACGGGAACGCCGGGGTAACGCTGCTTCAGCAACCGTACATCCGCGCCGGTAATCGATTCCGACAGCGAGCAGCCGGCCTTTCCATCAGGGATCAGCACGGTCTTTTCCGGGCTCAACAGTTTGGAGGTCTCCGCCATGAAGTGAACGCCGCATTGGATGATGATCTCGGCATCGACCTTGCTGGCGTCGCGCGCCAACTGCAGCGAGTCCCCGACGATATCGGCGACGCAATGGAAGATATCGGGCGTCTGGTAGTTATGCGCGAGGATGACGGCGTTGCGCTCTTTCTTCAGCCGGTTGATGGCGTGAACGTAAGGCGCATAGACCGGCCACTCGATCGCCGGAATGAAATCCTTCACCTTCTCGTAAAGATGCTCCGTCTCGCGCGCGACTGCGGGTGTGAAAGCAAGCTCGGGTCTTTCGATGACGCCGAAGCGCTGGGCGGCGCTTACAAGAACCGGGTTCGCCACGGCCTGCGTGCGGGTGTCAAGGCGCGTCATCGAGATCTCCTCTCCGCCCCTCTCCTGGGCGGCTCTTCAATTATGCTCAAAATGAGCATAATTGAACCAAAACAAAAGCGGCAAAGCCGCATGGATTGATTTAGAAAGTTTTGTGACAGAATTCAAGAACGGAACGTCGCATTTTGCGACGCCCCGTTCACGGATTTCTTCAGGCCATGGCAGGCCGGGGAACGGCTTTCTCCTCGATCGGCCAATGAACGACGGCCGCAAACAGGCCGAGCGCCACGCCTAGCCACCATACCGGATCATAGGAGCCGAAGCGGTCATAGAGGTATCCGCCCATCCACACGCCCAGGAACGAACCCACCTGGTGCGAGAGAAAGACGATGCCGCCGAGCAGGCCGAGATGGCGTGTCCCGAACATGATGGCAACGAGCGCGTTTGTCGGCGGCACGGTCGAAAGCCAGAGCAAGCCCATGACGATTGCAAAGACAATGACCGAGGTCGGCGATTGCGGCAGCAGCAGGAAGGCGGTGACCGCGACCGACCGGGCAATGTAGATCAGCGCCAGGAAATAGGGCTTGGAATAATGTTGGCCGATGAAGCCGGCCGACAGCGAGCCGATGATGTTGAAGAACCCGATCAGCGCCAGCGCGATTACCGCATAGCGGGCGTCGATGCCGATGTCGCCGATATAAGCAGGGAAATGCGCGGTGATGAAGGCCACCTGGTAGCCGCAGACGAAGAAACCGGAGACCAGTAGCAGGTAGCTCTTGTGGCCGAGCGCTTCCTTCAGCGCCTGACCGATCGACTGCTTGTACTGCGCTTCCGTCTGCCGGCCGGAGGAAGCGTTTCCACGCAACGGAATGGCGAACAACGGCACCAGCAACATCAACACCCCGAGATAGACAAGGCTGTCCGACCAGCCATAGGCGGAGATCAGCCCCTGGCTCAGAGGCGCGAACAGAAACATGCCGGCGGACCCTGCCGCCGTGCAGATGCCGAAGGCCATGGAGCGCTGGTGCGGCGTGACGTTGCGGGCGAATGCGGAGAGCAGAATGCCGAACGAACCGGAGCCGACAGCCATGCCGATCAAGACGCCGCCACCGATGTGCAACCAGATCGCCGCATTGGCGTGGGCCATGATGAACAGGCCGGAGGCGTAGAGAAGCCCCGACATGGTCAGCACGCGCCAGGTGCCGAACTTGTCGGCGATCGCGCCGAAGAAGGGCTGGCTCAGCCCCCAGCAGAGGTTCTGCAACGCCATTGCCAGACCGAAGGTCGTGCGGTCCCAACCGGTCTCGGCAAGCATCGGCAGTTGGAAGAAGCCCATCGCCGAGCGAGGACCGAAGGTGAGCATCGCAACGAGCGAGCCGGCGACAATAATCAGCCAAGGCATTTCCTGGCGAACGCTCGACGGCGCGGATGCTCCCGAAATGGCGGACATGGGTTTTCTCCTGATGACGAAGCGCGACCCTACGCGGACGCTAAAATAGATAAAAGCCAATTAAATTGACGACGCGATCACCGGAATTGATGAGGCCGGAAGCCACTCATCGGACATGCTGAAACCGCTGGCGAAACAGTCGTGGCGTCATACCCTTCTGGACCCTGAACTGCCGGTTGAAATTGGCGATCGAGCGATAGCCGACCGCCTCGGCCACATGAGCGATGGATTTTCCGGAGCCGGATAGAAGCGCGCAGGCCTCGCCGATCCTCAGCCGCATCAGATACTCCGAGATCGGCATGTCGAGATGGCGCAGGAACAGGCGGTGCAGGCCCGAGAGACTGAGGGCGGCAATATCCGCAAGCTCGTCCATCGAAGGGCTTTCGGCATAGGTGAGGTGGATGTGATCGAGCACGCGGTCGAGGCGACCACGATCGACGGCCCTGCCCGAGGGCGCGACGACCCGGTTAGACAATGGCGTTACATGCTCGTCCCGCGCAAGGATCGTCAGCAGCGCAAGGACATCCGGCAACCGCTCTTCAGGCTCGAGCGTACGCAGGCGCTCGAACAGCGGCCGAACGCGACGGGCTGCTCCTTGCGAGAATTGCAGGCCGGGCGCGGAGCGATCGAACATTGCCCGCACGCCACCGAGCTCGACAAAGCCGTCCTGCATCCGCTCCACCCATTCCGGGTGGAACCAGAGTACCAGCGCCACATGGGGCGCCCCCTCATCGACCTTGGACGCGGAATGCCATGTGTGCGGCAGGTTCGACCCGACCAGCACGAGATCGCCATCATCATAGGTGCCGATGTGGTCGCCGACGAAACGCTGGCCGCGCGAGTTCAGCGTAAGGGTCAGCTCGAATTCCGGATGGTGATGCCACTGAAACGGGATGCAATCGTCAAGCCGTCGGTCGAGAAGGATGGAGGATGCTTCCGTGGGCCTTGGGATCTTCTGCAGAACGGCCTTCATATTGCGCTCATCTGGATCATGACGCCAGATTAGTACCAATCTTTGCCGTACGAAGGCAACATGCCAGCCACGGAACGCCTAATCTGCCTGCATCGACAGAAAGACGCAGATGCACAGGAGGCCTTGCGCATGCTCAGAGACAGCCACCCCACAGCCGCCGCCGAAACCCAACTGAAGGACATCAAGAAGCGCCTTCCGTTGCGCGTGCTCTCGGAGGAGGACTGGCAGCACTGGATCACCAAGGGTTACGTGATCGTCCGGCAGGCCGTGCCGGCAGCCAATGTCGAGCGGCTCGTCGAACTGCTCTGGCGCTTCGACGAGAAGGATCCAGCCGACCCTTCGACCTGGTACGCGCCGCAGCGCCGCGAACACAAGATGAAGGAACTCAACAACACCGGCATGCTGGAGATCTACAATCACCAATATCTCTGGGACAATCGCCAGGAACCGCGCATCTATGGTGCCTTCGTCGATATCTGGGACCGGGAGGATCTTTGGGTGACGATCGACCGCGCCAACCTCAACCCGCCGAAAAGGGTCAAGGGAAATCCCAACGGTTTCATTCATTGGGACGTCGACACCTCGATCCGTCCGCTGCCGATCGGCGTCCAGGGCGTGCTCAGCCTGCAGAAGCAGGATGGCGATGTCGGCGGCTTTCAGTGTGTTCCTGAGCTGTTTGAAAACTTCGCCACCTGGGAAAAGACCCAACCGGCGGACAGAGACCCCATGCACCCCGACATGTCAGGCCTTTCGACCGTCAATATCGAGATGGAGGCAGGTGACCTGATGATTTTCAACAGCCTGCTTGCCCACGGCGTCCGGCCCAACCATTCCGATGGCAGGGTTCGCATGGCACAGTACATCTCCATGCATCCAGCCAAGTGGAACAACAGAGCCGAACGCGAAGAACGCGTGCGGCTCTGGCGGGAGCTCGACCATCCGAAGCGCGACGCCTTTCCGGGCGATCCGCGCGAATGGGAAAAGCACAACGCCACGCCCGCCAACCTCTCGGACCTCGGGGCAAAGCTGCTCGGCGTAACGCCCTGGTTCTGAGGCGGAGATCGTAGGTGGCTTCCGCCGGTTCAGGAAGCGCGCACCTTCATCGGCCAGCGCTCCCGGCGCCGGTCGACAATCCGCGCCTCGTCGCCGAGCTTCAAGGTTCCTTCGCCGCGCGGCACGACGTTCCAACCGAACAGCACGCCCGCCACGCGGCGGTCGGCCGACATGCGCTTTTCGGCGAGGCCCTGGATCGGATTGCCGCCGATGCGTTCGCCGGTGATCTGGTCCTGGGTGGTCATGATGCAGCGGGCGCAGGGTTTGACGAAATCGAAGCGGATGCCGCCGATCTCCAGGCTCTCCCAGAAATCCTCGTCCCAGGCCTCATCGCAATCGAGCAGGATGTTGGTGCGGAACCGGTCCATGCCGACGGGCTCCTGCCCCTTCTCCGCAAGTGTACGGTTCAGATCGGCAAGCGAGCCTGTGGTGGTGATCAGCACCGGAAAGCCATCAGCAAAACCGACGGGTGCTGCCGTGCCGGCCCACTCGGCACCGACGAAACGCTCCGCCGAAGCATCCATATGGGCAAGCTTGACGGGCCGGCCGAACCAGCCCGACAGCGTCTCGTTTGTTGCATCGTCGGCCACTGCCGCATCGACGTCGCTTGCCCAGACGCGCACGTCGAGCCGCTGGTCAGGATCGAAGCGCACGATGAGTGCCTTGTCGCCCATCTTCAGCTGCACGCCGCCATCAATGTGGTTTGCCTCGACCTGTGCCAGCGTCTGCAGCTCGCGCTGGGTGATGAAACGCCCATCCGGCTCCACCAGCATGAAACGGCGGTCGCCCTCGAAACCATCGAGATTGACGGTGACCGTCTCAAGCGGGATCGCCCGGCCGCTCTTCAGCGGATGAATGTTCAGTCCGGTCACCTTCATCGAAAACGCTCCACGTTGAGAAACAGATTCAGGCCGTTCGCGATCTGATTCACAGGACGGCGGTAATGGATTGAAAGGCTTAGATTTCATCCAGCATCATGGCAAGCACATCGCGCAGCCGTTGCTGGCGTTCGAGCGCCAGCCTGCGACCGGTAGCCGTCTGAAATCCATCGGCCAGCTTGAACAGCTTGGTCTCGAAATGGTCAATGGCAAAGGCCTTGTCGTCGAGCTCTCGATCCTCTGCCAGCGGATCGAGCGGATCGTAAAGGCCGCTGCCCATGCGCCCGGCGATGTAGAAGCAGCGGGCAGCGCCGACCATGCCGATCGCATCCAGTCGGTCTGCATCCTGCAGGATCTTCGCCTCGATCGTCTCGGGCGTGATGCTGGCCGAAAAGCTGTGGGTGAGAATTGCATGGGCGACGGACGATATGGCTTCAGCCGACCAGCCGAGATCGCGCAGGATGTCGGCGGCTTTTTCAGCCGCAAGCCTTGAGGCCTGCGTGCGATGCGGCGAGTTCTTTTCGACAGAAACGCAATCGTGCAGCAACACGGCTGCGGAGAGCACGCGTTCGTCACCACCCTCTTCGGCATGGATGCGGGCGGCGTTCTTCCAGACCCGGATCAGGTGGGATGCATCATGCGAACCGTCATCTGCCGCAAAAGCATGCGGCAGGAGAACGGCGGCGAGATCAGCATGCGGCGCGAATGCCGCCGCCAATGCAAAATTACGAGTCATGGCATCAACCTATTGCGGCTGTGTCGGCGCAGCAGACGACTGCCGCGTCACGCCGACGCCCGAAAGGATCTTCTGGTAGAACAGCCCGATGCCGATCAAAACGCCGCCGAGCCCGATGAAGGAGAGCGCGCGCAGGAAGCCCTCGAGATTGGACATGTCGATCAGGAAGACCTTCAGAACGGCAATGAAGACCAGCACGGCCGAGGCGATGCGAATGCTCTTGGCATTGAAGCGCGAGCCGAACACCAAAAGCAGCACGCCGAGCACCAGCCAGACGACCGAATAGGTGTAGGTCTCACCCTGCAGGAAGCCTTTCCAGTCCACGATGTTCTCCCCCTGCCAGAGGCGCCGGACGGAAAGCGTTGCCCATGCAAAAGCGAGGATCGCGCCACTGACGGCGAGCGCCATGACGTAGGGCAATGGTCGTTTGCCGCGCGCATACCAGGCAAGGCCCGCATAACCGATGCCCGGCAGGAGATAGCCGATCAAAAGCAGATCGAAGAACGGGATGGCCCCCAAGAGTTCGCCGCTGAAATACGGATTGAGCCCGAAGAGATGCGCTGAGAGAACCGAGAGCATCGAGAACACGCCAAGCCCCATGCCGCCGTAGCGGAAGACAGGGCTTGGTGACTTCATGTCCAGCGTCATGAACACACCCGAGGCACCGATCGCCAGCAACGTGTAGATCGACTGCTCGCCAAGCGTCGGTACGGCGCTGTCGAGCACGCCACCGTTCATGGCATGGCGAACGAGGATCGCCAGCGTCAACAGCACGAAGAGGCTCGCCAGGGCCTGCAGCAGGTTGCGCACACGCACATCCGGCCAGGATCGGACGAGATAGGCAGAGGCGACAAGCAAGAGCGCGGGAATGCCGTAGCCCGGCAACAGCGCATTGAACACCGGCGTGGTGCCGAGGTTTTCAGCGCCGACGATCGTCGGCTCCCAGGCGATACGGCCAAGAACGACGATCGCCGCTGCGCCGGTCATCCAGGGCAGGATTGGCCAGGTCCGAACACGGGTCGCGCCGGCATAGGCAGTCCCAAGCAGCGCAATCGCCAGGGTGGTGACGAGGCCATCGGTCCAGGCATGCAAGGCGATCACGAAGAGCGCAAAGGAGCCGGTAACCAGAAGGCTCGAGGCGATATCCACGCCCTCTGCTTCGCCGTCACGGCGATAGAGCCAATCGGCAAGCGCCAGCAGACCACCACCGACAACGAGCGCGAAAAGGCCGTGCGGCAGATCGAAGGTGTAGTTGCCGGTCATCAGGAATGACATCGTGGTCAGAGCAACCGGAACGACGGCGGCAATGCCGGCCCACAGGATAGCGAACTGCGGGTGTTCGCGCAGGCGGCGGGTGAGCACGAATGCGCCGAACAGCACGAACAGCGTTGCCAGCAGCAAGGCCGTCAGCGTCGCGGTTCGGCTGGGCAGAACGATCTCCGGCGCAACACCGGCAAGCGAAGAGTCGAGATAGGCAAGGACGCCGCTCAGCGCCGTCAGGCTGCCGATGCCGACGATCGCGCCGAGGGCAGACAGCAGGGCCGGATAGACGGCATTCGTCCGCCATGCGCCGAGTGCGGCCAGGGCCGCGACCACGACGAAGAACTCCTTGACGGGATATTCCACGGCGCTGACGGCCGGGCTGATGAAGATCAGAGCGAGCACGGTCGCGGCAATGGCCGCGGAAACGCTGATGGCGGCATAGGCCGGCGTGAAGAGCTTCTCCCACGGGCCGGCAACCGCAATCGGGCGGTTCGTCGGCTCAGGCAACGGCTCACTGGGCGCATCGGTGTCCATCGCACCCGGCCAGACCAGCCCGACACCCAGGATCATCACCAGCAGCGCAAAGGCGACCGGCAGCGCGTCGAAGGGCGATACCGCGGTGACATAGGCAAGCCCCCAGAGCCCGATGCCGACATTGGCGAGCGTCGGCACGACCATCCAGCGCCGCAACCGCGACGCCAATAAGGTCGCGAGCCACACGACCGACAGGAAGCCGAAGAGAACCCAGGGGCGCGGCTCATCGCTCGATACCAGCAACGGTGTGATCAGCGAGGCAAGCAAGCCGAGGCCGGCCAGCGCCTGCCCATGCAGCAACGACAGGCCGACGGTTGCGAGCGAAATCATCGCCAGCAGCACGAAGGCCGTCGCCGTGCCGATGAAGCCATAGATGTCATAAGCCGCATAGGCGACCCCGAACAACGTGACGGCACCGGCGGCAGTGAGGATGCCGGGGATCATCGCATTCTGGAATTCGTTGGCGATAACGGGCACGGCGCGACGGCGAATGACCTCGCCAGCCGCAGCCAGCAGCAAACCGAAGAGTGCGGCCAGCGTCAGCCGGACGGCAGGGCTCAGAAGACCGGCGTCGATCGAATACTTGACCATGAAGACGCCACCGAGCGCCAGTGCGATGCCGCCGACCCAGACGGCCCAGCGGGCACCGAGACGGCTTTCCAGGCTTTCCACCTGCCGGGATGGCGCTGCATCGACGGAGGTCGCCTCGACGCTCGCGGCCACGGCTTCGTCGGATGCGGTTTCGGGCTCGGTCGGTTCGGCATTGCCGAAGATCCTTGCGCCTTCGCGAGCGCTCGCCGAGAGCCCATCGACGCCTTCATCATCGTCGGTCACCGCATCGGCGGAGCGTTCAGAAAGCGCTGCCGCCTGCTCCGACGCGATATCGCCTTCCGGCGCTGTGAGCCCGGCCGCAGCCGTCAATCGCGCGATCTCCTTCTTGAGCGCGGCGACTTCGCTGTCCAACCGTTCTGCTGTCTTCCTGCCGCCGAAAAAGGCGGAGAGCGCCAGAACAAAAGCGACTAAGGCAATAACTTCAATCATGTTTTCCCCTGGCGGCAATATTCGCAGGCCGATCGCGACCATACAGAGTTTTGCACGACCGCCAAAGGCATAGACGGTTGAGAGCCCCAATCTCTTCGCGGAAATGTATAAGTTTCATTCACGTGATGCGCCGGCGTCGCGACAGCCGAGCAGCTATGAGGCACAGCCAACGGCATCCCACTCACGTATGCGACTTCCGCCGGCGCCCATGTGAGCGCCGACGATCGTTGCAGCGTCGGGGAAAGGGCGACTGCTATCGGCGCAGATTGTCGATCGGGAAGATCACGCAGGTTTCCGTCCCGTGCGCCAGAAGCTTGCCACCAGCATCACGCAGCCAGGCCTCCGACGTGGCGATGGTGCGGCCACGGTGGACGATCTTGCCTTCGCAGAAGACTTCGCCCATGCCGGGCAGCAAGGGCCGCACCAGGTTTACCTTGAATTCGACAGTGGTGTAGGCCTCGCCGGGCTTCATCATCGTGAACACTGCGCATCCCAGCGCCGAATCCATCACCGTCGCCGTCCAGCCGCCATGCACGGTTCCAAGCGGGTTCAGATGCTCCTCGGTCGGCAGCCCCTTGAAGACCACCCGCCCCTCCTCGACCTCGGTCAGGCCAAACTTGAGCGTTGCCGACATCGGCGGCGCCGGCAGGTCGCCCTTCAAAAGATCCTGCATGACCTTGAGGCCGCCGTCGCGCGCAACGCGATCCAGCGGAAGCACGCCGATGCCGGATACAGGCATGCCGGGGAAAAGTTCTTGAAACATGCAAACTCCCTTGAGGTGTGACAGCCTCTTTCACACGCCCGATCGGACGCGCGGCGCTGTCGATCACGCGGCTGAAGAAGAAGGCCTCAATGCCTTGAGCGCCGCATTGACGAAACCATCGCGCGCGGACGAAACCTTGAGGCCGCGTGGCTCATAGACATGGCGGTTGAGAAAGAAGGCCGTCAGGCGGAAGGCGGCGGCAAGGCTGTCATAGTCGGCCGCACTTCGCGCTTCGACGGCGAGAAACTCCGGCAGCGCGAGCATGCGGTCGGCATAGGGCATGCCGGCTGCGCGGCAGACGGCCCGGCCCGACTTCGGCGACACGAAGGCCAGGTCTTCGCGCGTTCCGGTCGCCACGCATTCGGTCAGATCAAGCCCGAAACCAAGATCGTTCAAAACGGCAAGTTCGAAGCGCACGAACAGTTCACCGGCATCGGCCGGATCCTCGAGGTGATCGACGATGACGGCCAGCGCCTCATAGAGATGCGGATGCGGATCGCGCTCCGGCAGCAGGCGTAAAAGCGCGCCCAGCGCCTGGATGCCATAGACTGACGTGGCCGCCTCCATCAGCCGCGCCGCCCGGAGTTCGAGCGGCTCGATGCGGAACTCGCCCATATGCTCATCGAGCCGCGCGCGCCAGGTCAATTCGACGGTATTTCCCGGCTGAAGGACGGGCTGCATGGTGCGCGAACGGCCGGACCGCACCATGCCAAGATGCCGGCCCCGCGACGCAGTCATGACTTCGGCGATGGCCGAGCTTTCGCCGTGCCGCCTGATCCCGAGAATGATGGCCTGATCGCTCCATTGCATGAAAAAGGCATACACCCGCGATGGAAAGCGGATCAAGCGATGATGCCAGTCTGGCATCGCGATCTAGCGCTTTCACGCAGACCTCCGCACTGTCGCCTTTCGGTGACACTCACCAATTGCCTCAATTCCGTCGCGCTCTTGCCTCCCCGAGGCCATGTTTGGCATTAGAACGGCCGTACACGGCGGCAACGTCCGCTCCCTCCCGAAATGCAATCAGCAGGAATATTGACCCGATTATGTGTGTGTCCCGGAACAGCGCCGGCCGCTTGGCGCAGCTCTTCGCCCTCCTTCTTGCCACGTCCACGCTCGCAGGCTGCGTGACCAGCGGCGGACCGGCGAAGCCGAAGGGACCCGATCCCTACTATGTCGCGATGTATGGACCGAAGCCGGACGAAAAGTTTCCGCTCGACGCCATCGATATCAGGAAGGTCGATACGCGCTATCTGCGCCAGCAGGTTGCCTATGCGACCCATGAGCCGCCCGGCACCATCGTGATCGACACGCAGAATCGCTTCCTCTACCTGGTCCAGGACGGCGGCATGGCGATGCGCTACGGTATCGGGGTCGGCAAGGCCGGCCTGGAATTCGAAGGCGAAGCCCGTATCGGCCGCAAGGCCGAATGGCCGCGCTGGACGCCCACCTCCAGCATGGTCGCGCGCGAACCCGAACGCTACGGCCCGCTTGCCGGCGGCATGGAACCGGGCGTGCGCAACCCGCTTGGGCCGCGCGCGCTCTACCTTTTCCAGGGCGACCGCGACACGCTGTTCCGCATCCACGGAACCACCGAGGCCTGGTCGATCGGCAAGGCGGTATCGAGCGGCTGCATCCGGCTCTTCAACCCTGATATCATCGATCTCTACAGCCGCGTGCCGAAGGATTCGCGCGTCGTCGTGCTGCAGGCGGAAGCGCCGATGAATGAGACGCTCGCGCCAATGTCGACGCCGGCAAACGCCGGCGAGCCGTTCGCCTACTAATCCCGCTGCCGGGCGCCTACCAGGCGTCCGGCGTGCGCAGCATGTGCACAATGTTGGCCGGGTTCATGATCCAGCCGCCGCGAAAGCCTTCGCCGAGATCCTCGACCGCATCGCAGCGCACCACGCCTTTTTCGGCAAGCCCGCCGAGTGCGGCCTCATGGTCGTCGGTGAAGAGTTCGAGCCACACCTCCGCCTGGCTGTAATTCGGCGCCTCGTCGATCCAAAGCCTGTTAGGACCGAGGATAAAACCCTTGGCCGGCGCCTTCTCGTCGAAAGGCTCGAGACCGACCGTGTCGCGGTAGAAGGCGACGACCGCCTCATATTGGTGCGACGGCACCTTCATAGCGATGTTGATACCACCCGTAATCGTCATCGTGTGATCTCCCTTAAAGCGGCGGCTCGGTTGCGGGCTGCCCGGACAATTCGCTGACGTAGTAGCCCTGGCGCAGGTTGATGCCGTATTCGAGCCAGGCCTTCATGCAGGCCAGCATTTGCGACCAACCCTCGCAGTTCATGTAGGAACTCTTCTGTCCGCGCGCGTTTTCGCGCCAGCCGGTTTCGGCGATCGTCACCATGGTGGCGCCGTCCTCGAGTGGCTGGAAGCGCATCTCGACCTTGGTGCGATAAGGCTCCTCCTCCTTCTCCACCATCGCATCCCAGCGAAGGACGATGCGCTCGTGGGGTTCCACGGCCTCGACCTCTATCGGCACGTTGCCCCACCAGGTAACCGTTGTTCCGGCGACCAAGGGCCCACTGACCCCGCCAAGGGTGACGAAGTACTTGCTGATCTGATCAGGATTGACCACGGCATCGAATACCTCGGCGACAGGCCGGTCGATGCGTCCATTCACACGAAATTCGAAAGACATGACCTCTTCTCCCATTGTGCTGACACAGCATATGTTATAAAAATATAACATGTCAACCGATTCGAAAGATGACCTTGTTTTCAAGGCACTCGCCAACGGCCTGCGCCGACAGATCCTCGACGCCCTGAAGGATGAGCCGCAGACGACCGGCATGCTCTGCGAGCAGTTTGACAGCCTTGATCGCTGCACCGTCATGCAGCATTTAAGAGTTCTCGAAGACGCCGATCTGGTGATCGTTCAGCGTGAGGGCCGCGAGCGCTGGAACCACCTCAACGCCATGCCGATCCAGGCCATCCACAATCGTTGGATCAGCCAGTATGCCGGCCAGGCGATGTCGATCCTTTCCGCCCTTCAGCAAGGGCTCGACCGCCCCTCGGAATGACGGTTTCGGCTTTCCATTGCCCTGCTTTCTTCGTATGAACGCGCGACAACGCAATCTGGGGATATCGTCTTGCGCTACCTCATCACCGGCACGGCCGGCTTCATCGGCTTTCATCTTGCAAAGCGACTGATCGACGAAGGGCATTTCGTCGTCGGCTTCGACGGAATGACGCCCTACTACGACGTCACGCTCAAGGAACAGCGCCACGCGATCCTCGCCCGCTCGAACGGCTTCAAGGCGGTCGTCGGCATGCTGGAAGACCGGGATGCGCTGAACCACGCCGCAGAGCTTGCCGAGCCGGAGGTCATCATCCATCTGGCTGCCCAGGCCGGCGTCCGCTACAGCCTGGAAAACCCCAAGGCCTATGTCGATTCCAACCTCATCGGCTCCTGGAACATGTTGGAGTTGGCGCGCGAAATCGGCCCCAAGCACCTGATGCTGGCCTCGACCTCATCGATCTACGGCGCCAACGAAAAGATCCCTTTCGCCGAGACAGACCGGGCCGACGAGCCGATGACGATCTACGCGGCGACGAAGAAATCGATGGAACTGATGGCGCACAGCTATGCCCATCTCTACAAGGTGCCGACGACGGCCTTCCGTTTCTTCACGGTCTATGGCCCCTGGGGTCGGCCCGACATGGCGCTGTTCAAGTTCATCGACGCCATCCACAACGACCGGCCGATCGACATTTACGGCGAAGGCCGCATGAGCCGCGACTTCACCTATATCGACGATCTCGTCGAAGGCATCCTCAGGCTTTCGCATGTCCTCCCCTCGGAGGAAAACCGGGTGCCATCCGAAAAGGCGCAGGACACGCTGTCGCGGCAGGCGCCATTCCGCGTCGTCAATATCGGCGGCGGCCAGCCGGTCGAACTGATGACCTTCATCGAGACGATCGAAAAGGCAGTCGGTCGCCCGGCGCTTCGCAACATGCTGCCGATGCAGCAGGGCGATGTGCCACGCACCTATGCGTCTCCGGATCTGCTTGAGGCGCTCACCGATTTCAAGCCGTCGATTTCGGTGGAAGACGGTGTCGCGCGCTTTGCAGCCTGGTATGACGAATATTACGGTCGCTCCGAGAAGGCTGGCTCGCCGGCCCGGCAGGCCTGAGGCAACCATCGGCGACGACTGCCGTCGCCACACTTTGCATAAGCGAAGCTCTCGCAACAAAAGGAAGAGCAGATGAAAGTCACGATGATCGGCGCCGGCTATGTCGGCCTTGTTTCGGGTGTGTGTTTTGCCGATTTCGGCCATGACGTGGTTTGCCTCGACAAGGACGAAAGCAAGATCGATGCCCTGATGCAGGGGCGCATCCCGATCTTTGAACCCGGCCTCGACCATCTCGTCGCGAGCAATGTCCAGTCCGGCCGCCTGTCGTTCACCACGGATCTCGTTTCGGCGGTCGCCGACAGCGGCGTGATCTTCATCGCCGTCGGCACGCCGTCGCGTCGCGGCGACGGCCATGCCGATCTCTCCTATGTCTACGCCGCAGCGCGCGAGATCGCCGTCAACCTCAAGGGTTTCACCGTCATCGTGACGAAGTCGACGGTTCCGGTCGGTACCGGCGACGAGGTCGAGCGCATCATCCGCGAAACCAACCCGGAGGCGGATTTCGCCGTGGTTTCCAATCCGGAATTCCTGCGCGAAGGTGCCGCCATCGAGGACTTCAAGCGCCCCGACCGCATCGTCATCGGTCTTGCCGACGATGATGCGCGCGCCCGCGACGTCATGACCGAGGTTTACCGTCCGCTCTACCTCAACCAGGCGCCGCTGGTCTTCACCTCGCGCCGCACCTCCGAACTGATCAAATACGCCGGCAACGCCTTCCTGGCGATGAAGATCACCTTCATCAACGAGATGGCCGATCTCTGCGAGAAGGTCGACGCCAACGTGCAGGACGTTGCCCGCGGCATCGGCCTCGACGGCCGTATCGGTGGAAAATTCCTGCATGCGGGTCCTGGGTATGGCGGCTCCTGCTTCCCGAAGGACACGCTGGCCTTGGTCAAGACCGCCCAGGATTTCGACAGCCCCGTGCGCCTGGTCGAGACCACCGTCGCCATCAACGACAACCGCAAGCGCGCCATGGGCCGCAAGGTTATCGCGGCTGCCGGCGGCGATGTACGCGGACGCAAGGTCGCCGTCCTCGGCCTCACCTTCAAGCCGAACACCGACGACATGCGCGACAGCCCGGCCATCACCGTGGTCCAGACCCTGCAGGACGCCGGCGCCCATGTCGTCGGCTATGATCCGGAAGGCATGGAAAACGCCAAGAAACTGATGGACGGTCTCGATTTCGCCAAGGATCCGTACGAGGCAGCCGCAGAGGCCGACGTGCTGGTGATCGTGACCGAATGGAACGAGTTCCGCGCGCTCGACTTCCGCCGGTTGAAAGCCGTGATGAAGGCGCCGGTACTGGTCGACCTCAGAAACATCTATCGCCCCGACGAAGTTGCAAAGCACGGCTTTGCCTATGCCAGCGTCGGCCGGCCGCAGTGAGGGCTGCAAGACACGGAATCTAACGCCGGGCGCCCTGCCCGGCGATCGTCTGCGACAGGCGGCGACAGACTTAAAGTTTCCTGTTATGCCGCATGTCGTTATCGCAAAACCGCTGCACACTTTTGCGCGACATGCTCTATGCCTTCGGTATCGGCTGGGGCGGCAGTGCCTCCCAGCTTTTGCCGGCAAGGATGACACAGCTTCGGCCGGTGACATCCGTGACGATCAGGGTCCAGGTGCCGCTATCGGCGGCATAGATTTCCATCACCGCATGCGGGTTGATCAATCCGATCCCCGCAGGCTTTTCCTGATACTGTCGCATGAGAAATTCGATCACTTCGGATCGCGCGGCACAGTTCGCCATCACCTGCGAACTTGCCGGGTTTGGAAGTGCCGTCACCGCGGCCGCCAATATGACGGCTCGAGCGAGGCCACGGATCATATTGCGTCCCATGACGCACCTCCTTTCGCCGGGAAACCCGGCGGAAAAGGAGTTTCCGCTGACCTCATCCGCCGTTGACCGGCATTGTTATGATCGGCACTTGCTCGCGACACGATACAAGTGCCGCCACGAGATCAGTATGGCGGAGCAATCCGTATATTACAATTGACTAATTTACGGAGAGTAACCCGGGAACCGATACGACTTCTGGGCGACCCGTATTACTTGCGCTTCATCGCTTCCATGAGCGCGGCACCAAAGGCGCCCTGCGACGGCTGCTGCGGCTTCTGCGGACGCGCTGGCGCGCTGCGATTGCCGTTGTTCGATGCCGGCGCCCTCGCCTCGCGGCCCGTATCGGCACCGATGTCCTTGCGCATGGTCAAGCCAATGCGCTTGCGCGGTACATCCACCTCGGTCACCCGCACCTGAACCACGTCGCCGGCCTTGACCACTTCATGGGGGTCCTTCACGAACCGGTCCGCAAGCTGCGAAACATGAACGAGGCCATCCTGATGGACGCCGATGTCGACGAAGGCGCCAAAGGCGGCAACATTTGTCACGGTGCCTTCGAGCTGCATGCCGACCTTCAGATCCTTGATGTCGTCGATGCCCTCGGCGAAGGTCGCGGTCTTGAAGCTCGGGCGCGGGTCGCGGCCCGGTTTTTCCAGTTCGGCCAGAATGTCCTTCACCGTCGGCAGGCCAAAACGCTCATCGACGAAGACACGCGGATCGAGCTGCTTCAACGCCGCGCTGTCGCCCATCAATGCGCGCACATCGCGCCCGCAGGCCGCGACGATCTTCTTGGCGACACCATAGGCTTCCGGGTGGACCGACGACGCATCGAGCGGCTCCTTGCCATCAGGAATGCGCAGGAAGCCGGCGCACTGTTCAAAGGTGCGGGCGCCGAGACGCGCGACGTTCAAGAGTTCCTTGCGGCTGGCGAACGGTCCGGCGGCATCGCGGTGTGCGACGATCGCTTCTGCCGAAGACTTGCCGAGACCGGAGACGCGCGCAAGCAGCGGTGCGGATGCCGTATTCACATCGACACCGACGGCGTTCACCGCGTCTTCCACGACCGCATCCAGCGAGCGGTTGAGCTTCGACTGGTCGACATCGTGCTGATACTGGCCGACGCCGATCGACTTCGGCTCGATCTTGACGAGCTCAGCCAGCGGGTCCTGCAGGCGCCGGGCGATGGAGACGGCGCCACGCAGGGAGACGTCTAGACCGGGGAACTCAAGTGCGGCCGTCTCCGAGGCGGAATAGACCGAAGCACCGGCTTCGGACACGATGACCTTGGTGGGCTTTGGCGCCGGCAGTTGGGCAAGCATGTCGGCGACAAGCTTCTCCGTCTCGCGGCTGCCGGTGCCATTGCCGATCGCGATCAGCTCGACCTTGTGCTTGCGGACCAGCGATGCCAGCTCGGCCTGCGTGCCGCGGACATCGTTCTTCGGCGGGAACGGATAAACGGTCGTTGTCTCCAAAAGCTTGCCGGTACCATCGACAATGGCGACCTTGACGCCGGTGCGAATGCCCGGATCCAGCCCCATCGTCGCGCGCGAGCCGGCCGGAGCGGCCAGCAGCAGGTCCTTCAGGTTGCGGGCGAAAACGTGGATTGCTTCCTCTTCCGCCCGTTCGCGCAGCTCGCGCATCAGGTCGAGAGACAGCGACATCGACAGCTTCACGCGCCAGGTCCAACCGATAACCTCGGAAAGCCATTTGTCGCCCGGCAGCTGTCCGCCGACATTGTAGGCGGCCGCAATCATGCGCTCGACCGGTTTGACGGGAGACGTATCGTCCTGATCGACGACGATATCGACTGACAACACCTCCTCGTTCCAGCCGCGCAGCATGGCAAGCGCCCGGTGACCCGGTGTGGTCGCCCAGCGTTCGGAATGATCGAAATAGTCCGAGAACTTGGCACCCGCCGCCTGCTTGCCGTCGACGACCTTGGCCCGCAGGAACGCCGCGCCCTTCATGTGATTGCGCAGGCGGCCGAGCAGGTCGGCATTCTCCGCCATGCCTTCGGCGATAATGTCGCGCGCGCCGTCAAGCGCCGTCTTCACATCGGGCACATCTGCCGTCAGAAACTTTGCGGCGCGGTCAGCCGGTGCGACCGTCCGGTCGGCGAGAATAGCTTCGGCAAGCGGCCCAAGGCCCCGCTCCTTGGCGATCTCCGCCTTGGTGCGCCGCTTCGGCTTGTAGGGCAGATAGATATCTTCGAGTTCGGCCTTGGTTTCCACCGCGGCGATCTTGGCTTCGAGTTCGTCGGTCAGCTTGCCCTGTCCGCGGATCGATTCGATGATCGAACCCCGCCTTGCCTCCAGTTCGCGCAGATAGGTCAGACGCTCAGCCAGCGTGCGCAGCTGCGTGTCGTCGAGCCCGCCGGTCACTTCCTTGCGGTAACGCGCGATGAACGGCACCGTCGCGCCCTCATCGAGCAGCTCCACCGCGGCGATTACCTGGGAGGTCGACGCCTTGATCTCGCTGGCAATGATGGCGGCGATGGGTTTTGCTGGGCTGGCCATGGTGGGATCCGTCTTTCCTGTTTTCAGTCGGCGACCATAAAGGCGCAGGTCTTCAAGGCCAAGTGAAGGCTTGCGTGGCGAAACCGGAACTCCACAGGAGAGGTGCGCTCGACCTGTGTTTTCTAAGGATGTCGTTGCACCGAAACCGCGGCGCACTTTCGGGCGACATGCGTTAAATATCCACCAGCTCAAGCGGCGGGCGGGTCATTTCGAATTCCATCAGTTCCCGTTCCTTCGCCTCGATGTAACCGCGTGCGAAAGGCACCGTATCGAGCGACGGCGACAGCTGCAGCTGGAAGATGAAGTGCTTGTCATGCAGGAAGGCCGTCTCCGACGCGGCGAGATAGAACTCCCACATCCGGAAGAAGCGCTCGTCGAACAGCTTTACCGCCTCTTCGCGCCGCGCGAGGAAACGCTCCCGCCACGCCCTTAATGTCCAGGCATAGTGCATCGACAGGATCTCGATATCCTTGACGAGAAGCTGGGTCTTTTCAACGGAAGGCAGAACCTCCGAAAGCGCCGGGATGTAACCGCCGGGGAAGATGTATTTCTCGATCCATGGATTGGTCGCCCAGGGTTTGTAGACCTGCCCGATCGAGTGCAACAGCATCACGCCCTCAGGCTTCAACAATTCCCTGATCTTGCGAAAGAATCGGCCGTAATTGCCGATGCCGACATGTTCGAACATACCGACCGACACGATGCGGTCGAACTGCCGCCCCTGCATCGTCCTATAGTCCTGAAGCTCGAAGCGGACACGATCGGACAAGCCTCGCTTGGCCGCCCGCTCGCGCGAGATCTTCAGCTGCTCTTCGCTGAGTGTGATGCCCGTCACCTCGACGCCGGAGGATTCCGCAAGATACATCGCCATCCCGCCCCAGCCGGAGCCGACCTCAAGCACCTTCTGCCCGGGTTCAAGCAGCAGCTTGGCGGCGATATGGCGCTTCTTGGCGAGTTGCGCCTCATCGAGCGAGATGCCCGGCGGCTCGAAATAGGCGCAGGAATATTGCCAGTCCTGATCGAGGAACAGATTGAAGAGCTTGCGATCGAGATCATAGTGATGGGCGACATTGTGCCGGTTGCGATTGACCGGCATGCGGCTCTTCACCTGCTGGCGCAACACATGCTGAAGAGCAACCAGCGTGTTGGGAACAGTCGCGGCGTTCTCCAGACCGTTTTCCTTTACTATCGAGAGCACATCGAAAATGTCGCCGTCCTCGATGACGACGCGGCCATCCATATAAAGCTCGCCGAAACGAAGCCCCGGGTCGATAGCGATCGCTTTTTCAGCTTCCGCATCGACAATGCGGATCGTTGCCGGCTTTCCCGAGCCGTCACCCAGAATGACCTGCTCACCCGCAGAAAAAAACACCGTCAGATTGCCCTTGCGCACCAGACGGCGAAGCAAATTCAACAATGCCGCATTCATATCCAACCCCTGCCAGACACATCCTGTGTCCTGCTGCGTAGGAGCGGCGACGGGGCCGGTTCTATCGGGGCTTCCGGGAAAGCGTTGCGGCGCGCATGAAGAATGATGCGGAACGCAGGGGCATGACGCGACCTAATTCCGGAAGCGGCGAAAACCGGCTCTGGCGTGGCCTCATGGTATCCGGAACAGATGCGGCGCTCCTCGTGCGCGCGCTGCCGGAAATTCGCCAGGCCAGCCGCCATCGGGCTCCTATCCATCAGAACTTACACTAACTTAGTAAGCTTCAAACGATTGGCAATGGGCTTTTTATGCCCCCTCAAAGATTTGTTTGCTTAGTAAATCGGCCGAATTGGCCTCAGCTCCGACGACCCCGCGACCCGGTAGGGAATGCCGGTCATGCGGCCGGGTGAAATCGAGCATGGGACCAACAGGCACGATGCGGGTCGGATTGACGTGGGCGATGCCGTAATAGCCTCGCTTGATATGGTCGATGCGCACCGTCTCGGCGATGCCGGGCCACTGGTAGATTTCGCGCAGATAGTTGGAAAGCGCCGGATAATCTTCGATCCGGCGAAGATTGCACTTGAAGACGCCGTGGTAGGCCGCATCGAACCGGATCAATGTCACGAACAGACGGATATCGGCCTCCGTCAGGTACTCGCCGGCGATGTAACGATTGGCCGCCAGGTGGCGCTCGAGCTCGTCGAGCATCCCGAACAGGCTCGTGACGGCCTCGTCATAGGCGCTTTGAGACTTGGCGAACCCGGCGCGGTAGACGCCGTTGTTGACGCGCTCGTAAATCGGGTCGTTCCAGTGATCGATCTCCGCACGCAGCGCTTGAGGGTAAAAATCGAGGCGGTTGCCGGTCAGGTCGTCGAAAGCCGAATTCAGGATGCGGATGATGTCGGCGGATTCGTTGTTGACGATGCGCCCTTCCTTCATGTCCCAAAGGACGGGGACCGACACCTTGCCGGTGTAATGGCCATCACTCGCCGTATAGAGCTCGTGATGATAACGGATCAGACCAACACGCCCGCCAGCGTCCACAGGCTCGTCGTAGACCCAACCATCCTCGCCTAGCAGCGGGTCGGAGACGGTAAGCCCGATGACGTCCTGCAGTCCCTTGAGATTGCGAAAAGCGATCGTGCGCGACGCCCAGGGGCAGAGGTACGAAACGAACAGACGAAAGCGCCCGGCCTCCGCCGGAAGACCTGGCTGCCCCTGCGGGCCGGGGCCGCCATCGGCCGTGATCCAGCTGTGGAAACGGGTCGGCTCGCGGAAAAAGGCGCCACCCTTCATCTCGCTCGCAGCAACGTCACCCTTGACCCATTTTCCATCGACGAGCTGCGGCATGAATTCTCTCCTGAACCTACGGGGAATGCCAACTCACTCACACGCGGGCGCGTGCCGGTCAATTCGGCGGCCGGTTGACAGATCGTTCGCATTACACAGCCCACACGCCCAGCGCGTAGCATCACGGTAGCGCCACATTGTCGAGCAATCCCGGTCGCGAGAGGGAGAATCAGGATGAAAAGATTCGTCATTGTCGCCGTGCTTTTTGCTGCCGTCGTCTGGCTCCTCAACACGTCCCTGCTGGCAACGCCCCCCGAGGGCCCGCCTAAGATTCTCGCGCATCGCGGCATCCACCAGACCTATCCGAAAGCGGGCGTGGGGAACGATACCTGCACGGCCGAGATCATCGAAAAGCCACGGCACGATCACCTCGAAAATACCGTCGCCTCAATGCAGGCCGCCTTCGATTCCGGCGCTGCGGTCGTCGAACTCGACATCCACCTGACGCCCGATCGGCAGTTCGCGGTCTTCCACGACTGGACGTTCGACTGCCGCACTGAAGGCAAAGGGGTCACCGAGGAAACGCCAATGACGGTGCTGAAATCGCTCGACATCGGCTACGGCTATACCGCCGACGGCGGCAAGACCTTTCCGTTCCGCGGAAAAGGCACCGGCCACATGCCGACCTTGGAGGAGGTTTTCACCGCCCTGCCCGATCGCCAGTTTCTCGTCAATTTCAAGAGCCGCCGGGCCGAGGAAGGCGCAGCGCTCGCCGCCCTGCTCGAAACACATCCGGAATGGCGGCAAGCCGTCTTTGGGGTCTATGGCGGCGGCGAGCCGACGCGGGAAGCGCTGAAGCTGGTGAAGGGCCTGCGTGGTTACGACAGGAACTCTGTCGTCGGCTGCCTCG
Organism: Ensifer sp. Root127; assembly: GCF_001425225.1. Lineage (NCBI taxonomy): Bacteria > Pseudomonadati > Pseudomonadota > Alphaproteobacteria > Hyphomicrobiales > Rhizobiaceae > Ensifer > Ensifer sp. Root127. The sequence goes on from NZ_LMDX01000001.1 coordinate 293,650, forward strand.
CCCGCTACATCGCCTATGGCTGGACCGGCGTCGTTCCGGCCGCCTGCCAGAACACGCTGGTGATCGTTCCGGGAAACTATGCGCCCTGGCTGTGGGGTTGGCCCGACCGTTTTGCACAGCGCATGAAATCAGCCGGCAGCGAGATCATCCTGCTCGGCCCCTATGCCGGCGGAGATTTCACCACGGGCATCGATAGCGCGGAAGATCTTGAACTGGTGCCGGAGAACTTCTCGGGCTACGTCTGGACTAACCGTGCCGAGATGATCGGGCCGATGCTGGCAAAAAGACAGCCGGCGTCCTACAGCGCCGCGCGTCTTATTAGACGCGCAAAGGTCGCTGCAGCACTTTGATTTGCTGCATGTTTTTATCCTTAAATCGAATAGGATTTAAGGAAACATGCAGTAGCGGTTCCTATCCAATCTCGTTTGTCACTGAGGGAGCGTACGGTTGGGGCACCGGCGCCTTGACCTGAGACAAGTCCCGCCTGTCGTTTCGGCAGATGCCCGGCAGCCCGAAGTTCACCCTCCGAGAGGAGCCGGCCGCCAGCAGGGCTGGCGAGCGGCGTTAGCGGTATTGAGAATACTGGCCGATCAGCGTGGGAACTCAAGACCCATTTCGCGGAAGCGCTCGGGATCATCGCCCCAGTTTTCACGCACCTTGACGAACAGGAAGAGGTGCACCGGCTGCTCAAGGATTTCGGAGATTTCCTTCCGCGACGCGGTGGAGATCGCCTTGATCGCATCGCCATTCTTGCCGAGTGCGATCTTCTTCTGGCTTTCGCGCTCGACGTAGATCACCTGTTCGATACGAACGGATCCGTCCTTGCGCTCTTCCCACTTCTCGGTTTCGACATGCGAGGCGTAGGGAAGTTCCTGATGCAGGCGCAGGAACAGTTTTTCGCGAGTGATTTCGGCCGCGAGCTGGCGCATCGGCAGGTCGGAGATCTGGTCTTCCGGATAATACCAGGGACCTTCCGGCAGCGTCTCGGCAAGATAATCCATCAGATCCTTGCAGCCCGAGCCGGTCAGCGCGGAGATCATGAAGGTGCGCTCGAACTTGATCGTCTCGTTGGCCGCCGCTGCAAGCTTCAGCAGATCCTCCGGTCGCACCTGGTCGATCTTGTTCAGAACCAGGATCTTCGGCTGGTGGACTTCCTTCATGCCCTGAAGGATCGTTTCCGCATCGCCCTTCAGGCCACGCTCGCTGTCGATCAGGAGCATGATCACATCGGCGTCCTTGGCGCCACCCCAGGCCGTCGTCACCATTGCCCGGTCGAGCCGGCGCCGTGGCTTGAAGATGCCCGGCGTGTCCATGAACACGATCTGTGCGTTGTCGTGGATGGCAATGCCACGCACGATCGCCCGGGTCGTCTGAACCTTGTGGCTGACGATCGAAACCTTGGCGCCGACGAGGCGGTTGACCAGCGTCGATTTTCCCGCGTTGGTGGCGCCGATCAGCGCCACGAAACCAGAGTGGGTCGGCGCGCTTTCGGCGGCCGTATCTTTTTCCATATCCGTCATGTTTTCCGTCAATTTCCGGCGGAGACTTTCCGCCACACGCCTTCGCGTTCCAACAATTTTGTCGCGGCCACCTGCTCGGCGCCGCGCTTGGATCGATCCGTCCCGGTCTCGGGCGCAACGCCGGCAACCTCCACGGTCACCGTGAAACGCGGGTCGTGGTCGGGGCCGGAGCGGTTGTCCGTCCGATATGTCGGCGCAATGCCAAACTTGGCATGCGCCCATTCCTGCAATTCGGTCTTGGCATCGCGACGGGCGCCGTCGGCACGGGTCGCCCGCTCTTTCCAGTGAAGCAGCACGAATTTACGCGCCGCCTCCAGCCCGCCGTCGAGATAGATGGCGGCGATGAGCGACTCTACCACATCGGCGCGCACATTCATCATCGCCTTTCCGGTGATTTTCTTCACGTCGGAACCGGTGCGGATAAACTGGTGCAGCGCCAGGTCGTCGGCGACCAGGGCGCAGCTCTCGGCGCTGACGAGCTGGTTCAGCCGCACCGAAAGTTCGCCCTCGTTGGCATCACGAAAGGTCTGGAACAGAAGCTCGGAGACGCAAAGCCCCAGCACACGGTCTCCGAGGAATTCGAGCCGCTGGTAGTTCGATCCCCTGGCATTGCGGGCGCTGGAATGGGTCAGCGCCCGATCGAGCCGTTCCTTCTCGCTGAACTGATAGCCAATCACGGCCTCGAGCTTGGCCCGATCCTCCGCGCTTAGCGACCGCGCCTTCATCATTCGACCGCCTTGAACAGGCGGTCGTAGCGCAGGTTCGCCGGCCACTTCCAGATCTCGCGGAACGAGGCGTCATTGCCGAGCGAGAAGAAGATCAGGCTCGCGCGGCCGACAAGGTTCTCGGCCGGCACGAAGCCGACGTCGAAGCGGCTGTCGGCCGAGTTGTCGCGATTGTCGCCCATCATGAAGTAATGACCTTCGGGCACGATGAACTCGCGGGTGTTGTCACCGCGCGAATCCGGGAACTGATCGAGCGTGTCATAGGAAACGCCATTGTCCATGGTTTCGCGGTAGACCGGAACGTCGCCACCGGTGTCGTACTGATCGTCGGCGCGGAAGACACCGTCAGGCGCGCGATCGATCGGCTTGTCGTTGACGTAGAGAATGCTGTTGCGGACCTGGATGCGATCGCCCGGCAGGCCGACCAGACGCTTGATGTAGTCGATGTCCGGGTTTGGCGGAAAGCGGAAGACGACGATGTCGCCGCGCTCCGGCTCGCTGGCGAAGATTCGGCCCGAGAACAGATCCGGCGAGAACGGCAGCGAATACTTGGAGTAGCCGTAGGCGAACTTGTTGACGAAGATGTAGTCGCCGACAAGCAGGGTCGGCATCATCGAGCCCGACGGAATGGTGAAGGGCTGAAAGAAGACGGTGCGAATGACCACGGCCAGGAGCAGCGCCTGGATGATGACCTTCACATTCTCCCAGAGACCGCTCTGCTTCGCTTCTGTCTTTTCTGCCACGCTGCTGTCTTCCTTTGTCATCGGCGCGCTGGATAGGCGCTCCGCTCAATCAACTGTCATTCGCGCTTTCGGTTCCAGCCTCACCGGCGGATGCGCAATTCTGTATCCATGCTGCAAGGGCGCTCTGCCCCCTGCAATCGGGCACGCCCGGATTTCTCAACGGAATGCTCTAAACCGTTCCCTCTGGCGGGGCAACGGGGAGTGCTTCGATAATCACGAAGGCCTGCGCCAGCGGGAAATCGTCGGTAATCGTCAGATGGATTGCCGCCCGATGCCCCTTGGGCACCATCGCCTGGAGCCGTTCGGCAGCACCACCGCTCAAATGCATCGTGGGCTTGCCACCGGGCATATTGATGACGCCCATGTCTTTCCAGAAGACGCCATGCGCTATTCCGGTGCCGAGCGCCTTGGAACAGGCCTCCTTGGCAGCGAAGCGCTTGGCGTAGGAGGCGGCGCGGTTCTTGCGACCTTCGGACTTGGCAATTTCCACCTCGGTGAAGCAACGATTGACGAAACGCTCGCCGAAACGCGAGAGCGAGTTTTCGATGCGCCTGATGTCGATGAGGTCGCTGCCGATACCGATGATCATGATGTGGACCTTGCACCGGACGCGCGCGCGCGCCTGCGGCGGGACTGGAAAAGACGGGCTGCCTGATAGGCAAGAGGATAGAAGATCAGTGCGCCGGCGGCGGCAAGCGGAACCGATCCGATGAGCATAGGCTTGAACACAGGCCCCCAAAGCGCCGACAATTCGAGGTGCTCGACCATATGCGCGACGTCCGCGCCGGTTGCGGGACCTGACGCCTGCGGTCCCATGATGACCGTGCCAAGTTCGTAGGACGCGGTCAGGATCATCGGGATGGTCACCGGGTTGGCAAGCGCCGTGGTGATCGCTGCCGCAAGCAGATTGCCGGAGAACGCGGAGGCAACCGCGACCGCGATGATGATATGCAGCCCAAAGAAGGGCGTGAAGGAGGACGCGGCACCTGCAGCGACCCCGACCGCAATCGAGTGCGGTGACGACGACAGGCGCAGGATGCGCAGCGCCATGTATCTCGGGCCACGCCGAAAGCCCTTGCGCGGCCATAAAAGCGCGCGAAGCCTCTCGGATATCGTGACCGGTTTTCTACGTCTGAATAACATTATGCCGTCATGACCGCATCTTGAAACCGCCAGTCGGCACAAGACGGCGTGTCCGCCTGTTTAAAGGCCGCAAGATAGGCGTCATGCCCCTTGCTTGCAACCCGCTGGCGTGTGGTGCAGCGATCACGATTGAGCCATTCGCCTGGCGCATGGCTCGCCATTCCCGCCATCATGCGGGAACAGGCAGCGGCTTAGTAGCCGTTGCGGAACAGGCCGCGATCGATCTGGCGCTGACGGTATTCGAGATCGATGCGATCGACCGAACCGTTGAGATAGGCGAGCTCGCGCTCTTCCTGAGTGGCGACGCGCAGAGCGCGGGTGATCTTCTTCAACTGATTTAACATGGCAAACCTCTTCGTTTACCTCCCATGCAGAAGATAGTTTAGAGGTCACTGTTCCACCAGAGCCAGGAAGAGACAGCAGCCATGCGCAACAAGCATGCCTTGCCGTTTTTCAAGCCCCGACCTGCCTGTTTTGAAGGCAACTGCGCAAAACGGACGCGCACAGGCCCAAACTTCACCGCCGAATGCGAGTATCGCCAACCCTCACGGACGGCCAGACAGACGGAGGCAAGAAGAAGAAAGTGCCGGTCATGATCCGCCTGCCAAGGCGAGACCCCGACGGAAGGCGGAAGCAACGGCGCCGGTGGTGACGGTTCGGCAGCTATGCGAAAGTCGAGCGGCGCCCCTTCACTCGAAGAGGCGCTTGACCGTGGAGATGCTCGGCAATTCCTTCAACTGCGTGATCAGGTGGTTCAGCTGCCTCAGATCCCAGACCTCGAGATCGAACTGCAACTCACTGAAGTCGGCAGCCACACGCCCCATGGAAAGCGAGCGGATGTTGACGTCGCTCGTCGCGATCGACTGGGCGACCTCCGCCAGCGTGCCCGGCTCGTTCAAGGCGCTGATGGCGATGCGCGCCATGAAGCGGCTGCTGTTGGCCTCGTCCAGATCCCAACGCACGTCGATCCAGCGCTCCGGCTCGTCGTCGAACTTCTGCAGGATCGGCGACTGGATCGGGTAGATGGTGATCCCCTTGTCCTTCTCCATGATGCCGACGATACGGTCGCCCGGAACTGCACCCGCCGCGCTGAAATGCACGCCGGCGTTACCCGAGAGCCCTCGGATCGGCAGCGCTTCCGGACCTTCCGCTTGCGCCGGCTCGCCCGCCTCCTTGGATCGGCCAGGCAACTTGAACACCATGCCGGCGGCACTGCGCATGTTGAACCAGCCATCGTCGGCGTTCGGCTTGACGGTGACGCGCTCGTCCTGATGGTCGGGGAAAACCGCGCGCAGCACGTCGAGCGACGACAGTTCGCCGCGGCCAACCGACGCGATCGCATCCTCGACCTCTTTATGTCCAAGCCGATGCAGCGCGGGCTTCAGCGCTTCGCGTGAAAACGTCTTGCTGGCGCGCTCGAAGGTTCGCTCCAGAATGCGATAGCCGAGGCCGGCATATTGCTTGCGGATGGCAGCGCGCGTCGCGCGCCGGATGGCGGAGCGCGCCTTGCCGGTGACGACGATTTCTTCCCACGCCGGCGGCGGCACCTGGATGCCCGAACGGATGATCTCGACTTCGTCGCCGTTGTTGAGGCGCGTGACCAGCGGCATGATGCGGCCGTTGATCTTGGCGCCGACGCAGGTGTCGCCGATGTTGGTGTGGACCGCATAGGCAAAGTCGATCGGCGTCGCGCCACGCGGCAGCGCAATCAGCTGCCCCTTCGGCGTGAAGCAGAACACCTGGTCCTGGAAAAGCTCGAGCTTGGTATGCTCGAGAAACTCTTCCGGGTTGTCGCCTTCGGCGAGCGACTCGATCGTGCGCCGCAGCCAGGAATAGGCGTTCGAGGTCGGCGACAGGGCGGTTTCCGTCGAGACCCCCTCGCCGTCCTTGTAGAGCGAGTGAGCGGCGATACCGTATTCGGCGATATCGTTCATCCGGCGCGTGCGAATCTGCAGTTCGATGCGCTGGCGCGACGGGCCGACGATGGTCGTATGGATCGACTGGTAATCGTTCTGCTTTGGCGTCGAGATATAATCCTTGAAGCGGCCAGGCACGACGCGCCAGCGGGTGTGCACGATGCCAAGCGCGCGATAGCACGACGGGATATCGTCGACGACGATACGAAAGCCCCAGACGTCGGAAAGCTGCTCGAAGGACAGGGATTTCGACTGCATCTTGCGGAAGACCGAATAGGGCTTCTTCTGCCGCCCCTTGACTTGCGCGCCCTTCAACCCCTCGGTCTGGAGCAGCTCAGTCAATTCGTCCTCGATCTTCTTGATCAGGCCTTCATTGCGCTCGGACAGCTCTTCCAGGCGGCGGGTGACGGTTTCGAAGGCCTCCGGATTGATATGGCGGAACGAGAGGTTTTCGAGCTCCTCGCGCATATCCTGCATGCCCATGCGGCCGGCGAGCGGCGCATAGATGTCCATCGTCTCTTCGGAGATGCGTGCCCGCTTCTCGGGCGTCATATGGTCGAGCGTGCGCATGTTGTGCAGACGATCGGCAAGCTTGACCAAGAGGACGCGCACGTCGTCGGAGATCGCGAGCAGCAACTTGCGCAGGTTTTCCGCCTGCTTGGCTTTCTTGGTGACGAGATCGAGCTTCTTGATCTTGGTCAGGCCCTCGACAAGCGCACCGATGTCCTCGCCGAAGAGATCATCGATCTCCTGCCGGGTCGCGGTCGTATCCTCGATCGTGTCGTGCAAGAGCGCGACTGCGATCGTCGATTCGTCGAGATGCATTTCCGTAAGGATCGCCGCCACTTCCAGCGGGTGGGAAATGTAGGGGTCGCCGCTTGCCCGCTTCTGCTGCCCGTGCTTCTGCATCGCGTAGACGTAAGCCTTGTTCAACAGGGCTTCATTGACGTCGGGCTTGTATTTCTGAACGCGCTCAACGAGCTCGTACTGGCGCATCATTCGCTGGCGGCTCCATGGGAAAAGACAATAAAAAAAGTGCGCCAATCATACGAGTGGCGCACTGCTTTGAAAACACGCGGGAACGCTTGTTCCGTTACGGATCTCAGTAGTCGTCGCTCTTTTCCGGGGGCACGAGGCCCTCGATGCCGGCCAGAAGTTCCTCTTCCGACATGCGGTCGAAAGTGATTGCCTCCGGCTGGTCGTCGTCTTCCGCCGTCTCGGCAAAAGTCGTGTCGGCATCGGCTTGCACCAGCGAAGCCGGATCGGGCTCGGGCTCGTCCACTTCGACGTGCTTCTGCAGCGAGTGGATCAGGTCTTCCTTGAGGTCGCCGGGCGAGAGCGTCTCGTCGGCGATTTCGCGGAGAGCCACGACGGGGTTCTTGTCATTGTCGCGATCGATGGTGATCGCTGCGCCCTGCGAGATCAGGCGGGCGCGGTGGCTGGCGAGCAGCACGAGTTCGAAACGGTTGTCGACCTTGTCAATGCAATCTTCGACGGTGACGCGGGCCATTGCCTGTCCTTTTGGGCTCAAAGCGCGGCGATCATCGCCGCAGCACGGATTAACGACACGAGACCGGAACGGCCGCCGGATGACGGCCTCGTCGGCTCCGATTTCTGGAATTAGCCGCCCGGATACAATCAAAACAGCATAAGTTCAAGTTTTTCCTGCACGGAGCGCTCACATCATCCTTTACTGCGTGATAAAATGCGACGCGGACGGGCTGGACTTTGTATTCACACACCCTAGTTGCATTTTCTAATACAAACCGGAAACGCCTGGTAGAAACTGCAGATTTCCGATGTGGACGAACTGCAGCAACTGCTAAAACTAGCTATATTCGCGTGCCGCCGCTTGGAATAATGCAAGTGGTTAACTACATTATTTGCAATATCAGCAATTATTAATGTAATCGCCGTATTTTCGCGCATCCGCCGACGGGCCGCTTACCCGAATGTGATGCGCACCAAAAAGGAATAACGATGTTTGACCCTCGCGAGAAAATCGCTCTTTTTATCGACGGCGCCAACCTCTACGCCGCGTCGAAGAGCCTCGGTTTCGACATCGACTATCGCAAACTGCTCAAGGCATTTCAAAAGCGTGGCTATCTGCTACGCGCCTACTACTATACGGCTCTCATCGAAGACCAGGAATATTCGTCGATCCGTCCGCTGATCGACTGGCTTGACTATAACGGTTACAAGGTCGTGACCAAGCCTGCGAAGGAATTCACGGACTCGCTCGGTCGCCGCAAGATCAAGGGCAACATGGACATCGAACTTGCGATCGATGCCATGGAACAGTCAGAAACCGTCGATCATCTGGTGATCTTCTCGGGCGATGGCGACTTCACCACGCTCGTCGAAGCGCTGCAGCGGAAGGGTCGCAAGGTTTCGGTGGTATCGACGATGTCGACCCAGCCACCGATGATCGCCGATGACCTGCGCCGACAGGCGGATCACTTCATCGATCTCGTCACGCTGCGGGCCGAAATCGGCCGTGACCCATCGGAACGCGTTCCCCGGCAACATGTCGAGCCGGTAGCCGACCCCGTTGGGATCTGAGCGAACCAGTCACTCGCCAAACAACGAAAAAAATTTTTAGGCAGGGCGTCGGGGCGAGAGTGCGGCTGCGTTCAGCCGCGCTCTTTCAGCAGTCGGCTCTTCTGCCTGTTCCAATCGCGCTCCTTGGCGCTTTCACGCTTGTCGTGCAATTTCTTGCCCTTGCCGAGCGCCAGCTCGAGCTTCGCCCGGCCCTGATCGTTGAAATAGATCTTGAGCGGAATGAGCGACATGCCTTCGCGATTGACGGCCCCCTGCAGCCGGTTGACCTCGCGCTTGGACAGCAACAGCTTGCGACGGCGGCGGGTCTCATGGTTGAATCGGTTTGCCTGCAGGTACTCCGGCAGATAGGAATTGATCAGCCAGATTTCCCCGCCCTCGTCGGTGGCGTAGGATTCGGCGATGTTTGCCTTGCCTTCACGCAGCGACTTCACCTCGGTGCCGGTCAGAACCAGGCCGGCCTCGTAGGTGTCGACGATCTCGTAGTTGAAGCGGGCCTTTCGGTTTTCCGCGACAATCTTCTTGACCGTGCGCTGGCTTCCCTTGGGTGCCATCAGTTCATTAATCCTGCATGTCTGAGCGCCGAGTCGATTGCGGCTTCCGTTGCCGGCTCCAGTGTCGAAAGCAGCGGCGAACGAACCGCGCGGCTCATACGGCCGAGACGGTTCAGCGCGTACTTGGCGCCGCACAGGCCAGGCTCCATGAAGATCGCCTTGTGCAGCGGCATCAACTTGTCCTGATATTCCAGTGCCTTGGCATAATCGCCAGCAAGGGTGGCCTGCTGGAATTCGGCGCAAAGCCGCGGCGCGACATTTGCCGTGACCGAAATGCAGCCGACCCCACCATGGGCGTTGAAGCCGAGCGCCGTTGCGTCTTCGCCGGAAAGCTGAACGAAATCCTTGCCGCAGGCCATGCGCTGCTCGGATACGCGTTCGATCTTGCCGGTGGCATCCTTCACGCCGATGATCGTCGAATGGGCCTTGGCAAGCGCGGCCATGGTTTCGACGCTCATGTCGACGACGGAGCGACCGGGGATATTGTAGATGACGATCGGCAGCTTCACGCTCTCGGCAATCGCCGAATAGTGGGCAAACAGGCCCTTCTGCGTGGGCTTGTTGTAATAGGGTGTAACGACGAGCACCGCGTCCGCACCCGCCTTTTCGGCGTGCTGCGCAAGCTCGATGGCTTCGGTCGTGTTATTGGAGCCGGCGCCTGCGATTACCGGCACGCGGCCGGCGGCTGCCTTGATGCAGAGCTCGACGACCTGCTTGTGCTCGGCATGCGAAAGGGTCGGGGATTCACCTGTCGTGCCGACGGGCACGAGACCGGAGCTTCCCTCTTTTATCTGCCATTCCACATGCGCGACGAAACCTTCCGCATCCACCGCGCCGGCGGCGGTGAACGGTGTTACGAGAGCGGGAATGGAACCCTTGAACATGCACAACTCCTGACGGCTCAAAGGACGAGCATACACTCACGCTTTGGCCGTAATCGACGGTTAAAAAACTGCCGCACCATAATCATGTGAGGGGGCTGCGGCAAGCGCCGTGACACGGCATTTCATGCCGGTTTTCACGTAAAAGCTTGACGTTCAAGCCGCATAATCCTTGAGGCTCGCCACCCGGTGCTAAGGTGGCGGCGGTGCGATTGCTGTGATCTATAAACCCCGGTAACCTTTCGTTAGGCAATCCGGCGGCAAATGAATGTGAGACACGGGGAAACACGGGGCTCTTGATGCGCGGATCAATTCTTCTGCCTGTCGCCGCCATGATCGGCACAGCGCTTCTGGCCTCGTCGGCCCTCTCCTCCGAAGCCTCGAACACAGTGCCGGTACCGGGCAGCAAACCCGCAATCTCCGACAAGGTCGGGCGCGTTTCGGGTAAGGACATCACCGGCGCGATCCCGGCGACGGTATCGCCCATTCAGGGCGGCTTGAAGGTCGGTCTGGATGCGCTTTCCGACAAGGATCCGACCAAGGCGATCACCGTTCGAAACGGCATGCACGAGGGCACGCTCGATCGTCATATTCTGACTTGGGCAATCGCCGTATCGGGGCAACGTGGCGTCCCCTCCTACGAGATCGCCGACGCCCAGCGCGAACTGCAGGGGTGGCCGGGCCTCAAATCGCTTCGCGCCCATTCCGAGCGCGCACTTTACCGCGAGAACCCGGCAGCCCCCGATATTCTTGCCGCCTTTGGGCAGACGCAGCCCGAAACCACGGAAGGGACGATCATCCTTGCCCGCGCGCTGGTGGCACAGGGGCAGAGTGCGACCGCAGCAACGCGGCTGCGCGCGCTCTGGTTCAAGCAGGGGCTCGACAAGGATGTGGAAACGCAGATCCTGTCGGAATTTTCCGGCCTGCTGACGGTTGCCGACCACAGACGGCGGATGACGATGCTGCTTTATCGCAACCGCGTCGAGCAGGCCGAACGCTTCAGCGATCTCGGCAAGGCGCAGTCGCTCTATCGCGCCTGGGCCGCCGTCAGCCGCGCCAGCACCAATGCCCCTGCGCTGATATCGGCGATCGACGCCTCATGGCATAAGGACCCGGCCTATCTGTTCATCCGTATCGAAAGCCTGCGTAAGCAGGACAAATATGCGGAGGCCGCCAAGCTGCTGGCCACGATGCCTAGGGATCAGGACGCGTTGGTCAATCCCGGTGAATGGTGGACCGAACAACGGATCGTCAGCCGCGGCTTGCTGGACAAGGGGGATTTTCGCGGCGCCTACCGAGTTGCCGCAAACCACAAGGCAACCGAGGCGACCGATATCGTCGATGCAGAGTTTCACGCCGGCTGGTTCGCGCTGCGCGGCATGGAAGATCCGGCCGCAGCATCGCAGCATTTCCGACGGATCCTTGATGTTTCCAACCGGCCGCTTTCGGCGTCCCGCGCTTGGTATTGGCTCGGCCGATCGGCGGAAGCGGGCGGACCGGGCAATGCCAAGGACTATTTCGCCAATGCCGCCCGCTTTCCAGGCACCTTCTACGGTCAACTCGCCGCTGCGCGGCTCGGCCACAAGGCACTCAACGTTACCTATCCCGCCCCTTCAGCGGAAGACCGTGCCCGTTTCGAAAACCGCGAGGCGGTTCGCGCCATCGCACGGCTGGAAGCGGCAGGTCACGGCTGGCGTGCCGACAGCATCTATCGGGCACTTGCGGAAGAACTGACGAGCCCCGGCGAACTGGCGATCCTTTCGGCACGCGCCGAAAAGACCCGCAATCATCAGCTTTCACTCCAGATCGGCAAGACCGCCTTTGGCCGTGGCATCGATGTCGCTGCACTCGCTTTTCCCGTCGGCGTCATCCCGTCGACCGCCAACATCGATGGCTCGGGCAAGGCGCTCGCCTACGCGATCGCGCGCCAGGAAAGCGCCTTCAATCCTGCGGCGGTCTCCACGGCCAACGCGCGCGGCTTGCTGCAACTGCTGCCCGGCACCGCCAAAGGGGTAGCCAGCCGCTACGGCCTTGCTTACTCCAAGGAGCGCCTGACGAGCGATGCCGGATACAACGCCACCCTCGGCGCGCATTATCTCGGCGAGCAGATCAACAGCTTCGGTGGTTCCTATATTCTCACCTTCATTGCCTACAATGCCGGCCCGCGTCGCGTACCGGACTGGCTCAGCCGCTATGGCGACCCGCGCGGCAAACCGATCGACGAGGTCGTCGACTGGATTGAGCGCATCCCGTTCCAGGAAACGCGCAACTACGTCCAGCGCGTGATGGAAAACTATCAGGTCTACAAGGTCAGGCTCGGTCAAGGCGCTGACATAGTCGCCGACCTTAGAATGGGACGACAGTTACCTTAGCGCAATTCCAGCAAGAGTGCGCAGCGGTGGTGCGTCAGACATCGCATAAAAACAAAGAGATAGCGCGCTTCTATGAACCCGTGCCAACGGGAAACGCTACTGCATGTTTCGTTAGATCGTATGCGATTCAAGGATAAAACATGCAGCAATTCACAGTGCTACAGCGACCTTTGCGCGTCTGATAAGACCCGCGGCGCTGTAGGTTCAGATTGGTTGTTCGTCGTTATCGTTGACAAATGGAGATGATCAAATAATCGTGATAGCAGAAGGCGGCACAAAGTACGATGTCACGCATTTCCCTTCTTGAAGGTTCCATCCTCCCCGAAGAAAATGGTGAAGGCAATGAAGACGTTAACAGTTATCGCCCTGTCGGTGGTGACAGTAATGAGTGGCGTTCCGCCAGCACAAGCATTTCCGATCGCCCCGAAGATTGCGTCTCAAGCCACCGATGTCCAACCGGCGCAATTCCCGTACGAGCGCGGTGAAGCGCGGAAGAGTGCTAGCGGATGTGGTTTCCCCTATTGCGGCCGTGGCTATCGGTACAACCGGCACGGTTACTACGGCGACAGACATGGCCATTATCGCGATGGTTACCGCGGATACTATCGGGACCACGATAATGATGCCGGCGCGTTCATCGGCGGACTTGCGGCCGGTGCGATCATAGGCGGCTTGTTGAGCCAGCCAAGATACTACAACCGTCCGGGAGTTGCCGGCGGCAGCTCACATACCAGCTGGTGCTACGCCCGATATCGGTCCTATCGAGCCTGGGACAACACGTATCAGCCTTATGGTGGTCCGCGGCGGCAGTGCAATTCGCCCTACTGAAAAGACTGGATGGGGCGGCGGCCCCTCGCACCCTCCCAATGTTTCCGCTGCTCCGGTATCGGCGCGAAAACGTGGTTTTAAAGCCTGTGACCGGCGATCTCGCGGTCCAAAAGGTAGCGCGAGCGGCGAGTCCTTTCATTCCCTGAACGCCGGACCGCCTGCTTGCCGTTTCCGTTTCAATGGCTACGATCCGCCCGGGTGCAGATGGAGGGCGAGGCTGAAATGAACGAGTATGGGGCGGATGCGTTTCGGGAACATCGCTTCCCCGGGGTTGGCGGATTGCAGCTCTACGCGCGGGCCTACGGACCTGGGCCTCAGCCACGAGCGGCAACTCCGGTTATCTGCCTGCCAGGGCTCACGCGCAACAGCCGAGACTTTCACCAACTTGCCACCTTTCTTGCATCGTCGTCGGGAGGCGGGCACCCCGTTATCTCATTGGACTACCGTGGCCGCGGGAATTCGGAACGCGACGGCGATAAGAGTCGCTATACGGTTGCAGTCGAAACGTCCGACGTCATCACCGCGTGCGCATATTTCGCTATTGAAAAGGCAATTTTTATCGGCACCTCACGTGGTGGGCTGATCCTGCACCATTTGATCGGCCTGGCCCCCGGCTTGATAGCAGGGGCCGTGCTCAATGACATCGGGCCTGTCATCGAAATCGGGGGATTGCTCGGGATCCGGGACTATCTCAACACAGGGACCGGACCGGTAAGTTGGACCGCAGCGCCCAACTACCTGAAAGCCATACACGGAGACGATTTCCCGATCCTTCACGAGGTCGAATGGCTGCAGATGGCAAGGGCGATCTATCGCGACGAAGGCGGCATTCCTGTCGTCGACTTCGATCCAGCAATTGCGGCACAACTGCAGGCGCTGACGTCGGACATGTTGCTGCCGGATCTTTGGCCCCAGTTCCACGCCTTTACCGGGCTTCCGATGATGGTCGTTCGCGGCGAACATTCCAAGCTGCTGTCAAGCACCACGGTCGATGAGATGAAGAGCAGGCATCCCAACTTGACGACCGTGACAGCCGCCGGACAAGGCCATGCACCGCTGCTGCATCTCGACGGCCCCAGGCATGCCATAGCCGCCTTTGTTCACCACTGCATGTTTCCTTAAATCCTATTCGATTTAAGGATAAAAACATGCAGCAATTCAAAGTGCTACGGCGACCTTTGCGCGTCTAATAGGACGCGCGGCGCTGTAGCAGCGAACGCGCGCCTGCGCTCCCGCCTGAGATCGCATTTCCTTTATGGAAAGCGCCAAACGAAAAAGCCCGGCTCGAAAGCCGGGCTTCTCTAAACTGACCGAGGTCAGATCAGATTAGAAGTCGCGCTGCAGGCGGACGAAGCCGAATACCTGGTCGTCGCCGTTGTCTTCATCTTCGTACTGAACCGATACGCGGGTAGCGAGGCCTTCGGTGATCTTGTAGTCAACCGTTACGCCAGCGCGCCATGCATCGTCGCCGCCGAAGCTGTTGACGGAATCCTGCAGGCTACCGAAGTACTGAGCGCCAGGAGTGATCGCCAGCTTGTCGGTTGCGTTGAAGCGGTACGAAGCAGCAACGCTCCACTCAGACTGAGCCCAGTAGGTGTTCGGGTTCGAAGCCCAGATACCAGCAAGCTGGAAGACGCCCGGGCCGAGGTCTGCAGAGAGCAAGCCGCGGATCGCGCCTTCTTCCCACTCGGTGTCGTAGCCGCCGAGCAAGTCGAAGGAAACGCCGCCGAGCGAAGCCGAAACGATACCGGAGATGCCAACGCCGTTTGCCTTGGTGGACCAGCCTTCGAGCTCGTCGATCGAGATACCGGCCTGGAAGGTGCCGCCGTCATAGAGGTAGGCAATCGAGTTGAACTCGGTGACGTTGCCGAGCGTGTCGGTTTCGCCGTTGATGCCCTTATCCCACCAGTTGTAGAAGAAACCGGCCTTCAGGCCACCGAGCTGGATGTAGGCTTCATCAACGTCGATGAAGTCGCTATCGCCAGAGTCGGTGTCGTTGTCGGCATTGAATTCAGCAGCGAAGAAGCCGGTGAGCGTGCCGTACTCGGTGTCGCTCTTGGCATCCCATGCGACGTAAGCGCGCGAGAAGACATCCCAGTCCGACGTGGACTGATCGTTGAAGCCGTCACCGTCGAAGTCATGGTTCGCCTGGTTGTAACGGCTCTGCGATGCCTCAGAACCGAACGAGCCCTGAACGCGGATGAAGCCGCTGAGCTTCAGGCAGGTTTCGGTGCCCGGGATGTAGAAGTAGCCAGTGCCGAAAGCGTCGCAAACGCGAACGTATTCCATGGGCTCCGGCTCGGCGGCGACGATTGCGTCGGCTGCCTGTGCGCCGGATACTGCTGCGAGAGCTGCAGCGGAGCCGAGAAGAAGGCTCTTGATGTTCATTTCTGACCTCCAGTCAAAAGTTTCAAACGGGTCTGGGTATTTTGCTGAAGGACAGCGTTCCCTGCCCCATCCCCAACGTTCAAGAAGTCGGACGATCAACCGCCCTTGCTTCCGGATTTGAAAATACAAGACGCGGTCATCGGCGCAACGTCCAACTGATGAGATCGCGTGCTTTGCCTCGCCCTTCGCCGAACCCTGTTGCTGAAACGACACAAAATCGCCGCATGCGGCCCGAGAAAATTAACAAAGGATTAAGAAAAGCCTTTATTCCCTTGAGCTTAGCGTAAGGACAAGTGGCATCTCCTGTTTCAGAAAGAGGCAGAAAGCGGCCCAAATTGGGGGGAAACGCCGGTCCGGCTGCCAAATTCCTTGGAAGGAGCGACGTGCTGCATCGCCACATTTCTCAGAATCGACATTGCGGGTTGCCCCTCCGACAGCGGGAATCACCAGAATCAATTTGCGAGATTCGCAGTTGATCGTGCGCAGCGCCTGATTCTGAGCGGAGAAAAGCCGAGGAGATTCATGAACATTGGCGCGAATGGCGCTGCGAGTGTTTTCCCGCTCGCGACTAGACCGATGTCACATGGGTAAAGACGAGACCCATCAGCCGATGACCGAGATGCGACGAGTGGGAAAATTCAACCTTGGAAGGTGATGGCGGAGAAGAAGGGAGTCCCCGCCAAGTTGGCCGTAACCCATTGATTCACGAGTCGCCAAAACGCCGGTTTGGGTACATTCGTGGGTACGCCGTGAAATTAAGGGCCCGCCTTCCCTCCGTCAACGAAATTTGTTTAGGTGCGACACGGGTGACGCGCAGCCTGGATTGACCTTGGCTGCCCGGCATTTTCACTTATGTTCGAACGCAGATTGTTTTGGAGGCATACTTTGTCCGCGCATGCCCATAGCATCGACATCATTCCCGACATTCACGCTGATATCGATCGCCTCACCCGAACACTTGTCCATCTGGGGTATCGGGAAACAGAACAAGCCTGGGCTCATCCCGAAGGACGTATTGCTGCTTTCCTCGGCGACTTCATCGACATGGGAACACAGAACGCTGCGGTCATTTCGTTGGTCCGTGCGATGGAACAACGTGGTCACGCCGTGGCGATCTTGGGCAATCACGAACTGAATGCCCTGCTCTACCATGAGCCGGGCGCAAACTCCGATGGGACGAATGACGGGTATATGCGGGCGCATAACGCCAAGAACACACTGCAGCACCAGACGTTTCTGGACGAGTTTCCTCTGGGCCATTCCCAGACACGGGATGTTCTTGAATGGTTCCTCACTCTTCCAGTGTTCCTGGATTTACCAGGTTTGAGACTGATCCACGCTTGCTGGGATAGCGAAAACATTGAAACGATTCGGAAGAGAAACCCCGATGGGCGATTGCAGCGATCCGATCTGCAGGAACTGGCATTCGAAGATCAGGCAACGCCGTTTGCGAAGGCCGTGCTGACGGCCCTGAAAGGACCAGAGGCGGAACTGCCCTCACCATATAGATTCCGCGACATCAAGAACCACGAACGCAGCGCTGTACGTTTGAGTTGGTGGCAGCCCGGTGCGGAAACATGGCGCGCGGCAGCCCTTTCGGTTCCGAACCCAACTGACCTGCCTGATACGCCGGTGACAGAAGTCATGAAAATCGACTTCTACAAAGCTGACCAAAAGCCCGTCTTCTTTGGGCACTACAAGCGCCTTGGTCAACCGGTGCTGGAAACGTCAAATGCGCTGTGCCTCGATTACCACCATCAACCCTGCGCGTATCGTTGGGATGGCGAGACTGAGCTAAGCGGCGAAAGACTGATCTCAATTCCGATTCGCCATGGGTGACGGGCAAGCACGTCGCTTTGCGTCGACGCTATCGTCGTAAAAGAAATCATACTCTTCGGGGAAAAGACGCCGGTGCATTTGTTGCACGTCCTCGGCGAGGGCCTTTTCCGCAGCCTCGTGGGCGTCCACCACTGCGATCTCCTCGGGCGTCAGGCCCTTCCTAGCCTCGTGGTAACGCTTCAGCGCTTCCTTTTTCAATCTATTCATGAGCCGTCCTCTGCCGTTAGTCTCGCCTTCAACCCGAGCGCCATCCGATGTCCGCCGATTCGTACTGAACTCCTCAGGGTGACTGCTTAGTCATCGATCTATCCCCTCCGTTTTGATCGCTTCACGCTCTGTTTCAACATATTCTTTTTATTCAATTTTTTTGTTTTTTTCTTCTTTCCGACGCGTTCTGTGAATATTAGAGTGAACGGCCGTTCTCCTTCTTTAAATATGGGGTTCCCGCTCGGATTCTCCTCCGAGAGTTCATTGAAGAACTCTTGCCGTTCTTTCTCTCGCTTTTTGTTCTCGGTGACCTTATCGGGCTTACGGTGTGGATCATATACTCCGGAATTAAAAGCCATTTCCCCTCCCACAAGGCGGCCCCACGTTGCTTCAGGTCCTCATTGGCGCTGAAGGGATGACCGCCGGATGCGAAAATTTAATCGGTACTCATATAGCCGTGCCCGGAATAGTTCGTCCCAAAACGCAGTTCAAACTTGCCGCATTGGGGGCACTTGTAGTGACCGGGCAAGTCTAGGTGGTCATGGCCGCGGGACCCCAACGCGGGCAACAAGCTCCCGGCCCATGCTCCAGCATCCGGATCATCGTCACCTAACCAGTTCGCGGGGTCGCGCATAGGTGACACGTTTGACGATTTGCAGACCCCGCAGGTCAACGGCAGGGCTTTGTAGTTTGCCGTCGTTATGGCTTGGCATCCGTCGCATCTTATCGGCCCAGACGAATACACATGATGATTCGACATCAGGCCACCAATCAGCAACAAAGTATCGTAGCCGCATGAAAAGCAATGTGCGTCGATTGAGTTCATGACATCGCCCCTTTCACCACGACTCCGCTGCGACTTGAACTCACTACCCAACTGCCTTCAACTGCGCCTCGGTCGGATCGTACTCATACCCCGTAATCGATCCGTCCTTAACCCTCTCGACCACCTCATCGATGACGTGCAGCGGCACCAGATACCATTCCTCCGGCTTTACCGGGTTGCCGAAGCGGTCCTTGACGGTAAGGTCCAGCCTGGCAGGAGACAGGGCGCGGTGCAGCACGTGTTCCAGCTTGGACCGGTTGATGTTGAACAGCCTGTAGGTGGCCACGATTTCGACGTCAGCTAACAGATATGTCGATTGAAGCCGAGCGCCAGCGATCCGCTGCTCGACGGACATGTTGGTAACGCCGATCTTGTGGACCAGGTCCCGGTTCGCGGTGACGACCGGATGGTCTGATTTGCTCCGGAGCACATAGATAGTGCCGCTCTCCATATCCCCATCTGTCTGCTCACCGGAGAAGAGCGGTCCTGCAACGGGGTCTGTTATTCTGCGGCCGGCTTCGTCCTTGTTCAGCGAACGCTGAAGCGAGCGCATGAGCATGTTGCTCTCGGTTCCGTTGTCGAAAATGACGCGCAACCGGGCGTCTGTTCGCCCATGCTCGGTTGTAAACTGCTCTCCCATTTCCGCGACATATACCTTCTGTCCGCCGACGATGAACCAAGCACCAGGGCGAATTTCAGCCTTCAACTCGAAGGGACGTGTCTGGCGATTGCCGGATTCAATTTCCCTTTGCACTTGGGCGAACAGCGGCTTGAACTTGTCGAAGTCATCGCAAGGCGTCCGGTTTGCTACTTCCTCGGCAGCGCGGACTTCTGCGCGAGGCTTCACGTGAGTGAGTTCGGTAAGATCGACGTCACCCAACGGCTCGACCCCGAGTTCGGCAAGCAGGGCGTCGTCATCGAGGTCCTCGATTTCATCCTTGGGTGGGGCGGCTGCGGCCATCAGACCGTACCGGTCGAATGACCGAAGCAGCGATCGGCAATCCTCCTGTTCGCGCAGCCGATCGAGCCGGACGGCATAGAGGCGTTCGAATATGTCGCGCGATTCTCCGTGCTGAGGCACACGGCCATGCTCCTCGCGGAACCGGACGATGTCTTCAAATCCGGCGATGATCCGTTCTTCGCGTGGCGTCCTCGCGCTTTGCTTCTTGGCTTCCGGTGCCGCCCCGAGTTCGGCAAGGAGGTCGTCGTCGGAAATATCAACCATTCTTCTGCTGCTCTACATGCCGCTTCAGGGCGACAACCCCTTCCGCCATACGCTTTTCCCAGGCGTCAGCCGATGTGATGTCGGGTGCGCGACCGCGATCCTGCATGAACTTCCTGGCGCGCAATGCCAGGTCGCGAGCTTCCTCGTAGGGAATGCTGATCTTCTTGCTGGCGATCACGGCGGCGACCTGTTTCAAGGTCTGCTCGCTCATCGACTTCGCCAGGATTGAATAGGCAGCCTCGAAAGGATTGATCCGGTCGATCATGTCGATATCGAGATTGCGGACGTCCATGGCGAATTTCCGAACTCCGTCGATGAGCGCGGAACCGCCCGTCAACTGCCCGGATTCTTCCAATTCTGCGGCGACGGCTTTGGCCTTCTGCGTCAGGTTCAGAGCGGCGATGGCATGCTGCCGAATGGCTTCCTGATCGACGTCGCTGAGTTCCGGATAGCGATCCTTGACGATCTTGCCCATACGGACCTGGGTCAGCTCCTCCGGCACTGTCTCGTCATCGAACAATCCCTTCTCTAGGGCGGGCTTGTCCTGAA
Organism: Ensifer sp. Root127; assembly: GCF_001425225.1. Classification (NCBI taxonomy): domain Bacteria; kingdom Pseudomonadati; phylum Pseudomonadota; class Alphaproteobacteria; order Hyphomicrobiales; family Rhizobiaceae; genus Ensifer; species Ensifer sp. Root127. The sequence continues at coordinate 313,925 of NZ_LMDX01000001.1, forward strand.
CGAACGCCGTGATGACCTCGTTGAGGTCTTCCTGGCAGATGCGCTTGGCTTCGTTGCTCTGCGGCGTCACGAGGCCGCCGATCTCGAAATGGAACTGGCCGGTCGCCTCATTGAAGCCGACATTCGTACCCTTGGGATCATAACCTTTTTCGCCATAATCGAAGTCTGGCAGCGGCCCGCTTTCGGCGTTCTTTGGCGTAAAGTTGAAGCGCGGCGCGAGCACCTGCTCCATCAGGAGGCTTGCTGCGATGGCCTTGAGTGTATCGTTAACGGCATCGACGACGGCCTCTTCGCTCGCATCCGGCTCGGCGATCAGGTTGGTGAAGCGCGCAGACGTCTTGCCGGGAGCGTCGCGGGTGGCGCGACCGATAATCTGGATGATCTCGGTGAGGCTGGCGCGATAGCCGACAGTCAACGCATGCTCGCACCAAATCCAATCAAAGCCTTCCTTAGCCATGCCGAGCGCAATGATAATGTCGACGTGATCGCGGTCATTCTTATGGTTGGGGTCCTTCAGCGCGGACACGACCTTATCGCGCCGTGCCGGCTCGTCATCGACGAGATCGGCGACCTTGATGAGACGTCCGTCGGGCAGGCGAACAAGGTGGAACCCGGTTTTGGGCTCTTCGCCTTCCCAGGTGCCGAGCGCATCCATGATCTCGTTGACCTCTTTCACCTTGTCCTTTGTGCTCTCGCGCGAGTTGACATTGGGGATGTGCACGATGGTCTTGAGGGCGGCGTCGAGAACTTTGGTAATCGCATCGAGATAGCGGCCGGAATAGAAGAAATAGCCGATATCCAGAGACTTCAGATGATCGTAGCCATTCAGCTGTTCATAGTACGTGTACGTCACGGTCACGAACTTGGACTCGTCCTGGGGGGCTAGTACGGCCTCGGCGTCGCCACGAAAGTAACTCCCCGTCATGGCGACGAGGTGCACCTTATCCCGGGAAAGAAACTGCCCCAACTGCGAGCCGAGCTTGTTGTCCGGGTTGGAGCTGACATGGTGGAACTCATCAACCGCGATCAGGCAGTCATCAAAGGCTTCGATTCCGAGTTCTTCGACAGAAAATCGAAACGTCGCGTGGGTGCAAACCAAGACCCGATCTTCGCTTTCAAGGAACTGACCAACGGCCTTGACCTTCGATTTGGCGACGGACGTGTTTTCGATGCCGGCGACGTTGCAGAGATTCCACTGGGGCTTCACCGTCCAGTCGGCCCAGAAGCCGTAGCTCGAAAGTGGCTCATCGGCAAAGCTGCCGCCAATCGACCGTTCGGGAACGACAATGATGGCTTTTCGGACATTTTGATTATGAAGCTTGTCGAGTGCGATAAACATCAATGCACGGGATTTGCCTGATGCTGGCGGCGACTTAATCAACAGGTATTGCTCACCACGGCGCTCATAAGCACGCTCCTGCATCGTCCGCATGCCAAGTTCATTGGCCTTGGTCGAAGCCCCCGTCCCGGCCGTCTTCATCGAAACTGAAGGGATAGTCTTTCTATTCATTGCTTGAACTCCCTGGCAGCCTTGTTTCCTGCCTCCCATGCTTTGGCAACCTGATGCGGGTCTGCCAGAAAGAACTCTCCGCCGAGCGATCGCGCGTGAGGTGCCTCGCATAGCACCCTCTGCATCGCTTTCTCGCCAGCCAAGGCGTGCGCCGATGTGGGATATGCGTCTAGCCCACGTTCGAGACCGGAATGCAAGACCTCCCATTTGAAGGCGAGATTCGGAAAGGCAGAATTGAGCGAGTCACGTCTGGACTTGGGGCTGCGTGAAAATCCAGCCTTCACGATAAGGTGCCCCCTTGCCGGCTCTCCCAGAAAGGCGTTCGCATCACCCGACAAACTCAGAATGTAGAGATGTTTCGGCCCCTCGGCCTCGCGCACCGTATAGGCGCTCTGTGAAACCGGACCGGCTCTGCTGGGCGCGAGTATCTCCCGCGCACTCCCTGGAGCGGCGTGCAAGAGCGCAGTTTGGCCGTAGACGTCCACCTCCTGAAGATCGAGCTTCAGAATATGGTCCGCCTCTTTTCGATTTAATTTTTCGCCGCGGGCACCAATGTGTTGCCACGCCTCATTGGCAGTGGCATCCGGTGCAAACTCCCTGACCGGCATACGGGTCTCGGGCGTCACTCGCCAGGCGCGTTCCACCTTGACCGCATAGTTCCACTTTCCCTTGCTATCGGGATTGGTTTCCTTTTTTTGCCATTCCTCCGGGGGCATAAACTGCTGCGCGTGACCGGTCACGTGGGAGCATTGCAAGACTCCAATGACGTTGTAGCGCTCATCATCCGCAGCTTTGCTCGCCCCGTAGATCACGACCAACGCCCCAGGTGCGCTGCTTTCAATGAAGCTGCGCCGAGCGTTCTCCTGTGTAAAACCCAGAAAGCCCCAGTTCCATGGACCGAAGCCGTAAAAGCTGGTCAGCCAGACATTCGGCGGGTCTGAATATATCGCTTCCATCGGAAACATCAGACCTGTCGTTCGGCGGTGCGACTCCTCGAAGGCCCGAACTGAACCGTATGCTTCGACGACGCGCGACTGCTGGGCAGTCATCATATGATTGCCACGCTCTGACCAATTGTGAACCTCGAACATATTGCGGAAGCTGCCGTAATACTCCTTAGCGACCCGCGCAATTGCCTGCGCATCACCGCCCGGCTTGTAGTTCGTTCCGCCGCTCATTTGCGAGCCGCCTTGCGGTTCCTGCCGTCACTAGCGGTCATTTTTGTATAGAGCTCGAACAACTTTTCGAGCCGTTCCGTGTCGTTCCGGAACCGACGGCCGATATAGATGCGCTCCAGGACCTCGTCATTGCGTTCATGGGCGTCACGCAGATCGGCCGGCATCGTGTTAGGGTCATAAAGATCGGCAATGGTTGCCGGAAAATGTGCTTCACGAGCTAAAAGTATGTTCTCTGCACAGCAGGTAAGGTCGGCTTTGTTCTTCTCGGTGAGTGGAGGCACCGGGAAGGTGTTCCAACCAAGCGTGTTTGAATATGAGAAATCGGTTCTCATCCGAACGCAAACCGTGCCTATCCATACCCAATGGAGGCGCGAAGCGATGATCGCCATGTTCCAAGAAGGAGCGTCGTACAGCGCAAAGCATTTGTTCGACAGCACGGAGCCTTTATCAAGAAGGTCTATCGGCAGGTAATCTCGGTTCTCCGATGACACCACAGGAACGGCCAAAACATGCTGTTTCGCGCTGTACATTTCCCTAAATTGATGGGGTCGCTTAACCATTCCGTTCGCGACGGCATCTTTTGACTTAGACCGTACTTGTGCTCCCACTTCTATACGTTTCGCGATATCCCCGGTTTCGAGAACGCTTCGATGAGGCGCTTCCTCAAACCAAAGGCAATGCCGTGGCTTGGCGTTGATTACCTCTGTCGAGCCGTAGAATTTGCGAAGGTAATCCGAATCCAAGCCCAACTTTACGAACTCGCCTCTCGTAAATGTATCGAATATTAAATGGTCAGAAACGCCATAATAATTTCCCTTAATCATTGTCGAGACGCTGGAAATGGGTTTGGAGCTACCTTCCACCCAATAGTTATCCTGGGGTAAAAGATACGCATTGATATTGACGACACTCATCTTGATGTCGCCATCAAAGATTACGGGCGATGGCGCGTCGCGGCCTGCTCCGATACAAACGACAGTAACACCAGCATCATTGGTCGCCAGGTTGCTCCACCTGAAAGACCGAACAGCAAATACAAATTTTAGACCCTGCTCAAAAAGCGGTTTCCAGAAGCTCGTGATATGTTGGCCTTGGACGACGCTGTTCGTTGCTACGAAAGCAAACTTCGCTTCGGTGACCTTGGCGTACTCATGTGCCTTGAAGAACCATCCGCACACATAGTCCAACAGACCCCACTTTTCTATTTTCCCCGAGAACAGAAATTGGAGGTCGTCTTTCTGCTCATCAGATTTTTTGGCATTCCCCCTATAAGGAGGATTTCCACAAATGTAGGTTTCACCTCCCTCATTATCGAAGTCTATTTGGGACTGATCGAGAGGAGTATGAAACAAATCTTCGGCATGCAGCTTCACTCCTGCTCCAGTCGGAGGGCAAATACTCCGCCAGTCGAGCCTCAGTGCATTGCCTGATACTATCCAGTTCTCGGCATCAAGAGGCAAGAACTCGGCCAAGGCTTCCTTCTGGCCACGATACAGAACGTCACATTGATATTCAGCTATGATAAGAGCAAGGCGTGCGATTTCCGCAGGGAAATCACGCAATTCTATTCCTCGGAAATTCGTAAGAGGAATTTCGGTCCGCCGGTCCGTCTCACCTCGACGTTTGTTGATCTCGGCCTCGATCTCCCGCATCTGCTTGTAGGATATCACCAAGAAGTTCCCGGAACCGCAGGCTGGATCGAAAACCCTGATGCGGGACATGCGATTGCGTAGGTTAAGGAGCTTCCGTGAGTTTTCACCAGCTTCCGCAAGCTTGTCGCGCAAGTCGTCCAAAAATAGCGGATTCAAGACCTTCAGGATGTTCGGCACGCTGGTGTAGTGCATCCCCAGCGCGCCGCGCTCCTCGTCGTCCGCGACCGCCTGGATCATTGAGCCAAAGATGTCGGGATTGATCATCTTCCAGTTCAGGCCGCCGATATGGATCAGGTAGGAACGGGCAATCTTGCTGAAGCGCGGCACTTCGGTGCTGCCGGAGAACAGGCCGCCATTCACATATGGGAAGACGTCGGCCCACCGTGGCAATTTCTCCGATGAGCGCTTCTCGATCCTCGTATTCATGGCCTGGAAAAGCGTGCTGATGACCTCATGGGTATTCGAGGAGTCACGGTCGCTCATCTGATTGATGGTTGCGGTAAATACCCCTTCGCCGTTGAAGATATCCGTGTCCTCGGCGAAGAAACAAAAGATCAGCCGCGCCATGAAATGGTTCATGTCTGGACGACGCGCCGCCGTAGCCCAATCTGGGTTGTCCTTCAAAAGTTCCACATAGAGCTTGTTCAATCGGCCGGTGGCGCGGATGTCAAACGAGCTTTCCCGTATTTGCTTGACCGTGGTGATACCCGCCAAGGGCAGGAAGAAACCGAAATGGTCCGGGAACTCAAGATAGGCGCAGGCAACCGTTTCCCCGCTGGTCAGGTCTTCGGCTTCGAACCAGACGCCGTCCGTTGCCAGGATGAACTTTGCCTTGTTCGAGGTCGTCTTGGGGCTGTCGCGCAGCGCAACCAGGGTCTCGCCGACCGCCCCCGCGGCACAGGTCGCGACGTGAATGTTGCTCTTCTGGAGGACACCACCAAGGACGTCGGAGGAATTCGCCGACGGAGTCCTCAGCCGCTTGATCGTGACTTCCTTATTGCCAAACGCGGCGAGGAAGGCGAACGGGAACTCGCCTGCGTCGAACGGCTTACCTGCAAGTTCGGATACCGCTTCTTCGATCTCGACGGCATTCATGCGACGTCTTCCCCATGCCCGTTCTTGTTCCGGTTCCAAGTCGATGGATCGGAGATTGTTTGGGTCAATCAATAGCGGACGGAAGTTGAGTCGTCATGTGCGAACAATGACGCAGGGAAATTCAGGGCTTCGATGCGATCTTTCTAAGATGATCTTGGGCGGCAGCAACCGCCTTGCGGGCCTGATGAAGCTCTGCAAGGGCATCGTGTAAATGCTGAAATGCCATGTTGCCAGATGGCCCAAGTCCTTCTTCGCCGGCGCTACATTCGAAATCCCACGCCCGATCTCCGATGCGGTCGGCTTCGGCAATCGCGGATTCGAGATCGTGCACAGCCTTTATAAAGGGCTCGATCAGTTTCCAGTTCGGCTTAGTTTTAGACACTCGTAGGTTCTCCTGATATGGATTTCGTGGATATGGCGGTGGGCTCACGGCCTGCGCCCCTTCGGCCCGCCCTCATCGTTCGTCGGGTCAGAGTCCTTGCCGCTGGGGCTGGGGGCAAGGCCGCTGCCCATGCCTGTTCCGGTTTCCGCCGGCCCGACAATGTCTCGGTGGGGGGAAAGTGTGTCGAGCCAGGCGATCGTTGACTGCAAAAGCTTGATGTCGGTGTCTTCTTCGTACTCGCTGCGGACGAAGCACAACAGAAGGTCGGACCAGCGGCCCGTGACTTCCACGTGGTCGAGCCAGTCGATCGATGCCTCCGGTGCACGGGTGCGCAGGACCCGCATAGCGTCGCGCCGCAACGCGCCGCCGCCCCGGATGTGATGGAAAAGTACGGAATACGGAACTTCGCCGCGTGCCATCGTGATCTCGACGTAGCGGATAGGCACTCCAAGGTGTTGGGCCAATTGCTTCCGCTCCGCCCACGCCGGAGAGACAGAAGGGGCGGCATACCTGACGGATGCCGGTGGCGTGAGTGGCGTCCGCCCCACCATGACGGTAAAGATCGCCAGCAACTGCGCGGCTGCCGATGTCGCCGGATTGGCCCGACGCGCACGACGGGCGCTAATGATCCGGGCGCGCAGCCGGTCGTAACAGGTACGACGTCTCTTCCTCCTCGGCGTCTTCAGATCAGGTTTGTTCATGGTGTCACCCTCCATCGGAAATCATAGCTCGGAGTAGAAGGTCGCGGGGCCTCCGCCGGCGGAAATGATTTCCGCGTTCGTTTCGCCTCGACGATCTGCCGCGCAAGGCGATCCCGTTCGGGTTCGAACATTGAACGGATCGACGCCGCGAATTCCCGCGCACGCCGGAGAAGATCATCGAGGTCCAGCCTGGTCAGGCGGTGCAGAAACAGCGCCTCCCGGGAAAGCCGCCCTATCGCCGCGGCAGCCGATCGATCCTTGTGGTGAGGTCTTTCAATGCGTTCGCTTGCTGGTGCTGGGCGTCCAGGATCAGGCCGAGCAATTCCAGCAATTGACCGATCCGGTCGGATTGTTCCGGCGTCTCCAGCAGCGAGAGAAGCGGCAGCAGGCGCGCTGTGTTGCTTTCCACCGTCGCGAGGGCGCTCAGGTACCCTGGTCTGACTTCCGATAAGTCGTTCATTCTCGATTCCTCCCTGTAGAAAACTCTGGAATTCGCCGCGCTTCATGCCGGCGGCGCGATTGGCCGCCGCCACGACTGCGCCGGCCGGCGTGATCAGGATCAGTCCCTTGTCGCCGTCTGCTATCTGAAGACCTTGGTGGCCGATTTCCTGGACGAACGCCGCGTAGCCGCGCGCAGCAGCCTGGCGAAGTCTTGCACGGTCGAACTTCGGCGCGACTCTCTCGGCGCGTTTCCGCGATACATCGGAAAACCCTTCCGTGCGCCTGGCGCGGCGCTCGGCGCGCGACGGCTGCGCGGTCTCGCCATGGTCTTCTTCGTAGCGACGGGCGAGGTCTTCCAGCCTGGCGTAATCGTGCCGGCAATCCAGCACGCGCAACGTCGTCGGGTCGACTTCGGCAACGGCGACGTGAAAGTGGGATCGGCCTTTCTTCACGTGCCGAACCACAAGGCGCGGTCGATCCGGGCCAATGCGGAACTCGGCATCAATCGCCCGGATGAACTCCGACAATTCTACGGGCGTCATCTCGCGTTCGGGCGAAACCGATAAATGGCGGACGCTGAACTTGCATTGCTTGACCTCGGCGAGCGCTTGGGCGTCGTGAAGCGCGCTCCTGTCGCCAGCCAGAACCTCGATGCGATCGTTCTCCTCGAACTTGTCGAGCAAATGCCGGGCGAGATATCGAACACCGCCCTTCCGACCGATGCGGGTGCTCTGGACAATCATCGGACGATCTCGCGAATTCGGTCGCGCAGTCCGTCAATTCCTGCAAGCGTCTGGGTGAGTTCGGCGTCGTGTCCTGCAAGCCTTCCAGTATTCGCTCGCCGGGCAATCTGATTGAGGTTACCGCCGATCCGGCCAAGCTCGCCGAGCGTCTGGGTGAGTAACACTATGTTGGTCTGATCGAATCCTCGGGCAGGCATCCGGACACCAAGGGCCGCACGGCGGAGCATTTCGGAAATCGACAGACCGCGCGATCGGGCCAGGTCCTGAATTCGAGCCAGTTCCTCCGTCGTCGTTCGAATACGAATGATCCTGTCGCGCATCGAAGTCCAATTCCCTTAATCGGCATGCCGTCGAGGGGGTTCACGGGGGAGGTTTCTCCCCCTGACCAGTCGCCTTGTGTGGGCACAAGGCATTGCTGGCTTCCCTCATTGTCTTCTGGAATTTTGGGTTCGGAATTCCGCCGGCGCAAATGGCAGGCTGGTTTCAGGCGGCAGGCGCAATCAGGACGCCAACATCCACCCGGCCAAGCCGGGCGTCGCGGACGAGGTCTGCGGCTGAACCGGGAACGCGGGAACGGCGAATGAGGTGCAGCTTGGACGATCCACGGACCTGCAGATACATGGACGCCACATACATCAGAACGCCTCCGGCGCGATCGGTTTCATTAACCTCTTCGACAATGAAGCGGAATGCCGGTCCTTCGATGACTGTCGACTTCGACCTCATTTCCGCGCGCCTTTCTCCCGCCACTTCAATGGCATGAGTTTATTGCAAAGCCAGAATCGAGCCCAGGAACGTCCGGATTTACCCCGGACCAGTTCCTAACGTTACATCTCGAATTTTAACGACCGATTCCGCCCTTTTCCGACCGGGCGGGGTGTCTCGAAAACATCGATGGTTCGGGTTTCGAACCATTCGAAGATGTCTCGACTTTCGAAGTCTTCAATTCGACGTTCGCACGATCGCCACCGGCGTCGTCTTCGATATCGAAGCCTCTATGATGATGAGCGTATCGGAGAAGTCAGCATAGCGCCGCCGATCTGGCGGGACTTCGGGAATTCGCGCGTGACGAAATCGGGAAGCAGGCTGCCGCAGGAGGTCGCGTTCGCCGCGATCCGGGATCGACCGCCGCCGATTTCGAACTCCGTCCATCCGATGCTTCGAAACTCGAAACGATCCGTTCGAAGCTCAAACGGTCGCATAATTCGGAATTCGAAGTAAACGCCTCGAATTTCGAACTGTTGGGCGCAGGGCTCACGATCGCCAACGTGGTCCCCGTCGTCACGAACAAGTCCGTGATGCCGCGGCGTTCAACATCGCCGATGGTTCGAACCCCGAACGATCGGCCTTTCGAGTTTCGAGGCGTTCACTTCGACTTTCGAACCATCCTCTTCCGGCGTGGAGAGCCGTCCGGTTCCGGCTGGCGCGGGCGCAGGCATAGCCGAGCCTCGGGCTGCGAAGGCGGGACTGGACGGATCGGAGCGCCCCCAACGATCCCGCCCCCCGACATGAGACTCATGGCCGGGACTAGGCCAGCGCCAATGAGCGCCACACTTCCTGCACCATGGCCGAATTTGCGGTTTCCGTGACCGCCAGATGGGAGTGATCGTCAAAAACGATGTCGGATACATCCGAGCTGCCGAAGGGCATCTGGCGGCCCGAATTCCGCCCTTCCTGCACCGCGATCCAGGTCTCGTGCTCCTCGATCAACCGGAGATCGTCGTCTTCGGTCTCCGGTTGATCACAAACCAGGCCGTCCTCTCTGAAGGTGCCTTCAGGGTCGGCGTTCCCGTATGGCGTTTCACCATTGGCCGTTTCGCCCTGCGCCTTTTCACGATGATCGGCGCACGGGGCGTCGCCTACCTTTTTATCTATACACCCGATCGCACAAATTTGCTGACAGGCCGCAAAGTGCCGATAGGCGGTCGATCGGGACACGCCGGCCCTAGACGCCAGCTTCTCCGGGCTGAGCGTTTCCGACCGCTCCAGCATGACGGCATAGGCCGCGACCAGTTTTTCGAGACTCCGCTCGCGGCGCACGCCGTTCGAATAGTCCGCGCCGGCCTTCTGCCGATCCTGGACGCGCCTCATGCCTTCGACGACGTGCAGCAGGCGCTTACGGTTCTTTTTGCCCTGCAGCTTCGTAGCGTCGAAATCGAGGGCCAGATGGTCGGCGACCTTGGCGACGATATAGGGCAGCCTGGTATCGTCGAGGTCCATCGTCCGGGCATGATCGTCGAGCGCGGCATGAAGATGATCGGCAAGCGCCGCCCTCGAACCGGTCATGCGGGCGTCCGCGGCGAAATGCCATTCGATCAGCAGCGCCTTCGCCCGATCGCGCAGTGTGTTGAACGCCAGGTTCGAGGGCGTAAGGTCCATCGCCGACTGGATCGACGCGGCATGACGGACAAGCGCCTCGCGGCCCGTCCGAGTATCGACCCAGTCGGCATAGTCAGAGAGCGTCGGCATGGTGTGCCGGTTCGGTGTCAGCGTGTGCCAGAACGGTGAAAGCGGATTTTTCATGCGCATGGTTGCCGCCGGCGCGGCCGGATCGGCACCTAGTCCGAGCAACGCCTTGACAAGGCCGTGATAGACGCCGAGGAACAGCTGCACGACAGCGCCGCGGCAGCGCTTGTCCGACGATTTCCACACAGCGCTTCCGGGCGGCAGGAGAAAGATCAGGTGCGGTCGATGATAGCTGCCGTCCGCAAGGCGGTCGCCGACGATGATATGCGGCAAACAGGGAATCGCGCCGGCCTCGACCAGTTCTTCAAGCGCATACAACAGATGGTCCGGGGAGACGAAGACGCCGTCGCAATCGATGCGCAGCGCGCCAAGGAACGTCTTGTTGAGTTCGATGTAGGGATAGTCGAGCGTGAGCAGTTTCGACCGCGTCTGTACCGCCAACGTTGCCTTTTCATTCGAGGCCCGCGCCGCGCCGCCCTTCGGCACCAGCGAAACGAACAGTTTCAGGACCGGGTTGTCTTCCGAGCGCAGGCCCTCTTCCGTAAACGGATCACGCCAACGGCCGGCGACCTGTTTACCGAAAGGTAGCTCGAATCCCTCTTCCAGCCGCCGTTGTACGGCCCGCCGAAGTTCGATGGCCTCCTGTCGGGCGCGGTTCGTGTCGGGTTCGCCCGCGACAATGCGGGAGGGCTTACTTGCGGTTTTCCGCTTCATCCTAGCTTCGGCGGCCTTGCGCCGGGCCTCTGCGTAGCGTGTTTCGAAACCGAGCAGGGGTTGCCCCGTAAGTTCTGGGTTCCGATAAGTCGATTGCCCCGCACCTGTCTGCGTAGGGTCAGTTATCTTTACAATTGCGTCGCCGCCGTTTACTTTCATTGAACAATCTCCGAGAAAGCCGCGGTAGGGTTCCAGCCCTGTGACCCGCGGCTTTTTCTATGCTCGGAGCCGGCGGCGCATGACGCAAGCGCCAATGGAGTGTTCAGCGAACGAAATAGGGAGAAAGGTCCAGCCCTTCCGGAAGGGACAACGCCCGCAAGACCTCGATCTCCTCGCGCAGCAGTGTCTTCGCGCCGTAGCCCCGCGAAACCGTCTTGTTCGCGTGTCCCGTCTGCTTGTCGTGAATGCGCTCGTCGATCTTGGCAAGGCGCATGATGTCCTTGGCGGTATGGCGCGTCGAGTGGAAGGTGGTTTCAATCGCGCGATGAATTCCGACCTTCCGCAATTGTCCGTTCAGCCGCTTCGACGCTGCGCCCGCGGGGTCTTCGACCCGCTTCTTGCCATGGTAGAAACAGGCGGGGAAAAGGTTGTCCTCGGGCCGGCGGGTATTCACGTAATCGATAAAGCCGGTGCGAACGATGATATCTGGAAGCGCGATGATGCGCCGGCTGCTCGCGTTCTTGACCTGGCGCTCCTCGGATTCCCCTCCGTCGTCGGTCAGGTCCGTGGTCAGGTCGATGACCCATACATCCCCTTCGACACGATAGACGTCTTTGCCCTGCAACGGTACGAGTTCGCCGACACGCGCCCCCAGAATCGCCCCAAGCAAGGGTATCCATTTCATATCCGCCCTCTTCTCGATGGCTGCGATAGGGAACCACTGGTTCAATTCCTCGATCGTAAACGGGCGGCGTACCGTCTTGCCCTTGACGAACTTGGGGATGCGGATTTTGACGTCGACCAGCGGAGAACGGAATTCGTATTCGGCGGCGACGTCCAGAAAGAACACCTGCAACGGCGAAAAATAGTTCGTCTCGATGGTCGTGATAGACAGAGTTTCCAGTCGCTGATCCGGAGACAGGCTGGCATTGTAGGCTGCGGCTTCTTCCCGCGTCTTGCTGCGCAGTTCAGGAATCTTGTTGTAGTTCGAGGGAACGATCGCCAGCAGATTCGCGAACTTCTGGAAGTCGAAGAACCGATACTTGTTGACCGGCTTGTCGCCGGCGAAAGCCACGAAATCCTTGAGACGGTTATAATCCGTATCGGTCTTTTTCTCGGCGATCCCCTGATTGACACGAATCTCACGGTGCCACTGGTCCAGCGCAACCGACATGAGCGGCCGAACATATCCGCCGTCTAGGCTCGTTGCCACCGCGGCATTCAGGGATACGATCTTCTCCGACAGACTTTCCAGTTTGGGAGTGACTGAGGCGGCGTTCCGTTCGGCCTTTGCCTTTTCAAGAGTTTGCAGAACCGTGGCCTGCGTGTCCATGAACGAGGTGTAGACCGCATTCACGTCGCGCCGTAGCGTGTTCTCGCGTTCGAGAGCGGCGACCCTCATCTCGCTCGCCTGTTGCTCCAGTTCGGCGGCATGGAAGCTCTCCTGCACCTGTATCGCCTGCTCGGTGGCCTCCACTGCCTTGCGTGCTTCGTCCATGACTTCGGCTAGTTGCCGCTGCAGCTCGGCGATAATCGCATCTCTGGGATCGGTATTGTCTGGCATGGATCGGCACCCGTTTCGAACGAGGCCGTGGAATAGCCGGTCGGAATGACTGACAAGTAAACGGGCGATCAGCGCCGCCTTGCGGGCGGGAATCCTACCGAGATGAAGGCGGATCGGAGACGCACCGAGAATCGGCACCAAGTGTTTCGGGATACGGCGCTGGAAGCGAAAACCGTTGTCGCGACGGGTGAGATACATGAATAGCCCCGGGTACATGGGTGGGTACGAACCCGAACCGAGGCGTCAGAAGACTCAATGAAATCAACAAACGGGAAATGGCGGAGAGGAAGGGATTCGAACCCTCGATACCCTTCCGGGTATACTCCCTTAGCAGGGGAGCGCCTTCGACCACTCGGCCACCTCTCCGTTAGCGCCTGACTAGTGTCAGACCGCAGGCAATGCAAGATTTTTTTGTCGGTTTCCGGGAAATGATCGCATTTTCATGTGGGCACCGGGGGAACCAAGCCCCTCACGCGGCCGAAGACTCACGGGAAGCAGCGGTTCGACTGTGGTCGAGAGCGGCAGCAATGCGAGACGAACAGGACCGAGCCTACTGCATGTTTCCTTAGATCGTATTCGATTTAAGGATAAAAACATGCAGCAATCCAAAGTGCGACAGCGACCTTTGCGCGTCTAATAAGACGCGTGGCGCTGTAGCTTTCACCAGCACGTTTCTATGACTTTCGCGAAAGCCTATCGATCGCATCGAGCGTTGCCGCGCCAAAGTCCCCGTCGACAGGACCACTGTAAAAACCGCGATCCTTCAATAGCGCCTGCATTTCCTTGCGGAAGGCCGGCGTGAAATTGCTCGGCTGGGACTTCAACTCCTGAAGCTTGGCCGGATCGCCGCCCTCGATGCTGGCTGCCGCCCAGCGCACCGCCTCCTTCGCATCCGCCTTGGTGCCCAGGCCATAGTCATAAAGGCGGCTCAGATTTCCCATGGCGTAGGCGCTGCCGGCATTCGCCGCCATCTCGTACCAGGTGCGGGCCTGAGCATAGTCCTGGGTGACGCCGGTGCCGATATCGTAGAACCAGCCGAGCAATGCCATGGAATAGGAATCCCCGACATTGGCCGCCTTTTCATACCAGGTCTTGGCTTCGACATAGTTCTGCTCGGTGCCGAGCCCGTTCTGGTAGGCCCAACCGAGCGACGACATCGCGTTGACGTCGCCACCTTCGGCGGCCTTCTTGTACCACGACAGCGACTGCGTCAGGTCCTTGGGCAGGCCGAGGCCCTCTCTGTAGAACCAGGCCACCGTCGCCATCGCGTTGGCGTAACCCTGGTTGGCGGCCAGTTGGTACCATCTGGCCGCTTCATCATAATCCTGGGCGATGCCGCCATAGCCCTCGCGATAGAGCCAGCCGAGCGATGCCTGGCCATAGGCATTGCCGGCCTTGGCTGCTTGCTCGAACATCCGGCGGCCCTGGTCGACATCGACGGCGCCATCGGTGCCGTAAACGGAGAACCATGCCAGATTGGTCAACGCGTACATATTGCCGCCGTCGGCGGCCTTTTGATAATTGTGGCGTGCCTCGACATAGTCGCGTCCGGCATCCTGTGCCCGGCCCAACATATTGACGAGCATCATGTCATCCGGGTTTTCGTTGACCGCCTGGGCGCAGGCCGTCAGTGCGCGGGCGGAATCAAGCTTCAAGAAATTCACACCAACGAAGCCGGGCATCGACTGAGGTTCACCTGCCAGCAGATAGCAGTCGCGCGAAGCCTGCGTGTCCTTGCCGGTCTGCGAGATGTTGAGGCCCTTTTGTGGTTCGAGGGCGGCGATCTGCTGCTCGGCCTCTGCCTTATGCTTGCTGTCGGGATAGCGCTCGAGGAACCGCGTCAGCGCGGCGGCATCGGTCGATTGCTTGAGGGCATCCCAGGCGATCTCGTCAGGGGTCACGCTCGACATCTGCTCCGCCTCGGCCAGGAGCTTCAGCTTCTTCTCCGCCAACATCTTGTAGACGGGATCGGACCCATGCTTGGCGAGAAAGGCATCGATCAGGTCTTTGTCGGCGAGATCGCGGATGTTCTGCCAGTCGGCAGCGGCAGCCGACTGGCTGTTCGGCGAGAGCTGCTCGCCGTTATTCGTGATGTTGATGTTCACTTCCTTTATATTCAGGAAGATCTGCGCACCGCCAAGCGACCCATAGACAAAGGGCTCCTGACCGCGGTTTGTGACCGAAACCACCTCATCGCGGACCTTGCCCAAGGCGATTCGCACATCGACACCCGGCTCGGTGAGATATTTGGCAAGTGCGGTGGCAAACGGGCTGTTCTTGCCCTCGCCATCAAGCGCCACTGTTCCGGCCTTGGAAGCGAAAGCGACAAGCAGGTCGGCCGATTCCGGCTCGACACGCGCCAGGCCCCGCGAAACTGCGCGCGTCGAGATCGAGCGCGTCATGCTTTGCTCGAACGGATTGTTGCGACAGGCGTCGAGTATCACCAGCTTGAGCTTCGTTGCGCCCTCGAGCGAGCGCTGAACCCGATCAAGGCCAATCGCCTCGTCCTCGATATCCTTGTCCGTCTTCAATTGCACATCGGTCGGCAGCAGGAAGTTCTGGCCGTTCATTTCCATGCCGTGGCCGGAATAGTAGACGATCGCCACGTCGGCGCCCGTCGCCAGATCTTCAAAATCGCGCAGCGCCTTGACCATGTCCTGGCGCCCGAGGTCATGAACGGTGGTGACGGAATCGAAGCCGGCCTCCTCGAACGAAGCCTTCATCAGTTCGACGTCATTGGCGGGATTGTTGAGTTGCGAGGTCGCTTCGTACTTTTCGTTGCCGATCAACAGGGCAACGCGCTTTGCGGCCAAGACCTCGGCCGGCGCAAACGCCGACACCGCCACCAAAAGAATGACGAACGACCGCCAGCGCGACGAATGCCCCGAAAACATGCTCTTCCCTCCGGCGTCACCCCTTATCCACCAACTCCTCGGGAGCAGGATTGAGGAGGCGCACAACCCCAATGACGGCACTTCGGGACGATGCCAACGCCCCACAATCATGCCCAAATGAAACTATTACGTATGAGCCAGGGGCTTTCAATGTCTCCGATCGCCATATTTTTTGAGGTGGCTCGTCGTCTGCGCCGCCGCAAGGTCGAAGCAAGCAGGCGATCTTAACCCGGACGCCGCATCGCTTGCTCCGGGTGATTCCGGCCGAGCCTGATGCGTTTCCTGCGCCAATGAAAGGCTATGCGTTCTCGGAGTTTGCCATGTCGATGAAAATGCACGTCGCGGAAGCGAAGCCAGGACAGCTGGCAACGACGTATCAACACTACTTTATTGAGCGTCCCTGCCGGATTCTCATCATTGGCCAGCACCTCAAGGCAAAGACCAAATATCAATGCCTGCTGCGGCACATTTCGATCGCCGGCGCCATGCTCGATTTCAATGCCGCACTGATCGTGCCGAAACACTTCTTCCTCGAGATCGACGGATTCAAGGAAGAGATCGGCTGTTCCCAGGTCCACCGCAGCGGCGCGGAACTCGGCGTGCGCTTCAACATGCTGCTGGCGCCCGATTTCATCAGCCGGTTGATCCGCATGCAATTTTCAAGCGGTGGCTTTTGATTGTGGCCGGCTCCGGTACACGGAAAATGACCGATGTTAGATTTTTATCGAACTCCTTCAGGGGATTGCAAACTTCTCAACCGAAACTGCACTCGACTTACCTCGGCATTCACGCGAGGATTAAGCGTGGGCGAATGAGTTGCCCACGATCGAAGGCCGAGTTTGGCAATGATCGCATTTCGCGATCCGGCGTTGGCGGAGAATGACAGATGCAGCAGACGATGTATTCCTGCGTGCCCTCGCCGTTCTACGAGCGTCGCTACGAACGCTTTTCCATCGGCCATGCCGCCACCCTGACGACGGTGCAGCCGGGCCTTGGCAGCGTGTCTGTCAGGACCTGTCGGATGATCGACATTTCCCGCGGTGGCGCCAGCTTTGCCGTGCAGACCACCATCGGCCTGCCGCAGCATTATTATCTCCATATCATCGGCACAGCACTCCGCATCGGCTGCGCCGAGGTCTATCGCAACGGCGATCGCGTCGGCGTGCAATTCATCAAGCCGATCGAACAGAGCCTGCTGCGCGAGATCATCCGCCAGGAATTCTTTACCGGCCAGAACGCAAAAACGCCCAAGCGCCGCTGATGCCTCTGCGGCCGGCGCAACGGGCGTCAAAACGCAACAATTCGCGACGGCTTTCTCATCAAGGCGATTCCGCATTGCCGAAGCATGGGTTAAGTTCCGCGAACTTTGTTCGAACGGGGCCTTATATAAAGCATGTCCGCATTCTCTCGCTTCACGCCGCTCATCCAATCCCTGCCCTCCACCATTCCCTTCGTCGGGCCTGAGGCCATTGAGCGCCAGCGCGGGCGCGCCATCGCGGCCCGTATTGGCGCCAACGAAAGCGGGTTCGGACCTGCTGAAAGCGTCGTGCAGGCGATGCGAGAGGCGGCAACGGGAACGTGGAAATATGCGGACCCGGAAAACCATGATCTGAAGCAGGCGCTGGCTGCCCGGCTTGGTGTCCCTGCCGCCAACATTGCGATCGGCGAAGGCATCGATGGCCTGCTCGGGCAGATCGTGCGGCTCGTCATCGAACCCGGCATGCCGGTCGTCACATCGCTCGGTGCCTATCCGACCTTCAACTATCACGTCGTCGGTCACGGGGGCCGGCTGGTGACGGTGCCGTATGTCGGCGATCGCGAGGACCTCGATGGCTTGCTTGCAGCCGTCGAAAAGGAAAACGCCCCGCTCGTCTATTTCGCCAATCCTGACAATCCGATGGGAAGCTGGTGGGACGCCGAGCGCATCGTCGAGTTCGCCAGGGCCTTGCCCGAAACAACGCTCTTCATTCTTGACGAAGCCTATTGCGAAACCGCTCCTGCTGAGGCCCTACCCGCCATCAACAGCTTGATCGACATGCCAAATGTCGTGAGGACTCGGACCTTCTCCAAGGCCTATGGCCTTGCCGGGTCACGGGTTGGTTACGTCATCACCACGCCCGGGACTGCCCAGGCATTCGACAAGATCCGCAATCATTTCGGGATGAACCGGATCGGCGTGGCGGCGGCGGTGGCGGCGCTTGCGGATCAGGATTATCTGAACTCGGTAACGGCAAGGATCGCGCATTCGCGCGAACGCATCGCAGAGATCGCCAGGCGCAACGGATTGTCGCCGCTCGTTTCTGCGACCAATTTCGTTGCGATCGATTGTGGACGGGACGCGGTCTATGCGCGTGCGATCGTCGATACACTGATGAGCGACCACGGCATCTTCATCCGCATGCCCGGCGTAGCCCCGCTCAATCGCTGCATTCGCGTCAGCACCGGGCCGGAAGCGGAGATGGATCTGCTTGAAGCTGCCCTGCCGCAGGTTCTGGCCAAACTGGCAGGCGGCCAATAGGCCTTCATCTCCGGCGCCTGCGCGCTGGCGGGCGCCGCTGGACGGGAGCTTGCTCCCGCCTTGTCGTTCAGTGAACGGTCATCCATTCGCGGGCGGCACGAAGCGCGGCTGCGAGGTCGGATTTGCTCATGGTCATCGAGAGGTCAGCGCGCAGATCAACGGCGCGGTCGCAGCCCTTGATCGCGGCAATGTTCAGCCATTTGTGGGCGGCCACCAGATCGACCGGCCGACCGCGGCCGGTCGCATAGGCCAGACCCATTTCGCAGAACACGTCCGCCTGGTTTTCACCACCCATCGCGGTATTCGAAGCAACCTGCATATCAAAGCGTGCCATTGTCTTGTCCCTGTTTTGCCTGGTTGGTTTTCCGAAGCGGCCCGCCCTTTGGAGGCGGACCATGCTCCAGATCAGCATTCGTTTTTGGTCCCTGTTCGACCGCGCCTCTTTGTGGGCCTTTCCGAACCGCGCCATCTTTTGCAGCGTCGTCTTCGGTCATTTGGCGGGGTGAATTTCTCCGCTCGTCTTATGGGTCTTACTATGCAGCACGGCCTTCAATACGCGCTTAAAATGCATGATTAATTTGCGACAAACAAAGTCCAAACACTTGGTAAACTTGAGTTTTTGTTAAACATCGAAAGGCCGGAAATCCGGCGCATTCGAATAAAAATTTACGAAATATTCAACTGCCGATTTCAACCAAACGGTAACCACGAAACAAGCACCCGGCCTGCCAACGCCGTCCTTCCTCGATTTTTCTCCGCCTGAACCCGGCAAAGAAAAAGCATAAACGGCCTTGTTCAAGCCAGTTTACCTTTACGTACGCGTAAGCTATCGTGCGCGCGGCGGTGAGGAGACTGCCTTTCAAACGAGGATATCTGCAGAGATGCCGGCGAAGCGGACCGCGCCGGCAACTTCTATCTGGAGGAATGAATGTACCGTACCCTGTTCATGACCGCGGCTCTCGCTCTTGGCGTCGTCGGAACGGCCGTTGCCGCCGAACCGATCGTCGGCAACTGGAAGACCGCAACCGGCGCTACGGCCGAGATTGCCCCTTGCGGCGGCGCTTTCTGCGTCACGCTGAAGACTGGCAAACACGCCGGCAAGCGGATCGGCAACCTGTCCGGCACGGATGGCAGCTATTCCGGAGAGATCACCGATCCCGAAACCGACAAGACCTATAGCGGCTCGGGTGCAGTCAGCGGCAACTCGCTGAAGATGAAGGGCTGCGTGCTCAAGATTCTCTGCAAATCGCAGACCTGGTCGCGCCTCTAGCTAGAGCATGTCGCGCAAAAGTGTGCCGCGCGTTTGCGATAACGGCATGCGTAAAACAAGAACTTAAATCGCGAGATCGCGACGCGCTTTAAGATCGATACAAAAGGGTGGCCATCGGGGTCGCTCCCAGAGCGTTGACAAACCCGCCGATATTTTCGGTGGGTTTTGTTTTTGAAATGTCAGGCGCATCCAGCCGCCTGCCAAAGACCGCCCATCTGCCGCATCGTTGGCTTGGGCGCGCGCCCTGCCCCGCGAGAACGGCGGCTATTTCAATCGCAAGATGAACGCCAGATGAACGACCGTATCAGCAAGAGTTCAGTTTGGTTGTGCGAAAACACGCTCAATCGATTTGAACCGCCTCCAGACCAACGGACAGAACCATGGACATTCTTGCTCGGCGCCTCACTATTATCAGCCTTCTTATGGTTGTTTTTGCGATGACCCTCGCGGCCGCAGTCAGCGCAGATACCGAACGTCGCCGCAGCAACACTTATCTCGGCTCGCTGACGGATTGCACAGCGCATACAGCGCAATACTGCCAAGCCAAGCTCTAAGGGAGAAACCGACATGCTGGCCGCCCTTTCCACATCCGCCTTTCTCTCGCTGCGTGTTCTTGCACTTGCCAGCCTGCTGATGGCGCCGGTTGGGGCGCTCGCCTATAGCAAGGCCAATGGCCTCGGCATCGGCAAGCAGGGCGCCGGCCTCGTTCTCTTCGTGACGCTGCAGCGTCAATCCATGAGCTGACCGAAGGCGCCACCGGCGCCTTTTAATTTGCCTGTCTCTCTTGCATCGCCGAGCGCCTTCCTGTCCTTTCACGGCTGAAAGGATCTGCTATCGATGCCAGCCTATGCCGTCTATTCCCTTGCCGCCCTTGCCGAGATCGCAGGATGTTTCGCCTTCTGGGCCTGGCTGAAACTCGACAAGCCGATCTGGTGGCTGATCCCGGGCATGGCGTCGCTGGCACTGTTTGCCTGGCTGCTGACACTGATCGACAGCTCGGCAGCCGGCCGAGCCTATGCGGCCTACGGCGGGGTCTATATCGCCGCGTCACTCATCTGGCTGTGGCTTGCCGAAGGCGTGCGGCCCGATCGCTGGGATCTGACCGGAATGGTCGTCGCGCTCATAGGCAGCGCCCTCATCCTTGCTGGACCACGCTAAGACCGCTTCTGCATAATGCCTTAAAGGCATTTATGCAGAGAGTTTAAAGCTTTACAGCGTCCTTTGCGCGTCATATCTGACGCGCAACGCTGTAAAGTTGTTCTGCCAGACGCGGTTGTGCATGCCAGCATCTTGTCGTTTGCTTGTCAGAGGCCTCAGCCTATAATGCGACATGAACAAGCGAATCTCTTCACACTCCGTCC
Organism: Ensifer sp. Root127; assembly: GCF_001425225.1. Taxonomy (NCBI): domain Bacteria; kingdom Pseudomonadati; phylum Pseudomonadota; class Alphaproteobacteria; order Hyphomicrobiales; family Rhizobiaceae; genus Ensifer; species Ensifer sp. Root127. The sequence continues at coordinate 334,573 of NZ_LMDX01000001.1, forward strand.
TTTCCGTCTCCACACCCGATCCGTTCGAGCCGCAGTTCTTCGATGATCCGGCGGCGGCAGTCGATTGCCTGGAGGCGCTCTACGATCGCAATACCCGGTTCCTCACAGAGGCTTTCGAGGGGCTGGGCAAGAACGGCGTGACCCTGACGCGCTACCGCGCCTGCTACCCGCAGGTCAGCATCGAGACCAGCAGCTTCGGCCATGTCGATTCCCGCCTGTCCTACGGTTATGTCAGCGCACCGGGCGTCTACACCACGACGATCACGCGACCAAAACTGTTTCGGCACTATCTGAAGGAACAGTTGGGGCACCTGATGCGTAATCACGGCCTCGGCATTACCGTGTCCGAATCCTCCACCCCGGTCCCGCTGCATTTCGCCTTCGGCGAAGGCGCCCACGTCGAAGCGTCGGCGGGCGAAGCCATCGATATTCCGCTACGCGACCTGTTCGACGCACCTGATCTGACGACGACCGACGACGAGATCGCCAACGGCTCCTACGAACCTGGCCCGGGCGAACCCTCCCCGCTTGCACCGTTCACCGCGCAGCGCATCGACTATTCGCTTGCCCGCCTCAGCCACTACACGGCCACGAGTGCGACGCATTTCCAGAACTTCGTACTGTTCACCAACTATCAGTTCTACATCGACGAGTTCTGCGCCTGGGCGCGCCAGCAGATGGCGGAGGGCGGCAACGGCTACACGGCCTTCGTCGAGCCCGGCAACATCATCACGCCTGCCGGTTCCGACAAGCCGGAAACGGACTATACGCTCGCCCGCCTGCCGCAGATGCCCGCCTACCACCTGAAGAAGAAGGGCCACGGCGGCATCACCATGGTCAATATCGGCGTTGGCCCATCGAACGCCAAGACGATCACCGACCATATCGCCGTGCTGCGCCCGCATGTCTGGCTGATGCTCGGGCACTGCGCCGGGCTCAGGAACAGCCAGCGCCTCGGCGACTATGTTCTTGCCCATGCCTATATGCGCGAAGACCATGTGCTGGACGACGACCTGCCGGTCTGGATCCCCCTGCCGGCACTTGCCGAAGTGCAGGTGGCGTTGCAGGACGCCGTGGCGGAGGTCACCGGCTACCGCGACTATGATCTCAAGCAGATCATGCGCACCGGCACCGTTGCCACCATCGACAACCGCAACTGGGAACTGCGCGACCAGCGCGGACCGGTCAAGCGCCTGTCGCAGGCGCGCGCGATCGCACTCGACATGGAATCGGCGACGATCGCGGCCAACGGCTTCCGCTTCCGCGTGCCCTACGGCACGCTGCTTTGCGTTTCAGACAAGCCGCTTCACGGCGAGTTGAAGCTTCCGGGCATGGCAACAGCCTTCTACCGGACACAGGTCAGCCAGCATCTGAAGATCGGGATCCTCGCTTTGCAGAAACTTGCGGCGATGCCGCCTGAGAAGCTGCACTCCCGCAAGCTCAGAAGCTTCTACGAGACGTCGTTCCAGTAACCGTGACGGCGCCTACGGCTTTCTCTGCAGAAGCATCGACAGCATCGTGCCCGCGACAGCGGACACGATGATCAGCAGATGCGCGTTGACGCCGGCGCCGGCCAATTGCTCCAGCGCTGCGCGGTCCGCCCCTGCTCCGAAAGAAACGGCGCCGGCGGCGATCGCTGCGGGATAAGTGCCGACGCCCGCCGGCGCGTGCATCGGCAAGACGGAGGAGAGTTCGCCGCCAAGAGCCCCGCCAAAACAGGCAGCAAGCGGCGCGACACCCATGATCGCCAGAACCCAGGCGAGAACCACCACCTTGACCGCCCAATTCAGAATGGTCATCGCCCAGGCCCTGAGGAATGCCTTTGTCGTGCCGGGCAGACCTGTATCCAGCTCTTCGACGATCGATTCCAGTCTTGCCGGCAGCAACCGCCGCGCCAGGGCGACAACGCGATCCTTCAACAGAAAGAACGGAAGTGGCGCGACCAGCGCCGCGATCCAGAGCGCCCAGGCGACGCCTGATCCGCGGCCAAAAACCAGGCCGACTGCGGCGACCGTCAACAGGGCATGCAGGTCGAGCAGCCGCATGACCAGAAGTGCCGCGGTCCCCCGCGCCAGCGGGATGGAGAATTCCGACCGCATCAACAGTGGAAAGCTCGTCTCTCCGGCGCGAAAAGGCAACATGATGTTCAGGAGATTGTGGACTTGGGTGACGCGAAACAGCGCCAGAAACCGGCCTGACGTTTCCGCCGGGAAATAATCATAGATGCGATAGCAGCGAATGAAATAGGTGGCGACAAGAAGTATCAGGGCCGCGAGCCCGGAACCGACGCCGATTTTCGTCCATTGATCGAGCAGCGTTCGCCAGCCCCAGATCCACTGGACAAAAACCGCATAGGCGACAATCGCCGCGGCCGATATCAGCGTCACACGGTTGCGCGCCAGCCACGATCGCCGCTCGAACTCGCAGCCAGAATTCATCAGACGCCGATTTCCCGTGTTGAAACACAACTTTGCACGTTGGTTATCACCGATAACTGTGCAAGAAAATGATTATGTAAGCGCACCCCTATTCTTCCGGCTCGTGCAAGGCGCGCCGAATGCACGAGCGATCCCATGCTGCCCATCGAGCTATCCGTCGTCATCCCAGTCTTCAACGAAGAGGACAGCATTGAGCCGCTCATCACGCGCGTCAGTGACGCCATGGTGAATTTTTCAGCCCCTTGGGAGCTGATCCTGGTCGATGACGGCAGCACCGATCGCACGCTCACCAATGCAAGGAAGGCGCTCTGTCGCCCCGATCTTCAGCTGAAAATCATCGAACTGCAGAAGAACTTCGGGCAGACCGCCGCCATGCAATCCGGCATCGACGCGGCGTCCGGCCGGTTGATCGCCACACTCGACGGTGATCTGCAGAACGACCCGGTCGATATTCCCGCTATGGTCAAAGCAATCGAGGAGCGGCAACTCGACCTGCTCGTCGGCTGGCGCAAGAATCGTCAAGATGGGCTGTTGCTCAGAAAAATCCCGTCCTGGTGCGCCAACCGGCTAATCGGCAAGATCACCGGCGTCCGGCTGCACGACTATGGTTGCAGCCTGAAGGTTTACCGCGCCTCGATCATCAAGCAGGTCAAGCTGATGGGCGAGATGCATCGCTTCATCCCCGCCTGGGTCGCAGGGGTCGTACCCAGCAGCCGCATCGGCGAAATGCCGGTGACCCACCACGCGCGCCAGCATGGCCACTCGAAATACGGTATCTCGCGCACCTTCCGCGTGATCCTCGATCTGCTTTCGGTTCTGTTCTTCATGCGCTACAAGGCGCGCCCGGGCCACTTCTTCGGCTCGATCGGGCTTGCAGCCGGGGCGGCGAGCGTCCTCATCCTGCTCTATCTTGCCTTCGACAAGTTCCTTCTCGGCAACGACATCGGCACCCGCCCGATGCTGATCGTTGGCGTGATGCTGTTTCTGTCGTCGGTGCAACTCGTGACAACAGGCATTCTCGCCGAGATGATGGCGCGTGCCTATTTCCGCGACGACGAAACCACCAGCTATATCGTGCGTGAGGTCTTTGTACGGGATCAAACGAATGTTTGAGTTCGTCGAGCGGCGACCCAACCTCGTCACCGCCCTACTCGCCGGCTATTTCCTGCTCTGCATCAGCCTGCGTCTCGCCGTTTCGAATTCGCTCGAAATCGACGAGGCGGAGCAGGCATTCGTGTCGCAGTTCCTGCGGCTCGGTTACGGCGCGCAACCGCCCTTCTACAACTGGCTGCAATACGGGCTTGCATCCGTTTTCGGACCGTCTCTCGCGACGATGACGGTGCTCAAGAACCTGCTTCTGTTTCTTTGCTGTCTCTTCTATGGCTTCGCCGCGCGCGAAGTCCTTGCAGAAAAGCGCCTGGCGCTGATTGCCATGCTCGGCGTGCTGACACTGCCGCCGATTTTCCTACTTGCGCAGCGTGACCTTTCCCATACGGTCGCGGCACTGTTCGCCGTATCACTGTTTCTCTACGGCTTCCTGCGGACATTGGTCCGGCCGAGTCTCGCGGCCTATCTGCTGACCGGCCTTGCTGTCGGCATCGGCTTCATCTCCAAGTACAATTTTGCGCTTGTACCCGCCGCTGCCGTCCTTGCCATTCTGCCGGAACCCAAGCTACGCGAGCGCCTTTTCGACTGGCGTATCCTGGTCTCGCTGTTGGTTGCGGCACTGATCGCTTTGCCGCATGGCTGGTGGATCCTCGAAAACCTCGGCTCCGCCTCAAACAACACCTTTCTTGAGATGCGCGAGGCCCATTCCGAAGGCCGCCTCGCACAGGCGTTCGGCGGCGTGGTTTCGCTCATTGCCGCCACGATCCGCGGCGGTATCGTGCCGCTGATCGTGTTCGGACTCATATTCCGCAAGAGCATTCCTGCGATTTGGTCGGCGCAAAGCCAATGGACTCGCGTTGTCGGCCGTATGCTTGCAATCTGCCTCGTGGCAGTCCTATTGATTGTTCTGGGGGTCGGAGCCACGCATATCCGGGAAAAGTGGCTCGTGCTCTTCCTGATTCTCCTGCCGCTCTATCTCTGCCTCAAGGTCGAAGCGGCTGGCGTCGATGCCGCGTTTAAACTTCGACCGTTCCTGTGGCTCGTGGCCTTCATCGTGCTCACTACGCTGATGGTGGTTTCCGCCCGCGCAATCGTGCGGCCGCTCTTCGGCAAATATTCGCGATTGAGCATTCCCTACGCCACGCTGGCCGAAGCGGTCGTTAAGCTCGGGGGTCGCGAACCGGCCCTGATCCTTGCGAAAGACAGGTTGATCGGTGGCAACCTTCGCACGCACCTTCACGATGCTCCCGTGCTCACCCCCGGCTATCTTGACGCAGGGACGGCCAGCGCATCGTTGCCGCTGCTCGTCGTCTGGAGCGATGACGGCAAGGCGGAGCCAATCCTGCCCGAGGCGCTGGCAAACGCCATGAAAACGCGTGGATTTTCGACGACGTCGGCAACGCCACAGGTTCTGTCCCTGCCCTACCTGCACGGCAAGGCTGAAGACCGGTACACTTTCGGCTACCTCTGGGTCAGGGACTGACCCGGGGTCACGAACTAGACCGGTCGGCGCCGACGAGCAGTTTGAGTTCGCCGGGATGGATCCTCAACGCGACGTCGCGGCCCATTGGCAGAAGTTCGCCATCGATAACGCAGTTGATCTTCCGGTCGACCTTGGGGAAATGCAGGTCCAAAGCATGGCCGCTCATCTCGGTAATAACCGGATTGTCGCGGAACTTGCCGCGCAGCACGTCGAGCGCAAGCTTGGCAACGCCGGGCGGGCTCAACGGCGGTGCCGTGTAGAAGCCGAGATGGCCGGCGGTCACGTCATCAGCATACATCAGCGTATCGCGCCCGAACGGGTTGTTCGACACGGACACAGCCGAAACGTGCCGGCTTTCATGGTGACCATCCACGTCGAACTCGATCTCGAAATCCGGCGGATTGAGAATGACCCCGACCGCAGCGCGTGTGCTCGCCGTGATCTTGCCCAGGCGCGATCGAAAACTGAACGATTCGCGGTAGCGCACCATGCGAGCATGCAGACCCATCGAGAACTGGTGGACGAAGGCTCGGCCATCGGCGCTGCCGATATCGCCGTCGATGATCGTGCCCTGCGCCAGAACTTCCGGCACCTTCCAGATATCGAGCGGCAATTTCAGCGTGCGCGCAAAAAGGTTCATCGTCCCCGCAGGAACGACCCCAAGCGGCATGCCGGTTTTCCAGGCAACGCCCGCGGCTGCCGAAATCGTACCGTCGCCGCCACCCGCCACGATTGCGTCGAGATCGTCGCGCCGGCAGGTCTTTTCCAGGGTCTCCTGCATCTCGGCGCCCGAGACGGTCGCGATCTCGATCTGGTGACCCGCATCGCGAAAGACCGCCTCAACCCTGTTGCCATAGGCCGCCATGTCCGTCGTTCGGAAGGTCCCACCATCCCGATTGAAGATAGCTTTGATTTTCATGAAAGGCTTACAGGCTCCATTGCCGTGGCACACGGGCGTCCACTGCGATGAGATAATCGCAATCGGCGCCGTTTCCAGAGCCTTACCAAAACTTAACCTTGAACCCGCGTCGGCGGGCGCTCGAATTCACCGTCGCTGCCCACCTTTGTCTGCAGGGCGGCAACGTCGCCGACCTGCTTCGGCGTCACTCCGGCAGCTTGAGCGGACCACCTGTCTTGATCGAGCGGATGGCGAAGTTGGAACGGATGTCAGTCACGCCGGGCATGGCCAGCAATGTCTCCGTCAGCAGCGTCTCATAGGCGGAGAGATCTTCGACGACGACCTCAGCAAGAAAATCGGCATTTCCGGAGATCAGGAAGCAGGAGACAACTTCGGGAATGGCAAGCAGCGCCTCTTGCTGACGCTGGGCATTCTCGCGGCTGTGCTGGCCGACCTTGATTTCCACGAAAACGGTCAGGCCGAGCCCGACTTCCTTGCGATCGATGTCGGCCCGATAACCGCGCAGGATCCCCGATTTCTCCAGATTGCGGATGCGCCGCAGGCATGGCGACGGCGACAGATTGACACGTTCGGCAATCTCCACGTTCGTTGCCCGCGCGTCCTCCTGTAAGATCTTGAGAATCGCGAGATCGAATTTATCTAGACTTGGCATAGTTGATAATCCAGTGAGGCCGTATTGGCATATGATTGCGCACCATGGGCCATTTGAAGCATAAATCGCAAGGACATGCCCCGCCCCCAGGCAGTAATCTTCTTCCCAGGCCCAAGCGATTGTGGGCATTTAAATCGGGAAGGAAAATCAGATGGTTGCGCTCACACTCGATCGCGGCAACGCCACGCCTGTCGCCGCCGGCTATGCCGGCGCCTTCGTCACCGTCCTGATCTGGGCGGGGTGGATTCTTGCGACACGGCATACCGCCGGCACCGCACTCGGCACAATCGATCTCGGCCTCATCCGCTACGGCGTTCCTGCGCTGGTTCTTGCACCGGTTTGGCTCAAGATCGGGCTCCTGCCGCGCAAGCTTCCGCTGCTCCTGCTTCTCCTGATGGTGGCTGGTTCCGGCGCGCTGTTCTTTCAGGTCGCGGCCTTCGCCATCCATGCGACGCCCGCCTCTTCGGTCGGCGTGCTGCTCGGGGGCTCGATGCCGCTGGCGACGGCGCTGATCGGCATCACCCTCTTCGGAGAGCGTCCAGACCGGATGCGCATCGTCGGCTTTGCCGCCATCGTTGCGGGCGTTGCCCTTCTGCTCGCCCGCAGCCTTGCCGGCACCACTGGCACCGGCTGGACCGGCTACGCCCTCCTTCCGGCGGCAGCCACGCTCTGGGCGATCTATACCCACGCCTTCCGGCGCTCCGGCCTCAGCCCGCTCGAAGGCAGTGCACTGATCGCCGTCTGGTCTTTTCTTATCCACCTGCTGCTTGCCGGCATCTTCGGCAGCACGCTTGCAAGCGTTCCGCTGAAGGAGATCGCGCTGCAAATCACCAGCCAGGGCCTGCTCTCGGGCCTCGTCGCGATGGTCGCCTATGGCGTGGCCGTTCGCAGCCTCGGCGGAACTCAGGCCGCCGCCTTCACCGCGCTGACCCCGGTACTGGCAATGTTCGGCGGCGCAATTCTTCTCGGTGAACAGATCGGCCCGTTCGAAATTGTCGCCGCCATTGTCACGGCGGTCGGCGTGGCGCTCTCGACCGGCATCCTTTCACCGCGCAAGGCGTGAAGGATCAGAACGGAAAATGGCCCGGAAGCGAAAGCTTCCGGGCCACTCTGTTGCTTGGTACCGTCATTTTCAGCCGTGAACGATCTCGCGATGCTTCTGCAGCCGGTGGCCATAGGCCTGGCTGACGCGGTCGAAGATGATGGCGATGCCGACGATGGCCAGGCCGTTGAAGATGCCGAGCGTGAAGTACTGGTTGGCGATCGCCTTCAGCACCGGCTGCCCGAGCCCTTGAACCCCGATCATCGAGGCGATGACCACCATGGCCAGCGCCATCATGATCGTCTGGTTAATGCCGGCCATGATCGTCGGTAGCGCCAAGGGCATCTGCACATTCTTCAGTTTCTGCCAGCCCGAGGAGCCGAAGGCGTCTGCCGCCTCCAGCACATCCTTGTCGACGAGGCGGATGCCGAGGTTGGTGAGCCTGATCATCGGCGGGATGGCGTAGATCACCACCGCAATCAGCCCCGGAACCTTGCCGATCCCGAGCAGCATGACCACCGGAATCAGATAGACGAAGCTCGGCATGGTCTGCATCACGTCGAGAATCGGATTGACGACATTCTGGACTCGGTCCGAGCGCGACATGACGATGCCGAGCGGTATGCCGATGGCGATCGACAGCACGGTACAGACGAAGATCATCGAGATCGTCTTCATCGTATCGTCCCACATGTCGAAATAGCCGATGAGCAACAGCGTGCCGATACAGCCGGCGACGATCTTCCAGTTCCGGCTCGCAAACCAGGCGAGAACCGCGATCAGCAGGATGATGATCGGCCAGGGCGTGCGCGTCATGAAGCGCTCCGACTGGATCAGAAAGAATTGCAACGGCTCGAAGAACGCTTCGATACCGTCGCCATAAGCGCGCGTGAAGGTGCGAAAACCCTCGTCGATCGCCTTTTTCAACGCCCGCAGGCGGTCGTCATCCATATGCGGAAACTGGGTCAGCCATTCCATCAAATTGCCCTTCACTGCTCCCCGACGGCGGCCCCGTTTGTTTGTTTTTGTCCGCCGACAATCACCTAGAGCGTTTCCGGATCAAGCGAAGATTCGGAAACGCTCTATCTCCTTGTTTTCACAAATTTCCTTGCGGAAAATCGCTTCGCACTTTTCCAGGAAATGCTTTAGCAGGCGGCGCACTGAACGGTGCGCCGCCCAATTGCGTCAGTCGATGGCCATCAAAGCGCCGACTTCACCTTCTCCGCGACATCAGACGAGACCCAGGTGGTCCAGATGTCAGGGTTTTCCTGGAGGAAGTGCTTTGCACCTTCCTCGCCGCTGGCCTGGTTGTCGGTCATCCAGGCCATCAGCTTGTTGACGGTGTCGTTGGTCCAGGCACGCTTGTTCAGGTAGTCCAAAGCCGGGCCGGCGCGATCGGCGAACGTCTTGGTCAGGAGCGTCTGGACCTTGTCCTTCGGCCAGTCGTTCTTCTTCGGGTCCGGGCAATCGGCAACCGTGTTGCACCGCTTCCACTCCGCTGCATCCGCCTCGACGCCGTGGCCGAGCTTCACCATCTCGTATTTGCCGAGAAGTGCCGTCGGCGCCCAGTAGTAGCCGACCCATCCCTGCTTGCGTTCATAGGCCTTGGCAATCGAGCCATCGAGGCCGGCGGCCGAGCCGGTATCAACAAGCGTGAAGCCGGCTGCCTCGCCGCCATAAGCCTTGTAGAGCTGGGTCGTAACAACCGTGCCGCCCCAACCCTGCGGGCCGTTGAAGACGGCGCCCTTGCTGGCATCTTCCGGATCCGGGAACAGTTCCTTGTGCTTCAGCACATCGTCGATCGTCTTGATGTCGGGATTGGCGTCGACGATATATTTCGGCACCCACCAACCCTGGACGGCGCCGTCGGAAAGCGCGACGGCGGCGCCGACCAGCTTGCCTTCTTCAAGGCCGCGATTGACGACGTCGGGCAGAAGGTCCACCCAGCCTTCCGGCGCAATATCGGGCTGGCCCTTTTCGATCATCGAGGTGATCGTCGGCACGGTATCGCCGACGACGAGCTCGGCGTTGCAGCCATAGCCTTCCGTCAGAATGATCTTGTCGACATTCGCCAGAACCTCGGCGCTTTGCCAGTTCATGTTGGCGATCGTCACGTCGCCGCATTCGGCCGCCGAGGCCGTGCCGGCAAGGCCAAGAAGGCCGGCGGCCAGGCAAGTCGTTGCTAGAAGCTTGTTCATTTCTGTTCCCTCTGTTCTGGCGGTACGTCCCGTCGGACGACCGATCTCACCGCAGTGATCGGTCGCGTGTCAACAGGCTTGGGCCCTACTCAAGAACAACAGGGACCGAACGGCCTGCAGGTCCGTCGGCGCGCTTGGCGCGACAACGGCACCCTCAAGGCTATAGGGTCTTTCCGGCAAGGACTTTCCCATTTGCGTCAACGATTGCCTTTCCCAATGCTCCCGCATTTGTCGGGGCGCCGGAGATGTGGGCTCACCGCTGAGCAGGATGACGTTGCGCCGAGAAAAGCGCGCCGCACACGGGTCCGGTCGTGTGCTTGAAATGAAAGAGGCGCCGAGCCAGAGCTCGACGCCTCCAAATGTTTCCTTTTGCGCGGTCGCGCGAAAACCCGCCCTCACATGTTGGGATAGACCGGTCCCTCGCCGCCCTGCGGCGGCACCCAGTTGATGTTCTGGTTCGGGTCCTTGATGTCGCAGGTCTTGCAGTGCACGCAGTTCTGCGCGTTGATGACGAAGACCGGCTGGCCGTCCTTTTCCACCCATTCATAGACCCCGGCGGGACAGTAGCGCGTCGACGGACCGGCAAAGGCGTCCAGTTCCGACGTGCGCTGCAGCTCCGGATTCTTCACCTGCAGGTGGATCGGCTGGGCCCTCGCCGCCCTGCGGCGGCACCCAGTTGATGTTCTGGTTCGGGTCCTTGATGTCGCAGGTCTTGCAGTGCACGCAGTTCTGCGCGTTGATGACGAAGACCGGCTGGCCGTCCTTTTCCACCCATTCATAGACCCCGGCGGGACAGTAGCGCGTCGACGGACCGGCAAAGACGTCGAGCTCCGACGTGCGCTGCAGCTCCGGATTCTTCACCTGCAGGTGGATCGGCTGGTCTTCCTCGTGGTTGGTGTTCGACAGGAACACCGAGGACAGCCGATCGAAGGTCAAAACACCGTCGGGCTTGGGATAGTCGATCTTTTTGTGCTGGGCGGCCGGTTCGAGGCNNNCGCGTCGGTCTTGCCGTGTTTCAGCGTGCCGAAGAACGAGAAGCCGAACAGCTGGTTGGTCCACATGTCGAGACCGCCGAGCGCTACGCCGACCGCCGTGCCGAACTTCGACCACAGCGGCTTGACGTTCCTGACCCGCTTCAGGTCCTGGCCGATGGCGCTGTCGCGCCAACCACGCTCGATTTCGATCGGCTCGTCATTGGCGCGACCGCTGGCGATTGCCGCCGCCAGCTTCTCAGCCGCCAGAATGCCCGACAGCACCGCATTGTGGCTGCCCTTGATGCGCGGCACGTTGACGAAACCGGCCGAACAGCCGATCAGCGCGCCGCCGGGGAANGCCGCCAGAATGCCCGACAGCACCGCATTGTGGCTGCCCTTGATGCGCGGCACGTTGACGAAACCGGCCGAACAGCCGATCAGCGCGCCGCCGGGGAACGACAGTTTCGGCACCGACTGGTAGCCGCCTTCGGTGATCGCCCGGGCGCCATAGGACAGCCGCTTGCCGCCCTCGAAGGTGCCGCGAATGGCCGGATGGGTCTTGAACCGCTGGAACTCCTCGAACGGGAAGAGATAGGGGTTCTTGTAGTTGAGGTGCACGACGAAGCCGACGGCGACCATGTTGTCTTCGAGGTGGTAGAGGAACGAACCGCCGCCGGTCTTCATGCCGAGCGGCCAGCCGAACGAGTGCTGCACCAGACCGGGCCTGTGGTTCTCGGGCTTGACCTGCCACAGTTCCTTGAGACCGATGCCGAATTTYTGGACGTCGCGATCCCTAGAGAGATCGAATTTTGAAATCAGCTCTTTGGCGAGCGAGCCGCGCACGCCCTCGCCGATCAGCACGTACTTGCCGAGCAGTTCCATGCCGCGGGCAAAGTTCGGSCCCGGCTCGCCRTTGCGCTCGATGCCCATGTCGCCGGTGGCGACACCGATGACGGCGCCTTCGTCGTTATAGAGCACYTCGGTTGCGGCAAAGCCCGGATAGATCTCGACRCCGAGCGCTTCGGCATGGCCGGCAAGCCAGCGRCAGACATTGCCGAGTGAGACGATGTAGTTGCCGTGATTGTTCATCAACGGCGGCATGGCGAAGTTCGGCAGGCGGATCGAGCCGGCGGGACCGAGCAAACCTCGGTCTTGAACGGATGGTCGGCCTCGTCGCGCCARCCCGGCAGCAACCGGTCGATRCCGATGGGGTCGRCGACGGCRCCCGACAGGATATGCGCGCCGACTTCGGCGCCYTTTTCCAGCACCACCACCGAAAGCTCGGGATTGACCTGCTTCAACCGGATCGCAGCCGAAAGCCCCGCAGGCCCCGCGCCGACGATCACCACGTCGAACTCCATACTCTCGCGYTCGGGTAGATCCATCGCCTCGCTCATACCGTCTCTCCAGTCTCGCCGGTCTTCTGCCAGCTCAGTTCCCAGGCCATATCATCTCGTCATGGCAAATGCAGTTTGGCTTGTCGAGCCGGGATGCGACAGTCGATGCCCGCTTTTGCGCATGAGGTCATGAGTTTAGCACAAATGTCTATATGACGTGAACGTAAACGTAAATACGTGATTTCACCCATGTCCTTGTGGGCCGCCGCCTTGCAGCCTTGCTTTTGCCGAATAGCCATGTCAGGAGGCCGGGCATTCATTTTCCGGCGGAAGACGCCGGCAATCCCATCCGCAACCAGCATTCGGCAAGGCGCCCTACGGCGCCGGAACGGCATGCCTTTCGCTTCATTCCGGGCTCCGCCGACCTTCCCGGCACCGGCCCAGATGGCGGCGTGCGGAACAGAGCCGTGTCGCCTTCGCAAGCCCCGGAAGGGCGCGTCGCGAAGCGACACCAAAACACAGGCGTCAGGAGACATCATATGGCCAGAGCACTGGGCTTCGATTTCGGCACCACCAACTCGGTCCTCGCGGTTTCGGCAGGCGACACCACCCATTCGATGAACTTCGACAGCATGGCTGGCAGCACCGATGCGATGCGCACGGCACTCTCCTTCATGAAGGATTCCAACCTCGGCGCGTCCGCCCTGAAGGTGGAAGCCGGACAGGCGGCAATCCGCTCGTTCATCGACAATCCCGGCGACTGTCGTTTCCTGCAGTCGATCAAGACCTTCGCCGCAAGCCCGCTGTTCCAGGGCACGCAGATCTATGCCAAGCGCCATAGTTTCGAAGACCTGATGCGGGTGTTCCTCTCCAAGCTGAAGGACTATGCCGGCGACGACTGGGCGAGCCAATACAGCCGCATCGTCGTCGGAAGGCCCGTTCGCTTTGCCGGCTCCAGCCCCGATCCGGCACTGGCGCTCGAGCGCTACAGCGCCGCCCTTTCCGAATTCGGCTTTCCCGAGATCCACTATGTCTACGAGCCGGTGGCGGCCGCATTCTACTTTGCCCAGAACCTCAAGCGCGACGCCACGGTGCTGGTCGCCGACTTCGGCGGCGGCACCACCGACTATTCGCTGATCCGTTTTGAGACCAAGGCGGGACGTCTGACGGCAACGCCAATCGGCCATTCGGGCGTCGGCATCGCCGGCGACCATTTCGACTTCCGCATCATCGACAATGTGATCTCGCCCCTCATCGGAAAGGGGAGTCTGTTCAAGAGCTTCGACAAGCTGCTTGAAGTCCCGTCGAACTACTATGCGAATTTCGGCCGCTGGAATCAGCTTTCGATCTTCAAGACGTTGAAAGATTTCACGGATCTGAAGAAGCTGGTGCGCCAGAGCCTGGAGCCGGAAAAGCTCGAGGCCTTCGTCGACCTGATCGAGCATGACGAGGGTTATCCGCTCTACCAGGCGATCTCGGCGACGAAGATGCGCCTGTCGCAGGAGGAGGAAACCGAGTTCTACTTCTCGCCGCTTGGCGAGATGTCGCGCCGCACGGTGCGCCGCGCCGACTTCGAAAGCTGGATTGCGCCTGAACTTGCGCGCATCGAAGACGCGCTCGACGAGGTGTTACAGACAACGGAAACGCCGCCCGAAAGCATCGACAAGGTCTTCCTCACCGGCGGCACCTCGTTCGTGCCGGCGGTGCGCAACCTGTTCGAGCGGCGCTTCGAAAAGGACCGGATCGAAAGCGGCGGCGAACTGCTGTCCATCGCCCACGGCCTGGCGCTGATCGGAGAACATGAGGATATCGGCCACTGGACCGCGAATGCCGCATGAAGCCATTGGACCACATTTTCTGACGTGCTAGGTTGGCGCCCATGACTTCTGCCGACAACCTCTCCCCCGGCCAACTCGCCGCCCTGCTCGCATTCCACGCGGATGCGGGTGTCGAGTGGCTGATGGAGGAGGAGCCTGTCGATCGCCTCGCCGAGTTCGAAGCGATGAAGGCGGCGCGTTCCGACGTGCGCCAACAGGCCGATTCGCGCCCACAGACGAGCGCAAGCCAGCCGGTTGCGCGCCCGGAGGCCTCGCCTGCTACGCGGCAGCCGGCCAGCTCGGCCGGTGGCCAAGCTCGCGAAACGCGCGCGCCAGCACCTGCCGTCAACGCCCCTGCTGTGGCCATCCCCGACGCCCAGGCCGTCAAGGAGGCGCAGTTTGCCGCCGAATCGGCGCGGTCGCTCGCCGAGCTGCGGTTGGCAATGGAAGGCTTCGTCGGTTGCAATCTCAGAAACAGCGCCCGCAATCTGGTCTTTGCCGAAGGCGATCCGTCAAACGGCATCATGATCGTCGGCCCGATGCCCTATGCGGATGACGATCGCGACGGGCAGCCTTTCTCGGGCAGGCTGGGCGACATGCTCAACCGCATGCTCGCCGGCATCGGACTATCGCGCGAGGGCGTTCTGCTCAGCAATGTCGTGCCGTGGCGCCCGCCGGGCAACCGCGTGCCGACCGCCCGCGAGGCCGATATCTGCCGCCCCTTCATCGAGCGCCAGGTCGCTTTGGCCGAGCCCAAGCACCTGTTGTTGCTCGGCAATTTTACGGCGCGCTTCTTCTTCGGCGGCAGCGACACAATCCACCAGCTGCGCGGCGAATGGCGTGACCTTCAGATGGGCGGACACAGCGTCCAGACCCTTGCGACCCTGCACCCGCAGGACCTGGTGACAGCGCCGATCAACAAGCGCTTTGCCTGGCAGGATATGCTTGCCTTCAAGGCCCGCATCAACGGCTGACGGCCGCCTGCCCGTTTCATGAACAAAGTGTGAAGAAAGCCATGCGGTTTGCGCATATCTGCGCAGCGTTCTAGTGCATTGCAAAATCCATGTTGCAGCGCAATATATCAACACGGGAGGAATGGAATAAGGAACAAGAACCATGACTGCCCGCTTTCGCCCGATCCACAGCAGCTTTGAGACGCTCCGTCATACGGACGCTGCCCGGCGGACGCCGTTCAACCGCTTCGGCTCGGCAGCCAACGAGCAGATGACTGCAATCGGCCTTGCCCGGACCACCCGTCCGTCGCAGCTCTTCGCCGACTTCATCCAGCGCTGATCCCCACGCGATGCGCCAAAAGGCGTGTCGCGCGAAAGAGACGACGTAAGACAAGGAACAAGATCATGACCAAGCCCATTGCAAGCCTCAAGGTCCTGTTCGATTCGATCGCCGATATCGGCACTGCCGTACGTGCCTCGCGCGAATACACCGCGCTCAGCACCACCAAGGACGCCCGCCGCGCCCATCGCTCGGCGATCAGACCACTGCTGCCGAACTGATAGCGCCCGAGGACGGACCGTTACCGTCTTTTTGCTATCGGCTGTCGCAATCGACAGCGCCTCGAAAACTGGATAGAGCCACACTCATTTCGAGTTCGAAGCGATCGGTCACTCCGGCAACCCCGTCTGACTGCCCTCGCTCCGCATCGCGCCTTCGTTGCCAGCCACCCGGTTGGTCAAGTCGGCGCGTCTTTGTTTTCAGGAGCGCCGATGCTGGCCAGTCTCGCTTCCGTCCTCAGCCTGATGCTGTCCACTTTGTTGATGATGGTGGCCTTCGGGCTTCAGAGCTACGTCATCCCGGTTCGCTCCGTCGCCGAGAACTGGTCGACGCTGACGGTCTCGGTCATTGCCACCGGCTACACGGTCGGCTTCACCCTCTCCTGCATCATCACGCCGAAATTCGTGTTGCGCGTTGGCCATGTCCGCGTCTTCACCGCACTCATAACCCTGCTTTCGATCGCCATCCTGCTTTGCGGGCTGGTCGTCGACTGGCGTGCCTGGATCGCCTTTCGCGCCATATCCGGTTTCGCGATCTCCGGCAGTTATCTCGTCATCGAGAGCTGGCTCAACGAACGGGTGACCAACGAGAACCGCGGCATGCTGTTCTCGCTCTACCTCATCACCACGATGGTCGGCACCATCGGCGGGCAATACATGGTGCCGCTGGGAGACCCGACCAACACATCGCTCTTCATCCTTTGCGGCGTGCTGTTTTCGCTGGCACTACTGCCCACGGCGCTTTCTTCCTCGCCGATGCCGGCACCGCCGGCGCAGGCGCGATTCGACATTCCAGGCCTGTTTCGCCGCTCTCCGGTTGCCGTGGTCGGCGGCTTTCTCGCAGGCGCGCTCTCGGGCGCCTGGCTGAACCTCGGCGGCGTGTTCACGCAGAAGATCGGCCTGTCGACCGGCGAAGGCGCAACATTGCTCGCATCGCTCCTGACCGGCAGCGCCCTCTCGCAGATCCCGATCGGCCGCGCCTCCGACCGCATCGACCGGCGTATCGTCATGGTCGGCTGCGGCATTGTCGGCGTGATCTCCTGCCTGGTCATGTCCGCGTCGATCGGCAGCAGCCCGACGGTGCTCTATATCGTCGCCGCCCTCGTCGGCTCGGTCCTGTTCCCGATCTATGCGCTGAACGTCGCCCATGCCAACGACCTCGCCAAGCCGGACGAATATGTCGAGATCTCCTCGGGCCTGATGATCACCTACGGGCTTGGCACGATCTCCGGCCCGTTGATGGTCGGCCCGGTCATGGATCGGTTCGGGCCGGCGGCGCTGTTCATCGTGCTTGCCGTCTATTTCGCACTCTATGCAGGCTACGCCGCCTGGCGCATCCTGCGGCGGGAGCAGCACGAGGGTCTCGTCGCCAAGACCGACTTCCAGGCGACCACGGTGCTGCCGACACCCGGACCCGACGTTACCAGCCCGACCGCCCAGCAGGCGTCGCAGGACGGCCTGATCGAGGACGACACGGTGCCTGCTTGGGAACGACAGCCGGAATGAATGAAACAGGGGCCGTCAGCCCTGTGGCGTGACGTGCTTGCGCGCACCCCTGCGCTCCAATCCAAGCCGATGCTCGCGGAAGATGATGAAAATACCGGCGCCGACAACGATGGCGGTGCCGATCAGCATGGTGCTCGTCGGGATGTCCTCGAACAGAAAATAGCCGATGATCAGGCCCAGCACGATCGAGGTGTATTCGAACGGTGCGATCGTCGACATGTCGGCGTGACGGTAGCTTTCGGTCAAGAGGAGCTGCGCGACGCCGCCGCAGAAGCCGGCGATCATCAGCAACAGGAAGGCTTTCTGCGAGATGCTCGGCCAGCCGAACGGCAGGGTCGCGAGCGAAAAGACCGAGGCCGAGAGCGAGAAATAGAGCACGATCGTGTGGGTGCGCTCGGCCCTCACCAGCTTGCGCACCAACACCATGGCGATCGCGCCGAGCGCCGCCGACAGCAAGACCGCCGCCGCCCCGAGCGCCTCGGACGACCCGAGACCGCCTTCGCGAAACAGCGTCAGCCGCGGCCAGGTGATGATCATGACGCCGACCAGACCGATGACGACGGCCGACCAGCGATAAAGCCGAACGGTTTCGCCGAGAAAAATCGCGGCAAAGGCAACGGCGATCAACGGCATCGCATAGCCAATGGCGATCGCTTCGGGGAGCGGCAAGTGCACGAGGCCGTAAAAGCCGAAGCTCATCGCCAGGATGCCGACGAAGCCGCGTGCGATGTGAGCGCCGATATCCTTCGTCTTGAAAGCGTCGCGCAACTGTCCGCGAAGGGCGAGATAGCCGAGGATCGGCACCATGGCGAAGGCGGAGCGGTAGAAGGTGATCTGGCCGGTGGCGATCTCGCTCCCGGCCGCCTTGATCAAGGTCGACATGCAAACGAAGATGACGACCGAAAGGACCTTGAGCAGGATCCCCTTCATCGGGTTTTCGACTTCGGCATCCATGGAAAACGCTTTTCGAGCCTTAGCGGAGGACCGCGGCGGCGACAGTTTGGGAGATTTGGGTGAGAGGCTCACCGGAGAACGATGTCACTCTAGCTGCGCCGGCCGCGAAAGTCGGATCAATCTTCTTGATGAACCGACTTTTTTCTTGATGAGTTCATCGCAGCAAAGACAATCGCCGAGAATTCTTTAGCGGGGTCGAAAAAAACCTTTCCGGTTTATTTCTTGTTAGTGCCACTTCGATACACGTCAAGGCGATAAGGGAGCGGGAAGAATACCGGACACCATGTCTTTTCTGCCGGAAGTGCGGTCGCCGGCATCACAATCGTGTGGCATATCCGGCTTTTCGCCCTTTGGCCTTTTCACCATCACAAGCGCCCTCTACAAATCCACCAGTAGCAAGGCGCGAGCGGGACTGACCATGCGGACAAATACTGGCCAGATCATTCATCTGGAAGACTACCGGCCGACCGACTTCGTACTTGAAAGAGTGGATCTGACCTTCGAGCTTGACCCGAAGGAAACCAAGGTCGAAGCGCGGTTGATCCTGCATCGGCGGGAAGGCGTGGACGCATCGGCCCCGCTGGTGCTTGACGGCGACGAGCTGGTCATGACCGGCCTGCTGCTCGACCAGGAAGAGCTTGCAGCCGCGCTCTACGACGTGACCGACGACACGCTGACGATCCGTGGCCTGCCCGAGACCGCCCCGTTCGAAGTCACCATCACCACGATGCTCTCGCCCGAGACGAACACCAAGCTGATGGGTCTCTACCGCACCAACAGCGTCTATTGCACGCAGTGCGAGGCGGAAGGCTTCCGCCGCATTACCTACTTCCCTGATCGTCCTGATGTACTTGCCGTCTATACGGTCAACATCATCGCCGACAAGAAATCCGCTCCGCTGCTGCTGTCCAACGGCAACTATCTCGGCGGCGCCGACATGGGCGATGGCCGGCATTTCGCCGCCTGGTTCGATCCGCACCTGAAGCCCAGCTATCTCTTCGCGCTGGTTGCCGGCGATCTCGGCGTGGTCGAAGACACGTTCACCACCATGTCCGGCCGCGAGGTCGCGCTGAAGATCTATGTCGAACACGGCAAGGAGCCGCGCGCAGCCTACGCCATGGACGCGCTGAAGCGCTCGATGAAGTGGGACGAAGAGACGTTCGGCCGCGAATACGATCTGGATATCTTCATGATCGTCGCCGTCTCCGACTTCAACATGGGCGCCATGGAGAACAAGGGGCTCAATGTCTTCAACGACAAGTACGTGCTGGCCGATCCGGAAACGGCCACCGACGCCGACTACGCCAATATCGAAGCGATCATCGCGCACGAATACTTCCACAACTGGACCGGCAACCGCATCACCTGCCGCGACTGGTTCCAGCTCTGCCTCAAGGAAGGCCTGACGGTTTATCGCGACCACGAGTTTTCCGCCGACATGCGCTCGCGCGCCGTCAAGCGCATCGCCGAAGTCCGGCACCTGAAATCAGAACAGTTCCCAGAGGATGCAGGCCCCCTTGCCCATCCGGTCCGGCCGACGAAATACCGTGAAATCAACAACTTCTACACGACCACGGTCTATGAGAAGGGCTCCGAAGTCACCCGGATGATCGCGACCCTTCTCGGCCGCGACCTGTTCAAGAAGGGCATGGATCTCTACTTCGAACGCCACGACGGCCAGGCTGTGACGATCGAGGATTTCGTCGCCTGCTTCGCCGATGTCAGCGGCCGCAATCTCAGCCAGTTTTCGCTCTGGTACCATCAGGCGGGAACGCCGCTGGTGACAGCCTCCGGCGCCTATGACGCAGGCAAGCAGACCTTCACCCTGTCGCTCGAACAGACCGTGCCGCCGACGCCGGGCCAAAGCGCCAAGGAGCCGATGTACATTCCGCTGCGCATGGGCCTGCTCCTTGGAAACGGCGCGGAAGCCGACCTTTCGAGCGTGGCGGGCGCAGATATCACCGGCGACGTGCTGCACCTCACCCAACGCAAGCAGACGGTGGTTTTCTCCGGCATTACTTCGCGCCCGGTGCCTTCATTCAACCGCGGCTTTTCCGCTCCGATCAACCTGCATATCGAGCAGACCGACGACGACCTGGCGCTGATCGCGCGGCACGAAAGCGATCTCTTCGCACGCTGGCAGGCACTCAACGCCATTGCACTTGCCAATCTGGTATCCGCGACGGCCAACGCCCGTGCGGGCAAATCCGTGACCTGCGAAAAGGCGCTGCTCGACGGCCTTGTCGCCGCGGCGGCTGACGACGGACTGGAGCCGGCTTTCCGGTCGCAGGCGCTGTCGCTGCCGAGCGAAGCCGACATCGCCCGCGAGATCGGCGCCGACAACGACCCCGATGCCATCCATACCGCCCGGCAGCAGATCCTCAAGGCGATTGCGGTTTCCGGCCGCGGAACCTTCCTTCGGCTTGCCGACGAAATGGCGTCGACGAGTTCCTTCAGTCCGGATGCGGAAAGTGCGGGACGTCGAGCCCTGCGCAACGCCGCACTCACCTATCTCGTCCATGGCGAGGATGATCCGAAACGGGCAGCAGAAGTCTTCGCAGCCGCCGACAACATGACCGACCTCAGCCATGCACTGGCATTGCTCGCGCACCGGTTCCCGGATGCGCCAGAGACGGCTCAGGCACTGGCAACCTTCCGGAAACGGTTTGCCGACAACGCGCTCGTCATCGACAAGTGGTTCGCGGTGCAGGCGACAATCCCCGGGGCCGGGACGCTCAATCGCGTCAAGGCGCTGATGACCGAGCCGCTATTCAATGGCAATAATCCGAACCGTGTCCGGTCTCTGGTCGGCAGCTATGCCTTCGCCAACCCGACAGGCTTCAACCGCGCCGATGGCGAGGGCTACCGTTTCCTCGCGAAGCAGATCCTCGATATCGATCCGCGCAATCCGCAGCTCGCGGCACGCATCCTGACTTCGATGCGCTCCTGGCGCTCGCTTGAAGACACGCGCGCCGATCATGCCCGCAATGCGCTGAAGGAAATCGCTGGCGCGACCAAGCTTTCGGCCGATGTCAGCGACATCGTCGAGCGCATGCTCAAGGCCTGAAAAGGCCGGGAATGCAGGCATTTTTCAAGGGCCGGGTCGCTCGCTCGACCCGGCCTATTATTTCCCAACGATTAGAAATGGTTAAGAAATCTTTACCATTACCTCTGGACAAGGCGAATCGCCCTGTGATTCATTGAGTCAGATTCGGGCGAGCGGCGCGCCGAATCATCAGAGGGTTTCACATTGGGTAAGATGGCGGACGCGCGACCAGCGAGCGCAGCCGACGGGCGGTTGCGACTCAAGTTTTCGGGCTTTTCCGGCCTGGAACGCGAGTTCATCTCGCAGGCGAAGATTTTCGCCGAGCCGACGTCGCAGCGTCTTGCGAGCGCGGAACCTATTCTCAAGCGCTCTATCCCCATCCTCATCATCGCATTCCTGATCATAGTCGCCGTTTCGCGCATGTCCGGCATCATGGGCGAGCACGCCCGGATGGAAGACAACTCGCGCCAGACGGTCGGGCTTGCCGCGGCAACGGCGGTCGCGGCGTTCCAGGCTGACGGCATGACGCTGTTCGAAGAGGGCCGGCGTTGGGATGCCGAACAGCGGCTGACCCAATACCTGCCCAACACCATGCTCGACGCGGGCATGTTTCTTTTGACCGTGCGCAAGGATGGACGGATCTTCGCCAGCACACCTGATGGTGTGCCGCTGATCGGCCGGACGCTTGCCTCGGTTGCACCCGATATCGCCACGCTGCAGTATTACGGCGAACATTCCAGCGTCATGAAGACGGCCATCAACGGCGTCGACCATATCGTCGCTTTGGCGCAGTTGCCGGAAGCGGCCGGCGTCGTCCTGGCGGCAACGCCGGTGACCCAGCTCGAAACGGCCTGGCGCGACGAGGTTTCGCTGAATGTGACGCTGTTTGCCGGCATCTCGGCGATCCTGCTGGTGGTGCTTTACGCTTATTACATCCAGGCCAAACGCGCCCGCGACGCCGACGGGGTGTTTGCGGAATCGAACCTGCGGGTCGAAACCGCCCTGTCGCGCGGCCGCTGCGGCCTCTGGGATTTCGATCTTGCCAACCGACGGCTGTTCTGGTCGCGGTCGATGTATGAGATGTTGGGCATGCCCGGCGAAAGCAGCGTGCTTTCCTTCGGCGACGCCGCACGGCTGATGCATCCGGACGATCGCGGTATCTATGGCGTGGCGCGGACAATTGCCCGCGGCGATGCGCGACAGATCGACCAGGTGTTCCGCATGCGGCATGCGGACGGCCATTATGTCTGGCTGCGCGCCCGCGCCGAGATCATCCGCACCGTTTCAGGCCGCGCCCATCTCATCGGCATCGCCATGGATGTCACCGAGCAGCACCGCCTCGCCCAGCGCTATGCCGAAGCTGATCAGCGTCTGGCCGATGCCATCGAATGTACGTCCGAGGCCTTCGTCCTCTGGGACAAGCAGGACCGCTTGGTCATGTGCAACACGCACTACCAGGAAGCCTACAAGCTGCCGGATCACGTTCTGGTGCCAGGCACCGAACGCATCGCCGTACACGCCGCTGCGGCACGCCCGGTAGTGGAACGCCGCATTGCGGATCCTGACCGTAGCAACCATTCGCAGACCACCGAAGTGCAGCTCGCCGACGAGCGTTGGCTGCAGATCAATGAGCGGCGCACGCGCGACGGCGGCCTCGTTTCTGTTGGTACCGACATCACGCTGCTCAAGCGTCACCAGGTGCGGCTGCGCGAATCCGAGCGCCGGCTGATGGCGACCATCGGCGATCTCTCGGCTTCGCGCATGACCCTGGAGCGGCAGAAGACCGAGCTGTCGATCGCCAACGCCAACTACCAGGCGGAAAAAGAACGGGCCGAGGCGGCGAACCACGCCAAGTCGGAATTCCTGGCCAATATGTCCCATGAGCTGAGGACACCGCTCAACGCCATTCTCGGTTTTTCGGAGATCCTGCAGACCCAGATGTTCGGGCCGCTCGGCTCGGAGAAATACGATGAATACTCGCGCGACATTCACGACAGCGGCAAACACCTGCTGAACGTCATCAACGACATCCTGGACATGTCGAAGATCGAAGCAGGCCATATGCGCATCAGCCGCGAGACCATCGATCTCGCGCCGCTGATCGAGGAGACGCTGCGTTTCACCACGATCCCGGCGCAGCAGAAGAACATCCATGTGGTGCAGCAAATCGCCTCGGGCCTGACCGTGGTCGCGGATCGGCGGGCGATGAAGCAGGTGCTGCTCAATCTCTTGTCGAACGCGGTCAAGTTCACCAATGAAGGCGGGCGCATTTCGCTGCGCGCCCGCAAGGTCACGGGCGCTGTGACATTGACGATCGCCGACTCCGGCATCGGCATCCCGCGTGATGCCCTGCAGAAGATCGGCCAGCCCTTCGAGCAGGTGCAGAGCCAGTATGCCAAGAGCAAGGGCGGCTCCGGCCTCGGGCTTGCCATCTCCCGGTCGCTGACGCGCCTTCACGGCGGAACGATGAAGATCCATTCCGCCGAAAATGTCGGCACCATCATTTCATTGCGCATGCCCGATCGCGACAGCGACCCGCAGCCCTATCCCGAAACCACCGACTGAAAAATACGCCGGACGGCCTTCGACAGCCGCCTGATATCCGCCTCCAGCGTTTTCAGGTCGGGATAGTCCCCTGCCCGGCAGACGAGATCGACAAGACCGGCAGGCGCCTCCTTCGGGTCGAACTCGCCTTCGATGCACAGGCGCACGATCTGCGACAGCTCGGTAAAGAGGCTCAGCGCCTCCATCGTCGTGTCGAGATCATTGGGGTTCATCATCGCACCGCCGAGGACCTTCAAGGCGTCGGCCGTGTGGGCGCCGGCCTCAAGCGGCGGCACGCCCTTGGCGGGAGCGATCAGCGCCAGGTACTGCGCAATGAACTCGATATCGACCAGGCCGCCGGGGATCAGCTTGAAATCCCAGATGTCGCTTGGCGGCTTCTCGCTGTCGATCATCTCGCGCATCGAGATCACGTCAGTGCTGACCTTGGCGACATCACGCGTGTGGCCGAGCACTTCGGCGAAGATGGCATCGGCTTGCGCCTTCAGACTGTCGTCGCCGCAGATGCAGCGCGCCCGCGTCAGGGCCAGATGCTCCCAGGTCCAGGCCTCTTCCCGCTGGTACTTGGCAAAGGCGTTGATGCGGGTGGCGACCGGGCCCTTGTTGCCGGACGGCCGCAGCCGCATGTCGACCTCATAGAGTACGCCCTCGGCTGTGGGCGCTGAGAGCGCTGCAATCAACCTCTGCGTCAACCGGGTAAAATAGCGCATCGGATCGAGCGGCTTGCCGCCATCCGATTCCGGGGCCGCGTCGTCATAGTCGTAGAGCAGGATCAGGTCGACGTCGGAGCCCGCCGTCAACTCGTGGCTGCCGAGCTTGCCCATGCCGACGACGACAATGCGCCCACCCGGAAAATCGCCATGGACCGAACGGACCTCGGCGAGCACCGCGTCCACTGCGGCAGCGATGATCAGGTCGGCGAGATCGGTAAAGGCGCGACCGGCCTGCGCGCCCGAAATCGAGCCGGTCAACAGGCGGATGCCGATCAGGAACCGCTGTTCGGCGGCGATGATGCGCAGCCGGTCGAGCACCTCTTCATAGTGGCGGGCGCCGGCAACGAAGTTGGCGATGCGCGGCGCCAGATAATCCCGGGTCGGCAGCTCCGCCAGAAGGCCCGGGTCGAGCATGCCGTCGAACACATGCGGCCGCGCCGCGATGATCTCGGCCAGCCTTGGTGCCGAGGACATGATGTTGACGATCAATGACAAGAGCCGCGGATTGTTGCCGAGCAGCGAAAACAGCTGGATGCCGGCCGGCAGGCCCGAGATGAAATGGTCGAAACGCAGGAGCGCCTCGTCGGCGCGCCGGCTTTCGCCGAAGACGCGCAGGAGCTGCGGCGTCAGCTCCGTCAGCCGCTCGCGCGCCTCGACCGACTGCGTCGCGCGGTAGCGGCCGTAATGCCAGGTGCGGATCGTGTGCGAGATGTCCGACGGCCGCTGGAAGCCGAGCTTTCTTAGGGTCTCGAGCGTATCGGGATCGTCGCGCTGGCCGGTGAAAACCAGATTGCCCGTCTCGCTCGAAAGCTTCGCCTCCTGCTCGAAGAGCTGGGCATAACGGCGCTCGACGGTGCGCAGCACCTTCGACAGCGCCTTGGAGAAGGAAGCCGTATCCTCGAAGCCGAGCATGAAGGCGATCCGCTTCAGCTCTGCCTCGGTCTCCGGCAGCACATGGGTCTGTTCGTCACGCACCATCTGAATGCGGTGCTCGACATCGCGAAGGAACCAGTAGGCCTCGACCAGTTCGGCCGCGGTCGTCTCGTCGATCCAGCCGGCCGTTACCAGCGCATGCAGCATCGGCTCCGTCGCCTTCAGCCGCAGTTCGGGCATGCGTCCACCGGCGATCAGCTGCTGGGTCTGAACGAAGAACTCGATCTCACGAATGCCGCCGCGGCCGAGCTTGATATTGTGTCCCTTGACCGCAATCTCGCCATGGCCCTTGTGGGCGTGAATCTGCCGCTTGATCGAATGGATGTCGGCGATTGCCGCATAGTCGAGATACTTGCGGAAGACGAACGGCGTCAATTCCTTCAAGAAGGCATCGCCCGCAGCTATGTCGCCGGCAACGGGCCGCGCCTTGATGAAAGCTGCGCGCTCCCAGTTCTGCCCCCTGCTCTCGTAATAGAGCATCGCCGCCTCGACGGGGATTGCGAGTGGCGTCGAGCCGGGATCCGGGCGCAGCCGCAAGTCGGTGCGAAAGACGTAGCCGTCGCCGCTGCGCTCCTGGAGAATGCGGATGAGGCGGCGCAGAAGCCGGCCGAAGGTCTCGGATGCATCGTCGCGATCGATGATGATGCCGGACTGCGGATCGTAGAAGACCACGAGATCGATGTCGGAGGAGTAATTGAGCTCGAAGGCGCCGAGCTTGCCCATGCCGAGCACGACAACGCCAGACCCCCGGCTCGGGGCCGTCACGTCCTTGAGCGCGAGCTTGCCGCCCTGGTGACCGCTCAGCAGCAGATGATCGATCGTTGCCGAAACGGCAGCGCCGGCAAATTCGCTCAGCCAGCGCGTCGTCTCGCGACCGTCGAAATGTCGTGAGAGGTCCGCAAGCGCAACGGCGAAGGCTAGCTCGCGCTTGGCCTTTCGAAGCCGCGTCATGATCTCGGTATCTGGCAGTGCCACGCCGGGCTCTGCCGATACCCAGGCATCCCGCGCCCGCCGGACCCTTTCGGTGAGAAATTCCTGCAGCGGCTCCGACAGGAGCTGTTCGAGTATGCCGGGCTGGCTGCCGCCGGTGTCGCGCAGGAATGGCGACAGGGCAAAGGCAGCGACGATGAACGCCTTGAACGGCGTTTCGGATGCCAGCAGACGGCTGATCTGGTCATGGCCCTTGGCCATATCCTTCAGCACCGACAGCGCGGATTTGGCGTCAGCCTGGCTTGCCGGTTTGATCGGCGCCGTCTCCATGCCCCACCAGTGCCCTGCCATCGTGTCCTGCATACCGTTCCCCCGTGTTCTCCGCAAACCGGTCTATCAGGTCGCGGACGCCGGGAAAACCATGTGTACCGTCAGTCCCTTGCAGTTGTCAGCGCCATCAGCATCGGTTGCAGCCAGATCCAGCACACCATGATGCATCTCCATCACTGCCTCGACGAGCGACAGGCCGAGACCCGTGCCGGGCTTGGAGCGGCTCTCATCCAGCCGAACGAAGCGCTTGACGACTTCGTCGCGCTTTTCCCTAGGAACACCCGGCCCGTGGTCGGCAACCGAAAGAACGACTTTGCCGTCGCGCCTGCCGAGCGAAACCTTGATCAGCGGATCGGCGGCGCCTTCGGCATATTTGATCGCATTGTCGAGTAGATTGCCGAGCGCCTGGCCGACAAGCTCGCGATTGCCCGAAATCACCATGCCTGGCGCCACATCCGCCTCCAGCCGCAGGCCGACATCTTCGGCGACTGGTTCATAGAGTTCGACGCAATCCGACACAATCTGCGAAAGGTCGATCTCGCTCATCTCGGCAGCAGCCGAACCCGCTTCGACGCGCGAAATCATCAGGAGCGCATTGAAGGTGCGGATCAGCTGATCCGACTCGCCGATGATTTCCTCCAGCGCGCCGCGCTGACTTGTACCCTTGCGCGCAAGTGCGGCTTCCGCCTTGTTGCGCAGCCGCGTCAACGGTGTCTTCAGGTCGTGGGCGATGTTGTCGGAGACCTGGCGCAGCCCCTCGTTCAGCTTCTCGATGCGGCCGAGCATCGCGTTCAGCGATTCGGAAAGCCGGTCGAATTCGTCGCCGGAACCGCTGGTCGGCAGACGCTGCGACAGGTCGCCCGCCATGATCTTGGTGCTCGCCTCGGACATGCGGTCGATGCGCTTCAGCGCATTGCGGCCGATGGCAAACCAGATGATCAGCGCACCGAGGCCCATGATGCCGAGGGCGACCATCAGCGCCTGGCGCACCAGCGCACGAAACTTCTGCGGCTCCTGCAGGTCACGGCCAACAAGGATGCGCAGGCCGTTGTCGAGCATCAGCACATGGGCAAGTGCCACATGGCTGTCCTGGCGGGTCTCGTCGGTATAGCGCTGGTAGGCAAAGGGTTTCTCCGTCCAGCCTTCGCGATCGAGAAGGCCCGGCTCCAGGCTCGCCACATTGCCAGCAAGGATTTCACCGCTTGGCCCGGCGATCACATAGAGATTGGCGCCAGGCTGGCGCGCGCGCCGTTCCAATGAGCGCAGCAGCCCATTGATCCCCGCACGGGTATAGACCTGCTCGATCTGGGTCACCTCTGCGGTCACTGCGTCGCGCGTCTGCTGCTGTAGCAGACGCTCGGACATGCCGGTGACATAGAAGACGAGAAAGGCGGCGCAGAGCGAGAAGAGGATCAGATAGAGCGCGGACAACCGGACGGCGGTTGTCCTCAACAGGACGCCGAGTTTGCTCATGCGCTGGCGGTCCGGTCATCCTTGATCATATAGCCGGCGCCGCGCACGGTTCGGAGCAGCGGCAGATCGAAGTCCTTCTCGATCTTGGAACGCAGTCGCGACACGTGCACGTCGATGACATTGGTCTGCGGATCGAAGTGATAGTCCCAGACGTTTTCGAGCAGCATCGTGCGGGTCACGACCTGGCCGGCATTTTTCATCAGGTACTCGAGCAGCCGGAACTCGCGCGGCTGCAGCGGGATTTCCTTGCCCTGGCGGCGAACCGAGTGCGACAGGCGGTCGAGCTCGAGATCTCCGACCCGGTAGACCATATCCTGTTCCGGCGTACCCTTGCGGCGGCCGAGCACTTCAACGCGGGCGAGAAGCTCGTTGAAGGCATAGGGTTTCGGCAGGTAGTCGTCGCCGCCGGCGCGCAGACCCGTCACCCGATCATCGACCTGGCCGAGCGCCGACAGAATGAGCACCGGCGTATGGACTTCCTTGCGACGCAGCTCCGAAATCACCGACAGGCCATCGCGGCGCGGCAACATGCGGTCGACCACGAGAACGTCGTAGCTGTTTTCGCTGGCCATGAAGAGGCCGCTTTCGCCGTCGCTCGCGTGATCACAGACGATGCCGGCTTCCCGGAACGCCTTTGCCAGATAGGCGGCTGCCTCGATATCGTCTTCAATAATAAGAATCTTCATACGCGTGACCATAGTCCCGGACCCCTGTCTGTCTCAACCGGTTTCGGTTCTTCCGACAACCGGCATGGCGATCACTTCGCCCCAAACGGCCGGCGCCGCGAAATCGCTTGGATATCGCGGCGCCCTGGTCATTCATTCGCAGCCGCGATCAACCCTGATCGATGGGAAGCGCCACGAAGCGGCTGCCGTTCTCGGCCTCGATCTGGAAGAGCGCCTTGCTGCGACCGTCCTTCTTGGCGATGTTGATCACCTTGAGGATATCGTCCGCCGACTTCACTTCCTGATTGTTGACGGAAACGATCTTCTCGCCCTGCTTCAGGCCACGGTCGCTGGCGTCCGAGTCCTCGTCCACCGAGGCAATCGTCACGCCCTTGCCGTCATCCGACGGCGTCACCGTCATGCCAAGGTCGGCCAGGGCCTGCTCGCTCGACGGCTGGGTTTCCTCGGACTGGTTGCCCTGATCCGTGGCCGCTTCCTTGTCGTCCTTCGGCAGCGTGCCGATCTCGAGCTTGACGGTTTCCGACTTGCCGTTGCGCCACAGTGCAACGTCGACCGTGGTGCCCGGGCGCATGCCGGCTACCTTGCGGGCAAGATCGCGCGGATCCTTGATCGTGTCGCCGTTGAGCGCAGTGACCACGTCGCCCTTCTTGATGCCGGCCTTGTCGCCCGGCGAGCCGGCCTGCGGCTCGACGACGAGTGCGCCGGCTGCCTCAGACAGACCGAGCGATTCGGCGATATCCTTGCTCACCGGCTGGATCTGAACACCGAGCCAACCGCGCGATACCGAGCCGTCCTTCATCAGGTCGGCAACGACGTCCTTGGCGACGGATGCCGGAATGGCGAAGGCGATGCCGACATTGCCGCCCGACGGCGAGAAGATCGCGGTGTTGATGCCGACCACTTCGCCCGAAAGGTTGAAGGTCGGACCACCCGAGTTGCCGCGGTTCACCGCTGCGTCGACCTGCAGATAGTCGTCATAGGGACCCGAACCGATATCGCGGCCACGGGCCGAGATGATGCCGGAGGTTACCGTGCCGCCGAGACCGAAGGGGTTGCCGACGGCAACGACCCAGTCGCCGACGCGGACCTTGTTGTCGTCGGCCCAGCTGACATAGGTGAACTTGCGCTTGTCATCGACCTTGAGCACGGCGAGATCGGTGCGGCTGTCCTTGCCGATCAACTTGGCGTCAAGCTCGGTGCCGTCATTGAGGATGACCGTGAACGCAGAGCCATCGGAAACGACGTGATTGTTGGTGACGAGGTAACCGTCTTCGGAGATGAAGAAGCCGGAGCCTTGCGAAGTCGGGCGCAGGCGACCTTCGCCGTGCGGGCCACGACGGCCGGGGCCGCGTTCGGCACGGTCATCGCCGCGCGGGCCGCCGAATTCCTTGAAGAAACGCTTCAGCGGGTGATCGTCGGGAAGCTCATCCAGACCGCGACCGCCAAAATCGAAGGTGAAGCCATTGCCCTCGTCGGAAACGGGATTAGCACGCGACTGGACGCGGACGGAGACTACGGCCGGGGAAACCGCGTCGACGACATTGGCAAAGCTCGGCACCTGGGGCGCATCGACCTTGACGGGTTCGGCGAAGGACTGGGCAATCGTGGCCGGCAGGCCGGAGGTCAGCATGACGGCCGCAAGACCCGCAACGGTCGAGGTCTTCAGAACAGTCTTGAGGGAGGGACGCAGGAGTTTGGTCGTAATCATCCGTTTTGCCTTTTCTCTTCCTTGAAGCCGCTGGAAGCAGCTTCGGCATCTTGATTTCGAGGATCGCCGCGGGGGTAGCGATTTCGCTCTTGGCTGACTGGAGGAACAGCCGATGACGAAAGATGTAACGGATTGGACCTTACTGAGTTCTGTCCGGAGGATGAATTTTTGGTAATGTTGGTGGCGGGCGTCTGCAACGGCGCATTGCCCGTGGGATCGAGAGCGTTTCCGCCTTAGGCGGAGTCGCAGAAACGCGCTATCTCTCTGTTTTACGCATTTCCTGGCGGAAAGCCGCTTCGCACTTTTCCTGGAAATGCTCTACGGCTGAAGCAGCTTCTTCAGCTTTTCCTTCTCGTCGTCGGAAAGCGGCGTGCCGCGCGATTGCCGGCCGCGTTTGAGTGCCGCCACCAGCAACGTCGCGGCGCCGACCAGCAAAAGCAGGATCGGCATGCCCCACAGGATCATCGTCTTGGTTTCGAACCGCGGCTTCAGCAACACGAACTCGCCATAGCGCGAGACGACATAGTCGATCACCGCCTCGTCGCTGTCGCCATTTGCCAACCTCTCGCGCACCAGAACCCTGAGATCCTTGGCAAGCTCTGCGTTGGAATCGTCGATCGACTGGTTCTGGCAGACCATGCAGCGGAGCTCGGCCGAGATCGCCCGCGCCCGTGCTTCGAGTGCCGGATCGGACAAGACCTCATCCGGATTGACCGCGAAGGTCGGGCCGAGCGACGCCAGAAACAGAAAGAACGCCAGCAGCAATCGGTTCATTCGGCCGCTCCCACCGGGATCGTCTTCGGCCGCTTGGCGCGCGTCGGCGCGCCAACGCGCAGGCGGCGATCGCTGAGCGAGACGAAACCTCCCGCCATCATCAACAGCGTGCCGCCCCAGATGCACAGGATCATCGGCTTCCACCAGATGCGCACGACGATGCCGCCTTCGCTGATCTGGTCACCGAGCGAAACGTAGAGCTGGCTCAGGCCGAAGGTACGGATACCGGCTTCGGTGGTCGGCATGCGCCGCGCCTGATAGAGCCGCTTCGACGACCAGATGTCGGTGACGACGACGCCACCGCTGCTGATGGTGAAATGGCCGGATTCCTCGGAATAATTCGGACCGCTACCGTTGCGCATGCCGTCGAACCGCAGGGTGTAGCCTCCCGCGTCCACGGTCATACCCGGCTTCATCTCGACGACGGTCTCGGTTTCGAAGGCGGTGACGGCGACGATGCCGATCAGCGTGACGCCGAGGCCGATATGCGCAAGTGCGGTGCCGAAGGCCGAGCGCGGCAGGCCGGAGAACCGCCGCCAGGCGACGTTGCCCGCGACCTTGCCGAGCCCCGAGCGCAGCGCCAGATCCGTCACCGAACCGGCGATCAGATAGACGCCCAGCGCAATGCCGAACAAAGCGAGGATCGGTCCGCCGTTCATGGCGTAGTAATAGACGCAGCCGACGACGAGGCCGACGGCAACCGCTGCAAACAGCCGCTGGGCAACGCCCATGAGATCTCCGCGCTTCCAGGCCAGCAGGGGACCGAAGGGCACCGCAAACAGGAGTGGCAGCATCAACAGCCCGAAGGTCATGTTGAAGAAGGGCGGCCCGACCGAAATCTTGTCGCCGGTCAGCGCTTCAAGCACCAGAGGGTAGAGCGTGCCGGTCAGCACGGTCGCGGCCGCGGTCGTCAGGATGAGGTTGTTGAAGACAAGAGCGCCTTCCTTCGAAACCGGCGCGAAGATGCCGCCGGCTTTCAGCCGCGATGCGCGGTAGGCAAACAGCGAAAAGGCGCCGCCGATGAAAAAAACGAGGATGGCGAGGATGAAGATGCCGCGGGTCGGGTCGGTCGCGAAGGCATGAACCGAAGTCAGCACGCCAGAGCGAACGAGGAAGGTGCCAAGCAGCGACAGCGAGAAGGTCATGATCGCCAGCAGCACGGTCCAGATCTTCAGCGCTTCGCGCTTCTCCATGACCAGAGCGGAATGCAGCAGCGCGGTGCCGGCAAGCCACGGCATGAACGAGGCGTTTTCGACCGGATCCCAGAACCACCAGCCACCCCAGCCAAGCTCGTAATAGGCCCAATAGGAGCCCATCGAAATGCCGGCCGTCAGGAACGTCCAGGCAGCAAGGGTCCAGGGACGCACCCAGCGCGCCCAGGCAGCGTCGATACGCCCTTCGATCAGGGCGGCGATGGCAAAGGAGAAGCAGACGGAAAAGCCGACATAGCCCAGATAAAGTAAGGGCGGGTGAATGGCGAGACCGACGTCCTGCAGGATCGGGTTCAGGTCCTTGCCTTCGCCCGGTGCCGGGATAAGGCGGGCGAAAGGGTTGGATGTCAGCAGGATGAACAGCGTGAAAGCCACGGCAATCCAGGCCTGCACCGCGAGCACATTCGCCTTCAGCGTTTCCGGCAGATTACGACCAAATGTGGCGACCAGCGCCGAAAAGAACACCAGGATCAAGAGCCAGAGCAGCATTGATCCTTCATGGTTCCCCCAGACGCCGGAAATCTTGTAGATCAGCGGCTTCAGCGAATGCGAGTTCTCCCAGACGTTGCGGACCGAAAAATCCGACGTGACATAGGCGAAGGTCAGCACGGCGAAGGAGAAGGCGACGAGCAGGAAACAGGCAATCGCCGCGCTGGAGGCGAGCTCCATCAGGGCGCGATCGTTGAGCCTGGCGCCAAGGATCGGCAAAGCCGCTTGCACGAAGGCGGTCGCAAGCGCCAGAACCAGCGCATAATGTCCAAGTTCGATAATCATCGAACGGTTTCCTTCCCGCTGAGTTCGACACCCTGCGCCTTCAAGCGGTCGGCGACATCCTTCGGCATATAGGTCTCATCATGCTTGGCGAGCACGGAGTCTGCAACGAAGACCGAGCTGCCGGCAACGAACGTGCCCTCGGTGACCACGCCTTGCCCCTCACGGAACAGGTCCGGCAGGATGCCGGTATAGGTCACCGGCACCTGGCCGAGCGTATCGGTAACGGTGAAGGTCACGGTCTTGCCGTCGCCGCGCTTGACCGAACCGGCCTCGACCAGCCCGCCTAGACGGATGCGGGTTCCCGGCGGCACGTCGGTCTTGGCGAGATCGCTCGGCACGTAGAAATAGGCGATCGCCTGGCTGAAGGCGAACATTACGAGGAGGACGGCAAGCGTCAGAAAGCCGACGCCACCGCCGATGATCGCCAGTCGCTTCTGTTTTCGCGTCATTGCGTCTCTCCGTCCGTCTTGATCCCGAGTTCACGGGCCAGCGCAAGCAGCTGTTTTCCCTGTTCGCCGTCCGCCGGGAAGGTTTTCAGGCTTTCCTTTAGGGCGGCCGCCGCCTGGTCTCTTTGATCAAGCACAACATGCGAACGGATCAGCCGCGCCCAGCCTTCGGCGTTGGCGGGGTCTTCCTTAAGCCGGCTCGCCAGGCTTTCGACCATGCCGCGGATCATCTCCTGGCGGTCGCCGGCGTTCATGTCCTGTGCGGCGGCGATATCGTCCGCGCTCGGATTTCCCGGTGCAGCGCCCGCAACATTGCCGGCAGCGCCACCTGAAAGCTCGGCCACGTGCTGCTTGACGAGCGGCACCCAGGGCGCATCCGCCGGGGAACTGGCGATCAGCCTGTTGAAGGCTGCAAGCGCCTCGTCCTTCTTGCCTTCCTGCTTCAGGCCAAGGGCAAGATAGAATTCGGAACGCGGGTCGTTCGGGTCGATGGCGAGGGATCTGCGGAGAGCCGACTGCGCTTCGGTGGTCACAAGTCCGCCGGACAGCGTGATCACCGCCTCGGCATAGCCACCCAGCCGCGCCGGCGTCGGCCCCAGCAGGCGCACGGCGCTGTCATAGGCGGCGACCGCCTCCTCGACGCGACCGTTGCGCATGTAGATTGGCGCCAGCACGTCCCAGCCGGCACCGTCGTTCGGGTTCTGCGCCAGGTGATTTTCCGCCCGCGCAATCAGAATGTTGATATCGGCACCGGGATCGGCAAGGCGCGCCGCCAAAGGCTGCGCCGGAACCCCTGGGCTGCCAGTGAACATGTAGAGACAGAGCCCAATTGCGGGAAGACAGAGAAGCACGAAGGCCTGCGCCACGATGTTGACGCCGCGGCGCGTGGCTGCGGCCGGCTCGGCGGCATTGTCGATCTCGCCAGCCGCAAGCAGCCGGCGGGCGACCTCGGCGCGGGCGAGTTCGGCATCGTCGCCGCTGATCAGGCCGCTCTCCTGGTCACGCGTCAGTTCATCGAGCTGATCGCGATAAACTTCGATATCATGACTATGGGGAGACGATGCGGGCGCTGCCGCCCGCAAGAGCGGGAGGATGAGTACGACAGCTACAGCCGCCGTCAACGTGGCGACGAGGATCCAGAACAACATGGATGCTCAATACTATGGCACCCATGCCATTCCAACTCGAAAACCTGCAATGACAGAGATTTGAGGCGTTTCGCCGCAACCGGAAATCCGGTCAGCTGAGCGGCGTCCAGCTTCCGTCGGAATTCCGGCAGGCCGCACCACGCGCCGTCGTCGGTTGTCCCTTGACGGTCACGGTGTGGCTGTACTGGCGGCAGTTCTGCGAACCGACCTGATAAGGTGCGGCGGCGACGACCGAACCGGTGACGCTACGCCCCTGCCAGTTGACCGGCTGACCGCCCGGAGCAGCCTCCAGGGCGCGGTACTCGGCCTCGAGCGCACGCTGGCGGTCCGACGTTCCGATATCGAGATTGCTGAGCCGGCCGATAACGCCGCCCTGCAGGGCCGTGATGTAGGTCGTCGAAGACACGCTGCGGGTCGCGGTCGTGCCCAACCCGGCCGCCGCGGTCTGTCCGCCCGAGGTGGTGCTGCAGCCGGCAAGAGCCACCGCCGACGCGATCAACGCGATCCTGCCGCTGACGACAATAGTTCGTGTCATTTCTGCCTGGTTCCTCATGATCCGCGACATGTACTTTCTAACGCGGGGCTCCGCCTGCGCCGACCGGCGGGGCCGAGCGGAGACTTCCCTTTGATTTTCTTTTGGCATTCCCTGTTGGCAGAGGCAACTGGAAGGGCAGTCGACGCGATACTTTCGCGCGCCAGTGTGACACCTAAACCGCAGCCGGCAGCACGAGCTCGGCGCGCAGCCCGCCCTCTTCCCGGCGCGACAGCGTCAGCGTGCCCTGATATTCCCGTACGATTTCACTGACGATCGACAGACCGAGGCCCGTTCCCGGCTTGCTCTCATCCAGCCGCTTGCCGCGCTTCATCGCCAGCGCGATCTGATCCGGGTCGAGGCCAGCTCCGTCGTCGTCGACGTCGAGAACGATCCATTGCCGACCGGTTTCCTTTGCGTGCTCTTCGTTTGTAGCCGGACGAACATTCAGCCAGACCTCGCCCTTGGCGTGGCGAGCGGCGTTTTCGAGCAGGTTACCGACAGTCTCCTCGACATCCTGCAGCTCCATCGCTAGCACCAGGCCCGGCGGGTTGATCGACAGATGAACCTCTTTTTCCGGATTGAGCTTGCGCATCACGCGCACAAGCCGCTCCAGCGCCGGCTGCGCTTCTGTGCGGGCGAGAATGGATTCGCGCTGGGCGGCGATCCGCGCGCGGCTCAGATAGGATTGAACCTGCATCTGCATCGCATCGACCTGGTTTCTGACGAGTTCGCCATGCGACGCCTCAAGCACGCGGGCCTCGTTGAGGAGGACCGCGATCGGCGTCTTCAACGAGTGCGCGAGGTTGCCGACCTGCATGCGCGCCCGCTCGACGATGCGGCGGTTGCTGTCAATCAGCGCATTCACTTCGTTTGCAAGTGGCTGGATCTCGCGCGGAAAGGCACCATCGAGCCTTTCGCTTTCGCCGGCCCGGATCTTCTCCAGCGAGCGGCGGACCTGGTCGAGCGGTCTGAGACCGAAGAGAATGGTCAGCGCGTTCATGCCGAGCCCGCCGAGGCCGAAGATCGAGAGCGCGATGGTCAGATTGCGGGTAAAGCGGTTGATGTCCGCCTCTAGAACGTCACGATTGCCGGCAACGCGGAAACGGGCGGTGTGGCCCTGAATGTCGAGAACGACTTCGGTCTCGGCCACTTCGACCTCGTTTCCGAACGGGTCCTTGGTGGTGTAGAAACGGACGTAACCGGTATCGAAGGGGACTTCGTCGACGCTCGCGATCGGCAGCTTCGCGTTGCCGAGCGAGGTAGAAATCAGCGGCGGCGTGTCGAACTCGCCGATCGGATCGACGATCCAGTACCAGCCGGTCTGCGGCTGGGAGAAGCGCAGGTCGCCGAGCTGGGGACTGCCGGCAAGCACCGTCTTCTCATTGACCGAAATCGAGTTGACGACGTTGAAAAGCTGGGCACGCAGCAGGTCCTTGAAGCCGCGTTCCGATCCTTGCCGGTAGAGGGCTGAGATGACAACCCCGATCACCACCAGGGCAACGACGGCCCAGACGGTCGAAACCGCCAATACGCGGGCCGTAAGGGATCTAATTGCCATTGCCGGGCGCTTGCATGCGGTATCCGAGGCCGCGCACCGTCTCGATCAGGTCGTTGCCGATCTTCTTGCGAAGACGGCCGACAAAAACTTCGATCGTGTTGGAATCGCGGTCGAAGTCCTGATCGTACATGTGTTCGACCAGTTCCGTCCGGGATACGACCTGGCCCATGTGGTGCATGAGGTAGGAGAGCAGCCGGAACTCGTGCGACGTCAGCTTCAGCGCCGTTCCGTCGACGGTTGCCTTCGACCCCTTTGTGTCGAGCCGCACCGGGCCGCAGACAATTTCCGAGCTTGCGTGGCCGGCCGCCCGGCGGATCAGCGCGCGGATGCGGGCAAGCACCTCCTCGACATGGAACGGCTTGGCGACATAATCGTCGGCACCGGCATCGATGCCGGCCACCTTGTCGCTCCAGCGATCACGCGCCGTCAGGATCAGCACCGGCATGCTCTTGCCGCCGCCGCGCCATTTTTCAAGAACGGTGATGCCGTCCATCTCGGGCAGGCCGATATCGAGGATCACGGCGTCATAGGGCTCGGCATCGCCGAGATAGTGACCCTCTTCGCCGTCATAGGCCTGATCGACGACGTAGCCGGCCTCCTTCAGCACTTCGGCGAGCTGCCGGTTCAGGTTGACGTCGTCCTCGACTATCAGAATGCGCATTCGTACCCACTTTTCCTCTTTCGCACCGTCGTCACGGGCGAATTACATCGGCACCCTTACGGTCACCTTTTTCGGTCGCCCGCCATTGCCCGGCACAAGCACCGTGATCACGCACTGGCCATCGGACGTCGGCTGTGCCGACAGCAGTTCGCCGCCGGTTTCCGAAACGACTTGCTGAGCAGCCGCGCTGCAATCGCCGGCCACGCGGACGACAAAGTCCGTGGGCACGTTGACCTCAGGCGGAGCAAAGCCCGCAAGGCCTGCGGCAAGCGCGGCTATGATCACTGGTGAAGACATGAACGCACTTTCGACTTGGGAAGCATCATGGCAAAAGCAATAACCGATAGAGGCTGAATGGCAAATGAATGTCGGCCGCCCAGCCGGGCGAACAGCCACCTGTGAATGGCTGTATCCACAGTGACCCGACCGCAGATTGCAACGATTCCTTCGACGGTGAAACTCGACGGAAGAAAACCTCCGCCTGACAGCGGTCCGTGCCGAACATCGATCCGCTGCAGCGCCGTGCCAGCCGCCAATCAACGAGGCGCATTCCGCGACGGAGCCGCCGGCTTGACGATCAGCCATTTGTTAAGCCCTTCCTGCTATCGTTGGGTACTCGGTCGAGAACCAGATGGCCGCAGCCTCCGTCGCTCGGCTTACGGCAAGACTTGAAGTGGGCTCGAAATCCCGAGTCCTTTGAATCTCTTGGCCGCACATCTTCCAAAGTTGAGTCCGGCTCTTGCGGGGTTGAATGAGCGCGATCCGGCGAAGAGTCCGACCCCTCATCTAAGCCTCTGCATTGTTTGGTGTTGCCGCGCGCACGTCGGGCCTTCAGGCCGCCTCATGGGGTCAAATACTCTCATCTCACAGCCAGATCGCGATTATCGAAACGCCGTTCGCAACTGAACTTGCTCGCTTTGCGGTGACGTCGCGCACGCGCGCTATCAACCCACTACAGCGCCTGATCGCCAAAGCCGCTTGCTCAAAAGACCGCCCTCCCGACTCACCGAGCGCCAAATTGGCCCGCTGTCCCCGGTCGGCTGAATGCAACTGTGGATCATTGAAAAATTAATCGATTTAAAGATTTTTCAATCGTTTAAATGATTTAAGCCACTGATTTACAAAGCGTTTACGATGTGAAATTGTCCGCCCGTCAACTAGTCATGAATTTGCAACAGGCCCGGGAGGATCGGATGCAGACGCTCGTAAACAACCAGCCGGCATCTCAGCAGTCCAAGGTACCGCAGTCGCTGCTGGACCGTTTCGAAAGCGAATGGCGCGAAATGCGCTCAGCCACCCAGACAACACCGAAGCCCGTTCAGCCGGCTGAATAAGCCTGCGCTAGCGCGCGAGAATAGGCTTGTCGACACGACTATGCCCATCGACCTTAAAGCCGCCCGCGGTCAACGCCGCGAGCGGCTTTCGCTTTTTGGCTTAATGCAGCTCTAAAAGCGCCTTGTGTCTTGAAGAGCCTTCTCGTTCTCGGGGGTGATCGGTCGCATCCAGCTGGTATTCCCCCCGCCCGCGCAGCCCCAAAAGAAGCTGACAACGCTGTGAATCCCGCCTCCCGCGGTGGCGTATCGAGCCGCGCGTATGGCCAGCCGTGTGGCGATTTCCTGCCTTTTGGCCAATCGGAAAAACCGTGTTACTCTTTTTCCATGCTGACCGACGAGATTGAAAAACTGGCGCTGAGCCTGCCGGGAACGGAAGAAAATGCCCATTTCGGCACGCGGGACTTCCGTGTGGGCAAGCGCATCTTCATGTCTCTGCCCGAGGCAGGGCGGGCGGTTTTCAAGTTCACACCGGATCAGCAGCGCATGCTGCTGGAAATGGAACCCGGCGTCTGCGCTGCGGTCCCCGGTGGCTGGGGCAACAAGGGCTGGACCTCGCTCTACTTTGTCGAGGCCGACGAGGATCTCGTTCGCCAGTCGATGGAAACCGCGTGGCGCAATGTTGCCCCCAAAAGCCTGGTGAAGAAGAACGGCCGTCATTGACGCGGCCGGCATCGACGTTTCGAAAGCCGTCTGCAGACGACCTTCTATCCGCAGGCAATCGTCTCAGAGAACATAGTCGAAAAGCGTGACCGGCTTGTCGTGATACTCCGTCTGCGCGAACGGCCGCATGCCGAGTTTCTCCACGATTCTGATCGATGCCGCATTGGCCGGGCTGACGATAGCGGTTACGCGGCGTCCGGCGTGATGTTCCCGCGCCCAGCCGAAAGCCGCATGCGCAGCTTCGCTGGCATAACCGCGTCCCTGCGCCTCAGGCGCGATCGTCCAGCCGGTCTCCATCGTCCCGGTCAGGGCGGGAGAAATCTCGCGGCGCAGTTCCTGAAAGCCGACCTGCCCGACGAAGCGCCCGGAGCTTCTCTCTACGATCACGAAATAACCGAAGCCAAAGAACTGCCAGCCGCCCTCCTGACGCAAAAACCGCGTCCACATCTGTTCGCCGGAAAAGGGGGCCGGTGCGATATGACGAAGGATCTCTGGATCCGACCACATCTGCTGATAGGGCTCGAAATCCTCCAGCTGCGGTCTGCGGAGAATGAGGCGGTCGGTGCTGATCATCGGAATGCCTGAGAACGATGGAATACCACCGATCTCTAGCTGCTCTCCGCAGTGCCTGCAATGGCGCCCCGTTCCAAAACCGATTCCGCAAGGGCAGCTAACAGGCTGTTAACCCAAACTTTTCTCGCCGACTTCCAGCGGCCAGGTCACGAGGTAATCCTCGTAGTCCTCGATGTCGATGCCGTCTTCCGCAACGGTGCGGCCACGCACGGAAATGCCGGCGGTGTGCACCGTCTCGGCATCGCCCGAGAGCAGCGGATGCCACCAATAGAGGTCGCGGCCTTCCGCCACCAGCCGATAGCCGCAGGTCGGCGGCAGCCAGGTAATCTCGCGCACCGCGTCCGGCGTCAGCTGAATGCAATCCGGCACCGTTGCCTGACGGTTCGGATAGTCCTTGCACCGACAGCTCTCGCCGTCGAGCAGCGTGCAGCGGATCGAGGTCCAGGCGATCTCTGCCGTTTCCCAATCCTCGAGCTTGTTGAGGCAACAGAGCCCGCAGCCGTCGCAGAGGCTTTCCCACTCCGCGTCATTCATCTCGTCAAGGCTCTTCGCCTTCCAGAAAGGCATTTCGCCCATCGCCATCACACTTTCGTCAAATCGGTCGCGCTACTGCGCGGCACGTCTTATCAGACGTGCAAAGGTCACAGTAGCGATTTGAGTTGCTGCAGGTTTGT
The DNA here is from genome assembly GCF_001425225.1 of Ensifer sp. Root127. Classification (NCBI taxonomy): domain Bacteria; kingdom Pseudomonadati; phylum Pseudomonadota; class Alphaproteobacteria; order Hyphomicrobiales; family Rhizobiaceae; genus Ensifer; species Ensifer sp. Root127. Next base: position 375,240 of record NZ_LMDX01000001.1, read on the forward strand.
CCTTTAATCGGCGACGACCAAAGGAAACATGCAGGAGAGAAATTTCGCAGAAAATTGCCGGTTTTTTAAGGCCACCGGCGCGATATGCAAGTAGATTGGAATTTGACGCCGTGCAAATATCGCGCGGCACCGGCATGATGCCAAAAGCCTTCAGGACGTTGAGACCGTGCGGGAACCGAGGAAAGACGATAACCGGCCGAAAAAGCGGCACATCTTTCTGAGAATCGATTCCTGGATCGATTCGACGGTCTGGAATGCCGGGTTCAAACTCTCACAATGGTGGGAAGATACCACTATTTTCTTCCGCCGCTTCCGCGTCACGGGCTGGAAGAAGGCGGTCTTCGAGGTCCTCGGTGAAGGTATGACCTGGGGAACGGCCGGCTCGGTGCTGATGCTGGCTCTCGCTCTTCCGGCCTTCGAGGAGACCAAGGGCAACTGGCGGGCGCAAAGCGATTTCGCCGTCACCTTCCTTGACCGCTACGGCAACGAAATCGGCCATCGCGGCATCATTCACGAAGATTCCGTGCCGATCGACGAATTGCCGGATCATCTGATCAAGGCTGTGCTCGCAACGGAAGACCGGCGCTTCTTCGACCACTACGGCATCGATTTTCTCGGGCTCGCCCGCGCCATGACCGAGAATGCACGCGCCGGCGGTGTCGTCCAGGGCGGCTCGACGCTGACGCAGCAGCTCGCCAAGAACCTGTTCCTGTCGAACGAGCGCACGATCGAGCGCAAGATCAAGGAAGCGTTTCTGGCCATCTGGCTCGAATCCAACCTTTCGAAGAAAGAGATCCTGCGGCTCTACCTCGACCGCGCCTATATGGGCGGCGGGACGTTTGGTGCTGCGGCAGCGGCGCAGTTTTATTTCGGCAAGGCGATCACCGACGTCAACCTGGCGGAATCCGCCATGCTCGCCGGCCTCTTCAAGGCACCGGCGCGCTACGCCCCGCACGTCAACCTGCCGGCCGCCCGCGGCCGCGCCAACGAGGTTTTGACAAACCTCGTCCAGGGCGGGCTGATGACTGAGGGCCAAGTGATTGCGGCACGTCTCAACCCGGCAACCGTCATCGATCGCGCCCAGGTGAAGGCGCCCGACTTCTTCCTCGACTGGGCGTTTGACGAAGTGCAGCGCATCGCCCGGCCATTTGCCCAGCATTCACTCATCGTGCGCACCACCATCGACATGGGGCTGCAGAATGCGGCCGAGGATTCGGTCGAGTCCAGCCTTCGGCAATATGGCGAGAGCTTCCATGTGAAGCAGGGCGCACTGGTGATGGTCGAAAACGGAGGTCCTGTCAGGGCGATGGTCGGCGGCCGCGACTATGGCGAGAGCCAGTTCAACCGCGCCACGCGGGCGCTGCGCCAACCGGGGTCTTCCTTCAAGGTCTACACCTACGCGGCGGCCATGGAAAAAGGCATGACGCCGGAGACCATCGTCGTCGACGCACCGATCACCTGGCGCGGATGGTCACCGCAGAATTACGGCCGCAGCTATGCCGGCCGCATCACCATCCTGACGGCGATCGCTAGGTCGATCAACTCGATCCCGGTGCGCCTCGCCAAGGACAAGCTCGGCACGGAGCTGATCGCGCAGACCGCCAAGAACATGGGCATCGAAACGCCACTGCGCACCGACAAGACGATGCCGCTCGGCACCTCCGAAGTGACGGTACTCGACCAGGCGACGGCCTATGCCGTGTTCCCAGCCGGCGGCCTACAATCACGCCGCCACGGCATCAGCCAGATCCTGAATTATGACGGCGACATCCTCTACGACTTTTCCCGCGACGAACCGCCGGCCAGACGCATCCTTTCCGAGCAGGCCAACGCATCGATGAATTCGATGCTGACGCAGATCCCGGTGATCGGCACGGCACGCAAGGCGGCCCTCGACAACGGCATCGTTACCGGCGGCAAGACCGGCACCACCCAGGCCTATCGCGACGCCTGGTTCGTCGGTTTTACCGGTGACTACACGACGGCGGTCTGGTTCGGAAACGACGACTATACTTCGACCAACAACATGACCGGCGGTTCGCTGCCGGCAATGACCTTCAAGCGGCTGATGGATTATGCCGAACAGGGCATCGAGCACCGCCAGATACCGGGGATAACGTCCCCGGCGCCTGCACCGAGCAAGCAACCGGAGGTCGCCAATGCCAAGCCGGATGAAAATGCCCTGCCGCCGCTGGTGCGGCCGCGGTCGCTATCGGCAGACGTGACACGGCTCCTGCGTTCGGTGGGCGATACCTTCGAAAAGGCCCCCGCCTTGAAGGCGCCGGAAAGGAGCGGCGGCAAAGTCGCCGTACTCGGCGCCGCCGACGGCGGGTCCTCCCAACAGGCTCTCCCGAATGCCGCCAGCAATTGAACGCGCTCGAAACCTTGAATTGAACGGCCGGATCGATACCGGTTGCCAGGTCGGCGCGATGATCGCCGTTGCGTCGCGCGCCCGTTTGGGCGAGACATGGGCTGCGCGGCGCATTGCGCCTATGCATAACCATATTCGATAGAGCCGCCCTTGTTCCGAATTCCCCTCCTCGTCGCCCTTGCCCTTGCCATCGCCTTCGGCGGCGGCATCGCTTCAGCCGTCTGGGCGCTGAAGGCGACGGTCGGTTTCGGCTCGATCTCGATCGGCCCGTGGGTCGCCTTCCCCGAAGCACAGACCGAGAATGCCGACCCCTATGCCAAGGCACATCGCGCCCGGGCCGGCGAACTGCTCTATGGCGGCGCCGAAGGGCTGATGTTCATGGCACAGGTCGACGACAGGGGCGAGAAGCTGTCGGCCGCCTGCTCCTACGATGTCTCGGGGCTGACGCCGCAGGCGCGATTCTGGACGCTCTATGCAGCGAATGCCGATGGCGTGCCGCTGCGCCCCGGCTCGGATCTGCCTTCGGCGATCAACTCGTGGACGGTGCTGCGCGCCGAAGACAGTTCCTTCACCATCCATGTCTCGCCGAACGCCAAGCCGGACAACTGGGTAGCGTTACGGCATTCCGGAACCTTCCGGCTGGTCCTGACGCTGCTCGATACCCCGACGGCAGGTTCCTCCGGCCTTATCGATCTCGCCATGCCGAAAATCGTGAAAACGGGATGCGGCGATGCGTAGTGTTCTGTTCGCTTCCATCCTTGGTCTCGTGGGCGCAGCACTGCTGCATATCATCATCGTGCTGGTGCTGCCGCAATTTACCGGTCGCGACGCCTATACGCGCGTTCTCGGTCTTCTCGAGATGGACAGCTTCTTTTCTTTGACGAGTACCCCTGGACCGACCGGCCTCAGCAACGACGACCCTTATCTCCGCACGGCCGTCTGCAGCTTTTCGATCACCGACGGTCCGGCGCGGTTCCTCGCCAGAGGTGCGGTACCTTTCTGGTCGCTTGCGGTTTTCGACAGCGCATCGAATGAGGTCTTCAGCATGAACGACCACACCGCCGTCAACGGCAGGCTCGACCTCGTGGTTGCGACGCCGATCCAGCTGGTGGAACTGCGCAAGACGCCGCCGGAAGCTCTGGCACAATCGATCATGGTGGAGATGAAGGAAGAGGATGGCTATGCGGTGCTGCGCGCCATGGCGCCGCTCGACAGCTTCGAGGATCAGGTCCGGAACTTCCTGGCGGAATCAAGCTGCGAGCCGTTCCGTCGTTAGTCAGCGCAGTCCCTCGGACAGGGTACGCGGCCTTCAGCCTTGCCGTTCCTATCTCGATGTCGTGGAGAAGATGAACGCGACCGCAAGGGGCGGAGCGTTGTTGGCACAAGCAAAGCCGTGCGCAGGCCGGCCGATGCAGCCGACACATGGGCGGTGGATATAACTACTGCTTCTTGATCCGACGTCCGTCGGGCGCGGTTGGCTGCGGATCGCGGCCATCGAGACGCTCGTAGCGGATTCCGGTAAACAGAAGCACTTTTGCTCCGCCCGATATGGCCGGAGGTCTGCGTGGTGGCATTTGGACCTTGTGGTCCTGCATTCTGATCACGTCTGCCATGCTCGTCTCCATATAGGCTTGAGACGGATGAACTACCGTACAGATTTCACCCTGCCCTTTCGGGGCCAGCGCATTTTCCCGGGCAGTGCCCGGACAGGCGCGCTTTTCTCATCTTCTCCTTCTTCCGGTCGCCCGGAGGTTGCTGCTTGCTCAAGTGGTACAGACCAATCATAGACGGTCCGCTTCGATTGAGCCATAGGCTGGTTAACAGATGGTTAACGCCGCATCTGCACCCCTAACCTGTGGGAGTATGTTCCCCGGAAAAACAAAACACTGTATCCGGGGTAACAGCTTCGGGCGGAACGGGAATGGCTAGCGCCTGGACAACAGTCCAAACAGGAAGGAAACGCCGGCAACGGTCAGAAGCGTCGAAATCGGCTCTTCACGGACGCGCTCTCGCACCCGCTCGGTCATCAACTCCGCTTCGCTCTGAACAACCGCTTTTGCACCGGACCCGATCGCCGACACGCTATCGGTCAGCCGGGCAATCTCGGCGCGCAACTCGGCAATCTGCGCTTCCAACTCGACGCGAGCAGCCGATGCTTCGACTTCACTCTCGACCGTGTCACGCACCGCCTGCAGTTTCTTTTCTACCATTGCAACGCTCCTTCTCTTGCCCGCTTTCAACGCATCGCAACGGCAATGGTTCCGACCGAGAGCAGCGAAAATCCGAACGCCAACGAAAAACGGGCGGCCCTTGGGCCGCCCGTCCGAAAGCTGGGCGCATCGCCCACCACTCGCATCACTCCACGCAGGATGGGTCCATCGCCTGGCATCGAATCAATGGAACCGGGCGAGCGCCGCCGTAACCATCTTCGAAGTCCTCGCGCACGCGGGTGCCATCGCGGTCCCGTTGACGTTCCCAGTCGCGGCGGTCATCGCCGCCTGCCTGATCGTCCCAGCGCTCGCCGTCTCTGCGGTTACGCTCCCAGTCCTGCCGGGTGCGGTCGCGTTCCCACTCGCGGCGATCGCGGTCACGCTGACGTTCCCAGTCCCGCGGGCGACGGTTGTCGTCGACCCAATCCGGCCCACGACGCCACCGGTCACGGTCGCGATAGAAGTCACGGCCGCGATAGTTGCGGTCCCAGTAGCGATCGAATTGGAAGACCACCGTCGGGATACCGAGCGGGCGGTAATATTGCGGTTCGACATAGACCCTGTTGCGACGATAATCCGCCTGCACATAGCGTCCGGCGACCCAGCCGCGGCCGCCAAAGAAGGAAACGTCACACCAGGGCAGATCGGCAAGACAGCCGTGGATTTCGACGGCTTCTCCGGCCGGGATCAACGACACTGCCGGATAGCGCGTGCTCGGACCGGACCGCATATTGACGTTGGCGGTTGCAAACCCCTCTGCCGCCTCGGCAATCGCCGGCGCCAGGAAAAGCGCGCATATGGCCGCTGCGCGCAACACTATTTTCTTCACAGTAAGCTTTCTCCCATCGGAAGGCCCCTCTTCACTAAGCCCTCTTGCGTCGGCGGGCGTCCGGAACCCTTCACCGTCACCGCGATCACTTAAAGCCGCTTGTGGATTTTTTAAGGCTGGAAACGATCGAGCCCACAGGAAGCAGGGCTTTGCGATAGAAAGCGCACAAAATCACCAGCCGCTCGCACGCCGCAAGCCTGAATAAAGCCCCAACGTCCATAGTTAACAGTACGCTAACGCTTTTCTTTTATTTTTAGTGACGTGTGCCGTTCCGGATCGCCGGCAATGGCGATCATGTTTTGCGTGCAAGGATTTATCGTGACGGATCGCTTTCGTGAGTTGGAAAGGCCACAGACGGGCCGCTTGAAGGACGTCGTCCTGATGGCAACCGTCAGCGGTTTCGAAAGCCTGCGGATCCCTCGCAAGTCCGACATGAAGCAATTTTCCGAATTGTTCGAGCCGCTGTTCCTCGGCTCCAGCAGCGAAGCGCGCCGTCAGGCCGCCGCCGCGCTGTCGCAGTGCCCCCATGTTCCGGAGCCGGTCGCAGCCCTGATCGGCAGCATGCCGATCTCGATCGCCGCCATTTTCCTGACCCGTTCGCAGGCCCTGTCGGATCGAACGCTTATCGGCATCATCCGCCAGCAGGGAGCGGCCCACGCCGGTGCAATCGCCCGCCGCACCGCTCTGTCGCCTTCCGTGATCGATGCCCTGGTCGAGCACCACAACCCCGCCGGCCTTTCCGCCCGCCCGGACGTGCGGCAACAGACAGTCGCTGCGCCTTCAACGCTGGCCGAGCCGGATGTCGATGCTGCAAGGGCCGCGCGCGAGGAAACCTTGCGCACCGAAATCAAGACACTTGCCCGTGTCGCGGCGCACGAGGCGGCTGCCGCCGCATCTACCATTATACCGATCAGCACTACGCTAAGCGCCCTCCTGGTGCGCTTTGCCCGCAGCGGCGAGATCATCCTGTTTTCGCGTGCGCTGGCGACGGCGCTCGATGCCGGAGGGCACCTGGTCGAGCGCATTCTTCTCGACGTTTCCGGCCAACAGCTGGCGACGAGCCTGATCGCCCTATCGCTGCCGACCGACGATCTCACCTTCGTGCTGCAGTCGCTTTATCCGCACCTCGCCGAACGCATCGGCGGCACCACGCGCGCTGAAGCCTTGACCGGCGCCATGGACCCGACATCGAGCCGCGAACAGCTTGACGCCTGGCTGCAATCCGAGGAACGGGACGCGCCCGCGGCACGGCACCAGCCCTATCTTGCGGATGACCATGCCAATGATGCGTGCCAGCTGACCGTCCGCAAGGTAGCCGGGGCCGCCGGCGGCGCCAAGCCGCAACGGGTGTTCGGCCGCCGTTAGAGCGTTTCCGATTTAGACGGAACCGAACAAACGCTCTATCTCTTTGTTTTTACGCATTTCCTGACGGAAAACCGCTTCGCACTTTTCCTGGAAATGCTCTAGTCCTGGTCACGACCGAGCCGGCCCAGCTCTCACATATGGTTCAAGAGTGGTTTGCGCCGTCTTCCGGCACGACATCGAACAGGTCGGCGCGATCGTCCAGCTCGATCTCGACGATCCAGCAATCCGGATCGAAACGGATTTCACGGGAGAGTGCATCATCCACGGCGTCGCCATCGCGATCCTTCAAGCGGATCTCGAACTTGCGACCGATATTGGCGTCGTCATCGAAGAAGTTCTGCGGCGCCGGTGCAAACAGCGTTTCGGTACCCATCCGCGTGCGTTGACGAATAAAGATCGCGCCAGCGTCCTCCGCCCCCTTGCGCAGGATAGCTGCGTACCCACCGAGCGCAAAGGCGCGGCGCAGCAACGCGGAGACGAAAATGTGGGATTTGAGACGCATGGACATGCCTGTACACGGGCGGAGCCAGGCATGCAAATTGGCTGCCGCGACAAGAATGTGTTCAACGGATGGGAGACGCGCCCGTGAGAAGGTCCCTCAAAGCGCGCCGATCTCCTTGAGCTTCTTCAGCACTTTGGCATTGGGCTCACCGGTCTGCGGCAACCGGTAGTGCTTCTCGAAATGGCGAATCGCTGCACGCGTCTGGTCCCCCGCAACGCCGTCGACGACGATGTCGGCATAGGCGAGGTTGCTTAAGCCCTTCTGGATGTCCAGGACCAGCTCGCTCGACACCGGGATCTCGGCACGCGGAATCAGCATCTTGTCGGTCTCGGCCGAGCGGATGGCTGCGGCGACAGGGTCGACATCGGCAACTGCACGTTTCGGATCGGCGTAGGGCCGGCTTGCCGGCAGTGCCGCGGCCATCTTCTGGCCAGATGTCGTGCGCAGGGCGCGCAGCAGTTCGGCGCTCACGGCGCCTGTCTCGGTGCGTCCGGCCTGCTTCTCAAATCGCAGGATTGCGGCTGACGTGCGCGGGCCTGTGCGTCCATCCGGCACGCCATCATAAAGGCCGATGCGGTTCAGTTCCTTCTGGATATCGGCGACCAGTGGTGACGCGGACGTCTCCGGCACCGAGGCGACACGTTCGGGCGACGGCTTTTCGGCAGGCGCCTCAGACGGGACCGCCGCGATCACCTCCTCGACGTTTTCCGTCGCCTTGTCGTCCTCGCGCTTGATGACGAAGGTGGTGACGTTGCGCGGCTCGATCTCGGCGCCCTTGGCGACGGCGATGCGCTCGGCGGTCTCTGGACTGACAAGCGGCACGCGGGTGCGAAGCAACGGCGATGGATGGGCGCCATGCTGGTACCACATGGCGTTTGCAGCAACGAAGGAGAAGACCACAACAAAGGCAGCCGAACCGCCGGCACTCAACGGGTGCCGGGCCGCCAGCCGTCCAGCAAGCGCAACCCCGCGGCCGGCGAGAGCCAGCCCACGCATGGCAAGGCCTGGCGCGGAACGCGCCGCCTTCTTGCGATCAGGCTGTTTTCGCTTGCGCGGCGCCATATCCCCGTTCCTCGTTCAAACCCGTCCTTTCGAATCGGTCGCCATCGGCAACCGCCTGCGTGTCACTATCTCTCAGCCGCGGCGGAAATTCGACGGTCACGGCCGAGCGCGGTTCCTCGCGATTGGCCTCGACGATGCCGGACCCGTCGCTGGGCAGCGTAACAGTGATGACTGTGCCTTCGCGCTCGCGGCTGCGGATCGCGACCTCGCCGCCGTGAAGCGCCACGAGGCCCTTGACCAGCGAGAGACCGAGACCGGTGCCCTCGTAACGGCGGGTGTAGTCGTTCTGGATCTGGACGAAGGGTTGCCCCAACATCTGCAATTTGTCGGCGGCGATGCCGATGCCGGTGTCGCTGACGGTCAGCTTCAAGGCCGGACCGTCAAGCTCGGCGTCGATCGTCACCATGCCGCCGTGGTCGGTGAACTTGATGGCGTTTCCGACAAGGTTGATCAGAACCTGCTGGAAGGCGCGTTGGTCGGCATTGATCTCGCCGACACTGCGGGTCACGCGGCTCGCCAGCTTGACGCCCTTTTCCTGGGCCTGATGCGACAGCATCGCTTCGCAGGCCGCGACCGCCTCGGCCACGCGGAAGGGCTCGGGAACCAGCTCGTAGCGGCCCGCTTCGATCTTGCTCATGTCGAGCATCGTATTGACGACCGACAGAAGGTGCTCGCCCGACTTGTGGATCAGGCTGACATATTCGCGCTGGCGGTCGTTTTCGAGCTTGCCGAAATACTCGCCCGTCAGCACGTCGGAGAAGCCGAGGATGGCGTTGAGCGGCGTGCGCAGTTCATGGCTGACGGCGGCAAGGAAACGGGTCTTGGCATCGTTGGCCGATTCCGCTTCTGCGGTTCTCGCCGCAGCTTCGACGCGCAGCCGTGCTTCCTGCGATACATCGCGCGACTGTGCCAGGATCGCCGTCAGACCGCCGTTGCGGTCGAGAAGCGGTGCGAGTTCGCAGCACATATGGACGAATTGTTCGCCTTCAGCCGGCAGCGACCGGCGCTCGATGCGAATGTTGACGGTCGCCCGCTCGCCGCCCTGGCGCAGAATATCGATCGCGCTCAGGAAGGTGATGCGATCGGAGACGTGGATCTGCTCGATGAAGCCGCGGCCGCCCGGGTCGCGCATCAGGGTCAGATGCTCGGCCGAGTCACGGCCGTGAATGGAGAGAACATTGCCGCGCAGATCGTGCACGGTGACAAGACCGGCAAAAAGGTCGTAGGCGGCCGAAAGATCCGGAAGATCTGGTACAGCCGGCTCGAGCGTTTCCGAGGCCTGGTTGCCGCGTCCACGAGCAATGGCGGTAGCAGCGGCCAGCAGCGAGGCGGACGCCCAAAGAGCGGTCCCAAGCGGCAATGCGGAGGAAACGGGCATGGCGAGCGCAAGCGCCAGCGGTACTGCCGGAAGTGCTGTCAGGGAGACGGCAGCGACCGTACGCAGACGCTTGAGGTCCCGACGGCCAATGGCGGAGCCAGCCTCGCGGCGGGGCAACCACAGGGCAGCGGCCTCGTCCACGCGGGACGTCCATCTGCCAGCCATGTCACGCAATACGCTCACGCCTTACCCTGCCACATTTGTTGTTCTTGCGAGACTGAGCGTGACCGATTTCCGCTTCATGCGGGCCGCCATTCGAACTGCCTCGTGACATGTCGGAATCTCGCATCCCCGGCTTAATGAAAGAATAAACGGGACTGTCCCGGAACGGCGCCAAATGCCTGAAAAATCCCGTTTTGAGGCAATTCGGGCGACCTTCATTTCTTGTGGTTAACGGGGCGTAAGCAACGGATTTCCGTGCATTTTCCGCCTCACGTTAAGGATTTGGGCAGGGCGCCCCGGTGCCGTTGCCCACGCTTTCGGCCTTTGCCGGCGGCCCGCCGCCATGAACCTTAACGGCGAAAGCTAAAATGCGACACAAATGCCCGGCAAATCCTCAAAATCGGGAATTTCATTAAAATTCGAAACAAATGCTGCGGGTTTTTGAAAAGCGGTCTTGTGATTCCCTGCCTAATGTCAGTCTCAACAAAGGGCCGGGCGACGAAAGACGGCGGTCCTCATGCAAACGACGGCGGGCGTGAACGGGTATCAGGGGATACTGCGGCGCTCCAGGATGCCGAAAGCAGTAAAACCGGCTAGAAGACCGGCGGGCGCGGCAGCCGAATATAGGATGGGCAGAACATGTGGTTTCTCATCAAGGCGACATTCTGGTTTTCGATGGTGCTGGTGCTGCTGCCGTTCCTCGATCCGTCGAGCGCGCAGAAGCTGGAGCACGGACCGAAGGTCGAGCTCGGCGATACCTTCTCGGCCGCCAATGAGGCATTCCAGTATATCAGCGCCATCTGCATCCAGAAGCCGGAGGTCTGCGAGAAGGGTGCTGAAACCTTCGTCGCACTTGGCCATCGGGCCCGGGAAGGCGCCCGCATCGCCTATGAATTCCTTGACACCCAGTTTGCCGAAACCGATGCGATCAAGCCCGATGCCAAGGTAACGACCGGCACTGTCGGTCAGGCGACCGAGGCTGCCGCCACGCTGGTGGCGCCGGTCGAACAGACCGCTGCGGAGACGGCTCCGGTGTTCAAGCGTACGCCGGTTCCGGAAAAGCGCCTCGACCCGAAGGCGTCCCTCGCCAAGTAAACATTTCTTGCCGTGGCAGCAGGTCCGCGCGACCGCCGCCGAGCCATCCTTTGACACTGCCTGACTTGCCGCCTTCTTGCGGCCGCCGCGAGGATCCCATCCCCTCGCGGCGTTTTCTTTTTTCGGTTTGCAACCGAGGGGCGGTCCAGCAACAGGTCCGCACAAGACATGGCTGTTTAGGTCCCCGCACATTCAGCGGAGACTGCCCCGATGCAGATATACGGGTTCTTTTCAAATGCGAGCGCAACGCGTGTCCCCGCGGCCGGATCGCAAGCGGGCACCGACGTGGCGCCGCTGGAGCAAAAGAGCAGATCTTCCCTTCTGAATCTTTTGCGTACGGACGATGAGACCGCCGCCAACCGCAAGGCCATTGCCAAGAAGAAATTGGACGAGTTGAAGGAGCAGATGCAGATGCTGCGGTTCTGGGCCTCGGACCCGGAGACGCTTGCAAGGCTTGCAAAACAGTTGGCCCAGCAGCTTGGCGCGGCCGCACAGCAATTCGCCGGTGGCGGCTCGTCCGGCCTGGCCGGTGGCGACACGGCGGCCGGTGCCGCATCCGCAGCAACAACGGTTGCATCGGCGGCGATGGAAGTGAATGCCGACGAGATGGCGAATGCCGGCGGCGAAGAAGGCAACAGCGCCGACAAGACAGAGCCATCGTCCCTTGCCGAACGCGCCTACCGCGAATTCAGCTCCGGGAGTTCGGAGGAAAACTCCGATGCGAGGACGGTTGCAGAGTTCAAGGCACTTGCCGAACAGCTCAAGCAATTGCTGAGGAAAGCGGAGCAGGATCTGCGCGCTGAGGGCGCTGGCAGCGACGCGGACGACGCCAGGAAAGCAAGCGCCTCCCTCACCACCTCGATTGCATCTCTGGATTCAACAGTCGGCGCGGCTGCCGGTGCCATCGCAATTCCTACAAGCGTTTCGATCTAGCGCTACTGCATGTTTCCTTAAATCCCATTCGATTTGAGGATAACAACAGGCAGCAATTCAAAGTGCTACAGCGACCTTTGCGCGTCTAATAAGACGCGCGGCGCTGTAGATCCTCGCCCGAATCGAACTCTGATGCGTCCGAGTTGGCAATTCGCGGTTCTCATCTGTGCTACCATCACCTATATGAGGGTCACAACGATCCCGGCACCGTAAGGACTGCTGGGGATCGGAGCAGAGGCACTGACCTCGGGCGGACAAGCGCGCCGCCTGACGGTGTCGACAAACGGACCGGACCATGACCACGCTTGACCAGATCATCGACGACTTCGCCTTCCTGGACGAATGGGAGGATCGCTACCGCTATGTGATCGAACTCGGCAAGGCCCTGCCCGAGATGCCGGACGCCAAGCGCACCAGTGAGAACAAGGTGCAAGGCTGCGCCAGCCAGGTCTGGCTCGCCACCCAGGCGACCGGCGACCCGGAAGATCCGGTATTGCTCTTCGAAGGCGAGTCCGACGCCCACATCGTGCGCGGACTGGTCGCCATTGTGCTTACGATCTATTCCGGCAAGCGTGCCTCCGAGATTTCCAGGCTGGATGCCATCGTTACTTTCAGCAAGATCGGCCTGATCGAACATCTGTCGACGCAACGGGCGAACGGCCTGCGCTCGATGATCCGGCGGATCAAGAACGAAGCCGAGACCCGCCTCGCCGCCTGAGATCGCGGCCGTCCCCATGCATTCACACAATCGCCGAACTTGCGCGAATGTGAGCGTCGCCCGGCACCACAAGCGTTGCGCGACGCAGCCATTTTGACGCTGACAATGCCTGAGGATCCGTGCCGGCCAATCGCTACCGGCCGAATGCCTGGCGAACAGCTATTCACCCCGCTCCGCTTGTGCGGTGAACGCAGATGACACCAGGCGCTCGATCGTCTCTATGAACGCATCGAAATCGGCAGCATCCCGTCGATCCTCGATGACGGAGCAGGCATGCCGGACGGTCGTCCGGTCTCGCTCGAAAGCGTTGGCGATATCGCCTTGCGATATTTGCAGGACGACATGGCAGACATACATGGCGATCTGGCGCACATGGCATTTGGCGCGTCTCCTATCACGAAGAAGCGGTATCCGGTCTGCGGCAAGATGCACCGCTTCGGCCGTCAGATTTTGCACGAGGCGGCAGGTCAACCGCGTCGACATCTCACGCGCGCCGCCCTGCCCGCGCTTCACTGCAGCAACCTGCCCTGCCGTCAACGCGGCCGTCTTGAGATGATGGACCGTCCCGGATGAAAATTCGTTTCGGCCGTCGGCTTCGATAAAGGACATATGAAAACCCCTTCAATAGGAATTAATTCATATATCCATTTCTCGGGAGGGGAATAAGGAAATTTTTTGCACACTTTCCCGCCCCTTTTGCGTCCAGTTGCAGCTACAGCCTACTGCATGTTTCCTTAAATCGTATCCGATTCAAGGATAAGAACATGCAGCAATTCAAAGTGCCACAGCGACCTTTGCGCGTCTAATAAGACGCGCGGCGCTGTAGCGTCGCGAATAGGCACATTTTCCCAAGCTGAAAAACACAAAGGCCGGGCGACAGCCCGGCCTTTGTGTGTTCAGTTACGCTCCGCCCCTCGAACCAGACCGGCGCAGGGCGCGGTCGTGGCGATGGGCGGCAGGTCAGCTTACTTGCCGCGACGCTTGCGACGCTGGCCGAGACCCATTTCCTTGGCGAGCCGCGAACGTGCTTCGGCATAGGCAGGAGCAACCATCGGGTAGTCGGTCGGCAGATCCCACTTCTCGCGATATTCTTCCGGCGACAGGCTGTGATGCGTCATCAGGTGGCGCTTCAGCGACTTGAAGGTACCGCCGCATTCCAGGCAGGTGATCTGATCGTCCTGCACGGATTTGCGGACCGATACGGCCGGCTTCGGTTTTTCAACGGGGACCACGACCGGCGTAGGTGCCGCCGTGTTGTTGAGAGCCAAATGGACGTCGGCGATCAGCGTGGAGAGCTCGGCAGCCGGAACGACATGGTTGCTGACGTAAGCGGACACGATCTCAGCCGTCAGCTCAACCAGAAGTTCATGGCTCGCGCCAAGCGTTGTTTCAGTCATTTCTTTCTCCTATCGGAATACAGCACAAGCCCGAAACATGTTTCAGGGAGAGGAATACGTGCAAATGCCGTCGGGAAGCCTTCGCTGCCTTGGGATAGACCATCAATCGTACAGCAAGGACAAATTCTTGCCGCAATATCAAGAGTTGGAATTTTGATCACGAAACCTATTGCCGAGTCGCTGGAACAACCAACCTCTCAAAGCAACAGCCAATATTCACAACTCAAGCTGGAATTTCAGCTCTAAGTATTTTTCACAACGACACTTTACATTTACTCGATTAACATTGATCAGCGAAAATTCCAAACATAAATTTGCCCGCCGCTAGCAACTTTATTTCGAAATTGCTGACGCGGCGGCGCTCTATCGGAATGTTCTGAAATACAAAATCAGAAACGTTGCCGTTCAATGCCGGCGCGGCTCTTCCTTTTGCGGAAGCTGATCTATGACCGACTGTTTCGCCAGCCTGTAACCCGCCTGATGAGCAGCCTTTGCCAAGAGATGGGCAGAAATCGGAGCGGTCAGTACGAAGAAGAAGAAGCCCGCCAGCGCCCGAAACAATATTGCCACGTCGAGCGAGTGCAGTCCCGCGGCCAGAAGCAGCAGGCCCGAACCGACGGTGCCCGCCTTGGAGGCCGCATGCATGCGGGTGTAGAGGTCGGGAAAGCGCACGATGCCGATTGCCGCCAGCAGGGAAAAGGTGGCGCCGCCGACAAGCAGGACAGCAACAGAAAGCGTAATGATGGCCTCAAACATCGGTTCTATCAGCGTCCCCCTTTGCGTTTGCGTCGGGCAACTTTCGCCTGCGGCGTCCGACCTCGCTTTCCGGCACCGGCCGCAGCCTGCTCCGGGCTCGCCTTCTCCGGCGAGAGACCGCGCGCCAGAACAAAGCGGGCAAAGGCGACGGTTGCGAGAAAGCCGACCAGTCCAAGGGCGATGGCGATATCGATATAGAGATTGAAGCCGGTGCGGATGGCAACGACCGCAATCAGGCCTATGGCGATCGCCACGAGCATATCGAGGCCCAGGACCCGATCGGGCAGTGTTGGGCCGCGGATGATGCGCCACACGGTCACCAGCAGCGCCAGTGACAAGAGCGCGAGCGCGAAGACGGTGGCGCCGCTGAGTATCTGCTCCGGCATCGTCATTCGAAGGCCTCCTTGATCCGACGCTCGAAGCCGTTGGCAAGATCGCGCCTGAGGCCACCGGGGTCCGCACAATCAAGCGCGTGCACATAGAGGGTCTTGCGATCCTCGGAGACGTCGACCGAAAGCGTGCCGGGCGTCAGCGTGATCAGGTTGGCAAGCAACGCAATCTCGAAGTCGCTCTTGATCGTCAGCGGGTAGGAGAAGATGCCCGGCTTCAGCCGCATTTTCGGCTGAACGACCAAGAGAGCGACCTTGGTCGCCGAGACTGCCAGCTCTTTGAAGAACAATGCGGTCAGCAGCAGGATCTTCAGCGGTCGAACCGGATAGGCAACAGGCTGCAATTCGCGCCGGATCAGCCACAGGGATAGCGCGCCGACTGCAAAGCCGAGCAACAGGTTCGGCACGCTGAGACTGCCGCTGATTGCAGCCCAGATCGCAGTGAAGATCAGATTGATCCAAAGGAACTTGATCATCGGGCGGCTCCCGGGAAGACCGAGTTCAGATAGCTCGACGGTTCCGAAAGCCCGGCGGCAGCATTCTGGATCGTTGCAAGCAGCGGCTCGGGATAAAGGCCGATCGCGAGCGTCAGCATCGTCAGCGCCGCAAGCGGCAGAAGAATGGCGGCCGGGATCTGCGTCTCGGCCGTTGCCGCCTGCCCGTCTGCCGTGTCCCGCCAATAGGCAAGCAGGAAGAAACGACCGGTGGCGATCGTCGTGAGGAAACCGGTGACGAGCAGCACTGCGGCAAGCCACCAGGCGCCAATGTCGAGTGCGGCCTTGACCAGCATGACCTTCGGCCAGAAGCCCGAGAACGGCGGCAGGCCGGACACGGCAAAGGCAAGCATCAGGCTGATCGCAGCGAAACCGACATGGCGGCGGTAAAGACCGGCAAGCGAGGACAACGAGAAGCTGCCGCCGAGTTTCGCTGCCACGCCGGAAGCAAAGTAAAGCGCCGTCATCACAAGCATCGAATGCAGCGCATAGAAGATCGCGCCGCCGATGCCACCCGGCCCGCCAACGGCGATGCCGGCGAGGATCGAGCCGATGCCGGAGATCACGAGATAACCGAGCATGCGACGGAAATCCGACTGCGCCAGCGCCCCGAACACACCGACCAGCATCGTCAGGGCGCCGACCGCCGCGATGACGAAACTGAGTTCTTCCCGTTCCAACGGCAACAGCATCACCGTCACACGGATCAGAGCGTAGATCCCGACCTTGGTCAGCAGACCAGCAAAGAGCGCGGACACGACGACACGCGGCGTATGATAGGACGCCGGGAGCCAGAAATTGACGGGGAATGCCGCAGCCTTCATGCCGAAGGCCAAAAGGAACAAGGCCGTCAGCGTCATCAGCGGCGCGGTGCCGCGCAGGCCCTCCGCCTTGCGGGCAATATCGGCCATGTTGAGCGTGCCGAAGCTTGCGTAGAGATAACCGGTGGTGATCAGGAAAAGCGTCGTCGCGACGAGGTTGAGGAAACCGTATTTCACCGCGCCGTCGATCTGCTCGCGCTCGGAGCCGAGCACGATCAGGCCGAAGGACGAGATCAGCAGCACCTCGAACCAGACATAGAGATTGAAGACGTCGCCGGTCAGAAATGCACCGGAGACGCCCGCCATCAACAGCATCAGGAAGGGATAGAAGCCGTATCGCCGGCCGCTGTCGTTGATATCGGCAAGCGAGTAGATGCCGCCGGCAAGCGCGACGATGGAGGCCGCAAGCGCAAAGAGCGCGCCGGTCAGATCGACGGTAAAGGCTATCCCGAAAGGCGGCAGCCAGCGCCCCATGACCATCGTCACCGGGCCGCTGGCGATCACGTGTTGAAGCAGCAGCCCGTCGATCACCACCAGACCGGCAAGCCCGGCCACCGCGACGAACGGGTGCAGGCCGATCGGACGGCGCAGCATGACCAGCAGCGCGCCGATCGCCAGGCACCAGGCAACCGGAAGGATCACCAGCCAGTCGGCAGCCGCAACCGGCTCGAGAACGAGGGCAGCGGAGAGATCGGCGGGAGGTGAAGTCGAAACGGCCATGGGTCGGTCAGTATCCAAGCGGCGGAGCCGGCTCTTCTTCCGGCTCGGCGACGCGCATCTCGTCGGTGTTGTCGGTCGAAAGATCCTCGTAGGCGCGCCAGGCCAGGACCAGCAGGAAAGCAAAGAAAGAGAAGGAGATGACGATCGCCGTCAGGATGAGAGCCTGCGGCAGCGCATTCGCCGCCGGCCCTGCGAGCGTATCGGCGCCCTCCGGAATGACGGGCGGCACGCCGCGCGTCAACCGGCCACCGGTGAAGATCAAAAGGTTGACGGCATTGCCGAGGACCGCCACGCCCAAAAGAACGCGAATGATGTATTTCGACAGCAACAGGTAGATGGCAACGGTAAAGAAGATGCCGACGAGCAGCGCGAACCATGCCTCCATCATTCACCTCCCCGCTCTTCGAGCGACAGGGCGATCGAGCTGATGGCGCCGACGACGACGAGATAGACGCCACCATCGAACAGCATCACCGTCGACAGCGGCACCTCCACGCCAAGCAAGGAAGGATAGATCCAAAGCCCGGTCATGAACGGCACGCGCGCAGCCATCGAGATCAGGCCGGCGATGGTGGCAGCGAAGAGGCCGGCGCCGGCAATCGCCATCGGATGGAAATAAATGGCGCGACGTACCGTCTCCACGCCGCAGGCGATACCGTAGATCGCCAGCGCCGACACGGCGATCAGCCCGCCGATGAAGCCGCCACCCGGCTCGTTGTGGCCGCGCAACAGGACGAAGATCGAAAACAGCACCATCAGGCTGGTCAGAAACGGCGCAACGGCACGGAAGATCACCGATCTCATGCGCCGTCCTCCGCGTCCGGGTCATTATCGGCGATGCGCCGCAGCGAGCCGGCCCTGAGGCGAACGAGAGACAGGATGGCGAGACCCGTCACCATGACGACGGCAATCTCGCCGAGCGTATCAGTGCCGCGGAAATCGACGATGATGACGTTGACGACATTGGCGCCATGCGCAACCGTCTTCGAATAGAGATTGAAGAAATCGGTCAACGAGGCATCGAAGGGCACGCCGGTCACCTTCAGCAGCATAAGCCCGAAACCGATGCCGCAGGCGAGCGCGATGGTGAAATCAGGAAGTCTCTGGCCGAGCGGCCGATGATCGGAGGGCGAGAGCCTCAACCGCGTCATCACCAGCGCAAGCACCACGACCGAAAGGGTCTCGATCATGAACTGGGTAAAGGCGAGATCCGGCGCACCGTAAAGCAGGAAGATGACGGCGACTGCAAAGCCCTGAATGCCGAGCGAGACGATCGCGGTCAGCCGGTCGGCGGCGAGAACGACAGCGAAGAGCCCGATGACGGCGATCGCCATGATCGCGAGCTCATGCAGCGGCACGTCGCCCGCAAAGAACGGTGCGCGCGGCAATTCGCCATAGTAGATCGGCGCGCCCAGGAGCACGGCGGCCACCAGCACGAAGGTCGCCGTCATATAGACTTCAAGGCGACCTGACTGCAGCCGGCGGGTCAGCGCGACGGAAAAGCGCACGAGGTTTCGCATGAACTGATCGAAACCGCGATCCGGCCCCCAGCCGATGTCACTCAGGATGGTCGCGATGAAGGCACGCAAGCGGGCGAGGTTGAGATAGCAGACAATGCCCAGAGCGATGGTGGCAAAGGACAACACCAGCGGCATGCCGATATCGGGGATCGCCGAGATCGTGATCTGCCTGGGCTCGCCGGCAATCGCCGTCGCCATCGGTGTCGACACAAGCTCGTGGGTGAGGTTGGACAACAGGGCAGCCGACAGTCCCTTGGCAGCCAGGAGTGCAGGCCCGAGCCAGAGAAGCAGCGGCGCCTCATGCGGCGACTTCGGCGTTTCGATCTTTGCGCCGATGAAGGGCTTGAGCGCGACGGCGAAAGCGACGGCAAACATCAGCGCATTGCCGAGGATGGCAAGTGAAGCGAAAACCATCGCGCGCCGGTCAAAACTAGGCAGCGCGTAGTAGATCTCCTCCTTGGCGAGGAAACCGAAAAACGGCGGCAGGCCGCCCATGGAAAGTGCTGCGGCAAGTGCGATCACGAACGTCAGCAGCATGGCGGAGCGCAGTCCGCCGAGCTTTGTGACATCGCGCGTGCCGGTTTCGTGGTCGATAATGCCGGCGACCATGAACAGCGCGCCCTTGAACAGCGAATGCGCCACCAGATAGAGCGCCGCCGCCTCGATGGCATGCGGAAAACCGAGACCGGTCAGCATCACGAGCAGGCCGAGAGATGCCATGGTGGTGTAGGCGAGCATCAGCTTCAGGTCAGTCTGGCGACAAGCGAGAACCGCGCCGATGATGAGCGTGGTGCCGCCGAAGAGCGGCAACAGCATCTGCCATTCCGGCGTTCCGCCGAGCACCGGGTTGAGGCGCATCAACAGATAGACACCGGCCTTAACCATCGTTGCGGAATGCAGATAGGCCGAAACGGGTGTCGGCGCTTCCATCGCGTTGGGCAGCCAGAAATGGAACGGAAACTGGGCAGACTTGGTAAAGGCGCCACCGAGCACCAACAGCAACGCGGCGAGATAGAACGGGCTCTCGCGCATCTCCGGACCGAAAGACGTCAACAACGAAAGCTGGGTGACACCGGTGACATTCCAGATGATCAACAGGCCCGCGAGCAGAAACAGCCCGCCTCCCCCGGTGACCACCAACGCCTGCAGGGCGGCGCGCCGGGCGGCTTCGCGCGAATGGTCGAAGCCGATCAGCAGGAACGAGGTGATCGAGGTCAGCTCCCAGAAAACGAAGAGCATCAGGAAACTGTCGGACACGACGAGCCCGAGCATCGATCCCATGAACATCAGGATGAACGAGAAGAACCGCCCCTGCTGGGGGTGGCCCTTCAGGTAGCCCCCGGAATAGAGCACGATCAACGCGCCGATACCGGCAATCAAAAGCACGAAGGTCAGGGACAGGCCATCGATCAGCCAGGAGAAACTGACATTGAACGACGGAATCCACTCATAGCCGCCGGTGACGACTTCGCCACGAGAGACTTCCGGCCAAAAGCCCATGAAGTGCAGGACGATCGCGGCAGGAAAAAGCGCCAGGATCCAGGCCGCGTTATGCCCAAGGAGTCGGGTCAGGAGCGGCGCGACGAGTGCCGCGACGAAAGGGAGAGCAAGAGCCAGCAATGTCAGGGCCGCAACATCCATCGTCCGGGCCAGCTCCTTTGCGCTTTGATTGATTGATCGACGAACGAACGAACACCCGACATAAAAGAAGGGTAAAGGCGCCTCAAGGGTAAATCGGGTAAAATCGACGTTATGCGCTGTTAAGTCCGGCAAATGCCCGGAAAATCTCCAGTTTTCTCGTGAGATTGGTGGTCACGTTTGACCGACAAGGCAAAATCATCCGATGCGACATCGCCTTGGCATACACGTCCGCACAACACCGGTCATCGCCGCCGATCGGCCTGCGCATGCGATTAAAGTGTTGTTAGCAACATCCAGTGGTATCGATGGCATGAAACGCGCTGTATCTGGTAATTCGTCGCGATTGGATGGTATCTCCGATATAAGATACGCAGCGGCACAGATGCCGACTTCGACCGAAGGCCAACGCCCTTTCCTCGATAAGTTGAAGATAGGCAAGCATTTGAATTTTCAGGGGCTTCAGCGCCATTTCATGCTTCCCGCCGGGCGTGGCATGCTGTAATTCAAAGTGCTACAGCGACCTTTGCGCGTCTAACAAGACGCGCGGCGCTGTAGATCGTTCGTTATCGCTGATTGACTGATGCACCGAATTGCACGGCGTTTCTCTTGAACCTGCGAGGTCTGGCTTGGAACGGTCTCACATTGTGGCGGTGACCAGTGTACTTGCGGCGCTGGGCGCCATCCTTCCGATCGTCGCCGCGTTCTATCTCTCCTGGTCAGTCGCCACCAGCAGAGAGGAGACCCGCCTCAGCCGCCTTGCCGAATATGCGATCATGCGTACCAATACGGCGTTCGGCGAAGCAACATCCGCGCTCAAGTCTGCCGACCAATTCAGCTTCACGCCCTGCTCCCAGCAACATATCGCGGCGATGCGCGCTCTGGTTGTCAACACGCGCTCCGTCGAGGATATCGGTTACTTCGAGGGCGATGCGCTCAAATGCTCCTCCTGGGGCAAGCCGGAAACGAGCGTCGGCCGCGGGCAAGTCGACTTCACCACAGCCAGCGGCATCGGCGTGTCGGCCCGGGTTCATCCGACGATCAGCAACGGTCGGGCGATGCTGGGATTCCGGTACCGATCCTACAGCGTGCTGACCGATCCGGCTCGGCTCGTCGACGTGCTCGCCACCCCGGATACGCGCCTTGCGATCGCCAGCGATACCGGCACCCTCGTCAGCGAATTGAACAACCCGGATGCATCGTTGATCAAGCGGCTGATCGAGCATACGCAGACCGGCACCGATGCGGACAATCTGTTTGCCACCGCGACCGGCTCCGGCTGGATTGCCATTGCAACATCGTCACGGGCGTTGCTGCTGAAAGATCTCGGCCGCGAACGGCTACTGCTCCTGCCGCTCGGCGCGATCGTCGCTGCGCTAATGGTCGGCCTCGTCTTCTGGCTGTCGCGGCGGCGTCTGTCGCCGCTCGGCGAACTCTCGATCGCCGTGCAACGCCGCGAATTCATCGTGCACTACCAGCCGCTCATCGAGATGAAGACCGGCATCTGCGTCGGCGCGGAAGCGCTGGTCCGTTGGCGCAGACCCGACGGTTCGCTGGTCAGGCCCGATACCTTTATCCCGCTCGCAGAGGAAAGCGGCCTGATCCAGGCCATTACCGATCAGGTCATCGGCGGGGTTATCAAGGATCTCGGGCCGGTCCTTGTCGCCGACCGCTCGCTACACATCGCCATCAATCTGTCGGCCGACGACATCAAGTCCGGGCGCGTCCTGCCGGTTATCCAGGCGGCGCTTGCAAACTCCGGCGTCCTCACCGAGCAGATCTGGCTCGAGGCGACCGAACGCGGTTTCATGGACGTGAAATCCGCCCGCGCAACGATCGAGGAAGCCCGTCGGCTCGGCCATTCGGTAGCGATCGACGATTTCGGCACCGGCTATTCCAGCCTGCAATATATCCAGGACCTGCCGCTCGACGCATTGAAGATCGACAAGTCGTTTATCGATACGGTGGGTCTCGTCTCGGCGACCAGCGCCGTTACTCCGCACATCATCGACATCGCCAAATCGCTGAACCTCTACATCGTCGCCGAAGGCATCGAACGACAGGAGCAGGCGGACTATCTGCTCGCGCGCGGCGTGCAATACGGCCAGGGCTGGCTCTATTCCAAGGCCCTACCAGCGCCCGAGTTCATCGCATTCTACAACGACAGCAAACGTGTTCACGGTGCCGGCCCAACCGTGATCCGACGAGATATTCCCGAGGTGCCGCCGGCCGTCGGCGGCGATTGAAAACGGCGCCCGGCCAGTCCACGATCAATCCGTTGCGATTGCGGCGCGAAGGCACGCTGATCGGCCAAACTGACGGTCGCGGTCACACGACGAGGCTGTCGAGATAGGCTGCAGCCTCGTTGGCGCCGATGCGCACCCATATCGGCACGCGAGCGTGATTTGCGGCGCGTCACCGCCGATCCTATATAGTCGCGAAAATCACAGGGAGATCTTCGATGAGAGACGCAAGGGCGGCGAAAGTGATCAAGAGCGAAGCGGAGTGGCGCGCGCAGTTGTCGCCCGAACAGTACCGCATCACCCGCGAGCACGGCACCGAGCGCCCTTTCACCGGCCCGTTCCTCGCCAACAAGAAGGCGGGCACCTATGAATGCGTCTGCTGCGGCCGGGCGCTGTTCCGCTCCGATACCAAGTTCGATTCCGGTTGCGGCTGGCCGAGCTATTTCGCGGCGATCGACGACGAGGCGATCCGCGAGATCGAGGACCGTTCGCACTTCATGGTGCGCACAGAAATCCGCTGCGCCGACTGCGATGCCCATCTCGGACACGTCTTTCCCGACGGCCCGCCGCCGACCGGTCTGCGCTACTGTCTCAATGGTCACGCGATGACGTTTACCGAGGATTGACGCAAACAGACGGAAGCATTCGCAAGCTCAGCGCTGTTCCAATAGAAACAGCTGTTCGTGCACGGATGTGCTATTGATAGTGAAACCGTCGAAGCAAGCCGGAAGGAGGTCCGCATGCGTCGCATTCTGGCTGCATTCGTTCTTCTGTTCTCGGCTGCTTGCCCGGCCGCGGCAGACAATGACTGGCACGCCTACGCCAATCCCCGCTTCGGCTATATTCTCGACATTCCGCCGGGCTTCGAAGTGCAAGGTGAAGCCGACAATGGCGACGGTGTCAGCTTTCATGCCAACGATAACGGCGCCACGCTCTCCGTTTTTGGCAGTGAACTTGTCGATGGCGATTTCGAGATCGACGTCAACGACCGCATGGCGACCGAGCGGGAAGACCAATGGCGGATTTCCTATTCACGCGTGACCTCAGCCTGGGCCAGTTTCTCGGGCGTACGCGGCGAGGAAGTGTTTTACACACGCGCCATCGCACTCTGCGACGGCAGCGCCGCCTATTTCCGTCTGCAGTACCGCAAGAGCCGGTTGACCAGCTTCGATGGCGTCATCTCGCGGATGGCGGAGGCTCTGAGGCCCTCGGAAGGCTGCCAGCAGACGCCAGTGGCGGCAGCCCCCGTAGCCGCCCCGAACTGAGCGCCCGGATTTTTTGATCAGGAAATCGCCGTGCCGCTCAGACAGCTGACGACGGCCGAATAATGCACTGCGGCGCCGGTGACGACGAAGGAATGCCAGATGGCGTTCTGGAACCGCAGCTTTTCCCAGACATGGAAAATCACGCCGGCGGAATAGATGATGCCGCCGATCAGGATCAGCACGAACGTTGTCGCCGAGAGTGCCGACAATAACGGCCCCACCGCAAGCACGCCGCTCCAGCCCATGGCGAGATAGAGCAGGATCGCAAGCCGGTCGAAGCGGCCGGGGAAGAGGCACTTGATCACCACGCCGAGGGTGGCGATCGCCCAGATGCCAATCAACATCGCAAACAGGAACGGATCCTCCCAGCCGCGCTGGAGGAAGGGCGTGTAGGTGGCGGCGATCAGCACGAAAATGGACGAGTGGTCGAAACGGCGCAGAAACCATTTGGTCCGCGAAACCGGGTAGAGGTTGTAGAGGAACGAAATCGACAAGGTTGCCAGCAGTCCCGCGCCATAGATCGCGGCGGCAGCAAGCTGGCCGGTCGTGCTCCAGAGCATCGCGTAAAAGATAAGTGCTGTTACGCCGACGAGGGCCGCTGCAAGGCCGACGCCGTGCACGATGCCATCGGCAATCAGTTCCGATCGATCGTAGTTCCACTTGACGCCGGCGAATTCCACTTTACCCCGCTTCCGACCTTCTTTCGCGCTCAGGCGGCAGTCGTCTTGCTTATTTGCCTTATCCTGCCACAGCCTGGCGCCGTGGCAAAGTGCTCGACGATGGCGAAAGCATCAACTTTTGCAACGCATTACAACAGAGACATGACGTGATTGCGAAGACGGACGTCCCTTGTCTGCAGCACGGGTTGCGACCAAATTGTCCGCAGAGGCGGGAGAACAACGTCCAAAGGAGAGTTTTGCTGCGCACGCCGGAGCCGGGACAGGCAGCAATCCTGACGGCGCTTTGCCTAAGATCAAAGGCCGTCTGGGGCTATGACGAGGCCTTCATGGCCGCCTGCCGCCCGGCCTTGACGGTGACGGCGGACGACTGGATGCAGTCGGATATCCAGATTGCCGTTCAGGATGACGATATCGTCGGCATGGCGCAGGTCCTGTATCACGGAGAGATCGCCGATCTCGACAAGCTGTTCGTCGATCCGGCCGCGCTGGGTGGCGGGATCGGCCGACGCCTGTTCGAATGGAGCGTGGAAACGGCGCTGCGCAAGGGTGCGAAGGTCATGACTGTCGATGCCGACCCGGGCGCAGCCGATTTCTATCGCCGGCTGGGGGCGGTCGATGACGGAGTGGTCGCCTCTGTTATACCAGGACGGTTCTTGCCGAGATTGAAGCTCGACCTGACGAGCGTCAGGTAAGTCCGGATCACCTACTGCATGTTTCGTTAAATCCTATTCGATTTAAGGATAAAAACATGCAGCAATTCAAAGTGTTACAGCGACCTTTGCGCGTCTAGTAAGACGCGCGGCGCTGTAAGACGTAGCAGCGAGGCTGCCTATCGCAAGCAGCCTCTAGGGCAAGTAACAGTCGCCGAAAAACATCGTCACTTCGCGCCGGCGGCGACCTCGGCGGCGCATTCCTGGCAGAGCGGCGCATGGGGCACGGCATTGAGCCGTTCTGCGGAAATCGGTAGGCCGCAACGCACGCAGGTTCCGAAGGTGCCGGCCGCAATACGGTCGAGCGCCGCGTCGATCCCACGGATCTCCTCCTGACCGGCAAGGCCAATGCCCTCCAGCACCTCGTCGTTCTCCCGTTCGGTTACCCGATCCGGCACGTCGGCATTCATCGGCTCATCGAGATCGTGCTCGATCTTCACCAGTCGGCCGTAGAGTTCGCGTTTGCGGCTGCTCAGCCGTTCACGAAAGTCGTCAAGCGCAAGCTTGTCCATGGGAAGACTCCTTGAAGTCGTGGCGCTTCGGGCGCGCCCCGCTCCTGTTCTTGATTGTTGGCGGCTCACCGGTCGACGAGAACGGCGCAGGGGCAATGGCTGACGACCCGGCTGGCGGTCGATCCGATGAAATAGTCAATGAGACCCGGCCGGTGCGAGGCAATGATGACGAGGTCGGCGTTTTCTTCGTGGGCGAGCGCATTGATCGTGCCGGCCGCGCCGCCGGTGCGGATCTCGATGCGTCCATTGATTCCGTGCTTGGCCTTCATCGCTTCCAGCGTCTTCGTCGCATGCTTGCGCGATTCCTCGACCATCTCAAGCGGGAAATCGACGATCATGTAGCCCTGGGCATAGGCGTTCAGATCCTCGACGACATTGAGCAGAACAATCTCGCCCCCTTCATCGATCAGCTTTTCTGCAATGCCGAGCACGGACTCGCCATGCTCCAGCTGATCCATGGCAATAGGGACGATGATCTTCTTGTACATGCTGCACTCCTTTGCGTTGCCTACCCGGATCGCCGGCACCGAAATGCGGGGGCAAATCCCACGCATTCGAGACTGAGCCCAGACGGTTCTTCCGGCATTGATTGAAATCAAATCGAAAGCGCCGCGATCGCATTGCCCTGTGTAATTGAGCTAGGGCGACAACGGCCACTGTCAACGCTCATCGAACACAACATCAAATGACTGACGGTCTTCCGTGAACGCCGACTTCGGCCCATATTCACCGGGCAGTTTCAACGAAACTGAGGCCCGAAAGGGCCACCGGTTTCGCCGCGCAAGGAGACAACAGATGATATCCACCCAGAGCACACCGCCTATCGACATTGCGGCCAATCACGCATTGGCGATGCCGGCGCATGTCGATCATTCGCATCTGGTCGTGGAGGATCTGGCGACAGTGTCGCAGTGGTATCAGCGCATCATGGGTCTTAAGCCGCTTGAGACGAGCGCCAGCGGCGAGACGCTGGGCGTTGGCGCCCGGCCGCTGTTGACGCTGACCACGGCCGGCAATGTCGCCAGGGCGCCACGAAACGCACCTGGTCTCTTTCATACCGCTTTCCTCGTTCCGAACCGTCAGGAACTAGGACGCTGGCTCGCCCATGCCGCCCATAACAATGTCCGCCTGCAGGGCGCGTCCGACCATCTCGTCAGCGAAGCGATCTATCTCGCCGACCCGGAAGGCAACGGCATCGAGGTCTATCGTGATCGGCCGCGGACCGATTGGAACTTCAAGCCGGACGGAACCGTCGGCATGGATACGCTGCCGCTCAACCTGCAGGCGCTCTATGACGAGGCGCCGAAAGACGACTGGAACGGGCTTGCCGACGGTACCGGCATCGGGCACATCCATCTGCAGGTGTCCGATATCCCCGAGGCAGACGCGTTCTTTCGGGACGTGCTGGGGCTCGGGTTGATGGCGCGCTACCCGGGCGCAAGCTTCTTCGGCTCGGGCAAATATCACCACCATGTCGCGGCCAACATCTGGAACTCTCGCGGCGCGCCCAAGCGCGAGAACAATATGACCGGCCTCTCCGACTACACGATCCAGTTCAAGGATCCGGCAGAGCTTGCAAAGGCGGTTGGCAAGCTCGACGAGATGGGCATTCAGGTCGAGCGAAACGGCACTGCTTACAATCTCGTCGATCCCTGGGGGATCGGCCTCAGGCTTGCAGCCTGACGCCGCCTCGCGACCCCTCCTCCACCGCCGCCACGACTGCGCTGCGTCGCTCACTCCGCAACGCGGTCGTATTTCTGCTGGACGACCAGTTCGACCGAGCGGCGGGGCCTTTCTGAGCGGATTCGGCAGCCGAGACGAATTCCCAGATTATCGCCAGGATTGTAAACACGCGGCACTGGCGCGCCCTGCGTCATCACGCCGCTGGAAAGATTTTGGATAATCTATCAATAAACTTGAGTAAAATAGTCTTATAATCTAACCGCACCGCCATGGGCGTCGCCACGCCCAGTGTATGCGGAGTTAATAATATGAAATACAACA
Organism: Ensifer sp. Root127; assembly: GCF_001425225.1. Taxonomy (NCBI): domain Bacteria; kingdom Pseudomonadati; phylum Pseudomonadota; class Alphaproteobacteria; order Hyphomicrobiales; family Rhizobiaceae; genus Ensifer; species Ensifer sp. Root127. Next base: position 403,014 of record NZ_LMDX01000001.1, read on the forward strand.
CTATTTTAGCGTTTGCGCTTGCAGACGCCACGATGCTTTCGTCCCCGGCCCTGGCTGTGGAGTTCAGGCCGCAGGCCGAAATCGAAGGCGGTTTCTTCAGCGGCGGTTCGGCTGTCAGTGGCGGCTTCTTCCTGCCTTTCGTGCTCGACTCCGGCAACGCCATTTTCATCGATACACGCGGAACGATAGAAAACGATAAGGTCCGGCAGGGCTCGATCGGCGCCGGTTACCGCTTCCGCGCCAATGACCAGTGGGTCATCGGCGCCTATGGCTACTACGACTATCTGAAGAGCGAGTACGGCAATTCGTTCAGCCAGGTATCCTTCGGTCTCGAGGCGCTCAGCGGCGACCTCGAAATGCGCAGCAATCTCTATCTGCCGCTTTCCGGCGCCAAGACGCTGAGCGCCTTCAATGCCGCCTATGTTCGCGACCATGTGCTCGTCGTCCAGGAAGGCAAGGAGCGCGGGCGGCGCGGGCTCGACGCCGAAATCGGCCGGCGGCTTCCGGTCTTCGACGAAGGATCAGACGTCCAGCTGAAAGTCTTCGGCGGCAGCTACTGGTACGGCGGCAAGAACCTCGACGACATGTTCGGCGCCAAGCTGCGCGCGGAGCTGACCTTCGCCAACCTGCCCGGGCTTTCCGAGGGATCGACCGTCTCACTCGGCGTTACCGGCACCTACGACAATGAGGACAAGCTCAAGGGTGCCGTCATGGCACGCCTGCGCATCCCATTCGGGGCGACGGCGAAGGCAAGTGATGCCTTCGACCCGATGGTCCAGCGTGTCGAGCGCTCGAGCAAAATCCGCACGCATGCCGGCCCAACCGGCGATGTCGAGGCGGCGCAATTCGTTGCCAACGGCCGCAACCCCGGCAAGGTCGTCAACATCTCCTCGGCGAACGGCGACGCGGCCTCGATCAACGCTCTGATCGGCGCAGCCGGGGCCGATGCGCTCATCCTTGCCGATGGCAATCTCGGTCTCAACCAGTCGCTGACGCTCGGCTCCGGCCAGGCGCTTGTCGGTGGCGGTGGCTCTATTGCGGTGCGCGGCGCAAGGAGAGGAGCAACCGCATCCTTCGTCAACCACGGAGCGGCAACGACCCTCACCGGATACAATCCGGCACAAGACGTCGTCACCATGGCGTCCGGCAGCAGCATCGCGTCGCTGTCCGTGCGCGGCGGTCTCGCCGGCATCGCCGCAGCCGATGCTGGAAACGTCTCGATCGACAATGTCGACATCTCCGCCACCAATCATGACGGCATTCGCTTCACGCGCGTCGACGGCGCGGTGGTTGAGAACAGCCGCATCCATGACCTGTTCATCTGCGAAAACAACACAGCCTGCGAGTTCTCGGTCTACAATCCCAACAAGGCACCCTATGCCGCCGTCAGCGCGATCGGCAGCACAAACGTGACCGTACGCGACACGACGATCGACAAGGTCACCTATGGCGTGTTTGCCGGCGGCGAATTCAAGAAACTCAGCCGCACCGAATACGAGCTAATCACCGGCACGACAGATATCAAGCTCGACAACGTCACCATCAGCAACTCTCGTCGCGAAGGCGTGCTGCTCGTCGCCGGCAAGGACATCCAACTCGACCGCGTGACGATCGACAATTCCAAGCAGGACCGCGACATGGATCTGGTGGTGCTGCAGGGCACGTCGAACGTTGCGATCAACGACATGCGCCTCGCCGGCGGCATCAATGGCCTGATGTTGATCTCCAGCCCGAACCTCGATGCGACGACCACCAATGTCGACGTCAAGGGCCTGAAGATCGACGGCACGCGCAACGCCGGCATCTTCTTCAACCCGGTCTCGGGCATTTCGCTGCAGGACGTCACCGTCACCAATGCCGGCACCTATGGCGCCTATATCTACGGCAGCGACTATGAGTTCCTCGGCGGCGCCGCGAGCAACATCGTTCTCAACAACATGACGGTCGACAAGGCCGGTACGGCGGGCCTCTACTTCTCCGGCCCGGCTGCCGACATAAAGGGCAATGTCAGCGTCACCAACACACCGAAGGATTGCCTGCTCGACACCGGTTGGGCACCCGGCACCATCACGCAGGCTCCCGGCTCGGTGCTGACCGTGAACGGTTCGCCGCTTGACCAGAGCAACGCCGCAAGCCGTTGCCGATAACATTTGCGGCCACGCCCTCCATGTGGGGGCGTGGCTTTCTTTTGCTGGAGAACGCTGTCGGCTACCGCGGCCGGCGGCACTCGAAGGTGACAACCTCGTCGCCATGCTTCGGCGCGCTGCCGAAGTCGTAATTGCCGGAAACGACGAGATCGACGAAGCCGGCAGCACGCAGGGTCAGCGCCATTTCCTCCACGCCCCACCAGCGCATCGTCAAGAATTCGAGCTCGCTCGACGCCAGCTTGCCTTCGCACCAGAGTTCGTAGCGCAGATGCGACACGGTCGTCTGGGCGATCAGGTCGGCCTTGACCCGTTGGCTGGTCAGCGTCAGCAGGTCGCCCGCCTCGGTCTGCCAATTGCGGATGCTCGGCTGGGTGTCGGCGAAAAGATCATGCGGATACAGGTCGAAGATCAGGCGACCGCCCGGCCGAAGATGGTCTAGGAAACGTTTGACGGTCGCAATCGCCGTGGCATGGTCGGCGATCAGCTGCAGCGATCCGGCGGGAATGACGATCGCCTCGAAGCGCTCCTCATGGGCAAAGGCCTCGAAAGTCTGCTGCGATAGCGCCGGTGTCAGCGAGCGTTCCTTGCAATGCGCCCGGCAATAGCCGAGCATTTCTGGCGACGCGTCGAAGCCTCTGACGTCAAGGCCGGCTTCAAGCAGCGGAATCAGCGCGCGACCGTTGCCGACAGCCGGTTCCAGTATCGGGCCGGAACACTCGTTCAAACGCTCGAGATAATACTCGACGTCGCCGAAGGACTTTCCAATATATTTGTCTAAATTATAAACATGAGAGGCAAGCTTGCCGTAAGAATTGTTCAACATGCATTCGTCCAAACTGCTGAAGAAAGTGAAACGCCTATCCTATACAGCAGCATGCTCCGATGCGGTGTCGTTCAATTGTCACGCCGATCGCTTTTGTGATGCGACGAGCTTCGCGCATGGCACCATCGGCTGCGGCAAGCCGACGACAGTTCTGACTTGACAGCCGCCCCGGAAATCCGGGACGGACCCGCACGCTCAGCCAGGCATGCGGCAGACGGCACCGACGAGTTTTAGCACGAAGGGGCGGACTGTCAGCACGCAAAGGAAAGCGACCGGCATCGCCAGCGCATAGGTGCTGAGCACACGGCCGGGGTAGCCGGCATCGATACCGGTGTTTACGCCGACGATGACGCAGCACATCAGAAACGCCATGATCGCCGACATGAAGAAGGCAAAGGTAATCGGCACCGCCCGCGGTGGCAGCTTGCGGCTGCGCGCGATCCGCGGCGGTGGCATCGTATCTTCCATGGTGAGGATCTCCATAGCTTGCCCGCAGGGACCATCCCAGCGGCATGGCCGGCACTATACGGATGACGTCGCGCGGAGGTAGGCCATTGCAGCCTTGCTCAGAGTTAGGCAAAACCATCGAATGGGAATACACAGTCGATGGATGTCATTATGGATACGTTGCGCGGCATCGAGAGTTTCGTTCGAAGCGTGGAGGAAGGCAGTATCGCCGCGGCGGCGCGCAAACTCGGCATCACGCCGGCCTCGGCAAGCCAGAATATCGCCCGACTGGAGCGGGCGCTCGGCGCCAGACTGCTTAGCCGCACGACCCGGCAATTGGGCCTCACGGAAAGCGGCCGGGTCTATTTCGACCGGGTGCGCAGCGTTGTCCATGATCTCGAACTCGCAGCCGTTGCAGTCGCATCGCTGAGCCAGGAGCCGCGGGGATCGCTGAAGATCGCGTCCTCGGTCGCCTTCGGCCGTCATGTGGTGGCGCCTCTCGTGCCATCCTTTGCCGCACGCCATCCGGAGGTCTCGATCGAACTCGTCGTCACCGATCGGGAGATCGACCACATCGGCGAGGGCATCGATATCAGCGTGCGCTTCGGCCTGCAGCTGGAGCCTGGGCTGATTGCGCGCAAGCTTGCCTCGGTGCCGATGGTCATCTGTGCCTCCCCGTCCTACATCGAGCGGCGCGGCCGGCCCGAGCACCCGGAAGACCTGATCCATCATCATTGCCTCGTCTACCGCTATGCCGGGCACGGGCGAATCTTTCGCTGGGGTTTCGTGCGGGATGGACTGCGTTTTGAGCCGGAACTGAAGGCAACGATCGTTAGCAACGATATCGACACACTTGCCGAAATGGCGATCGCCGGCGCCGGCATCACGCGGCTCGGTGCCTTCATCGCAACGGACCTGATTGCGCGCGGCCTGCTTGTGCCGCTGTTCGGCGGCGCACCGCGCGAAGGCATTGCCAACACCGACCACGAGCCCTTCGACTTCTATGCCTGCTTCGTCGATCGCCAGGCGGAAACGCCGAAGGTTCGCGCCTTCATTGAGCATGCGGCGCAGTCCCTCAAAGGTCGGTGGTAGCCGTCACGATCGCGCAACATCCCGCCGTCAGGCGAGCTCTACCTGGGCGACATTCTGCGCGGCTTCCTTTGCAAGCTTTGCCTCGCGGCGAAGCTTGAGCTTGTAACCGACTTCGACGATCGCATGGATCGCCGGGACGAATTCCTGACCGAGATCGCTCAGCCTGTATTCGACCGAAGGTGGCGATGTCGGCATGATCCGCCGTTCGATCGCACCCTTTTCCTCCATATCCTTCAGGCGCGTGCTCAGCACCTTCGCCGAAATGCCGGGAATATCGATCTTGAGTTCGCTGAAGCGGCGTGGACCGCCGCTCAGATACCAGATGATGTTGGGCGCCCAGGCGCCGCCAAGCATGACCATGCACTCCCCGACCGGGCAGGTCGGCGGCAATGCCGCAGCTCTATTCTTTCGAATTTTCAAGCTCATGGGCAAAATTCTCCAGTTACCGTGGGGAAACCGCAAACGTCGGTAACATAAAGTAATCTCATATACAAAAGTTATCGCTTCGGTTTAGGTTCCGCCGTCTTCGACAGAGACCATCATTGCAAAAGGAACATGGCCATGAAGCTTTATTACGCCCCCGGCGCCTGCTCGCTCTCGCCCCATATCAGCCTGCGCGAAGCGGGCGTCGAGTTCGAGATCGTCAAGGTCGATACCGCGACGCACCTCACCGAAAGCGGCGCCGATTTCAAGGCGGTCAACCCCAAGGGCTATGTGCCGGCACTGGTGCTCGAAACCGGCGACGTCGTCACCGAAGGTGCGGCCGTCGTGCAGTACATTGCCGATCGCTTTCCGAAGGCCGGGCTTGCCCCTGCCAACGGCACGCTGGAACGCACCCGCCTGCAGGAGCAGCTGAACTTCATCGCCTCCGAACTGCACAAGGCGTTCTCGCCGCTGTTCAGCAAGACGGCAAGCGTCGATGCCAAGGAGACGGCCGCGGCGCAGGTTTCCAAACGGCTCGGCAACGTCGAAACCCTGCTTTCCGATGGCCGCGCCCATCTGCTCGGCGAAGCCTTCTCCGTTGCCGACGCCTATCTCTTCACCGTCGTCAATTGGACCAGCGTCACCGGAATTTCGCTTAGCCCGTGGCCGCACCTGACGGCCTACATGCAGCGTGTTCGCGAGCGCCCGGCAGTGCAGGCAGCCATGAAGGCCGAAGGGCTGATCGCGGCATGAGCGGCACCCACAACGATCCGCACTTTGCGGCCGTCATCGATGTGCTCGGGCGCTACTTCGACGGGCTCTACCACAGCGACACGGCGATCCTGCGCGAGGTTTTTCACCCGAAAGCCCACTACGCCACCGCGACTGGGGGAGAACTGCTCGAACTCGACATGAACAGGTATTTCCCGATCGTCGACAAACGTCCCTCGCCGGCAAGCCGTGGCGAGGTGCGCGCAGACAGGATCGTCTCGATCGAATTTGCCGGCCCGGTGACGGCCTTCGCCAAGGTACAATGCGCAATCGGCGAGAAGGCGTTCACCGACTTCCTGTCGCTGATCTTCGTTGACGGACGCTGGCAGATCATCGCCAAGGTCTTTCACTACGACATCCGACAACCAGGCTAAGGAGCCAGCAATGCCCTATGTAAACATCAAGATCACCCGCGAAGGCGCGACCAGCGAACAGAAGGCGGCGCTCATCAAGGGCGTCACCGACCTGCTCGTCACGGTGCTCGACAAGAACCCGGCCACCACCTTCGTCGTCATCGACGAGGTGGCATTCGAAGACTGGGGCGTCGGTGGCCTGCCGGTGGAGGAATATCGAAAGCAACTGAAAGCAAAGAGCTAGTCGTTCCTCACTGCCTTGGGTCTGCCCAGCGAACGATCGAACGCTTGCCCGGTCGCGTTCCACTGCCTTCTCCCCACCGATGGGGAGAAGGAACCATCGACCGGCGAAGTCCTTTCCGCTTGATCGTCGCAGCCGGGCTCTCTATCTCATTGTCTCCCGCCGCATAAATCCCGGAGACACGCCTTGTCCGTTTTCAAGAACCTGCCCGAAGCTCCCGTCGCCGCGAAAAAGCCGGTGACCGATACGCGCCACGGCATCACCCGCACCGACGACTACGCTTGGCTGCGGGACGACAACTGGCAGGCAATGTTCAAGGATCCCTCGATCCTCAACCCTGACATCCGCAAGCATCTGGAGGCCGAAAACGCCTACATGAACGCGGCGATGGACGACACCAAGGCGCTGCAGAAGACGCTGTTTGCCGAGATGCGCGGCCGCATCAAGGAAGACGACAGTTCGATACCGGTGAAAGATGGCCCCTTTGCCTATGGCAGCCTCTACGTAACCGGCGGCGAGCAGCCGCGTTACTTCCGCATCCCGCGCGACGCCGACAATAAGGACGAGACCATCCGGCAGGTGCTGCTTGACGGCGACAAGGAAGCCGAAGGCAAGTCCTATTTCCGCCTTGCGGGCCTCGACCACTCGACCGACCACAGCCGCGGCCTTTGGGGGTACGACGACAAGGGATCGGAATATTTCACGCTGAAGGTGCGCGACCTTTCGACCGGCGAGGATCTTGCCGACGTGATCGAGAACACCGGCGGCGGCGGCGCCTGGGCGCCTGATGGCAAGAGCTTCTTCTACACCGTGCTTGACGACAACCACCGTCCGTCGAAGATCTTCCACCACGTGCTCGGTACGCCCCAGGCGGACGATCGGCTGGTCTATGAAGAAAAGGACCCAGGTTTCTTCATGTCGGTCGGCGGATCGCTCCTCGACGACTTCATCTACATCGACATCAACGACCACGAGACCAGCGAGTATCGCCTGCTTTCGACCAAGGATCTCACGGCCGAGCCGAAGCTGGTCGCCGGTCGCGTCATCGGTCTCGAATATGCCATGACCGAAGGCGGCGACGTCTTCTACATCCTCACCAATGCCGACGGCGCCAAGGATTTCAAGATCATGGAAGCGCCGGTGGAAGCACCGGGCAAGGAGAACTGGCGCGAGGTCGTGGCCCATAGGCCGGGTACGCTGATCCTCAGCCACATGGCCTATGCCCGCCACCTCGTCTGGCTGCAGCGCCGCGACGGTCTGCCGGAAATCGTCATCCGCGACCGCAAGACCGGCGAAGAGCACGCGATCGCCTTTGCCGAGGAAGCCTATTCGCTTGGGCTCTCCGGCGCTGCCGAATACGACACCGACGTCATCCGCTTTTCCTATTCGTCGATGACGACGCCGTCGCAGCTCTTCGACTATGACATGGCGACGCGTAAGCGCACGCTGCTCAAGACACAGGAAGTACCATCAGGGCACAATCCCGACGACTATGTCACCCGCCGCGTCTTCGCGCCGTCCTGGGATGGAACGAAGGTGCCGGTGACGTTGCTTTATCGTAAGGATACGCCGCTCGACGGTTCGGCACCGTGCCTGCTCTATGGCTACGGCGCTTATGGCATCACCATTCCTGCCGGCTTCAATACCAACTGCCTGTCGCTCGCCGACCGTGGCTTCGTCTATGCCATCGCCCATATCCGCGGCGGCAAGGACCGGGGCTTCTCCTGGTATGAGGACGGCAAGATGGCCAAGAAGACCAACACCTTCAAGGACTTCATCGCCGCCGCTGACTATCTGAATCAGGAGAAGTTCACGTCCTACGCGAACATCGTCGCCGAAGGCGGATCGGCCGGCGGCATGCTGATGGGCGCCATCGCCAACATGGCTCCGGAAAAATTCACCGGCATCATCGCCGCGGTGCCCTTCGTCGACGTGCTCAACACCATGCTCGACGACACCCTGCCGCTGACCCCGCCGGAATGGCCGGAATGGGGCAATCCGATCGACAGCCCTGAGTTCTACGACATCATCGCCGGCTATTCGCCCTACGACAATGTCGGGGCAAAACCCTACCCTGCAATCCTTGCGCTCGGCGGCTTGACCGACCCGCGCGTGACCTATTGGGAACCGGCGAAATGGGTCGCCCGCCTGCGCGAAAAGACCACGGGCGTTGAGCCGATCCTGATGAAGACCAACATGGACGCCGGCCACGGCGGCGCCTCCGGCCGCTTCCAGCGACTTGAAGAGATCGCCTTCGAGTATGCCTTCGCCATCAAGGTCGCCGGCAGAATGTAAAACCTACAGCGCCGTGCGTCGTTTCAGACGCACAAAAGTCGCTGTCGCACTTTGAATGGTTGCATGTTTTAGCCTTAGGTCGGATACGATCTAAGGAAACATGCAAGAGGAGACGCACCATGCCCGTTCACGTCGCCCTCCTTCGTGCCATCAATGTCGGCGGGGCCGGCATGCTGGCGATGGCCGACCTCAGAGCGATCTGCGAGGGGCTCGGCTTTAACGACGTGAAGACCTATATCCAGAGCGGCAACGTGCTGTTCCGCTCCGATTTGCCGGCGCCGGAGGCGGCGGCAAAACTCGATGCTGCGCTTGGCGAGAAGCTCGGCAAGGCGCCCGGCGTGATGATCCAGAACGCCAGGCAGCTGCAGACGGTTGCCGAGAACGCCCCCTTCCCCGACGCCAAGACCAATCTGCTGCATGTGGTCTTCCTGCCGAATGCGGCGCCGGCGGACGCGCTCGACAGGCTTGTCGCGCCCGACGGTGAGGAAGTGCAGGTCGCCGGGCACGAAATCTATGTGCACTATCCTGGTGGATCCGGGCGATCGAAGCTGAAGCTGCCGGCGTTGAAGCCGGGCACCGCGCGCAACCTCAATACGGTGCGCAAGCTCGCCGAAATGGCGCAGACCATGGAAGACGACAAAGACTGATGCTCACGGGGCTGCCGGCTGGAACAGCAGCCGGACAAAGGTGCGGAAGACCAGCAGCTGGGCGGGCAGGTTCTTAGGCTCCTTCAGCGCCTTCGACAGGATGATGCCACCCTCGATCACCGTTGAGACCATGTCGGCAAGCTGGTCGACATCCAGCGGCTCACGTGGCCGGTAGACCTGCATGATATCGCGGAACATCGCTCCGAAACGGCGGCGCCACATCAGCGCCGCTTGCCGATTGATCTCCTGTATGTCGCGGTCGAAGGCACGCTCGTGGCTACAGATCACCGCAACCAGGCAGCCGGGGTGACCGTTCGGAAGATCGGAGAGCAGTTCCGACAACAGCTTGAGGCCAAGCAGAAACGCCTGGAGCGGATCGTCCGCAAGCTCGCGCGCCCGGCTGAAGATCTCGTCATAGATCCGCTCGTCGTTTTCAACGTAGCGTTCGAGCAGCGCCTTCGCCAGCTCGTTCTTGTCGCGAAAATGGTAGAAGAAACCGCTCTTGGTGATACCGGTCTCGGCGATCAACTCATCGATCGAGGTCCCGCCAAATCCCTTCGCCAGCACCGAGACTTCGGCGGCGTCGAGAATCTTGGCGCGCGTTTCCTCACCCTTTCGCATTAGCCGTTTCCCTACCTTCGGTACAGTTTCCACCAATGACATGGCGACCAGCGAGCAATGCCGCGGCAAATCGCAACCAGCAAGCCTATGATTTCACTGAGATATTTACGTATATTAGCAATAGTATACCTTAAGTCGCCTAGTTTAGAAGACGATAAAAAGGCAGAAATTTAACCATCCTTGCGGGAATGGGAGCGCTCCGCCGGGATCCAACGCTAGCAAAAAACGGGTGGAGACCGACATGGCCAAATACCGACGCAGCCTGCCGCTCATGAAAGGTGCAACCTTTCTCAGCGACGGCGGCATGGAAACGACGCTGATCTTTCACGAAGGCGTCGAGCTCCCGCACTTTGCCTCCTTCGTCCTGCTGTCGACGTCCGAAGGACGACGGCGGCTGCTAAACTACTACACGCGCTATCTCGACATCGCACAACACCACGGCACTGGCTTCGTGCTCGACTCTGCGACCTGGCGTGCGAGCGCCGACTGGGGCGCCAAGCTTGGCTATGATGCCAGGGCGCTCGCCGAACTGAACCAGGATGCCGTCTATTTGCTGACGGAACTGCGCGCCGAGTACGAGCGGCCGCGGGCCCCGATCGTGCTCAGCGGTGCGATCGGCCCGCGTGGCGACGGCTACAGGGCTGGTCGCATGAGCCCTGACGAGGCCGAGGATTATCATGCCGCACAGGTCGCTGCCTTCGCCGTCAGCGACGCCGACATGATTTGCGCCTATACGATCACCAATATCGACGAGGCAATCGGCATCGCCCGCTCGGCGCAGAGCCACGGCATGCCCTGCGCCATCTCGTTTACGGTGGAGACAGACGGGCGGCTGCCGAACGGCCGCGCGCTCAAGGATGCGATCGAGACCGTCGATGCGGCGACCGGCCGGTTTCCGCAATACTACATGATCAATTGCGCCCATCCCGACCACTTCGACGCGAGTCTCGATGCCGGTAGCGCCTGGGTCCACAGGATCGGCGGCATCCGCGCCAATGCCTCGACGAAAAGCCACAGCGAGCTCGACGAAAGCGAGACGCTCGATCCCGGCGATCCGACGGCGCTCGGCCAGCAGTATCGGATGCTGACCGATCGTTTGCCGCGACTGCGCGTTCTCGGTGGCTGCTGCGGCACCGACCACCGCCATATCGCGGCGATTTGCGAGGCCTGCCTATCGCCGACGGCGCTTAGCGCCTGAAACGAAGACGGTACTCGCCCTCCCGGCCCTCCCGCGAACGACCTCTCGCGGGAGGGCGCCGCCTCGTCTGTCAACCCTCGCGAAACGGGGACAGCTCGTGTAGACTTGGCGCGAAAGGGCGGTGGCCGGAAGTCCCGGCAGAAACCGCTGACCGCAGAACCATGAACTACGCGCCTCCTTCGCCGACCGCCGAAACCGACGTCTTTCGCTTCGACAACAGTTTTGCGCGGTTGCCGCAGCAGTTCTTCGCCCGTGTCGACCCGACACCGGTTGCCGAACCCTGGCTGATCAAGCTCAACCGGCCGCTTGCCGAAGAACTCGGCCTCGACGTCGACAGTCTCGGGCGCGACGGCGGGCAGATCTTTTCCGGCAACAGCGTGCCTGCCGGTGCCGCGCCGCTCGCCATGGCCTATGCCGGCCACCAGTTCGGCACCTTCGTGCCGCAGCTCGGCGATGGCCGCGCGATCCTTCTTGGCGAGGTCATCGATCGGAACGGGCAGAGGCGTGACATCCAGCTGAAGGGACCGGGACAGACCCCGTTCTCGCGACGCGGCGACGGGCGGGCAGCGCTTGGCCCGGTGCTGCGTGAATACATCGTCAGCGAAGCCATGTTCGCGCTCGGCATCCCGACGACGCGAGCGCTTGCCGCCGTGGTAACCGGCCAACCTGTTTATCGCGAGCAGATCCTGCCGGGTGCCGTCTTTACCCGTGTTGCGGCAAGTCACATCCGCGTCGGCACCTTCCAGTTTTTTGCGGCGCGCGGCGACATGGCTTCGGTCCAGGCCCTGGCCGACTATGCGATCGACCGCCACTACCCGGAGGTACGGGATGACGAGCGCCCCTATCTCGCCTTCTTCAAGGCGGTGGTCGCGCGGCAGGCGGTATTGATTGCCCGCTGGCTGCATGTCGGCTTCATCCATGGCGTCATGAACACCGACAACATGACGATCTCGGGTGAGACCATCGACTTCGGCCCCTGCGCCTTCATGGATGCCTACGATCCGAAGAAGGTGTTCTCCTCGATCGATCAGTTCGGACGCTACGCCTATGCGAGCCAGCCGGCGATCGGCCAATGGAACCTGACGAGGCTTGCCGAGACGCTGGTGCCGCTCTTTGATCCGGTGGCGGCGACCGCGGTCGATCTCGCGAACGATGCGCTCGGCGAATATGGCGCGATCTTCCAGCGGCATTGGCTCGACGGCATGCGCCGCAAGATCGGGCTTGTCGGCGAGGAGGAAGGCGACCTTGATCTCGTCCAGGCGCTGCTGACGGCGATGCATCACGGTGAAGCCGACTTCATCCTCACCTTCCGCCGGCTTTGCGACTGTGCGGCCGATCCAGCGGCGGACGCTGCCCTGATATCCCTGTTCACCGACCCTGCCAGGATTGCCTCATGGCTTGCCGATTGGCGACAGCGCCTGGAGCGAGAGCCCGGCGCAGCAGGCGAGCGCACCGTGGCAATGAGGGCGGTCAACCCGGCCTATATTCCGCGCAACCACCGTATCGAACAGGCGATTGCAGCAGCGACGGAAGATGCCGACTTCTCGCTGTTCGAAGCGCTCGTCGACGTGACGTCCAAGCCCTACGAAGACCAGCCGCGTTTTACCGCCTATGCCGATCCGCCGCAGCCGGAAGAGGAAGTGCGGCAAACCTTCTGCGGCACGTGAGGTAAATCGACGGCAGCATAGTGCGCGCGCCCGGTAGTCGTGGCCTATGGCTTTCGGCCATAGGCCGACAGGAATATCCGCACGCTTTCCCTTGCGTGGGCGCGAAGAGCACCGGCATCGGGAATCGCCCGATCGCCGAGCAGCATGGCATCGTTGACGGGCTCGCCCATCACCAGCCAGTTGAAGAAGGACGCAGCGGCGCGCAGGTCCTGCGCCTCGACATCGCCGGCCTCGCGGTAATGAGCAAGGGCCTTTCTGAGCCTGTCGATCGAACGACGCGGCCCCTTCGCATGCAGTCTTTTGCCCAATTCCGGAAAGCGTTCCGCCTCGCCAATCACCAGGCGCCGCAGTTGCATCAGCCGCGGCGTCATGACGATCGCCAGCTGCTGCTCGGCGAAATCGAGCAGAAAATCCTCGATCGGGCGCCCATCTATGGGATCGGCGACCTGCTCCTCCAGCTCATCACCGGCCACGCCCGTCATGCCGGTGACAATATCGAGGAAGAGCGCCTCCTTGGTTCCGAAGTGGGCATAAACGGTCTGTTTCGACACGACGGCCATCGCCGCCACCTCGTCCATGTTGGTCGCGAGGAACCCGCGCTGCAGAAACAGCTCAGTGGCGGCAGTCAGGATGGACTGGCGCTTTCTCGTCATTCGCGTCTCGACGGGATTCGTCATTCTCAACCACGACCTCTCAGATGAGCACGCGATAGCACAAGTTCCTGACTACAGCGCCGCGCGTCTTATTAGGCGCGCAAAGGTCGCAGTAGCACGACCGCATTGACAAATCAAACTGGACGGTACAGTTTGATTTCTTATGAAGGCGGAGACGGCGGGTGAGCAAGAGCGAAAACCGGACCTTGAATGCGCAATGCAACTGCGGGCGGGTGCAGATGCACGCCGTCGGCAGGCCGATCGTGGCGACCGCCTGCTATTGCGCGAGCTGCCGGAAGGCAGGCGCACTGCTCGAGGCAATACCCGGCGCCGCACCAGTACTCAACAGCGATGGGTCCACGGACTTCGTGCTCTTCCGCAAGGATCGGATAGACTGCGTGCGTGGGGCCGATCAGCTTCGCGAGCACCGGCTGACGCCGACGTCGAAGACCCGCCGTGTCGTCGCCACCTGCTGCAATGCGCCGATGTTTCTCGAGTTTACCAGCGGCCATTGGCTGACGCTCTACCGGCATCGTCTCGACAAGGACGCCCGCCCACCCCTGCAGATGCGGGTAATGACGCGGGACCGCCGGGCAGATGTCAGCGTCAAGAACGACCTGCCGAGCTACGCCGGTCATTCCGGAAAATCCATGCTGAAGCTGATCGGCGCCTGGGCGGCAATGGCTTTCCGGTCCCCGAAGATCGACTATGTCAAGGGAGAGCTTGATGGCCATGGAACGTGAAAAGGTCGAGATCCAGAACATCGTTTCCCCAGGACACGTCACACGTGTCGACAAGGTGAAGTACGATGCAATGAAGGATGCGCTTCTCACCGCCCTATCGCGTGAGCAGTCCGCCCTCACGATCGCGGAAGCCAAGCAGAAGCTGCTGCCATTGCTGCCGGACGATCTTTTTCCAGGCGGCGCGAAGGCCGGTTGGTGGCTGAAGGCCGTCCAGCTCGATCTCGAGGCCAAGGGCGTGCTGCGTCGGGAAAACACCAAACCGCTGCGCCTTCGGCTCGCTTAGTCAGCCGAGACCGCGCGGTGAGCGCGCGACAGTGATCGTCTGCCGCGTGACGACGGCTGCCCCCTCACATCAAAGCAGCAAAGCGTCACTCGATCCCTCGGCGCGCAACTTCATTGCGGGCACCCTAATTTTTTGCGCTGCGAAATTATGGCTATTGAAAGGCAGGACCGGCGCGTTAGGTGCTAGGGGGCGGGCAGTCGCGTGACTTGCCCAAGCCCGATCTGACGGCCGCGGCCTCCTTCGCGACCGCCGACCCCGAAACCGATTTTTTCCCGCGCGGCCGCTCATTCGCGCCGCCTCAATGAAAAAGCCGTGCCACGGCGCCGTTCTTCAATTCGGGAGTTCCCACCATGCTCATTCTGGCGGCCATCGTCTTCGCCCTCATTGGCCTTGCGCTCGGCGGCGGCGGAGCCAAGCTCCTGATGCTTGGCGGCAGTCCCTATTATCTCATCGCCGGCATCGGCTTCCTGCTGACGGCCATCCTTCTCTTCATGCGCAAGGCCGCCGCCATCTGGCTTTATACGCTCGTCATCCTTGGCTCGCTCACCTGGGCCGTCTGGGAAGTCGGTTTCGACTGGTGGCAACTGGGCCCTCGTGGCGGCATCATCGTGCTGCTCGGCCTGTGGCTGATGCTACCGGCGGTCCGGCGTCCGCTCGGATTTGAGAGCCCGACAGGAGAACGGTATGCCGCCAGTGCCTGGCCGCTGGCGCTTGCCGTGCTCGTGTCGATCGGCATTGCCGGCTACTCGATGACCCAGGATCCGCACGACATCCGCGGCGATCTGCCGAGCGACGTGGTCGCCGCCAATCCGCCTCTCGGCGGCAACGTACCATCAGGAGAATGGCATCAATACGGGCGCACGCCATTCGGTCAGCGTTATGCGCCGCTCGATCAGATCACGCCCGAAAATGTCGCCAATCTCAAGGTCGCCTGGCAATATCAGACGGGCGACATCAAACGCCCCGAAGACGTGGGCGAGACCACCTATCAGGTGACGCCGATCAAGGTGAAGGACACGCTCTTTGCCTGCACGCCGCACAACTGGGCGATCGCGCTTGACGCGGCGACCGGCGAAGAGAAGTGGAAATATGACAGCAACTCCGGCATGAACCCTGACCGGCAGCACCAGACCTGCCGCGGCGTCACCTATTGGGCCGACCCGGCGGCAACCGCCGGCAGCGTCTGCGCCGAGCGGGTCTATCTGCCGACATCCGATGCCCGCCTGATCGCGCTCGATGCGGCAACCGGCGCCGTCTGCACCGGCTTTGCCGACAACGGTGTGCTGCACCTCGAAAAGGGCATGAAATACAATCCGGCCGGTTATTACTACTCGACCTCGCCGCCGGTTGCGGTTGCCGGAAAGCTGATCATTGGCGGCGCCGTCAACGACAACTATTCCACCCAGGAGCAATCCGGCGTCATCCGCGCCTTCGACATCAACACCGGCGCGCTCATTTGGAACTGGGACAGCGGCAATCCCGATGTAGCGACGCCGCTTGCCGAGGGCCAGACCTACAGCACCAACTCGCCCAACAGCTGGTCGGTATTCAGCTACGACGAGGGCCTTGGCCTCGTCTATATTCCCATGGGCAACCAGGTGCCGGACCAGCTCGGCATGGGGCGCAGCGAGCACGTGGAGAAATATTCCTCCTCCATCGTCGCGCTCGATATCAACTCCGGTGCTGTGCGTTGGGTGCAACAGACGGTGCACCACGACCTCTGGGACATGGACGTGCCCGCACAACCGGCACTGCTCGACGTCACCAAGGAGGATGGCACGGTCGTGCCGGCACTCGTCGGTCCGACGAAGCAGGGCGACATCTATGTGCTCGATCGACGGAGCGGCGAGCCGATCATCCCGATTGCGGAAGTCGCGGCACCCAAGGGCGCAATCCCGGAAGATTTTACCGCACCGACCCAGCCGGTCTCCGGCCTGACCTTCATGCCCGCCCCGCTGCAAGAGCGGAACATGTGGGGCGTGACGATGTTCGATCAGCTCGCCTGCCGCATATCGTTCCGCTCGTTGAAATACGAGGGTCGCTATACGCCGCCGTCGCTTGAGGGAACGCTCGTCTATCCCGGCAACTTCGGCACGTTCAACTGGGGCTCGGTCGCGGTCGACCCGGAGCGACAGGTGATGTTCGGCATGCCGACCTACCTCGCCTTCACCTCTCGTCTCGTTCCGCGCGATCAGATCCCGCCGAAGGGCCAGGACGAAAAGGGATCCGAGCAAGGCCTCAACCGCAACGACGGCGCGCCCTATGGCGTCTTCATGGGCCCGTTCCTCGGCCCGCTAAAAATCCCCTGCCAGGCGCCGCCATGGGGCTATGTTGCCGGTGCCGACCTCAGGACCGGCAAGATCGCCTACAAACACAAGAACGGCACCGTCGAGGACATGACGCCTTTGCCGCTGCCCTTCAAAGTCGGCGTTCCCGGCATCGGCGGACCGATGATCACCAAGGGCGGCGTCGCCTTCCTTGGGGCGGCAGTCGACGATTATCTGCGCGCCTATGACGTGACGACCGGCGAACAGCTCTGGGAGGCGCGCCTTCCGGCCGGCGGCCAGTCGACGCCGATGAGCTACACGGTCGGCGACAAGCAATATGTGGTGATCGTCGCCGGCGGCCACGGCTCGGTCGGCACAAAGCCCGGAGACTACGTCATCGCCTATACCCTACCCTAAAACGCGAAAAGGCATCCCTAATTCTCGCTAATGGGTTGCATCGGCAAGCCCCGCGCAAGCCACCAGAAGCAGCCTCCCCCGGACAGCAGATTCCGGGGGCTTCCCATGAAGATCGATAGCAGCATCTCCAACTATTATTTCTCGCAGCGCCGTGCCCAATCGGGAACGGTCATGCCGCTCGAAGAAACTGGCGGCGGTGACACGCGCCCGCGGCTCTCGCCGACCATTGCGCCGGCATCCACGTCGGCCTCGCTATCGAACGCCTTCTGGATCAGCGCATCCCGGGAAGAAGAGGCCAAGCCTTCGATCGGAAGCGGCGAACAGACCGCCTCCGGCGATTCAGTCAGCGACGAATTCCTGAAACGCGCCAAGATGAGCCTGGCGGAACAGATCCGTGCACAGATCCTGGAAGCGCATGGCATCACCGAAGACGAGCTGAAGGCGATGGATCCGGCGCAGCGCGAAGCGATCGAGGAGGAAATCCGCAAGGCGGTCGAACGCGCGATGGGCATCGACCAGCAGCGCGACGATACCGCATCCGATATCGCCGACGGAAGCGCCGCATGAATCGCCTGCAAGCTTCAACGCGACGACATTTCTGGGGCTTCATGCCCGGAATGCTGTAGATCGCCTTGACTATAACAATGCTGGACGTCGCAGCGGCCAGGTTATCAGATTGAAGACAGCTGAAGACGCCATGACCAGTGCTCACCTGACGATCGGCGGTTAGACCATCTCCGCCGCCATCCGGCCGACATCGGCAAAGACGGTGTTCAGCTCAGCCAGCGGCGCCGTCGCCTCAGCGATGTAGACCGCGATCAGGAGCGGTCCCCTACCCTCGGGCCAAACGATGGCGATGTCAGACGCGGCGCCGTTGCCGTTGGTTCCCGTCTTGTCGCCGACCTTCCAGGCCTTCGGCAGGCCGGCGCGGATGCGCAGGTCGCCAGTGGTATTGGCGACCATCCACTCGATCAACAGCTTGCGCGACGCTTCCGCCAGCACGGGGCCGAAAGCAAGATTGCCGAGCGTCTCCAGCATTGCGGCAGGCGTGGTCGTGTCGCGTGGGTCACCCACTTTCGCCTCGTTGAGTGCGGGCTCGTTCCGGTCGAGGCGCGTGGTCTCATCGCCGATCGTGCGCAACCAGGCGGTCAGCGCCGGCGGACCGCCGAAATTTTCCAGCAAAAGGTTTGCCGCCGCGTTGTCGCTTGTCGTCAACGTCGCGGCACAGAGTTCGGCGATCGTCATGCCCTCGCCGCCGACATGCTTCTCGGTTACCGGCGAATGGGCGACGATATCCTTCTGCGCAACGACGATACGGCGATCAAGCTTTTCGGCGCCCTGATCCGCACGGGCGAGCGCGAATCCCGCCGCCAGCGTCTTGAAGCTCGAGCACATGGCGAAACGCTCGCTCTCGCGGCGGCCGAACGACACGTTGGTTTCCATATCGAGAACGGAAACGCCAAGCCGTCCGCCCGTGCGCTTTTCGAGTTCGGCAAGGCGTGTATCGACATCGCCGCCGGTGGCGGCTTTTGCGGCCGGGCCGAGGGCGATTGCCGGATAGATCAGCGCGGAGCCGACGAGCAATTGGCGGCGATTGATGAGCAGCGGCACGTGTTCCTCCGTCGTGCGCCACGCATATATGCCGACGCTCTAACTAACTGTTGCAAAACATGCATTCGGATCGACGCTGGGCCGAATCGAGTGCCGTGCAGATCGCTAGGCGGTGATTGTGGCGTCCTTGTGCCACCTTTTTTCGAATGAGAGGATGACGGCCCGAATGTCTCGATTCGACGGTTGCGGCTCAACAGAGCGGACTGGTATGAAGTCGCAACAAAACAGGGATACTGATCCGTGCGCCTGATCCGTTAGCGACGCTCACCGGCAAGAAAGAACCACCGACGCCAAGGCCGCCTCGCGGCACCGTTTGGCGTGGGCATTTTTTTAAGGCCGATGAGAGCGCCAACCATTGAGCCATCGTTCTCCGGCCGTTTGCAGGATCATATCCATGACAACGACCAGTTCATCCCTGCCTGAAACCGGTAGCCTGCGCGCCGGTCCGTTCGAGCTCGGCTATCGCATCGAGGGCAGCGGCATGCCGCTGCTCGTCATTGGCAGCGCCGCCTACTATCCCAGTACCTTCTCGAAGCAACTGCGCCAGCGGACAAAGCTCCATTTCATCGATCACCGCGGCTTCGCGCCGGCGCATGCGTCCTACACGCGCGATGATATCGGCTTCGACGTGGTCCTCGACGATATCGAGTGGATGCGCCGGCATCTCGGTCTCGATCGCTTCGCCGTCCTCGGGCACTCCGGCCACGGCTACATGGCGCTCGAATACGCCAAACGCCATCCCCAGAATATCAGCCACGTGATCATGGTCGGCACCGGACCGAGCCATTCCGCCGCGCATACGGCGCTTGCCGATCGCCGGTGGGAGGAGCTGGTCGCGCCGGAGCGCAAGGCGATCTTCGAGCGCGAGATGGCCGAACTTGGCACCGATATCGCCGCCCGACCGGAGGAGCGGTTCAAGTCGCTGCTCATCCGTCTTGGCGCCAAGAGCTGGCATCTACCCGCCTTCGACGCGGCACCGCTATGGCGTGATGTCACCGTCAACAATCCCGTCTTCGACCATCTCTGGGGCGAAGTGTTTCGCGACATCGATATTCGGGACGGGCTCGACCGGCTTGCGATGCCGGTGCTCTTGGCACTCGGGCAATGCGATTATCTCGTTGCGCCGGCCGAGACCTGGGACGCCTATCGCCGGGACTTTCCGGATCTGACGGTCCGCATGTTCGAAAAAAGCGGCCACACACCGCAGCTTGAGGAAAGCGATCTCTTCGACGAGACGCTGCTTGCCCTTCTCGCACGCTAACCGGCATCGCCAAGGGAAAGGCCCGATCGGGCCTTTCCTCCCAGCCCCACATTGACCGTCGCCGGAAAGCGATTATCTAATGCTCCAGAAGCTATAGGTTTGGAGCATGGACATGTATTCGATCGGCGATCTCTCCCGCCGCACGGGCGTAAAAATTCCGACAATCCGCTACTACGAGCAGATGGGGTTGATTGCGGCCCCGGAACGCTCCGAAGGCAACCAGCGGCGCTACGAGAAACGCGAACTCGAACGTCTCGCCTTCGTCCGCCATGCACGCGATCTGGGGCTTTCGATCGAATCGATCCGCGATCTGCTGGCCTTGAGCCAGCATCCGGAGCGCCCCTGCGGCGAAGCAGACCGTATCGCCAGGGAACACCTGATCACCGTGCGGGAGAAAATCGCCCAGTTGCAGAAACTGGAACGCGAGCTCGAGCGCATCGTCGCCTGCAACGGCGACCACACGATCGGCGATTGCTACGTCATCCGTGCGCTTGCAGACCATTCCATGTGCGACAGCGACCATTGAGCGCCGGCGCGAGGCTGCAGACTTGGGCCGACTTCGAACGGAGTCGCGACCCGTCTCCAACTCAGTGCAAAAATCCCCGTTGACAAAAGCGCGGAAACGGACAATCTACGCACATGATCAAGAACGCACCCATCTGCCGCGCGTATTTTTGGCTGTTCCCATAGGAGCGGCCTGCTGATCAATTTCAACAAGGCCGCCATCAGGCGGCTTTTGTTTTTCACGGCACCTGATGGCTAGAGAACCATGAGGAGCCGACAATGCTACAGACCGCCATCCCCTCTCTCCATCCTCTGCCATCGACGCGGCCGCCGATGGTGACGATCCGTTGCGCCAAACAGCGCGACCTTCCCGAACTGCGCGAAATGATCGCGGAACTCGCCGCCCATCACGGCGACGCAGCCCCGATCACGCCGGAGCAGCTCGAGCGCGACCTCTTCGGTCGCACGCCCTGGATCACCGCGCTTGTCGCGGAGGCCGGCAACCGACTGATCGGCTACGCCATCCTCGTGCCGATCTACCGGGCTGCGGAAGGCGCGCGCGGCATGGAGCTGCATCATCTCTTCGTGCGCTCCGACAATCGCGGCACCGGCATCGGCCGCCACCTCGTCGCCAAGGCGCGCGAACAGGCGAAGATGGCCGGCTGCGATTACCTGTCGGTCAGCGCCGCCACGGGTAATTTCAAGGCCCATCACTTCTACGAATCCGAGCGCTTCGTACCTCGCCCGGTAACGGGCATGCGCTATATGCAGAAACTTGGCTGAGGATGAGGCGATGCGGCTTGCAATCGTGCTTCATGAAGGGTTTGCGGATTGGGAATGCGCGTTGTTGATGGCGACGGCGCGCGCTCACCTCGGCGTCGATATCGACGTCGCCACCCTGGACGGCGCGGCAGTCACGTCGATGGGCGGGCTCGACGTCTCCGCGCATCTGTCGATCGACGCGCTCGACCCCGCGGGCTTCGATGGCCTGGTGATCTGCGGCGGCGCGATCTGGGGAACCGCCGACGCCCCCGACCTCTCCACCACGATCCGCTCCTTCCATCGGCAGGAACGGCTGGTCGCCGCCATCTGCGGCGGCGTCGATGCGCTGGCGTCGAGCGGAATTCTCGACGCCACGGATCACACCGGAAACAGCGCGGACAGCCTTGCGTCACTCCGCGGCTATCACGGACACGGCTCCTATCGCGATCAGCCGCAGGCTCTCAGCCACAACCGTGTGGTCACGGCTGCCGGCACGGCGCCGGTCACCTTTGCGGTCGAGATCTTTCGCGCGCTCGGTCTCGGCTCGCCCGAACTCGACGGCTATGCAGCGCTTTATGGCCGGGAACATGCGGCAGCAACGACAGCCGCATGAGCAAGTTAAAGCGCATCACGATCTCTACAGCGCCGCGCGTCTTATTAGACGCGCAAAGGTCGCTGTAGCACTTTGAATGGCTGCATGTTTTAATCCTTAAATCGAATAGGATTTAAGGAAACATGCAGTAGGATTCGCTTGCCGCGCTTCAAAATCTTTGTCTTTTGCGCCTGTCGGCATCGCAAAACCGCTGAACACTTTTGCGCGACATGCTTCGGCGATCACAACCAGGTCGATATCTGCTCAAGCGGCTTCTTCACCTTGCCGGCCACCGGCACGGTCGCGTCGGGCGCGGGGTAACCGACCACCAGGATCAGAAACGGCTTTTCGCTGTCCGGCCGTCCGCAGATTTCGTTGAGAAAATTCATCGGCGCCGGCGTATGGGTCAGTGTCGCGAGCCCGGCATGGTGCAGCGCCGCGATCAGAATGCCGGTGGCAATGCCGACGCTTTCGTTGATGTAGTAGTTCTTCTTCGTGTCGCCCGGATTGGGGCCACCACGCTTCTGCGAGAAGATGGCAATCAGGTAGGGCGCCGTCTCCAGAAACGGCTTGTCCTCATCGGTGCCAAGCGGCGCCAGCGCGTCGAGCCACTCCTGCGGGGCCTTCTGCTGATAGAAGACGCGCTCCTCCTCTTCGGCGGCTTCACGCACCTTCGCCTTGATGCCAGGGCTTTCGATGACCGCGAAATGCCAGGGCTGGTGGTTCGCGCCGCTCGGGGCGGTGCCGGCTGCCAGCAGACAGGTCTCGATCACCGCGCTCGGCACCGGCCTTTCGCTGAAGGAGCGCGTGGTGCGGCGGCGGTTGATGTCCTCGTAGAATTCAGCCGCACGCGCTGCCATCTCCTCGGGGCTGCGCTCGATCCATTGGTCGTAGGGCACGGTTTCATGAGCACGCATGGCAAGTCTTCTCCTACAGCGGCGCGCGTCTTATCAGACGCGCCAAGGTCGCTTCAGCACTTTGAATGGCTGCATGTTTTATCCTTAAATCGAATAGGATTTAAGGAAACATGCAGTAGTTCCAGGAGACGTTAGAGCGGGCCGACCACCCGGAATCAAGCGGCCCGGACTAGGCTTCAGAGTGCGGGAACGGCCTTGAGATAGGCGGCAATCGCCTCGCGGTCGGCAGCGGTCAACTTCGCCATATTCTTCTGGACTTCGACCATGGAGCCACCAACGGAATCGAATTCCGGCGTGAAACCGGTTTCGAGATAGGAGGCGATGTCGGAGGCGCTCCAGCCGCCGATGCTCTTCGAGCCCGGCGTGATGTCGGGGATGCGTCCCTTACCTTCCGGGTTCGGCGCGCCAGCCAGCCACTGGGCCGGCTCGAAGCCACCAAGCGCGTTTCGTGGCGTATGGCACTCGCCACAATGACCCGGCCCTTCGACCAGATATTGGCCGCGCGTCAGCTTCGGATCGGCGGCATCGATGGTCACGCGTGGGGTGTCGGTGAGGAACAGCAGCTTCCAGCCGCCGAGCGCCAACCGCATATTATAGGGGAACGGCAGCTCGTGGTCCGGCGCAACGTCGCTCGCCTTCGGCAGCGTCTTGATGTAGCCCCAGAGGTCGTTGACATCCTTCGGCGTCATCCTGATGTAGGAGGCGTAGGGGAAGGACGGATAGAGATGTTCGCCGTTTCGACCGACGCCCCGCGTCATGGCGTTGCCGAATTCCGCAAGCGTCCATCCGCCGATACCGGCCGCTTCGTCAGGCGAGATATTCGGCGCGTGGAAGGTGCCAAATGGGCTTTTTAGCGGCGGCCCGCCGGCAAGAACCAGCCGGGCGTCACCCTCGCTGCCGCGCTTTGCATGGCAGCTGACGCAGCCGCCGGCCCAGAAAATCTGCTCGCCATTGGTCAGATCTGGCTCTCCGAGACCCTCCCAATGAGCCGCCGCCCAGGGCGCGGGCTTGGTCAGCCACCAAAAGGCCGCACCGCCGACAAGGCCCAGAATCACGAGACCCGAGACCAGCTTTCTAATCCGTCGGCCCATCAGGCTTCCTTTCAACTGCATCCCCAACCCGCTACAGCGCCGCGCGTCTTATCAGACGCGCCAAGGCCGCTGTAGCACTTTGAATTGCTGCATGTTTTTATCCTTGAATCGGATACGTTTTAAGGAAACATGCAGTAGGTTCGCTCACACTCAAAACTGCGTGACAAGCCACAACCTTACTGCGGCAACAGCGCGATGATGCGCCGAAACAGTCGGCGCATCGTCTGAGAATTTCGGGGAGAACGACCTACCGTCAGTCCTTCTTCAGGCGATAGGTCTCATGACAGCTGCCGCAATCCTTGCCGAGCATGCCGAGTGCCGCACCGACGCCAGCCTGATCGGCCGGAAGCTGGGCGAGCACGGCGTCGGTGTCAGAACCAAGCTTGGCCGCCTTGGCTTTGAAATCGTCCATGTTCTCCCAGATCTTCGGGCTTGCTTCCGTCTCCAAACCGGTTTCGGAACCGGCCGGGAAATGGTCCGGGAAGACCTTGACCGTCTCGGAGATGGTCGTCAGCGACGCCTTGACGATCTCAGCGTCATAAGGCTTTTCGCCCTTGGCGATACCACCGAGCGCACCAGCAGCCTGACCAACCTTCTTCATCAGGGCCTGACGAACCGCCTGCGGTTCGTCAGCCGCGGTCACGGCGGTAACGCCAAGCCCAGCGAGGGCGGCCGCAAGCATTAGAGCGCGTATCTTCATCGTGATCTCCCGGTCATTCGAATCCGCATCTGCGGCCTTCGTGTTGAATGCGCCGGCATGATGTCATTTTAGCCTTTCGACGGAAGTAACATTTTTTTGATGTCCTTGTCACAACAGCATAATTTGACGCGGCCGCGCGATTCTTGATCGTCTCGACCGCGTCGTTCCAATAACATGAAGTCATGTTTGTACGTGACGGCTCTACCGTCCGCCGGCCCAGCCCTGCCAGACGGTGAAAGCTGCGACCAGCACCAGAACAACGCCGGCGATACGGCCGATCAGAACCGTCGCACCGGGGCTGCCGACGAGAAAGTCGCGGCCGCGACCGGCGGCGAGCGCCAAGCCGCCATAGACGGCAAGCTGGGTGGTGGCGATCATCAACGCCATGACCGCCGCCTGCGACCATACCGGCCCGAATTGGGGTTTGAGAAACTGCGGATAGACCGCCAGCATGAAGAGATAGGCCTTCGGGTTCATCAGGCTGGTGAGTGCGCCCTGACGAAAGCTCGCCCAGCGCGACAGCCGCGCGGCGCCGTCGATACCGCCGATGGTGATGGAACTGCGGATGAGGGAATAGCCGATCCAGGCGATATAGGCGGCACCGCCGATGAGCAGCACGTTGAACAGTTGCGGCACCAGATGAAGGATGACGCTGACCCCGAGCGCCGCGTAGAGGGTGTGAAGGACACCGCCCGCCATGATACCGGCCGTCGCCGACAGGCCGGAGGCTCGCCCCCCGGTCAGCGAATTCGCCAGCACGAAGATCATATCCATGCCCGGCACGATGATGATGCCGAAGAGAAGGGTGAAGAAAAGCCAGAGATTTTCCGTATAGCTCATGTCAGTTGTCCGAGGTCCGTTCGATCGTTGCCTGAGCGGATTGCTTATTTTTCAATCCGTTGCCCAATGTTATAAGCGTCGCCAACTGACAGGGTCTTGTCAGGAGCGTTTTGGAACAGCGGAGTTTTTTCGATGCGCAAGGCCTCGCGCCTGTTCGAGATTATCCAGATCCTGCGGCTGGCCCGAAAGCCGGTGACCGCCGCTGAAATGGCCGAGACGCTGGAGGTGACGCCGCGCTCGATCTATCGCGATATCGCCGCCCTACAGGCCATGCGCGTGCCGATCGAAGGTGGTCGCGGCATCGGTTATATCCTGCGCCCCGGCTTCGACCTGCCGCCGCTGATGTTCTCGATCGAGGAAACCGAGGCGATCGTACTGGCGCTGGCGCTGCTGGCGCGCACCGGAGACGAGGAGCTGAGGGCGGCAGCCGGCCGCGTCAATCAGAAGATCACAGGTGCTGTGCCAGAACCGCTGCGGCTTGCGCTTCGCTCACAGGCGCTGCATGCCTGGGGAACGGTGGCACCCTCACCTACCGGCGTCGATCTGGCACTGGTGCGTCGCGCGATCCGCGACGAACGCAAGCTCGGCATCGACTATCGCGACGAACTCGGCCGCGCCACCGAGCGGACGATCCGGCCGGTCGCGTTGATCTACTATTCCGAAACCGCCAATATCGTCGCCTGGTGCGAGCTGCGTCAGGCGATCCGCAACTTCCGCGCCGATCGGGTCGAACATTGCGAAGCGACCGACGACTTCTTTCCAGGCGAAGGCGAAGGCCTGCGGGACCTCTGGATCAGCGGCTGGCGGCCACAACCAGGCGGGGCATGATCGTCTCCAACTGCAGGGTTCGATCCGTTTCGCGGCCGTAGCCGCGGATTGCCATTCTGTCCGCATGGATCTCGACGATCGCATAGGCTGTCGTATCCGGCGTCTCGACCATGCCCTTGATATTGACGAAATGAGTGCCGTCGGCGAGGCCGTAATTGCCGTCGTGGTTGTGACCGCAGAAATAGGCGCCGACGTTTTTGAAACGACCGAAGAGATCGACGATGCGCTGGCTGTCCCACATGTTGTGGGCGTTCGGCGGATAGACCGGGTAGTGGCCCATGACGACCACCTGCTCGCCGGCAGCCTCCGCCTTGCGCAGCGTCTCCTCCAGCCAGGCGAACTGCACGTCGCCGAGCGCGGCATTCCAGGGATGGGCGTTATCGGCCCCTTGCGATTTCAGCGTCTCGATCCACGTCTCGGCTGCGGTTCGCCGCGGGTCGCCGGGTGGCGGGGCGAAAAGGCTGACCTCGTTGCCGTCGATCAACACGAACCGCCAGTCGGCCATCGCAAATGTCTGATAGGGCGAGGGCATGCCGACCCGGCCGAAAACCTGCCCGAGCTTCTCCGGATCGACGCCGAAATCATGATTGCCGAGCAGAAAATGCTTGGGATGACGAAGCTCGTCGTAGAGCGGCAGGATCGCATCGAAGCTCTGCCAGCCTCGATCGATGATATCACCGAGCGTCACCACGAAGGCGAGGTCTTCGGCGTTGAAGGTCTCGATCGCTTCGGCGAGCTTCGTCAGGCTGTTGGCATAATAGCGGCCGAGGACGAGGTTCGGTTCCACAGCGGCATATTGCGGGTCGGCGATGACGCCGAAGCGGAGGAGAGGTGATGTGTCTGCGTGCATGGTGCTTCTCCCTACAGCGCTGCGCGTCCTATTAGATGCGCAAAGGTTGCTGTAGCACTTTGAATTGCTGCATGTTTTTATCCTTAAATCGAAGACGATTTAAGGAAACATGCAGTAGCGCCGGGCGATGACACGTTGGTGACGGCCGAGCATCCCGCCTCCACCGGTCACCCCCAAACGAAAAGACCCGGCGCAAGCGCCGGGTCCTGAAGTCGAGGCTTGGGAAGGCTTACTTGGAAGCCGCTTCGTACATTTCGAGTACGTAATCCCAGTTGATCAGGCTGTCGACGAACGCTTCGAGGTACTTCGGGCGCGCGTTGCGATAGTCGATGTAATAGGAATGTTCCCAGACGTCGACGCCGAGGATCGGCGAAGCGCCGTGAACGAGCGGGTTCTCGCCGTTCGGGGTCTTGGAGATTTCGAGCTTGCCGTTCTTGACCGAAAGCCATGCCCAGCCCGAACCAAACTGGCCGGTGCCAGCCGCGATGAAATCGGCACGGAACTTGTCGTAGCCGCCGAGATCCGACTTGATGGCTGCGTCGAGCTTGCCCGGCAGGCTGGTGCCGCCGCCGCCCTTCTTCATCCACTTCCAGAAGTGGATGTGGTTGTAGTGCTGGCCGGCATTGTTGAACAGCGGCTGGTTGGTGCCATAGGACTTCTTGACGACTTCCTCGAGCGAGAGGTCGGAGAGACCGGCTTCCTCGGCAAGCTTGTTGCCGTTGGTCACGTAAGCGAGGTGGTGCTTGTCGTGGTGGTACTCGAGCGTCTCGCGCGACATGTAGGGCGCCAGCGCATCGTAGTCATAGGGAAGGTTCGGCAATTCGAAAGCCATGTGGGCATCTCCTCTTGGCATGGGATTTCGTCAAAGAAATCTGTGAGCGGGAACATAGGCACCGGCCTTGACGGAGGCAACCGATGCGATGCCAATTTTTCCTCAACCCACGGAATATACTTTCAACATCATTTTGAAAGCGCCCGCGGCCCGAGCACATTCGCGCCACGTTTCGCGGGCAGCGTGCACCCATTGCAACCAGTTGAGAATAAGGACTGAACATGCTGCATCGCCCGATCCTGACCCTTGCCCTTGTGGCAGCAACCGGATTTGCCGCGACCGGCGCCCATGCGTCCTCAGGCGATGCCTGGGAAGAATTCCGGGCCGACGTTTCGGAGAAGTGCATTGCGGCCGCCCCTTCGCTCGACAAGCCGGTCGTCGTCGTCGATCCGTTCGGCTCGGAAAGCTTCGGGCTGGCGCTGGTCTCGGGCAAGCCCAAGGGCGCCGAAAATGCCGTCACCCAGATCTGCGTCTACGACAAGCAGAAGAAGACGGTGGAAATCGGCGGTGAACTGGCAGCCGACACCGTCACGGTCGTGGCACCGGCCGCAGACAAGTAGGCTGTCGCCGGCGATCTGCGATCGCAGGCCCGCGCGAGCTTGCGCGCACAAGCGCTCATGCAAGCGGTTTCCGGCTCTCATCGTCGAGCAACCGGCCGGAAACCGCACCGCCCAACGTCAGGGTTGCGAATCACAGCCGCCACAATTACCGGCAATTCTCCAACCGGAGATTGCCATGAAACCGATCCATATTGCTTCGTTCGCGTTTACCCTTTTGACCCTAGCCTCCTGCGCCCCAAGCCAGCGCGAGTATGAGACGGTGCAGACGGCGGTTCAAGGCAGCCCCGCGCTTCAGAGAGCGATTGTGAAGGATTGCATCAGCAAGAGATGGTCGAAATCCGACCTCGAAACTGGCGCGTTGATCATGAGCGTTCCGATCAACAAGGTCCAGGCGTTGACCTGCAAGCGGTTGACGAGCGCTCTGGCATCGGGCCGGCTGAAGTATGCGGACGTCCGCCCCGGCCAACCTACGGTCAACCTCATAAAGATCGTGCAGGGGCGCTAAGCAGCCTTTCACGGACCAACGGTGGAGACGATCCGGGGCAAGGCCTTGCCGGCTCTTCCGGCCGACCTTGCCACGTTGGCGGCGGAAACTGTCGAAGCCTTCGAGCGCCTGGGCCCCGACCCGCACGGCTCCACCTACGGCTTCTTCGATGGCCATGGCTGGAACATGGCCTTCGACCATGGGGAGCACCGGCTGTCGGAACTGGCCGAACTCGTTGACGATCCCGAGCATGCGCCGACGATGCTGCGCAGCGTCGAGACCTGGGCCGCGACCGTGGCGCGGGCAACCTGACCCGCGCCATAGTCGATCTCGTTAGGCGTCCTGGCTCGAATGGGCCCAATCCATGTAGAGATCGCGTGCCTTGGCGGCGACCGGTCCGGCCTGCAGGTCACGGTCGTCAAGGCGGGTGACCGGCAGGACCTTGGAATAGTTGCCGGAGGTGAAGATCTCATCGGCAGCCTCGAAATCGGCCATCGACAACGTCGCCTCGACAACCTCGAAACCGGCTTCGCGCAACAGCGTCATGACGCGGAAGCGGGTGATGCCGGCAAGGAAGGTGCGGTTGGCGGCCGGCGTGAACACGACGCCATCCTTGACCAGGAAGACGTTGGACGAGCCGGTTTCGGCGATGTTGCCGAGCATATCGCGCACCAGCGCATTGTCGAAGCCGCGCGACCGCGCCTCGGTCAGGATGCGGGCATTGTTGGGATAGAGGCAGCCGGCCTTGGCATCGGTCGGCATGGATTCGAGCGTCGGCCGGCGGAACGGCGACAGGGTCAGAGACGAGCCGCCATGGCCGTTACCCATCGGCGCCTCGAACAGGCAAAGCGCAAAGCGGGTCGATTCCGGATCGATGGCGACCATCCCGGCCGCACCATGCTCGGCCCAATACATCGGCTTGACGTAGAGCGCGGTCTGGCCGTCGAATTTCTTGGCGCCTTCCCAGGTCAAGGCCTCGATCTCTTCCGGCTTCACGGTCGGCTTCAGTCCGAGCGCCGTTGCCGAGCGGTTGACGCGCTGGCAATGCAGGTCGAGGTCCGGCGCGATGCCGTCGAAGAAGCGGGCGCCGTCGAACACGGTCGAGCCCAGCCACATGGCATGGGAGGTCGGGCCGATCAGCGGCGGATTGCCGGACAGCCATTCGCCGTCGACATAGGTCCAGGTCACTGAGCGGGGGGATGTATCGACGGCCATCTGCGTCTCCTTCACGTTTTGTCTTCCGTATCTTCCGCCATAGCTCGAAAAAGCAGCATGGGGGTGAATGGGTACATCAAAAAATGTCATGGCGTCCATTCTGGCACCGGAACGGCCTCTCGCGTAGTCTCTCTCGCAGGGCAAAGGGGCAGACGTGCACATCATCAGGCATCTTGATCAGGACGACGTGGAAATCTTCCGCCGCATACGGCTGGAGGCGCTGCAGCGCGAGCCGCAAGCCTTCGCTTCCACCGCGGCGGATTGGGCGCGGCTGTCGACGGCGGAATGGCAGGCAAGGCTCGCCGCAAACACCGTCTTCGTCGCGCTCGACGGGGGTGAGCCCTGTCGGCATGATGGGACTCATGCGCCAGCGCTCCAGCCGGATGGCGCACCGTGCCACCATCATCATGGTCTATGTGCGCCGCGAGGCGCGCGGTTCCGGCGTGGCGCGCGAGCTTCTTGCACACCTGACCGACCATGCCCGCTCGACCGGCATCCGGATGTTGGAGCTCGTCGCCCGCGCCGACAACGAGACGGCCATCCGCTTCTACAGGCGCGAAGAGTTCCACGAAATCGGGCGCGTTCCAGGTGGCCTGCTCGACGGCGAGGAAGAGGTCGACGAAATTCTGATGGCGCGGCACATAGACGGTCGCGCCGCACCGGCCAGACATCGCAAGGAGTGCCCCGATGAAAGCCATGTACTACGACGCCTTTGAGAAGACGCCCGAGATTCGCACGTTTGCCGATCCGACGCCGACCGAAAACGGCGTGGTCGTCAAGGTCGAGGCGACGGGTCTGTGCCGCTCCGACTGGCATGGCTGGATGGGGCACGACGCCGACATTCGCCTGCCGCACGTGCCGGGCCACGAGCTCGCCGGCATCGTGACCGCCACCGGCCGCGGCGTGATGCGCTACAAGGTCGGCGACCGGGTGACGGTACCCTTCGTTTCCGGTTGCGGCCGCTGCGGCGAATGCCGTTCGGGCAACCAGCAGGTCTGCGAGGCGCAGTTCCAGCCGGGGTTCACCCATTGGGGCTCATTTGCCGAATATGTCGCACTCGATTTCGCCGACCAGAACCTGGTGCATCTGCCTGAGAACATGGACTTCAAGACTGCCGCCAGCCTCGGCTGCCGCTTTGCCACCTCGTTTCGCGCCGTCGCCGACCAGGCACGGGTCAAGGGCGGCGAATGGGTGGCGGTTCACGGCTGCGGCGGTGTCGGCCTTTCGGCGATCATGATTGCTGCTGCACTTGGCGCACATCCGATCGCGATCGACATTTCCGAAGAAAAACTCGCCTTCGCCAAGAAGCTCGGCGCCGTTGCCACGGTCAACGGCCGCGACACGGACGACGTCGCAGGTGCCGTGAAGGAGATCACCAGCGGCGGCGCCCATGTCTCGATCGACGCGCTCGGCCATCCCGTCACCTGCTTCAACTCGATCAAGAACCTGCGCCGGCGCGGCCGCCACGTGCAGGTGGGCCTGATGCTCGGCGACCATGCCACGCCGGAAATCCCAATGGCGCAGGTGATCGGCCACGAGCTCGAGATCTATGGCAGCCATGGCATGCAGGCTTGGCGATACGACGCCATGCTGTCGATGATCGCTGGCGGCAAGCTCAATCCGCAACAGTTGATCGGCCGCGAGATCTCGCTCGAGGAAGCGATCCCTGCCCTCGTTTCGATGGACCGCGCCACCGATCTCGGCATCAGCGTGATCACACGGTTCTGAAGGGGACATTCCAAAGCCTGTTTGCTTTTGGCTGCGGATGCGATTTTGCCCTTAAGTCAGAACCGGTTTCAGGGCAAAATCACCACAGGAAGAATCACGACGAGGTCCTGTCATGGCGCTAGCGGCAGCTGCCACCGGGGAAGAACTCTACAGCCCCGTTCTTAATGCCAATCCGGCCCATCCGAACGGATGGCCCATCCAGATGGTCATCAGTTCACAAACGGAGGCGCGGCACAATCGGGCGCTCTGGGCACCGACGCACCTGATCTCGATGCGGGCGCCGGCGAGCCGGCTGCTGTCGATGATCGAGCTGCCGCCCGAAAAGCACCTGGAACTCTATTTCGGCGACGCCACCGACCCCGATGCTCCTGACGCCGCCCGTCCGGACGCGATCGAGGCGGCCTTCAATTTTATCGACGGCTTGCCTGAGGATGCGCATCTGCTGGTGCACTGTCTGCGCGGCATCGGCCGCGCGACGGCACTGAGCCTCGGCATTCTTGCGCGGTACATGTCGCCCGAGGAAGCGGCCGCGGCGTTGCATGCCCTGCGGCCGGAAGCCAAGCCGAACCGGCATGTGGTCGGGCTTTGCGATGCGGCGCTCGGGCTCAAGGGAAAGCTTGCCAAACAGGCCCTCCGCTTCCCCGCAAAGGTCTGGAAACCAGGCAAAGGCTGACGCCTGGTGGCGCAATGCCGTTGTGCAACGCACAAATCTTTGACATGATCGCGCAAAAGAACGGTATTCGCGGCGTGCCAACACCGGCACAATGCGGTAAGCCTTTGTTTTCGGCCACGCTTTTACGGGGTATGACATTTTGTCCCGCTGTGTGGCCGGGGATGACAGACGGGAGGAAAGAATGTCCCACGCGGCCTATGTGTTCGATGCCTATGGCACGCTTTTCGACGTGCATGCGGCGGTTCGGCGCCATGCCGCCGAGATCGGTCCGGACGGACAGGCGTTCTCCGAACTCTGGCGCGCCAAGCAGCTCGAATATTCCTGGGTGCGCTCCTTGATGGGCGCCTATCAGGACTTCTGGCAACTGACCGAGCAATCGCTCGACTACGCATTTTCCCGCTTCCCTTCCGCCGACCGCAAGCTGAGGAAACCGCTGCTTGATGCCTATTGGACGCTCGATTGCTACCCGGAGGTTCCCGCCGTTCTGAAAGGGCTGAAGGAGCGCGGAGCGCGGCTCGCGATCCTTTCCAACGGTTCACCTGATATGCTGGCTGCAGCGGTGCACAATGCAGCGCTCGAGATCGTCATCGACGACGTCTTCTCCGTCGACACGGTGAAGACCTACAAGGCGGCACCAGCGGTCTATGATCTCGTCACCACGCGCTATCGGCTTTACCCGCATGCGGTTTCCTTCCAGTCGTCAAACCGCTGGGACATTGCAGGGGCGACGAAGTTCGGCTTCCGCACGGTCTGGATCAACCGGGCCGACATGCCTGACGAATATCGTGACCAGGGGCCGGCGTTGATCCTGCCTTCGCTCGAAAGTCTGCAATTCGGTATCTGAGGTTTTGTCTCAATGGCTTGGTCGGCGTCGCAATACCTGAAATTCGAAGACGAACGCACGCGGCCGGCACGCGATCTGCTGGCGCAGGTTCCGGACCTGCCCTCCGGTCCTGCCTTCGATCTTGGCTGCGGCCCGGGAAATTCGACCGAACTGATCCACCAGCGATTTGCGGACGCCTCCCTTTCCGGCCTCGACAGCGACGAAAACATGCTGCTGGCCGCCGCCAAGCGGTTGCCGGGCCTGACCTTCGAGAAGGCTGACCTGGCGACCTGGGTGCCGCCGAAGGGCGCGTCGCTATTCTTCGCCAATGCCGTCTTCCAGTGGCTGCCCGATCACCTCGACGTGCTGGAACGGCTGACCGCTTCGCTTGCGCCCGGCGGTACGCTGGCGGTGCAGATGCCCGACAATATCGATCAACCGACCCATCTGCTGATGGAAGAAACGGCCCGCAGCGCCGACTTCGCCGATGCCTTCGAGGGCCGGACGATCCGCCGCAATGCGTTGCCGGCACCGACTGTCTATGTCGAGCGTCTGTCGCGCCATGCGCCCCATATCGAGGTCTGGCACACGATCTACTATCACCGGCTGGCGAACACCAAAGCGATCGTCGAATGGGTCAAGGGCACGGGCCTGCGCCCCTATCTCGATGCGCTGCCGCCTGAGCGACGCGACGCCTTTGCTGCAGCCTATACCGACCGGATCCGTGACGCCTATCCGGCGATGAGCGACGGCCGGGTGCTGTTGCGCTTTCCCAGGTTCTTCGTCGTCGCCGTCAAGGCCGACTAAGACACACCATCCCGCGGGCCATGCATCAGATCCGTTCGGCCAGGAAGTCGATGAAGGCGCGGATGCGGGCCGCGAGATGTTCATGGCCGGCATAGACGGCGTAGACCGTTTCGATCTCGTCCGGCCGATAATCCTCCAGCAACGCAACCAGCCGTCCCGCGGCCAAGTCCGGCTCAGCGTGGAAGCGGCCGATACGGCCGATGCCGACACCGGCGAGACAAAGCTGCTGGACGATCGCGCCGCTCGAGACCTGCAGATTTCCGAAGACCGACAGAAGCTCGGCCGAAGTTTGGCCGGGGGCACGGAAGGCCCACTCGTCGACGCTGCGGCGGAAGTTGAAGCGAATGCAATTGTGATTTTCCAGGTCGGCAGGCGTCTGCGGCACGCCGTGTCTGGCCAGATAGGCCGGTGACGCGATCACCACCGGCCGGCTCTCCATCAGCTTGCGCGCCTTCAGCGACGAATCGCGCAAGGGGCCAGTGCGGATCGCCACGTCGGCCCGTTCGCCGACCACGTCGATCAGGCTGTCCGTCAGGGTCAGATCGAGGCGCACCTCCGGATAACGTTCGAGAAATTCCGGCGCGAGCGGCAGGATGTAGCGCTCGCCGAAGCCGACCGATGCGTTGATGCGCAGAAGCCCGCGGGGAGAGAGCCGGCCGCCGGCCGCAACCAGTTGCTCGGTCTCGGCGATCTCGGTCAGAATGCGTTGGGCGCGTTGCAGGTAGACTTCACCCTCCGGCGTTAATTGCAGGGACCGGGTCGAGCGCACCAGCAGGCGCGTGCCCAGCCGATCCTCGATCCGGGTGACCAGCTTGCTGACCGCAGATGGCGATAGCCTCAGCCGCCGGCCGGCGGCAGAAAAGCTGCGCGTTTCGCAGACGGCGACGAAGACCTCCATTTCACCGGCGCGGTTGTCCATCACTCACCTATGAATTCAGTTCACAGCCGTTTATCCGATTATACGGATTATCGCGCAAGCTCTCCACCCTCATATTCCCGTCGAACACATCAACACCAAAACGCCCGGTCCTCCCAGCCGGACGGGAAAAGGTCTTGTCATGCCCATTGCACTCTTCGCATTGACGATCGCGGCCTATGCGATCGGAACCACCGAGTTCGTCATCGTCGGCCTGCTGCCGACGGTTGCCGACGATCTCAACATCACCCTGCCGCTTGCCGGCCTCATCGTCAGCGTCTACGCGCTCGGCGTCACCTTCGGCGCACCGATCCTGACGGCGCTCACCGGCCGGATCGAGCGCAAGCCGCTGCTGGTCGGACTGATGGCGCTGTTCATCATCGGCAACGCCGCGGCGGCACTGGCGCCGAGCTACGAGCCTCTGCTCATTGCCCGCGTGATTTCCGCCTTCGCCCACGGCGTCTTCTTCTCCGTCGGCTCGACCATTGCCGCCGACCTCGTGCCCGAGGATCGCCGTGCCTCGGCGATTGCCATGATGTTCATGGGCCTGACGGTCGCCATCGTCACCGGCGTGCCGCTCGGCACCTGGATCGGCCAGACCTTCGGCTGGCGCGCCACATTCTGGGCTGTCACCGGGCTTGGAGTCATAGCGCTTGCCGCCATCGCCACGCTGCTGCCAAACACGCTGACCAAGGCGCCGCCGGCAAGGTTGATCGACCAGGTGCGCGTTCTCGGCTCTGGTCGGCTGCTGATCGTCTTCGCCATGACCGCGCTCGGCTATGGCGGTACCTTCGTCGCCTTCACCTTCCTGGCGCCGATCCTGCAGGAAATCACCGGCTTTTCCGAAGGCGCCGTCAGCCTGATCCTGGTGCTCTACGGCGTCGCGATCGCGATCGGCAACATCGCCGGCGGCAAGATCGCCAACCGCGATCCGGTGAAGGCGCTGGTTGGCCTCTTCCTTGCTCAAGCCGTCGTCCTTGTGCTCTTCACCTTCACGGCCACGTCGCAAGTCCTGACGCTGGTGACACTGGCAAGCCTCGGCTTCCTGTCGTTCGCCACCGTGCCCGGCCTGCAGCTCTACGTCGTGCAGCTTGCCAAGCAGCATCGGCCCGGCGCTGTCGACGTCGCCTCGGCGCTCAACATTGCCGCCTTCAACCTCGGTATCGCCATCGGCGCCTGGCTTGGCGGCGTCATCGTTGCCTCGTCGCTTGGCCTCGGCATGACGCCGGTCGTCGGTTCCGTTCTGGTCGTTGGCGCGCTGCTGCTGACGCTTCTGAGCGGCGCACTCGATCGCAAGGCAGAAACAGTCGCCCAGCCGGCTTGACCAAGCGGCCAACTGGCCCACCTATACCCTCGCCTCTTTCCCGCCCGGCCGATGGCCGGGCGTTCTGCAAAAACAAGGAGTTCCCACATGCATTCGGTCAATTCCAACGGCGCCAACATCCCGGCGCTCGGCTTCGGCACCTTTCGCATGCCCGGTGCCGACGTGCTGCGCGTGCTGCCGGAAGCGCTGAAGCTCGGCTTCCACCACGTCGATACCGCCCAGATCTACGGCAACGAGGCTGAAGTCGGCGAAGCCATCCACAAATCGGGTATCGCCCGCGCCGATATCTTCCTCACCACCAAGGTCTGGGTCGACAAATATGCCCATCGCGATTTTCTCGCCTCTGTCGACGAGAGCCTGATGAAGCTCAAGACGGATCACGTCGACCTGCTTCTCCTGCATTGGCCGGGTGGTAGCGACGTGCCGATGGCCGAGCGCATCGGCGCACTGAATGAAGTGCACAAGGCCGGCAAGGTCCGCCACATCGGCGTCAGCAACTTCAACACCGCCCAGATGGAAGAGGCGGTGAAACTCAGCGACGCGCCTGTTGCCACCAACCAGGTGGAATACCATCCCTATCTCGACCAGACGAAGGTGCTCGCCACGGCCCGCAAGCACGGCATGTCGATCACAGCCTACTACGCCATGGCCAACGGCAAGATCCCGAACGATCCGCTGCTGAAGGACATCGGTGCGCGCCACGGCAAGACCGCGGCGCAGGTGACGCTGCGCTGGCTGGTGCAGCAGAAGGATGTCATCACCCTGTCGAAGACAGCAACGATCGAGCGCCTGAAGGAAAACTTCGACATCTTCGACTTCGCGCTTGGTGACGGCGAGATGGCGGCGATCCATGGCCTCGCCCGTCCGGACGGCCGCATCGTCAGCCCCGAGGGTCTGTCGCCGGTGTGGGACAAGGCCGCCTGACAATAGTTGCCGATCCGCCGCCGGTCGAGTTCCAAACCGGCGGCGGATGATCTATGCAGATCCCCTGGGGAGATCGATGCCGATCTCCCCAGGGGACGCACTGTCGATGGGAGGGGCCGATGACGTCGAAAACCGTTGAGGTGGGCGACATCGCTCCGGATTGGCCGGCCATCATCGCCGTCGTGCTTGGCGTTACCGCCTTTTCCGTCGCGCAAGGGCTCACCTATCCCTTGATTTCGCTGTCGCTGGAAGGCCGCGGCGTCTCGGCCGCCACGATCGGTCTCAATGCCATGGGCTTTGCCGCCGGCCTTGCCGCGGCGACCCTGCTGCTCGGGCATCTGACGCGACTTGCCTCCGCAGACAAGCTGATCATCGCCAGCCTCTGCGGCTGTTCCCTCTGCCTCGCAACACTTGCGTCCACCTCCTCGCTTCCGGTCTGGTTCATCGCCCGCTTCGCGCTCGGCTTCTTCGTCAGTATGGTCTTCATGCTGGGCGAAGCCTGGCTCAACACCGCCTGCCCGGACCGGCTGCGCGGCCGGGTATCCGGCCTCTACGGCGCCGGCATGTGCGGCGGCTTTGCCGCCGGGCCGCTGGCGATCCCGCTTCTCGGCACCAGCGGCGGGCTCGGCTTTGCGTTGCTGGCGATCTATATCGCGCTCGTCGCCTTCCTCACCGGCCTTCTGACGATGGGCGCGCGGACGCGGCCGGAGCCATCTTCGACGCGCGATCTGTTCGCGTTCTTCCGGCACGCGCCGACCCTGATCCTGATGGTGCTGATGTTCGGCTTTGCCGATATTGCGGCGATCTCGGCGATGCCGGTCTATTTCGTCAAGTCCGGCCACAGTCAGGCCTTCGCGGCGTTGAGCGTGACGGTGCTTGCGGTGCCGACGGCACTGGCGCAGCCCTTCATTGGTGTCTTGCTCGACAAGTTGCCGCGTCGGCGGGTGGCGATTACTGCAGCCGCGGTGGCGGCAACCGGCTATCTCGCCATTCCGTTGGTGACGTCGGCACCGCTCTTGCTGGCGCTGTTCGCGCTGATCGGCGCTGCCAGCTTCGCCCTCTACACGGCAGCGCTGACCATGCTCGGCGAGCAATATCGCGGCAGCATGCTGGTGGCTGGCAGTGCCGCCTTTTCGCTGGCCTATGCTGCCGGCAGCGCGGCCGGATCGGGCGCCACCGGCTTTCTCATGGCGCTGATCAATCCCACTGCCGGTCCGCTCGGGGTCGGCATGGTACTGGTCATGTTCACGCTGATATTCGCCGTCGCCGGCAGGAGATAGGCGCGGCCGTCAGCGCCGACAAAGTCGGGTAAGCGCGTCGCCAAAAACACGCGCCGCCGGCCCGAGCGGCTCGTCGATCCGGTGCACGAGATAGGCCTCGGCGGCGACCTGGCTGTTGCGGCCGAGCGAGGCCGTAGGCAAGCGAACGAGCCGGCCCTCGGCGAGATCGCGCTCCACCTGCCACAGCGGCAACCGCCCCCAGCCGAGCCCCGCCAGGATCATCGCATGTTTGGTATCCTGGTTGCTGACTCGGCAGGTCTGCGGCGAAAGCACGCCGAAGTCGCGCCCCTCCGATCGCTGCGAGGGATCCGACTGGACGATCTGCAGATGGTCGGCGAGCTCCGGGCTGCCGAGCACGCCGTTGACGGCGTTCAGACCCAGCGGATGCTGCGCGGCCACCACCGCGATCAGCTGGACGTCCGTCAGCGCCTGCCGGCCGATCGCCGGATCGCGAAAATCTTCACCCACCATGATCCCGAGCGTGAAGCGTCGCTCGATCAGGCCATCGAGCGGGCCGCCGAGCGGCGAAACCGAAAGCCTGATGACAACCGAGGGAAAGGCCACCCGCATTTCCTTCAGTGCAGCGCCGACGGTCACAATCGGAAACAGCGTATCGACGATCAGCGACAGTTCCAGCTCGATGCCCTCGCCGAGGCCGCGGGCGCGGGCACGCATGGCATCGACGCGCAACAGGATATCGCGCGCATTGGCAAGCAGAGCCTGGCCTTCGGGTGTCAGCACCGGCCGGTGGCCAGAGCGATCGAACAAGGAAACCCCGAGCCCGGCCTCGAGATTGGCGATGGCGTGGCTGACGGCAGACTGGACGCGGGACAGCCGGCAGCGCCGGAGCGAAAACTGCCGCTTTCGGCAACCACCACGAAAGTCCGCATCTGGTCCAGGGTCAAGGCGTCAATCATGATCGATTCCATAGATCAGTTTGATGCATTTTATATCACTTTTTCAGATCGATGAAAGCACCCATCCTGCCTGACATCAGCGGCCGCGAACGCTCCGCAGACCGAAGCAAGCGCAACAAGGGAACCGGAAATGACAAAGATCCTCGTGCTTTACTACTCCTCCTACGGTCACATCGAGACCATGGCCGCAGCCGTTGCGGAAGGCGCACGGGCCGCAGGCGCCAGCGTTGCGGTGAAACGGGTGCCGGAGATCGTACCGGAAGCCGTCGCCATCAATGCCGGCTACAAGCGCGACCAGGACGCACCCGCCGCAAGCGTTGCCGAACTGCCCGATTATGACGCGATCATCATCGGCACGCCGACGCGGTTCGGTAACATGGCCGCGCAGATGAAGAACTTCCTCGATCAGGCGGGCGGCATCTGGGCCAGGGATGCGCTGGTGGGAAAAATCGGCAGCGTCTTCACCTCGACCGGCAGCCAGCACGGCGGCCAGGAGTCGACGATCCTGGCAACACACACGGTGCTGCTGCATCTCGGCATGGTGATCGCCGGTCTGCCCTACAGCTTCAAGGGCCAGATGCGCATGGATGAGATCAGCGGCGGCTCGCCCTATGGCGCCTCGACGCTCGCCGACGACGGCAATGGCGGCGACCGGCAGCCAAGCACCAACGATCTGGAGGGTGCACGCTTCCAGGGCCGCCACGTCGCCGAACTGGCGCGGGCGCTGGTCGCCGGCCGGGCGCGTGTGGCGGAGGTGGCCTGATGTCGACGGTCATCGCTTTCGTCCCGGAAAGGACCAGCTGGACCGCAGTAACGGCGGTCGTTGCCGCCGGCATGGTCGCCGCAATGCAGGTGGGCAAGGGGCTGATCGCCGGCCCCCTGCTGCAGGCCGATCTCGGGCTCGACCTGACCGCACTCGGCTGGCTTACCTCCGTCTTTGCGATCGTCGGCGTTGTCGGCGGCATGCCGGCCGGAGCCATGGTCGCGGCCATCGGCGACCGGCGCATGCTCGGCGTCGGCATGGGCATCCTCCTGCTCGGCATCATCACCGGTGCCGCGAGCCAGAACTTCACGCTGCTCATCCTGTCCCGCATCTTCGAGGGGTTCGGTTTCCTGCTCGTCGTCGTTGCCGGTCCGGCGATCCTCATGCGCATTGTCGGCTCCGGGCGGCGTGATCTGGTCTTTGCGGTCTGGAGCTGCTTCATGCCGGCGGGCATGGCAATCGCGATGCTCACGGGTCCTCTGTTTGCCTCCTGGCAGGCAATCTGGTGGATCAACGGCCTCGTCGCGCTCCTCAGCCTGTTGACGATCATTGCAGCGATATCGCCCTCGCAGAGCAGGCCCCGCCCATCCGCTGGCGGCTTCCACGCGGACGTGATCGCAACGGTGAAAAGCCGAGGGCCGGTGCTGCTCTTCGCCCTTTTCGCCCTCTACAGCCTTATGACGTTCACCCTGTCCAGCTTCCTGCCGATCCTGCTCGTCGCGCTTGGAACGGCTGGGGTGCTCAGTGCCCTCATCACGCTTTCCAACGTCATCGGCAATCTTGCCGCCGGCCACATGCTGTCCCGCGGCGTCGGCCGCGGTCGTCTGGTTATCACTGCAGCCACGCTGATGGGCGCTGCCGGCCTCTGGATCTTCCTTTCGCAGTCGGGTGACTTGCTGACGTTTACATCATGCGTGCTATTTTCGGCGATTGGCGGACTGATCCCTGCGACCTTGATATCGACCGTACCGATGCTGTCGCCAAGCCCGGCGCCCGCACCGATGGCGATGGGCCTCTTGATGCAAGGCAGCAATCTCGGGCAGCTCGTCGGACCTGTTGCTGTCGGAACCGCGATCGAAGTTTACGGCTGGACTTCCGGTGCGGCCTTCATCGGCATCGGCGCACTCGCCTGCATCCTGCTGGCGACAACTCTTGATCGCGCCCTTCCTGTTAAGGAACAGAAGAAAGCGTGATGGAGCATCTGTTCGACACCCTCTACGGCGCCGGGGCGGAACGGCTCAGCTTCGCCCCCAATTTCACCGGTCGCGCCTTCGTACTTCGTCGCGATGCTGGCACCCTGCTCGTCTGCGCCTCGCGGCAATTGGCCGAAGAGGCCGAAGGCCTCGTTTCGGTGGGCGCGATCGCACGGTAGCACATCAACCACCATCACCAGGCGATGCCCTCCTGCGATTGGGCCTCAGACCACCTCGGCGCACCGCTGTTTGGACCCTGGAACGCCGGCAGATCCGGGCACATTGCCGAATGGCCGGTGGTTTTGCTGATCGCGAACTGCCTTCCGCGGATTTTGAAGTGATCCCCACACCTGGGCATACGGCGGGCTCGGCCTGCTTTCTCTGGGACGATGGCCAGCGTCGTGCCGAGCCTGGCAAAGGGACTGCCGCTTCATCAGACCGAGGTACGGGAAACGGAACGCCAGATCGATGCGATGACGCGGCGGCTGAAGCACGGTGCCGATGGTTAGAGCATTTCCAGGAAAAGTGCGAAGCGATTTTCCGTCAGGAAATCCGTAAAAAACAAAGAGATAGAGCGTTTCTGCGACTTCGTCCAAACCCGAAACGCTCTATCGTCGATCGAGGGTACGACACCAAGACAACAAAAAACCCACCGGCGCTGGCGCCGGTGGGTTTTCTTCAAGCAGAGCCGAAAGAGATCAGACGAACTGGCTGAGGCCCGGGACCGAGGCGACAACTTCGTCGACGACATCGGCGCCAGCCTTTTCCTTGGCGAAAGCAATGGTTTCCTTGGCGAGCGAGGTGATCTCGCCCATGCCGAGGCCCTGGCTCATCAGCTGCTGGCCGAGCGCCATGACACCGCCGCCGCCGATCGCCGACATCAGGCCGTCGAGCAGACCGCCGCCGCCCGTGCCTTCGCCGTTGTACTGTGCGATCAGGTCGGTTGCGCCCGGGATCGATTCGATCATCTGGGCGACCGGACCGTCAGCCGCTTCGCGCTGCAGGAAGCCGAGGATCATGCCGACAGCCTTTTCAGCCGTCGCAGGCTCTAGGCCGACATTCTCCGCTACGCGCGTGACCAGTTCATTCATGGATAACTCCTCGTTGAATTTTGACGTTGACGTCAAGGTAAATGATCGCTTCCGAAATAACAAGCGACGATGGATGGAATGCCGGGCAATCCACCAGCTTTCAAGCAGCTCTCCGCGCATCGCGTAGCGGCGCAATTCCGCGGCTCGGGGCAATCGTTTCACGGTCGTGACCGCTTGGCAATGCGACCGATCGGCCGCCACCAGCTCCGCTGGTTTCGGGTTGCGCGCCGCAATCACCTTGTTGCCGGGTGGAGCAGCACCGCCTATAACAGGAACGAGCCACATTTCGATGACGGGCCCGGCAGACATGCCGCGAACCGCCCGCTTTCATTGATGAAACGGAGATGAAGCCCACATGGTGGAAGAAGGCAAGCTCTTTATCGGCGCCAGCCGCAAGCCGGATGATACGATCAACAAAGGCGAATATCTCGAGCTGAAATTCGGCAACCGCCACGGGCTCATCACCGGCGCCACCGGCACCGGCAAGACCATTACCCTGCAGATCCTCGCCGAAGGATTTTCCAACGCCGGCGTTCCGGTGTTCTGCGCCGACGTCAAGGGCGACCTCTCGGGCATCGGTGCGATCGGCGAGGCCAAAGACTTCATCCTCAAGCGCGCCGAACAGATCGGCCTGCCGACCAACCCCTACGAGTTCCAGGAATTCCCGGTCATTTTCTGGGATCTCTACGGGGAAAAGGGCCACCGCGTCCGCACCACCATGTCGGAAATGGGTCCACTCCTCCTGTCGAGGCTGATGAATGCGACGGACGCTCAGGAAGGCGTGCTCAACATCGCCTTCAAGATCGCCGACCAGGGCGGCCTGCCGCTGCTCGATCTG
This sequence comes from Ensifer sp. Root127, assembly GCF_001425225.1. Classification (NCBI taxonomy): domain Bacteria; kingdom Pseudomonadati; phylum Pseudomonadota; class Alphaproteobacteria; order Hyphomicrobiales; family Rhizobiaceae; genus Ensifer; species Ensifer sp. Root127. The sequence continues at coordinate 446,426 of NZ_LMDX01000001.1, forward strand.
AAGGATCTGCAGGCGCTGCTCAACTACATGGGCGAGAACGCCACCCAGCTTTCCAACCAGTTCGGCTTCATCTCCAAGGCCTCCGTCGGCTCGATCCAGCGCGAACTGCTAATCCTGGAACAGCAGGGCGCCGAACATTTCTTCGGCGAGCCGGCACTGAAGATCACCGACATCATGCGCACGACCAATGACGGGCGCGGCGCGATCTCGGTGCTTGCCGCCGACAAGCTGATGATGAACCCGCGCCTCTACGCGACCTTCCTGCTGTGGCTTTTGTCCGAGCTGTTCGAGGAGCTGCCTGAGGTCGGCGATCCCGAGAAGCCGAAGCTGGTGTTCTTCTTCGACGAGGCGCATCTGCTGTTCAACGATGCGCCGAAGGTGCTGACCGAGCGGGTCGAACAGGTCGTCCGCCTCATCCGCTCCAAGGGCGTCGGCGTCTATTTCGTGACGCAGAACCCGCTCGACGTGCCGGAAACGATCCTCGGCCAGCTTGGCAACCGCGTCCAGCATGCGCTGCGCGCCTATACGCCGCGCGACCAGAAGGCGGTGAAGACCGCCGCCGACACCTTCCGCCCGAACCCGGAGTTCGACTGCGCCACCGTCATCACCAATCTCGGCACCGGCGAGGCGCTGGTCTCGACGCTCGAAGGCAGGGGCGCGCCGTCGATGGTGGAGCGCACGCTGGTGCGCCCGCCGCAATCGCGTGTCGGCCCGCTGACGGCGGAAGAGCGGCAGAAGGTCATGGATGTCAGCCCCGTCCGTGGCCAGTACGACGAAGATTTCGACCGAGATTCGGCCTATGAAATGCTGACGGCGCGCGCCAAGAAGGTGGCGGAAGCGCAGCAGCAAGCCGAGCAGGCGCCGGTGGAAGCCGATACCGGCGGTGGCCGCTGGACGCTTCCGGGCTTCGGCGACGACGAGTCTGCGGCCCCGGCCGGAAAGCAGGCCCGTCCGCGCTCCTCCGGATATCAACGCGAAACCGTGGTGGAAGCGGCGATGAAATCGGTTGCCCGCACCGTTGCAACCCAGGTTGGCCGCGCATTGGTTCGCGGCATCCTTGGCAGCCTGAGCAGGCGCTAGAGTATTTCCAGGAAAGTGCGAAGCGGTTTTCCGTCAGGAGATACGGAAAGGCAGGAGCGAGGGCGTTTCCCCGGCTCCTCTAAAGCGGAAGCGCCGCAGCGCAACGGCGCGGACGCTGTCCGCCGCGGCGATAGAATAGACCATCTCTGCACGCCCTGATCCGCCGGATCAGGGCGTGCCTGCATCTTGAAAGGACATCCCATGGACGTGAAAGACTCGAACGGCGCCATCCTCAACGACGGCGACAACGTCACCCTGATCAAGGACCTGAAGGTCAAGGGCACCTCGACGACGCTGAAGCGCGGCACGGTGGTCAAGGGCATTCGCCTCACCGACAATCCTGACGAAGTCGAGTGCCGGGTCGAGAAGATCAAGGGCCTCGTGCTGCGCACCGAATTCCTGAAGAAGGCCTGATGCTGCTGCGCGCGGCAGGAAACGGGTAGCGCGCCCTCGCCGTCAATGACGCGCGAAGCTGAGCAGACAAACAATAAAGCCCGGCGGGAGCCGGGCTTTATTGTTTATTAGCGAAACGAGAGGCTTAGAGCGTTTCCGGTTTAAACGAAGCCGCAAACGCTCGGCCTCTTTGTTTCCAAGCATTTCCTGACGGAAAACCGCTTCGCACTTTCCTGCAAAGGCTCTAGGCGACCGTCAGCGTGACGTCGATATTGCCCTTGGTCGCATGGCTGTAGGGGCAAACGATATGCGCCTTCTGGACGAGATCTTCGAGAACCGCCTTGTCGACGCCCGGCGAAGTGATTTCGAGTGCAGCGTCGATGCCGAAGCCGGTGCCGTCTTCGCGCGGGCCGATGCCAACCGTGCCCGTCACGGTGGTGTCTTCCGGAAGCTTTACCTTCTCCTTGCCGGCGACGAATTTGAGCGCGCCGAGGAAGCAGGCGGAATAGCCGGCAGCGAAGAGCTGTTCGGGATTGGTGCCGCGGGCGCCGTCGCCGCCAAGTTCCTTCGGCACGGTCAACGTAACGTCGAGAACGCCATCGGCGCTCTTGGCCTGGCCGGCGCGGCCACCGGTTGCGGATGCAGTGGTACGATAGAGAATGGGCATTGGCGGGGTCTCCTTTGCGTTTCGTTGTCGAATGAGAATTACATACTGCAAAATTAAATTGTGCGCAAATTAATTTTGCAAATTGCATTTTCGGCCCAAATTTGCGACAATGCTGAGATGACGATCAAAGCGGCACAATTCGACACGCTCCCGGACGAAGCGCTGACGCTCGGTAAACAGCTCTGTTTCGCCGTCTATTCCGCTGCGCATGCCTTCAACCGCGCGTACAAGCCGCTCCTCGATCGTTTTGGCCTCACCTATCCGCAATATCTCGTGCTGCTGGCGCTCTGGCAACAGGACGGAATGACGGTCAAGCGTATCGGCGAAGAGATCGGGCTCGATTCGGGAACGTTGTCCCCGCTGCTGAAACGGCTAGAGGCGGCAGGTTATGTCGGTCGGCAACGCGATCCCGGCGACGAACGGCAGGTGATCGTCAGCCTGACGGAGAAGGGTCATGACCTCAAGACGGAGGCTTTCGGCATTCTCGCTGATATCGGCAAGGCGTCGGGCTGCAGCCTGGAGGAAGCCCGTGAAATCAGGGAAACCCTACATCAGCTGACGCGACGGCTCTCCTCCGGCGAGAGCGAAGTCTGATCGCGGGCGGCAACGTCGAAATTTCAAAACTTGAGAAACGTGCCGGGATCGTGGCTGTCGCGCCGATCTTGCGCAGCACAGAAACCGGGCGCGCAGGTCGAACGCCCGGACTGATCCAACCTGCGGCGCTGTAAGCGCAGCTCAGACGACGAGGATCGGCGCCTTGCCTCGCACGCGGTCATAGAGATCTATGACATCCTGATTGAGCATGCGCACGCAACCCGACGAAACGGCCTTGCCGATCGACTGCCATTCGGGCGAGCCATGCACGCGGTAGAGCGTGTCCTGCCCGTTCTGGAAGATGTAGAGCGCGCGGGCGCCCAGCGGGTTGTCGATACCAGGTGCCATGCCGCCATTGCTGGCGGAATACTTTGCCAGCTTCGGCTGGCGCGCGATCATCGAATCGGGCGGCGTCCAGCGTGGCCACTTCTTCTTCCACTGGATGACGCCGCGGCCCGACCAGGCAAAGCCCTCGCGACCGAGACCAACTCCGTAGCGCAATGCGCTGCCACCCGGCTGGATCAGATAGAGGAACCTGTCACCGGTATCGACGACGATCGTGCCCGGACGCTCGCCGAAGGGATCGCTGACCTCCTGGCGATAGAAGCGTGCATCGATCTGGCGATAAGGCACGGCCGGGATCTGATTGCCGCCATCGTCGACAGCGGCATAGATATCGCCGAAATAGGCGCTCTGCGGCGGCAGGCCCGTCGGCAACGGACCTCCATAGGCAGGGCCTTCCAGAATGACCTCGGCACGCGGATCGACCCAACGCCCTTCAAGAGCAGGATTGCGAAAGATCGGCGCAGTTTCCTGGCGGAAGCGATCGGTGTTCATCGAAGACGTGCAGCTCGCAAGGCCCGCGGAGGCGAGCGCAATACCGGACGTGCGGAGAAACTGGCGACGGGAGAAAATAACTGAAGAGGACATCGAACTCTGAAAGGCTTGAGTGCGCGACGAACTGGAGTGCTGCACGAAATTGATTAATGAAACGATTCGCGCAGACCCGCCCAATTTAAGAATGCTGGCATCTACGGCTGGAACGAGGCTTGTGTCGGTAAACGTCGGATCACGTTTCCGACAGCTTTTTCGGCGTTACGCCGGCGTGGCTCAAATGCCGTCGGCGTTCAAGCCGGGCTGGCGCAACAGCGCCTCAAAATCCGCTGATGCAAGCGGGCGGCTGAAAAAATAGCCCTGGATCTCGTCGCAACCGCTATGGCGCAGGAACTCCACCTGCGCCTGGGTTTCGACCCCTTCGGCGATCACCCGCAGCCCGAGATTTTGTGCGAGCGATATGATCGCCGCGGTGATGGCCCTGTCGTCGACATCACCAGGGATATCCTCGACGAAGGATCGGTCGATCTTCAGGCGACGGACGGGAAACCGCTTCAATGCGCTAAGGCTCGAATATCCCGTGCCGAAATCGTCGATCGCCAGATGCACGCCGATCGCCTTCAGTTCGTGCATGGTCGCCAATGCGCCCGGCACGTCCTGCATGATCAGGCTCTCGGTCAATTCCAGCTCGAGAAACCGCGGCTCCAGCCCGGTCTCGGCGAGAACGGCGGCGACATGCGCCGCCCAGTTTCGCTCGCGGAACTGGCGTGCGGAAACGTTGACGCTGACGATCAGCAACGGCAGCCCGGCCTCGTGCCACGCCTTGCACTGACGGCAGGCGGCGCGCAGCACCCAATCGCCGATCGGCACGATCAGTCCGGTCTCTTCGGCCAGCGGAATGAAATCGCCCGGCGAAATCATGCCACGCTCGGGATGCCGCCAGCGAAGCAGCGCTTCGGCGGCAAAGACCCGGCCGCTCTCGATATTCACTTGCGGCTGGAAATGCAGCAGGAATTCTTGCCCCGCGATCGCCTGGCGCAACTCCGCCTGCTTCAACAGCTTTTCGTGGGCCTTGTCGGCCATCTCCTCGGTGAAAACCTGCAGATTGTTGCGGCCGAGCTCCTTGGCGCGGTACATCGCCATGTCGGCATTGGCGAGCAGCTCGCCGACCGTCTTGCCCTGGTTGGGGAAACAGGCAACGCCCATGCTGCAGGATATCTGCAGGCTGCGGCCGTTGATCTGCATGGGCGCAGCAATAGCCGCCCGAATATCCTCAAGGCGTGCGAGCACGACATCGCGCTCGCAGGGCAGGCCGTTCAGAAGAAGGATGAATTCATCGCCACCGACGCGCACGACCATATCGGATTTGCGCACCGATGCGCGCATGCGCGTGGCGGTCACCTTGAGCAACTCGTCACCCGCCGCATGACCCAGCGTGTCGTTGACGAGCTTGAAGTTGTCGAGATCGAGGAAGGCGAGGACCGCCCATTGCCTCGTTCCGCGCAACGCTTCCAGGGCTTCGGCGACCTGCTCTTCGAACAGCGCCCGGTTCGGCAAACCGGTCAACGCATCGTGGTGAGCCATGAAGCTGATGCGGTCTTCGGCCTGCTTGCGCTCGATCGCGATGCCCGCCAGATGGGCTGCCATGGCGATCAGCTCCTTCTGGGGTTCGTCGGGAACGCACACGGTTTCCGAATAGAGGGCAAAGGTGCCGAGCACCTTCCGATCGCGAGAATGGATCGGTGTCGACCAGCAGGCATGGAAGCCGTAGGGCGTGACGACCTCCTTGCAATCCTCCCAGAGCGGGTCGCTATGAATATCCGCAACGATCACCTGCTCGCCGCGCCAGGCGGCCGTGCCGCAGGAGCCCGCTTTCGGGCCGATCTCGAGACCATGGATCAGGCCACAATAGGTTTCGTCCAGGCTCGGCGCGGCACCATGCAGCAGGTGACGGCCATCGGCCGATAGCAGCAGGATCGAGCCGCGGATCCGCGGCACCAGCGCCTCGATCAGCAGGATCAGTTCGCGGAAAAATTCTTCGAGCGGCCGGCCGTTGGCGATCATCTCCAGAAGATGCGCCTGGCCCTCCAGCAAACGTTCTGCCGCCTTGCGGTCGGAGATATCGCGTGACACGCCGACGATGCCGACGATCTTGCCGCGCTTGTTGCGCAACGGCACCTTGGACGTCATCAGCCAGCGATCGCGACCCTTGGTCACCATCGCACGCTCTTCGATGCCGAAGATCGGCTCTCCCGTCTCGATCACCCGGCGCTCGACAGTGGCGATGATCTCGGCCAGATGTGGCGGATGCAGGTCGAAATCGGTCTTGCCGATGATGTCGCGAAGCGATTCCAGTCCGTTGTCTTCGATAGTGACCTGGTTGGCGATGAGGAACCGGCCCTCGGTATCCTTGGCATAGATATAGTCGGGCACGTGGTTGATGATCGTTTCCAACCAGTAATGCCGGTCGGCAATGTCAGGGTCGGAAGGAAATATCCGGCTCATCTCATCGGCCAGACGATTGCTCGCATCGATCAGGCAGCGCGTATCCTCGTTGCCGCCCACATTGAGGGCCGCATAACGCGGATTGCGGGACGTGTTCTTCGCCAAGCAAGGCCTCCGGAAGCACAATGTCGAGATCGGTCTGACTTCCCCAACCAACGATAGGCGGCCAAAGGTTAGCCGTCCCTAAATAAGACAAGGAAAATCGTGCAGAGGTTGCATTTCGGTGCTCAATATAGCCGGAAAGATGGGGCGGCGCGAGCCGCCCCATGCCAAATCAGGACAGAACCCTGCGCAATGGCGGAACCAGCATCAGTGCCTGGTCCGCAACGATCATTACGATGATCGCAATGCCGGTCAGCGGAAAGGCCAGCCCGAACAGTAGCGCCAGCAACCACAATCCGGCATAGATACTACGCCGCGGCGGCATCGGCGGCACGCCGATGCGCCCGGCCGGGCGCCGTTTCCACCACATCACAACCGCCGAAACCGACACGAATATGATCGCCAGGCAGGTCGCAAGCATCAGCAGCTGGTTGAACAGCCCCCATTCCTGGCCCTTGTGAACGTTGATGCTCCATTCGATCGCCTTGCCGAGTGGCGGGTACTGGCCAAAGGCGATGTCGACCAGCGGCTCGCCGGAATATTGATCGATGTGCATCGTGCGTTCGCGGGCGAGATCGGCGGGAAAAATCGCCGCGGTGTAGACACCGGTCTCGTCGGCGGGAATGGCCAGTTCATAGCCAGGCAGCATGCCGGCCTTGTCGGCAATCGCGACGGCCCTGTCGAGCCCGATGGACGGGACTGAGCCGCCGCCGGCCGCCGACATCGGGACCGGCGCGTTCTCCACCAGCCAGCCGGCCTTGGAGAGCACGTCGGTCGACACCTTCGTCGAGGTCGGGACATCGTCCCAGAGCTCGGCCGGGTAGCCCAGACCAGCCGCCGTCAGCTTGCCGTTGACGGTCGAGCCCCAGTAACCGGACCAGAGCAGACCGGAAAAGGCGAGAAAGACGATGAGCAGCGCCGAGGCGATGCCCGTGACCGCATGCATGTCGCGCCAGAACACCCGTCGCCCCGGTGTGCCGCGGACGGTGATCACACCGCCGGTCTGCTGCCGTGGCCACCAGAGATAAATGCCGGTGACGACGAGCAGCAGCGCAAAACCCGCGACAATCTCGATGATCGTTTCGACACGTTTGCCGAAAAAGTCGAGGCTGTGCAGGTCTTCGACCACCTGGTTGAACTCGTCGCTCGGTGCGACCATGTCGAGTATGCCGGCAGTATAGGGATCGACATAGACCATCAGGCGCCCTGCGCCTACGCCCACCGTCACGCGTGCCGACCGATCGGCACCGGCCGGCGTGCGATAGGCAACTGCCGTGCTGCCCGGCACCGCCTCGACGGCGTTGGCGACGATCGCCGAGGGCGGCAGCGGCGTCTCCCCCACCGCAACGATATTGCGATAGGCAAAGAACGTGTCGTCGATCTCGTCGTTGAAGAGATAGAGCCCGCCGGTCACGGCAAGGCTGATCATGAATGGAATGACCAGAAGGCCGGCGAAGAAGTGCCAGCGCCAGATCGCGCGGTAGAGCGAAATGCCGCGCTCGGCGACATCGGGCAGTCGCGCGGCGCCGGAAAGAGATGCAGTCGTCATGGGTGTCCCCCCGGGAAAAGCCCAGCGATGACCAGCTGGCGGCTTACCCTTGCTTGAAGTCTGGATGTGGTGGTTGCGCCAGCCGCTGGAGCGAACGCGTCGACCGAGAACCCCTCGTCGACAGTGCGCGTGCTGGCACTCAACCCTTCAGAGGCAGATCAGGCGGAAAACGGTGGGGGCGCGCGAGGCCCGGAGCCAGCCAGCAGCACCGGACGAGCGAGCAAAAGCTTGGCTGCTGGCGAAGAGAGCGCCAGGAACGTAGGCGCGGTCTTGGCGTGAAACGCCTGAGGCGTGGGCAGAAGCACCGGCGCGGCGAGACAGCAGGACTGGCATGCATGCGCTTTCGTGCCGCCCTTGCCATCCGGATCGTCATGGCCGGCCAGGCAGAGGTCGGGAAGCGAGCCGTCGGGCAGAACATAGGCTGCCATATCCGGTGCAGCCCGCATGGCGGCGCCCGCTGGCAGTTGCACCAGGGCGGAAACGATGAACACCAGCGCGCAGAAAATGCGCACTGCCGCGTCCATCCTCATCCACTCTCGCCGCGGTCGCGCCAATCAAGCCCCCATATCGATGCTGGGATTGCTAGTGTGCGAAGGTCTGAAAGACAAGCGGCCTTACCGCCGCACCGGTCGTTCAGCAAAAGATTTCATGCGAGATATCAACGCCCGCCGCTTCTTGCGCGGTCCGCGATTGCCTATGACAAGGGTATGCAAATGACAGGAGGAGACCGGACATGCTGACGATCTATGGCGTCTATCGCTCGCGCGCATCGCGCAATTACTGGATGGCGGGAGAACTCGGCATTCCCTTCAAATCCGTACCTGTTAAGCAGGCCTATAGGCTGGCCGATCCGCTGGCGGACGATGCGCCTGTTAACACCAAGTCGGCGGAGTTTCTCGCCGTCAATCCGATGGGCTTGATCCCGGCGATCGACGACGATGGCCTTGTGCTGACGGAATCGCTTGCCAACAATCTCTACCTCGCCCGCAAATATGGCGGGCCGCTTGCGCCCATCGACGTCCGGGAAGAAGGACTGATCGGCAATTGGACGATGTGGGCGGCCACCGAAGTCGAGCCGCACGCCGTTCGCATCATTCTCACCTACGATGCCGGCACCGAGAACACCGATGAGGGCAAAGCCAAGGTCAGCGCGGCTGTCACCGCATTGGGCAAGGCCTTTGCCTATCTCGAAAGCCATCTCGATGGCCGGGACCATATCGTCGGCGACCGCTTCACCGTCGCCGACCTCAACCTCGCGGAAGTGTTCCGCTACGCCATGAGCCAGACGGAACTGTTCGACGGGCATCCCAAGGTCAAGGCGTGGCTGGCGCGCTGCCAGTCTCGTCCGGCTTTCAAGGCGATGATGGAGGTTCGGTCAAAGGAAGCCGAATAGGCTTCTGCCATCGAACGCCACGCCGGCGAAGCGACATTAGTCACTCGCAGACGGTGGCTTGAAACGGGTGCGTGGCGCCTTGAGGTCGAGCAGTCGCATGCCCTCTTCGACCTCGTCGCGCACCCAACGTTTGAACGCCGTGGTGGCCTTGCTCTCCCGCCTTGAGGGCGAGCTGACGAAGTAGTGGCCGTAGCCGGTACGCGCGCGGATACCGTAGGGAACGACGAGACTGCCCTCGGTCACGGCGAAACCGGCAAGCGTCTGCCAGGCGAGCATCACGCCTTGGCCGGCAATCGCGGCATCGAGCACGAGCGATGCCTCGTTGAAGGTATGGCGCACGCCCAATTCGGCACCGGAAAGCCCGACCTCGCGCAGCCAGACCTCCCAGGTAAACATCGAATGGCCGTCGATAACCGCCGGCATCTTTAGAATATCTGCAGGCTCGCGCAGGTTTTCAGCCATCGCCGGCGAGCAGACCGGGAAAACCTCCTGCTCCAGCAACAGCTCCGATTTGACCCCCGGCCAGCGACCCTCACCAACACGAATTCCGACATCGACATCCGATGTATCGAGATTAACGAGCCTGGTCGTCGCGTCGATGCGCAGCCTGATATCAGGATGGCGCTCGGCGAAACGATTGAGCCGGTAGACCAGCCAGCGCGCGGCAAAGACCGGCGCGACCGAGATTGTCAGCACCGATTCGTCCCGCCGCCGCGCCGAGGCAACCGCCTCAGCCAACTCGCCGAAAGCATTGCTCAGCCGCGCCAGGAACAGCCGGCCGAAATCCGTGGCCACCAGCCCACGCGATGTGCGCTCGAACAGGATGCGGCCGAGCTGCGCCTCGGATTTGGCGATCTGCTGGCTGACCGCGCCGGGGGTCACCCCCAATTCCTCGGCTGCTGCTGCCAGCGAGCCAAGGCGACCGGCCGCCTCGACCGCACGCAAGCCGTTCAGGTGAATAGCATTCAATTCTTTCATATAGTTTTTCTAAACCTACCCTTTGGCAATCTCAATTGAAATCGTGGTCAAACAGGCAGATGCTCTGAAGCATCGAAAGGATGGCCCGCCATGCTGAAGATTTTCTCCCTGTTGAAACCGACCCGATCTCTTACCGACACCCGACAGGACGCCTCGCTCTCCTGGGCACGCGACCCATTGCAACATCCCGATCTCGAACGAATGGACGGGCGCGAACTCGGCGACCTGCCCTTCCCGGGCTGGCCCTGGCCGCGGACCGGCAATTGCGATTGCGCCTCGGCGGCCAGGCGATGAGCCACCCTCCGGCCGCGCATAATGGCCGCCCGAGCGAAGACCTCGACGGTCCTTTTGCCCGCGTCGTGACGCTGGCCGAAGCCTCTGGCCTGCCGGAGGTGTCGCTCGGCACCTCCTATGGCACGCCCGCTCTCTTGGTAAAAGGCAAGAGCTTTGCGCGCATGAAGGACGCCGACACCCTGGTGGTCATGTGCGCGCTCGAAGAAAAAGAAATGCTGCTGGAACTCGATCCGTCACTCTTCTTCGAAACCGATCACTACAAGGGATGGCCGGCGATGCTGGTGCGTCTTGGAGCGATCGACGACGCGAGCCTGACACAGAGGCTGATCGCCGCCTGGCGCGAGAAGGCGCCGCGGAAACTGTCAGCCGACTTTCCGGCCTAACTCGACATTCCTCGTCGCGTGGGCCTGGCGGATCACCGGGCCGTTACCCGACAAATACCTGCTATGCCACGCCGTTAGCTCCCTGCCTTTGAACCCAAGCCAGCCGGATCGCTCAATCGCCGACGGCATAAACGAGGCTGACAGTGCCGTCCGGGCGCGACTTCGCCTCGTTGAGCTGCAGGCGATGCCGTTGCGCGATCGTTGCAAACAGCGCCTTGCCCTCCCCCACCACCAGCGGATGGATCGTCAGGCGCAACTCATCGATCACGCCCCTGTCGAGCAGGCCGGAAACCGTCTGCGCGCCACCGACCACATAGATGGTCTTGCCCGACCGTTGCCGCAAAGCGTCAACATCCGCTGCGTCGCGCAGCACCGTCGTGTTCGCCCAGCGCACGCCGTCGAGCGTGTTGGACAGCACATAATGCGGCGTGTTCAGGGCGAAGTCGGCGTATTCGATTTCCTCTGGTGTCGGCAGGTTTCCGCTCAATTCGAGCGGGCTGTGCGGGTCGGCCTTGATCGCGCTCCAATATTGTTCGTAGCCCGAATACATGCCGCTTCCGAGCACGCAGGCATCGATTTCGGGCAAGAGATCAAAGGTATCCGACCAGGACTCGACCCAATCGGCATAGCCATCGGGACCATCGATCTTGCCATCGATGGACATTTGCATGCCGGCAACAACCTTGCGCATTTTCGTCTCCTCTTCGATGCTCTCATCAAGGACGAGCGGGACGCCCGCGTGCCGACAGGGTGCCTGAAATATCGTTGGAGACTGGTGCCGCGGTGCAGGCGGCGAAAAGGACGGCAGCGGGAAGATCGCCAATTTACATTGCTGGTCATGGCAAGGCACGGATGCGGGCGCTGACAACATCGCGCGCTCTTCCAATTTTCGTGTCCCGCCTGTACCGATGCTAAATCCTTGCCGCACAGGTACCCGTCGATGATCGTTCGCGACCGCCCCAGCCTCCCCAAGCTCTTCTTCATTCTGCGCGGCTCGGTCATCCAGCGGATCTTCCCGCAGGTGCTGTTCGTCTTTGCCCTGTCAGCCGGCGTCGTCTGGTCGCACCAGGCCTTCCCGACGATGGTGCCGAGCGTCAACAGCGGACCGTTCGCGCTTTTGGGCATCGCCCTTTCGGTGTTTCTCGGCTTTCGCAACAATGCCTGCTACGACCGCTGGTGGGAGGCCCGCAAGGATTGGGGGCAGCTGATTTTCGTCTCGCGTGACTTTGCCCGCCAGACACTGATCCTCGAAGCAGGTGACGCGGACGGCGCGCGGGCACGTTTGCTCAATCTGGTGATCATCTTTGCGCAGACGCTGGTCTGCCACCTGCGGCCGGGCAGCAAGCCCGACAAGGCGTTGCGGAGGCTGCCAGCGGATCTCCTGCCTACCTACAAGGCAAGCCGCAATGCCCCGGACCTGCTGCTGCGCGAGATCGGCGGCCTGCTTGCCAGCCTGCGTGCCACTGAGAGGATCAGCGACATTCAGTACATGATGCTGGACGGCACGGTCGGACGCATGTCGGCCGTGCTTGCCGCCTGCGAGCGCATCCGCAACACGCCGGTTCCCTTCGGCTACACGTTGCTTCTGCACCGCACCGCCTATCTCTTCTGCTTCCTCCTGCCCTTCGGATTTGCCGATGCGCTCGGGTGGGCGACGCCGTTCGTAACGGCACTCGTCGCCTACACCTTCTTCGGTCTCGACGCGCTTGGCGATGAACTGGAGGAGCCGTTCGGCACGCTGCCGAACGACCTGCCGATCGTGGCGCTTGCCGATACGATCGAGATCAATCTGCGCGAGGCGCTTGGAGAAACCGACCTGCCCGAATTGCCGCAACCGAAGGATTACATGTTGATGTAGCCGACAGATTTCCAAGGACCGCAGGCTTGTGGCAACACACGCCAGGATAGCCATGATAACTCATTGCAGCTTCCAGCTTTGTTTTCTATTTGCTATGCAGGGTGTCCTGAAAGCGAAGGTTTCGAATGCGGCTCAGCAAGGCATTGAACGGACTCATCGTAAGCCTCGGCCTTGTCGTTGTTCTCATGCTTGTGATGAACTTCAGGGTGGCCGAATTCGGCCGTGCCTCCAGCGCTGACAACCTTACGGTCGAGGAATGGCAGCAGAGGAAACGTGCTCTTCGCGAAGAACGCCACGCCTTTTCCCGTGCAGTGACCGGGTGCAGGCTTGGGATGGAAAAGCGAATTGCCGAAGGCCGGATCGCATGTCGACCTGGCGAAGCTGGGGTCCCATTTTGACGTGCGGCTGGCAGAGATTCCGGCAGCCTATTGCCGCCTGTTCGTCCGCGCCATTATCGACGATCAGATCAGCTACGGGGAATTCGTCGCCTGGGCAGACGAACCCCCGCTCGACCTGCCCGAGAGACTCGCTGGCCGTTAGCCCCGATCCTTAACCCTTCAGAACCGCGAGAACCCGGGCGACTGCCGGCCGCTGCGTCATGCGGTTGCGGTGGTCCAAAATCTTCGGGAAGCGTGTCGGGTCGACGCCATCCGGCTCGAGCCAGCCAGCGATCGTGAACAGGTAGGGGTCGGCGATCGAGTAGGTGTCGCCGGTGACGAAGGGACCGGCGAGCATCCTGGTTTCGATCAGCTCGAAACAATCCGTCATATTCGAAGCAACCTTGGCCCTCATCGCCTCATGCGCCGCCGGGTCGTCGGCCCAGCGCGAGCCACGCCGGCCGTGGGCATGGGCGACATGCACGGTCGAGCAGAGATAGCTCAGGAAGGATTGGATCCGTGCAAACTCGAAGGCATCGTCGAGCGGTGCCAGCTTCGCTTGCGGAGCGCTTTGGGCAATGTAGGTGAGGATCGCCGGGGTCTCGGTAATTGTGCCGCGATCGGTGACGAGCGCGGGGACACGCCCCTTCGGGTTGATCGCGAGATAGTCGGGCTTGGTCTGTTCCGCCTTGGAAAAATCGACCGGCGCGGCCGTGTAATCGATGCCAGTCTCTTCCAGCGCGATGTGCGAGGCCAGCGAGCAGGTTCCCGGGGTGTAGAACAATTTCAGCACGTTACTCTCCTTGCTAATCAAGGCGACCCTGGCGCCGCCTTCGGGCCGCAGAAGAAATGAAGTCTCCTCGGTTGACAAGCCGAACATGACTTCAATACAACGTGAACGTAACGTTATAACATATTTTCGGAGTCACTCATGAAGACCTTGATTTCCTCCCTGCTTGCCGCCGGTCTGCTGGCCACCGCAGCCACGCCGGCATTTGCGCATGGCGCCTGGATCGGCGAGCGCTGGGGCGACCTTGCGGTGATCTACGGCCACGGCCCCGCCGACGAAGCCTATGATCCGGCCAAGGTGAAATCCGTTTCTGCCCTCGGCGAGGATGGCACGGCATTGCCGGTCACCATCGAGCCGGCCGGCACCCATGCCCTGCTGAAGCTCGACGGCGAACCGGCCCTGCTCGCGCTCGAATTCGACAACGGCTACTGGAGCCAGGGTGCTGACGGCAAATGGGTGAACAAGCCGAAGAGCGAGGTACCAGGCGCCAAACAGGCGAGCCACTCGGTGAAATACAGTATCGCGCTTGTGCATGTGCATGGCGACATGCCGGCCTTCCCGGCCCAGCCACTGCAGATCGTGCCGCTCGACAATCCGATCGGGCTGAAGCCCGGCGAAAAATTTCGCGTCCGCCTGCTGCTTGATGGAAAGCCGCTCGAAGGCAAGGAAATCACCGTCGACTACGCCGGACTTCCGGAGCTCGTCTCCGAAAAAACGGACGCGAAGGGCGAAACCGAAGTGACGTTGCGCAATGCCGGCGTCAACATTCTCGCCGTCAGCCACGCAATTCCGCTCGAAGCGGATACCGCCGCCGACAAGAAGGGGCTGACGGCAACGCTGACCTTCGTCGCCGAGCCGCACGTGCACGAATAAGTCCACGCCTTTCCGGGTAGCCGGCGCAAGTGCGACAAGGCACGCGTCGCGGCATGCCCGGCACCAATCCGCAGCCCCGGCGAGCTATACCCGCCGGGGCTGCTGTCGCTCAGGCGACCTGCGCTTCGCTGCAGCCGGGCACATCTTCGAGGTTGTAATAGACCGGAATGCCGCGCTCCCGGGCAATGCGGACATCATTGTCCGCCCCCTTGCTGTCGCCCGGCAGACGCAGCACGGCATCGCAAAGCGCCAGCAGGCGCCCGGCGACGGGATGAAAGATCTCCTCGTAGAGGTCGTCACCGATGCTGGCGCCGCCGGCGGCATGCCAGACCGGCAGCGCCACCCACTCCCCGATAACAGGCACATGGCCCGCCCTGAAGAGGGCATAGGACGGTTCCTCCAGACGCTTCAAATTTTCCGCCATCTTGGCCGGATCGTCGCCCGTACCCGAGCGATAGGGACCCGCAATCAAGATCAACATGATTTTTTCCTTACTTTGCACGATACACCCAGATAACTCTGGAATATTCATGATATTTCGTGTAATATCGTGAAGAGTCAAGGAGCGAAATGATGCTGACCACACAGAGACGAGCGTTGATCTCGGCGCGGCTAAGCCGCGATGGCGAGATCGTCGCCAAGCGCCTGGCGGATGAATTGCAACTTTCCGAAGATACGATCCGCCGTGACCTCCGGGAAATGGCGGCCGAAGGGCTGCTGAAGCGGGTGCATGGCGGTGCGCTGCCGCTGACACCTGCCCTACCGGACTTTGCCACACGCCAGGAAATTGCTGGCAACGTCAAACGCCGGCTCGGACGCAAGGCAGCCGGGCTCGTCGCACCGAGGCAAACGATCTTTCTCGATGGCGGCACAAGCAACGCCGAAATCGCCAGAGCGCTTCCGCGCGAGATGCGGCTGACGATCATCACGCACAGCCCGACCATTGCGGCGGAGCTGGAGAGACATGAGGCGGATGTGATCCTTATCGGCGGCAGGCTTTACAAGCACTCCATGGTGGCAACGGGTGCGGCCGCCCTGGCGGCCATTACCGCTATCCGTGTCGACATCTTTTTCCTGGGCGTCACCGCGATCCATCCGGTTCATGGGTTTTCGACCGGCGATTACGAGGAGGCCGCCGTCAAGCGCGCCATTCTTGGCCAAGCCGCCGACACCTTCGTCATCGCGACAGCCGAAAAGTTCGATGCCGCTTCGCCGCACCACGTCGCCAACGCCGAAGACATTGCCGGCCTGATCGTGCCGGAAGATATGAACGATGATGCTCTCGGCCCCTATCGCGACAAGGGCATGGCGCTTCTGTCGGCGTGAGACGCGGAGTACTGGTCGCTACGGGGCGTGTGCAACAACGCGCGGCCGGGATTCCTGCGCGCGCGTCATTCCGATCGACATCAGGCGGCGAAGGCGTCCGTCACCCTGACGTCACCGACCGGGATGCCGTTCCAGTTCTTCATGGTGTGGTTGGCCTGCGCCATCAGTGCCGCGTGCACGTCAGGCTCGCCCCGAAAGAAGCGAGCAAGCGTAGCGGTGACCATCGCCTCGGCAGCACGGGTGGCACCATCCCCGCATTTGACGGCGATGGCGATGCCCTTTTCCGGGATCGCCGCGCAGAACACACCTTCGGCGCCGGTTTTCGCGAAGATCCGGCCCGGTGCCGTTTCCATCAGCCGCGTGCAGCCGCGCTTCGTGCCGGCGACGTAGAAAGGCTCGGCCATGCAGGCTTCGATCAGCCGCTTCGATGCGCGCGCGCGTTCGGGCGCGAGACCGACGCCAGTCGCCATTTTGGCAAAACCGTGCGCCAGCCCCTTCAGCGGCACCGCATAGGTCGGGATCGAGCAGCCGTCAACGCCGCAATTGTCGCGGCCGAGGATCGCGCCGGTGAGGTTTTCCATGGCGCCACGGATTTCCTGCTGCAGCGGGTGATCATAGCCGACATAGCCCTTCACTTCAGTGCCTGAATGGCAGCAGGCGCAGATGAAGCCGGAATGCTTGCCGGAGCAATTGTTGTGAAGCGCGCTCGGCGCCTCCATCGAGCGCGCCTGGCCGATCAGCGTCTTCTGGTCAGACGACCAGTGGGCGCCGCATTCGAGCGCCGACACGTCGCGGCCGGCAGCAGCCAGCATCTTCGTGGCAAGCGCGACATGCTCCGGCTCGCCCGAATGCGAGGAGCAGGCGAGCGCCAGTTCCTTGTTGCCGAAGCCGTAAGCGTCAGCAGCGCCGCTTTCCATCAACGGCAGCGCCTGCATTGCCTTGCAGGCCGATCGCGGGAACACGCCGCTCTCGGTATCGCCCAGCGAAAAGACCGTACGGCCTTCGCTATCGACAGCGATGACCAGGCCGCGGTGACGGCTTTCGACCAGATTGCCGCGCGTGACTTCGACGAGAACGGGATTCGACATGTCTTGCCCTCAAATTTCCTAGATTAGTGCATGCATTTAGCAGGAATCGGACAACAGGAAACCGGCGCTTTCATGAAATTCATCCGCAGGCTCGTCGCCGTCTTTCTGGTCATCTACCTTCTGCCGGCTCTAGCGTCGGCCGGATGGTGGTATATGAAGGAGCGACCGCAGAGTTGGCGCCATGCCGATTGGTCTTCGGCGGGCATCCTGCCGAAGCCGGCGCAAAGCCCGGATGCGGCGGTCTATATCTTCTCCGCCACGACGGGCGGCATGAAGGGAGCGGTCGCCAGCCACGCCTGGATCGTCACCAAGCAACAGGGCGCCCAGGCCTATAATCGCTACGACAAGGTCGGCTGGGGCAAGCCGATCCGCAGGAACGCCTATCAGGCGGACGCCCGTTGGTATTCGAACGAGCCGCGATTGGTTGCGACCGCCAGCGGCGTCGAGGCGAGCAGGCTGATCCCGAAGATCGAAGCGGCAATCGCTGCCTACCCCTATTCATCGGCCGGCGGCTACCGGATCTGGCCGGGGCCGAACTCAAACACCTTCGTTGCCCATGTGCTGCGCTCGGTCCCCGAACTCAATGCGGTGTTGCCGCCAGATGCTGTCGGGCGCGACTACCTGCCGGAGGGGAAACTGTTCCAGATCGACGCCGATAGCCGCGACCTGCATGCGACGCTCTATGGCCTCGCAGGCATTTCGGCGGGGGTGCGCAGCGGCCTGGAGCTGCATTTCTTCGGCCTCGTCGCCGGTTTCGACATTGCCAAACCGGGCATCAAGATCCCGGCGGTCGGGCGTTTCGGTATTTGACGACATCGCAGGCGCACGCGCACGCCGGCGCAGAATGCATCTGAAGATCGGGATGGGAAATTGCATGGCGGGCTAGAAATGGAAAAGGGCCGCGCGAGGCGACCCTTCCATGAGTTTTGGCCAAGTGGCTGGCCCGGGCTTAGGACCCGAAGGAAGGCGGGAATCAGGCCGAAGTTCGCCTCGACGTGTTCACCTCTCCCATGCCTGTCACGACGACCGAAATCTCATTAGACATTGGATCACCTTCCTTTCTGTTCGTTAGCGATAATTTCAAGGTAGGTGAATTTCCCGGGATTGCAAGGCCGACGAAGGTCGTAACTCAAGCTAGGTTATGATGCGTTTCGCATGGTCACGACGAACTTCGCGCGGTCATGACGAGGTTCGCATGGTCATGACGATCTTGCCGATGTGGTCGCCCTCTTCCATCATCCGGTGTCCGTCCGCCACCTGTTCGAATGGCAGCACCGCGTGGATGACCGGTGCGACGCTGCCCGCTTCGAGCAATGGCCAGGCGGTTGCCAGCAGGCCGTCGCGGATCGCCTGTTTCTCTGCCGCCGTTCGCGGGCGGAGCGCCGAACCCATGACATGCAGCCGCTTTGACAGGATCGGGGCGATGTTGGCGGCCTCGACCTTGGCGCCGCCGAGAAAGGCGATGATCGAGAGCCGGCCATCCTTGGCAAGCGTACCAATATTGCGGTCGAAATAGCGGCCGCCGACCATGTCGAGGATGACGTCTACGCCGCGACCGCCGGTTTCCTCCAGCACGACCGACTTGAAATCTTCGTCGCGATAGTTGATCGCCCGTTTCGCGCCGAGCGCCTCGCAGGCCCGGCACTTCTCAGTATTGCCGGCGGTGGCGAAGACCTCGGCGCCCAATGCTTTTGCCAGCTGGATTGCCGTCGTGCCGATACCGCTCGATCCGCCGTGGACGAGGATGGTTTCCCCCGCTTTCAGCTCGGCCATGCCGAAGACATTGGCCCAGACAGTGAAGAAAGTTTCCGGCAAGGCTGCCGCTTTCACCGCGTCATACCCTTTCGGCCAGGAAAGCGCCTGCGTCGCCGGCACGGCCGCATACTCGGCGTAACCACCGCCGTTCGCCAGGGCGCAGACCTTGTCGCCGATCGAAAAACCCTGCGCGCCCTCGCCGAGAGCCACCACTTCACCGGCAACCTCCAGCCCGAGAATGGGGCTCGCCCCGGGCGGCGGCGGATAGTCGCCCTTGCGCTGGAGCACATCAGGCCGGTTGATGCCTGCCGCTTCGACGCGCACCAGAATGTCGCCCGGCTTGAGCGTCGGCAATGGTCCCTTCGACAGCACCATATTTTCCGCCCCGCCCGGGGACGGAAGATCAACGAAGGTCATTTCAACTGGAAGGGACATGGCTCTACCTCAAGGACTCTCAAGCGTCATACCTAGCGCCGCCCATGCGTCGCGGAAAGGCCCGATGTCGATCCGGGTTGGCCGACCTCATCGCCGAGAAACGAGAGGATCAGCGCTGCGACATCGGCAGGACTCTCCCAATGCGGGTTGTGGCCATGGCCGTCGAGCGTGATGGAGCGCACGGAGGCGAAGGTCTCGGCAAGAACCTGCCGATGCCCGATGTCAAAAAGAGGATCCTGTGCTCCGGCGATGCACAGCACCGGCGCTCTGACATGAGTCGCGCGCGATTTGAGATCCGTCACCGCGAGCGCATCAAGGAGCGTTCGCCAAGTCGTCATCGGCATCGCTGCGGCTTCGCGGCGCAGATGCCTTAGGAACGCCGTGTCGACCGACCGACTGCAGGCATGCCAGCGGTCGAAGAAGGCATCGTCGGGACCAAGCGGGTCTTTGAGCCCGCGTATCGCCCGGGCGACCTCCGTCCCCGGACCAAAGTCCGGCTTGAGGCTTCCCGAGAGCAGGATCAATGCACGCACCGCCTCCCGGCGGCGCGCGGCAATATCGACAGCAATCATCGCTCCCATGGAATGACCAACAAGCACAAACTGGTGAATGGCCAGGCGATCGGCCAGACAATCGACATCGTGGGCGAGTTCGGCAATCGACATCCCTTCCCTGGGCATCGAACCGCCGTGTCCGCCGAGATCTGGAATGATCAGGCGATATCCGCCTAAGGATGGCGCGATCAGGGAAAAACTGCGGCTGGTATCGGAGTAGCCGTGCAAGAGAAGGAGAACCGGCCCCTGCCCGTGATCGACATAGGTGAACTGCTGGCCGCCGGGCAGTTCTATTCGCCGCTTGGCGGCCGCCCACGACTGCTGATCGATCACCATCAAAGACCGAGCGCGGCTTTGACCGCGGCCAGCCCCGGCTGCCCGTCATAGGTCGTTACGCCAGCGAGCCATGGTTCCAGACGCTGCGGTTCTTCCTTGATCGACTTAGCCCCTGCCTCATCGGGCGACAGGCCGTCATTCATCAGGTAGCCCATGCCGCGGTTCTCGAAATCGACGTCGAAAACCAGATTGTTCAACAGGCGGGCGACATTCGGGCACTCCTGAAGGTATCCCTTGCGTACCTGCGTCGACACCGTCGCCGCGCCAAAATTCGGACCGTAGAACTTGTCGCCACCCGTCAGGTACTTCATCGAAAATACAGTGTTCATCGGATGTGGCGCCCAGCCCTGGAATACGATGAAGGCCTTGTCACGAACCCGACGCGTCACCTCGGACAACATGCCCTGCTCGCTCGACTCGACCACTTCCCAGTCTGCCAGACCAAGATCTGGATCCTTGATGGCATCGAGCATCAGTTGATTGGAGCCAGGTTCGATGCCGTACATCTTCTTTTCGAACTTGTCGGAGAAGGGTTTCAAATCCGAGAAATCCTTGACGCCCGCTTCCCAGACGTAGTCGGGAACGGCAAAGGTGTATTTTGCCCCCTCAAGATTGGTTCGCACGGTCTCGACCGAACCGTCCTCCCGGTAAGGCTTGTAGTAGGCGACCATAGCCGGATCCCAGTAGCCGAGAAAGACGTCGAGATCCTTGCTGCGCAGGCTCGTATAGATGACGTCGATGCCGAGAAGCTTGCTTTCCGGCTCATATCCAAGCGCCTTCAGCAGGCTCAGCCCGACGCCGGTCGTAAAGGCCAAGTCATTCCAGCCGGGCTCCGCCAACCGCACGCTTTTGCATGCCTGCGGATCACCGGCAAAGCCGGAACTTGTGGCCGTCAACAGAGCAGCGGCAAATATCAGGCTCTTCAAATGCAGCATCGCGATCCTCACAATTGTCCGTCGGGACTTCAAATTGACCCACGGGTCAGCAATTGATCTTCCTGGAAAGATTGTCAATGTGAGAATCGCTTGGGAGAAACCGCATGCGATTGACGAAAATCAGTGAGATCAGGCGCCGCGAGCTGCGGCGGGCGGCCTTTGAGGTCCTGCAGAAAGAGGGAATGGCCGGGGCGACCCTGGAAAAGGTGGCGACGCATGCCGGCGCCTCGAAGGGCATCGTGCTGCATTATTTTGCCAGCAAGCAGGAACTGTTCGAGCATGCCATGCGCGAGGCGAACGCTTCCTTGAAAGAAGCGGTGGTCGAGAGGCTGCATCGCGCACGTACCCCGCTCGAGCGGATGGATGCGATCATTGAGGCCAATTTCGAGGAACGCTTCTTCCAGCCTTCCGTCTGCCACGCCTGGCTATCGCTTTGCGCCGAAGTGCCGCGCGAACCGCAATTGGCGCGGATTCAGAAGATCATTCACGCAAGGATGCGGTCGAACTTGCTGTCGGCGCTGACGCACATCCTGCCTGCGAACGAGTGCGAAGATGTGGCGCTTGCCATTACATCGTTGATCGACGGGCTGTGGCTGCGGCTCGGGCTGCAGTCTGAAGGGGGGCTGACACGCGACATGGCACTTGCGCAGATGCGCGACTACCTGGTCCATCGCCTGCCAAAAACCCAGGCGTAAATGGACGCAGCGGCACTCATTGCCGACTGCAACGTGTTTGCCCATCCACGCGTTAGACGCCGAGCGCCTCCAGAACGAGGCCGCTGGCGCTGGCCTTGGCACGAGACTTGATCTCGGCGATGCGGGCGCTGACGGCTTGGCCGTCCGAAAACACAAAACCTTCCGGCAATCCGAGAACGGCGATCGAACAGCGCATCAGCGGAAAATCCTTGGCCGTGCCATCGGGGCCATGACCGCTGATACGCCCCTCTGCCTGATGCTCCGGTAGATAGAGCTGGCGGACATCGGAGGCGAAATCGTCGAGTAGACGGTGAAGAACGACCTGCAGCTCATCGACGGTGCAACCGCTGATGCCGACGAAGAAATCGTCGCCGCCGACATGGCCGAGGAACTTTTCTTCGCCAATGAAATGCCGCCGCAGCAGGGCGGCGAAAAGCGAAATCGCCAGATCGCCCTTCTGAAAACCGTAGGTATCGTTGAACGGCTTGAAATCGTCAAAGTCGCAATAGCAGAAATAGCGCGGCTGATCGCCGTCGAGGATCGCGTCCTGAACGTAATCGCGGATGGCGCGATTGCCGGGCAATCCGGTCAGGGGGTTCTGCTCCTGCGCCGTCTTCAACTGCTTCTCGTTGATGATCTTCAACAGCGACGATGCCGACAGGATGCCTGCATAGCGCATATTCTCGGTCAGGATCACACAATCGCTGCCGTCCATGCCGGCGAAAATCTTCAGCATCTCGTCGGCCGGCGTATCGAGATCGGCGATCGGCGCCGGGCTTGCGAAATGCGAGATGCGGCGCTGGTAGAGCCGGTTCTTCAGCAGGTCGCGGCCGAAGGGATGATAGATCATCTCCTTGACGTGATATTCGTGCAGGATGCCGCGCGGTTCGCCGTTGGCGTTGAGCACCGGAAAGAACGCCTGACGGGGATTAAGCCGGAACAGATCGAACACGGATTCGAGTTCGTCGCTTTCGCGCACCGCCGGCAGCTGTTCGATCTGCTTGCGGATCAGAATGCTGTCGAGCGTCGCCGACGAGCGGTGACCGCCGCCATTCAAGGCCAAATGCGGATAGGCAGGCTGCAATTCGCTCAGGTGCGTCGTCGGCCGGGCGATGAAATAGCCCTGTACGAGGTCGCAGCCGAGATCGCGACAGGTCTGGAACTCCGCCTCGGTCTCGACGCCTTCGGCGATGACCCGGGTGCCGAGCACATGGGCGGTGTTGACGGTGTGGCGCACCAGGTGGCGCTTGCGCGCATCGGCGTCGATGCCGGAAATGAAATGCCGGTCGATCTTCACGTAATCGACGGGCTGATCGCAGAGCAGCTTGAGGCCATTGAAGCCGGCGCCGAAATCATCGATGGCCAGCTTGAATCCGGCCAGCCGCAGTTCGCGCACGAGCGCCGAGAAATCCGGCATCTTGCCGCTGTCGAAACGTTCGGACAGCTCGAAGCATAAGGACGACGGCGCGATGTTGGCGCGCTTCAGGTGATTGACGAGGCGCTCGACGATCGCGTTTTCGCCGCCGACCAGGCGGGAATCGAAATTCAGGAACAGCGTGCGGGTGGAAAATTCCGGCAATGTCGCGAAGCCTGCGACGGCACGACTGTTGACCATATGCTCGAGCGCCAGCAACTGGCCGGCCTCTTCCGCCTTGTCGAGCAATTCCAAGGGCGAGGCAAAGCCCAGCTTTTGAAAGCCGCGCATCAGTGACTCGTAGCCGAACACGGCACCGGTTGCCGCTTCGACGATCGGCTGGAATGCGCTTTCGATCACAAGCTTTGCAAGCGTTACGATCTGGTCGTCGCCGAACCGGCGAAGCGAGAGAATTTCGGCGGGGGCGGCGGACATGCCGGGCTCCAGAAGATTGAGAACGGACGATCGGACGGCCGCAGGATGGCGACCAACAGTCAACGAAGTCTTTCCCCAATATGAAGCTTTGATGAAAGCTATATGACAGCTCCGCCCACGCTGATCATTATCGAACTTTCTAATAAAATCAGTAGTTTCATCGAATTTTCCCGAACTGCGGAAAATTGGTCGCAACAGGTTCAGGTGATGCGATAACGAGTGCATGCCACGACCGAGAAAGATCGCGGCAAGCGCAAACATCGTGGTCCAGAGCAGTCACACTGCAAGCAGGATCAGTGCCATGCCGGACAGGGGCACCTGTAGC
This sequence comes from Ensifer sp. Root127, assembly GCF_001425225.1. Lineage (NCBI taxonomy): Bacteria > Pseudomonadati > Pseudomonadota > Alphaproteobacteria > Hyphomicrobiales > Rhizobiaceae > Ensifer > Ensifer sp. Root127. Next base: position 470,394 of record NZ_LMDX01000001.1, read on the forward strand.
GCTACACCCGAGATGGCGATCAGCGCTGGGATGAGCGTCGTTACACGGGCGGCCCGCACGGTCGCCTTCCCAATACGCCAGCCAACAGGCACGCTCTGCTTACAATCCCACCCGAACACGGCAAAGGCGAGCGAGCCGTGCGCTAGCCTTTTGCCAACACCCCGAAGGCGATCAGCGACAGACCCTGCATCACCAGATCGACCGCCAGGAACAGGCCGAGGATCCAGAGGCTGTTGACCGGCCAGCCGGCGGCAATGATCAGACCGGCGGCGAGCGTGACCAGACCGCCGAGCGCGACCCATCCCCAGCCCTGGATCGGCCGCAGCTTGAAGCTGACCCAGATCCGGAAGCAACCGGCGACGACGAGTGCGATGGCCATCAGGAAAGTGAGGACGGAGGAGGCCAGCACCGGGTTGATGAAGGCAAAGAGCCCGGCAATGGCGTAGCAGGCGCCGCTCAGCACCCAATAGAGCACGCTGTTCCAACCCTTGACCTGAAAGGCATGGGCGAGATTGAACAGGCCGCCGACGAGCATGATCAGCCCGACATAATAGACCGAGGCCACCGTCGCCATCAGCAGATTGCCGAAGGCAAGGCCGCCACACATGATCAACAGCACGCCGAGCGCGACGAACCATCCCCATTTGCCGGCAACCGCCGCCTTGCCAGCCGGATCGAATGCATGGGTCATTTCAACCTCCAGTCCTTCTGATATCCAGAACTCTACCATCGGATTGAGCCGGATTTCTCCGAAAAAAGAAAGAGAAAACATCGCAAATTTTTATTGATTGATGAGTCAATCAAAAATAAACTGACCATCATCGAGGGAGAGACGGATGCCCAAGGTCGGGATGGAGCCTGTGCGCCGCAAGGCGCTGGTGGATGCGGCGCTGCGCGTGATCGGCGATCAGGGCACGCTCGCCGTCACCATGTCCGACATCGCCCGCCGTGCCGGTGTCTCCCCTTCCCTTGCCCATCACTATTTCGGCAGCAAGGAGCAATTGCTGATCGAGACCGTGCGCAGTCTTCTAAGGCAACTGCGCGACGATACGGTGACGGCGCTGAGTGCAGCGATTACACCGCGTGAGAAACTGAGCGCGTTGATCCGCGTTTCGTTCCAGGCAAGCCAGTTTGCGCCCGACACCATCGCCGCTTGGCTCGCCTTCTATTCCGAGGCGCAGCGCTCGGAAGACGTCCGCCGGTTCCTCGTCGTCTACGCCCGGCGGTTGCGCTCCAACCTGATGGCGAGCCTCAAGGCGCTTTGTCCCGTCGATGACGCGGAACGCATCGCGGAAGGCGCAGCTGCGATGATCGACGGGCTCTACATCCGCCAGAGTCTGCGCTCTGCGCCGATCGGCATCGAAGCCTCGATCGCGCTGACGGAAGACTACGTCACCTCGCTTCTCGACCAGCTCCACCGCCAAGGACGGGCCATATGACCGCCAGACCTAATATCCTGATCATTATGGTCGACCAGCTGAACGGAAAATTCTTTCCCGACGGTCCGGCGGAATTCCTGCATGCGCCGAACCTGAAGAGCCTCGCCGCCCGCTCCGCCCGCTTTCGCAACAACTACACCTCGTCGCCGCTTTGCGCGCCTGCCCGCGCCTCGTTCATGGCAGGCCAGCTGCCGAGCCGCACCCGGGTCTATGACAACGCCGCCGAATACCAGTCCTCGATCCCGACCTACGCACATCACCTGCGCCGCGCCGGCTACTACACGGCACTGTCCGGCAAGATGCATTTCGTCGGGCCTGATCAATTGCATGGTTTCGAGGAGCGGCTGACGACCGATATCTATCCCGCCGATTTCGGCTGGACGCCGGATTATCGCAAGCCGGGCGAGCGCATCGACTGGTGGTATCACAATCTCGGCTCCGTCACCGGCGCCGGCGCCGCCGAGATCACCAACCAGATGGAGTATGACGACGAGGTCGCCTTTCTCGCCAACCAGAAGCTCTACCAGCTGTCGCGCGAAAACGACGACGCGGGCCGCCGCCCCTGGTGCCTGACCGTCTCCTTCACCCACCCGCACGACCCCTATGTCGCACGAAAGAAATTCTGGGATCTCTACGAGGATTGCGAGCATCTTCTGCCAGAGGTCGGCATGCTGCCGGAGGAGGACCAGGATCCGCACTCGAAGCGGATCATGCATTCCTGCGACTACGTCAATTTCGACTTGACCGAGGACAATATCCGCCGCTCGCGCCGCGCCTATTTCGCCAATATTTCCTATCTCGACGAAAAGGTCGGCGAACTTGTCGACACGCTGACGCGCACCCGGATGCTCGACAACACTCTGATCCTGTTCTGCTCCGACCATGGCGACATGCTGGGCGAGCGCGGCCTGTGGTTCAAGATGAACTTCTTCGAAGGCTCGGCGCGCGTGCCCCTGATGGCGGCCGGACCCGCCGTTGCGCCCGGCCTGCACCTGACGCCGACGTCGAACCTCGACGTAACCCCGACGCTTTGCGACCTCGCCGGCATCTCGATGGACGAGGTGAAGCCCTGGACTGATGGCATCAGCCTCGTGCCTGTCATCAATGGCGAGGAGCGCACCGAGCCGGTGCTCATGGAGTATGCTGCGGAAGCGTCCCACGCGCCGCTGGTCGCCATTCGCAAGGGCAAATGGAAATATATCCACTGCGCGCTCGACCCGGATCAGCTCTATGATCTCGAAGCCGATCCGCTGGAGCTGAAGAACCTCGCGGCAAACCCGGAGACACCGGTGCAGGCGGCAACGCTGAATGCGTTTCGCGACATGTGCGCCGCCCACTGGGACATGGAGGCCTTCGATGGCGCCGTGCGCGAGAGCCAGGCCCGGCGCTGGGTGGTCTACGAGGCACTGAGGAACGGCGCCTATTATCCGTGGGACCATCAGCCGCTGCAAAAAGCATCCGAGCGCTACATGCGCAACCACATGAACCTCGACAATCTCGAGGAATCCAAACGCTATCCGCGGGGAGAATGACATGAGAGCCCAACCGCAAGCCTCGCACTTCATCGATGGCGAGTATGTCGAGGACATTGCCGGCACCGTCTTCGAGAGCATCTATCCCGCAACCGGCGAGGTGATCGCCCGGCTGCATGCGGCAACGCCCGCGATCGTCGAAAAGGCGATTGCCGCTGCCAAGCGCGCGCAACCGGAATGGGCGGCCATGAGCCCGACTGCCCGCGGCCGCATCTTGAAGCGCGCCGCCGAGATCATGCGCGAGCGCAACCGCGAGCTTTCCGAGCTCGAAACGCTCGACACCGGCAAGCCGATCCAGGAGACGATCGTCGCCGACCCGACATCGGGCGCCGACTCGTTCGAATTCTTCGGCGGCGTCATCGCCACAGCGCTCAACGGCGACTACATTCCGCTCGGCGGCGATTTCGCCTATACCAAGCGTGTGCCGCTCGGCGTCTGCGTCGGCATCGGCGCCTGGAATTATCCGCAGCAGATCGCCTGCTGGAAGGGTGCGCCGGCGCTTGCCGCCGGCAACGCCATGGTCTTCAAGCCATCGGAGAATACCCCACTCGGCGCCCTCAAGATCGCCGAGATCCTGATCGAGGCGGGCCTTCCCAAGGGCCTCTACAACGTCATCCAGGGCGATCGGACGACCGGTCCGCTGCTCGTCAACCACCCCGATGTCGCCAAGGTATCGCTCACCGGCTCGGTGCCGACGGGCCGCAAGGTGTATGAGGCGGCAGCTGCCGGTCTTCGCCACGTAACGATGGAGCTCGGCGGCAAGTCGCCGCTGATCGTCTTCGACGATGCCGATCTCGAAAGCGCCATCGGCGGCGCCATGCTCGGCAACTTCTATTCCACCGGCCAGGTCTGCTCGAACGGCACCCGCGTCTTCGTCCAGAAGGGCATCAAGGATGCGTTCCTCGATCGCCTCAAGGCGCGCACTGAAGCGATCGTCATCGGCGACCCGATGGACGAAGCCACCCAGCTCGGGCCGATGGTGTCGGGCGCGCAACGCGACAAGGTCTTCTCCTATATCGAAAAGGGCAAAGCCGAGGGCGCGCGTCTGGTCACCGGCGGCGGCATTCCGAATGCGGTCAGTGCCGACGGCACCTATATCCAGCCGACCGTCTTTGCCGACGTCACCGACGACATGACCATCGCGCGCGAAGAGATCTTCGGCCCTGTGATGTGCGTTCTCGACTTCGAAAGCGAGGCTGATGTCGTCGCGCGCGCCAATGCCACCGAATTCGGCCTGTCGGCCGGCGTCTTCACCGCCGACATCACCCGCGCCCACCGCGTCGTCGACCAACTCGAAGCCGGCACGCTCTGGATCAACACCTACAATCTCTGCCCGGTCGAGATCCCCTTCGGCGGCTCCAAGCAATCCGGTTTCGGGCGCGAGAATTCCGTGGCGGCGCTCAACCATTACAGCGAGTTGAAGACCGTCTACGTCGGCATGAGCCCGGTGCAGGCGCCGTATTGAGGTTCAAGCGGCCTTCCTCGGGACGCATCTGATTCGCTCCCTCATCCTCGGGTGAGCGAAGCGAGTTCCGGGGATCCAGCAGCGCCACGTCGGTGGCGCGAAAGACTCCCTCAAGCGACAGACGTCGCTTGGCTGGATTCCTGTGACAAGCACAGGAATGAGGGGACAGAGGTAGAGGCACGGTACCGGCCGGTTTAGAGACGCAGAAGAAAGAGCACGATCATGCAGGCAGACTACATCATCATCGGCTCCGGCTCGGCCGGTTCGGCGCTCGCCTACCGCCTCTCGCAGGACGGCAAGCATTCCGTAATCGTGCTCGAATATGGCGGTTCGGACATCGGGCCGTTCATCCAGATGCCGGCAGCACTTGCCTGGCCGATGAGCATGGACCGCTACAACTGGGGCTATCATTCCGAACCCGAGCCGAACCTCAACAACCGGCGCATCACCGCGCCGCGCGGCAAGGTCATCGGCGGCTCCTCCTCGATCAACGGCCTTGTCTACGTGCGCGGCCATGCCGAGGATTTCAATCGCTGGGAGGACCTGGGCGCACGTGGCTGGGCCTATGCCGACGTGCTTCCCTACTTCAAGCGCATGGAGCATTCGCACGGAGGCGAGGTCGGCTGGCGCGGGACCGACGGGCCGTTGCACGTCAAGCGCGGGCCGGTGACCAACCCACTGTTCCATGCCTTCATTGAAGCGGGCGAGCAGGCGGGCTTCGAGCTTACCAACGACTACAACGGCTCCAAGCAGGAAGGCTTCGGCCTGATGGAGCAGACCGTCTGGCAGGGGCGCCGCTGGTCCGCCGCCAACGCCTATCTCCGCCCGGCTCTGAAGCGGCCCAACGTTTCGCTCATGCGCTGTTTTGCCCGCAAGGTGGTGATCGAGAACCGCCGGGCGACCGGCGTCGAGATCGAGCGCGGCGGCAAGATCGAGATCGTCAAGGCGAACCGCGAGGTGATCGTCTCCGCCTCCTCCTTCAACTCGCCGAAGCTGCTGATGCTGTCCGGCATCGGCCCGGCACAGCACCTGAAGGACATGGGCATAGAGGTCAAGGTCGATCGACCCGGTGTCGGCGCCAACCTTCAGGACCATATGGAGTTCTATTTCCAGCAGGTCTCGACCAAACCGGTCTCGCTCTATTCCTGGCTGCCGTGGTTCTGGCAGGGGGTCGCCGGAGCACAATGGTTGCTCTCCAAAGGTGGGCTCGGCGCCTCCAACCAATTCGAGGCCTGCGCCTTCCTGCGTTCGGCGCCGGGCGTCAAGCAGCCCGATATCCAGTATCACTTCCTGCCGGTCGCGATCAGCTATGACGGCAAGGCGGCGGCCAAGAGCCACGGCTTCCAGGTGCATGTGGGCTACAACCTGTCGAAGTCGCGCGGCAACGTCACCCTGCGATCCTCCGATCCGATGGCCGACCCGGTGATCCGCTTCAACTATATGAGCCACCCGGAGGATTGGGAGAAGTTCCGCCACTGCGTGCGCCTCACCCGCGAGATCTTCGGCCAGCGGGCCTTCGACCAGTATCGCGGGCCGGAGATCCAGCCGGGCGAGAAGGTGCAGACGGACGATGAGATCGACGCCTTCCTGCGCGAACACCTGGAAAGCGCCTACCACCCCTGCGGCACCTGCCGGATGGGTGCCAAGGACGACCCAATGGCCGTGGTCGACCCGGAGACGCGGGTGATCGGCGTCGATGGTTTGCGCGTCGCGGACTCCTCGATCTTCCCGCACGTGACCTATGGCAATCTCAACAGCCCCTCGATCATGACCGGCGAAAAGGCAGCCGACCATATCCTCGGCAAGCAACCGCTTGCCCGGTCCAATCAGGAGCCCTGGATCAATCCGCGCTGGGCCGTCAGCGACAGATAGGATCGCCTGCGCCACGAGGCACGTTTTCCCCGGCATTCGACTGCCGCAACGTCTGCGGCATGTCACATTCATTGACGCTATCTCGTCCTGTCTTCTCAAGTGCCCGAGATGAAGGAGACGAACATGACAGCGAAGCTCGATCCGCTTGTCGCAACCGCTGCGGCAATGCCATCATGGCTCCGCCTGCGCGCTGGCCATTGCTTGACCGCCTGCACCGCACGGCAGTGGGGGATGTGATGACCGAGATGACCGACGAAGACGTCAAAACGAGCTTCGACCCGCTGCGTCCGCGACTGATCCGCATTGCCTATCGGATGCTGGGTTCGGTCAGCGAGGCCGAGGACATCGTCCAGGAGGCATTCCTGCGCTGGCTGGACACCGACCGTGTGACCGTCAAGGAACCATCGGCGTTTCTGCGCCGGATCGTGACGCGCCTTTGCCTCGATCAGTTGAAGTCGGCACGACGGCGGCGCGAAACCTATCTCGGGCCGTGGCTGCCGGAACCGATCGTCGAGGAGAGCGACGACCTCGACGACATCACCCTGCCGCTGATGATGGCGCTGGAGCGTCTGTCGCCGCTCGAACGGGCTGCCTTCCTGCTGCACGATGTCTTCGGCGTCAGCTTCGATGAAATTGGCGAGACGATCGGCCGCAAGCCGGCGGCCTGCCGCCAGCTCGCCAGCCGCGCCCGCGTCAATATCCGCAATGCCCGACGCCGCTTTGCGATGCCACGGGAACAGGGCCTGGAAATCGCCTCCGCCTTCTTCGCGGCGTCGCGTGGCGGCGACATGCAGCAGCTTCGTTCGCTGCTTGCGACCGAGGCGATCGTCTATGCCGATGGTGGCGGTAAGACGGTGGCACCAAGACGGCCGATCGTCGGCCTAGACAAGGTGATGAAGCTGCACGCCTCGCTGGCGCTGATCTTTGCCCAGACGATGTCGCGGCTGGTGCGTTACGATTTCATCAATGGGCTGCCCGGTTTCATCACCATCGAAGACGGAGAGATCCTGCAGACCACTGCCCTTGAGATCGAGCAGGATCGGATCACCGCCATCTACGTCACCCGCAATCCGGAGAAGCTCAAACATCTCCCGGAAACACTGCGACATTTCGGTGGCCATGCCGTTCACTGAACGGCGGGTGGCCGCGCCCTAAAAATCGTTGGAGCCGACAGCTCCGTCAACCGACCCTGACCAACGCTTCAGCAAACCTGGCACGCGCCGACGGCGCGCGCCTTCGCTCGCGCGACAAATCCACCACCAAAACCAAAGGAGACCGAACCATGAGCAACATATGCATCGCCGTCATCTACCACAGCGGCTACGGACACACGGCACGGCAGGCTGACGCTGTCAAAACCGGTATCGAGCGGGTCGACGGCGCGCAGTGCCTGCTCTTGACCGTTGAAGACACACCGGCGCGCTGGAGCGATCTGCTCTCGGCCGAGGCGATCATCTTCGGCACGCCAACCTATGTCGGAGGCCCGTCGGCCGCGTTCAAGTCTTTTCAGGAAGCGAGTTCCAACGCTGTAATGGCCAAAGGCTATCTCTGGAAAGACAAGATCGCCGCCGGCTTCACCAATTCGGGAACCGCTTCCGGCGACAAGCTCGCGACGCTGATGCAGCTCGCACTCTTTGCTGCCCAGCACGGCATGCACTGGATCAACCTCGATCTGCCGCCTTCCAACCACTCGACCACCGGATCACCTGATGATCTCAACCGGTTGGGCTTTTGGCTGGGCGCCGGCGCCCAGTCGAATGTCGACCAGGGGGCCGATCTCGCGCCGCCGGCATCCGATCTCGCCACAGCACGGCATCTCGGCCAACGCGTCGCCGAGGCCACGTTGCAGTTCGTGCGTGGCAGAACGGTCGAGCGGGAGCCGGTCGTCCCCGCGTGGAGAACGGCAAACGAGCGATAGGATCGGCATCAGAGAAAGCCGATCCAGCGCCCAGCCAGAAGTGCTGCCGGCCACACCGTCAGCGAGACGGCTGCGGATACGCGAAGACGCCATGAGACCGGGCCGCCATTTACGGCGGCCCGCCAGGCGCCGCCAAGATGCACAGTCATAGCATTGGCGGCGCCAACCCCGAGCAGACCGATCTTTGCGAGGAAGGCAGCATTCGCGGCATAAGCCGCCGGCCGAACGCTAAAGAGGCAGAAACCGGTCACGATCGCCAGACCCAGACCGACCGCGGCAGCGCGCGACAGAAACGGCCCGAGCCCTTCCAGCGAAGTGTTCCCGAAGAAACCGAGCAGTCGCAGGTCCAGAGGCACGATCGCGCCGATCAAAAGCGCGATCGCCAAGATATGGGCCGCGTTGACGACGAGATAGAGGATCGCGGATCGACGCATCGCTGACGCCAGCGGCCAGGCGGCAATCCAATCGAGCAGTTCCGCCGCGCTCATCCACCGGTCCGGATGCGGTCCGGATAGATGTCGAAGCTCTTGCCGGCAACGGTGACGCGGACTGCCTTCAGGCGCTTCTCGTTCGGATCGAGCGAGCGATTGCCCAGAACCACGATCTGATCGCCGACTTTGGCGACACCTTCGACGAAGCCGGACCGTTCCGTCTGTCTGGGATTGCCCAGTTCGACGCGCCAGAGCCCGTCCTTTTCAGTCTCGACCTGAAGCGTCGGATGTGGCGGCGCCATCGAGATTTCACGGATCGTGCCGGCAAGTTCGATCTGGTCCGCCTCTGCCCAGGACCAGCCGTGATGAGCGTAGGCGCCAGTGACCAGAAGCAACGTCACGATGCTTCCGGCGAGAACGCGGCCAGGAAAGGACCTCATCATCTCCCACTCCTCAATTTGCCTCGGAACCCGCAAGATTGAACCTGAAGCGACGGATGGGAAAGCATCTGCCGTTCAACATATCTTGAGCGGTCCGGCCTTGAGGCAAGCGCTACGTCGTCGTTGCTAGGCCCGCGCATCCGTGCTCGGCCGCCGACTTGCGGCTGCTTTTCGCAATCCGGAAGCCGAGCAGGAGAAGGCCTGAGTAGAGTTCTGACCGGCACCGTTGACCGATCGCCCGTTGAAGCGCGGACCGAAGGGGCCGCGCTTCTTCATGTAACGGCCGGGCCAAGGACGCGAAAGGAAGTATAAAGTCTAGTAAATTACTAGCTTATCTTGCGTTTTTCGCTGCTTTTCGATCTGAGAGGCAGATTTGCTCCAAACGCCCAGCATTAGAAACCGCTATTTCTGTCCCTCGCCACACCCGGCTGCGATATTCCTGACAAGTTGGAACAGGACGCAGCCATGACCACGTCACCCCTCGACGCCACCGCGAAAGCTCTGAACCAAGCGCTTGAAGTCCTGGATCTCGCAGGACGTCTCGCGCTCGTTGCCGGCCTTGAAGGCCGTGCCGTCTTTACCACGTCGCTCGGTATCGAAGATCAGGTGATCACGGCCGTCATCGGCGAGAACCAGCTGGCGGTCGATGTCGCCACGCTGCAGACCGGCCGCCTCTTCAACGAGACGGTGGCGCTGATCGACAAGACCGAAGAGACCTATGGCATCCTGATCAAGCGTTTTCATCCGGAAAAGGCAGACGTCGACGCCTATGCCGCGCAATATGGTGCCAACGGCTTTTATGACAGCGTCGAAGCCAGGCATGCCTGTTGTGACGCGCGCAAGCTGAAGCCGCTTGCACGCGCACTCGAAGGCGCCAGCTACTGGGTGACGGGGCTTCGCCGCGGCCAGTCCGGCAACCGGGCAGCGACACCCTTTGCCGAAGCGGATGCTGAGCGCGGCCTCATCAAGATCAATCCGCTCGCCGACTGGGACATCGAAACCATCCGCAGTTACGTCACTGCCAACGCCGTTCCTGTGAACCCGCTGCATGCCCGCGGTTATCCCTCGATCGGCTGCGAACCCTGCACCCGCGCCATCAAGCCGGGCGAGCCCGAACGGGCCGGCCGCTGGTGGTGGGAAAACGACGAGAAGCGCGAATGCGGGCTTCACGTCCCAGAGACCGCCAGTTCCATCATCCCGACTTCGAGCAGCGCCGCCTGAGGGCTGGCGCGCTCCTCCCAAGACAAAGATCCTCCCGGAGACTGAAATGCCTCTTACCCATCCGGAAACGGAACTGCACAATCCGCAGAGCACCAAGCCGCCGCTTGACCCGCATTTGAAGGCGCTCGAAAACGAAGCGATCCACATCTTCCGCGAAGTGGCCACCGAGTTTGAACGCCCTGTCATGCTCTACTCGATCGGCAAGGATTCCTCGGTGCTGCTGCACCTGGCGCGCAAGGCCTTCTATCCCGGCCGCGTTCCCTTTCCGCTGCTGCACGTCAACACCGGCTGGAAGTTTGCCGAGATGATCACGTTTCGCGACGAGATCGTGAAGCGCTACGACCTCGACCTGATCGAGCACGTTAATCCGCGCGGCGCTCAGGAGAACGTCACGCCGTTCAGCCACGGTTCGGCGCTCTACACCGACATCATGAAGACCGAGGCGCTGCGCCAGGCGCTCGACGCCGGCCAGTATGACGCCGCTTTCGGCGGCGCGCGCCGCGACGAAGAGGCCTCGCGCGCCAAGGAGCGCATCTACTCCTTCCGCACCCCAGACCACCGCTGGGATCCACGCAACCAGCGTCCCGAGCTTTGGAACGTCTATAACGGCATGGTGCGCAAGGGCGAGAGCGTGCGCGCCTTCCCGCTGTCGAACTGGACCGAGGTCGACATCTGGCGCTACATCCAGGCCGAAGACATTCCGATCGTGCCGCTTTATTTCGCCAAGAAACGGCCGGTCGTCGAACGCGACGGCATGATGATCCTTGCCGAAGACCCGCGTCTCGAACTGCTGCCGGGTGAGGCCAAGCGCGAGGAAGTGATCCGCTTCCGTACGCTCGGATGCTTCCCGCTGACCGGCGCCATCCGCTCCGACGCCACGTCGCTCGACGACATCATCTCCGAACTTGAAACCGCGACCGTATCCGAACGCCAGGGCCGCGCCATCGACCGTGACCAATCCGGTTCGATGGAAAAGAAAAAACGCGAAGGATATTTCTGATGACCGCACCAGCAACCGCGAATGCCGTTCAGGAAGACGCAGCCGCTCACGTTCTGGCGTTTCCGGCGTCCGAATCGGTCCGCGCAACGCGCGACAGCCGCCCCCTTCGCCTCATCACCTGCGGCTCGGTCGACGACGGGAAATCGACGCTGATCGGTCGACTGCTTTGGGATACCAAGGCGGTCAAGGAAGATCAGGCGGCGACGCTGCGGCGTGATTCCAACGGCAAGCAGAACGATCTCGGCCTGCCGGACTTCGCGCTCCTGCTCGACGGCCTGCAGGCCGAGCGCGAACAGGGCATCACCATCGACGTCGCCTATCGGTATTTCTCCACCGACAAGCGCTCCTTCATCGTCGCCGACACACCCGGCCATGAGCAATATACCCGCAACATGGCAACCGGCGCGTCGACGGCCGACCTCGCGGTGTTGCTGGTCGACGCCCGCGTCGGCCTGCTCGAGCAGACTCGGCGGCACGCGACGATCGCGACCCTGATGGGCATCAAGCAGTTCGTTCTGGCGGTCAACAAGATCGACCTGACGGACTATGACCGCGCCCGGTTCGACCAGATCAGCCACGAGTTTCGTGAGCTGGCGCTATCGCTCGGCGTGCGCCAGGTCACGGCAATTCCGCTTTCGGCACTGAAGGGCGAGAACGTCGTTTACGACGGCCGCGCTTCGATGCCCTGGTACGATGGCCCGACACTGGTCGAAGTGCTTGAACTGGCGACGACACGCTCCTCCCAGACCGTCGGCTTCCGCCTGCCGGTGCAGCGCGTCTCGCGCCCGGGCGAAAGCTTCCGCGGCTACCAGGGAACGGTTGCCGGCGGCGCGGTCAAGCCCGGCGACAGCGTCGTGATCCTGCCCTCGGGCATGGTTGCCAACGTCACCAAGATCGTCACCTTCGACCTCGTGCGCAACGCTGCGGTCGCCGGCGATGCCATCACCCTGGTGCTCGACCGCCAGGTCGACGTTTCGCGCGGCGACATGATCGTCGCCATCGACAGCCAGCCGCTGACGGGCCTTGCCTTCGACGCCCAGATCGTTGCGCTGCAGCCTGATGGCATCCAGCCGGGCAAGCGCTACTGGCTGAAAAGCGGCAGCCGCCGCCAGCGTGTGCAGGTGCAGCCGGCAAGCCAGCTGGACCTGAAGACGGGCAAGTGGGAGCACGCAGACCAGTTGCCGATGAACGCCATCGGCAAGGTTCACCTTGCCTTCGACGAACAGGCGATCTTCGACCCTTATGAGCAGAATCGGACGACCGGCGCCTTCATCCTGATCGATCCCGACACCAACAACACGGTGGCCGGCGGCATGATCACGGCCAAGCGCTCGGCGCTCGGCGGCATCCATACGGAAGACGCCCGCGTGATCCTGTCGCTGCCCGCCGATCTCGCCGACCAGCTGATGGCAACCGAGCTGTTTGCGGGTCGTCGCGAGGATGCAGAAGTGCGTCGCGTCAGCGCTGGCCGCGCGAGCGAGATCATCGACACGATCGACGGCTGATCGCCACTCCCCCAAGATCAGAAAGGGCCCACGAGGGCCCTTTTTCCGTTTCTGCTGATCTATTTTTGATGCCTCGCCAGATTGCTCCTACCGCCTCTTCCCGAAACGACCTGCCGCACTACTTCCAAAGAACCGGGAAGGAGGAGCAGCCATGATGCTGGACCATGAACGGGAGGACGTGCCGCGCCGAAGCTTTCTTGGGCGGGCCGTGACGATCGAGGCCTTTGCGCGAAAGTACCGGTTGGACGCTGAGGAAACAAAACGGCTTCAGAGCCAGTTTGGTCCGACGGCCGGTGAGATCGAGTTATTGCAGGCCGCGCGGCGCAACGGAATGCCTGAGGAGTAGCGTTTCGCGCCGCGCCGGATTGCCTTTAAATTACGACCGCTGCTCGATGCTCGGAAGCACCATCGTCAGCGGCGCGGGATCTGTGTGCTGCCAAAGCTGGTATCCGACGACGCTGCCGAGGATGGCAGACCATATGGCGATCTCGCGGAATGTGAATATCGGTTCCTTCAACATCTGAGCCTCACTGGGAGAACGATTGTTGAAGATAATATCGCGCTTATTGTTCACCCTGATAAGACGCCATTCGATGAACAGGCCGTTTCCAATTGAACAATAACGTGACCCGACGTAGGCGGGTGCGGCGTTGGAGACTGCCCCTCACCCGCAGCTTCTGCCACCGCTAGAACGATCGGAAAATGGCCGCACGCGTGACGCCCAAGATGCGATCGTCCCAAAATGGGACACTTGTCGACATTGCTTCACCTTGATTGGCGGTCGCGAATTACTTGGGTTCAAATTCACCGGGGCATTTGTAATTTGGCGCGTCGATCATGATGATCGATAGGGCTGTTTCACCGTTTCCAAACGCCGTGGGACAGTCCGCCTGGCTATGCACCTTGCAGGCTTTGGCCGTGCAACAAGAAAGGGCCCTTGCGAGCCCTCTCCTGTCATTCGAAGCTGCTGCATGTTTCCTTAAATCCTATTCGATTTAACGATAAAAACATGCAGCCATTCAAAGTGCTACAGCGACCTTTGCGCGTCTAATAAGACGCGCGGCGCTGTAGTTCCCGATCAGCGTGTGATGACCACGGGCTCGACGTTTTCGTCTTCCGTGCGGCTTGCGAAGTAGTTGGCAAGCAGCGCGCCGGAAATGTTGTGCCAGACGCTGAAGATCGCGCTCGGCACGGCAGCCACGGGCGAGAAATAGGCATTGGCCAGAGCCGCGCCGAGACCGCTGTTCTGCATGCCGACCTCGATGGCGATCGCCTTGCGCTTGGCAAGTGACAGGCCGGCGGCCTTGGCGGCGAAGAAGCCGAGCAGATAGCCGAGGCCATTGTGCAGAACGACGACCGCGAAGATCAGCAGGCCGGAGCTGGCGATAGCGCCCTTGCTGGCGCCGACGACGGCGGCAACGATCAACACGATGCCCGCAACGCTGACCAGCGGCAATGCCGGCACCGCGGCCTTGACCAGGCCCGGCAGCAGCTTCTGCAAAAGAAAGCCCAACGCCAGCGGCACCAGCACGACCTTGACGATGCTCATGAACATCGCCATCGCATCAACCGGCAGATACTGGCTGGCAAAGGTCCAGACGAGAAACGGCGTGACGACCGGGGCCAGAAGCGTGGTGACGCTAGTGCAGGCCACCGACAGCGCGACATCGCCCTTCGAGAGGTATGTCATGACGTTGCTCGAGGTGCCGCCCGGGCAGCAGCCGACGAGAATGACACCGGCGGCCACTTCCGGCGACATCGGGATGATGGCCGTCAGCAACACGGCCAGCAAGGGCATGATCAGAAACTGTGAGATGACGCCGATGCCGACCTCGAACGGGCGCTTGGCGACTTCCTTGAAATCGTCGAGCGAAATGGTGAGGCCCATGCCGAACATGATAATGCCAAGCAGCGTAACGATATAGGGCGTGATCTGCTTGAAAATATCCGGGAAGACAAAGCCGAGAACGGCGAAGAGAATGACCCAGAGCGCGAATGTGCGCCCGACGAACGCGGAAAACGATGCGACAGCCTTCAAAATTTTACTCCTTGGCGTGATGAGGGCTGTCTAGGCGCCACAACCGGCGGCTTCAACACGCTTCGAACAAAAAACCGTCAGATATCGCAACTTTGTTTCTATCACGTCACGATAGCCGACATAAACCAGACGTCTATGGACATGGACCGCGTCATGCGGATATCAGGCATTGCCCACGCGGCGGCGCGCAGGATCTCAAGGAGACGAAGATGACCACGGATAAAAAACCGGAGACGACCGTGACCGTCGAGAAGCGCATGAACGGCAAATGGTGCTTCGTCGTCAAGTATCGCGGCGTCACCCATCCGGCTCAGGGCAACTTCTCCTCGATGCTGCAAGCGCAGGCAATCGGCCAATCCGTGCTGAAGGCTTTGGAAAAACAACGCTGAAGACGCGGGGGCCGTCGTGCCCCCCACCCAGCGGCACAGTTCGCTTCCAGCTTGTACTTGATCGCGCCACGGCAGCGAGCCCCGCATGGCTGTGCGGCCGTCATCCCGACTGGTGTTTGGCCGCACCGCGCAAACGAACGGCCAGCAGCCGCCTGCGACTACTCCGTCGCCGAGCGAACGATGTTGCAGAGACCGTCGCGCACGATGTCCTTGGAGGTCACCTGTCCGGCCTGGATGTCGAAGATGGCATCGACGCGCGTGCCGGCACCGCGCTTGCGAGCAACGACCCGCAGCGTCTGGATGCGTCCTGAACCGGTCGTTTCCTGGAATGCGTCGACAGTGCCGAGCGACTTGTTGACCTTGATGCCCGAGAACCCTTCGGCGGCAACGCCCTGGGCAAGCCGCTGCAAGGCCGTGTCGGGTTTCAGCTTGGAAAATTCCTGCCAGGTCTTGTAGCTGATGGCCGTCACCAGCGGCACACCGGATACCTTGAAGTTTTTCTCGCAGCTCTGCGCCTGCGCCAGTCCGTGGCTCGCCAGAACCAGCGCCGATGCGACTATTATCCGCCTAAACAACATTCCCTATCCTCTCGACAACGACAATGTAGTTGCCGAGACTACAACCCTTAGTTATCGACCAACAAGTCGAACATCCACCAATGCACCGTTATTCGACGAACGGCGCGTTCACGCCTGCGAAACGCGCACCAGAGGGAATCACGCGCCGCAATAGAACTTCGAGGAGATGTCGAACACGGAGGAGAATGGATAAGCGGCCAGCGCCAAATTAAGGCGGGCCAATCCGTATGCGGAGACGAACTTCACAAGCCCACGACTTGCGTTACCCTGAAGGCGCCCGCAATCGGTCCGCACTCAAAAACGGGCCGAACAGAAAACGAATTAAGGGATTGATTTAGCTGGTCGGAGTGAGAGGATTCGAACCTCCGACCCCCACGTCCCGAACGTGGTGCGCTACCAGACTGCGCTACACTCCGTGACCAGCGGCGCCTCTATAGAACAGGCATTTGGATTGCACAAGCGCCTATTTCGAAAAACCTTCTCGGTCTCGCCAAAAAAGCCGGTACAGTGGAAAACCCCGGCCGAAACCGCGTTCCGCCTCTTGTCCGACACACCCGTCAGGCACACCAGCAATCGACCAGGACAGAAGGCGATTGCTCGTGCTTGAGGCCGCCCCTTGACGGGGATGGCCCGTGTCGATTGTCTGCTGTGTCCGCTTTTTTGCCCGCCATTGCCAAGGAGTGCTGCCGTGTCGCCCATCATCCGTCCCGTGTCGCTTGCCGCAATGATCCTTGCCGGTCTCTTGGCTGGCCCGGCTGGTGCCGATATTGCCGGACCCTGGGGCTTTGAAGTGGATCTTTCCTTCTCGCAGGCCGCCGCGAGCAAACTTCAGGCGCTGAAGGAAGGGGTCGTGATCGCGGCCTATTATTCCGGCGAGCCGGCGGCGGGCGCAGAAGAGCATGCTGATCAGATCGGCATGATCGATCTCGGCGAGGACAGGACCGAGCGCGATGGCGAACCGGCCGTGGTGGCGATCCCCGGCAAGGGCGACATCGAGACGCGGCTGCATTGGGTCAAGGACGGCGAACCTCTCGTCAACATCAACGTCCATTCCGCCCGTCGCAGCGGCCCGGACAACCTGCTCGATTGCGATGTCTATGACGGTCCGCTGAAGGCGATCGCCGGGAGCGCCACCAAGATCGGCTGCAAGCTGATCGGGGAGTAGACCCACAGGAGCCGCCCCTGACCGACACAGCGGAGCGGACAATGCCTGCGCACCGACGAAACTCTAGCGCTTTCGCGTCTCGGCGAAGACCGCGCCCACCAGAAGCCCTCCCGCGGAGCGATTCGCATCGAAATGGAGCAACGGTTTCCCATGCCCGCAGCGGCGGGCGAAGGGACCAGAAACGACTGCAACCGATCACGTTGCGGTGAGGTTTCCGGGGCCAGATAGGGACTTTCTGCAACGCTTCGCATTTTCCTTAGATAGAATGCAGACAGCGGATTTTCTTTGCCGGCTTTTGGCGCTAGAGGCTCAGCGGAAAGCGCGCAAACTCAGGGGATTGGGGCGCGCGCGCCACGCCTACTTCCGAACGAGAGCCAAAGGGACGAAAACATGAACTTCCGCATGATGACGGTGGCAGGCCTCGCGCTTGTGCTCGCAGGCTGCACCACGACGACGGCGATTTCCAGAAACGCAGTTGAATCGCGTTGGCTCGGTCAGCCGGCCGGCGGCTTCTTCGCCCAGTATGGTCCTCCGCTCTCCGACGTCGAAAGCGGCAGTTCCACCGTCTACAACTGGAAGGGCGGCTATAAGACCCGCAAGACCCCGGCCCAGTACGAAACCGGCAAGGACGGCAAGCGCGGCAAGCGTATCTCCTCGGCCCGCACGGAATATCTGAGCTGCTCGGTGCAGCTGACCGTCTCTTCGGACTATGTCATCCGCTCGATCCGCCTGGTCGGTGACCACAAGCGCGCCGACGGCCCGAGCTGGTGCGAAGAATTCCTCGGCGGCGCCAAGGCGGAAAAGCCGGCTGCACCGGCAAGCTGATAACCGGCGCATCAAGGGGCAGACATTTGAAACCCGCCAGCGTCAGTTGGCGGGTTTTCTGCTTCCTTGGAATAGTCCGCCGAAGCCAGCCGCCCTCGGTTATTGCTTCAGGCAGCCGGACTGGCTGCATTTGCCGGCTGAGCAACCTCTGCCGGCCCAGCGGTCAGCGGCATATCCGCAGCCACGACCCGGTCGCGCCCCTCGCGCTTGGCGCGATAAAGCCTTGCATCGGCGCGCGCGCTGAACGCCTGGAAACGTTCACTGCCATCGCGTTGCGCCAGACCGAAACTCGCGGTCACGCTTTCTGTCGCGCCAAGAACAGGAAAACGGTGAATTGCCAGCCGCTCGCGAATACACTCGGCAACCGCCATCGCCGCATCCACGTCCATCCCAGGTAGGAGGATTGCGAACTCCTCGCCGCCAATCCGCGCGACAAGATCTGCTTCACGCACGCTGTCGCGCAATACGCCCGCAAACGTCGCCAGCACTCTGTCACCGGCCGCATGTCCATGGGCGTCGTTGATCGCCTTGAAATGATCGATATCGCAGAGGATCAGGCTGAGCGGTGCACCCGCATTGCGAAACAGCCTTGCCACTCGCTCCTCCAGCCCCCGACGATTGAGGACACCCGTCAGCGGGTCGACATCGCGCTCGCGCCTGAGATCGTCCATGACATCCGTCAGCGCCGCCGCAAGCAGCGCGAAGGCAAGCGCTGTACCCGCCGCCGCGATCAGCAACTGCATCATGTTCCAGAAGAGCGACGCGCCGAAAGCCTCGATGCTGGCGGTCGCGTCAGTGCCAAATGTCAGCCAGGTGCGCGGGAAGAAGTGGATCGCAACGACAGCCACAACCCAGAACAGGACGCGGTCTACAAGGCGACCATGTCGCAGAGCCCGAATGCGCCAGGCGGCGGCCGCAAGGATCAACCCATACCCAAAAGCCTGCACGTAGATCCGCACCAGAAGGTTCGGCCTGATATAGTAGAAGTACCAAAGCAGAGCGGTTATCACACCGATTGCCCCGAGTGCCGCCTTCCAGCCCATGCCGCGACCTGAACGACGCAGGATGGCCTCCGCGGCAGCAAGCACCGCAAGCGTATAGAGCAGGCCAGTCGGGATGGTATTGGCGCCGATATCGAGGGGCAGCAGCATGATCTGCATAAACGCCGCTGTCGCAAACAATAGGCAGGCGGCAGTCAGAAGCAGCAGATAGTGCCGCTTCTTCTCAATCGACCACGCCCATCCAAAGGCAAGGCCGAATAGCACGAACAGTCCCGGCCATGCCGAAGCGATCGCCGATGCCGCCAGAGGTCCATTCATTTTCCGGCTGTTTCCTCCCTGGCAACCAACGCCTCTCACGCGACGTGAAGACGTGCATCCAGACGTTGCGTGCATGAATGCGGCAGACAGATGGAGGAAAGATGAAAGACGCCCCTAGAATTTTAAGGAGACTCGAGGACCGGGCATACACGGCAACGCGACAGCCATCGTCAAGCGCGACGCCGAACTTGGCATCCGGGACGTTGAGAGGACAGAACGCTTGAAAGAAAAATGTGGCTGGGGCGCCTGGATTCGAACCAGGGGATGGCGGTACCAAAAACCGCTGCCTTACCGCTTGGCTACGCCCCAACGAAATTGGCGAGAAATAGTTTCGCCAAATCGAGCGCCTGATTAGCAAAGCTCGTGCCGCGTCACAATGATTAAGTTTGTGGTTCGAGCGGTTTTGTTGGGCTTTGTTCGCCAGCATACACTTCGCCCTCGGCGAAACGCCAGTGCCCGATGCCGCACCGCCCTTCCCTTCCCGACCGTCACCTCCTATTCTCCGGCGCGAATGGAGACCCCAATGAGCCAGTTTCGCGCCCGTCCGCCCGCCGTGCCCAGCATTCTTGTCGATGACGCGGTCGTGCGCATTACTAGGTGGGACTTCGAACCCGGTGCCGATACCGGCCATCATGTCCACGGTCTCGGTTATGTCGTCGTGCCGATGACCGATTGCCGGTTCCTGCTGGAGGAGGAAGGCGGCAGCCGCCGGGTGGATATCGCCAAGGGAGCGGCCTACCGGCGCGAGGCCGGCATGGCGCACAACGTCGTCAATGCCGGCAGCGAACCGATGTCCTTCATCGAGATCGAATACAAGTGAAGGCCAGGAAACGACGCATGCAGGGCCCCGACTTCGATCTCGACTTCAAGCCGGCACATGGCGAGGCCGTGACCGTTGCCGACGGCGTGCAGCGCATCACCGTCAACAATCCCGGCCCTTTCACCTTTCACGGCACCAACAGCTATATCGTCGGTAATCGCTCGGTGGCGGTGATCGATCCGGGCCCGGAGGACGAAGCGCATTTTCAGGCGTTGATGTCGGCGCTTAGGGGCCGCGAGGTGACCCACATCGCCGTCAGCCACACCCACCGCGACCACTCGCCGCTGGCGCGGCGACTGAAGGCCGCGACGGGCGCGGCAATCGTCGGCGAAGGGCCTCACCGTGCCGCCAGACCTTTGCATGAAGGCGAGATCAACCCCTTCGCCGAGAGTTCCGATATGGACTTCTCGCCCGACATCATCCTTGCCGATGGCGGACGGATCGAAGGCGACGGCTGGGCGCTGACGGGGCTCGCCACCCCCGGCCACACCGCCAACCACATGGCATTTGCGCTCGACGGCACCGGCACGGTCTTTTCCGCAGACCACGTCATGGCCTGGGCGACGACGATCGTCGCACCGCCGGATGGCGCCATGGCAGACTACATGGCCTCGCTGGAAAAGCTGCTGATGCGTGACGACCGGCTCTATCTGCCCGGCCACGGCGGGCCTGTCATCGAGCCGGCTTCATTCCTCAGGGGCCTGCGCGCCCACCGGCGCATGCGTGAGCGCGCCGTGCTTGAGCGCATCCGCGCCGGCGACGGCAAGATCCCCGACATGGTCAAGGTGATCTATGCCTCCACCGACACACGACTGCATGGCGCAGCAGCCCTCTCCGTGCTGGCGCATCTTGAAGACCTGGTCGAACAGGGACGTGTTGAGACCGATGGACCGCCGTCCCTTTTCGGCGACTATCGCCTGGCGCCGGGAGGGGCTGGCTGAGGATGCGGCGGCAAGCGCACAGCTACCGCGAGGACCCGTCGGTGCCGCGCTTTCCCGACGATCGGCCGGTGATCGTCTTTGACGGCGAATGCATCTTCTGCTCGGGCTGGGTGCGCTTCATGCTGCGCCATGACCGGCAAGCGCGCTATCGTTACCTGACGGCGCAATCGCCGCTCGGCCAGGCGCTCTACCGGCACTATGGCCTCGATACAGAGAACTATGAAAGCAACATCCTGATCGAGAACGGTATTGCGCGCTTCAAATCGGACGGATCGATTCGCACGCTTGCAGGATTGGGCCTGCCATGGTCGCTGGTGAATATCTGCCGCATTTTGCCTGCTGCCCTTCGCGATCCGCTCTACGATCTCGTTGCAAGGAACCGCTACCGCATCGCCGGGCGCCGCCAGACCTGCATGGTTCCGACCGCCGACGAGCGCGGGCGTTTCATCGCGTGAAGGACGCAGCGGAAAGTGGCATGGTCCGTCAGCAAAGCCTCTACCGACGAGTTCTCGGCGCTGAATGGGATCGCTTGCCCACGGCGATCCGCACTCTGCATGAGACGTCGGATGGGCAAGCCATTTTCAGGGGGCGTGCGACCATCGAGCGTGGCAAGGGGTCATGGGGCCGCCTCACCGCCTCTGTCTTCGGCTTTCCCGTGGCCGGCGAGAATGTGCCGGTCGAGATCCGTTTCGAGTGCGCCAATGGTCGCGAGATCTGGACGCGGCGGTTTGGAGAGAAGGTTTTGCGCAGCTCCCAGCAAAAAGCCGAGAACCGGAAGGAACGATTGCTTGCCGAGGGTTTCGGGCCGTTCCGGATCCTGTGCGCCTTGGAGCCTGTGGGAAACCGCCTGCATCTCAGGGTTCGCGGCTGGTCCTTCCTCGGCCTCCCGCTTCCAGCGTTGCTGGCGCCAGGTGGCCGGACGTTCGAGGAAGATCGCGATGGCCTGTTCCACTTCCACGTCGAGGTCGAAAGCCCATTGACCGGCTTGATTGTGCGCTATCGCGGCTGGCTCAAGGCGGACGACGAGGCACCATCGCCGATCGCAAACGTGCGAGACCAAAAGCTGCCTCATGGATCTGGTGGCCACGACGCCCTCATGCAGGACTGAAGCGTCTGCCGGTATTCTGCGGATCAATCGCCGGCGATGCCGAGCAGCTCCGCATCGAGCGCCCGCAGGAACTGGTCGGCGAAGGCGGCGCCGATGCCGAGGTCGTGCTGGCCGTAGCGAGACGCGACGCGCAGGTCGACGAACGTCGTTTCCGCTTCTTCGCGCAGGCGGATCAGCACATCGAAACGAAAGCCGGCAATCAGCGTCCGCCATTCTCCCTGAAGCACGACGTCACTGGAACGCCGCCCTGGAAGGGCGCCCTCCAAAGCCAGCTCCGGTCGGGATTCCGGCACGGGTATGTTCTCCGGCTCGGCGGCGGCGTCCGCCCCGGCATTCGGCCGCACCGCCAGATCCTCGAGATCGGCGCGGGCGTTTTCGACGCCGAGTTCCTGCGTGACGCCGACGCGCGTTTTCTCGACGACATTGCGCACACCTTGGAAAACGCGGTCGAGCGCACCGTCGTATCGTCGTCCGGTCAGGCCGGGATAGGCGATAATCTGCGCTTCGCGGTCCTCGGGCGTCACAGCCGGATTGCGCTTCAGCCAGCTTTCCTCCGTCTGCGGCACCTTCAGCCAAGGCGGCGGCGTCACTGTGTCGGTGCTGACATCATAGATCGCCGGCCGGGTCAGGTACTGCGCGATGCCGAAACCGATGAAACCGAGCGTGGGCGCCGCATAGACAAGGGCCGAGGCGGAGGCGATGCCACCGATCGCGGCCACCTGCCAAAGCCGCGCGAGCCCGACTACGGCAAGCAGGACGCCGAGCAGTGCAAAAGCACCGGAGAGCCCGACCAATCCAAGGAAATGCGGCGTCGTCAACGGGCCGAACCGGTGCGCCAGCAGGGACAGCGCGAAGATCGCAAAGGCTATGCGGGCAAAGCGGCGCGCCCAGTGGGCGGCATAGGAATAGGGGCGCTCGTACCGGACCATCATATAACGGAATCAATCCCCTGCATCGAAACAGACCAGCATTCTTAGACCATGGCCGGGGCCGTGAAAACAGGCAATAGGATGCGGCTGGAGACCTGGGCCGCGCGCCTGCAGCCACTTGCCGCAAAATCGCCATTCTCGTTAACCACCTATCAGAAACTGGAAATATGCCCGTACGCCGGCAAAAGTCGTCGCGAATCGTCAATCGGGGGGCAAGGGCCGACGCTGGGAACGCATCCGGCACGGCAAGATGGAGAGACATCATGGTCGCATCGCAAGCAGCCGTGGCAACAGCCACCCACGCAGCACCGCCTCCGCCGGCTGACGCCCGCATTCCCATGGCGCTGCTGGAGCTGGAGCTTTCGCTCGACGGTTTCTCCGGAAGCAAGGACGATTTCACCGCCTTCATCCGCACGGTTGCCGACAACGTCGGCGGCGAGTTTCTCTTTGCCTTGCCCGCTTCCGGCCTGGTCGACGATTGCCTGAGCATCGCGGTCCTTCGGCTCGGCGGGACCGAGGGCGACGCGTCGCCAATCCTGTTTGTCTGCCTCGAAGAAGAGGGCTCGACGATCCGGCTCGAGCACCCCGGCGAGAACACCCAGGATCTGAAAAGCTTTGCCGAATCCTTTGTCGGCGTGCTTGAGCGCATGTGACCATCCGGACTTGCCGAAAACGGATTGACGGTCGCCCAACGGCTGCCCCATCATGTCTTCATGCGATCGAATCGTGAATGCAAAATCCGTGTTGTGCGTTTCTGCCCTTGGCTTGTAGCTGCGCCGAAGCCTCGGCCCTCGATTGCACGATCCACCCTACCGATCTTTACAGCCATACCCGAAAAAATCAGGGTGGACACGACGGCCCGCCATGCGGCAGAGCTCTGTCCTGCAGGCGGCGGTAAAGACCTGAGCGACCGGTGTACCCAACAGCCTTCTGACAAAAGCTGAGGTTCGGGCACAAGCAAAGCCGGTCTTTCGCCGAGCCGATCTGCATCCGCTCAGGAGGCATGAATACGATGAAGACCAAACTGCTGACCCTTGCCGCCATCGGGCTCTTGCTTGCGGCCTGCCAGACGATGACGCCGGAAGAGCGGCGCGCCGCCGACGGCAACACCTGCGCCTCCTACGGCTTTCGGCGCGGCACCGATGCATTCGCCACCTGCCTGCAACGCATCGAGCTCGACCGCCGCGCCGAGCGGCGCAGCTACCGCTATGACAATGATGTGATGATGTGGGGTTGGAACCGGCCGGTCGTCATTGCACGCCCGGTTATCGTGCAGTCTAAGTAGCTCTGAAACGAGATGCCTACAGCGCCGCGCGTCTTGATAGACGCGCAAAGGTCGCTGTAGCACTTTGAATTACTGCATGTTTTTGTCCTTAAATCGAATAGGATTTAAGGAAACATGCAGTCGCCCCGGGCACCCTTGACCGGGGCGTTGAGGTTATGGCCGGTATCGATGCCGCCTCACGCCTTGCCGTTGATCGCCGCCTGTGCGGCGGCGAGCCGGGCTATCGGCACGCGGAAGGGCGAACAGGAGACATAGTCGAGGCCCGCTTCTTCGCAAAAGCGGATCGAGGCCGGATCGCCGCCATGTTCGCCGCAGATGCCGAGCTTGAGGCCGTTCTTGGTCCGGCGTCCGCGCTCCGTGGCGATCTGGATCAGTTCGCCGACACCGTCGAAATCGAGCGAGACGAAGGGATCCTGCTCGATGATGCCCTTCTGCTGATAGGTCGCCAGGAACTGCGAGGCGTCGTCGCGTGAAATGCCGAATGTCGTCTGGGTCAAGTCGTTGGTGCCAAACGAGAAGAAGTCGGCGGCTTCCGCAATCACATGGGCGCGAAGTGCCGCGCGCGGCAGCTCGATCATGGTGCCGACGAGATAGTCGATGTCGATGCCGGCTTCGCCGATCACCGCCTTTGCCACCGCATCGATGCGCTCCTTGACGTAGTCGAGTTCGGCGCGCAGGCCGACGAGCGGCACCATGATCTCAGGCACGACGGCAGCGCCGGTTTCGCGCGCGGCTTCGACCGCCGCCTCGAAGATGGCGCGAGCCTGCATCTCGGCGATCTCCGGATAGGAGATGGCCAGACGGCAGCCACGATGGCCGAGCATCGGGTTGAACTCGTGCAGCTGGTCGACGCGCTGACGCAGGGCTGACGGATCCAGTGACAAAACACCGGCAACATCAGCGATTTCCTCATCCGTCTTCGGCAGAAATTCGTGCAGCGGCGGGTCGAGCAGACGGATTGTCACCGGCAGCCCGTGCATGATGGAAAAGAGTTCGACGAAGTCCGAACGCTGCATCGGCAGCAGCTTGGCGAGCGCCAGCCGCCGCCCGGCTTCGTCTTCCGCCAGGATCATCTCGCGCATGACATTGATGCGGCCATCCTCGAAGAACATGTGCTCGGTACGGCAAAGGCCGATGCCCTCGGCACCAAAAGAGCGGGCGGCGCGCGCGTCGGCCGGCGTTTCGGCGTTTGTGCGCACGGTCATGCGGCGGCTGGCGTCCGCCCAGGCCATGATCTTTCCAAAATCGCCCGAAAGCTCCGGCTGGAGCATGGCGATCGCGCCCTTCAGCACTTGGCCGGACGAGCCGTCGATGGTGATGATGTCGCCCTTCTTCAGCGTCACGCTCGGCGTGATCAGCAATTCGTTGCGCAGATCGACGCGGATGCCGCCCGCACCGGAAACGCAAGGGGTGCCCATGCCGCGCGCAACCACCGCGGCGTGACTGGTCATGCCGCCGCGCGTGGTCAGAATGCCTTCGGCGGCGTGCATGCCGTGAATGTCTTCCGGACTGGTTTCGATGCGCACGAGGATGACCTTGCGGCCTTCCTTGTCGGCCTGGACGGCCTCTTCCGAGGTGAAGACCATTTCGCCGGTTGCAGCCCCCGGCGAAGCCGGAAGGCCGGAGCCGATGATATCGCGGCGCGCGTGCGGATCGATCGTCGGATGCAGCAACTGATCGAGCGAAGCCGGATCGATGCGGGCGACCGCTTCGTTCTTCGAGATCAGCCCCTCGTCCGCCATGTCGACGGCGATCTTCAGGGCGGCCTTGGCCGTCCGCTTGCCGGAGCGCGTCTGCAGCATCCAGAGCGTGCCGCGCTCGATGGTGAATTCGAGGTCCTGCATGTCGCGATAATGCCGCTCGAGCTTGTCGCAGATCGTGCGGAACTCGGCAAAGGCCTCCGGCATCAGCTTTTCAAGCGATGGCTTGTCGGAGCCGGACGCAATGCGGGCCGCCTCGGTGATGTTTTGCGGCGTGCGGATGCCGGCAACCACGTCTTCGCCCTGGGCATTGACGAGGAACTCGCCGTAAAGCTCGTTCTCTCCGGTCGAGGGGTTGCGGGTAAACGCAACGCCGGTCGCCGACGAATTGCCGAGATTGCCGAAAACCATCGCCTGGACGTTGACCGCGGTGCCCCAGGCCGCCGGGATGCTGTGCAGATGGCGGTAGGTGATGGCGCGCGGGTTCATCCAGCTGGAGAACACGGCGCCGATGGCGCCCCAGAGCTGGATTTCCGGATCCTGCGGAAACGGCTCGCCGAGCGTTTCCTCGATCGCGTCCTTGTAGCGTGTGATGACATGTTGCCATTCGACCGCGGAAAGTTCGGTATCCTGCTCGTGGCCGAGGCGGGCCTTCTCGTCTTCAAGGATCTCCTCGAAGATATCGTGGTCGACGCCCATGACGACGTCGCCATACATCTGTATGAAGCGGCGGTAGCTGTCCCAGGCAAACCGCGCATCGCCGGCGTCGTGACCGAGCGCATGCACGGACTGATCGTTGAGGCCGAGATTGAGGACAGTGTCCATCATCCCCGGCATCGAGGCGCGGGCGCCGGAACGCACGGAAAGCAGCAGCGGACGGTTGGTGTCGCCAAAAACCCGGCCGGTGACTTCCTCCATCCGGCGAATGCCTTCGCGGACCTGGTCGTGCAGGCCCTCGGGTATTTCGCGGCTATTGTCGAAATAGCTGTTGCAGGCATCGGTGATGATGGTCAGCCCCGGCGGCACCGGCAGGCCCAGACTGCACATTTCCGCAAGGTTTGCACCCTTGCCGCCCAGCCTGTCACGATCACCCGCACGCCCTTCGGCCTTGCCCCCACCGAAGGTGTAAACCCATTTCATCATGCCTGATCTCCACCCAAAAACAGTCTTTTATGACGATTTACAGTATATGCTTCAGCCTGGAAATGCACCCGCCGAAGATTTATGCTGCATTGCATCATTTTTCCGACTGTCGAACGCACTGCGGCGGACTTCGAGGCTCAGCGGATCGTCGCGCGCACCATCTCCCCCTTGATGCAAATCAGAGGCCTGGCGCCGGGGATCGCCGTTCGCGA
The DNA here is from genome assembly GCF_001425225.1 of Ensifer sp. Root127. NCBI lineage: Bacteria > Pseudomonadati > Pseudomonadota > Alphaproteobacteria > Hyphomicrobiales > Rhizobiaceae > Ensifer > Ensifer sp. Root127. The sequence goes on from NZ_LMDX01000001.1 coordinate 497,669, forward strand.
ACTGTCGACCCAGGAGGCCGTCGCCATCACCCGATAATCAATGAAACTTGCCGCATCGAATCCGAGGTGAATGTCGAGTGCCTTGCCGGAGATCTCCACGGTCTCGGACTGCGAGGTCTTCTCATAGATCAGCCGCGCCCGCAGGGCGTCGACATCGAGCCTCACCTGTCCGACGTGCCCCTCGATCGAAACATCAGCTGCCTTGCCCTTGAGCGCCACACTCGAAAACTCCCCCTCAAGCGCGGCTTGGAACGCCGGTTGCTCCACAGAGATTGACGCTCCCTTTTTCAGGTTGGCGCGAAATGCGGTCCTGCACTCCTCCAATTCCGGCCAGGAGGGCGCTGCCACAACGATGTAAAGGGTCGAACCTTCGACGCGCATACGGGTCTCCGATACGCAATCGCTGTAGAACCAGCTGGAATAGAAGGGGGCAAACCAGCCGGACCGCCTGCTCTCGACCGAGGCGCTGAAGGGCAAAGTCTCATCGCTGGTGAGTTCGATTGCGCTTGCGTCGCCGGTGGCGACGATCGCCGTGACGCCGGTGATATCGATGTCCCTCGCCGATGTCTCGGCATTGCTCGCCAGGGCGAGGAGAAGGATGGGGGCGAGAACCATTGCTGGCGGTCCGATCAACATTTGACGCTCCATTCGTGCGGTCTGGCACCATCGCCGGACCGGAATAGCTCGCCTGAAATCGAACGCAGTCGCGACCTTGATCGCGTTTCGGGTCGACCCTGAACGCAATCAAGGGCATCATCCTGCCATCCGCCCACCTCCCTCCCGAAGAATTCTTCCGCTCATGCTGTTTGTACCGCTCCCCTTCGTCGTTTCCCTGCTGCTGATGATCGTGATTGTCCGGATGTTTTGGCAGCGCGGCGAGGCCATGACCTTCGAGCAACGCCTGTTCCTGCTGCTCGTGTGCGCTTATGCACTGCAATCCGTGCTGATCGGCATCCGATGGGGCTACGAAATCCGTACCATCCTCTTGGCACAGGCGATGCTTGCGACGTTCAACGCGGCGCTGGCATGGGTTTGCTTCAGCAGCCTTGCGAGCGATGGTCCGCCACGCCTGGGGCAAATCGCCTGGCACCTCCTGCCCCCGCTCATCGTCGGGGTCATGATGTTTGCCTGGCGCGATGCGGTCGGCACGGCGATCACCCTGTTCTTTCTCGGCTACGGGTTTGCCTTGCTCTGGCTTGCGCGGCGGGGCCCGAACGCACTGGTCGCCTCGCGGCTCGACGGCGTGCTTCGCTCATACCGATCGCTCAAGTTCACCGGGTGGGCGCTGATCGCCTCAGCGCTTAGCGACGTCGCCATCGGCTTCGACCAGCTGCGCAATGGAGGTGCCTATTCCGGCGCGATCGTTGCGGCAGGCAACGTACTCGCCCTGCTCATTCTCGGCACCGCCGCCTCGATCGCCAGCTTCGACACATCGACAGACAGCGGACGGGGGGACGCAGCGCCTTTGCCGCAAGAGCGCACTGCGACTGAAGAAGATGCCGAGATCGTGCGAAGCATCGACGACCTGATGCGCAGGAAAGCGCTCTACAAGGATCTCGAGCTCAACCTCTCGCGGATCGCCCGCAAGCTCGGCGTGCCGGCCCGGCGGATTTCCAATGCCATCAACCGGATCCACGGCATCAGCGTCTCGCAATATGTCAACAACTACCGGGTGGAGGAAGCCTGCCGGCTGCTTTCGGCGACCGACGAGGCAATCACGCAGATCGCCTTCGAGGCCGGCTTCCTGACGAAATCGAACTTCAACCGCGAGTTCCTGCGCGTCACCGGCCAGAGCCCTTCTTCGTGGCGCGAAGAGCAGCGCGTGCCCGAATTTCGCGAAGCGGCATAGAGCCTACTGCACGTTTCCTTAAATCGTATTCGATTCAAAACATGCAGCAATCCAAGGTGCTGCAGCGACCTTTGCGCGTCTAACAAGACGCGCGGCGCTGTAGTTTACCGCGTGGCGCTGACGCAATCGGCCCAGGACTGCACATTGCAGCATCCATCATAAATATCTAATATTACGAAGCGATGAGGGGCACATCGGCGAATATCCCGTCATGGCGATCCGTTTCAGTCCTGTGGGCTTGGAGGCAGGTCATGAAATGTCGTGCGAAACTGCGCTTTTCGATGCTGTCATTTCTGCTTTTGTTGTTTGCTGCGAGCCCAGTGTTCGGCGACAATGGCGGCAAGCGGCTGGCTCTGATCGTTGGCATGAGTAACTACGCGATCGCCGGAAGCTTGCCGAACGCGACCCGCGACGCCGAAGCCTTCAGCGGCTTCCTGCAGAGCAAAGGCTTTGAAGCGGACCTCGTGCTGAATGCAGACCGCAAGAGCTTTGCCGAGGCGCTCTCGCGCTTCGCCCGCAAGATCGGGCCGCAGGATATTGCACTGTTCTATTTTGCCGGCCACGGCATGCAGCTCCATGGCGAGAATTTTCTGATCGGCACGGATGCCAGGCTCGAAAGCGAGTTCGACGTGCCGGCGGAAACCGTGGCGCTGTCCGAGATCATCAATGCACTCGAAAAACGCGCCCGGATATCCCTGGTGTTCCTCGACGCCTGTCGCAACAATCCGCTCGCCAACAAACTGAATGTCGACGTCGATGGCGCCACGCGTGGCGGCGCCACCCGCGGACTTGCACCGATCGAAACGCAAGGTGCCGGTACACTGGTCGCCTTTGCGGCCGCCCCGGGACAGGTCGCTGCCGACGGCACCGACGGGCATTCACCCTTTACCCGCGCCCTGATCGCCAACCTCTCCGGCCCCGGGCTTGAGGTTGGCACCGCCTTCAAGCGCGTGGTTCGCGATGTGCGCAAGGACACGGGCGGCAAACAATCACCGCAGATCCTTTCGTCCCTGTCGCTGGAATTCTACTTCGGGCCGGAAACACCGACGGCGGCATCGACGCAGACGGCCCCCTCGACTGCCGTCGATCCGGCAGAGCTTGAAGCCGAAGCCGATTTCAAAAAGGCGCTTCGTGTCGGTACGCCGCGCATCTGGCGCTTCTTCGTCGCCAAGCATCGCACAGGCGAATATGCCGAACTTGGTAGGCAGGCATTGGCGCAGATCGACCCGGCGACAGCGCGGGGTCAAAATTCAACGCCGCAGACGATCGAGAGCCGGTTGCTTCCGAGCAAGGAAGCGCGGAGGAGCGTGCAGCTGGCGCTCGCGGCGACGGGGCTTGAGATCGGCACGGCCGACGGCGTCTTCGGCGAGCAGACCCGCACTGCCATCCGGCAGTACCAAAGCCGGAACCAGCAGCCGAGCAACGGCTTTATCAGCGAACGCACCGCCAAGGCACTTGGCATCGCCGTTTCGCAGGATATCGACGGCGTCTACAGCGCCACCAAGGCCCGCGAATACAAGATCGATGATTTGAGAGGGCTGGAGACCGACGGGCGGGTTCTGAGGGCAGTTGAATGCCTACCTCGCTACGACACTGTCTATGGTGCCTTCCAGGGGCATCTCTACGTCGTCGTGCGATACCTCTATGTCCCTGCCTCAGTCGCACAATATTGGGCCAAGAGTTGCGGCGCACATCTCGCTACAATCACTTCGGACGCAGAGAACGAGTTCGTCGCCTCACTCTTCAACAGCGACGAGAACTTCTTCAACACCGGATACGATCCGAATGGCGGCGTCAGCTACAAGATGGGTCCGTGGATCGGTCTCGTTCAAGCGTCCCAGGGCAGAGAGCCGCGCGGCGGATGGGGCTGGGACGACGGCGAGCCGCTGACGTACTCGAAATGGTTTGCCAACATGCCGAACGAGCACAAGAAGGGCGACGATGTTGGCATGTATTATGCTCACCGCGAAGGCAGAGCCGATCTTAAATCGCTGCGGGTAACGACTTGGGACGACATGGGTCCGCAAGACGCGACCGGGAGCTTCCTGCTTGAGTTCGAGTAGAGTTACACCACTTCCCTCAGCCGCTCTGCCGTCTGCAGGTCGACGGAAACAAGCTGCGACACGCCCTGCTCCGCCATGGTGACGCCGAACAGGCGGTTCATGCGGGCCATGGTGATCGGGTTGTGGGTGATGATGACGAAGCGGGTTTCGGTCGATGCCGCCATCTCGTCCATCAGGTTGCAGTAGCGCTCGACATTGTGGTCGTCGAGCGGCGCGTCGACTTCGTCAAGAACGCAGATCGGCGCCGGATTGGTGAGGAAGACGGCGAAGATCAACGCCATTGCCGTCAGCGCCTGTTCACCGCCCGACAGCAGCGTCATGGTCTGCGGCTTCTTGCCCGGCGGACGGGCAAGGATTTCAAGGCCGGCTTCAAGCGGGTCGTCGCTCTCGATCAATTGCAGCTCGGCCGTGCCGCCACCGAAGAGATGGGTGAAAAGCCGTTGGAACTGGGCGTTGACCACGTCGAAGGCGACGATCAGCCGCTCGCGACCCTCACGGTTGAGGTTCTGGATGGCGCTGCGCAGCTTGCGGATCGCTTCGATGACGTCGTCGCGTTCCTTCAGAAGCAGAGCGAGCCGCTCGGAGAGCTCCTTCTGTTCTTCTTCGGCCCGAAGGTTGACGGCGCCAAGACGCTCCCGCTCGATCTTCAGCCGTTCCAGCTCGCGCTCGACATTGCGCATGTCCGGCAGCGCCTCGTCGACGGCAAGCCCGGTCAGCCGCATAACCTCATGCGGAGCACAGGAGAGCGCCTCCTGGATGCGTGCCTCGATCTCGACCCGGCGCTCGCGGCCGGATACCAGCCGCTCCTCGGCGCGGCCGCGCTTTTCGCGCGATTCTGCCAACTCCGAAAGCGCGGTTGCGGCCATGCGGTCTGCCTCGCGCTGGCGACCCTCGGCCTCGGCCAGGATATCGGCGGCCTCGCGACGTGAAGCCTCGGCCTTCTGCAATTCGTTCATCAGCGCGCGCCGCTTGTCCTCGAACTCGTCGGGCGCATCCATCAGCTCCTCGACCTCGTCGCGCGCTTCCGCCTCGCGATCCCTGAGGGTGGCTATATGTTCTTCGGCGCTTGCCGCCCGTGCTTTCCAGGTCTGGCGTTCGCCTGATATCGCAGTGATCCGGCGCTGGCGCGCCTCGTTTTCGCGCGCAAGTCCGTCATGGGCCGCACGCCTTTCGGCAACCGCTGCCCGGTCGGCGGCGACATCTGCCGTTTGCGTGCGCAATTTCAGCTCAAGTTCTGAAAGGTCGGGCGCATCGGCAAGCGCGTCGTTGGCGGTCTCGATCTGCTCGGCGACCTCTTCAAGCTGGCTTTCAAGCTGGCTCTTGGTTTCGGCAACAACCGCGCGGCGACGCGAGAGATCGCCGGATGCGCGCTCGGCAGCGGCCAGCGCATCGCGCGCTTCGCCGAGCTGGCGCGTGATCATGCGCTGGGCGTCGCGCGCAAGCCTCAGCCGTTCATCCTCGGCGCGGATGCGCGAGCCGGCAGCGGCAAGATCAGCCTCGGCACGGCGGAGCGACTCGCCGGCGTCGTCCGCCTCAGTATCGAGTTCAGCAAGGCGGTTCTTCTGGGCCAGCCTTAGTGCTGCAGCACTTGGCGCTTCGGAACCGGTCACGTGGCCATCCCACCGCCAAACCGAGCCCTGCTTCGTCACCAGGCTCTGGCCGGGTTTCAACAGCGGCATCAGCCGCTCGGCCTCTGCCTCGCTGTCGACAATGCCGACCTGGCTCAAGGCACGCGTCAATGCCTGTGGCGCGCGAACGTGCTCGATGAGTGAGCGCGCCCCTTGCGGCAAGGCGGCATCGCCGGAATGATCGCCCGGTGTACGCCAATGGGCCGGTGCTGCGCTATCGAGCGGCGAATCGAGATCATCGCCAAGCGCTGCGCCAAGCGCCGTCTCGAAGCCGCGGTCGACCTTCATCTCCTCGACAACAGCCGGATAGTCGCCACCACCGGCCGCTTCGAGCATGCGACGGATCGTGCGCGCCTCGGTCTCGATGCCGTTCAGGATGGCCCGCGCCCGATCGACTGGCGGGCGGGCGTCGGCCTCGGCGCGGCGGGTTTCGGCGAGGGTCTCTTCGATGGCTGCGACAGTCGCCTCGGCCTCTTCTAGGGCGGCCTCGGCCACTTCGACCTGGCCCTGTTTTTCGTGCGGGTCGGGCAGCGTCGACATCTGCCGGTCGAGTTCGTCAAGATCGCGGGCCTGGTCGGAGAGCTGGCGCGCCAACCGAGCCTGCCGCTCCGAGAGATCGCGCAGCGCCCGCTCAAGCTGGTTGCGACCGGCCTGTGCCTCGGCACGCTCGGCCGTCAGCCGGCTGAGATCTGCTTCGCTCATGGAGAGCTTTTCGTTCGCTTCCTCGAGCCGTTCCCGGGCTTCGCTTGCCCGGTCGTCCGCCTCGGCGAGCAGTTCGCGCAGTTCTTCATCTTCTTCGTCGAGGCGAGCGAGAATACCGGCATTGTCGGCAACCAGGCGCTCCTCGCGGGCGATATCCTCGGCAAGCTGGGCCAGGCGACGCTGCAGCTCGTCGCGACGGCGCAGGATACGGCCAGCATCCTCCTCAAGCTGCGAACGGGCGATCTGCAGCCGCTGCAGTGCGGCCGCCAATTTCGCCTCGCTCTCGCGCAGCTCCGGCAGTTTCAGGCTGGAAATCGCCTGATCCTTGGCGGCCTGCATCTGGGCCTGCGCCTTTTCGGCGACGAGTGCCGTCACCTGGTTGAGTTGGCTGGTCGCCTCGGCTTCGGCTTCCTTGGCCTGAACCCAGCGGATGTGGAACAGGATCGCCTCGTGCTTGCGGATATCGGCAGAGAGCATCTTGAAGCGACTGGCCTGGCGCGCCTGCCGTTTCAGGCTCTCGATCTGGCTTTCGAGCTGAGAGGTGACGTCATCAAGGCGCTCGAGGTTGGTTTCGGCGGCTTTCAGCCGCAGCTCGGCCTCATGCCGGCGCGAGTGCAGGCCGGAAATACCGGCCGCCTCTTCCAGAAGCTGGCGCCTGGCCTGCGGCTTTGCCGCAATCAGCTCGCCGATGCGGCCCTGGCCGACCATCGACGGCGAGCGAGCGCCGGTGGACGCGTCGGCAAACAGCAGCTGCACATCCTTGGCGCGCGCTTCCTTGCCGTTGATCCTGTAGACCGAGCCCTGTTCGCGCTCGATGCGGCGCGTCACCTGGATTTCGTCGCTGTCGTTGAAGGCGGCAGGCGCGGTGCGATCGCTGTTGTCGAGGTAGAGGCCGACTTCGGCGGTGTTGCGCGCCGGGCGATTGCCGGAGCCCGAGAAGATCACATCGTCCATACCGGACGCGCGCATGTTCTTGTAGGAGTTCTCCCCCATAACCCAGCGCAATGCCTCGACAAGGTTCGACTTGCCGCAGCCGTTCGGGCCGACGATGCCGGTCAGACCGCGCTCGATGATGAATTCGCTGGGTTCGACGAAGGATTTGAAGCCAAGCAGGCGAAGCTTGTTGAACTTCATGCGGCAAACGCTGGCGCGGAACGCCCCTCTTCACCCGGCCCCAGGGCATGAAAAACGGGCGCACGGCTGCTGCCGTCGCCCGTTTTCAGGAAAAGCGAAGGATCAGAGCTTGCTGTCGATGAGGGCCGACATGACGTCAACCGACATATCCCCAGAATAGTGCTCTCCATTGACGAAGAAGGTCGGCGTCGATTGTACGCCAAAGTCCTTTGCGCCCCGCTGCATAACTGCGTTCACATCATCCAGAAGTTTTTGGTTCGTCAAGCAGGACTCGAAGCTCTCCTGTGTAAAACCGGCAAGTTTGGACATCTGCAGCAATGCGTCGCGACCATTCTGAGCGGCAGCCCACTGCTGCTGCTGCTTGAACAGCATCGAGATCATCGGGAAATACTGGCCCTCTGGGGCGCAGCGCGCCAGCATGAAGGCGGCAGCAGCGCGCGGATCGAACGGGAATTCGCGCAGGACGAAACGAACCTTGCCGCTGTCGATGTACTTCGTCTTGATCGCTTCGAAGGTGTTGTTGTGGAAGGCGGCGCAATGCGGGCAGGTCATCGACATGTATTCGACGATCGTTACCGGGGCGTTGGCATCGCCGACCGCCATTTCCGGCAGCGCTCCGGGCTCGAGCAGCTTGGCCATGTCGACGGAGCCTTCCGAGCTCGGCAGCTCGACCTTTGCCGGAGCGGCGGTCGACTGGGCAACTTCGGTGCCGGCGGGCTTGGCTTGCGCGGTCGTTGTCGGAGCAGCCGTCGTCGAAGCGGTCGTCATCGCGTCGGCCGGCTTGGCGTCGGCCTTGGCGGCCGTTTCCGTGGTTTCGGTCGGGGTCGCCGAAGCCTGCTCCTTCTTCTCGTCGCTGCAGGCGGCAAGCACAAGAGCGACGGTCGCGATGGCAACACCGCTGAGCAGGCGTTTCGAAAGGTTCATTGCGGAAGCGGACATGAATTTTACCCGTGTTCGGAGGGAATTGCAGTGCGGATTCGATATCTTGCCGCGCGCGGGGCGGCAAGGGGCAGCGTTTCAACAGAATTCAAAGAATTGTGACCGCCTGATGGTGCTGGCCTAACGCCGGCGTGGAGACATGACTGCGGTCCCGAGCCGTCGCAGCGCCGCCTTCAGCTCTTCGCTCTCGATACCCTCGACCATGGTTTCGAGTTTGCGGGCCGGTTCGCCGGAAAGCGGGCTTGGCTTGCGATTGCGTTTTGGCGGCGGCGATACCGGCTTTTGCACGATCCGCAGCTGGCCGATGGCATAAAAGCCGAAGAAGCCGTTGATACGCTGGATCAGCTCGCCCTGTGCATGGGTGAGGAAAAGCGCACGCGCGCCCTCGCAGGCAACGGTGAGCACGCCGGGCTGATGGCCGCCCTCGCCGGCAATCTCCGAGGCGCGTCGCGGCCAGGCGATCTTTTCCGGCCGGGTGCAGTCGGCAAAGTCCGCGCCGGCGATCTCGTCCCAGGAGCCGAGCAGCATGGTGTTGATGCCGGCGCGCTTGGCGAGCACCGGATCGATCAGGCCGTTGGCGACCTCGCTGATCTGGACCACACCCCTGCGGGACTTCTGTTCACTCACGAACGCGACTTTCTGTATGCAATGTCGATTGAGCCTTGATGCGCCGGCTCGCCTTCTCCAAGTATAGGCCGGAAAAGGAACTTCCGGCAAATCATGGCAAATACGATCACGGCGGCGAAGGCCGCTCCGCTTCTTCTTGAATGGTACGACCGGCACCACCGCGAGCTTCCGTGGCGGGTCTCGCCGTCGATGGCGCGGCAAGGCGTGGTCGCGAACCCATACCATATCTGGATGTCGGAGGTCATGCTGCAGCAGACGACCGTGCAGGCGGTGAAGGCCTATTTCGAGAAGTTCCTGACCTTGTGGCCGGCGGTCGAAAATCTCGCCGCCGCCGACAATGAAGACGTGATGAAGGCCTGGGCCGGCCTCGGCTACTACGCACGGGCGCGCAACCTGAAGAAATGCGCCGAGGCCGTCGCCCGCGATCATGGCGGCCGTTTCCCGGACACGGAAGAAGGGCTGAAGGCCCTGCCCGGCATCGGCGACTATACGGCCGCCGCCGTCGCCGCCATCGCCTTCAACCGCCAGAGCGCCGTACTTGACGGCAATGTCGAGCGGGTGATCTCGCGGCTCTATGCCATCGAAACGCCGCTGCCGGCGGCCAAGCCGGAAATGCGTAGCCAAGTCGCGGCCTTGACGCCCACCGACCGGCCCGGCGATTTCGCCCAGGCGATGATGGATCTCGGCGCGACGATCTGCACGCCGAAGCGCCCCGCCTGTTCGCTCTGTCCCTTCCGGCCACACTGTCTGGCGCTTTCCGTCTCCGACCCCGAGACTTTTCCGCGCAAGGCAAAGAAGAAGGACAAGCCGCTGAGGCTCGGCGCCGCCTTCGTGGCGATCGATGCCCGCGACACGGTCTATCTGCGCAAGCGCAGCGAAACCGGCCTACTCGGTGGCATGACCGAAGTGCCCGGCACGGCGTGGACGGCGCGGCAAGACGGCGAGACTTCAGTCGAGGCCCAGCCCTTTGCGGCGGCCTGGGAAGACTGCGGCACGATCACCCATGTGTTTACGCATTTCGAGTTGCGCCTGTCGGTCTACCGGGCCAATGTCGCGCGCGCCGAGACCGGAAACGACGGCTGGTGGGAGCCGGTCGCTTCGCTGAAAACCCAGGCGTTGCCGACGGTTATGAAGAAGGCGATCGCCCAGGCGATACCAGATGCCTTCAAGGCCGAGCGCGTCTAGCGTAGACGCGCGGCGCTGTAAAAGTTCGTAAAGAGGAACAGGTTCATGAGCAGCATCGAAATCCGCCACATCGTCTTCGACATCGGCAGGGTGCTGATCCACTACGACCCGAATCTGCCTTTCAGCCGCATCATTCCCGACGAGGCCGAGCGGCAGTGGTTCTTCGCCAATGTCTGCTCCCACGACTGGAACATCGAGCAGGACCGCGGCCGCTCCTGGGAAGAAGCCGAGGCTCTGCTGATCAAGGATCACCCTGAACGGGAAGAGCATATCCGCGCCTTCCGCAAGCACTGGCAGGAGATGGTCCCGCACGCCTATGTCGAAACGGTTTCCCTGATGGAGAACCTGATCGCCGAGGGGCGCGACGTGACGATGCTGACCAACTTCGCCTCCGATACGTTCCGCGAGGCGCTGCAGCTCTATCCGTTCCTCACCCTGCCGCGCGGCGTCACCGTGTCGGGCGATGTCGGCCTGATCAAGCCGGATGTGGCGATCTACGAGACTCATGCCCGCAACTTCGACCTCGATCCGCCAGCGACACTGTTCATCGACGACAGCATGCCCAATGTCGAGGGCGCGCGCCTCGCCGGCTGGTACGCGGTGCATTTCACCGACCCGGAGAAGCTGAAGGCCGATCTCGCGGCCTATGGCATCCAGCGCTGACATGGCAGCGCGCCAATAGCTGGAAGTCCCCGAGGTTGAGGGAAACATACAAACGCCCGGAAACCTTGCGGATTCCGGGCGTTTAAAGCTCTCCTTCCGGGACTGAAGGTACAAAAACCGGGCAGAGGGCTTTTCGAAGGACCTGGCGGAACTGGTTGATCAGTTCAGTTTTGCCAGGTCATTTCGAATGACGGTTCTGAGTTCGTCGATGGGCTTCAGGATGTTCCCATCTTCGAAGTGCCAGAATGTCCATCCATTGCAGGCATCCAGACCCTGGACCTTGGCGCCCAGGCGATGAATGGAGCCGGCCTCGCCACCGGAGGCAAGCGTGCCGTCGGCGCGCACGATGGCACTATGACGCCGCCTGGCGTCGGTCAGGACGGTGCCGGGCTTGATCAATCCGCTTTCGATCAGCGTATTGAATGCCACGCGCGGCTCGGCCTTCTTGCCGGTCATCACAGAAAGCATGGCCTTGCCGAGCGGCTCGACGGCGTCGATGCGCGCCGATGCCGCGTCGATGTAATCCTGTTCGCGCTCGATACCGACGAAGTGACGGCCGAGGCGCTTGGCAACGGCGCCGGTGGTGCCGGAGCCGAAGAACGGATCGAGGATGACGTCGCCGGGCTTGGTCGATGCCATCATGATGCGGGCAAGCAGCGCTTCCGGCTTCTGGGTCGGGTGCACCTTCTTGCCATCGTCGCCCTTGAGGCGCTCGTGACCCGAGCAGATCGGAAACAGCCAATCGGAGCGCATCTGCACGTCGTCATTGGCCGCCTTCATTGCATCGTAGTTGAAGGTGTAGCCCTTGGCGCTGGCGTTCGGCGTCGCCCAGATCAGCGTTTCATGGGCGTTCTGGAACCGGCGGCCCTTGAAGTTCGGCATCGGGTTGGTCTTGCGCCAGATGATGTCGTTGAGGATCCAGAAATGCAGGTCCTGGAGGATGGCGCCGACGCGGAAGATGTTGTGGTAGGAGCCGATGACCCAAAGCGTTCCGGTCGGCTTCAGCACGCGACGGCAGGCAAGCAGCCAGGCGCGGGTGAAGGCGTCATAGGCTTCGAAGGAAGCAAACTGGTCCCACTCGTCATCGACGGCGTCGACGACCGACTGGTCGGGGCGGGTCAGCATGCCGCCAAGCTGCAGGTTGTAGGGCGGATCGGCGAAAACGACATCCACCGAATTGTCGGGAAGCGCATTGAGCGCTGCCACGCAGTCACCCTTGATGATGGAATCGAGCCAGCCCAGCGGACGGGTGGAACGGGAGACTTCGGCAAGCGAAACAACTGATGACATGGACAACTCGCAAATACGCTTACTCGGGACGGACTATGGAGCGTATGGTTACCGAAGATGGTTACCAAAGCCTGAAGGTCATCAGGAAAAATTTTGTAATTGCGATGCATAGCCAACCGCTTGGCATGCCGATGGCCCTCAAGCCTCGTGGAAGGCGCGGCTGTCGACCGGCGCCTGATGCCGCTCGTTCATGCCATAGTCGCGAACGACTGACGCGATGCGCAGACGGTAGTCGGCAAAGACGCCGTGACGGCCGGCCTCCTGGGCGGCGCGGTGCTCGGCGCCGTTGCGCCATTCCTTAACGGCGGCCTCATCGCGCCAGAACGAAAGCGACAGGACCTTGTTCGGATCGGCAAGGCTTTGAAAGCGCTCGATCGAGATGAACCCGTCGATGCCGTCCAGCAGCGGGCGCAGGTCGGCGGCGATGCCGAGATAGGTATCGCGACGACCCTCGGCCGGCAGTACTTCAAAGATAACGGTGATCATGAGCTCAGTCCCTTCCAGCCGGTGACGAAACGTTTTTCAGGAAGATGCGATCCTCCTTCAGAATAAAACGCTCTTTGCGCGCGAATGCGTAGTTCTCGCTGCCCAGAGGGTCGGCGGCAAGCCGGGCGCGATAGGCCTCATAGGCAGCAAGGCTGTCGATATTGTAGACGCCATAGGCGGTTGTCGCCGAACCTTCGTGCGGCCCGAAATAGCCGATCAGGTCGGCGCCGCAGCGCGGGATCGCCTCACCCCAGTTGCGGGAATAGGCGGCGAATTCCTCCTTCTTGAAGGGGTCGATTTCGTAGCGGATGAAGCAGGTGATCATCTTGAGTTCCTCGTGTTTGTCTTTCGATGAACCCACTATGCCCGCTTGCCGGCCTTTGATGCTTCGATTACCATCGAAGTATGAAGGAAGGTCCAGACATCGCACTCATCGGCTCGCTGATCGGCGACCCTGCCCGCGCCAACATGCTGACCGCGCTGATGGCCGGGCGCGCACTGACGCCGACAGAGCTTGCGGCCCATGCCGGCATCACGCTGCAGACGGCGAGTTCCCATCTTTCCAAGCTCGAGGCCGGGGGCCTGCTGACCCAGCGTAAACAGGGCCGTCACCGCTACTACCAGCTGGCCGAAGACGAGGTCGGGCTGATGCTAGAGAACCTCATGGGATTTGCCGCCAGCCGCGGCATGAACCGGCATCGCCCCGGGCCCAGGGATCCGGCCCTGCGCAAGGCCCGTGTCTGCTACAACCACCTAGCCGGTGACTACGGCGTGCGCATGCTCGACAGCCTGATCGCGGCGAAACAGATCGAGGTCGCCGGCGACGATCTCGCCTTGACCGATACGGGCCAGATCCGCATCGAGGCGCTCGGCATAAGCTACGCATCGCTGAAGAAATCCCGCCGGCCAATCTGCCGAACTTGCCTCGACTGGAGCGAGAGACGCTCGCATCTGGCAGGCTCGCTGGGCGAGGCGCTGCTGACGCTGTTCATCGACAAGGGCTGGGCAAAACGCGAGAACAACAGCCGCGCCATCCGCTTCACCGATAGCGGCGAAAGGGCCTTTTCAGACCTCTTCCCGCAGTGAACACGGGTCCGTGCCTGCTCGCACCAGAACATCCCTAAAACCGCTATCGGCAACGCGGCTACAGAGGCCGGCCCATTCGCATTCGACACAGACCGCCGCGGCCTTTCCGTCGGCGACTGATCTGTCGAGGATGTTCGCGATGGCCGCGAGTGCAAGACTGTCTCGCCGTGCAATGCTGTCTTCCCGGCAATGGGCACCGGCGTCACACAACATCGGCACGCAAATATCGTCCGGGCCGTCGACAACCGTGACGCTTTCACCTGACGACAGGCGTTCGGCGATCCTGACATAGTTGCGCGTGAACGTGGGCGTGTAGCCCTCGCCCACGAAGGTCAGCAGGCACAGCAGATGGTGCCCGCGCAGCCGGACCGTCAAAGCAGGTCCGTCGGCTTCTGCACATAGCGCTGGACGGCTTTCAGCACGGCCGCCGCAAGTGCCGACTTCAGCACCGCGCCGAGCACGAAGGGCGCAGCACCGAGTGCGATTGCCTGTTCGAAACCGATCAACGTCGCAAGCCAGGCGGCGCCAACTGCAAGGCACAGCATGTTGGCGGCGAAATGGGCGGAGAAGCTCAGGACAACGCGATCGCCGGTCCAGCCGCGCTGTGCCAGCCAGCCGGCGATACCAGCGACCAAAGGAAAGGCGGCGAGATAACCGGCCGTCGGCCCTGCGAAATGGGCAAGACCGCCGGCGCCATTGGCAAGAACCGGAAGCCCGAGCATGGCCTCAGTCAGCCAGGTAAGGACGGTGGCAACGCCAAGCCGCCAACCATAGATGACGCCGATCATCGTGATGGCAAAGGTCTGCATGGTCACCGGCACCGGGACCATCGGCACGCTGATCTGCGAGGAGAGCGCGAGAAAGCCGGTGCCGAGAAGCACGAACAGCGCCTTGACCGGCCAGGCTTTACCGTCGAGGCGGAGCGGATCGAAGAGGGGCGCGTGGGCGGAAGCGAGATTGGACATCTGGGTCTCCGTGGGTTGCATTCACGATTATAGATAATTTTTTATTCTATCTATAAGATGGCCGCACTAGCCCCGACTGACGTACCAGTCAATCCGAGACCGACAACGGCGCGCAAAATCGCACGTCGATTCCATCAACAGACTGAAAAACAAGGCAAATAAATTATCTATAATTTTGCGCCCATGGCGGCGACCCAAGCGTAACGGTTGCGCTCAAAGACCTATCCGACGATGGAAAACGCCTCTCGCGTCTCGCCGGCAGCTGTCTTGACCGGCGTCTTGCCAATCCAGCCGACATGGCGCGCGAGGATTTTGGCTGCCTCGTCGCCCCGCCCTTCCCGCAAGGCGGCAAGGATCGCGCGGTGGTCATGGTCGGTGCGCGCTTCCCAGCTGCTCCTCCAGGCCGAAAACAGAAAGCGGGCGCTGGCGGCATGCAGGTCGTCGATCGAGGCGAGCAGTCGCGGCATGCCGCAGGGCTCCAGGATCAGCCGATGGAAAGCGCGGTTGGCAGCCTCCCAGGAACGGACGTCGCGCGACGTGTCCGCGGCGACCGTTGCCGCCTCGGCACGATCGAGGATGGCAGCGGTCAGATGTGGGATCGCATGGCGCAGCGCCAGCACCTCGAGAACCGCCCGCATTTCGGCGACCTCGCGGACTTCCTTGAGGTCGAACGCCGCAACACGAACGCCGCGACGTGGCTCGCTGACGGCAAGCCCCTGCGCCTCCAAAAGCCGGAACGCTTCGCGCACCGGCACGTGGCTGGCGCCGAATTCCTCGGCGATGTGATCCTGGCGCAGGCGCTCGCCCGGCGTCAGCACACCCGAGATGATCCTCTCGGCCAGTACCCGGCTGATGCGGCTTGCGATCGTATCGTCCCGTTGCTTGTTCATCGGCTACAGATAGAGGTGCCGGCAGGACCTGTCGAGCAAGCGACTGCGGCCTTTCGACGATTTCCAAAGGTTGAGATTTCGGCCGCCATCGTATAAACCTTCGGCGTACAAAAGCACGCGCCGCGAAAGCGATCTCCCCCTGCCTGTGGCGCCTCCTTCTCCCAGGGAAACTGACCTAAATGAACGGTATCGACCTCATCATCTTCGATTGCGACGGCGTTCTCGTCGATTCGGAAATCATCGCCTCGGAAGTCGAGGCGGCCCTTTTGACCGAAGCAGGCTATCCGATCAGCACCGAGGAGATGGCAGAGCGCTTTGCCGGCATGACCTGGCAGAACACGCTGCTGCAGATCGAAAAGGAAGCGAGCATCCCGCTTTCGGCCTCGCTCATCAGCAAGGTCGACACGATCCTCGACGAACGCCTCGCGCGCGATCTCAAGATCATCGAAGGCGTCAAGCCGATGCTGGCGCAGCTGACGCTGCCGCACTGCATCTGCTCCAACTCGACCTCGGCGCGGCTCGCGATGATGCTCGGCAAGGTCGGGATCAAGGATCATTTCGGCCGCCATATCTATTCCGCCCGCGACCTTGGAGCGGACCGCGTCAAGCCGAAGCCGGACATCTTCCTGCACGGCGCCAAGCAGATGGGCGTCGCCCCTTCCCGCATCCTGGTCATCGAGGACTCCGTTCACGGCATCCATGGAGCGCGCGCAGCGGGCATGCGCGTCGTCGGCTTTACCGGCGGCTCGCACACCCATCCCTCGCATGCCGACCAGCTGACCGATGCCGGCGCCGAAACGGTGATTTCCCGCATGTCGGCGCTGCCGGGCGTGATCGCCGCTCTATCCGAGTGGTCGGAGTCGATGACGGCCTGATCCGGCAAAGCCGGGCGCTAGCCGCTACAGACCCTTTCGCTCCGGATGTTCACCGGGGCGGGAAAAAGCTCTCGGCCATCACGGCGGGCGTCCGATTAGGCGCCGAGGGACAGGATGTCACATTGATGTGCCATGGCTGTCCCTCCGAAGATCTCCCCGGTTTTCGCACCGCGCACGAGGGCCATATCAGCCAAGCCCCTCAGGGGTATTTCTAGGAGGAAACATCATGCGTCTTTCAATGTTGACGGGCCTGACCCTGGCGGCCAGCGTTGCCTTCGGGCCGTTCGCCTTTGCCGATATCACCGTTGGCGTCATCACGCCGCTCACCGGCCCGGTCGCGGCCTATGGCGAGCAGGTCAAGAACGGCGCGGAAGCTGCCGCGGAGGAGATCAACAAAGCCGGCGGCATCAACGGCGAAAAGATCGTGCTGAAGATGATGGACGATGCCGGCGACCCGAAGCAGGCCGTATCGGTAGCAAACCAGGCTGCTGGTGAAGGCATCCACTTCGTCGTCGGTCCGGTGCTTTCAGGCACCTCGATGGCGGCGTCCGACGTTCTCGCCGAAAACGGCATCCTGATGATAACGCCGACGGCGACCACGCCCGATCTGACCACCCGCGGTCTGTGGAACGTGCTGCGCACCTGCGGTCGCGACGACCAGCAGGCTGAGGTTGCCGCTGCCTATGTGGTCAAGAACCTTAAGGACAAGCGCGTCGCCGTCCTGCACGACAAGGCTCCCTACGGCAAGGGCCTCGCCGACGGCTTCAAGAAGGGGATCAACGCAGGCGGTATCACCGAAGTCGTCTACGAAGGCCTCAACCCGGGCGACAAGGACTTCAGCGCCATCGTCACCCGTCTGAAGGCGGAAAAGGTCGATGTCGTCTACTTCGGCGGCTATCATCCGGAAGGCGGCCTGCTCGCACGCCAGATGCGCGACCAGGGTGTGACAGCGCAGATCTTCGGCGGCGACGGCCTGTCGAACACCGAGTTCTGGGCGATCGGCGGCGACGCTGCGACCGGCACGATCTACACCAACGCAAGCGACGCGACCCGCAACCCGGCGTCGGCTCCGGCCGTCGAGGCACTGAAGGCGAAGAACATTCCGGCCGAAGCCTTCACCCTTAACGCCTATGCGGCAGTGCAGGTCCTGAAGGCCGGCATCGAAAAGGCCGGCTCCGCCGAGGATGCGACCGCCGTTGCGACCGCGATCAAGTCCGGCGAAGCGATCGACACCGTGCTCGGCAAGCTCACCTACGGCGAAGCTGGCGACCTCACCTCGCAGGCTTTCTCGCTCTACAAGTGGGAAGGCGGCAAGAGCGTCGCTGCCGAGTAATCCGGTACAGTCACCAAATGAAAACGCCGGGGCTTGCCCCGGCGTTTTTCGTTTCAGGCAGCTGCTACAGCGCCGCGCATCTTAATTAGACGCGCAAAAGTTGCGTAGCACTTTGAATTGCTGCATGTTTTTATCCTTAAATCGAATAGGATTTAAGGAAACATGCGGCAGAGCCGCTTACTTCTTGCGCTTTGCCGGCGGACCTTCGTCGAAGCCGACGAAGACCTTGGCGTTGGAGCCTGCGCCGGCCGGGAGCGCGACGTCCGTCTTGGTGAAGACGAACTGCGTCGAGCCGTTTGCCGGGATCTCAACGACATGCTGCGTCAGCTCGGAATAGAGCGTCTTGTCTTCGTCGACCGCTGCGACGCGGATCGGCATTGTGATCTTGCCGGGACCGCCTGCGGGACCGCTGACGACCCGACCCTGAACCACGACGGTCACCGTGAGCGCGGTTTCGCTCTGCACGCATTGCCGCGTCGTATCGGCGAGCGACGCCTGATAGATGACCTTGGTCGGATCGTCCTTGCCGCCCTTGGCGTAGGTGCGGAACGACGAGGTGCCTTCTCTCAAAACCACCTGCGGGCATGCAGCCTGGACAACGGCCGGCGTAGCTGCTGCGGCACTGCCGCCCGCATCGATCGCTCCGCCGGATTGCGTCTTGTTACAGCCGGCGAGGATCGCGAGAAAGGATATTGCGAGGACAGGCCGGGATACTTTGCCAAACACGTTGAACAACCTCTACTGAACCGGTTGAAACTCCTTGACCGAAATCTCGGCCGGAAGGCCTTTCATGGCCTTCGGGCATCGTCTATAGCAGCGGCGAATTGAAAAATCGATCGGGTCAGCCATCTCGATCGGAATTTTCCGAAACGACGCTCGGGCCGGAAATTTGCATTGGTGACAAGAATGCGTGGGGACTTTGTCAAGGACTGACGCAATAAGACAGACGCGCTGCGGCCGGTTCGCATAGGGTCGCCGCGATCCGAAGGCAAGACGAAGGACTAGGATGGTGAAGTATATCTCGACGCGCGGCGAGGCCGCCCCTCTCGGCTTCTGCGATGCGCTGCTTGCGGGCCTTGCGCGCGACGGCGGTCTCTACCTTCCCAGGGAATGGCCGACGCTGTCGAAGAAAGAAATCCGGGCGCTGCGCGGCAAGTCCTATCAGGATATCGCCTTTGCCGTGCTCGAGCCCTTCATCCACGGTGAGATCCCCTCAGCGAAGTTTCGCGAGATGATCGACGAGGCTTACGCGACCTTCCGTCATCCCGCCATCGCGCCTCTCGTCCAGACCGGCCCCAATGCCTTCGTCATTGAGCTGTTCCACGGCTCGACGCTTGCGTTCAAGGACGTGGCGATGCAGCTGCTGGCCCGCCTGATGGACTATGTGCTCGCCGAGCGCGGTGAACGGGCGACCATCGTCGGCGCGACTTCGGGCGATACCGGAGGTGCTGCCATCGACGCCTTTGCCGGTCGCGAACGTACTGACATCTTTATCCTCTTCCCGCATGGCAAGGTCTCTGCCGTTCAGCAGCGCCAGATGACGACATCGAAGGCCGGCAACGTCCACGCCATCGCCGTGAAAGGCAATTTCGACGATTGCCAGAACCTGGTCAAAGGCATGTTCAACGACGCGGTCTTCCGCGATCGCGTCAAGCTTTCGGGCGTCAACTCGATCAACTGGGCGCGGATCATGGCCCAGATCGTCTATTACTTCACGACGGCGATCGCGCTCGGCGGCCCGGACCGCAAGATTTCCTTCACTGTGCCAACAGGCAATTTCGGCGATATCTTCGCCGGCTACGTCGCCAAGCGCATGGGCCTGCCGATCGACAAGCTTGTTGTCGCCACCAATGAAAACGACATTCTCGCCCGCACGCTGAAGACCGGCCGCTACGAAATGCGCGGGGTCAAGGCGACCACGTCTCCGTCGATGGACATCCAGATCTCGTCCAATTTCGAACGGCTTCTGTTCGAAGCCAACGATCGCGATCCGGCCGAAGTCCGATCCGCGATGGACAGCCTCAAGCAATCAGGCTCCTTTGCCATCCGCGAAAAGGCGCTGAAGGCGATCCGCAAGGAGTTCCAGGCCGGGCGCGCCTCCGAAAAGGACGTCGCCAGGACCATTGCCAAGACCTTGGAGAAAACCGGCTACCTGCTCGACCCGCACAGCGCCATCGGCGTCTTCGTGGCGGCCAAGCACGAGAAGGCGTCGGCCCCAATGGTGACGCTTGCAACCGCCCATCCCGCGAAATTCCCCGACGCCGTAAAATCGGCAAGTGGTATTGACCCGGCGCTTCCGACGTGGCTTGCTGACCTGATGAACAGGGAGGAGCGTTTCGATATCCTGGATGCGGATTTGAAGAGCGTCGAGACCTTTATCGGCGAGCGCACCCGTCTCCAGGGGTAAGAACGAGAAGAAACGTATGATGAAAGTTGAGTGCACCCGGCTCCCTTCCGGGTTGACGGTGGTAACCGAGCAGATGCCGCACCTTGAAAGCGTGGCGCTCGGCGTGTGGATCAAATCGGGCTCACGCAACGAAACCGTGGGCGAACACGGCATCGCTCATCTGCTTGAGCACATGGCTTTCAAAGGCACCGGCCGGCGCACCGCCCGCCAGATCGCCGAGGAAATCGAGAATGTCGGCGGCGAAGTCAACGCCGCGACCTCGACCGAAACGACATCCTATTACGCACGCGTCCTCAAGGATCACGTGCCGCTGGCCGTCGACATCCTTGCCGACATCCTCACCGAATCGAGCTTCGACGAGGAAGAGCTGCGCCGTGAAAAACAGGTGATCCTGCAGGAGATCGGCGCTGCCGACGACACGCCCGACGATGTCGTCTTCGATCGTTTCGCCGAAACTGCCTATCGCAACCAGACGGTCGGACGCCCGATCCTCGGCACGCCGGAGACGGTGATGTCGTTCTCCGCCAACCAGATCCGCCAATATCTCGGCCGCAACTACACCACCGACCGGATGTTCGTCGTCGCGGCCGGCGCCGTCGAGCACGAGGCTTTCGTGCGCCAGGTCGAGGAGCGCTTCTCGACGCTGCCGCGCACGCCGCTGGCAACGCCGGTTCTCGAAACCGCGATCTATACTGGCGGCGAAAGCCGCGAGACCCGCGACCTGATGGACGCGCAGATCCTGCTCGGGTTCGAAGGCAAGGCCTATCACGCCCGCGACTTCTACTGTTCGCAGATCCTCGCCAACATCCTCGGTGGCGGCATGTCTTCGCGCCTATTCCAAGAAGTGCGCGAGCATCGTGGCCTCTGTTACTCGGTCTATGCCTTCCATTGGGGCTTCTCCGATACCGGCATCTTCGGCGTGCATGCGGCAACCGGCGGCGAGAACCTGCCGGAGCTGATGCCCGTGATTGTCGACGAACTGCGCAAGTCGTCGATGAACATCGAACAGCAGGAAATCGAGCGCGCCCGCGCCCAGATCCGCGCCCAGCTGCTGATGGGCCAGGAAAGCCCGGCCGCACGCGCTGGCCAGATCGCCCGCCAGATGATGCTTTATGGCCGCCCGATCCCGAACGACGAACTGATGGAGCGCCTGTCTGGCATTACCATCGAGCGTCTGACCGATCTGGCAGGTCGCCTGTTCTTCGACACCGCCCCGACGCTGTCGGCGATCGGACCACTCGAACAGCTGGCGCCGATGAACGACATCCTGTCGTCACTGACAGGAAAAACCACCGTCGCGCACGCCGTCGCAAGCTGATCCGGACCACCGGATCTCGGCCGGGACTGCCATGGCGCCCGGCCGGCGAAGTGTTTGCGACTTTTCGTAAAATCGGATTCGATTTGTGCGCAAAGTTGTGCAACGCTCGGATTTGCGACAGCGCAAAGGGCGCCGTGCGCCGGGCGGTTAAGGATCTTCCGCGCGTTCAACTGGAAGGCCTCGGAGGCACATATGACACGATCGGTTTTTCGGTTCCTGTCGCGACAGCCCGAGACGATCGAGATCGCCAACCAGGATTACCTGCTCCGCCTCCCCCGTTACGCCGATTATCGCCAATGGTACCACCTTCGAAGCGAGAGCCGCGGCTTTCTGGAACCGTGGGAACCGACCTGGCGCGCCGACGAAATGACGGAAAGCGCCTTTCGCGGCCGCGTCATCCGCAATGAGCAGGAATTCGCATCCGGCCAGGCCGTACCGCTTTTTCTTTTCCACAAGCCCGCGGAGACCCTGCTCGGCGGGATCACCATCGGCCACATCCGTCGCGGTGCCGGGCAAAACTGCATGATCGGCTACTGGATGGGCGAGCGTCATGCCGGCCACGGCCACATGTTTGCCGCCCTCAAGCTTGCGATTCCCTACATCTTTTCGAGCCTTGAGTTGCACCGTATTGAAGCAGCCTGTATTCCGGAGAACTCAAGAAGCATCCGGCTCCTTGAAAAGGCCGGTTTTGAGCGTGAAGGCTACTTAAGACAGTACTTGAGGATTAACGGGCAATGGCGTGACCATGTGCTTTTCTCTCTCCTGTCCGATGATGCCGTACCGAACAGGAAATTGCCCCTTTGATGCCTCTAACCCGCTCGCCCTTCGCATGGTCAGCCTCGAAGCTGGCAGCGTTTCTGATCGCTCTCACGACGCTGTTCTGCGCCTTTAGCGGCATTGCCCATGCTCTTGAGCCGGTCAAGATTTCACGCGAAGACACCGCACTCGACCTGACCGCGACGACCGAGATCTATAGCGGCCGCAGCGAAGCCTTCCAGGTTTCGACGGCGCCAGGCGCTGACGGTATCGTCCGGCGCATCGAAGTGCGTTCCAGCACCGAGAACCACCAGGGCGACTGGGCGGTTTTCGCGCTCGCCAACGTTTCGGGCGAACAGCTCGACCGCGTGATCGTCGCGCCGCATTTTCGCCTGGTGAATTCCAAGCTCTTCTGGCCCGACCTCGGGTCGCAACGCATGCTGTCGATCACGCCGAGCGAGGGCTTTGCGCTCGAACGGCTGCCGAGCGACGATTCGGACGTCTTCCAGATCACGCTCAACCCAGGCGCGGTCATCACCTTCGTCGCAGAGCTGGCGACGCCTGAGCTGCCGCAGATCTACCTCTGGCAACCGGACGCCTACAAGGACACGGTCAACGCCTTCACGCTCTATCGCGGCATCGTTCTCGGCATCGCCGGCCTGCTCGCGGTGTTCCTGACGATCCTGTTCGTGGTCAAGGGAACCTCGATGCTGCCGGCAACGGCAGCACTCGCCTGGGCGGTGCTTGCCTATATCTGCGTCGATTTCGGCTTCTTGTCCAAGCTCATCAGCGTCACGGCCGGCGACGAGCGAATATGGCGAGCGGGAACCGAGGTGTTCCTCGCGGCAGGCCTGGTGATCTTTCTCTTCACCTATCTCAACCTCAATCGCTGGCACCAGCATCTGGGTTATGCGACACTCGCCTGGATCCTCGGCCTTGGCCTGCTCTTCGGCGTTGCGGTCTATGATCCGGCAATCGCATCGGGTATCGCCCGCCTCTCATTCGCACTGACGGCAACGGTCGGGATCGTGCTGATCGCCTATCTCGGCTTCAACCGTTACGACCGCGCCATCCTGCTGGTCCCCGCCTGGCTGCTCATTCTGGTCTGGCTGTTCGGCGCGTGGCTGACCGTCACCGGCCAGCTGGCAAACGACATCGTCCAGCCAGCACTTGGCGGCGGCCTCGTCCTGATCGTGCTCTTGATCGGCTTCACCGTCATGCAGCACGCCTTTGCCGGCGGCGCCTACCAGCAGGGCCTGTTCTCCGATCTTGAGCGCCAGTCGCTGGCGCTGACGGGTTCCGGCGATACGGTCTGGGACTGGGATGTGGCGCGTGACCGCGTCGTCAGCATTCCCGATATCTCCCTGCAGCTCGGTCTCTCCATGGGCTCGATGCACGGCCCCTTGCGCAACTGGTTGCCGCGCCTGCACCCCGATGACCGCGATCGCTTCCGTGCCACGCTCGACGTCCTGCTCGAACACCGCCGCGGCAAGCTCAACCACGAATTCCGTGTACGTGCAGAGGATGGCCATTATCACTGGCTGTCGATCCGCGCCCGCCCGGTGCTTGGCGCCAATGGCGAGATCATCCGCTGCGTCGGCACGATCATCGACATCACCGAGCAGCGCAACTCGGTCGAACGTCTGCTGCACAACGCGCTGCATGACAATCTGACCGGCCTTCCCAATCGTCAGGTCTTCCTCGACCGCCTGCAGGCCATCCTGCTGATGGCCGACACCACGACCGCACGCCCGACCGTTCTGGCGATTGATATCGATCGCTACAAGCAGGTCAACGACCTGCTCGGCATTGCCGCCGGTGACAACATCCTGATCGCACTGACGCGCCGGCTGCGCCGGCTGCTGCGCCCGCAAGACACGCTCGCGCGCCTCGGCGGCGACCAGTTCGGGCTGATCCTGATGTCGGAGCGCGACCCGGCCAAGGTCGCCGATTTCGCCGACGCGGTCAGCAAGGCGATCATGGTGCCGCTCAACTATGGCAACCGCGAAATCAACCTCACCGCGTCCATCGGCCTCGTCTCCTGGCTCGACCAGGAGCAGAGCGCTGCCGGCCTGATCGACGACGCGGAGCTTGCGATGTTCCGCGCCAAGAAGGAAGGCGGCAACCGCGTCGAGCCTTTCCGTCCAGCCTTTAGAACCTCCGGCTCGGATCGCATGCAGCTCGAAGCCGATCTCAAGCGAGCGATCGAGCGCAAGGAACTGTCGCTGGTCTACCAACCGATCGTGCGGCTCAGCGACGCCGAGATTGCCGGTTTCGAGGCGCTGATGCGCTGGGATCACCCCAAGCGCGGCAATGTCTCGCCGACCGAGTTCATCCCGATCGCCGAGAATTCCGACCTGATCAACCAGCTCGGCATGTTCGCATTCGACAAGGCGACCAGCGACCTCACGGAATGGCAGATCCAGACCGGCGATCTGCCGATCTTCGTGTCGATCAATCTCTCCAGCGCGCAGCTGCTCAACAACGAGCTCTATGACGACGTTCGTGCCGTGCTGAACAAGAACCGTTGCGACCCGGCCAAGGTGAAGATGGAGCTGACCGAATCTCTTGTCATGGAGAATCCGGAGCAGGCGCGGTTGGTGCTTGAGAAGCTGAAGGAAGCCGGCTTGAAGCTGGCGCTCGACGACTTCGGCACGGGCCACTCGTCGCTCTCCTATCTCACCCGCTTCCCCTTCGATACGATCAAGATCGACAAGGCGCTGGTGCGAGACCCGAGCGATAAGCGCGGCATTCTGCTGCGCTCGGTGATCACCATGGCACGCGAACTCGACATGCAGGTTGTGGCCGAAGGCATCGAGTCCGAGGAAGACGCTATCCAGCTTTCACAGATGGGCTGCGACTACGGCCAGAGCTTCCTGTTCGGCCCGCCGATCGGTTCGGAGTCGATCCTGCGGCTGTTGAAAGAGCGATTTCCGCTGATGAAACGGGCTTAAGCTCCACAAGGGTGCGCCACTGCAAGGCTGCGGATACACGCAGCCTCGGATGTCTCATGGACGAATCTGATTGAGGCAATCTGGATTACAGTTCATGGCCGGATCTTCGGCGCCGGGTATCAGGCGTGGCCGGCCTCGATCGACAGCATCGCCGGGCTGACGCCCATCAATGCCAGAGCGCGATCGTATTTGTCGCCGAGCGCCTTGTCGAAGATCAGCTCTTCGCGCGCCGGGCAGGTCAGCCAGCCGTTCTGGGTGATCTCCGCCTCAAGCTGGCCGGGACCCCAGCCGGCATAACCCAGCATCATCGTCGCCCGGTGCGGCCCCTCCCCGCGCGAGATCGCACGGACGATGTCGAGCGTGGCGGTCAGGCAGATATCGTCGCTGACCGGAATGCTGGAATCGCTTAAATAATCGTCAGAGTGCAGCACGAAACCACGCCCGGTCTCGACCGGGCCGCCCGCCTGAATCTGGAAATCGCGGGTCATCGCCGGCAGACGGATTGCCTCGTCCTCGTCGAGGATTTCGAGGTGCATCAGCACATCGGGGAAGGTCAGCTGCTGCGGCCGGTTGAGGATGAAGCCCATGGCGCCGTCGTCCGAATGGGCGCAGATGAAGATGACGGTGCGGGCAAAATTCGTGTCAAACATCCCAGGCATGGCGATCAGGAACTGACCGTCAAGGAAACCGCGTTCCCGTTTCTTCTGTGCCATGGGTATCGCCATAATGCGGACAGCCTACCAATTCGTCGCGAAATGAAAAGCGCTTCAACGTCGCGACCGCCAAATAATGCACGTACCGCGTTTACCCTGTTCTGCTTGATCAAACATTTATGATCTCCGCGCCCAAAGGGGCGTCTGGAGCGTTGCCGGCAAAAGCGATATTGCTTTGGCCATGATCAAACGTCCCACATATCAGAACATGGTCCAGCGCATCGGCACGGCAAGCCTTCTCCTCGCATTTTTTCTGCCTGCCAGCGCCCAGGCGGCGACCAGCGAATGGATGACATCAACCGGCGGCATGATCCGCATTGTTGCCGCGCCATTGCAAAAGGATGGCACGATCCCGGCGACGCTCGAGGTCAAGCTGAACCCCGGCTGGAAGACCTATTGGCGCGAGCCCGGCGCTAGCGGCATTCCCCCGCAGATCACGCTTGATCCGGCCGAAGGAGTCGTTCTTGAAAAGATCGGCTTTCCCGTGCCCAAGACCTTCGACGACGGGGTGGTGCGCTATGTCGGCTACGACAAGTCAGTCGCCTTCCCCTTGACGCTGAAGCGCCTGCACGGCAAGGGAGACGTGAAGATCCGCGCCTCGGTGTTCCTCGGGATCTGCGAGGACATCTGCATCCCGGTGCAGGGCGAACTGAATCTGACGCTCAAGCATGACGACTTCGACAACCCGCTCGATGCCGCCCGCATCGACGGTGCAGTCGCCGCCCTGCCGGAACCGCCCTCCGAGGATTTCAAGGTGACAACCGCCGTTTATGACGAGCACAAGGCAGCGGTGCGCCTCTCGTTGAAGCTACCGCCGGACACCGGCAAGGAGCACCGCGAACTGTTTCTTGCCGGCGCCTCAGGCGTCTCCTTCGGCAAGCCGGCAATCACTCAGGCGGAAGGTGCGGAGCTAAAGGCCGAGATCCCCGTTCGGCTCTCCGGCAAGGATAAGACGCTGAAGGGAAAGCCGGTCATCCTCACCGTGCGCGCCGGCGGGCGCAGCATGGAAACGACCCTTGCCTTTGATTGATGCGCCTCTATAGTCTTGCCGGTTTCAGGCGGTTGGGTCCAAAAACAATCGCCGGAGACACCCGGACGCACAACTCAAGCCGCGACAACGCCCTGCCGGAACGCCGGTCTGGCCATGCGCGCAACGCAAGGAGAATGCCGTGACCATTGCCGTCGGAGACAAGCTGCCCGCTGCTACCTTCAAGGAAAAGACCGCCGATGGTCCGGTGGAAGTGACGACCGAACAGCTTTTCAAGGGCAAGCGCGTCGTGCTCTTTGCCGTGCCGGGCGCCTTTACCCCCACCTGCTCGCTCAACCATCTGCCCGGCTATCTCGAAAACCGTGACGCGATCCTGTCGCGCGGTATCGATGATATCGCCGTGGTTGCCGTCAACGACCTGCATGTCATGGGTGCCTGGGCGACATCGTCGGGCGGCATGGGCAAGATCCACTTTCTCTCGGACTGGAATGCCGCGTTCACCAAGGCACTCGGCATGGATATCGATCTGTCCGCCGGCACGCTCGGCGTCCGCTCCAAGCGTTATTCGATGCTTGTCGAAGACGGCGTGGTGAAGACGCTCAATCTTGAGGAAAGCCCGGGCCAGGCGACCGTATCGGGCGCCGCCGCGATGCTGGAGCAGCTCTAGGCTTAGACGTCACTGCGAATGAAAAACGGGCCATGCGGCCCGTTTTTCATTTTGCGAGAGGATCCGGACGGCGCCCCTTCTTGTAGGGCTCCATGCCCTTGCGGGCGAGTTCGTCGGCGCGCTCGTTTTCCGGATGGCCGGCATGGCCCTTAACCCAGTGCCAGGTGACTTTATGGCGGCGGTTGGCCTCGTCCAGCGCCTGCCAGAGTTCGCCGTTCTTCACCGGCTTCTTGTCCGCGGTCTTCCAGCCGTTTTTCTTCCAGCCGTGGATCCACTTGGAGATGCCGTCCATCACATATTTGCTGTCGGTATGCAGGTCGACCTCGCAGGCGTTCTTCAGCGCATCCAGCGCCGAGATCGCCGCCAGAAGCTCCATGCGGTTGTTGGTCGTTTCCGCCTCGCCCCCGCACATATCCTTTTCCACCTCGCCGTAGCGCAGCACCGCGCCCCAGCCGCCCGGCCCGGGGTTGCCCGAGCAGGCGCCGTCCGTAAAAATATCAACGTGTTTCATGCAGAGGTCTCTTCGATCCGGAGGCCGTATTCGGCGCTGGAAACGATCGCCCGGTGGAACCGGATCTTCGTCAAATATTCGAGCGGATCCTTCTTCACCACCAAGGCGCCGGCCGGCGTCATCAGCCAGTCGTAGAGGCGCGTCAGGAAGAAGCGCAGTGCCGAACCGCGGCAGAGCAGCGGCAGGGCTTCGACCTCATCCGCCGTCAGCTTGCGCACGCTCTCATAACCCGAAAGCAGCGCCATGCCCTTGGTGATATTGTAGGAGCCGTTCTTTTCGAAGCACCACGAGTTGAGGCAGACCGCCACATCGTAGGCGAGATAATCGTTGCAGGCGAAATAGAAGTCGATCAGGCCGGAAAGCTGGTCGCCGAGGAAGAAGACATTGTCGGGGAACAGATCGGCATGGATGACACCATCCGGCAGCGATTTCGGCCAATGGCTCTCGAGATGCGCAAGCTCGGCGGAAATCTCGTCCTTAAGGCCGGTCTGCACCTCGTCGGCGCGCGCCTCGGAATTGACCCATAGCGGCCGCCAACCGCCGACCGAAAGCGCATTGGTGCGCCTCAGGTCGAAGCCCTGGCTAGCGACATGCATCTCAGCCAACGCCCTGCCGACCTCGCGGCAATGCTTGGCCTCCGGCTTGCGAAGCCACATGCCTTCGAGGAACGAAATCATGGCGGCCGGACGGCCGGACAATTCGCCCAGCAGTTCGCCGTCGGAGCGCGGCAGGGGCAGCGGACAGG
Source organism: Ensifer sp. Root127 (assembly GCF_001425225.1). NCBI lineage: Bacteria > Pseudomonadati > Pseudomonadota > Alphaproteobacteria > Hyphomicrobiales > Rhizobiaceae > Ensifer > Ensifer sp. Root127. The sequence continues at coordinate 526,443 of NZ_LMDX01000001.1, forward strand.
AAAGCCCGCGATCGGCCAGATGATGCATCAGCCCCAGGAAGAACGGCAGGTCACCTGCGTTCACCCGCTTCTCGTAGAGCGTGAGGATATAGGCGCCCTTTGTCGTGTGCAGCAGGAAGTTGGAGTTTTCGACCCCCTCGGCGATGCCCTTGTAGGACGTCAGCTGGCCGACGTCATAGGCCTCGAGAAAGGCGCTCAGGTCGTCTTCCGTGATATCGGTGTAAACTGCCACGGTCGTTCACTTTCAAATGCGGGCAAGATATGCGGGTTATTCGCCGTTGACGAAGGCCATGTCGGCGGCGGTCAGCGGCACGTGCCGGATCTCGCGGTTGACGAGGAAGTTCTCATTTTCCTCGACGGTGTCGGCAAGTTCAACGACGGCGTCGTAGCGCTCGCGGAACGCCTCGATGATCTCGTTGACGATGACCTCAGGCGCCGATGCGCCGGCAGACAGGCCGACGGTCGAGATTTCGCCGATCGAATCCCAGTCGATTTCCGCTGCCCGCTGCACGAGAACGGACTTTTTCGCGCCGGCTTTCAGCGCCACTTCGACCAGGCGCTTGGAGTTCGACGAGTTCGGCGCACCGACAACCAGGAACAGATCGCAGCCGGGTGCCGCCTGCTTGACCGCTTCCTGGCGGTTGGTGGTGGCATAGCAGATCGAGTCCGCAGCCGGCGCAGTCAGATTGGGGAAGCGCTCATGCAGCCGCTTGATGACCCCGGCAGTGTCGTCGACGGAGAGTGTGGTCTGGGTAACAAAACCGAGATTTTCCGGATCCGGCGGCATATAGACGTCCGCATCCTCGATCGTCTCGACGAGCGATACCGCGCCTTCCGGCAGTTGCCCCATGGTGCCGATGACTTCGGGGTGACCGGCATGGCCGATCAGCACCACGTGGCGGCCCAGCCGGTTGTGGCGCATCGCCTGCTTGTGCACCTTAGAGACCAGCGGACATGTGGCGTCGAGATAGAAGAGATTGCGTGTATCGGCATCCGCAGGCACCGATTTCGGCACGCCATGGGCGGAAAACACCACCGGCTGCTTGCGATGCTCCGGCGGGATCTCGTCGAGTTCCTCGACGAAAATGGCACCCTTGGCTTCCAGCCCTTCGACCACATAACGATTATGCACGATCTCGTGGCGAACATAGACCGGCGCGCCGAATTCCTTCAGCGCCAGGACGACGATCTGGATCGCCCGGTCGACGCCGGCGCAGAAACCGCGCGGCCCGCAAAGGCGAATGGTGATCGGGGATTTTGCCGCGGATGATGCCATGGATCAGGATGCCAGTAGAACGAAAACAAGGGCTGCAATCGCCGGGCCGCCCTGGATCAACAGGATGCGCGGCTTGACGGACCACGCGCCATATATAGCGGCAACGATCACGCACACAAGGAAGAACACCTTCAACTCGAAGGCAAATGACGCCTCCGGCTGCAGAAGAGACCAGAAAAGACCAGCCGCGAGAAAGCCGTTGTAAAGCCCCTGGTTGGCGGCGAGCACCCGGGTCGCTTCCGCCTGCTCCACCGTCATGCGGAACACCGAACGTCCCTCAGGCCTCGTCCACAGAAACATCTCCAGCACGAGAAAACCGAGATGCAACAGCGCCGTCAGCGCGATCAGGATCGTCGATATCAAACCCATTCCACATGTCCCCCAACTGCGTCGGTCAGGGATAGCACGGCGCTACAGCCTGTTTCCTTAAGTCCTATTCGATTTAAGGATAAAAACATGCAGCAAATCAAAGTGCTACAGCGACCTTTGCGATAATAAGACGCGCGGCGCTGTAGAGGCCCGCCTATGGCTTGCGCCGCATCAGAAAAACGCCGCTGACGACGACCAGGGCTCCGGCAAGACCGTACCAGGTCAGCGCGTATTGCAGATGGCTGTTCGGCAGGTCGAACTGGGTAACGCCGCCGATCGGAAGCCCACCCGGATTGGGCGTAGCATCGGCGTCGACGAAGAACGGTACGACCTTCTCGGCGGGAAGCCCGACCGAAGATGCCATCGTGTCGAGGTCCTTCCAGTAAAAGATATTCTTGGCGAGGTCATTGTCCGGGACCAGCGACGACGGCTTTTCGGCGAGCTTCGGCCTTGCGAGGCCATGGATGGCCACGGACGCCGGAAGCTCGCCCGCGAGACGGGTCGACGAATCCTTCAGTTCGAAGGGAACGAAACCGCGGTTGACGAACAAGGCACGGCCGTCCTCGATATTCAGCGGCGTAAAGACATAGTAGCCGGTGCGACCGTTGTAGGTCGCGAAGAAGTGCCGCTCCTTGCTGTGGTCGAAGGTGCCGGAAACATTGACGGTGCGATAATCGATATCGCCGCCTTCGGCTGAAATCTTTTCGACCTCGGCAAGCGTCACCGGCGGCGCCGACCGCCGTTCAGCGATCGCTTGAAGCAGGCCCTCTTTCCAGTGCAGCCGCTGCATCTGCCAGGTGCCGAGCGAAATGAGGATGGCGAAGACGATAGCGAGCACGGCGAATGCGCCGAGGCGCGCAACAAGGCTGCCCTTCTTCCTGGTCTCGATCTCAGCCACGGTCGATCTCGCCGGGCCGCGCGTTGTTGCGATACTGCAGGTTGATAAGGATGCCCTTCAGCATGCGCGTCAGGCCGAGGCTGAGCACGATCGCCAGCGGTATCCAGAGCAGGAAATGCAGCCAGAGCGGTGGATTGAGGTTTACCTCCATCCACAGTGCCGCACCGACGACGATGAAGCCGACAATCAGGATGACGAAGACGACAGGACCATCGCCGGAATCGGCGAAACGATAGTCGAGATCGCAGCTGGCGCAGGCGGGCTTTACCGTCAGGAACCCATCGAACAGCTTTCCCTGGCCGCATCGCGGGCAATGGCCTTTGATACCTGCCATGACCGGGTCGACCGGCGGATAGAGGGCTTTGTCGTCACTCACGGATTGATCTCGATCGGGGTGTTGTTGGGAACCAGGTCCCAGATTTCATCCATTTCGGCATTCGTAACCGCAATGCAGCCGTCCGTCCAATCGAACATCTGCGTCATAAACGCCAGCCAGCCGAAATAATTGCGCTGGCCGTGGATCATGATCATGCCACCGGGGTCGACGCCCTTAGCTGCCGCTGCCTTGATATCCTCGGGTCTCGGATAGGAGACGTGCATCGACAGGTGATAGCCGCTCTTGTCGTTGCGCCAATCGAGGACATAGAGGCCTTCCGGCGTTCGCCGGTCACCTTCGCGTTCCTTGTGACCGATGGGATTGCCGCCAAGAGCGACCGAATACTGGCGCAGCATCTCTCCACCCCGGTAGAGCTGCAGGATGCGCTTCTCCTTGTGCACCACCACGCGGTCGGCCGGATCGCCGGCAGAGGCTGAAAAGCATCCTGCCAGAAGCCAGGCCGTCGTCACCGCAGCCACGCGAATATTCATGTCGGCTCGCCCCATCGATTCCGCCGTAATGCAAACAAAAAATAAGGCGGCTGCATGGTCGCAGCCGCCTTATCGAGAAGAGCTTGCGCTCAAATCTTCTTACATGTGAGCGACCGGCGCGCCCCAACCACCCCAGATGTAGATGGAGAAGAAGAGGAACAGCCAGACGACGTCAACGAAGTGCCAGTACCAGGCCGCCGCTTCGAAGCCGAAGTGCTGCTTCGGCGTGAAGTCGCCACGCAGCGCGCGCAGCAGGCAGACGAGCAGGAAGATCGTACCAACGAGAACGTGGAAGCCGTGGAAGCCGGTCGCCATGAAGAAGGTCGCGCCGTAGATCGAGTCCTTGAAGGCGAACGGAGCGTGAGCGTATTCGTAGGCCTGGACGTAGGAAAACAGCACGCCGAGCACGACCGTCAGCGACAGGCCGTAGACGAGGCCCTTGCGGTCGTTGTGGAGCAGTGCGTGGTGCGCCCAGGTGACCGTCGTGCCGGAAAGCAGCAGGATGACGGTGTTGTAGAGCGGCAGATGCCAGGGGTCGAGAACCTCGATGCCCTTCGGCGGCCAGACACCACCGGTGAAGGCGGCGCGGGTTGCCTGAATGGCTTCGCCCGGGAACAGGCTGGCGTCGAAGTAGGCCCAGAACCAGGCGACGAAGAACATCACTTCCGAAGCGATGAACATGATCATGCCGTAGCGCAGGTGCAGCGAGACGACGCGGGTGTGGTGACCCTCGTGCGCTTCCTTCACCGTGTCCGACCACCAGCCGTACATGGTGTAGAGAACGACTGTGAGGCCGATGAAGAAGACCCACGGATTGGCAAGGTCAGCGCCGAACAGCTTGAAGGAGCCGCCCGAGAGATAGCGCATGTAGCCGACACCGCCGAACGCCATGACGAATGCGCCGATCGAGGCAAGCAACGGCCAGGGGCTCGGGTCGATGATGTGGTAGTCGTGATTCTTCTGATGTGCATCGGCCATGTCAGTAATCCCCGATAGGTCTTTCTCTTGTCGCCCTTTCGGCATAGCCGAAACGGGCCTCCAGTCAAAGTTTGTTCTCAGTTTCGCCCGTCTTCACCTGTGCGACCGGCTTCGACGGCTCGCGTGGGTAGAAGGTGTAGGAAAGTGTCAGTGTCTTGATGTCCTTGGTCTCTACCGCCTTGACCATGTCCGGATCGACGAAGAATACCACCGGCATCTCCATCTCCTCTCCCGGCTGCAGTGTTGTCTCGGTAAAGCAGAAGCATTGAACCTTGTTGAAATAGGCACCGGCCTGCATCGGCGTGACGTTGAACGTCGCCTGCCCGGTCGTCGGCTTCGACGAAAGGTTCTTGGCGCGGTACATCACCTGTACCGTCTCGCCGATCCGCACATCGATGTCGCGTTGAACCGGCCTGAACTCCCACGGCAGGCCGCCGGAGGTATTGGCGTCGAAGGTCACCTTGACCTTTTCGTCGAGAATGACATCCGATGCCTGCTCGACGCGCTGCGTCGTGCCGTTATAGCCGGTGACGCGGCAGAACATGTCATAGAGCGGCACGGCCGCATAGGCCATGCCGGTCATGCCGACGACGAAGGCAATGCAAGTACCGACGATAGCGCCGTTGGAGCGCTGCTTCTGCTGAGGGTCCTGAGAGGTCGTCATATCGCGCTTCCCTCAGTTGACCATGCCGTTGCCGAACTTGATCAGCGTGACGACGTAAAAGAGGACGACCAGGCCAGCCAGCACGATACCGAGCGCAATGTTGCGGCCGCGGCGGGACTTCTTCTGGGCTTCGTTCAGCTTGACGGTTTCCATCAGGCAACACTCCCGGCATTCAGCCAGATATTGACGATCAGGTGATCCGCCATCAGGGCGGAGAAGATCACGAACAGATACATGATCGAGAAGGCGAAAAGCTTCTTGGCGGGCAGCATGCGCTCATCCGCCTCAGGCATGCGCAGCACGCCGATCGAATACCAAACGAAGCCCAGGCCTAGTGCCGCTGCAACCGCGCCATACCCGATGCTCGCAAAACCGAGCAAGGTGGGACAGATGCCGATCAGGGCCGTCAGGACTGCATAGATGACGATCTGCTTCTTGGTGGTTGCCTGGCCGCAGACGTTGGGCAGCATCGGCACGCCGACGGCGCCGTAGTCGCCCATCTTGAACAGCGCCAGCGCCCAGAAATGCGCTGGCGTCCACAGGAAGGTGATGAGGAACAGGACGATGCTTTCCACCGATACGCCGCCGGTCACGCACGCCCAGCCGATCATCGGCGGGAAGGCACCGGCAGCACCGCCGATGACGATGTTCTGCGGCGTCGAGCGCTTGAGCCACATCGTATAGATGACGGCGTAGAAGAAGATGGTGAAGGCGAGCAACCCGGCTGCGAGCCAATTGACGGCGAGCCCGAGGATGATCACGGAAAAGGCGGAGAGCGTCAGGCCGAAGGCGAGGGCTTCCTCGGGCAGGATCTTGCCTGCAGGGATCGGGCGCTTGGCCGTGCGGGTCATGACCGCGTCGATGTCGGCGTCATACCACATATTGAGCGCGCCTGAGGCGCCGGCGCCAACAGCGATGCACAGGATGGCGATGAAACCAATGAAGGGATTGATATGTCCGGGTGCAAGCACGAGGCCTGCAAGCGCAGTGAACACAACGAGCGACATGACGCGGGGTTTCAGAAGCTCGAAATAATCGCGTGCAGAGGCCTCGGACAGGCGCGGTGCACCACCCCTGCCAACTGCTTCGTGATTGTCGATGACCGTCATGTCTCGTCCTTGATCGTCTTTTGCCCATACGGGCCGTCTTTTGCCGGTTCTCCGGCGGGGTGAAGCCGCCGGGATCGGCGGCTTCTGTTTCTTTCCCATCACTTGATGCGCGGGAGTTGTTCCCACTGGTGGAACGGCGGCGGCGAAGACAGCTGCCATTCCAGCGTGTTCGCACCCTCGCCCCACGGATTGTCGCCAGCGACGCGCTTCTTTGCGAAGGCTTCAGCGACACAGAAGAGGAAGATCAGCACGCCGACGGCTGCGATGTACGAGCCGTAGGACGACACCATGTTCCAGCCGGCATAGGCATCCGGATAGTCGATGTAGCGGCGCGGCATGCCGGCGAGACCCAGGAAGTGCTGCGGGAAGAAGATCAAGTTCACACCGATGAACATGACCCAGAAGTGCAGCTTGCCGAGGAACTCGGAGTACATGTAGCCGGTCATCTTCGGGAACCAGTAGTACCAGGCAGCGAAGATCGCGAACACGGCGCCGAGCGACAGAACGTAGTGGAAGTGAGCAACCACGTAGTAGGTGTCGTGCAGCGAACGGTCGAGACCGGCGTTGGCGAGCTGAACGCCCGTGACACCACCGACGGTGAACAGGAAGATGAAGCCGATCGCCCAGACCATCGGGGTCGTGAAGCGGATCGAACCACCCCACATCGTCGCGATCCACGAGAAGATCTTCACGCCGGTCGGAACAGCGATAACCATCGTCGCGAAGACGAAGTAACGCTGCGTGTCGAGCGACATGCCGACGGTGTACATGTGGTGCGCCCACACGATGAAGCCGACGGCGCCGATCGCGACCATGGCGTAGGCCATGCCGAGGTAGCCGAAGATCGGCTTACGCGAGAAGGTGGAAACGATGTGGCTGACGATGCCGAAGCCCGGCAGGATCAGGATGTACACTTCCGGGTGACCGAAGAACCAGAACAGGTGCTGGAACAGGATCGGGTCGCCGCCGCCTTCAGGCGCGAAGAAGGCCGTGCCGAAGTTGCGGTCGGTCAGCAGCATGGTGATGCCACCTGCCAGAACCGGCAGCGAGAGCAGAAGCAGGAAGGCGGTGATCAGAACCGACCAGGCAAACAGCGGCATCTTGTGCAGCGTCATGCCCGGAGCGCGCATGTTCAGGATCGTGGTGATGAAGTTGATCGCGCCGAGGATCGACGAGGCACCGGCGATGTGCAGGCCAAGGATCACAAGATCCATCGCCGGCCCGGGCATGCCTGATGTCGAGAATGGTGGATAGATCGTCCATCCGCCCCCCGCACCATAGGCGCCTGCCGGACCTTCGACGAACATCGAAAGCAGAACCAGCAGAAAGGCCGGAATGATCAGCCAGAAGGAGATGTTGTTCATGCGCGGGAACGCCATGTCCGGCGCGCCGATCATGATCGGAACCATCCAGTTGGCGAAGCCCCCGATCAGCGCCGGCATGACCATGAAGAAGATCATGATGAGCGCGTGCGCGGTCGTGAACACGTTGAACATGTGCTTGCCGCCGTCGATGGCAGCATCGCCCTCGAAGCCGTAAACCATCTGCGCCAGACCGTGGAAGATCTGGATGCCCGGTTCCTGCAGCTCGGCGCGCATGAACACCGACAGCGTGCCGCCGATGATGCCCGCGATGATCGCGAAGATCAGGTAGAGCGTGCCGATGTCCTTGTGGTTGGTTGACAGAAACCAGCGCTGAAAGAAGGTCAACGGCTTGTGCGCGTGGTCTGCGTGACCATGATCGGAGTGATCATGGCGTTGGTCGTGATGAGCGGCTGTTCCAGCCATGGGTCGAGCTCCCCTTCCGATTACTGTGCGGCGTTGGCAGCGACGTCAACGGCCTTGGCCGCGCCGTCGATGGACGCCATGAGCGCCTTGTTCGCATCGCCGATATTGGTTGCGGCGGCAGCGAGCCAGGCGTCGTATTTTTCCTGCGAAACAACGCGGATGGCGATCGGCATATAGGCGTGGTCCTTGCCGCAGAGCTCGGAACACTGGCCGTAATAGAGGCCTTCGCGGTCAGCCTTGAACCAGGTTTCGTTCAGGCGGCCGGGAACGGCATCGATCTTAACGCCGAAGGCAGGCATTGCGAAAGCGTGGATGACGTCGGCAGCCGTGACGAGCACACGAACGGTCTTGCCGACCGGAACGACGACTTCGTTGTCGACGGCGAGCAGACGCGGGTATTCGGCCTTGTCTTCCTTGCCGAGACCCGCACGATCTTCTTCCTTCATCAGCAGACTGTCGAAGGAGAGCGGGCTTTCGCCGACTTCATATTCATAGGACCAGTACCACTGGTTGCCCGTCGCCTTGACCGTCAGGTCCGGATTCTGCGGCGGCGTCAGCTGCGCGGTCAGAAGCTGGAAGGACGGGATCGCCAGGAATAGCAGGATGATGACCGGACCAACGGTCCAGACAACTTCGATAGCGGTGTTGTGGCTGGTCTTGGAGGGAACCGGGTTGACGCTCTCACGGAATTTGACCACCACGACAATCAGCAGCAGGAGGACAAAAAGAGTGATCGGAATGATGAACCACAGGGTATAGTGCTCAAACCACGTGATCTCTTCCATAATGCCCGTCGCAGCCGTCTGAAAGTTCGTCTGCCAATCGACAGGCTTGTCAGCGAAGGCGCTCGAAGCAAAAAGCAGACAGGCAAGCGCTGCCATAACTGCATAAGCCTTATTTTTCACAATATGTCTCCCCAATGCGCTTGATCAGGATCAAACCGGAACGCAGAATCCCTGCGATACTGCAGCGCTTCAAACCACAGTTTGCCCAACGCCGCAACATCTGTGCAATCAACCCCATGCGGCATTTTTGCACAAATGCGACTTTTCTCACAGGCACCCCTCGGAACCCCCAGCGAATCGACTTATATGTCCCGGTCTGCGCCACTGACGGCGCTATCACGCCACATCAGCGCGACAATGGCGCTCCGCGAGCCCAATTTCCGCCATATGGCGCTGGAATGTACCCCACAGGGCTTTTCATTTTCTCCCGCGCGCTTCAAGAATAGCCCTGATGATTCGACGTTTTGAGGTTTACATGGGCCTGCCCCTTTTCTCCCGACTGTCGGCTCTTGCCGCTCTCGGATTTGCCGTCCTCGCCCTTCCTACGGCGAGTGCTGCCCAACAACCCGCTGGCGCGCCCGGAACGGTCAAGTCCAACCATGGCGCATGGTCGATCGTCTGCGATCAGCCGGCAGGTGCGTCAACCGACCAATGCGCCCTGATGCAGAACGTCATCGCCGAGGACCGGCCGGAAGTCGGCCTCTCGGTCGTCGTGCTGAAGACCGCCGACCGCAAGGCGAAGATCCTGCGCGTTCTGGCGCCGCTCGGCGTGCTGTTGCCGAACGGCCTTGGCCTCAACGTCGACGGCAAGGATATCGGCCGCGCCTATTTCGTGCGCTGCTTCTCCGACGGCTGCTATGCCGAGGTCGTGCTCGAAGACGAACTGTTGAAGACCTTCCGTTCCGGCGCGACGGCAACCTTCATCGTCTTCCAGTCGCCGGAAGAAGGCATTGGCATTCCGGTCGACCTCAAAGGCTTCGGCGAAGGCTACGACGCCCTGCCGTGATGGCACTCGCCACAGACCGATTTTCAAAGCCGCGCCTCGTGCGCGGCTTTTTCGTTTCGAACACCAAGAACCGCGCAAAAAAAGCAAAAGCCCGGATGTTCGTCCGGGCTTGCGAGGTGTGCAGACGTGCAATCGCTCAGCGTCAGATGATGTCTGTCGCGGCGATCTTGATGCCGAAGCCTTCGAGGCCGACATAGTGGCGCTCGCGTGAGGCGATGAGCCGGATGGAGCTGATGCCGAGATCCTTCAGAATCTGTGCGCCGAGGCCGATCTCCAGCCACTCGCTTTCACGAGCCTGCGCCTCGTCATGGGCTTCGCGTTCATGCTTGCCCTTGCGGGCGGTCTGCGACACGCCGACGCCGACCGAGCCTTCGCGCAGATAGACGATGACGCCCCTGCCCTCTTCGGCCATGCGCTTCATGATCCGGTCGATCTGGCAGTCCTTGCCGAAAACGTCGGCACCGACATTTTCAAGGTGCAGGCGAACCGGAATGTCGACGCCGTCGCGGATGTCGCCGAAGACGACGGCGAGGTGTTGCATCGGATCCCAGGGGAGCGAGTAGGAATGTCCCTTGGCCATGCCGTAGGGTGTCTCGATGTCGAACGAACCGCCCTGCTCGATCAGCGTTTCCTTGCGCTGACGGTAGGCGATCAGGTCGGCGACGGAAACCTGCTTCAAACCGTGCTTTTCGGCAAACGCGCTGACCTGCGGGCCGCGCGTGACGGTACCGTCGTCATTGACCAGTTCGCAGATGACGCCGATCGGCGGCAGGCTTGCGAGCTTGCAGAGATCGACGGCCGCCTCCGTGTGGCCCGAGCGCATCAGAACGCCGCCTTCGCGGGCAACCAGCGGGAAGATGTGGCCCGGCCGCACAAAATCGGTCGGGCCGACATTGGGGTTGGCAAGGTTGCGCACCGTCAGCGTGCGATCGTCAGCGGAGATGCCGGTTGTCGTGCCGTGTTTGAAGTCGACCGAGACGGTAAAGGCGGTGGTGTGCGCCGAGTCGTTCTCTGCCACCATGGCATTGAGATTGAGGCGCTTTGCCTCTTCGCGCGGCATCGGCGTGCAGACGATGCCCGAGGTGTGGCGCACGATGAAGGCCATTTTCTCCGGCGTGCAATGGACCGCGGCGACGATCAGGTCGCCTTCGTTCTCACGGCCGCCATCGTCGGTGACGACGACAATCTCGCCGGCTTCGAAGGCACGGATGGCATCAACGACACGCTTCTGGTCATAGGACATCTTGTTCTTCCCGAATTACTTACAGCGGCGCGCCTGTCTAGGAGCGCAAGGGTCGCCGTAACACTTTGAGTTGCTGCATAATTTTGCCCTTAAATCGATCCCGATTTAAGGAGTTATGCAGTAAGCCGGCCGGTCTGGCCGCGGTCACGCAGGTAGTGATCCGCAATCGTGCAGGCAACCATTGCCTCGCCGATCGGCACGGCGCGGATGCCGACACAGGGGTCATGACGTCCCTTGGTGCGCACATCCACCTCGTTACCGTCACTGTCGATCGAACGACGCTCGGTGAGGATAGAAGAAGTCGGCTTGATCGCAAAGCGGGCGATGACCGGCTGGCCGGTCGAAATGCCGCCAAGGATGCCGCCGGCATTGTTGGACAGGAAGACCGGCTTGCCGTCTTCGCCGATGCGCATCTCGTCGGCATTTTCCTCGCCGGTAATTTCGGCGGCGCCAAAGCCGTTGCCGATCTCGACACCCTTGACGGCGTTGATCGACATCAGGTTTGCAGCGATGTCCTGGTCGAGCTTGGCGTAGATCGGCGCACCGATGCCGGCCGGCACGCCCTCGGCCACCACTTCGACGACGGCGCCGATGGACGAGCCGGACTTGCGGATGCCATCCAGATATGCCTCCCAGACGGGCACGATCGCCGGGTCCGGCGCAAAGAACGGATTGTTGTTGACCTCGGCCCAATCCCAGTTGGCGCGGTCGATCTTGTGCTTGCCGATCTGGACGAGTGCAGCGCGCACGACCAGCCCCGGCACCACCTTGCGGGCGATGCCGCCGGCAGCAACGCGCGCCGCCGTTTCGCGCGCCGACGAACGGCCGCCACCGCGGTAATCGCGAATACCGTATTTGACGTCGTAGGTGTAGTCGGCATGCCCCGGGCGATAACGCTTGGAGATCTCCGAATAATCCTTCGAACGCTGGTCGGTGTTTTCGATCAGCATCGAGATCGGTGTGCCGGTGGAAATCATCGTCTCACCGTCCTCATCCAGCATCACACCGGAGAGAACCTTGACGAGATCGTCCTCACGGCGCTGCGTGACGAAGCGTGACTGGCCGGGTTTGCGCTTGTCGAGCCAGGCCTGAAGTTCGCCGAGCGTGAAACGAATGCCGGGGGGGCAGCCGTCCACCACACAGCCAAGCGCCGGGCCGTGGCTTTCGCCCCAGGTGGTGACGCGGAAGAGGTGACCGAAGGTATTGTGCGACATAAGGCAACCGAACTCTGAGAAGCAACGGACGTACATGTTTCATGTACGGGCGCCCCTCTCTTAGTGCAAAGCCGGGACAGGGGGAAGTCTTTCCGACCACCGCTTAGGCACGTCGCGATCTTTCAGATCAACCCGTTGCGCTTCAGTTCTCTTGTTCCTGGGCGTGTCGCGCGAAACCGCGGCATATTTTTGCGGGACATATATCGGGAATTTGCAAGCGCCTCAGGAAGCGAGTCTCAACCCCCGATCTGTCGCAAATGCCAAGAAGTTCTCTGCGCTCAGCGGCTTCGAGAAGGCATAGCCCTGCAGCAGATCGCAGCCGAGAATGCCGAGCATCTCGGCATGTGCCATGGTCTCGACCCCTTCTGCCACCGTCTCGATGCCGAGCGAGCGAGCGATATCGATGATCGACCGGATCAACGCCTGTTCGGTGCGGGCGCCGAGAACCGGGACCACGAGCTGCCGGTCGATCTTCAACCGCTTCGGCTTGATCTTGAGCAGGCTGACGATAGACGTATGGCCCGTGCCGAAATCGTCGATCTCGATGTCGATACCGAGCTTCTTGATACCCTCGATATTGGCGGTGACGATGTCGTCGCTTTCATCGAGGAAGATCGACTCCACCAGCTCGAAGGAAATCTGCCCCGGCACGATGCTCAAGCCTTCGAGCGAGGCGAGTAGCCGCTCGTCCTGCAGGCGCTTGGCCGAGACATTGACGGAGATCTTCGGCACCCGCAGACCGGCAGCCGCCCATCGCATCTGGTCGGCCAGCGATTTCTCCAGGACGAGGCGGTCAAGCGCCGCGGTGACGTTCAGTTCATCGGCGATCGCCAGGAACTTGTCCGGCGTCAGAATGCCCTGGCGCGGATGGCGCCAGCGGATGAGCGCTTCCACACCGGAGAGTGCCAATGTCGAGGCGTCGAACTGCGGCTGGTACCAGGGCACGAACTCGTCGCGCTCGATGCCTTCGAGGATTTCATCGGCGACGCGCTTGGCGGTGACGACTTCAGCCTGGAGCATCTGGGTAAAGAACTGATAGCGGTTGCGGCCGTTTTCCTTCGCCCGGTAGAGCGCCATGTCGGCATTGACCAGCAGCTTGCGTGCGTCGGCATGCGCCTGGCGGGCCACAGCGACGCCGATGCTGACGCCGAAGCGACAGGGAAATCCGTTGTAATCGACGGGCTGGCGCATTTCCGCGATGATCCGATCGCAGAGCGCCGCAAGTTCGGCAGCGCCCGGCGCGCCGGTGACGACGACGACGAATTCGTCGCCCCCGATGCGCGCCACCATGTCACCCGGCGCCATGTTGGAACGCAGGATCTCCGACGCATGAACCAGCATCGCATCGCCGGCCGCATGGCCGAGCGTGTCGTTGATCTGCTTGAAACGGTCGAGGTCGATGTGAAGGATGGCAATGCTCTGGAGCGCATCGGTGTTCTGGCCGGTCAGACGCTCAAGCGCCTTGTCCAGCATCCGGCGATTGCCCAGGCCCGTCAGCGGATCGTGCAGCGAATTGTGCTCGATGCGGATGCGTGCCTGTTCGAGCTCGGCATTCTTGGCGTCGGCCATCGCCTTGGCGGCGCGCAATTGCTCGGTCATCACCACGTCGTCGGTCACATCAAGCGCGATGCCGACCAGTTTCCTGCGCCCCTCCGGCGAGACATGCAATTTGCCGACCGAACGAATGTGGCGGACAGCGCCCTCCGTCAGCACCACGCGGGCCTGGTGTACATAGGTTTCGCGCGCGCCGATCGCCGTGTTGACCGCCGATAGCGCGGATCCGCGATCGTCGGGATGCAGCGCGTTGAGCCATGTCGCTTCGTTCGTTGCGCCGTCGGTGTAGACCAACCCGTAGAGCTGGTGCATGCGCTCGTCCCAATAGGTGACGTTGCTGTCGAGATCCGCTTCCCACATGCCGCAGCGATAGCTGTCGAGCGCCAGATCGAGCCGACGCGACAGCTTTTCCAGATCCTGCTCGCGCTCGTAAAGCCCCATGAGGGCCTGCTCGAGCTCCAGGTTCTGCTGGTCAACCTGGGCCTTGGCAGCCCCAACCTTTCATTCTTGAGCACGTCATCGGTGACATCCCAGCTGATGCCGGTGATCTTGGACCGGCCATCAACCCCCTGATGGCCGGAGCCGACATTGCGGATATGGCGTATGCTGTCGTCGGCCAGCACGACCCGATACTGCGAGCGGTACTCCAGGCCCTCATCAAGGCTGCGGAAGAGCGCGTTGGCGGCGATACCGACATCATCGGGTGCACGGTCGAGCGCCATTCATCGTAGGTCGGCTCGTCATCATGGACCGTAAGCCCATGCAGATGGAACATGCGATCGTCCCAGGAGCGCTCCTGCGTGGCCTGGTCGATCTCCCATATGCCGATCTTGGAAGCTTCGAGCGCCAGGTTGAGACGATGCGAAAGCGTCATCACCTCGCCTTCGCGCGCCCGGAGCTTGGCGATGTTGCGCTGGCGCTCGTTGACCAGCCCGCCGGCCAGCAGAATAGGAATGACAACGACGGCGACCGCCGCCGCGATCGCCAAGCGCAGGTCCCTGCTGTTTTGGGGCAACTTTTCCCAGCCGCCGATCGGTGTCGCCGCCAACTCCCAGACACCACCAGGCAGAGTGAGCTGGCGTTTGGCCGGTGCCATTCGAAACACACTGTCGTCACCGAAGAAGGCATCCTGGATACGCTCCGGTTCCGACACGTCGCGGATTGCGAGATGCACGTCGACATGACGGTGGTCGCCGGTGAATTCCGGCGTTTCGACACCTTCCTCAAGCAGGCGGGCGGATCGGTAGAGAGCCCTTTCATCGAGGATTGCTTCAACGTAGCCCCATCGCTCCATGCGCCCCTGGATCTTGGCGAAGACCGGCAGGAAGAGTTCAAAGCCGTTGCGCCCGCTCGGCAAACGGATCGGCCCGATCATGACCGGTTTTACCGTGGACGATGCGCGCTCAACGGCGCGGCGAGTCGCCCCGAATTTGTTGAAGTCGGTGCCGACGAACCATTGCTGGCTTTCGCGCGGAAAGGCGATGCGAACAACGCCGCCCGGGGCCGCCGACGCACGCACCATTTGCGGATTCTGCAGCAGCAATTTGGTCGACATGATGGTGAAATCATCGGCGGTCATCTCGGGATGGACACCAATGCTGTTGGCGAAACCGTTGAGGGCCGCAATATTGGTATTGACCTCCGACTGGAGGCGATTGGCAATGAGGTTCAGTTCATTCTCGACGTCGATCCTGAGATCACTGCGGGCGTTTTCGCGGTTTTGGCGCTCATAGACATGGCCGCCGCTAAAGACGACGATGCCCGCGATGGCGGCCGGTATCAGCGACGGTTTCGCAAATCTGGCTGCCGCCCGAATGCGTTGGCGCAGAACGTCAACAATCTTCACTCTATTCCCCTCGATCCCCAACCGAAGGTAGCGATCGAGTCTTAAGATTGGCTTTCGTCACATTTCTTTGGAAAACCCTACAATTCATGGGGATACAGTGCTGATGCACCGCCGGCTCAGCCGGCGGAATGCTTGAAAACTGCACGTTTGGCGTTCAGTCTCCATCAACCGGCCGGGCATCCCCGAAATGGAGGGAAAGCCTGTCAAAAGCTACGGTGCAAGGCAATTTTTGCCACAATCGGGGATCAAAGGGTGATGACAAGAATAATCGCAGATACATTGAAAAGGGCAAGAAAGATGCGTTTTGTCATTGCCGCGCTCATGGCTACCGCCGGCTTGCTTGCGCCTTTGTCGGCCGTTGCCGAAAGTGCCGATGTAGAGGCCGTTATTACCGGGGTCGATACCGATCGCCTCAGCCTTCAGCTCGACGACGGCAAAAGCTATCAGGCGCCTGAAGAATTCAATTTTGAAGGTCTCACCGCCGGCGTCAAAGTTCTCGTGTTCTACACTGAGGTCGACGGCAAGCGCGTGATCAACGATCTGGAAATCGTTCAGTAAGACTATTTAAGAACCCAAGTCCCGCCCCTTGAGGGGCGGGTGTGCTGACCCGGCTTCGTCAGAGCTTTCCAGGAAAGGTGCGAAGCGGTTTTCCGTCAGGAAATGCGTGGAAACAAAAAGGTAGAGCATTTCTACCGGTCCGTTCAGGACGGAAGCCTCAGATCCAGCCGATGGAATTTCCGGCAATCCGCAACAGACGATCCTGCGGGATGGCAGCAGAAGCCGCCTCATCTTCGTCCATCTCACCAAAAAGCTTGAACAGCGCACGGATGACGCCGCCATGGCTGACGCAGACCGTCGGCTTGCTCACGTCCTTGAGCCATGCGGCAATCCGCCAGGACAGGATCTCGTAGCTTTCGGCATCATTGCCGGGCGGGATGAAATCCCATTTCACTTTGCGTCGCTCGGCGATGCGCTCCGGCACGGACCGTTTCAGCTCCGGTAGCGTAAAACCTTCCCAATCGCCGAAGGAGACTTCCTTCAGCCGGTCGTCGGTGCGGTAAGCGGTGGGATCAAGACCCATGGCCCGGCGAAGGCGCTCCATCGTTTCGCGGGTGCGACCGAGGGGGCTCGCGACGAAGTCGAACTGCGCGGCGTCGGCGCCGAGGATGGCACCAAGCGCAAGCCCGTTTCCGGTCGCCTGCTGGCGGCCGGTATCGTTGAGAGGGATGTCCTTCTGCCCCTGGAGGCGGCTTTCCGCATTCCAGTCCGTTTGTCCGTGACGGATCACATAGATCAGCACAACATTTCGCTCCGGGCAGGAGGCTGTTCGGGCCGGTCGGCGGCGCCGATCAATCCTTGATGACGGAGATATCCGGAGCGTCTACCGCCTTCATGCCGACGACATGGTAGCCGCTGTCGGCGTGGTGAACCTCACCCGTGACCGAGCGCGACAGGTCGGACAGCATGTAGAGGCCGACATCGCCGACTTCCTCGATGGTGACGGTGCGACGCAGCGGTGCGTTGTACTCGTTCCACTTCAGGATGTAGCGGAAGTCGCCGATACCGGAGGCGGCCAGTGTCTTGATCGGGCCGGCAGAGATCGCATTGACGCGGATGTTCTTCGGGCCAAGGTCGACCGCCAGGTATTTGACGCTCGCTTCGAGCGCGGCCTTGGCGACACCCATGACGTTGTAGTTCGGCATGACCTTTTCGGCGCCGTAGTACGTCAGCGTCAGCATCGAGCCGCCGTCCGTCATCAGCTTTTCAGCGCGCCGGGCGACCGAGGTGAAGGAATAGACCGAGATCTGCATCGTCTTGGCGAAGTTTTCCGGCGACGTGTCGACGTAGCGCCCGGTCAGTTCGTCCTTGTCGGAGAAACCGATCGCGTGAACGACGAAGTCGATCTTGCCCCAGTGCTTTTCAAGCGTCGAGAAAACCTCGTCGATGGTGGCTTCGTCGCTGACATCGCAGTGGCCGGCCATGAAACCGTCGATTTCCGCCAAGAGCGGCTCGACGCGCTTCTTCAGTGCATCACCCTGATAGGTCAGAGCAACTTCGCCGCCCTGGCCATGGATGGACTTCGCGATCCCCCATGCAATCGAACGGTTGTTCGCGACGCCCATGATGACGCCACGCTTGCCCTTCATCAAACCCGATGCCTGAGCCATGCATTGTCCCCAATACTATCTGCCGGCATCGACGATGGCCGACGCCAGACTTCACAAAATTCAAAAACGCCAGATCTGCGCTGTCAGCGCGCGTGCGGCAAATTGTCGAGAATTGCCTATGGCATAGCCGCTCCGGTGGTTCAAGCGCGGCCGGGATCAGGAACTGTTAGTCCCCGTAATATTGGTTCAGTGTGTCAGCAAACCGTCACAAATAAAAGCCGTCGCGCAGCGATTTCATGAGGTCGGTGACCTTGTCATCAGGCGTGTCGCGCAAAATGAGCCGCAACTCGACCAGCAGATCGCCGCGCGCGCCATAGGCACCCGGCAGCCCGAAGCCGTCGACGCGAATGACCTTGTCCGACCCGGACCAGGCCGGAACGACAACGGTCGCCTCACCGATCGGCGTAGCGATGACATGCTCGCAGCCCAGCACGGCGCTCTGCAGATCGACGGACAGTGTCGTGAACAGATCGAGTCCACTGGTTCGGAAATCGCCGCTCTGGTCGACGCGCAGGGTGACGACGACGTCGCCGCGTGTCATGCGGGTGACGCGATAGCCCTGCTCCGCCAGGCGGATCGTCTGTCCGTCGACGGCACCCGGCGGTATCTGGACCTTGAAGGTTTCACCGTCGGGCAATTCCAAGGACAGGCGTTGACGATCGATCAAGTCCTGGATGGTGACGGTCAGATCGACAGCGAGATCTGGAACCTTGTCGGCGGGTTTGGCCGCCCGGCCGCGAATGCGTCTGACGATGGCGGCCACCAGCTCGGCGGCGGGTGCTGCGGCACGCTGCATCAGCGGCGGCTCCGTCTTGGCGACCGCCTCCTGCTTCGGCTCAGTGACAGGCTCGGGTTTCGGCTCGGGGGCAGCGGCTGGCCTTTCGGGTGCTTTGGCCGCTGCCGGCTTCGGCGCGGGCCTGGCGGCGCTGGTACGGCTCTCTGTGCCGAAGATCCGCGAGACCGCCTCTTCGGCGGTTTCCGCATCGACCGGCTGCTCCTCCGGCTCGGGGCCGCGCATCTTCGCCTTCATCGCCTCCATGCGGCGCAGCTCGGCTTCGCGCCGGGCATAGTCGTAGCGGCTTCTCAGCTTCGGGTCGCGCAGCAGCTCGTAGGCCTTGCCTGCTTCGGCAAAGCGCTCGGCGGCAGTCGGGTCGTCCTGATTGTGGTCGGGATGGATGGCCTTGGCGACCGAGCGCCACGCCGCCTTGATTTCGTCCTGACCGGCGGTGCGCCGGACGCCGAGAATTGCATAGGGATCACGCATGGCTTGCTACCATCTTCTCTGATCGGCGGCCTCTCCCGGATGCCCGCCTTATGCCTCAAACCGGGGATCAAGTGCTGTGGCACGTCCCGTTCAGCGGCGAGGATGGGCAGAACTTGCTAAATATCGGTTAGCCGGGGCGACGACGGAGCAGGTCAAAACGACGATCGAACCGTTCCTGCCGCGGTTTGCCGAAACGTGGTTAACGCAGGATTTCAGGAGCGCGGACCGAAGCTGGTGAGATACCACTCGCCATCGCTGAGCTTGCAGGTGCTGCCGTCGAACTTGGCAATGCCCTCATAGGAATGGCGGGTCGTGGTGAAACGACGGCAAAGCATGCCGCTGGCGTTGTCTTCCTGAATGCTGCTGATGACGCCGGCGCTGCCGGACGTGGCGTTTGCCCAGGGAATAGGGTTGAGCGACCCCTGCCCGAGTTCGGCTGAGGTCACGGCGTTGCGAATCAGGACCGCATCGGAAAGGCCGTCGGAGGTTTTGGCAACGGGAACGGTACCGGTTGAAACGGTGCGATCGACACCACTGCCGAACATGTCGAGGCCGGCTCCCATGCAACCGGACATAATGAGCACGGGCAGGCAAATTGCCGCGCCACGCATCACCGAGAAGGAATACCCCTTCTTGCCATCGATCCACTTTGCTATGTCTTGCACGGCAATCCTGTCAGACTCGCAAGAGCCGCACGTTTCCCGAGGAAGTCAACAAGCAGGCTCTGACATTTTCGATGCGGAAACACCGCTCGGGCTCATCCCGAAGCGTTTCCGCGCCAGACATCACGGCGTTAGAAGGCAATATGGCGGTGAATGAGTTAACAAGCGGTGACTTCACGGAAGCAAATGAGCCCTTTTCCCTTTTCGGCACATGGCTGAAAGACGCGGAAGGCAGCGAGATCAACGACCCGAATGCCGTGGCGCTGGCGACCGTCGACCCCGACGGGTTGCCGAATGTGCGCATGGTTCTGCTCAAGGATTTCGACGAGCGCGGCTTCGTCTTCTACACCAATTTCGAAAGCCAGAAGGGCCGCGAAATTCTCGGCGCCCGCAAGGCCGCCATGTGTTTCCACTGGAAATCGCTCCGGCGCCAGGTACGGCTGCGCGGGCCTGTCGAAATCGTCTCGGAGGCCGAGGCGGACGAATATTTCAAGTCGCGACCGCGCGGCAGCCGCATCGGCGCCTGGGCTTCGAAACAGTCCCGTCCGCTCGAAAGCCGCTTCGCGTTGGAAAAAGCGGTTGCCGAATACACGGCCCGCCATGCGCTTGGCGAAATCCCCCGTCCGGAATACTGGTCCGGCTTTCGCATCCGCCCGACCTCGATCGAGTTCTGGCACGACCGGCCATTCCGACTGCACGACCGCCTGGAGTTCCGTCGCGAGACACCGGAAGGTGGCTGGGAAAAGGTGCGGATGTACCCATGATGGACGCGGTAGGCGGCGGCTGGAGCATTTCCAGGAAAAGTGTGCAGCGGTTTTCCGCCCGGAAATGCGCAAAAGTGAGAAGCTTGAGCGCTTCCGTTTCGTCTAAAGCGGAAAGATTCTAGCTTCGACCGAGCCGAAATGGAATGCCCGAGGCGAGCGCCGAAACGTAACGGGCACGCTGGAAATGGCCGTTAAGTGAAATGCGCGGCAAGGCGTCTAGCGGCGTCGCCGCCGCGACCGTGCCCGGCATGGTGGTGACCGCAACCGTAAAGCCGAGATCGGCTGCAAGCCTTTGATCGCGCGGCGAGACAGCCGGGCGATCCCCATAGGGATAGGCAAAGCTGCGCGGCCTTTGGCCGACAATGGCTTCGACGCGGGCGGCGGATGCCTCGATCTCCTGGCTTGCCTGTTCATCACCGAGCCGCGCGACGGCGCGGTGGCTTATGGTGTGCGCCCCGAGGCTGGCGAGCGGGTTTTCAATCAGGAGACGGAGACCGGCTTCGTCGAGCGTCAGCGTTTTGGTGATAGCCAACGCATCGATCCCATGTTCCAGCGCCGCCGCGTCGAGCTCGGCAACCGAAACAATTTCCTCGCGACTGTGGATGTAGGCGGCCATACGGCCAAATATCGCGTGCTTGTCGGCGCTACTTTCAGCCTTGAGTACCTCCACGCCGCTACCGAAATCAAACCGGAACTGCGTGGTTGCCGAGAGCAGATCGGCCAGCGTTTCCCACCAGAGCGTATGGGTGCGGTCGACGAACCCGCCGGTCACGAAAACGGTGAACGGCACGCCGTGCCGCGTAAAGACCGGCTGGGCATGGTCGAGATTGTTGCGATACCCGTCGTCGAGGGTGAAGCAGGCGAAGGGCGCTGCACCCTCGTCGGCAAGCGCCGTCGGCAAATCGTCGAGCGCAATGAAGCGATAGCCGTCCCGCTTCAGCCGGGTGATGGCCCTATCGAGAAACTCCGGGGTGATTTCGAGATGGGCGTTCGGATCAAAGGCCCGGGCAACCCGCGGGCGGACGTGATGCAGGGTGAAAATAGCGCCGCGCCGACGGGCATCAGGCATCAGGCCAGCGCGGCTTAGACCGTGCGCCAACTCAAGCCCACCGGCGATTGCCGCGCGCCGCGCCCTCGTCCTGATGCTTGCCGTGATCCCACCCGCCATATCAGTCCATTCAAATCAGCCTGTATCGATCACTGCAGAACTCCTTGCGCCTCGGTCGATTTACGGAGAAGATCGTCTGGAGGGTTTCAAGCGTTACAGTGTCCCTGGCGCGCCAGACCTGGTGCACCACCATGGAGGTTAATGGCGGGAGCGTTAAACCTTGCTGAAGGACGTCGGCGTTAATTTCTGGTTTACCACCCCGACGAAAGTCGCAGGAAGAAATCGCATTCTGCCTCAAAGTTGCAGCAAAGACACGGCCTTGTCACAAAAAGGCACAGCGCGCCTGTCCGACGGCGCATTTCGATGGGGACTGACATGAAAGCTATCCGCCGCCTCCTTTTGGCGATGTGCGCTCTCGCTCTGGGGTCTGCGACGGCGTTTGCCGGCAGCGCTTCGTTGGTGCTCGATGCGCGCACGGGCAAAGTCCTGTCGTCGGAGAATGCGGACACGCTGAACCACCCGGCATCGCTCACCAAGATGATGACGCTGTACCTCACCTTCGAGGCGCTCCGGCGCGGCGACATGAACTGGGACAGCAAGATCAAGGTATCGAGGGCGGCGGCGGCCCAGCCGCCGATGAAACTGGGCCTGAAGCCGGGTAGCACGATCACCGTGCGCGAAGCAGTCTATGCCATGATCGTCCGCTCGGCGAACGACGCAGCCGCCGCGATGAGCGAAAGGCTCGGCGGTTCGGAGCAGAACTTCGCCAGGAAAATGACGGCCAAGGCGCGCCAACTGGGCATGAGCCGCACCGTCTTCATCAACGCATCCGGCCTGCCCGCAAGCAGGCAGGTGACCACCGCACGCGATATGTCGACGCTCGCGGTGGCGCTGATACGCGATTACCCCAGGGAATACCGGCTGTTTGCCACGCCGAGCTTCACGTTTCGCGGTCGCAAGATTCGCGGCCATAACAACCTGATGTACCGCTATGACGGCATGGACGGCATCAAGACCGGCTACACCAATGCCTCCGGCTTCAATCTCGTCAGTGCCGTCAGGGACGGCAACCGCCGCGTCATCGGCGTGGTGATGGGCGGGCGCACGGCGCGCAGCCGCGACGACAAGATGGCGGCATTGCTCAACCGCCATGTCGGCAAAGCCTCCAATGGCCGCCAGTTGGTGGCCGCTGCCAAGACGCGGAGTGCTGCTGCAGCTGAGGTCGAGGTCGCATCTGCCGCCACGATGTCGGACGTGCCGCTGCCCTTCACGGCAGCCCATCGTGCCAAGGGCGACAGCGTTGCGGCATTGATCGCCGCGTCATCCACGACGGTCGTGCCGGCCGAACGGCCGACGGCCATGGTCGAAGAGGAAAACGCCGCTGTCGTTCCAGCCGCCGGCCGCTGGCAGATCCAGATCTCGGCGGCACCTTCGGCTGAAGCGGCCCGCGCGCTTCTGGCACAGGCGCAAGCAGCCGGAGGCGACATGCTGGCGGAGGCGTCTCCCTATACGGAAGCGGTGGGCGAAGGCGCCGGCACCATCTATCGCGCCCGCTTCGTCGGCTTCAGCAGCCGTGATGCTGCCGCTTCCGCCTGCAGCGCGCTGAAGAAGCGCTCCTACGACTGCGTGCTGCTGCCCTCGCGAGGCTAAGGGAGCCATCGGCCTTAGGCCTGCGTGCCGCCGACGGTGATCTGGTCCATGCGCAGATGCGGCTGGCCGACGCCGACCGGCAACCATTGCCCGGCCTTGCCGCAGTTGCCGATGCCGGTGTCGAGCTTGGTGTCGTTGCCAACCATCGTCACGCGCTTCATCGCGTCGGGGCCATTGCCGATCAGCATCGCGCCCTTGACCGGCGCGCCGATCTTGCCGTTCTCGATCATGTAGGCCTCGGTGCAGCCGAAGACGAACTTGCCGGAGGTGATGTCCACCTGGCCACCACCGAAGGAGACGGCATAGATGCCCTTCTTCACCGAGGCGATGATTTCCTCGGGCGTCCGGTCGCCGGACAGCATGTAGGTGTTGGTCATGCGCGGCATCGGCACATGGGCATAACCCTGGCGCCGGCCGTTGCCGGTCGGCTGCATGCCCATCAGCCGGGCGTTCTGCCGGTCCTGCATGTAGCCAACGAGCTTGCCGTCCTCGATCAACACGTTGTAGCCCGATGGCGTGCCCTCATCATCGATCGAGATCGAGCCACGCCGGGCCTCGATCGTACCGTCATCGACGACTGTCACACCCTTGGCAGCAACCTGCTCGCCGAGCAGGCCGGCAAAAGCGGAGGTCTTCTTGCGGTTGAAGTCGCCTTCAAGGCCGTGGCCGACGGCTTCGTGCAGCATCACACCCGGCCAACCCGAGGCCAACACCACGTCCAGGGTACCGGCCGGCGCATCGATCGCGTCGAGATTGACGAGCGCCTGGCGTAGTGCCTCGTCGGCACCCTTCTTCCAGTTCTCCTCGGTGATGAAGTCGCCGAAGCCGCGGCGTCCGCCGATGCCGTAGGAGCCGCTTTCCTGACGGTCGCCATCGCCGGCAACCACGGAGATGTTGATGCGCGTCATCGGCCTGATGTCCTGAACCCGGTGGCCATCGGCGCGCAGGATATCGACCAGCTGCCAGCTTGCGGCGATCGAGGCCGTCACCTGCCTGACCTTGGGATCGCGTGCACGCAGATAGGCGTCGATTTCCTGCAGAAGCGCGACCTTCGCCTCAAAGCTCGGCTCGCCGATCGGGTTTTCGTCGCCATAGAGCTTCGTGTTGGTGCGTTGCGGCGCTGCGGCATAGGAGCCGGCATAACCGCGCGTCACCTGGCCGACTGCATCGGCGGCACGGCGAAGTGCTGCCAGCGACAGCTCACCGGCATGGGCATAGCCGACCGATTCGCCGGCGACCGCACGCAGACCAAAACCCTGGTCGGTGTTGAAGCTGCCGCCCTTCAGCCGGCCGTTGTCGAAGGAGAGCACTTCGGCCTGGGCATGTTCGAGAAACAGCTCACCATCGTCGGCGCCGGCAAGCGTCTCCGACAGAACCTTGCGGATCGCTGCCTCGTCGGCATCGAAGAGGCTCATCAGATCGGTGTTCATAGTCGTGCGCTCCCGCGTCATAAGTTCGATGGCCTCCATTTAGGAAGGCGAGCGGTTCAAGCCAAGAAAAATATCGATCAGGAGAGCGAAGCGTTCCAGCCATCGAGGCGTTCGATGCGCTCGACCCCGGCGAAGCGGGCGACGCGTTCGAGTTCTGCATCTATGCGCTCCATGCGCCCAGAGGACGGCTTGACGCCACGCTCCAGCCAGAGCCGGCGCACATCGAGACTGCCGCGCTTGCGGTCGGCCTTCATGTCGATGCGGCCGATCAGGCGATCGCCTTCGATCAGCGGGAAGACATAGTAGCCGTATTCCCGCTTCGGCTCAGGCACGAAGATCTCGATGCGATAGAAGAAGCCGAACAGCCGCTCGGTGCGATTGCGGTCGCGCAGCAACGGATCGAACGGGCTCAGCACGCGCACGCGGCCCGGCGGGTCGGGAATATCGCCAAGCTCGTCAGGAAAACCCGCAAGCGCATAGGACGACCGTGGCTTGCCGCCGTCGATCGGCTCGATCGACACGTCGATCAGTTCGTCGCGATGTTCCGCCACCCAGGCCTTCGCTTCGTCCGGAGAGACCAGATCCCAGAACGCGGCGATTTCGCCGTGGGTGGCAAAGCCCAAGCGTTCAAGGGCGCTGCGGCAGGCCCAGTCTATGAACTCGTGATGCTCCACCTCGCCATCCTGGTGGTGCGGCGGGATCACCCGCTCTGTCAGGTCGTAGACCTTCTGGAAATTCTCGCGCCTGGCGATCGCCAGCTTGCCGGTGCGCCACAGCACCTCAAGCGCAGTCTTCGACGGATGCCAGTTCCACCAGCCGCCGGACTCGTGTTCGGCCTCCTTGAGGTCGCGGGCAAGCACGGGACCGCCCTTGGCGATGCGCTCGTAGGTTTCGTCGCAGCCTTTTTCAAATCCCTCGCCGCGCCACTTGCTCCAACGGTCGACGATGGTCTCGCCTTCCCATTTGAAGCGGTGCTTCCAGTAGCGGTAGAAGCTGCTGGGGATGATCGAAGCGTCATGGGTCCAGTGCTCGAACAGTTCGCGGTCGTCTTCAAGCAGCGATGTCAAATGTTCGCGGCGATAGGTCTGGTTGCGCGAGAACAGGATCTGATGATGGGCGCGTTCCACCGTCGCGATGCTGTCAACCTGAACGAAGCCGATGTCATGGATCAGCTTCAGTAGGCCATCCTTGCCGAGCGCGCGGTGCGGCGCGCCGGAAAGGCCCTGCTTTGCGAGGAAGATGCGCCGGGCATCGCTATTGGAGAGCCGAATCGTCATGGGAGAAAGAGTAGGCTTTTATTCCCATATTTCAAACGGAACCTTGGCGCAAAGCGCATTGCCCTTGTCCGCCGACTTGGCCTATAGAGCAACCGCAAACCGCGAGGGACGGGATGGACATCCGCTTTACCGATTGCTCGGTCCGCTTCGGCGAACGGGTGGCGCTGCAGCCGCTGACGCTGACGATCACCGAAAGGCGTGTCGGCATTATCGGCCTCAATGGCTCCGGTAAGACAACCTTCGCGCGGCTGATCAACGGTCTAGTCAAACCTTCTGCCGGCAGCGTCACCGTCAATGGCCTCGATACGGTCAAGGACGAGCGCGCCGTGCTTTCCGAAGCCGGCTTCATCTTCCAGAATCCGCAGCACCAGCTGATCATGCCCGTCGTTGCCGATGACATCGGCTTCGGCCTGAAGAACCGCGGCCTCAAAGGCGAGGAAATCGACAAGCGGACGCAAGCGGTGCTGTCGCGCTTCGGCGTCGAGCACCTGGCGCGGCGCCGGGTTCACGAACTCTCCGGCGGCGAGACCCAGCTGATCGCCATGGCCAGCGTCGTCGTCACCGATCCCAAAATCCTGATCCTCGACGAGCCGACCAACCAGCTCGACCTACGCAACCGGCGGCGCGTCGCCGACACGATCGCGACACTTGACGAAGACACGCTGGTCATCACCCACGACCTGCCGCTGGTCGAAAATGTCGAGCGCCTGCTGCTCTTCCACGAAGGACGGCTTGCCGCCGATGGCGCGCCGCAGGAAACGATCCGCCACTACCACGAGATCGCCGGATGCTGACGAGCCTGCACATCGAGGGCAACAGCTGGCTGCACCGGCTGCCGGTGCGTGCGAAGCTTTTGGCACTGGTGGCGCTCAGCATCCTGCTTTTCCTCACCAGCTCGCTCGTCGTGCAGCTGATCGCCTTTGTGATTTCCGGCGGGCTCTATCTCTCGGTCGGCCTTTCCTGGCGCGAAGCGCTGAAACGCGTCGGCTTCGTCTTCTTCACGATCTTCTTTCTCGCGGCCGTGAACCTCTTCCTTCTCCCCTTGAACGAAGTCGCCGTCTTGACCCTGCGCCTGATGGCCCTGGTGCTTTTCGCCGCTGCCGTGACCGCAACGACGACGATCGGCGGCTTCATGGACGAGATCACGGTGCTGCTGACGCCCTTCGAACGCCTGGGCTGGGTGCGCGCTGCCGATGTCAGCCTGGCGCTTGGGCTCGTCCTGCGCTTTGTGCCAGACATTTTCACGCGCTATCAGGCCATTCGCGAAGCACACCGGGCGCGTGGGCTGCCGGTGCGACCGTTGACGATCATCGGACCACTGATCATCCTGACGCTCAAAGATGCGGATACGATCGCCGCGGCGATTGACGCGCGTGGTTTTCGCCGTCAATAAATTCGCGCATCCTAATAAGCAAGGAACCGGAACAGCATGAACACCAGAGATCTCGTCCTTATCGCCCTCTTTGCCGCGATCGTCGTCGTGCTCGGCCTCATTCCGCCGATCACGCTCGGCTTCATTCCCGTGCCGATCACCGCGCAGTCCATGGGCGTGATGCTCGCCGGCTGCATTCTCGGCGCCAAGCGCGGCGCTTTCGCCTTCCTGCTCTTCATTCTGCTCGTCGCCATTGGTCTGCCGGTGCTATCAGGCGGTCGTGGCGGTCTCGCCGTCTTTGCCGGCCCGTCTGGCGGCTTCATTCTCGGCTGGGTCGTTGCCACCTTCGTCACCGGCCTGATCGCGCAGCGCTTCGTCCGGGAAGGCCAGGCTGAACTGCACCAGTTCGTCGGCTTCTTCCTCGCCTCGGTAATCGGCGGCATCGTCGTGCTCTATGCGATCGGCATGCCCTGGGTATCGGCCGTCACCGGCACGCCGCTGCTCGCGGTTGCCACCGGTTCGCTCGCATTCCTTCCCGGCGACCTGCTGAAGGCCGCCATCGCGACGCTTGCCGCACGCGCCGTCTTCGCCGGCTATCCGCTGCTGCCGGTTCGCGCCTGAACCGATGCCGTTTGCCGCCGCCATTGCGCGCCACGCGGAACAAATCCCGCAAGTCCCGGCCTTCCGCATGGAAGGCCGGGTTTTCACATTCCGGGAGCTTGCGCTTTGCGCCGGCCAGCTCGTTTCCGCGTTCGGGAGATTGACGGCAGACACCGGGAATAAAAACGTCCTGCCCGCCACCACAAAGCTGATCGCACTGGAGATCGGCAACCATCCCCTTTTCGCTGCCGCATTCGTCGCCGCAACATCAGGCGGGCATTGCGTTGTTTTGATCGACCCACATCTGCCGGAGACAACGCGGGCGGCAATGCGTGAGCAATTGCGCCCCGACATCACGGTTCGCGCCGACGGCGAGGGGCTGCGGCTCGATGCGACCGCTTCCGGTCAAAGCCTGCTTTTCGCCGCCGGTTCAGACGAAGACATGACGCCGATCGCCATCGGCGCCGATGACGAGCCGTTTCTCGTCGTCTTCACTTCCGGTACCACGGGCATGCCGAAAGCGATCGTGCGCGATCGCGGGTCATGGCGGCGCAGCCTGAAGATGGGCCAGGATTTTTTTGGCATTAACAGCGACACGCGCACCTTCGCCCCCGGCCCGCTCGCCCATGGGCTGACGCTCTATGCGTTCGCCGAAACGCTTGTTGCCGGCGCCGAATTCGTCGGCATGGCGCATTTCGATGCGGCGCGTGCGTCCGAGACCATCGCCTCGCAGGATGTCAGACGGCTCGTGCTGGTACCGACGATGCTGAGGCGGCTCTGCGCATCGCCTTCCCATGCGGCATTGGCGTCGGTGCAGAAGATCACCGTTGCCGGCGCCAAGCTGACACCCGCCGATCGCGCAGCCGCTGCGACACCGTTTTCGCAAGCTGACATCGTCGAGTATTACGGAGCATCCGAACTCGGCTTCATCAGCGTTGCCGGTCCCGGCGACACAGCATCGGCGACCGCCGTCGGACGCGCCTTTCCCGGTGTCGGCCTAATCGTGCTCGACGAGAGCGAAAAGCCGCTACCGTCAGGCGAAGCCGGCACGATCTTCGTCAACAGCGACCTGATTTCGAGCGGCTATATCGGCACCGGAGATGGTGCGGGCCTCAGGCGTGTCGGCAGGCTCGCAACCGTCGGCGACCTCGGATTCCTTAGTGCCGACGGCACGCTGCATCTCGTCGGGCGCTCCGGCGGCATGGTGCTTTCCGGCGGCAACAACATCTATCCGCAGGAGGTCGAGGCGACGCTTGTCGGGCATGCCGATGTGCATGCGGCGTTCGTTCTCGGACTGGACCATCCCGATCTCGGCAGCGAACTCGTCGCCGTCATCGAGCCGAATGGTGCAACAATCGACCGAGCGGCGCTCGACCGTCATCTCGACAGCCATCTGCCGCGCTATAAACATCCACGACGGATCTGGCTTTGCCATACCTTACCGATGACGCAATCTGGTAAGGTGGCCGCCGGGACTCTCAAGCAATGGATTGTGGACGGACATGACGCCCTTGAGCCCTTCGTCTGACCCATCGCGCACACCGGTGATCGTGGCGGCCCTGCGTACGCCTGTTGGGCGCGTGCGCGGCGTGCTCGCGGAGGTCGAGCCGGCACGGCTCGCTGCGCCGTTGATCACCCGCATCCTCGCCGATGTCGGCCTGGCGGCGGAGGCGCTCGATGACGTCATCCTCGGCAATGCCGCCAACTGCGCCGGCAACCTTGGACGGCTGGCGGCACTTGAGGCCGGACTTCCGGTATCGACACCCGGCCTGACCATTGACCGGCAGTGCGGCGCCGGGCTCGAGGCCATCACCCTTGCCGCCCGTCTCATCCAGTCGGGCGCCGGTCGCTTCTACCTTGCCGGCGGCACCGAAAGCGCCAGTCGCGCCCATATTCGCCTGAGGCCGCCGACGACCCCTGGCGAAGAGCCTCAACCGATCAAGCGTTCGCGCATGGCACCGGACGAGATCGGTGACCCTGACATGGGCGTTGCCGCCGAAAACGTCGCCACAGCCTGCAGCATTTCCCGCGAAAGACAGGATGCGTTTGCGCTCGAAAGCCAGCGACGCGCCGTCGCCGCCCAGGGCGCGGGCCGGTTTACGCGCGAGATCGTACCGATCGAAACGACTGCGGGGATCGTCGAGGCCGACGAATGCCCGCGCGCCAATGCATCGCTCGAAACCCTGCAGCGGCTGAAACCCGTCTTCGTCCAGGACGGCACGGTGACCGCCGGAAATGCCTGCCCGATCAACGACGGCGCAGCGATGGTTCTGGTGACCAGCCTTGCCGAAGCGCGACGCCTGGGGCTTTCCTTTGCGCTCGAATTCATCGATGCGACGACCGCCGGTGTGCATCCCGATCTGCTCGGGCTCGGCCCGGTGCCGGCGATGGAAAAACTGAAAGCGCGCAATCCGGCGCTTGATGTCGATGCGATTGATTTCATCGAATTCAACGAGGCCTTCGCCTCGCAGGTGCTCGGCAGCCTAGATCAACTCGATATTTCGCCGGAACGGGTCAATCTCGACGGCGGTGCCATCGCCCTCGGCCATCCCTATGGCGCATCCGGCGCGATCCTCGTGGTGCGGCTGTTCACGCAGATGCTGGCAGTCCCGCGCGAAACGCAGGCACTGGCGATGATGGGCATCGGCGGCGGCATGGGCGGCGTCGCGCTGTTCCGCAGCCTGCGGCCTACCGAATAGGTTCGTGATGGTTCAGAGAATGTAGCTGCCGAGCCATTCGCGCGTTGCGGCCGGCACCGGCAGCGGCGTGTGCCGTTCGCGATCGACGGCAACCCAGACAATCTCGAGTTCTGCCGCAAGCTGGCCGGCCGCCTCGACGCGCACGGCAAAGCTCACCGAGCTTCCGCCGATCTTGGCGACAGTAACGATGAAGCGCGCCGGCTCGTCATAGCGCAGGCCGCGATGGAAGACACAGGCCGAGCGGCGAACGAGATAGGCAGGCTCATGGACGACCGACGGCCGGTGCCGCCAGAGTTGGGAAAGTGCCGCTTCGGCATGGGCATAGTAGGCGGCATTGTGCATGTGGCCATGCATGTCTATATCGCGAAACGGAATGCGGATTTCCGTGACGTTTTCCCGCTCCCTGCCGTCCATGCGAGGTCCTCTTAGAATGCGCTCCACCCTCGTTAGCCAGTTCGGCGATCCGCGACAAGTGATTGCGCTCGTCGATGCCGAGCGAATCCCGCCGGGGCACGGCGGGGTCGAGATCGCGCTCTCCCTGTCGGCCATCAATCCCTCCGACCTCATTCCCGTCACCGGCGCCTATAGTGCCCGGACGACCCTGCCCTTCGTGCCCGGCTTCGAGGGCGTCGGCACCGTCAGCCGCATCGGCGCTGGCGTTACGACCTTGAAGCCCGGCGATCGCGTGATCCCGATCGGCGCAAGCGGCCTTTGGCAGCAATATCTGGTACGGCCGGCCGAATGGTGCTTTGCCGTGCCTGACGATATCGACGACCGCCAGGCGGCCACCAGCTACGTCAACCCGCTGACGACGATCCGGCTCATCGAAGCGCTCAAGTCCCATTTCGGATCGGTGAACGGCCAGAGAATCGGCGTGACCGCAGCGGGTTCGGCCATCGGCGGCATGCTGCTGAAGCTCATGTCGGGCGAAGGCGCAAAACCGATAGGGATCGTGCGCAGCCAACGCAGCGCCGAGCGGCTTGCGTCCGACACACCCGGCAAAATCGTCATCGCCGATAAAGGGCATATCCCTTCGGGCCTTGCCTTCGACGCCATTGTCGACGCGGTCGGCGGCCCGTTTGCCGGCGAGCTCATCGGCCAGACGCTCCAGCTCGGCGCCGCATTCATCCAGTATGGCGCGCTTAGCGGTGTGCCCGTGCCGATACCGGCAATCCAGGCTCGGCCGGATGTACGCTTCTCCTTTCTGTGGCTGAGAACCTGGGTGCACGCCGCCGGTCGGCCAGCGATCGAAGCGGCTTTTGCGCAGAGTTTTGCCGGTCTGCGCACCGGGCTTTTCTCAAGCCGGATTGCGCAAACCTACCCGCTCAGTTGCCTGGATGAGGCCTTGGCGCATCAGGCGGATCCTCGCCGCGACGGCAAGCTGCTGCTTGATACGCGCTGTTGAAAATCAGTGCTTTCGCTTGGGCGCGCCATGGACGTTGGCAGGTTGGAGCACTAGTTTCGGCGCATGACCACGCTGCTCTATGAAAATCCGATCTTCCTGGAACACGAGGTTCCGGAAGGTCACCCTGAAAGGCCGGACCGGCTGAAAGCGCTGAACCTTGCGCTCGAGCACCCGAATTTCGCCGACCTCAAGCGCATAAAGGCGACGAAGGCGAGCGAAGACCTGGTGCTGCTCGCCCATCCGGAGGAGCATCTGCGCACCGTCAAGCGCGCCATCCCCGAAGAGGGCATCGCCAATCTGGAAGCTGACACCTATGCCAGCCCGTTCAGCCTCGAGGCGGCATTGACCGGCATCGGCGGTGCGGTTGAGGCGGTCGATGCAGTTTTCACGGGCAAGGCCGACAACGCTTTCGTCGCGGCGCGTCCGCCCGGCCACCACGCCGAGAAGAACAAGGCCATGGGCTTCTGCTTCTTCAACACCGTCGCGATTGCCGCCCGCCACGCACAGGTGGCGCATGGGGCAGAGCGCGTGGCGATCGTCGACTGGGACGTGCACCACGGCAACGGCACTCAGGACATCTTCTGGGACGATCCGTCGGTGCTTTTCTGCTCCACTCATCAGATGCCGCTTTATCCCGGCACCGGGGCCAAGGACGAAACCGGCGTGAAAGGCAACATCGTCAACGCGCCGCTCTCGCCCAATGCCGGCAGCGAGCATTTTCGCGAGGCGTTCCGCTCTCGTGTGCTGTCGGCGCTGACGAACTTCCGGCCGGATTTCATCCTGATCTCGGCCGGCTTCGATGCCCACTACCGCGATCCGCTGGCGCAGATCAACCTTGTCGCCGAGGACTTCGACTGGGCGACGGGCCGCCTGCACGAGATCGCCGACCGCAGCGCCGGCAACCGCATGGTCAGCCTGCTCGAGGGCGGCTATGACCTGCAGGGACTGGCCGAGTCGGCCGGCATGCATATTTTGAGATTGATGAGAGGGTAACCATGACCACCACGACGCAACCGGACGTTTCGGCCCTCTCCTTCGAGCAAGCCGTCGAAGAGCTGGAGCGCATCGTCTCGGCACTGGAACGCGGCGACGTCGCGCTCGACAAGTCGATCGAGATCTATGAGCGCGGCGAAGCGCTGAAGAAGCACTGCGAGGCGCTGTTGAAGGCTGCCGAAGACCGGATCGAAAAAATCAGGCTCGACCGTGCCGGCAAGCCGCAGGGCGTGGAACCGCTCGACGCGGAGTAAACGACGGGGGATTGGTCAACGTCCGGAAACGCTGCGTCTTCGCCTAGCGCCTACCCGCAACGTGCGTTAGGCGCTAGGCTCAGACCATACGAACAACGGGAGCGTGCACCATGTCCTTCTTTCCAGGCCCCGACCCGCTCGCCGGCGACAAGCCCGCCTGCGACGCCATCGAACACCTGATCATCCCGCGCACCAGCGACATCGGCGGATTGCAGGTTCGCCGCGCACTACCGACAGCGAAGCGGCGGCTTGTCGGGCCGTTCATCTTCTTCGACCGGATGGGACCGGCGCTGTTGCGTGCCGGCGAGGCGATCGACGTTCGGCCGCATCCGCATATCGGCCTTTCGACCGTGACCTATCTGTTCGACGGCGAAATCAAGCATCGCGACAGCCTCGGCACCGAAATGGTCATCCGCCCCGGCGACGTGAACCTGATGACCGCCGGCCGCGGCATCGTTCACTCCGAGCGTTCACCGGAAAACCAGCGCGGGCATGAACGCTCGGTTTCCGGGTTGCAGACCTGGCTGGCGCTCCCCGACCACAAGGAAGAGATCGACCCGATCTTCGACCATACCGAACGGCACATGCTGCCGCAGCTCAATGACGGCGGCATAGATGCCCGGGTGGTGATCGGCAGCTTCGAAGGGCAGAAGTCG
This sequence comes from Ensifer sp. Root127, assembly GCF_001425225.1. NCBI lineage: Bacteria > Pseudomonadati > Pseudomonadota > Alphaproteobacteria > Hyphomicrobiales > Rhizobiaceae > Ensifer > Ensifer sp. Root127. The sequence goes on from NZ_LMDX01000001.1 coordinate 560,341, forward strand.
CCGGTCTCGGTCTTTACCGACACGATCTATGTCGACCTCAACATCGCGCCCGGCAAAAGCGCGCCGTTTGCCGCCAATTGGGAAGAGCGTGCGATCTATATCCTCTCAGGCGAAGCGATCATCGCCGGCGACCACTTCGCCGACAATCAGCTGTTGGTCTTCCGGCCTGGCGACGAAATCACCGTCACCGCCGGTCCGCTCGGCTGTCATGTCATGCTGTTCGGCGGCGCAGCACTCGGCTCGGCCCGCCACATCTGGTGGAATTTCGTGTCATCGTCAAAGGACCGCATCGAGAAGGCCAAGGAAGAATGGCGCACCGGCCGCTTCGACATCGTGCCCGGCGACGAGGAGGAATTCGTGCCCCTTCCCACCGGTTGAGGGCATCGAACAACCGCGACCGCTTGCCGCTTCCAGTTGCCGCATGCTTCCTTAAATCGATTTCGATTCAGGGAATCATACGGTAGTGTCTAGGACAACGACGCAGGAAAGCCTAATTTTGCATTCAGCAACAATTGCGTCTAAAGAGCCGCTTTAACGGTACCACCAACTATCGCGCACCCGATCCGTGCGGTGCGCATGAGGCATGCAGCGTGACACAACTGCCAACGAACCCGATGCCGGCAACCCCCTTGCTCGACAAGGTGACCTTTCCCGACGATCTGAAGAAGATCGACGACAAGGATCTGCCGCAGCTTGCCGGCGAAGTTCGTGCAGAGATGATCGATGCGGTCTCGCGTACCGGTGGCCATCTCGGCGCGGGCCTCGGCGTCGTCGAGCTGACGATCGCCATCCACAAGATATTCAACACGCCGCATGACCGGCTGATCTTCGACGTCGGCCATCAGTGCTACCCGCACAAGATTCTGACCGGCCGTCGCGATCGCATCCGCACCTTGCGCCAGGAAGGCGGCCTGTCCGGCTTCACCCGTCGCGCCGAAAGCGAATACGACCCCTTCGGTGCCGCGCACTCCTCGACGTCGATTTCCGCCGGCCTCGGCATGGCTGTCGCCGCCGACCTCGACGGCAAGAACCGCAATGTCATCGCCATCATCGGCGACGGTGCGCTTTCGGCCGGCATGGCCTATGAAGCGCTCAACAATGCGGGCGCGCTCGATGCCCGCCTGATCGTCATCCTCAACGACAACGACATGTCGATCGCGCCACCGACCGGCGCGATGAGCGCCTATCTGGCGCGCCTCGCTTCCGGCCGCACCTACATGGGCATCCGCGAAGTCGGCAAGAAACTGACGGCCTATCTCGGCAAGACGGTCGACCGGGCGATCACCCGCGCGGTCGAGCATGCCCGCGGCTACGTCACCGGCGGCACGCTGTTCGAGGAAATGGGCTTCTATCATATCGGCCCGATCGACGGTCACTCGTTCGAGCACCTGCTGCCGGTACTGCGCAACGTTCGCGACAACGCCAAGGGGCCGGTGCTGATCCATGTGGTGACGCAGAAGGGCAAGGGCTATCCGCCCGCCGAAGCCGCTGCCGACAAGTATCACGGCGTCAACAAGTTCGACGTCATCACCGGCGCGCAGGCCAAGGCAAAGCCGAACGCGCCCGCCTACACCTCGGTCTTCGCCGAAGCCCTGACGCAGGAAGCCAGTTTCGACGACAAGATCGTTGCGGTCACCGCCGCCATGCCATCCGGCACCGGGCTCGACAAGTTCGCCCTCGCCCACCCCAAGCGCTGCTTCGACGTCGGAATCGCCGAACAGCACGCGGTGACCTTTGCGGCCGGTCTGGCATCTGAAGGCTACAAGCCGTTTGCCGCACTTTATTCCACCTTCCTGCAGCGCGGCTACGACCAGGTGGTCCACGACGTGGCGATCCAGGGCCTGCCTGTGCGTTTTCCGATCGACCGCGCCGGTTTCGTCGGCGCCGACGGGCCTACCCATGCCGGCTCCTTCGACACGACCTATCTCGCGACCCTGCCCGGCTTCGTCGTCATGGCAGCCGCCGACGAGGCAGAGCTGAAGCACATGGTGCGGACCGCTGTCGCCTATGATGCCGGCCCGATCTCGTTCCGCTATCCGCGCGGCGAAGGCGTGGGCGTCGAAATGCCGGAGCGCGGCCAGATCCTTGAAATCGGCAAGGGCCGCGTGGTCAAGCAAGGCTCCAAGGTGGCGCTGCTTTCCTTCGGCACGCGCCTTGCCGACTGTTTGTTGGCCGCCGAAGATCTCGACGCGGCGGGTCTTTCGACGACGGTTGCCGACGCGCGCTTTGCCAAGCCACTCGACCACGACCTCATCCGCCAGCTTGCCCGCCATCACGAAGTGCTTGTGACCATCGAGGAAGGCGCAGTCGGCGGTTTTGCCAGCCACGTGCTGCAGTTCCTCGCAGAAGACGGCCTGCTCGACGGTGGCCTGAAGGTGCGCCCGATGGTGATGCCTGACATCTGGATGGAGCAGGCAAAGCCCGAAGCGATGTATGCCTTGGCCGGCCTCGACCGCGCCGGCATCGTTTCTACGGTGTTCAAGGCACTCGGCCAGAAGCAGGATATCGGCATCGGCGCTGCCGGCTAAGGCTACGCGATCGAAGGCAGTCCGAAACACCAAAGCCCCGGCGATGAACCGGGGCTTTTGCTTTCTTGTGTGTCGTGGCGACGATCAGAATTCCTGCCAATCGTCCTGCGCCACCGCCGCATTGCCGTAAGACACGGGGCGGGCGGCACTCGCCGAGCGTATCGGTGCAGATGGCGCCGCCATAGTGGTGCCATGGTGCGCAGATCGCTTGGGGCGGTCATGCTGTTCGTGCGGCCCGGCAGCGTGAAGCGGGCGATGAGCTCGCGCAGACGGCCGGCCTCGCTGGCGAGCTGGGCGCTGGCGGCATTGGCCTCTTCGACCATCGCCGCGTTCTTCTGCGTCACCTGGTCCATCTGGTTGACGGCGGTGTTGACTTCGCTGAGCCCCACCGACTGTTCGCGCGCCGAGATGGCGATCGCGTCCATGTGCTGGTTGATGGTGGCCACATGGCCGCCAATCGCCTTCAGCGCCTCGCCGGTATCGCGCACCAGCTTGACCCCGCCTTCGACCTCGACGCTGGAATTGCGGATAAGCTCCTTGATCTCCTTGGCGGCCTTTGCCGAGCGCTGGGCCAGCTCGCGCACCTCCTGGGCAACGACCGCAAAGCCTTTGCCGGCCTCGCCCGCCCGCGCCGCTTCGACACCGGCATTGAGCGCCAGGAGGTTGGTTTGAAAGGCGATCTCGTCGATAACGCCGATGATGTTGGAGATCTGGCCGGAGGAGCTTTCGATCCGGCGCATCGCTTCCACGGCACTCGCCACCACGACGCCGGATTTGGCAGCGCTTGAATTCGCCTCTCCGGCCACGATGCGCGCCTTTTCGGCCCGCCGCGTCGAGCTCGTGACGTTGGCGGTGATCTCGTCGAGGGCCGCCGCGGTCTGTTCCAGCGATGCGGCCTGCTGCTCCGTGCGCCGCGACAGGTCGTCAGCACTTTCGCTTATTTCGCGTGATGTGATTACTTCCCTGTCTCCTTGGGGGTTTTATCACCACGTCTTACCCGCTCTGCCGAGCAGCCGTGCAGCGAGGGGGCTTGCCAATAGGCCGCCAACCCTCCATGAGAAACACATGTCAGAAGAACGCCAGAATGAAGAACACAAGAACAGAGTCCGCCTGGACCAGCTGCTGCTCAACACAGGACTGGTGGCTAGCCGTGCCCGTGCCCGCGACGCGATCCAGCGCGGCACCGTCAAGGTCGACGGCCGCACGGTCACCAAGCCGTCGTTGGCCTTTGCCGAGAGCGTGACCATCACCATCGATGACCCGGCGCAGGACTATGTTTCGCGCGCAGCGCTGAAGCTTGCCGCAGCGCTCGATCATTTCGCGCTCGATCCGACCGGTGAAAGCTGCGTCGATATCGGCGCCTCCACCGGCGGTTTCACCGAGGTGCTGTTGAAGCGCGGTGCCGATCACGTGGTTGCCATCGATGTCGGTCATGGCCAGATCCATCCGCGGATCTCGGGCGATCCGCGCGTCACCAGCATCGAGGGCCTCAACGCCCGGGCGATGACCGAGGACGACATCGACAACCGTGAAGTGACCTTCATCGTTTCCGACGTCTCCTTCATTTCGCTGAAGCTCGCCTTGCCGCCGGCACTCGAGATGGCGCTTCGCGGTGCGCACTGCATCCTGCTGGTCAAGCCGCAATTCGAGGCCGGTCGCGATGCGATCAGCAAGGCCGGACTGCTGAAGGATCCCGACAGCGCGCCGGCGGTTGCCGCCGAACTCGAGCGCTGGCTGGTCGAAGACATGGGCTGGCAGAGCCTCGGGCTGATCCCCTCGCCGATATCAGGCGGCGACGGCAACGTCGAGTTCCTGCTGGCCGGGAAAAAGCCATGAGCACGCAGACCCTGACCATCGCCCGTCTCGGCGCGCAGGGCGACGGCATTGCCGAAACCGAGGCTGGTCCGGTCTATGCGCCCTTCACGCTGCCGGGCGAGAGCGCGGCCCTTGCGGTCAACAAGTCTCAGGGCACGCTGATCTCGCTGCGCGAAGCATCGCCTGACCGGGTCGAACCGCACTGTCGCCACTTCGGCCCGGACGGTCAGAACGGCACCTGCGGCGGCTGCACGTTGCAGCACGCGGCCGACGGCCTCTACCAGACCTTCAAGCGCGACCTGGTGATCAACGCCTTGAAGTCGAAGGGATTGAAGCCTGATGTCGCGCCGCTGATAACAGCCCAACCCGGCGAGCGCCGCCGCGCCGTGTTCACGGCGCGCAAGACCGAAAAAGACCTGCTCCTCGGCTTCAACCAGGCGGAAAGCCACCACATCGTGGCGATTTCGGAATGTCCCGTCACGAGCCCGGGCATCGTCTCGCGGCTCGCCACCATCGGCAAGATCGGCGCGGCCATGGCCGTCAACGCCGAACCGTTCCGCATCACCGTTCTCGAAACGCTTTCCGGTCTCGACCTTTCGGTCGACGGCATCAAGGGATTTGGCGATCGCGAGCGCCGGCGCACCGTCGAGACGGTTCTCGGAGAACGCGGCATTGCCCGCGTCAGCCTCAATGGTGAGATCATCGTCGAGCCGACGAAGCCGGTGATCGAATTCGGCGGCGTCTCCGTCTCGCCGCCGCCCGGCGGCTTCACCCAGGCAACGCTTGCCGCTGAAGAGGCGATGGCAGCACTGGTGCTCGATCATATCGGCAAGGCAAAGCGGGTTGCGGACCTCTTTGCCGGCAGCGGCACATTCGCCCTGCGCATCGCCCGCAAGGCCCGCGTGCACGCGGTCGAAGGCGAGGACAAGGCGCTGAAGGCGCTCGACTTCTCCGCCCGCAACACGCAAGGGCTGAAGCCGGTGACGATCGAGAAGCGCGATCTCTTCCGCCGCCCGCTCATGGCGCAGGAACTGAAGGTTTACGATGCCATCGTCTTCGACCCGCCACGCGCGGGCGCGGACGTGCAGTGTCAGGAAATCGCCCGCTCCGGCGTCAAGAAGATCGTCGCCGTCTCCTGCAATCCGACAACGCTTGCCCGCGATCTCGCGATCCTCGTTGCTGCCGGCTACCGCATCACGTCGGTCACGCCGATCGACCAGTTCCTCTGGTCGGCCCATGTCGAGGCAGTCGCAACGCTCGAGAAATAGAAAAAGGCCCGGATGTCCGGGCCCTTTCTCATCGTTCAGACCGATGCACCCGACCTATGCCGCCCGCCGACGCGACGTTGGTGTCGGCGCATAGGCGCTCTGGGTATTGCCGAGGTTGAACTGGGCCAGAAGCGCATTGAGCGAAGCGGCTTCCGAAGCCAGGCCATGGCTTGCCGCCATCTGCTCTTCCACCATTGCCGCGTTCTGCTGCGTGCCCTGGTCCATGGTGTTGACTGCCGTGTTGATCTCCTGAAGGCCGGTCGACTGTTCGCGCGTCGATCTCCTGCACTTCGGCAACGATCGTCTCCAGCGCCTTGCCGGTGTCGCCGACCAGCGTCACGCCGCTGCGCACCTGGTTGCCCGAGGTGGTGATCAGCGCCTTGATCTCCTTGGCGGCATTGGCCGAACGCTGTGCCAGTTCACGCACTTCCTGGGCAACGACGGCAAAGCCCTTGCCGGCATCACCGGCACGGGCCGCCTCGACGCCGGCATTCAGCGCCAGCAGGTTGGTCTGGAAGGCGATGTCGTCGATGACGCCGATGATGTTGGAGATTTCGCCCGACGATTTTTCGATCGCATGCATCGCCTCGACGGCGTTGGCAACGACCTCGCCGGACTTTTCGGCACCGGCCCGGGTGCGGGCGACCAGCACGCCGACTTCCTCCGCCCGGCGGGCAGAATCCTTGACCGTGGTGGTGATCTCTTCAAGCGCAGCTGCCGTCTCTTCGACCGAGGCTGCCTGCTGCTCGGTGCGGCGGGCCAGATCGTCGGCGGCCGAACGGATTTCCGTCGCACCGGCGTCGATGCCGCGGGCATTGGCACCAACGGCGCAGAGCGTGTCGTGCAGCTTGGCGACCGAGTTGTTGAAGTCGGCGCGCAGACGATCGAGACGATCGGCAAACGGATTGTCGATGCGGTAGGCGAGATCGCCGTCGGCCAGGCGGCCGAGACCGCTTGCCAGGCCATCGACGGCCTGCTGCACTTCGGCAGCATCACGGGCATCGCGAGCCTGGCGTTCCAGGCGCTCGCGCTCCGACAGTGAACGGTTGGCGTCGGCCTCGTCTTCGAGNGCCTGCTGCACTTCGGCAGCATCACGGGCATCGCGAGCCTGGCGTTCCAGGCGCTCGCGCTCCGACAGTGAACGGTTGGCGTCGGCCTCGTCTTCGAGGCGGGCACGCTCGACCGCATTGGAACGGAAGACGGCGACTGCGGCGGCCATCGAGCCGATCTGGTCGCGGCGATCTTCGCCGGGGATTTCGACGTTGAGATTGCCGGCGGCAAGCTTCTCCATCGCGCCGGTCATGTCGGTGACGGGGCGGATGACAAGGCGGTTGAGGAAGGTTGCGAGGAAGACGAGCATGACGCCGACGGCGAGAATGGTCGCGACGGTTGCGGCAATGCGGAACTGGTCGATCGCGGAATAGGCGACATCGGCGTCGATGACGAAGCCGACATACCATTCGACCGAGGGCAGGCCCTGAACCGGTACGAAGCTGACGATCATCGGCTTGCCATCGAGTTCGGTGTTCATGATGCCGGAGCTGATCGTCGGGGTGTCGATCGGGAAGGCGTCGGCAAGCGTCTTGGTGACGAGCTTGGAATCCGGGTGAACGAGGATCTGGCCGTCCTTGCTGGCGAGGAAGGCGAAGCCTTCGCCGCCGACGTCGATGCCCTTGACCATCGAGACCAGCGTTTCCAGTGAGAAGTCGCTGCCGGTGACGCCGTAAAGCTTGCCGTCGCGCTTGACCGGAACGGCAGCGCTGATGATGAGGTCGCCGGTCGAGGCGTCGACATAGGGCTCGGTGAGAACACGCGCGTCGGCTTTGACGGCCTGCTGATACCACGGGCGCTGGCGCGGATCGTAGCCCGCCGGCATCGGATTGTCCGGCCAGGTGATGAACTTGCCGCTCTCGTTGCCGACATAGGTCGAGATGAACTCGTTGGTCAGCACGTCGTTCTTGAGGATCGGCTGGACGCCGTTGTCATCGGTCGTCCGACCGGCGGCGTCGGCCACCATCGCCGTCAACGTGACGCGACCGTTGAGCCACTTGGCGACGCTCTGTGCGGCCTGGACGCCGGAGGACGAGATGTTTTCTTCGACCGCCTTGGTGGTTGTGTCGTACTGAAGCGTGTCGATATAGACGGAAAAGCCGGCAAAGGCGGTAACAACGACACCGGACGCGGCGACGAGAATGCGCGTCATGAGGTTCGATCGCTTGGACAAGATGGGCTCCTAACAGGGGCCGGCGTGCTTCGCCGGACATGAGCTCTCGATGATTTTCACGCGCAGCATCGCTCAGCCGCCGGAGTGGCGGTTGGTCAAGCCTCGGGAAAACGTTGAACATGCCAAAAAGGCGGGGCCAGCCATGCCTCATGCGGCCGGGGCCACCCTGGTGAGGGTAGGCCTATCGCGCCGCACGCTAGCGATCGCTATTTAAGAAGCGATTAAAATTGTCATATGCAAGTTCGGGATGCCGGCGGCAACGCGATCTTCACACAGGGACGGTTAAAGGACCGCCCCGACTTTGCTTGTCCGGCACCGAAAGGGATGCCGGGAAAACGTCCTAGCGACGCATGAAGGCCTCGAAAGCAGCCCTTGCCTCGGCGCTTTTCAGCTGCGCTGCGAAGTGCTTCGCCTCTTCGTCGATACGCGTGAGCACATCACTGCGGTCACCGCGGACGAGATCACGGGCGATGCGCAGCGCCTCCGGCGGCTTCTTGGCAAGGCGGGCGGCGAGCGAAAGCGTCTCTTCCTCGACGGCATCCTGGCCGACGATCTTCCAGATCAGTCCGGCTTCGAGCGCGTCGCGCGCTTCCAAGGGTTCGCCGGCGGCAAGCAGAGCGAAGGCACGCTGATGCCCCATGATGCGCGGCGCAATCAGGCTCGACGCCGCTTCCGGCACCAGGGCCAGATCGACGAAGGGCGTCTTAAACACCGAGCGGGCGGAAGTGATGGTCAGATCACAATGCAGGTGGATCGTCGTGCCAATGCCGATGGCAAGCCCGTCGACACCGGAGACGACCGGCTTGGCCGCACCCGCGAGCGCCTTCAGAAAATCGATGACCTCGGTGCCCATGCTGCCGCCCATGGCAAACGCCAGAAAGTCGGCCATGTCGTTGCCGGCGGAAAAGCAGCCTTCGGTGCCGAGGAACGCGGTCACGCGAACGGCCGGATCGCTGCCGGCAACCGTCAGCGCATTGGTCATCTTCGCGTACATGTCGCGCGTGATGGCGTTCTTCTTTTCCGGCCGGTTGAAGCGGATGACCTGCACGCCCGGATAGGCTTCCGGACGTTCGACAAGCACCTGGTCGGTCATGATATTTCCCCTCAACCCAAGACGGCGCGCGCGGCAGCAAGGCTGTCGGCACCGGTAACGACACGATCCTTCAAGGCGGAGGTTTCCGCCAGCATGTTTTCCGCGGCGAACCGACTGAGCGCGATGCGTTGCTCGTCCTTACCGTCAGACGCTTCGGCCAGACCGCCCTTGGCGAGGTAGGCGCCGGTCAAGGCGAGACCGAACAGGCGCTGACAGGCCGTGGCTCCTGCCAGTGCCTCGGAGAGTTTACCGGCCGAAACAGCAGCAATCAGCCATTCCGTCGCCTCGGAGAGATCGTCGAGCGCAGCATCTAGTCGCGCCGCAGTTTCGCCGAATCCCTCACGGTTGGAGGCGCGGACCGCGCCACCTATCTCGCGCAATTCGGCAATGAAGCCACGGACGTGTTCGCCGCCCGAAAGCGGCAGTTTGCGCGTGACGAGATCGATCGCCTGAATGCCGTTGGTGCCCTCGTAAATCGGGGCGATGCGGGCATCGCGCAGGTAACGAGCGGCACCGGTCTCCTCGATGAAGCCCATGCCGCCATGAACCTGGATGCCAAGCGAGGCAACGTCGACGCCGGCATCGGTCGCAAACGACTTGGCGATCGGCGTCAGCAGGCTGGAGCGCTCCTGCCAGAACTTCGCCTTGTCGCCGTCTGCCGCATGGCCCATGTCCACCGCATGCGCACAGGCATAGGCGATGGCGCGCGACCCTTGTGTCAGGGCCTTCATCGTCAGCAGCATGCGGGCAACATCCGGGTGCTCGATGATCGGGCTCATGCCCTGGCCGGACCAGCCGGGCGCCTTGCCCTGCGTGCGTTCCTTGGCAAAGGCGATTGCCTTCTGGGTGGCGGCGTCGGCAATCGCGACGCCCTGCATGCCGACGGCAAGACGGGCGTTGTTCATCATCGTGAACATGCAGGCAAGGCCGCGGTTTTCTTCGCCGATGAGGTAGCCGATCGCGCCTTTCTCTGCGCCGAACTTGCCGTCGCCATAGATCATCGTGCAGGTCGGCGAACCGTGGATACCGAGCTTGTGCTCGAGCGAATGGCAGAACAGATCGTTGCGCTCGCCGAGCGAACCGTCGGCGTTCACCAGGAACTTCGGCACGAGGAACAGCGAAATGCCCTTGGTGCCTGCAGGCGCATCCGGCAGCCGCGCCAGGACGAGGTGGACGATGTTGTCGGTGAAATCGTGTTCGCCCCAGGTGATGAAGATCTTCTGGCCGAAAATGCGATAGGTGCCGTCGTCGCGACGTTCGGCCCGGGTCTTGAGAACGCCAAGATCGGAGCCGGCATGCGGCTCCGTCAGGTTCATGGTGCCGGTCCATTCGCCGGATACCATCTTCGGCAGGTAGGTTGCCTTCAGAGCCTCGGAGCCATGCTTCTCCAGCGCGTCGACGGCGCCCATGGTAAGCGTGGGCCCGAGCGCAAATGCCATCGAACCGGCGTTCCACATTTCCATGGCCGCGACATGCAGCATATGCGGCAGGTTCTGGCCGCCGAATTCTTCCGGAGCCGTCAACCCGTTCCAGCCGCCGCCGATCCAGCTGTGATAGAGATCGCGCCAACCGTCAGGCGTCTGAACCTTGCCATCGACGAGACGGGAACCCTGCTTGTCGCCGACGTCGCCGAGCGGCGCCACTTCCTCGGTCGCGAAACGTCCTGCCTCCGACAGGATCGCATCCACGAGATCCTCGCCGAGGTCGCCGAGAGCGCCGCTTTCCAGCGCCCCGGCCATTCCGGCCACGTGCTTCAGCGTGAATGCAATCTCGTCAACGGGTGCCTTGTACATGATGATCCTCCCAGATACCGGGCGCTTTCGCAGCTGCCGGCGCATCTTCGTTTGGCCGAACACTATTGATTTTTACGTAAACGTCAACGTCAATTCAGCCCGCGTTGTGATGGTTGCCGGTGCGGACGGCATCGTAACAAAACTGTCATCAACGGCGCATAGAAGCCAGTAACGATGGCCCTCGCCAAGGCGTTCAAATGAACCTGATTTCCCCCGAGATACCCGGCCTGGTCTGGGCCTACCGCTTCCTGCCTGGCGAAAGCCGATGCCAGCGCATCGCCAACGATGCCTCGATCGACGGTCTCATCAAGGGCGACGGCTGGGTCTGGCTGCATCTGGCGCTTTCGGACGCGCGAACGCCGGCGCTCATCGAGCGGATCGGCAACCTGCCGCCGGCAGCCGTAACGACGCTGACCAGCCACGACACCCAGGCGGCCATCACTGTCTCCGACGATATCGTGCACGGAACGCTGGTCGATTTCGAGCGCACTTTCGATGCGGTGACGAAGACGATCGGCTGGCTGCATTTTGCCGTCAGCGACAGGGTGATCATCACGACGCGGCTGCACCCGCTGCGCAGCATCGACCGGGTAAAGGCCGCAGTCGAAAAGAGCACCAAATGCGCGCGGCCGATCGACCTCTTCGAGATGCTGGTGGTCGAATTCCAGCGCACGCTGATCTCGCTGGTGCTCGAACTGACCGAAGAGCTGAATGTCATCGAAGATCACGTCTATGGCGAAGCCGGTCACCGGCAGCAGCCGGGCCTGGCGCCATTGCGCCGCACCGTGGTTCGCCTTCACCGGCACCTGCGCACGATCCTTGCTCTCCTTCGCCGCGCCGGCGCGTCGGACGAAGACGAGGTGCCGCCCGGTTTCATCGACGTCACCGAGCGCCTCTACGATCGGCTCGAGGCCGTGGATCGCGACGTCTTCGCACTCCAGGAGCGCGCCCGATTGCTGCACGAAGAGATCGACAGCAAGATTTCCTCCGAAACCAACCGGCACCTCTATATTCTGTCGCTGATGACAGCCTTCCTATTGCCGCCGACGCTGGTCACCGGTTTCTTCGGCATGAACACCGGCGCCCTTCCCTTCGCCGATGGCAGCGGCACGCTGTATGCCGCGCTGTTCATCGCGCTTTCCATGGGCCTTGCGTGGTGGATCCTCAGGCGGATCGGCATTCTCTGACCTTGCCGGCATCAGAAAAGGCCGGACAATGCCCGGCCTTTTTGCTGTCTCTTCCTTGCCCTCTTAGCTATTGGGCGAGTAGCACTGCCGGCGCGCCGCGCCGTAGGGCTGGTAGGTGTTGTCGTAGGCCCGGTAGGAGCGGTAGCGGTCGTAGCACCATTGCACATGGCGGCTGCCATAGGCAGGCGCAGGCCGCGTGTAGCGCGGCGGCTGGGCAACGGCTCCGCCGATGATCACGCCGGCGCCGAAGGCCGCCATCGGGTACCACCAGCCATTATAATAACGATAGCCCGGACGGCGATAGTTATAGCCGCGATAGCCATTGTAATAATAATATCCGCCGCGCCGTTCGTAGCCGGGGCGGTGATACTGGACCTCGGTGGCATCACTCTGCCGTTCAACACGCAGCGGAGCCGGCATGAAAGCCTGGGACGGCACAGCCGAAGTCATCAAGACCGCGGCAGCAATCGCTGCGGCGAACCACTTGCCTGTCATTGTTCTCATATAACTCTCCATACGAGCACTTGCGCCGCTTCCGACGCCAGCGAGCCACCTTCACAACCGCCAGTTTGCGCGATTTCAGCCGCGTGTCGATACGTATCCTGATTACGGTCCGATCGAAAACGGTCGCCGGCTAACGTCTAAGTGACGGGTTTTGTTCCATGTTCCGGCATACAAAGTTGACTCGCCTGCCGCCTCGACGGACGGCGAAAGAGACTGGCTTCACGCCTGTGACAGTACACATGGAGCTGCAGATATCGGACCGACAAGGGACAGCGACAGCAATAGAAGCACCCTCTGATATACAGCCATAAGTCTCTATACATTCGCCACCGTCTCAAGCACAGTCGGCTCGGGGACTGGGATTTACGATCAATTAACTGTAGAGTCGGCAATCTCACTGAATGGCAAAGCGGTATATCTCCACCTTACGGATGATTCTGCGCCTCGCGACCCTCCTGGGTCTGGCTTTCGCGGCGGTGAACGCACGCGCCGGCGAACTGGAGCCCTGGAAGTCGAAGTCCAACGCCATCATCGTCGACGCTTATGAAATGAACAGCATCGACTGGGAGACAATGCTTTCCGACAAGCGTATCTCCGGCTTCATCGCCAAGGCCTCCGACGGCCTGCCGGAAAGCTTCTCCTGCACCGGCGATCATGGCGGCGACACTGTCGCCCACTGCAAGACGATGTGGCGCAAATACGCCGTCAGCCGCGAGCTCTACCAGACACGGCGGATGATCGCCCGCTCCCATGGGCTGCTGTGGGGCGCCTATCATCTTGCCCGCCCCGGCAACCCGGTCGATCAGGCCAACCATTTTCTCGATTATGCGAGCCCGCGCGACGACGAGTTGATGGTGCTCGATCTCGAAGGCATCGACCCGGACAAATTCATGTCGCTCGAAGACGCGGCGATCTTTGCCGGACATATCAAGACCCGCACCGGCCGCTACCCGATGCTCTACACCAATCATGTCACGGCCAAATACATCGCGGCCAACCGCGCGAAGCACCGACTGCTGTCGCGACTACCCCTGTGGTATGCCCGCTACAAGCCGGATATCCGCAATGTGTTTCCGATCGGCAACTGGGACAGCTATGCGCTGTGGCAATTCTCGTCAGGGATCAATTGCGGCAAACGCCGCTGTCCCTATCGTGTGCCCGGTACACTTGACGACATCGACGTCAATGTCGCGGCTATGAGCAGCGCCACCTTGCGACCGATCTGGGCCGGCGGCGCCCTGTTGCCGGAAAAGGCACTGCCGCTCGTTCTCATTGCCAGAGCCGACGACGGGGTCGGCGCCGCCAGCGCTGCCCAGGCGACGGCGAAAATCGAAAGCCAGCCGTTGCTTATCAGCCGCGCCGAAGCTGCCAGCGCCGCCGGCGAAGGCGTCGACATGATGGCGACCGGGTCGATCGATTTCGGTCGGCACGACCGCGCCGTGCGGCTGGCGGCCGCGGCCAGCCGCTGACGGGTCGGTCGCGGAAAGAACACGCTCCCCGCGACCATCAAGCATTGTCAGGCTTCGATCTGTACATCTCCAAGCGGCCGCGAGCAGCAGGCGAGGATGTAGCCCTCATCGATTTCGTCGTCGAGAATACCTCCGTTGTGGTTCATCTCGACCTCGCCGGCGACTTTCATCACCCGGCACGTACCGCAGATGCCGCCTTCACAGGCCGCACCGATCCTGACGCCGTTGGCCCGCGCCGCCTGCAGGATCGTCTGGCCGGGCTTGGCCTCGATCTCCTTGCCGCTCATGGTGAAGACCACCTTGGCGCCTTGCGCTTCGGCGTCGGCTGCCGCCCCTGCCCTGACTGCTATCTCCTCGGCTGCCGGTGCTGCCGCCGGCTGGAAGCTTTCCTCGTGATAGCGGCTCATGTCGAAACCGGCCGCCTTCAGCAACTCGCGCACGCCGCGCATGAACGGCTCCGGACCGCAGCAAAACACTGTGCGCTCCATGAAGTCGGGTGCAAGCAGCGGCAGCTTGGCGCCGTCGATGCGGCCGCGCAGCCCGTGCCATCCGTGCCTTGACTCATGCCCCTCGACCACGAAGCCGAGGTTTAGCCCGGACATCTGGCGCGCCAGCACTTCCAGTTCCGAGCGGAACAGAAGGTCGTCTGGCCGGCGGGCGCAGGAAATGAAGGTGACGTCGGTCTCGGGAACGCAGTCCGCCATCCAGCGCGTCATCGACATCATCGGCGTGACGCCGGAGCCTGCCGATATGAAGAGATATTTTTCGCCGGGATGGCGCACGAAGCTGAAATCGCCGAGCGGACCGAACGCCTTCAGCCGCATGCCGGGCTTCAGGTGATCGAACATCCAGCGCGTGCCGATGCTATCGGCTTGCGCCTTGACGGTGACGGCGATCGACAACGGCCGGGAGGGCGTCGACGACAGCGTGTAGGTGCGCATGACCGGCTCGTCGGCGACCGGCAGCTCGAGCGTGACGAACTGCCCAGGCAGATAGCGGAACCAGGCCGGCTTTTCCGCCCGGAAGGTAAAGGTCATCACATCGGCGGTCTCGATCACGGCCGATGTGCATTCGAGCATGTTCTGCCTGTCGATCCAGACATGAAGCTCGTCGAAATGATGGAACGAGGATGCCATCTGCATGTCAGGCGACCCGGGAAAGCGGAGCAGCCTCGCCCTGCAGGCGCTGTTCCATGAACTTGCAATACCACTCGACGAACTGCATCACGCCGCCTTCGTGTTCGGGCGAATAGGGGCCTGACTGGTAGGCCGGCGAGCGAATACCAAAGGCGTTCTCCTCGACGATCTGGCGGTCCTGATCGTTGGTCTCGGTCCAGACATGCGTCAGTTGCTCGAGATTGTAGTCGACGCCTTCAACCGCGTCCTTGTTGACCAGCCACTTGGTCGTCACCTGCGTCAGCTCCGGGCCGAGCGGCAGGACGCGGAAGGTGATGGCGTGGTCGGCCAGCACATGGTTCCAGGTCGAGGGATAATGGAAGAGCAGGAGCGTGCCGATATGCTTCTGGCTAACGTCTGCCGACAGTTGCCGCCGCACGGCGCGGGCGCCGGACATGGTGTAGCTCTCGGCGTCGTCGATCAACGGCATGCGCGCCGAGCGGAACTGGCCGGTCTCGGACATCCGGAACTCGCTCGGCAGTCCGGCTGCTTCGCATTTCGCCCAATGCGCGGCAATGACGGGATCATCCTTGGCGCCCTGCACACCGGTCGCCGTCGGCGCTTCGGGATAGGTGCGGCAAAGTTCGGGGTGGTTGGCGGCACAATGGTAGCACTCCCGGTTGTTTTCCCAGACGAGTTTCCAGTTGCCCTTTTCGATGATCGTGCTTTCGAAGGCGACCTTGGTTTCACCCAGGCGGTGCGGCGCAAGATAGGGCGCGACCATGTCGCGGAACGGGCCGAAATCCATCGGCTGCTCGGACAGGTTGATGAAGATGTAACCGCCGACGGTCTCGCAGTGGATCGGCTTCAGGCCGTGGGCCGCCTTGTCGAAATCCTCGCCCATCTGGCGGGCAAAGAGCAGCGCGCCGTCGAGCTCATAGGTCCATTGGTGATAGGGACAGACGAGCTTGGCCGAAGAGCCCTTGTGCTGCGCGCAGACGCGAGAACCGCGATGACGGCAGGAATTGTGCAGGGCGCGGATCGTGCCCTGTCGGTCGCGAACGATAATGACAGGATAATCGCCGACCTGGACGGTGAAATAGTTACCGGCACGCGGGATCTCGCAGTCGTGGCCGATGAACAACCAGTCCTTGTACCAGATGCTTTCGAGATCCTGCCTGTAGTAGTCGGGGTCGATGTAGAAGGCCCGGTCGAGGCTGTAGCCGTCGCGTCGACCCTTCAGCTTGCGGAGCATATCGCCCTTGATGTCCATGTCCTGTCCTCGTTCGCCTTGTTTCGGAGAGGCAGGACTGGAACCCGCACGGGCGCATTGCCTGTGCGATGACGGCTCCGATCCGGCTGCCCGCCGCAACCCGTTACGGTCTGTTCGCGTCAAGGCTGGTTTCCGGGCTCAGGAGCCGTCCGCAAGGACCAGCCCGGCGCCTTCCCGGACGGAACCGTCCAGTGGCTTTGTGCCGTGGCTTTCGCTCCACCACCGTTGCGGGGGCAGCGCCGGGTTTTGACCGGCTTCCCAATTCTCCGCCTTCCCTAAAAGACAGCACCTTGAGTAGGCATATCTAATCGCGGAAGCCATCGTCGTAGCTGCCGATTAACGACATCCGATTCCAGAAAGACGACACAGCACATCAAGCGCACCAAACGCCCTGTGATTGATCATTTTTCATTGTAAACAATAGGATAGCTCAAGGATTGAGCAATTGTCGCTTTTTCCGGCAAGGCTTGCGAGAAAGCGCGGATCCTTCGCCATTTTGCGACATGTCTTCCCGTGACGCGGGGCAAGGCCCACCGACGCGAGTGAAATCTTCCATTAACCATAATGCATTAGCGTCGCCTGACGGAGAAACCGGCCGAACCGGCAAACAGCGCATTGAAGTTCATGGCAAAGCTCAAATACTACGACGCCGCAGCCGAGAAGCTGCCAACGATCGCTCCGAAGACAGCGGTCCACACCGAGTTCCTGCGCACCGGCCGCATAGAAAGGCGTCAATGGTCGCAGCGCGAGCGGCGTTATCTGAGCTATGACGAGGTTGCCGAGCGCACCGCCCACAAGCTGACGACCGCCGGCGAAACGACGCACAAGCGGATGAACGGCTTCCATACCTCGATCCAGTTTCCCAAGATGATCTTCCACCGCACGCTCACCGGTCGGCCGCATCTCGGCTATTGCCATGTCACGGCGGCGAGAACACATCTCGCCCCGTCCAAGGACGTCACCTGGTCGTTCTATTTCGCCAACTTCTTCTGTGACCTCGGCGACGAGAAACACTTCTTCGAACGCATCCAGACCGGCTATTCCCGAATGTACTTCGCCGTTGCCATCGAGCCCGATGCGCCAGAGGGGCAGATGACCATCAATCGCAGCGTTCGCGACAACGGGCTGCTCTTTCGTACCGACGACCCGAAAGTCGCGCTCAAGAACGTGCTGATGCTCGGCGCGCGCGACGAGGCATTGAAGCGCATCATTCGCAGCCTCTGAAGCGCAGACCCGGTTGCCTGAAGAAAATCGTTCTGTTTTCACCGTGGCTCCTTTAAGGAAGCCTCGGAAAGGGAAACGGAAGCGACATGGCCGAAATCATCGATACACGGACCGAGCCGGAACGGGCGATCGAGCGTGCCTGTGCGGTGCTTGCCGAAGGCGAGCCCGTCGCGATTCCGACCGAGACGGTCTACGGCCTGGCAGCGGACGCCACCAATCCCGATGCGATCAGCCGTATTTATGAGATGAAGGGGCGTCCACGCTTCAACCCACTGATATCGCATGTGTCAGACATGGCGATGGCTGAAGCCCATGTGACATTCGATTCGTTGTCGCGGCGCCTGGCCGAAGCGTTCTGGCCCGGCCCGCTGACGTTGATCCTGCCCCAGCGCACAACAAGCACCGTGCACGCGCTTGCCTCGGCCGGCCTCGACACGCTCGGCATCCGCATGCCTGATGGCTTTTCACGTCGGGTGATTGCCCGCTTCGGCCGCCCGCTCGCCGCACCGAGCGCCAATACGTCGGGCAAGATCAGTCCCACAAGCGCTGCCCATGTGGAAGCCGATCTCGGGCCGCGCCTCAAGCTCATTCTCGACGCCGGCTCTGCGGAGATCGGGCTTGAATCGACGATCATCAAGGTCGAGGACGGCGCGCTGCGCCTGCTGCGTCCGGGCGGTCTCGACGTCTTCGAAATCGAAAGGCTGACCGGCCTTACCGTCTCGAGGCCGCAGAGCGCCGGAGCGACTATCGAGGCCCCGGGCATGCTCGCCTCGCACTACGCGCCGGGCGCAGCTGTCCGGCTCGACGCCGCCGACGTGCGTCCGGGAGAAGCGCTGATCCGGTTCGGCAATGCGTCGCTCCCCGGCGAAGAGCACGCCGCGATCGTACTCGACCTCAGCCCGGCAGGCAGCCTGCGCGAGGCAGCTGCCAATCTTTTCGACTATATGAAGAGGGCGGATGCCAGCGGCTCCGCAACCATCGCCTTCGGCCCCATCCCTTCGGAAGGGTTGGGAGAGGCGATCCTCGACCGGCTGCAGCGTGCTGCCGCCCCCAGAGACTGACCGACAGGCACTTTTACAGCGCCGTGCGTCAAATATGACGCGCAAAGGACGCTGTAACGCTCTAAACCCGCTGCATAATTTTGTCCTTAATTCGATTCCGATTTAAGGAATTATGCAGTAGCGCCGTCGGGCGCATTTGCGAAGGCAGGGCCATGACGACGACGCTCCCCTCTCCCGAACTGATCGCCTCCTTCATCGACATCGTCGGCAGCGCCAATGCCTTGACGAACCCGGCGGACCTCGCGCCCTACCTCATCGAATCCCGCGGGCTCTACAAGGGCACCACCCCGATGGTGCTTCGCCCCGGTTCGGTCGAGGAGGTGTCGCGCATCATGAAGCTTGCAAGCGCGACCCGAACGGCAATCGTTCCGCAAGGCGGTAACACCGGCCATGTGGCGGGTCAGATCCCGCGCGAGGGCAAGGCCGATATCGTCCTGTCGCTGCAGAGGCTGAACCGGATTCGCGACATCGACCCCGTCGGCAATGTCATCGTTGCCGACGCCGGCTGCATCCTTGCCGATATCCAGAAGGCGGCCGATGATAACGATCGACTGTTTCCGCTGTCGCTCGGGTCGGAAGGCTCGGCCCGCATCGGCGGCAACCTCTCGACCAATGCCGGCGGCACCGCAGTGTTAGCCTATGGCAACATGCGCCAGCTTTGCCTCGGCCTCGAAGTGGTTCTGCCGACCGGCGAGATCTGGGACGGGCTGCGCCGGCTGAAGAAAGACAATACCGGCTACGACCTGCGCGACCTGTTCATCGGCGCCGAAGGTACGCTCGGCGTGATCACCGGCGCGGTGCTCAGGATGTTTCCGAAGCCCCTTGGCCATCAGGTGGCCTTTGCCGGCGTCGGCAGCGTCGAACATGCGCTGGCCCTCTTCGACAAGGCCTCGAGCCTCTGCGGCACTGCGCTCACCGGCTTCGAACTGATGCCGCGCCTCGGCGTCGAGTTCACGACAAAGCATATTCCAGGCGTGCGCGACCCGATGGAAACCGTTCACCCGTGGTATGTACTCATCGACATTTCCACCTCCGATTCCGCCGAGAGTGCCGAACGCATGGTGCACGAACTGCTGGAGCAGGGCATCGTCGCCGACCTGGTCGAGAACGCAGTGATTGCGACCAGCGAAGAACAGCGCAAGGCGCTGTGGCACATGCGCGAAAGCATGTCGCCAGCGCAGAAGCCGGAAGGCGGCTCGATCAAGCACGACGTTTCCGTCCCCGTATCGAGCATCCCCGCCTTCATGAAGGAGGCCGATACGGCCGTCATGCAGGCGATGCCGGGCGCACGCATCTGCTCATTCGGCCATATGGGCGATGGCAACATTCACTACAACATCTCGCAGCCCCTCGGCGCCGACAAACAGGCATTCCTCGACCGTTGGCGGGAAATGAACGCCATCGTTCATGGCATCGTGCTGAAGTACAACGGCTCGATCTCGGCCGAACACGGCATCGGGCAGTTGAAGCGCGACGAGCTCGCCGAGGTCCGCCCCGAGATCGAAATCGAGTTGATGCGCCGCATCAAGCACGCGTTCGACCCGGCGGGCATCATGAACCCTGACAAGGTGTTGCGGGCAGACTGACGACGCTTTTTACCGGCCGCCGGCTCTCAGCTGTGCAAGCGAGAACAATGCGTCGGCACTGATGCCGCCGCCGCTGCCGCCCGTCAGGATGGCAAGCCCCGGATTGACGTCGGTGTTGTTCTCGACGTCATAAAGCGCGGTAAAACGCTTCAGCAGCTTTTCGAGTTCCTCGGGATCCTGAAGGTCCTTGATATCCATGAGGCGCTCGATGTAAGCGGCCTGCATCTCGATCTTGGCGCTCGCGAGGCCCTCGGGCATGCTGTAGGCGGTCCGAACAACCTGCATCAGTGCGTTGTCGGCGAGCAGGTCGTAGGGTGTGGTGATTTCCGGCGCCTTGCGCTTGAAATAAAGCGCCAGCCGAACACCGGCATTGTCCTCGCCCTCGCTCTCCTCAAGCGTCTGGTTGAGGTAGAGGTCGAACGTCATAGTGAGCCCACGCCGCGTCTGTATCTGCCCGGCTTCGCCTGTAACTATCTTTCCGTCCTTGTCGAAATTGAAGGCGGAAACGATCTCGCGATACTTCAAGCCGTTCGGATCGGTGTTGATGAAGCTCTTGCGATCGTTGAGGTCGGAGGTGAACATCTGCTTGAGGTAGTCGGTTTTGACACCCTCCGGGTCAATGCCGGCGCCGATCAGCACGATATCGACGAGGCGCTTGTCCTTGAGGAAATCGTCAAGCGTCTCGATCTTCTGAATCTGCGTCGTGTAGTACTTGCTTTCCCCTTCCGCCTTCGCCTTGGCGGTCTTCTTTTCGTCCTCCGTGCCGAAGCGCGATTTCTCGACGATGTAGGCCTTGGCAGTATTGACGATGTCGGCCTCGTTCTGCGCCAGCTTGGGTGAGCCAAGCGTACCGTCCGCGTTGAAATTAAACGCTTTCACCAGCTTGATATAGCGTTCATCACGCAAGGAGTTGGCGTAGCTCGTCGGATTGTTGAGATCACTGGTCAGAATCTGCTTCAGCTTGCGCGGTGTCAGGTCTTCGTTTTCGAGGCCAAAGGCGCTGAGTACGAAGGACCGCAATTCGCTGTTGCCAACGAGACTATCGACGTTGCTCATGGTCTTGATCAGCAGCTTGTAGCGGCTGATCTTGCCCTCGTCCTCTGCATCGTCCGCGTCGTTGTAGTGGACCATATAGCCGCTGGTGGTGGTATTGGTCTGTTCGGCGGTCTGTGCCTTGGCGCCTGCCGGCAGCGTCCCGTCGGGCTGGAAATTGAACGCGGCATGCAGGGCCTTGTAGGCCTTGTTGTATTCACCGCCAAACTTGTTGACGTAGCTGTTCGGGTCGTTGATGTCGCTGGTGAGAATGTTCTCGATCGTCGCGCTCACGGTGGTGGTGGGCAAGCCGAAAGCCGTTCTGACGTAGTCCGCGATGCGCGGGTCGGCCACAAGCTCCGCAACGGTCGTGATCGAACCGATCTTCTGCTCGAAATAATCCCGGTTAAGGATGGCTCCCGATGGCGTCAGCCGAGGGCTGCTGAAGATATAGGCCTCATTCAGCATCTTCTTCTTTTCGTCGGTGATCGCCTTGCTGCCCGCGGCCACGCTACCATCGGCTTCGAAGTTGAAGGCGCCGTTCAATTGCCTGTAGGCATCGAGCATGCTGATCTGCCTATTCAGCATGTTCACTTCGGTCGAAAGTTGATTCATCAATGCGGTCGACTCGTTACCGACCGGCGGCAGCTTGGTGTTGAGATCGGCGACGATGGCGTTCTTGGCGTCGATCTGCGCCTGGATCCCAGGCTTGTCCGCCGCTGGCGCCTCTGCAAGCTGTGCCGTCAGCGTCGCGATGTCCTTCATCGCAGTTGCCCGCGTGTCAAAGTCAGTCAGCGTCTTCGTGGCTTCGGTAAGCCGGGTCTGCGCCGTGGTCTGGGAATTGGCAAGATCCGCCGGCTCGGCGGTCAACGCGTATCTGACCTGATCATAGGAGTAGTTGCGCGCATCGATGCCAAAGATGCCGAAGGCATAGGAACGCAAACGTTCATTTCCGAGGAACTGATCGACGTTGGTGACGAGATCCATAGCTGCGTTGAAATAGGCGTTGTCTCCTTTGAGAACAGTGTCGAGATTGGCGACCCGTTCATTATAGAGACCGATCAGTGCATCCTGTTGCGCCGTCGTCTGTGCCGCGGCTGACGATGTGCTGAAGCTGAACGCTTCGGCAAAGTTGCGATAGCGTTCGTCCGTGAGGCGGTTGGCAAAACTGTCCGTATCCTTCAGATCGCTTTCAAGCACCTTGCGCATGAAGGCCTTGGCATAGGTCATGTCTTCGAGACCGTGTGCCTTCATGGCGTAGGAATAGAGCCGGTAATCGTCGAGGAAATCGTCGACCGTTTTCACGTTGCCGATATTTTCCTTGTAGTACTGCGCTTCGCGCGCGACCAGCGGCCGGTCGGCAACACGATCGAGGCTGGTCCTCAAGTCGCTCGTGATCCGGCTGTAATTGAGATAGGTCGAAACCATGCCTGCTGCCCCGTCGCTTAACCCAGGGGCGGGTCACACCAATCCCCCGAAACAGAATTCTGACACGGCATGATTGCACGACAGGCTTGTGTGTGGCTTTTCGCCGGCCGCGACCAGGCCATTGCCAAGAATGCGAGCCACCGCGTTGACGAAACGGAAACCTTGGCTGCTCGGCTTTTGCTAACCATCGAAAAACGCAAAGTTTTCTTAACCGCGATTTTTAAGTCGGCCGGAAGGGGAGCCGCCTATTCTCCAGCCCATAGAGGACGAAAAGTCCCGAAGAGAAGACCGGAAATCGGCTCTCAAGGAAAAACAAGGGCGATTGAAATGCGCAATACACTCTCTCAACCCGCATGGGTCGAAAACACGCTCCGGCTCGATCCGAAGCGCTTTCCTCAGCAGGCAAGCTACGTCCTGCGTGGCCACACAGGCAATGTCACGATCAGCCTGGACGAGCGTGGCGCGGTTCTGCGCAAGGTGCTACCATCAAGCGGCCTGCCGCTTTCGATCGCACTGCCGGCGCGGGCATTCAAAGGGGTCGCGGCACGCGCGATCGACCACGGCGACGGAGACGTTACAGTGACGCTTGAACTTCATCATGACGATCCGGACCTTTGTGTTCCGCTGCTCGTTGCACATGATCTTTCCGACATTGCTGCCGATTGGCGCGCCTGGGCCGAAGCCTATCGCATTCCGATGCTGATGGTCGAAGCCGATGGCGTCGCTCGCGCCCTCGAAGAGCATCTCGGCGAGGTTCGCACCGCACCGCTCAAGCCGCGGCGCCGCCACTCCTTCTTTGCCGACCGCAGGCCGCGCTTCCTCGTGCGCCGCTCCACCGGCCGGCTTGGCGTCAACATGAAGATCGACGGGCGCGAAATCATCGCCCGCAGCTAGGGCTTAACCGAATACCTCCAGTGCAAAAGCCGGCCGTTCCCTGCGGCCGGTTTTTGTATGCAGCAAGTCTGAAGTGCTACAGCGTCCTTAGCGCGTCATACTTGACGCGCGGCGCTGTAACGCCAAAACGTTCACAGCCAAATCGCGGGTGTTCCTTCGGAAACAGCCGCCTCGCCTTCTTCGTGCCATATCCGACCCATAGCCAAGGTCACGAAAGAAGGAGATACCCGATGCGCAAGTCTCTTGCCGCCACCATTGACGCAATCGTTGCGATTTTCCGTGCGCGCACCGAGGCGAAGAAGCGCAAGGCTGCCAGCGCAATCAGCTGGGGCTGAGCGATCAGGCTCTCGCAGATCTCTCGGGAAAGTGCCGGCGGACGTGTATCAAACATTTCGGATAGACTGCAGGATCCTCCGCCAAAACGGAGGGTTTTTCATATCAGCCGAACGAAAAGGGCCGCGACCAGCCCGGCGAAAATGATCAATCCCACGACACCATTGAACTTGAACAATGCGAGGCATTGCGAAGGGTCGTGGATGTTCAGCACCAGGATCTGATAGATCAGCAACACGGCCGCGATCAGCAAACCGAGATAGGCAAACAGCCCGGCCCCTGCGGCGAGAAACGCCAGAAGCATCAGCGCGATGGCAAGTCCATAGAGCCCGATCAACCAAGGGCGTGGATTGTCGCCGAAGCGGCGAGCCGTCGACCGCACCCCGATAAGTTCGTCATCTTCCCTATCCTGGTAGGCGTAGATCGTGTCGTAGCCGATCGTCCAGGCGATCGCCGCGCCGTAGAGCAGCACGGGCGCAAACGAAAGCGTCCCGAACTCGGCCGACCAGCCCATGATCGCCCCCCAGGAAAACGCAAGGCCGAGGAAGAACTGCGGCCAGTCGGTAAACCGCTTGGCGAAGGGATAGATTGCGACAAGCCCCAGCGACAGGATACCGAGCCAAATGGTGACGGCATTGAATTGTAGCAGCACCACCAGCCCGACAAGTGCCTGCAGCACCATGAAGGCCTTTGCCTGAAAGCGGGAGACCCGGCCCGATGGCAAGGGGCGCGAGCGCGTTCGCGCCACTTCCATGTCGATGTCATGATCGACGATGTCGTTGAAGGTGCAGCCCGCGCCGCGCATGGCGATGGCGCCGGCGATGAAGAGGAAGCTATGAAAAACGAACCGGCCGAGCGAAAATTGCCCCGCTGCCGCCGCCGTGCCCGAGGCCAGAGCGACCGACCACAGACAGGGCCACATCAGCAATTGCCAGCCGATCGGGCGGTCCCAGCGAGCAAGTTGCGCATAGGGCCACAGCGCACGCGGCAGCACGCGGTAGACCCAGTTGTTCGACGGCGCGTCGTGGACGCGCCCGGAATCGGCGGAGGACGTGTTCATGCCTCCTGTTTGACGCTACGCGCCGGGGCGGTCAAGCGGTTCGATGCCGCACCGTCCCGCCGCTTGGCGCCACCGTTCAGGGAAGCGTGAAGTCGAAGCGATAGGTGGCCGACAGGCCAACGAGGAACTGGTTGCGGCTGCCGCGCTCGCGCACGAGGCTCGAGTCGGCCGCCGGGCCCATCAGGCGGCGATATTCGGCATAGGCACCGGTCTCAAGCTTTTCCGTTGCCTGCCAATTGATCGCCGCACCAACACCGACGGAATCAATGCCGCCATGCGGATTATAGGTGCTGAGGCCTGATGCTGCCGATTCGGCATCGTTCACGCCGTAATAGGCGCTGAAATAGTCGCTGGTGGCGGCCGTCATACGCGGACCGGCAGAAATGCGCACATTGCTGCTGATGTCGGTAAAGGCATCGGCGGTGACATCGGCGACGATACCGTGGTGGCTGCGAATGCCCTGTCGGACTTCCGCGCGCACGCGCAGCCAATCGGTCGGATAGACCTCGGCGAAGCCGCCGAGTTCTCCACCGAACTTGACGGGGGCGAGCCCCCTAAGGTCGCTGGAGGTATTCTCGTCGCGCTCGAAGATCAGCTTGCCGGCGACGCCGGCGCGGAACCCGCCCTGGTCCAGCAGCGCATAGGACATGTTGTCGTTGCGCGACGAGAAGCGAACGGTGCTGCCGGCCTTGCCGAGCGATATCAGCGGCGCGGCCTGGAACATGCGCTTGGAGGCGCCTTCGTATTTCGGGCCGAGAAAGCCGGTGGCGCCGACCTTCAAGTACCAGTCGCCCGACCAGAAATACTGGCCGTCAGCAGCCGAGGCGGTGCCTGCGGACAACAAAAGGGTTCCAGAAAGGAGAAGAAAAGAACGGATACGCAAGGAACAACTCCGGAAGAATCATTCGCCGGGGCGAAGTTTGAACGTGCCCTGCGCGCCGGCCATTGGCGCCATCTGAAAGGACACGGGGGCGACTTATTGCCCCTTGTTCCTACGATTCCGTTAACCAGGTCAATTCAACTCCCGTTTGCCATGCCGGCGACGATGCCTACCGGCCCTGGTACATTTTCAGGTAGTGACTGGGGGCGCTTCCAAGCATGCGGCGAAACATCGTGGTGAAGGCCGCAACGTTCTCGTAGCCGGCATCAAGCGCGACATTGGTGACGGATTCACCGTCCGCAAGGCGCGGCAACGATGCGAAGATGCAGGCCTGTTGGCGCCAGGTGACGAAACTGACCCCTGTCTCGTTGCGGAACATCCGCGTGAATGTCCGTCGGCTGAGACCCAGGCGATCGGCCCACTGGTCGATATTGGCGGTCGCCGACGGTGCCTCCAGGAACTGCCGGCAGAGAAGCGCCAGTTTCTGCTCACGCGGGAAAGGCAGGCCGAGCGGCCGCTCATGCAGAAGAGCGATCTCTTCGAGCAGGAGATCCATGATCAGCTGTTCCCGCCGTTCCGACATGGTCTCGCTCTCGACGCTGACAAGCGCATCGACCAGGCTGCCCGCAAGCGGGGTGATTTCCATTACCATCGGCCGTTCGGCGCGCAGCAGCGATGGGGTGAAATAGATCGAGTGCATGCGCACATCGCTGATCATCTCGGTCGAATGCTCGACCCCCGCGGGGATCAGTAAGGCGTGCCCCGGCGGGACGAGCCAACGTCCGTGGGCGGTACGCACAAGGACAACGCCTTGCCGCGCCCACCACAATTGCGTGCGGGTATGGCTGTGGAGTGGAACGGTCAGGCCCGCGCCATAATCGCGGCCGAGAGCGAGCACGGCGGAGTTTCCGGTCTCGATCCAGTCCAGGTTCCTGAAATGGTCGGCGTCGGGCAGTTCGGGCAAATTTATTCGATGGATCGGCATTGGCCCACTCGCGAAAGAACTCGACCACATCACAAAAGCAGGCCATGGGCAAGATCAGTAGAGATATCCGTCGCCGCACACAACCATCGAGACGGCAAGGAAACATCCATGGCAACGGTTACTTCAACGGGGAGCATAACCCCGGAAAAGACGGCATTCTCCGTCATCCTGGCAGTCAGCTTCTGCCACATGCTGAACGACATCATGCAGTCGCTGCTGACGGCGCTCTATCCCTTGCTCAAGGCGAACTATTCGCTCGATTTCGTGCAGATCGGGCTTCTGACCTTCACCTTCCAGTTGACAGCCTCGATGCTGCAGCCGGCCGTCGGCATCATCACCGACCGCTGGGCACTGCCCTATTCGCTGCCGGTAGCGATGCTTTCCACCTGCTCCGGCCTCATCCTGCTCGCCAACGCGCATGATTTCCCGATGCTGCTTCTGGCTGCAAGCATGATCGGCGTCGGCTCGGCGATCTTCCATCCGGAATCTTCGCGGATCGCTCGCCTCGCTTCGGGCGGGCGGCATGGCCTGGCGCAATCGCTGTTCCAGGTCGGCGGCAATGCCGGTAGCGCCATGGGGCCGCTGCTCGCAGCCTTCATCGTCATCCCCTTCGGCCAGGGCAGCCTCAGCTGGTTCTCGATCGTCGCGGTCATCGGATTCTTCGTGCTCACCTGGGTCAGCACCTGGTATGTGCGCCACCGTCGCTCGTCGATGAGCAAGCCGGCGCCGAGCCGCGCCTTGCCGCTGCCGAAGAACCGCGTGATCTGGGCCGTCGCCGTGCTGGTGCTGCTGACCGCCACCAAGAACGTCTACATGGCCAGCATCTCCAGCTATTTCACCTTCTTCGTCATCGAGAAGTTCAGCGTTACCGTTCAGCAAGCACAGTTGATGCTGTTCCTGTTCCTGGGCGCTGCCGCCGCCGGCACTTTCCTCGGCGGTCCGATCGGCGACCGTTACGGCGCGCGCTTCGTCATCTGGTTCTCGATCCTCGGCGTCATCCCCTTCGCGCTGATGCTGCCCTATGCGAACCTCTTCTGGACGGGCGTGCTGTCGATCATCATCGGCTTCATCTTCTCCTCGGCGTTTTCGGCGATCGTCGTTTTCGCGCAGGAACTAGTGCCGGGACGCGTGGGGCTGATTGCCGGTGTCTTCTTTGGTTTCGCCTTCGGCTTCGGCGGCATGGGTGCGGCTCTTCTCGGCATTTTTGCTGACCGGCAGGGCATCGAGTTCGTCTACACGGTCTGCTCGTATCTACCGCTGCTCGGCATTCTGACGATCCTTCTGCCGAGGATGCCCGCGCGGCATTAGGCAGACATCCAGCAGCAGACTTTTCAACGGGCGCCGCCATGCGGCGCCCGTTCTGTTTTTCCGCCCGGCAACGCCTTGCTCCAACCATGCTATTTCCCGCAGCCCTGCGTAATCATTCATCAATTTTTGCGCGCTACGGTCGCTGGATGGGGCTTGGGCAGGGGTAGACAATGCGAGGGCGATCGGCGATTCCCGCCTTTTTGACGACGTTGCTCCTGGCAACGGCGGGGCAAGCCGAAACGCTCAACCTGCTGATCTGGGAATCCTATATCGATCAGGCGATCCTCGACCGCTGGACGGCAATAACCGGCGTAGGAATCCATCAGGTCTACTACGACAACGGCGATACCCGCGACGAGGTGTTGGCCGACCCGAACAGCATCGTCGATCTGGTGGTGACCGGCGAGAACGGCGCCGCGCTCTTTGGGCGCAGAGGCGTGCTCGAGGCTGTCGACGAGACCAATGTCGCCTCGCTCAGGGATTATGACGAAAGCTGGCGCAAGCGCTGCTCGAACCATGGCCTGCCCTATCTCTGGGGCACGATGGGCCTTCTCTACCGATCGGACATGCTGCCTGAAGCGCCCACGTCCTGGCGCGACCTGATGCAGCCGGCTCCGGCGCTGACCAAGCACGTCGCCATGTACGACGACCACAACGAGGCCTTTGTCGCCCCCCTCATGCTGCTCGGCGAGTCGATCAACACCAACGACCAGGCAACGCTCAAGACCGCCTTCAACCTGATGAAGCAACAGGCACCGGCGGTTCTGACCTATGAATACGTCATAAGCTCGATCCAGAACCAGGCCATCGGCAAGGACATCCATCTGGCGCTTGGCTATAGCGGCGATCAGCACGTCCTAAACGAAAAGGCCGGTACACCGGGCATCTGGCGCTATGTCGTGCCCAAGGAAGGCACGCTTTCCTGGCTCGATTGCATGTCGGTCGTCGCCAAGTCGCCGAACAAGGCACGGGCGCTCGCCTTCCTGGACTATATCGGCTCGCCCGGAAGTGCCGCCGCAAACGCACAGGCGCTCAATATGCCGACGCCGAGCAAAGCCGCCTTTGCGTTGTTGCCGGAGGCGATGCGCGCGGACCAGGCGATCTACCCGTCGCCAGACATTCTGGCCAAGAGTCAGTACCAGCAGGAACTGTCAACGACGTCGGTGCAGCTGCGCCGGCGCATCATCAGCACATTGGCGAATTTCCAGTGACCCTCGGCAAGCGCGCACTCATCCTGATCTTTCCCGTGGTGCTGGCCGGCTATCTGCTGGCGGCGATCTCGGTCCATGTCACCCAGAGCCGATCGATCCGGGCGCTGGAACATGCCAAGCTGTCCCAGCGGCTGGAACATGCCGCCGCCGTCTTCCAGAACGAGATCGGCCGCAGCAAGGGCTTTCTCAATGCGCTCCTGAACAGCAATTCGCTGCGCCAGTACATCTCTGAAACCGACAAGAACTACCGGGCCAATGCGCTCGGCGTCCGGCTGCAGGAAAGTGTCAAGTCGCTCTCCGACGACCCGACGGGCTACGTGTCCCTGTCGATCCTGACATCGAACCTGCAATCAGAATACTATTTCGAAAACAGCTGGGATCCCTTCGCCGAAATCGACGAGGCGCAGCTCAATCTGGCACGGCGACTGATACGCGAAGAAAAGCTTGTCGACTGGACCTACCTCTACGACGGCGGGCACAAGGCGCGGATCGTCTATTCCTACTTCCTCGATCCCGTTACCTTCACGCGACCGCTGCCGAGCAAGAAATCGGGCGCGCTGCTTATCCAGGTGGCGATCCAGCCGGATCGTTTCCTCGACATGCAGGAAACACTCAAGCAGGAATACGGCGCCGACGTCGTCCTTCAGCCGTGGCCGCTCGCGATTACCGACGACCTTTCGGCAAGCGTGCATCTCGGGCCATCGCTCTATGCGACGCTGACGGTTTCGAGCAATCATTTCGACCGGCTGATGGCCCAGCAGAAACTGCTGCTGGCATTTGGTGCCGTGGCGATGAGCCTGTTTTCGATCTGGCTGATCATCGTTCTCATCCGTCGGTTCATCACCGACCCGATCGCCAAGCTCGACGCCAACGTTATGGCCGTCATGGTCGGCGCCCATGACGAGATCCGCAACATGGAGGAGAAGGGCGAGATCGGGCGACTGACGGAAAACATCAGAGAGCTGCATCGCCAGTCCGAACAATCGCTCAAGCTGGTGCAGCGCAGCTCCTGGACCGACACGCTGACCGGCATCAGCAATCGCGGTCATTTCAACGCGGTTGCCGCCGGCATCGTGCGCGAGGCCATTGTCTCGGGTGAAAAATGCAGCCTGCTGTTCATCGACATCGACAACTTCAAATTCGTCAATGACAAGCATGGCCACGAGATCGGCGACGAACTCTTAAAGACCCTGGCAACGCGCATCGCCGAGAATGTCGAAGCGATCACCGAGCGACGCGGCCAGAAGCCGGCGATCCTGGCGCGGCTCTCAGGCGACGAATTCGCGGTGCTGGTCCGCTCCCGACCGGGCGACGGCACGGTCCGCGAAGTCGCTGCGGCCATCCTGGCGCTGTTCGAAGATGGCTTCGAAGTCTCCGGCAAGAGCTATCCGGTGACGGCCAGCATCGGCGCTGCCATCTGCCCGGATGACGCGACCAACCTTGCCGAGCTGATTTCAAATGCGGACGCGGCGATGTATCAGGCAAAGACTAGCGGCAAGAACCGCTCTTCCCGGTTCTCGCGCGCCCTGCACGACAAGCGCACCCGTCTGCGCCAGATCCAGGACGAGTTGCGCTCGCTCGATCCGGACGAGCAATTCCATCTGGTCTACATGCCGATCGTCGACACCGACGGTCGCGTGACCGGCTGCGAAGCGCTGCTGCGCTGGTATTCGCCGGTACTCGGTAACGTGACGCCGGACGAATTCGTGCCGATCGCCGAAAGCTCCGGCCTCTTCACCAAGATCGACTGGTGGGTGATCAACCAGGCCATGTCCGACTGCCGGCAGCTAAAGGCACTCTTCGGTCCCGATACGATCCTGGCGATCAACATTTCCTCGGCCGAACTGCATTCGAAGGCGATTGCCGACTATTTCTCCGATTGTATCAACCGCCATGGACTGCAGCCGCAATCGATCGAAATTGAGCTGACCGAGACTTTCGCGGTCAAGTTCAGCGACCAGCTCCGCCGCAACATCGACGAACTGCGCCAAAAGGGCTTCCGCCTGTCGATCGACGATTTCGGCGCCGGCTATACCTCTGTCCAGCAGATCATCGAATACACCGCCGATACGATCAAACTGGACCGGGCGCTCGTTTCTAACCTCACGGCATCGCAATCACTGCCGGTTCTGAGGGCGTTGATCGCGCTGTGCCACGCCAAGGACGTTGCCGTGGTCGGGGAAGGCGTCGACACGCCGGAGAAACTCTCGATGCTGACTGCTGCAGGGTGCGATCTCTTCCAGGGCTACCTTATCAGCAAGCCGCTACCACTTGAGGATCTCGGCATCTGGGCGCTGACGCGCACCGCCCGCTACGGCCAGGAGCAGGATGATCGCAAGAACCAGCAGGCAATCGCCTGAGCGCATGTCGGTCTACTCTCTCCCGTGACGCTCCGGACAAGGTGCACTCCGAGGCGGGAATCGTGCGCCATAGCCCCCTGCCCCCTTGACCTGACAGCCGCCTCGCCTTAACCGCAACGCAACAATTTCGGCATGTCGGGGGCAGGCAATGAAGGTTCTTCTGATCGGATCGGGTGGACGCGAACATGCGCTGGCATGGAAGATCGCGCAGTCGCCGAAATTGACCAAGCTCTATGCCGCGCCCGGCAATCCTGGCATTGCCGAGGAAGCAACGCTCGTTGCGCTCGACACCGACAATCATGCCGCCGTTGCGGACTTCTGCCTGAAAGAGGCGATCGATTTCGTCGTGGTCGGGCCGGAAGGCCCGCTCGTGGCCGGCCTTGCAGACGTGCTGCGCGCTGCCGGTGTCGCCGTCTTCGGCCCTTCCGCTTCCGCGGCCCAGCTTGAAGGTTCCAAGGGCTTCACCAAAGACCTCTGCGCCAGATACGATATCCCGACCGGCGCCTACGGTCGCTTCACCGACGCTGAATCCGCCAAGGCCTATGTGTGCGAGCAGGGCGCGCCGATCGTCATCAAGGCCGATGGACTCGCCGCCGGCAAGGGTGTGACCGTTGCCATGGAACTCGACGAAGCGCTCGCTGCTGTCGATGACTGCTTCGATGGCGCCTTCGGCGCGGCCGGCGCGGAAGTGGTGGTCGAAGCCTATCTCGACGGCGAGGAGGCAAGCTTCTTCTGCCTCAGCGACGGCAAGACCGCGCTCGCGCTTGCCTCGGCACAAGACCACAAGCGCGTCGGCGATGGCGACACCGGCCCGAATACCGGCGGCATGGGCGCCTATTCGCCAGCGCCTGTGATGACATCAGAAATGACCGAGCGCACGATGAAGGAGATCATCGAGCCGACCATGCGCGGCATGGCGGAGAGCGGACATCCCTTTTCCGGCGTGTTCTTCGCCGGGCTGATGATCACCGCCAAGGGGCCGGAGCTGATCGAGTACAATGTGCGTTTCGGCGACCCGGAATGCCAGGTGCTGATGATGCGCATGAAGAGCGACCTCTTGCCACTGCTTTATGCCGCGGCGACGGGCACGCTTGCGGGCATGGAAGCCGAATGGCGCGACGAAACGGCACTGACGGTGGTCATGGCGTCGAAGGGATATCCGGGCAGCTACGACAAGAACTCGCCCATTGCTGCGCTGCCCGAGGCCTCGCCTGAGACCAAGGTGTTTCACGCCGGCACAGCGATGAAGGACGGCAGCCTGGTTGCAACGGGCGGGCGGGTGCTGAACATCACGGCGATCGGCGAAAGCGCAAGCGCTGCCAAGGACCGCGCCTATTCGGCAGTCGACGGCGTTTCCTGGGACAACGGCTTCTATCGCCACGATATCGGCTGGCGCGCGGTTGCCCGCGAGAAGGCCTGACCGCCGCCGGTAAATGCGCCGGATCATTCAATTTTTACCAATTCTCCTGACGGGAAAGTAAGAGAGAACGCATATTCTTGCCGACTGCATGGTTCCTTAAATCGTAGCCGATTTCAGGACAAAACATGCAGCAATTCAAAGTGCTACAGCGACCTTTGCGCGTCTGATAAGACGCGCGGCGCTGTAGAACAAACTCGGAGAGAAGACCGATGCGCCTGTTGCTGATCACCACCGCCGTTGCGCTCGCCGCCGGCAGCGCCTGGGCACAGTCGATCGAAGCTGTCGTTTCCGGGGAGGCCGTCAATTCCAGCGTGGCCTCTGTCTCCTGCGCACAATGCCCGCCGCTGCAGATCAAGAAGAAGGTCACCTATGTGGTGCCTGAGATCGAGAATGGCAGCGAGAAGGTCGAGCTCAAGCAAATCAACGGTGAGATGCGGCTTGTGCGCACCGAAGCCTGGCTCGGCGGCTCGCCGGTTGTTTTCGTCAGCAAGCCTTCTGAGGAGGCTGTCAAAGCAGCCGCGAACGGAGCCGAACAGGCGGATACGGCGACCGCTGCGGCCGATATCGATATCGCGAACCCGGGCAATCATGACTTGGCTGCGTCTGTGATCGACGAGACCGCCAAAACTGCCGCGGTTCAGACCCTTACACAGGCAGAGCCGGCAGTCGCGGCATCTGTGGCCGCCGAAAGCTCACGGCAATTTGATCCGACCGGCCTCGAACTTCGGCTAAACTGAGGGCCTAAACGGGAAAGTTCCCTGCCCCGGCCAGCCTCCCCTGCATTCAAGGGCTGACGGGCAATTCGCTGAAACAGCGAGAGATTGCGCCCCTGAGAGAAGCAGGGGCGCAATCTTTTTATCTGGGCTCGTGTTATCTGGGTTGGCGTGGGCCATCGATCCGCTCGACCAAGGCTTCAATCTCCCTGTCGGAATAAACCTCGATACCGTTCCTTGCGAGCAGCGCGGCCGTAACCCCCTGCCCCGCGTGGCGTGCGCCGGAAAACGTGCCGTCGTAGACGAAACCCGATCCGCAGGACGGGCTGCCGTCGATCAACAGCGCGAAACGACAGTCCGTTTCGCGCGCGAGCGCCAGCGCATTCTCGGCGGCGTCCAGAAACTCACCGGTGATATCGCGGCCGGTATTCTCGACGACGGTTGCCCCGCCGTCGAGCACGTTGGTGCCGGACATGCCGGACGCGATCTCGGCCGGCGGACGCGGCACCGGCATGCCGGCCGACATTTCGGGACAGATGGTGACGAGCCGGCCCTCTAGGCGCCAGCGGTCGATGGCCGGATGGACGAGCGGCTTCGACGCGCCATCGTAGCGCACGGCATGGCCCATGAGGCAGGCGCTGACGAGGATCTTCGCCGTCATGCACACCTCCCCCGTCATCCCGCGATCTTGGAGAAATCGGCAACCGTGCCGGTCGCCGAGCGGATGAGACCGAGCAGTGCCAGGCGGTTTGCCCGAATCGACACGTCATCGTCATTGACGAGAACGTCGTTGAAGAACTGGTCGACCGGTTCGCGCAGCTTCGACAGGGCCTGCATGGCGGAGCGGAAGTCCTCCTTGACGATCGCCTCGCGTGCCTCGCCCGAGCCCAGCTGAACCGCAGCGTGCAGCGCCTTTTCGGCGTCGAGACGGAAGAGATCAGCGTCGACGGCGTCGGCCACGGCCGTACCTTTTTTCTCTTCGGCTGCGAGGATCTGCGTCGCGCGCTTGGTGCCGGCGAGCAGGTTCTTGCCCTCTTCGTCGGTGATGAAGGCGGTCAGCGCCTCGACGCGACGGGCGATCAGCAGCAGATCGTCCGCATCCGACGTCAGCACCGCATCGATCAGGTCGTGACGGGCGCCGAGATCGCGCAGATAGACCTTGAGGCGATCGTGGAAGAAGGAGAGCAGGTCCGCCGACACATCGCTCGTCAGCGCCGGCTTCTGCGCCCGCAGGGCGGTCAGCGCGATCTCGAGGAACGGCGTGAGCGGCAGGCGCGCCTTGCCTTCAAGGATGAGGCGGATAACGCCGAGCGCGGCGCGGCGCAGGGCGTATGGATCCTTGGAGCCGGTCGGCTTTTCGTCGATCGCCCAGAAACCGACGAGCGTGTCGAGCTTGTCGGCCAGCGCCACGGTCACGGCGACGGCATCGGTCGGCGCGCGGTCCGAGGGGCCATTCGGCTTCCAATGATCTTCGATTGCCGTTGCGACGGAAGCGTCTTCGCCCTGGAGCAGCGCATATTTGCGACCCATGATGCCCTGAAGTTCGGGGAACTCGCCGACGGCTTCGGTGCGCAGGTCAGCCTTTGCCAGCACCACGGCACGATCGACCAACTTGGCGTCGGCGCCGGTTACCTTGGCAAGCTCGGCGGCAAGCGCACGGATGCGGGCAACACGTTCGCCCTGTGTGCCGAGCTTGGCATGGAAGGTGACGTTCAGCGCATCGAGTTTCGCCATGCGCTGGTCGAGCGGCTTGTGGAGATCGAGGTCGAATTTTTCAGCCGACGGCTTCAATGTTTCCAGGTCCGGCAGGTTGCCCTGGTCGCGGTGCCAGAAGTGGGCGGCGTCCGACAGGCGGGCGCGCACGACCTTGCCGTTGCCGTGAACGATCTCCTTGCCGCCGTCCTTCGCCTCGATGTTGGAAACGAGGATGAACTTGTTGGAGAGCGTTTCCGCACCCGGCGCGCGGGTCACGAAACACTTCTGGTTGGTCTTGATCGTCAGGCGGATGATTTCCGAGGGGATTTCGAGATAGCTCTCTTCAAAGCTTCCCATCAGCACCTGCGGCCATTCGACGAGGCCGGAAACCTCCTCGAGCAGGCCTTCGTCCTCGACGAGTTCGAGGCCGTTGGCAAAGGCGATATTATGTGCGTCAGCCGAGATCATCTGCTTGCGGCGTTCGCCGTCGAGCACGACCTTCGCCCGCTCCAGCTTCTCGGCATAGTCGGCAAAGCGGCGCACGGTGATCGCTTCGGGCGCGTGAAAGCGGTGGCCGTAGGTGACGTTGGAGGCGACGATGCCGTCGACCTCGAAGGGGATCACATGGGTTTCGTCGGTTTCCGAGCCGAAGGTGCAGACGATCGACTGCAGCGGACGGACCCAGCGCAGAGCGCCCGGCTTGGCCGAGGCAGCCCCGGAGCGCATCGGCTTCGGCCAGGGAAAGTTGCGGATGATCTCGGGCATCGCCTCAGCGACGATCTCTTCGGCCGGACGGCCCGGCTTGACGATATGGGCGACGTAAAAATCACCCTTCTTCGGATCGCTATGGACATGGGCCTCGCTGATCGAAGAAAGGCCGGCACCGCGCAGAAAGCCCTCGATCGCCTTTTCGTTGGCGTCGGTACGCGGACCCTTGCGGTCTTCGCGCACATCGGCGGAACGGGCATTGAGGCCGCGGATATCGAGCGTCAGCCGGCGTGGCGTCCAGTATTCACGCGCACCCTCATAGGTCAAACCCGCTTCCACCAGCGCATCGGTCAGCAGCTTCTTGAGGTCGCCGGCCGCCTTGCGCTGCAAGCGGGCAGGAATTTCCTCGGAGCGGAGTTCGATAAGAAGATCGGGCATGGGAGATGACTTTTTCTGTTCCGGACGGTTGGCGCCGACTTAGCAAGCTCTGGCGAAAATGTCACCAAGCCCGACGATGAATTTGATTTAGAGGCAGGAGGGTCGCGGTACGATCACCAGCCGCCGCCGCCGCCACCGCCGCCACCGCCGCCGGAAAAACCGCCGCCCGTGGAAAAGCCCGACGACGAGGATTTCGGCGGGGGCGGCAAGGAGGAGGTCATGGTGTCGGCCATCGAGCCGGCAAAGCCGCCGATCCGATCCCCGAACGAACTCGATCCGAAGCCATCGCCATGGTACCAGGCAGGCTGGTAGGCGGCAGTGGCAGCTGGCCCGGCAGCGGCAGCCAGCAGCCAGTGATCGAAGGTTTGCGTCCACGGCTTTTCCACCCCAAGCGCAACGGCATAGGGCAACAGGGTCTCGAAATGCCGGGGCGACATTTCGGGCGCACCTTGCATATTCATCCGATCCTTCTCGGCAAGCGTCATGTATTGCCTGAGGCCGTCGATGCCATCCATCATCCGGGTACCGAGCGGCGTCGGCGCGCCCATCAGGAAGAAGAACAGCACGTTGACAAGTACGATGCCGCCGATCGCAAACAGCAGCGGCAGCTCGTCGGTCTCGGAGGCGGAGTAGAAGACGACCGCAAGGATGCTTGAAAAGATGGTGAAGGCGACGAAGCCGATGAAGGCGATCACCACGATCGACATGATCCGGCTCATCAGGCTCTTTTCGCGCCGCAGGGATTTGCCGAAGGAAACGGCGAAGATGGAAACGAAAAAGGCGATGAAGACGGGGACGATCACCAGCGGGATGCTGTCCTCGCTCAAATCGCCGAACAGGAACACCGCGGCGATCGCAAGAACCGAAAGCAGCACCCCGGCAATGATGTAACCGGTGTTGGCCAGATAGTATTTGCCGCGGTGCTCGCGCTCCATGGCATTGCGGAAGTCGGCACCCGTCGCCTGCACCTTCGTGCCATTGGCCCTGTCGATCTTCAACTTGCCGCCGGCGGCATTGACGGCCTTCATCAGGCTCGCCTCGCCGGTCGGCAGCTTTTCGCTGCTGCCCTTGCCGGTCGCGGCAATGATGATGGCGCTCTTCAGATCTTCAAGGACGACATGGCCCTTCACCGCGAGGCTGAGCGCCGATGCCGACAGAGCCGTCCACCCCTCGCCGGAAAAGCCCCTGTTGTCGATATAGTTGACAAGCGCCGGCGAAATGCCCTCAGGCGCGTCCCAGCGCGGCACCATCACGCCGCGCGCCGGGTCCCGGCCCACCTTCAGCCAGGCGCGGCCATAGTAGAGCGCCACCACCACGAGACCTGCTCCAGCAATGACAAGCGCCATATGATCGCGCAGCCACCAGGTGTTTTCCTGGCTCGTGGTCGGCTGGTCGATGCTGCCCTTCGGCATCTTGACCGCGATCGTCAGACCCTCCTTCGGCTCGAGCCGCCGGGTGGTTGCAAAGAAGATTTCGCTGCCTTCCTCCGACGCCAGCGCGTCCTTGCCGGTTGCGCCATAACCGCCGGTGAAAACGTCGAGTGCCTCGGGCCGCACCCCTTCCGGCAGATTGACGGTTGCGCTCGCCTCGTCGATCGGGAACGCCCATTCGGTGCCGGTCACGTTCCAGTAGAGTTCGTCATGATCGTCGAAGAAGCGGATCTGCCGGCTGGTCTCATAGGTGAACTGGAACGTATGCTCGCCGTGTGGCAGAAAGACCTCGGCAGAGCCGGTGTAGATGCGGATGCCGCCCGAGATCGATTCGGTGCGGTAGGGCTCCTCCTCGCCGTCGCGTTCGACCGAAAGCAGCTTGAAATCCACCTTGCTGCGGCGGCCCTTGGCATCGGTGAAGGTCAGCGGCAGGTCACGAAAGATGCCCCGCCGGATCTGGTTTCCCTCGACATTGGCGGTGATCGTCTCGGTGACCGTCAGCGTTCCGTTCTCGGCGACATCGATCACCGAATGATAGGACGAAAACACCTCGTCCGCCCGGCCGACACCCGCTGTCGCCAGCAGGAAGAAGAAGATGCCAAGCAGGGCGACGAAACGGGTCATGCGGTCTCAGACCTTTCGATCGATCTTGAGGAGCGGTTTCATGGTTTTTCGCGTCTCATGGCGGAAAACCGCTTCGCACTCTTCCTGGAAAAGCTTTGAGGCGCGAGATCAAGGACGATCACCGGTGAAGGTAACGCCAAGCGATGCAAGCGCATCCCAATAGGCAGGATAGGTCTTGGCGACGCAGCCGGGGTCCTCGATGGCAATGCCGTGGATCTTGAGCCCGGCAAGGGCGAAGCTCATGGCGATGCGATGGTCGGCAAAGGTGTCGATCGACGCCGGCAATGTCTGGCCGGCGAGCGCCGGATCGGAGGAGACGATGAGATCGTCGCCCTCTTCGTGGGCAAGCCCCGGACGGATCGCGGTCAGGCCGAGCGACAAGGCACGGACACGGTCGCATTCCTTCACGCGCAGATTGGTGAGCCCGACGAAGCGCACGGGCGTCTCGTTGAAGGCGGCAAGAACGGCGATCGTCGGTATCGCGTCCTGCATCTGCGATCCGTCGATGACGGCGGGAAGATGCGGGAAGCTGGAAATGACGGCGTGGGCGCGTGCGTCAGGCTGCGAGAACACCGAGGCAGGAACGCCGAGATCGATGGCCCCTCCGGTCAATACTTCCGCGGCCCAGAGATAGGTCGCGGCCGACGCGTCAGGCTCGATCACGAAGTCGGCGGCGCGATAGCCCGTCGGCGCGACCTGCCAGATGGATGGGCTCAACTGCTCGACCTCGGCGCCGAACGCACGCATCGCCGCAACCGTCAGATCGATGTAGCCGCGCGCGCCGATTTCGTCGCCGGCAAGCTCGATGCGGACAGGGCCCTTGGCGCCAGGGGCAGCCATCAGCAGAGCCGATACGTATTGGCTGGAAAGGCCAGCGTCGATTTCGATCCGTCCGGCGGGAAAGCCGCCCTTGCCATTGACGGTGACCGGCGGGCATCCGGTTTCGGACGTCACCTCGACGCCGAGCGTGCGAAGCGCGTCGACGAGCGGCTTGATCGGCCGCTTGCGCATGTGCTGGTCACCATCGACGACAACCGGGCCGTCGACCAGAGCGGCGGCGGCTGTCAGGAAGCGCGTCGCAGTTCCCGCATTGCCGAGGAACAGGGGCGCGGACGGCGACGCAAGCCGGCCGGTTCCGGTAACGACGAATGTCGTGTCGTCCGGTTCGCTGACCTCAACGCCCATCGCCCGCAAGGCATCGGCCATATAGCGCGTGTCGTCGCTCTTCAGCGCACCCGTCAGCCGGCTCGTGCCCTTGGCCAGACCCGCGAGAAGCAGCGCCCGATTGGTGATCGACTTCGAACCCGGCGGGCGAACGTGGCCGCGCAGGGGGTGGTCGGTCGGCAGGATGGTCAGCTTCTTCACGGTATCACTCATGCTCGGGTCTCTTTATGCAAGTAGCGCCGAGGCTGTCGGCCTCGGCAGGCGTGTCTCTTATCAGCAGGTGGCGTAATCGGGTAACGTCCCCGATCAGAATTTGACTTGCGGCACCGCGCGATCCGCCTCGTTGGCGATCTCGAAATAGCCGGCCTTCACGAAGCGGAAGGCGTTGGCGATGAGGTTCGACGGG
The DNA here is from genome assembly GCF_001425225.1 of Ensifer sp. Root127. NCBI lineage: Bacteria > Pseudomonadati > Pseudomonadota > Alphaproteobacteria > Hyphomicrobiales > Rhizobiaceae > Ensifer > Ensifer sp. Root127. The sequence continues at coordinate 600,570 of NZ_LMDX01000001.1, forward strand.
AAGCTCTCGACCTTGACGTTCAAGTCGCGTGCCGCTCCGTTGTAGTAGCGGCGCGACATCTGGATCTCGCCCTCGATCGTCTCCAGCGAGCGCTGCAGTTCCGCGAAGTTCTCGTTGGCCTTGAGATCCGGATAGGCTTCGGCGAGGGCAAAGAGCTTGCCGAGCGCTTGCGACAGGGCGCCTTCAGCGGCTGCCCGCCCCTCGACATCACCTGCTGGAACGGCCTGAGCGCGATTGCGCATCGCGATCACCTCTTCGAGCGTCGACTTCTCGTGCGCTGCGTATCCTTTAACCGTCTCGATCAGGTTGGGGATGAGGTCGGCGCGTCGCTTGAGCTGCACGTCGATACCCGACCAGGCTTCCTCGGCGATCTGCCGTGCCTTGACGAGGCCGTTGTAGACGAAAACGAGATACAGGATCACGGCGACGCCGATGGCCAGACCAATCATGGGATACCTCCAAAAAACTCGGCAGAGATTAGCACCGGCTTTCCAGCTTCAAAGACCTTTCTGCAGCATTCGGGCGGAGAAACGCACTCCTCCCCAAATGCAAGCCGAAGGCGCTGAACACACTGTTCACCGCTACGGCCTATCCCCAGACCAAAACACCTCGATTCCTGTTCCATCGGGAACCGCAGGGATCCGGACGATGGGCGATAGTCGCGCCATCGAACAACCCCGGATACGAAGTGAAGACCATGAAAACGCTCGCAACCCTCATCAACGTGATCGCCTTTTCGGCGCTCTTCGTTGCCTATGCGAGCGTCGGTTCGGCCGAAAGACCGACTGGTGTCCGCCGGGCGCTGCAGACCTACTCCGGTCAGGTTTACACCGGCACCTACCCCACGCTGAAGCCCGTCTGGAAGATCAGCGTCGACGCCAGCGACACGATCTGAGATCTACAGCGTCGCGCGTCTTATTAGACGCGCGACGCTGCAGCACTTTGAATGGCTGCATGTTTTTATCCTTAAATCGAATAGGATTTAAGGAAACATGCAGTAGCCTCGAGCTATCCGCGTCGCAATCGCGTCGGCAGCTTCATCTGCGCCGAGATTGGTGACGTCGAGCTCGATGAGCTGGTCGCATTTTCCTTTCAACAGAGCGTGCCGGCCTCTGAGATCGATCAGCACCTGCGGATCGGTCAGTTTGTGGACCTTGGAGCGGCCGGCGCGCGTCAGCCGCTTCAGGTTTTCCTCTATCGAACAGTCGAGAACGACCGCGACGAAACGGGCGCTGCGCTCGCTAGCCAGCGCCACATAGTCTTCGAACGCCCGGCTGTCGAATGCGTCATCCGACAGCGCATCGGTGAAGAGGAAGGATTGACCGGCATCGGCCTGGCGCACATGGTCGAGCACCGCCGTTCTGATCGTCGCCCGCAGCGACCAATAGAGCGGCGTGCCCCTGGTAAACAGTGCCTCGGCCGGATTGATCAGCGTATGGTTGTCGGCAAGCCTCGCGCCGAGATGATCGGCGAGATGGCGTGCGATGGTCAGCTTTCCGGTGCCCGGCCAGCCATTGATATGAACGATGAGGCTGGCTGGCTCGGCGATCAAGCGGCGTCCCGGTTGAGGTTCGCGCCGCCGGCATCGGTCAGTAGGAACGCCTCGCCACAGGCCTTTGCCAATGTGCGGACGCGCAGAATGTAGCTTTGCCGCTCGGTGACCGAAATCACCCCGCGCGCATCGAGCAGGTTGAAGACGTGGCTCGCCTTGATGCACTGGTCGTAGGCGGGGAAGACACACTTGTGCAGGTGGTTGTTTGTGCCGTTGCCCGGCGCGCCGGCCGCCAGCAGAGCCTGGCACTCTACCTCGGCATCGATGAAGTGCTGATGCAGCATGGCGGTGTTGGCGTATTCGAAGTTGTACCGCGAATATTCCTGCTCCGCCTGCAGGAACACGTCGCCATAGCTGATCTTCTCGTCGCCTTCGCGGCCGTTGAAGTTCAGATCATAGACGTTGTCGACGCCCTGGACATACATCGCCAGACGCTCGAGACCGTAGGTCAGTTCACCAGCAACCGGAGAGCATTCGATGCCGCAGACCTGCTGGAAATAGGTGAACTGCGACACTTCCATGCCGTCGCACCAGCATTCCCAGCCAAGGCCCCAGGCGCCCAGCGTCGGGCTTTCCCAGTCGTCCTCGACGAAGCGGATATCGTGCAGCAACGGGTCGAGGCCGATCGCCTCCAGCGAGCCAAGATAAAGCTCCTGCAGGTTGGACGGGTTCGGCTTCAGGATCACCTGATATTGATAATAGTGCTGAAGACGGTTCGGGTTCTCGCCATAGCGGCCGTCGGTCGGGCGACGGGACGGCTGGACATAGGCTGCGCGCCACGGACGGGGACCGAGCGCACGCAGCGTCGTTGCCGGATGAAACGTACCGGCACCGACTTCCATGTCGTAGGGCTGCAGCACCGCGCAACCCTTGTCGGCCCAATAGTTGTGCAGCGTCAGGATCAGAGCCTGGAACGAGCGCTTGGGGTTCATGTGGTCGGGCAGCGAGGCGGTGGTCATGGGGAACGTCCGAATTCTTCACGAAATGAGAGCCGGACAGGTGCCACGCCGGGCGACAGGGGTCAAGCGCTGAGGCGGCTCTCCGTGCACGCAAAGGTGCACGAAAAATCTCAGTCGTCTTCGCGCTTGAGCCGGTATTCGCCGGTCTCGGGATCCTTGACGAGGGTTCCGCTCGCGCCGGTCTGCTGCTCGCGGCGCGTCTGGTCGCGCTGACGCGTCAGCTTCTGGGCATCCGCAATGAACTTGCGGTAGCCGATCCATAGAACGAAGCCTGCGATCAGGAGCAGGATAAGCTGCGGCATCTTTCCTCCCTACTGCATATTTTTATCCTTAAATCGAAGTCGATTTAAGGATAAAAATATGCAGCCATTCAAAGTGCTACAGCGACATTTGCGCGTCTAATAAGACGCGCGGCGCTGTAGGCTCGTCGCACCGGTCGCGGCTCAAAGCCCGAAACGCGCCCACAATGCCCTTTCCTCTACTGCTTCGGCAAGACCCGCCATCGCAGAAGCCGCGATCGGTGCAGCGATATCGCCGGCAATCGATGCGCCGGTCTGGCGCCGCCCGAAAAGGCTGCGCGCCGGCTGGATCAGTTCGAGCCGCGCCTTCTCGCCATAGCGCTTCTTCACCTCGCCGCGCAGATCGCCGAGGCCGTCGATCAGACCCAGTTCCAATCCGCGCCGCCCAGTCCAGAAAAGCCCGGAAAAAACGTCGGGATGGTCGGCCAGCAGCTGTCCGCGGCGGGCCTTCACCATCTGGATGAAGGTGTCGTGGATATCGAGCTGCAGGCTCTTCAGGAACTCGATGTCGCGTTCTTTCTCTGGCTGGAACGGGTCGAGCATGACCTTGTTCTCGCCGGCGGTATAGACGCGCCGCTCGACACCGATCTTCTTCAACAGTTCCGGAAAGCCGAAGCCGCCGGAGACGACACCGATGGAACCGACGATCGACGTCGGATCGGCGATGATCTCGTCGCCGGCAAGCGCGATCATGTAACCGCCGGAAGCGGCCACGTCCTCGACGAAGACGAGCACGCGCTTCTTCTTTTCCTGGGCGAGATCGCGGATGCGCTGGTAGATCAGTCGCGACTGCACCGGCGAACCGCCGGGAGAGTTGATCGAAATCGCAACGGCCGGAGCCTCCTTCACCGCGAAGGCCTTCTCCAGCAGCGGCGCGACTGAGGCCAGATTGAGTGCCGGACGAAACTGGCCACCACCGGCCATGATTGCGCCGTGAAGCCGCACGACGGGGATGGCAATGCCATCCCGCCGAAAACGCCTCGGCATCAGCCTTTTGAAGAACCCGGCCATTTCAACTCCTGCAATACGAACACTTGTTCCTGCATGTATGCACTGGTCGTCCAAACGCAATGCCGGATACGGTAAATCAACGGCGCCGATAGGCAGCGCGTCCGTTGTTGAGATCGTCGACATCGCCGGCAAAGCGATGGGCGCCCTCCTCGTGCACCATCAGCGGCGCTCGCAGCACCAGCCGCTTGCGGCTCTGCTTGATCGCGGTCACGAGGATGCGCACGGCATTCTCGCCGGTGCGCGGATGCAGCGGCGTAATCTCGATACCGCCGAAGCGGCGGCCACAGGCGGCAATGATATCCGCGATCGATTCCGGCCGGGCGATCAGCGACAATTGTCCGCCCGGCTTCATGATCGCACCCGCCGTCTTGATCCAGATCTCGAACAGGCCGTCGCTCATCGCATGCGCCTCTGCCTTGAGGCTGTCCGGCGTGCGGCGGTCGGAAGCATCGTTGAAAGGGGGGTTCATGATCACGTGATCGAAGGCATCGTCGGGCAAGCCGGCGGCACGGCGCGCCCTGCCGGTAAGCGCAACGTCCGCCTCGATCACCGACACCCGCTCGGCGAAACGCCCGTTTTCGGGAAGCGCGAGGCTTCGGCGTGCAAACGCCGCCATGGTCGGCGAACGCTCCACCAGCACGACCTCGGCCAGATCGAGCCGCGAGGCGACCGCCATGCCGGCCGCACCCGCTCCGGCGCCAAGGTCGGCCACACGGCAGGCGCGGTCAGAAGCAACCAGCGAAGCGAGCAACATCGCATCCATGCCGGAGCGATGTCCCTGCCCCAGCGGCTGCACGACATGGAACCTGCCGCGGTGGAATGCATCGACCGTCTCAGACTCGACAAGCGTCATAGGTCCTTCGCTCATGGCCGATCGTCACACATAGGCGCCGACGAACCGCTGATCATGCCCGCAACTCCGCTTCCAACCCCGCTTCGACGAGGATGCGGCGCGCGGCATCGGCATCGTCGTCCGGCACGAGGAAACGGCGCGGCAGCAGGCCCAGCGATCCCTCCAGAATGCTCATGCCCTGATCGGCGATCAGGCTGTTGATACCGGCGTCCTTCATCAAGCTCTCGGCAAAAGAGAGCAGAACGACGTCGTTGGTGCGGATCAATTCCTTCATCCAGCGGTTTTTCCTGTCCTATTTCAGCAAGCGGGACAATTCGCCTCTTGCCGCACGTGCCCCCCCTTCCTATTGTCGAAAGCGACAATGAAAACAGGAGTCCCGGTGTTGGGCGTAGTGATACCGCTGGAAGACAGCAAAAACAAACTGGCGTCCGTGAAACCGCTCGTTGACTTGACGTCTCCCGACATGGAACGCGTCAACCAGCTCATCCTGTCGAGGGCCGGGTCCGACGTCCAGATGATTCCTGAGGTCGCCAACCACCTGATTTCCTCCGGTGGAAAGCGCCTGCGACCGATGCTGACGCTCGCCTCCGCCGCGATGTTCGGTTACGAGGGCGACGCTCACGTCAAGCTCGCCACCAGCGTCGAGTTCATGCATACGGCAACGCTGCTGCATGACGATGTCGTGGACGAAAGCGACCTGCGCCGCGGCAAATCCACCGCTCGGACGATCTGGGGCAACCAGGCAAGCGTGCTCGTCGGCGACTTCCTGCTCGGCCAGGCCTTCCGCATGATGGTCGATGTCGGCTCGCTCGATGCGCTCGACGTGCTGTCGACCGCTGCGTCGGTGATCGCCGAGGGCGAGGTGCTGCAGCTTTCCGTCGCCAAGAACATGGAGACGACCGAGGACGACTATCTCCAGGTCATCCGCGCCAAGACCGCAGCGCTGTTCGCCGCGGCCGCAGAAGTCGGGCCGATCGTCGCCCAGACCAGCAAATCCGACCGCAATGCGCTCAAATCCTACGGCATGAATCTCGGCCTCGCCTTCCAGCTCGTCGACGACGTGCTCGACTATGGCGGTTCTGCCAGCGATCTCGGCAAGAATGTCGGCGACGATTTCCGCGAAGGCAAGATCACCCTTCCGGTGATCCTGTCCTATCGTCGCGGCACACCGGAGGACCGCGCCTTCTGGCGTCAGGCGATCGAAGGCGGCGACAGCAGCGATGCCAACCTTGAAAAGGCGCTCGGCCTGATCAAGCGATATGGGGGCTTAAGCGATACCATCGCCCGTGCCCAGCACTATGGCACGATCGCGCGCGATGCCTTGGCACCGCTCCCGGTTTCGCCGTGGAAATCGGCGCTGGTCGAGGTCATCGACTTCTGCATCGACCGGGTCAGCTGACGCGCGCGCCCGGCCGAACCTGGACATCCAAGAGGAATTTCTTGCCGCGTTGCGCCAAAAAAGCCATTCTGTTCCTCAAGAGTTGTGCCAGGCAACACGTGGCTGATTCCAAAACAACCCTCAGTCGTGCGCAAGGCCGAGAGATCGGCAATGAAAGGTTTGACATGCGGCAAAAGACGATCCTCCGCCTTCTCAGCGGCGCTGCACTGATGGCTCTTGCCTCGGTCAGCGGCAGCTACCAGGCTTTCGCCGAGGAAAAGGCCGCCGTCGAAGAGACCGAGCCTTTCGACATCACGTCCGTCAACACCTTTGCAGGTGCGTTCCTGGCTGCCCGCACGGCCGACACGGACCGTGACTTTGCCGCAGCCAACGAGCTTTACCGCATCGCCCTGCAGTTCGAGCCGAACAACAACGAAGTCAAGCAGCGGCTGATGATCACCCTGCTGATGGCCGGCAAGTTCGACGATGGCGCCAAGATCGCCGAGCAGTTGAAATCCGATCCCGCTGTCGAGCGCATCACCACCGTCATCCGTGCGATCGAGGCGATCCGCAAGCGCGAATACCGCAACGCGCAGAAGCTCTTGAACTATGAGGGCCCGAACGACCTCGACCGGCTGATGAACGGCCTGCTTTCGGCCTGGGCCAAATTCGGCCAGGGCAAGCCCAAAGAGGCGCTGGCGCAGGTCAACGGTCTCGAAGGACCGGACTGGTTCCGCGTATTCAAGAATTATCATGCCGGCGCGATCGCCATCGCTTCCGGTGACAAGGCCACCGCTCGCGCCAAGCTCAACGACGCGATCCTCGATCGCGAAGGCGGCAGTGCTGCGCCTGACACGTTCATGCGGGCGGTCGAGGCATTGGCGCGCTTCGAGGCGCGCGAAGGCAACAAACAGAAGGCGCTCGACACGGTCGCCGTCGGCGAGAACATGGTCAACAACTACACCCCGCTCGAGGCACTTCGGAAAAACATCGAGACCGGCCTACCCCAGGAGCAGCAGGTTAAGAACGCATCGCAGGGTGCGGCAGCCGTGCTGTTTTCCATCGGCGGCGCGCTCAACCGTGAAGGCGCCGAAGACATCGTCTCGCTCTATCTGCAGACGGCGCGTCGTCTCGACCCTGACAGCGCCGACATTCTCGTGATGCTTGCCGGCATCGCCGAGAACCTGAAAAAGCCGAAGGAAGCGATCGAGCTTTACCAGAGCGTGCCCGAGGCTTCGCCGATGCGCCGCCTGTCCGAGCTGCAGCTTGGCCTCAGCCTTGCCAGCATCGGCAAGGTGGATGAAGCCAAGAAGCACTTGAAGGCGCTGATCGACGTCGACCCGAAGAATATCCGCAACTATCTCGCCTATGGCAGCGTGCTTTCCGATGCCAAGGACTACAAGGAGATGGGCGAGCTTTACGACCGCGCCGTCGACGCGATCGGCCCTGTGCCGAAGCGCAGCGACTGGACCGTGTTCTTCCAGCGCGGCATCGCCTATGAGCGCCAGAAACTCTGGGACAAGGCCGAGCCGAGCTTCCGCAAGGCCCTGGAACTCAACCCGGATCAGCCGCAGGTGCTGAATTATCTCGGCTATTCCTGGGTCGACATGAACATCAATCTGGAACAAGGGCTCGACATGATCCGCAAGGCGGTCGAGTTGAAGCCGGACGACGGCTACATCGTCGATTCGCTCGGCTGGGCCTATTTCCGCATGAACCGCTTCGACGATGCGGTGGTCGAGCTTGAAAAGGCAGCCGAGCTGATGGCCGGCGACCCGACCATCAACGACCATCTCGGCGATGCCTATTGGCGCGTCGGCCGCAAGCTGGAAGCCGTGTTCCAATGGACCCAGACGCTTGAGCTGAAGCCCGAAGAGGAAGAGATCCCGAAGATCAAGGCCAAGATCGAAAACGGCCTGCCGGCGCTTAAGGAAGTGGTTCCGGCCTCTGCCGACGCCAAGGAAACAGCGCCGAAGAAGGTCACCCCGGAGGCGCCTGCGCCGGACAAGAAGTCCTGATCACAGCATGCTTCAAGGCGAGATTGCGGGCTTCGCGCTGACACGGGCGGCGCCCGCCAAGATCAACCTGGCACTGCATGTCGTCGGCCAACGGGCCGACGGCCACCATCTTCTCGAAAGTCTCGTCACCTTTGCCGATCGCGGCGACCGGATCGGCCTGACTCCGTCGGAGCAGGACCGTTTCACTCTGTCCGGGCCATTCGCCGCCGAATTGTCGACGACGGGTGACGACCAGGATGGCAATCTCGTGCTCAAGGCGCGGGACCTGCTGCGCCAGGCTCTGGCATCGCAGGGCGTCGACACCGGCCCGGTCCACATTCATCTCGAAAAGAACCTGCCCATCGCCTCGGGCATCGGCGGCGGGTCCGCCGATGCGGCCGCAACGCTTCGCGGCCTTCTCGACCTCTGGAAGACCGGCATCGAACCGGCGTTGCTCGCCGCCTTGGCGCTGAAACTCGGCGCCGACGTGCCAATGTGCCTAGACGGCAGGTCGCTTATTGCCAGTGGCATCGGCGAAGAGATCACCCCTGCCATTGAGCTTCCCTCCTTCCCGATCGTGCTGGTCAATCCTCTGGTCGCGGTCTCGACGCCGGTGATCTTCCGGACGCTGGAAAAGAAGAACAACCCACCGCTTGTGATCCCGGATGGCCTCGGCTCCCCTGCGGCCTGGCTTTCGGCCATGGCGGCGATGCGCAACGACCTGGAGCCGCCGGCGCGCCGGCTGCAGCCGGTAATCGCCGACGTCTCCGGCGCGCTGGCAACAACCGGAGCCGCGCTGGTGCGGATGTCCGGTTCAGGCGCCACCTGCTTCGGCCTGTTCGACAGCGACGAAAGCGCGCAGCGCGCCGCCTACACTCTTTCTGCCGCCCATCCTGAATGGTACGTTCTCGCCGGCAGAACCGTGGGCAGAGGGAAATAGAATGGCCGGGATCAATGACAATCGCCCTTTCGTCCCCGTCGGCATCGCCATACTGACAGTGTCCGACACGCGCACGCTGGCCGACGACAAATCCGGCGACACGCTTGAGGCGCGGGTGCGCGACGCCGGTCATCGTCTGGAGGCACGCGCAATCGTGCCGGACGATCGGCAAAGGATCCGCGATCAGGTGGAGGCCTGGACGCTCGACGAGACAATCGACGTGGTGATCACCACCGGCGGAACAGGCTTCACCGGCCGCGACGTCACGCCGGAGGCGCTCGAACCGCTGTTCGAGAAACGCATGGATGGCTTCTCCGAAGTTTTTCACCGGATTTCCTACGAGAAGATCGGCACCTCGACGATTCAGTCGCGCGCGACAGGCGGTGTCGCCAACGCCACCTTCATCTTCGTCCTGCCGGGGTCCCCCGGGGCCTGCAAGGATGCCTGGGACGGCATTCTCAAGCAACAACTCGACTACCGGCACATGCCGTGCAACTTCGTCGAGATCATGCCGCGGCTCGACGAGCATCTGAAACGGGGCTGACGCCTCAATCGGCGACCCAATTGTGCCGCGAGACAAGCCTGTTCCCTGGGGAACTGCGAAACCCGCAACCGCCTGCTACAGCTTCCAACGTCAGCTCGCATTGAGGGATCGCAACGAGATCCGAGCAAATCCTTCGACCGGAGCAAAGACGGCCCATCGCCGATGTCCCCCCAAGCGATGGGAACAAAAACATACGACGCGCGGCTCGCCCGGTCGCTCGGACAAGACTTTGCTAGCAAGGAAATTTGGTAGCCGCTTGGAGGTGCCGTCCGCAGGACAGGCACCTTTTTTGTTGGAGCGAATTTACTCTAGGCGCTCTGCCTGCTGTCAACGGCGACCCAGGCGGGGACAAGCTCCGTCGCAAGCTTTCGAACGGCGCGGATATTCGTCATTTCGCCCAGCGGCATCTTCCCGCGCGCGATCGCCAAGGCGTCGCGCTTGTGCACGAGGAAGCCCGCCTCCAGCGGCTTTACGCGCCGCGCGAGACGATGCAGCAACGGCTTGCGGTGCATTCGCGATGGCGAGAAACGGGCCGGCCCCTTGTGAAGCGACACATACTCGACGAGCTCATCCACCCAGCGCCCTATCGGCCGAGCACCGGGCTCAAGCAGCATCAGCCACTCGCCGCGCGCGGAGCGCACGATTTCGCCCAGATCCCAATCGACGCAGAAACGGCAGCCGGCGGCATCTGCCACGCGCACCGACCCGTCCTTCGAGCCATGATCGAGGATGATGACATCGCTGACCAAACCTTCGACGGCGCCTGCCACGAGCACGGACAGCGTCTGTGCCAGTTCCGCCTCGTTGTCACGTGTTTCCATGATGATCGTCAGCATAGCTGTTCCTACCGCATTGCAGCGTAAAATGCTACATCCGCGTGGCATGACCGCGCCCGCGATTTGTCCGATCGCCAAGTCATGCCGGTCGCTCTCGTTTCAGCACGCGCGATTTTTGTTCTTGAATTGTTCTTGTTTTCGCGATAGGAAAATAATCAGAACAAAACGGGATCAAACGGGTGATCCCTCGGAGATTCCGATGAAAGAGCTGTCTCAGATCAGGCAGGGTGCGCTTGCACCCGCCAACACGGCAGAGGTTGCCGAAGCATTGATGAGCGGGACCGGTCTCAGGATCGAGAATGACCGTCGCCGCGGGCGGGGTGCCGGACTGAACATGTCGGGCCGCTTTGAGCCGCAGGCGCGCGAGGTCTTCGACGACGGTTGGGAGAGCCTTGAGGACCTGCCTCCCTTCAAGACCGAGGTGCAGGTGGAAAAGCCGCGCTCGGTGATCAGCCGCAACGATTCTCCCGACATTTCCTTCGATCGCTCGATCAACCCTTATCGCGGCTGCGAGCATGGATGCATTTATTGTTTTGCCCGTCCGACACATGCCTATATGGGGCTTTCGGCCGGCCTCGATTTCGAGGCGAAGCTCTTTGCCAAGCCCGACGCCCCACGCCTGCTGGAGCGCGAGCTCGCCCGCACGGACTACAAGGTGAGGCCGATTGCGATCGGCACCAACACCGATCCCTACCAGCCGATTGAGAAGGAATGGCGGATCATGCGCCAGATCCTCGAAGTGCTGCAGGCCGCCAACCATCCTGTCATGATCGTGACGAAGTCGGCGATGGTGACGCGCGACATCGATCTGCTTGCACCGATGGCAGAAAAGGGACTTGCACGGGTCGGCATTTCGGTGACGACGCTCGACCGAAAGCTGGCGCGTACGATGGAGCCACGTGCTTCGACCCCTTCCAAACGACTGGAAGCGATGCGCGCCCTCACCGAAGCCGGCATTCCGACCGGCGTGCTGGTGTCGCCGATCATCCCGGCCCTCAACGATCATGAGATCGAACGGGTTTTGGAAGCCTCCCGATCGGCAGGAGCGCTGGAAGCGACCTATGTGCTGCTGCGCCTGCCGCTGGAGGTCAGCCCGCTCTTTCGCGACTGGCTGCTGCGGAACTATCCGGACCGCTATCGGCACGTCATGTCGCTTATCCGCTCGATGCGTGGCGGCAAGGATTATGACGCCGAGTTCGGCAAGCGCATGAAGGGCGCCGGTCCCTATGCCTGGCAGATCGGCCGCCGGTTTGAACTTGCGGCCAAACGCCTCGGTCTCAACCTCAATCGTCGACAGTTGCGCGACGACATTTTCGTGCCGCCACTCGGAACCGGCGTCCAGCTATCGCTGCTCTAGAGCATTTCCAGGAAAAGTGCGAAGCGGTTTTCCGTCAGGAAATGCGTAAAAACAAGGAGATAGAGCGTTCCGCGATTCCGTCTAAATCGGAACGCCCTAGCGGCAATCGGTATTGCGTATGTCGCTGGAGAAGTGGAGTTTTCGACCGCTCAGGTCAGGAATGCGAGGTGTGGCCTGAAGGCAAAATAACCTCAATGGTTGGCCGGAATGGGCAGGCATCGGTCTTGAGACGCCCGGTTCCCTGGATCGGCTGCGACTTGGGAAGCAGGTCACGGCGCAAGTTCATGCGAGCAGCGTCCCTCGCGCGTCATATCTGGCGCGCGGCGACAGAATTGAATTCCGGCGTCTCCTCCGTGCCTCATCAGGATGACGCTGGCATACCCCCCGGCTGCCGCCGCACTCAGATCGGGGGACTTGAAGAGAATCGGTCGATCATGCGAGTTTCGCCGCATGTCACATCGCAGATCGACCGATTCTCCCCTTTTCCCGGATATTATCCTTGCGCCCGATTTCAGCTTTGAACTGGCTGCCAGAAGGGACGGCGCCTGGCCGGTCGCTGGCGCCGACGAGGCCGGCCGAGGGCCGGACTTACCAGCTATGATTATACGATTAGACAGAACTGTATGATCGGCGGGCACATTGCATAGGTACATATACGATTACACTGTACGATTGGTGGGTCCGGCGAGAGCATCGGCTCTGCCTAACTCGGCGGCGTTTCGCATCCATTCATGTCGGGATGTGTGAAGTGACGCTCACGTATGAGCGGAATCCGCCTTGCGGCGGATACTCTGTTTCTTTCATTCTCGCCCTTCAATCCAGCCTGCCATGACGTCGATCCATGTCAATGGCCAAGGCCATTCCCCTACGGTGACATAAATCGCCTTACACGGCCTGCTTTGCGTATCGGGACGGGGAACATCGATGGCGTCGAATGTTCGATCCTCCAGTAGGATCGAACCGGGAACTGACGTTATCCCACTATCAAGCGCATTCCAGCGCGTCTACTTCTTCGAAGAGCGTCACGGTTGGCACTTGGAGGTCGAGAGAATACTGCGCTATCGGCGCGTAGGAGCGACGGTGATGCGGCGTAGTGCCGTGATCCCTGATTGCGCCAAGATGATGCTTCGTCCCGTAGCCAGCATTGCGCTCCCATGCATATGCGGGATACCTAGAAGCAAGTCTCGCCATAAGGCTGTCCCTTACGGTCTTCGCGACAATCGAAGCAGCGGCAATCTGAGGGATTTTACTATCTCCCTTGACGATGGCCGTACAATCGCCCGACAACCCAGGCGGAATATCGCGTCCATCGATCATAACTGGCGCACTGATCTGCAGCTTGACGACGGCGCGTCGCATTGCATCTAAAGTGGCATTGCGGATGTTACGGGCGTCGATCACGTCCACCGAGTTCGCGGCAACCGCGATCCGACAGGTCTGTCGAATCCACGCTGTGAGTTCCAACCGTTTTTCAGCGGACAGATTTTTGCTGTCATCGAGTTCACGTAGCAGCTTTCGCGGGATGACCTCCGGCTCAAACCATACGGCAGCAACCAGAACTGGACCACAGAGCGCTCCACGCCCGACCTCGTCGCAGCCGATAACTACAGGGTATTTTGATCTATCTCGGGCGGTGAAAGGCATTAGTGCGTCGTCTTCTCGGTTAGCTTAGCAAGGGCTTGACCAAACCCCGGCGGCGCAATCTCTAGGTCTTCCTTGTAGAGGAGAGCCCCAGATGTCTCATCGATGGTGCAGTATATATCAGATATGTTTGCCAGGAACTGGCTCACTGCTTCAATCTCCATTTCAGTGAAGCCGACAAGGTCATCGCTATCGCCAGCTTCGCCCACTGACGTTGATGCACCGATCAATTTGACGGGTTCCAGCTTTTGAAAGGCGGCGTGCAGAAGATCGAGGCGTCGCTTCAGGCTGCGATTTTCGTTGAGAATCCATCGGACTTGCGCAGCGACTTGCAAATCGTCGATACCGCCGACCAATTTTTCGTCGTTGGATGGTTCGCTGGGTGCCGCCACGCCATTCAACGTTATGTAAGCGCCAATCAGATCGCGGAAATCCTTGCCCTCAACGTTTCTGATCGACTGAGCTTTCGGCGCGTGGAAGCCGAGCGACTCAACCGCGCTCGCTATGGCGGCGACTGACGTGATGTTCGATCCGACCGATACTAGGTGCCGAAGGGTGTTGTAGAGGTTCGCAAGAGAGTTCAACCTACGTTGGTTGTCGGTTCGAGCCACGATCTCATCATAAAGGTCGTCGAGAGCGTCGCGCTTCTTCGTAGCCAACCCTGGTTCGATTTCCATCTTCTTACCCACCATAGCATTCCTTCACGGAGGCCAGGTGATGCCGAAGACCGACCTGACGCTGATCTGATACAGAAGGTGAGGTGATCGCGCTGTCAAAGACATACCGCTCTCCGATCAAAAATACCTTCTTCTGGCCGCGACTGACGGCCGTCAGCAACAACGTGCGATCCAGGAGCCTCGACCGTGTGATTGGAACGATAACGTTTTCAAACTGGCTGCCTTGACTTTTATGGCATGTAATCGCGTAAGCCAATTCAACGTTCGATAGGTAGATGGGAGGGATAACGATCCTCCGACCATTGAATTCGGCCTCAAGCTCGTGGCTATCCGTCTCGCTAAGAGCGCGGCCAAGGTCGCCATTCATGATGCCCAGGTCGTAATCGTTGCGTGTGGCTATAATCGGCTCTCCTGGATAGAACTTCGCGCAGATGAGATGTTTGCCGCTCCCTGCCAGACTCTGAAGTCGTCGATTGATTTCGAAGGTCCCGGCAGGACCACGCTTTACAGAACCGATAATTTGCGCGTTTCCAATCCCGCCAAGTGTGGCAAGCACGTCCATTATTTGATCGACCGTCTCGTCGACTTTCGCTTCGACAAAAGCGACGCCCTCCCCATCGGCAAAGCCTCGAATGAGCTTCGGCGGCTGTCCAAAGCGAATGGCAGAACAGACCCTTGGAATTCCACTTTCAGCAGTTTGTCTCATGACCTTGGCAAGCTCGGTCTTGGGAAAGTGCGGATCATTAGCAAGGACATGGAATACAAGTCCGAAGCCAATGGGCGGTAGCTGTCCGGGGTCACCTACCAATAGCAGCCGAAGTCCAGGCCTGAAGTGAGATATCAACCGATAGAGGTTGCCGAGATCAATCATCGATGATTCATCAAGGATCAGCATCACGTCGTCGCCCAGTTCGATTTCACCCTGATCGACACGCACCAGCAGCCCGGCGATGGTAAATGCAGCACGGCCGGTGGCCTCTTTCATGCGCTGTGCTGCGCGACCCGATAACGCCGCTTGATGGACCAATATGTCCATCTTCTCCGCGACTTGATGGATAGCCTTGAGGGCAGTGGTTTTTCCGACTCCGGGTCCCCCCAATAAAAGAGACGCACGGTGCAACACCGTTGCATGCACCGACCGACGCTGTTCGGCGTTGAGTGCATAGCCTTCAGATCGGTCGAACGCGTCGAGTTCTTGCTCGATCTCGATCTCGGTCCACTGGCGTCGCAAGCTCAGTTGGGCGGCCTCAAACCTCCCTGCCGCCATTGACGTCAATCTCTCGGCGCAGAAGCGTTCCATGATTTCGCAACCGGCTAGTTCGAAGCCATCAGCTACAGGAACGATTGCACCAGCGTTAACAGCGTCTGTGACGGCTACCTTGCGGACAGCGCTTGAACCGCTCAAGAATCGCTCAGCAAGCTTCACCAGTTCATCGGCTGACGTCCAGGTGTGATTTGCCTGAAGACGCTTCATCAGAGAGGCTTCAATTGCCCCCACAGAGCGTCGCTTGTCGTCGATGGTAACGCCCATCCGCTGAGCCGCTCGATCTACGTTCTCCCAATTGGCGAACGCAAGCATACGATAGGGATCGCGCTGGAGGTGCCATATCGCGGCTCCGACGGCTCTGGATTCTTCAATAAAATCGGCAGGGACTGGAAGACCACTATAGATCGAGATGATCTTCTCCGCGAGCTGCGCCGGAAGATCGAGGGACGTTAGCCAGCGATAGGTGTTCGCCTCGGTGTCCAATCCTTGCCAACCGGACACGAGCACCTCTGCCAGGTCGTTCCCCACAATGGGTATAAAAGGAGAAGGACTACCGGCGTTGAGAAGCGCGTAGATACCTTCACCGAGTCGATCCCATAACCGTCGGGCCTTAGCCACGCCAATTCCCGGAAAGCCCCTGTGCCCGCTGACGGTTTGGATGAACAGACGCCCAGTCGGTCGACTGGGAGTGGCTTGGGTTACGGATACTTGGCGACCATGCTCGGGGTGTACCTGCCATGTCCCGGTAATCTCCCATGTCTCACCGACGATAGGTTCACGCCCGAGCACTTGCCCCTTATCTATGAAGCGGGTGGTCTTACCCTCAATGGTCTGTCCGGAGAATACTATCGGTGGTTGGGACCGCAAGATGTTGGTTATGACAACAGGCTGGGTCATCTGGGCAGCAGTCCGGTCGAGGCGAGATGACGATCAATGTGCTCGTATCGTTGCAGTCGCCTACGAAGCTCATAAGCCTCCGCACGCGCTGCGGTAAGCTGGCTTTCGAGCTGAAGAATACGCTGCGATGCCCACGCAGGAACCTCCGCTTGCGGAGCTTTTGCCTGACTAGGCATAGAAAGGCCTTTTTTCTCGACCGTCTCAGCGATTTTTTCACGCGCGTCAGGGCGATACAGGAATTGCCGATCAACACCCGCCCCGAGCGCAACCGCAGAGAGATTCACTTTCGAACCTCGGCCAGGAAGGCTTTGACACGACTCCAGCCAAGCCTCTAATTTGGCCAGATTCTGCAAGCCAATCTCTTGCGTGGATAACGTCATCCTCCCGCTCTCCTCTGATAGCCGATAGCTGCAACGGCATCACCGTCTACATAGTGCTGCACGAACTTCTCGAACTCTTGCCCTATGCCGAGGTCATCCAACGCGCGACGTCCGGCGAGCAAGTCTTCCGTGTTCGGGTCACCGATTATGGATCGCAGAAGATTGGCCGCCTCATTGCCGACGGAAACTAATTGGCGGTCAGTGAGCGTGGCGAAAACGGAAGAGCGACCGCTCCTCTTGAGCATGAGATCGAATAGTCGCCCTCGGCGAATAGCGGGCAAACGCGCGTCGACGTTCGGATAGAATATTGAGGACTGGCAGATTCGGTCCCACATTTCGAACTCGGTCGACTCCTCAAGTGAGACACGGAGATCGCCGAGTTGGCCGTTTAGAACCAGTGCGTTTTTCTTTTGGTCGTCCCTGCGTGTCTCAAGTATCTTCTCGATCTTCTGTATGAGACGAAGCTGACCAAGCCAAGTCTGCGAAAGCAGGTCCAACTTGGACTGGGTCGATTGTACAGCCTCATCTAGCGTGATCAGCTCCGCCGAGATTTTGCGGTCCGTAGGGTTCGTTCCGTGCTCGGAAACGAGAACTCGTCGGTTTGATTGGTTTTCCTGTAAGAAACCGAAGAGTTCTCGAATTTGGCCGCCGGTTTGATTGAAGGCCGCGACTAACCCACCGAGGTACGCTGGTCCCGTTACGAAGTATCGACACAGCCAGCAGTTCTTGGGGCCACCGGGGACAGGCGCATAAACTCGCTTACCCTCATTCAGAAGTGGCCCGCCTATGTGACACAGTGTAGCGCCGTTCGGGCAAATTCCACCCGCCATGGGAGCCCAGAGAGATGACTGGGTCGCCTTTGTAGCGAGCAAACCTTCTTCACTATTGTAAGCCGCAATGTCGTGGATCAGTTCAGCCGGTTGGCTCCTGAGAAAGGCATCCCAGTTCCCGCGCTCGTTTTCGCTCATCTCCTCCAACGCGCTATCGAGAACGCGGGTAATTTCTGCAGCGCCTGGCTTATGGTAATACAGCGTCATCAAGATCGTTGCGTGCCCGGCGACGAACTCGCTGAGGATGTGAATGGGAACGCCTGCATTGATGAAGGCAGTTAATCCAGACACCCGGAGCGAGTGCATGTCGAAGATAGAGCTTTTCGGGGTGCCCTTCTCTCGGTGAGTAACAAGCTTTATCTTGCTACCGTCGCTGTTCCGCTGGCCCGTTTCCTCAAGACGTCGCTCAAGCTCCTGCATAAGCAAACGCCAAAAACTGGTGAGCCTACCTTCCGTTGGTGGTTCATGTGGGAAGTCGCGATCCGCAGCGTCTCGGAAAAGGAAGAACAACTTGTCGAGGCGCTCTGCGACGTCGGCCGACACAACCAGCTTCTTGTCACTTTTAAGCTCCGCGCGAGACAACGGCCTCACTATCGGATTATATTTCACCTGCCAGTCGCGCAACCTGCAGAACAGTTGCATAACGTCCGCGTTCTCCCAAGGGATTTCATAGCCGTTTTCGGTAAACAGCTCCTCGCGGTCCTGGGTCTTATTTGTGGTGATGAACAGACCGTTGAACGCCCGACCACTGTGATGATCCCAAATTCGGCGAACCAAGCCAGTATCTCGGCGGTCCGTCTCCCTTGCGGGTGAGTGTCGACCGTTGTTGCGCTCCCAACCGTTTTCCAAGGTCCATACATCGAAGTCACCCTCACCACTGTCGAGAAGGCGTGTTTGAAGCGAGCGGATTGGCAACATAAGGCGTAAAAGGAAGAACTCTGCTCGAACGGGGCTCCAGATTCTCGAACGCTGTCCCGTCTGTGGATCAAGATATTCCAGATAGTCCGAAGCAAGGGTCTTCGGCCAAGCGAAGTCATCGCCTTCTATGATTTCCCGGATCATCTTCAGGAAACGCAACGGCATGGCAGCGCGATCAGTTTGGCCCTTTGACCTGCTGGACGCAGGCAGCTCCTCGATATCAATAGGATTCTGGTATTCTCTGTAGCGGACGCCATCATCATCGGAAGCATAGGTGGCGATCACCCAATCAAAGAATTTGGCGATGCTCCGAAGCGTCTGCGCTGATCCATTCTCACCGGCATTGCGCGATGTCTCTTGGAAGGAAGCAAGCGAGATCGTGGGCGCGTAGCCCCGCCGACAATACTCGGCTGGCGTGTCAGGAACATCTGCCATTTCGATCACGTAATCCAGGACAAGGTTGAGCTGTCCAATTTCATATCGCAAGCCAATGCGGTTTGGGATTGATGCGAGATAAGCAGCCAGTTGACTTCGCCACGTCTCAATACGTTCGCCGCCCCGAGTTGTTGCCCATGCGAATGTTTCGCTTGAGCGGTCCTCACCCTTCTTTCTAATGAATATCTCGCGATACGACTGCGGTAGTGCTGACTCCGCTTTATGGTTTCCGCTGTAGGTATTTCTGTGTTGAGCATGAAGCTGGTCGCATATGCCGTAGACGAGCGTCTGGTGGTTGCGTTTCAAAGCGTAGGGTTTGAAGAGTTCGAGAACACCGTAATCGATATCTCCGACTTCCTGTGGCTTCGAGCACGCAAGCATCAAACGGATCATTGCCCTCCCTTGCCCTGGATGTTTCAGGGGTTCAACGAGCCTCTCCAGCACCTCTCCCATGTCTCCGAAGTAACGCTCGGAGAAATCGATGATCACAGCGGTGGGAATGTCTGATGTTTTGAGAGCCCACACCTGTGATGCTGGAAACGCGATGAGTCTGTGCTTCCAAAGGACGAACAAAAACTCCGTAAAACGTAGTGACCCGCCTAGCCTACCCCGCTTGCTCTTTGGAAAAACCTCGCGCATTGCAACGATGAATGCCTCTAGGAAAGGCAAAGCGTCGAGCCCAACCTTTGTCTCCAAGATTTTGGCAATCAGATCGGCCGCCTCGGCGCTATATCCAAGCTTTATCGCTTCTGGGTTGCGACGGACCAAATTCGAGATACCCGACTTCGACGCGGCTAGAAAGCGGAGATGCTCTTGCCAGGAGATGGAAGCGGCTTCAATCGTGGTATCGTTCCAGCTTGGGAGCACGCAATAGCTCTCAGAGTTGTTTACGAAGATGGGCCGATTCGTAATCCTCGACACTACCTGCGTCGGGTTTGCGTGCCAGTTCTCTGTGACGTGTTCATGCTTCATGGAGCACTCAACATCCTTTCAAGGCTTTGGAAATCATCGGCCTCAGCGAGAACGCCTCTTCCTGCTTCAAGCGCTCGACTTACCTCCAGCGCATCAGGCAGTGTGTAAACACCCTGCGAATGAAGCGACTTGTGGTGCATGCAAACCTGAATGATTTTGTCCGGAACGCCAGCTACCTCAAGGGAGTGGCCATAAGCGTGCCGGAACCCATGCGAGGTTGTTCCTTCCGGTTTGCTCACTGAGAGACCTACGCGACCCATCGCAGCGGCATGATTGTCGTAGTAGGCCGACAGAGAATAAGGGGAGCCAAAGCTCTCTCCCTTGTCCAAGTTGACGAACAGGTAGGGGTGATCGAGCTTACCCGGCAACACCTCACGAACGTATACTTGATATAGTCGCCAAAATATACTTCCCCAGACTGAAGGAAACCAGCGAACTACTGCGTAGTAGTGCGGTGGTCCGACATCAAGCATCAGCTCTTTCCACCCTGCTCGCTTCTTGTCGGTTCGCTGGTTGCGTGGCACCAGCCCATTATATCTGACCCGTAAAAACTCCGTCCTAGTCGCATGGACGAGTTTGCCAGTGAGAGGGTCGAGGTATGTAAATCTGCCGAGTTCAGGATGATATAACCGGACCTCAGCCGACCCCGGTTTATGCTTGTTCTCCAGAACGTCGGTCACATAAAGGTGGAAAGGCTCGCTTGCTCGCAGACCGCCGAACCTCTGAAGGATACAAATCATTACGTCACGGAGATTGTAGCGGTCGCTAAGCCGACGTCCGTTACCGCGTCTATAACCCTTCGATAAAAGGCTAATGAGCGCATCCGGTGGGAACCGTGGCGGATTAAGGTGGCTAACCTTCGGCGATTTCGGAGACTGGACAGCTCTTGCCAGACTTACCCGCTCCTTCTCGACCCTGGACACGCCAAGATGCTTCAGTAGCGAATGTTCGTTGCGGATGTCGAGTTTCCGGTAAGCTGCAACCCGCTCATGGAACGTCGTGGCATTCTTGGGATTCAAGACGTCTGTGGAGAACTGCCTGGCACAGTAATCTGAAAAGGCATTGATGAAAGACAGTGCTTCGGAAATGCGCGACCAGCTCGACGGAGGCCAATACAGGCCAGTCGGATCGTCGCCATCGGGTCCCATCGTTCCGGATAGGAGCGCCTGCACAAAGTCACTTAGATATGTAATTGGCCGATCAGGCTGCTTAGCGTCGCGGACTGCATACAGGTAATCGTAAAGGCACCCAACGGCACTGCAAGCCTTCGTTTGCCATGAAAGGCTCTTGTGACGATTTTTCGGAATTAGGAAGAAGCTGAGAAGGGGCATAAGCGGCCCGCGCTCAGTGATGAGCACCCGTACGCCCTTGTGTCGCCCGACCGTGGGTATCGTGACCGCGTCATGAAATCGTGGGCTCAATTTCCGCATAAGACACCCTCAATCGTATACTCGTATATCCGTAAGAGAGCACAGCAGGTTTTGCAAGTGCGTAAAATTGACTGGCTATTTTTGAGTGATCGGCCCCTAATCGTACAACATGCACGCTGGTAATTTGGGCCGCTTGCCGGACCCGTCGTTGCCGCCGCGGTCATCCTCGACCCGGATGCCATCCCCGAAGGCCTGAACGACAGCAAAAAATTGAGCGCCGCTGAGCGCGAACGGCTGTTCGATGAGATCCTGGCAACCGCCACCGTTTCCATCGCCTCTTCCTCGGCCACCACGATCGATACCATCGATATCCGCAAGGCAAGCCTCGAGGCGATGCGACGGGCCGTCGACGGCCTGTCCCTGACCGCGCGTTTCGTGCTGGTCGATGGCCGCGATGTTCCGCCCGGTCTTGGCTGTCACGCCAAGGCGGTGGTCAAGGGCGACGCCCGCTCGCTCTCGATCGCCGCGGCATCGATCGTCGCCAAGGTGACGCGCGACCGGATGATGGAACGGGCCGATGTCGCTCACCCCGGCTACGGCTTTGCGGCTCATGCCGGCTACGCGACAGTGGTGCATCGCAAGGCAATCGATGCCAAGGGCCCCTGCCCGCTGCATCGCATGAGCTTCCGTCCGCTGCGCAAGGATTGACGTTCGGCATCGTTGAAACCTCGCCGTCTGGATCGACACAAACCGATGCCGATGGCGGCCCCCCCGGAAGGTGCGCTTGACGGCGCAGCGCGTCATAGACGGAGACAGACGAGCGGTGACGCGGCAGGCTTTGCTGTAGCCATGTCTCCGCCCCCTGCCGAGCCGCTCCGGTCACCGCATCTGCGGTAATCCGCCGCCCGCCCCTGACCATCGGCCGGCGTTCCGCGGGGTTTCCCCCCTTATCGAGCCCAAACAGGTTCCGGACGTCACGGAAGACATCCCGAACTGGCGCTCGCACGCATCACCCAAGGCTATCCCAAAAACAAAAAGCCCCGCACGTGGCGGGGCCTTTAAATCGTATCTTGCAGCCGAGGCTTAGTTCAGGCGCGACTTGACTTCGCCAAGTGCCTTCTTGAACAGCTCGCTCTGGGCGCCGGCGTCAGCCTTGGCAGCAACAATCTTTTCGGCAGCGCTGATGGCCAGATCGACGGCAGCCGAACGAACGGCGTTGATCGCGTCGCTTTCGGCCTGCTTGATCTTCTGTTCCGACAGCGCGGTCCGGCGGGTGACGAATTCTTCCGTCTTCTGCTTGGCTTCGGCGGTCAGCATTTCTGCTTCGCGCTGGGCAGCGGCAACGATACCGGCAGCTTCCGCTTCGGCATCCTTGCGCTTGCGCTGGTATTCGGCAACGAGGGCCTGGGCTTCTTCGCGCAGGCGCTTGGCTTCCGCCAGTTCGTTGCCGATCTTGTCGGCGCGTCCGTCGAGCGCCTTGCCGATCATGCCCGGAACCTTGAGGTAGGCAATCAGGACGAAGAACAGGATCAAGCCGACGAGGGCATAGAAGGTCGCATCAAGATGCATGGTTCAGTGCTCCTCAGTTAACGGCCGATGCCTTGACGGCAGCGACGATCTCAGCCTTGGTGACGGTGCCACCAATGAGCTGCTTGACGACGGCCGTTGCAGTTTCCTCGGCGATAGCGCCGACGTCTGCGAGTGCCTTGGCCTTGATGTCGGCGATGCGGTCTTCCGCAGCGGCGATCTTCTTGGAAAGATCGGCTTCGACAGCGTTGCGGTCGGCGACAGCCTTGGACTTGGCAGCTTCGCGCGCGCCGTCTGCAATCTGATGACCCTTGGCCTTGGCAGTTGCCAAATCCTGCTCATAGGATGCGATGGCAGCGTCAGCTTCGCCCTTCAGGCGCGACGCTTCGTCGAGATCCTGAGCGATGCGGTCGTGACGGGTTTCAAGAATTCCGCCGATGCGCGGAATGATGACCTTCGACATCAAGAGATAGAAGAGGCCAAACGTGATCGCGAGCCAGAGCAGCTGCGATGCGAAATGGGTCGAATCAAAGGGCGGGAACACGCCGGAGCCAGCCTCGCCTTCGTGGGCCACACCCGTTTCGGTGTGCACCTCACCGGCCGCAGCGGCATCGTGTGCTTCGGCGCCTTCAGTGGTGGTTGACTGCTGGGCATAGGCCGCGGTCACAAACATGCTCACCTCCAGGTGCACTCAAGAATATGCGCGGCCGCGACCCTTTGACAGGTCGCGGCCGAAACTCCAGCCGTTATTAGACGGCGAAGAGGAGGAGCAGGGCTACGAGCAGCGAGAAGATGCCCAGAGCTTCCGTAACGGCGAAGCCGAATACGAGGCGGCCGAACTGGCCGTCAGCAGCCGACGGGTTGCGCAGCGCGCCAGAGAGGTAGCTGCCGAAGATGTTGCCGAGGCCGAGAGCCGTGCCGGCCATACCGAGGCAAGCCAGACCTGCGCCGATGTACTTTGCTGCTTCCGCTTCCATGATTGAACTCCTTCGAATGGTGTTGCGGCTTAGGATTGCGCTTCCGACGGAGGACCGGCCGGAAGCAAGCGACTGTATTCCTTAGTGGCTTCCGGGATGGACAGCGTCGTTGAGGTACATGCAGGTCAGTACCGCGAAGACATAGGCCTGGAGGAAGCAGACGAGGAATTCAAGACCGGTGATAGCGACGGTCATGATGAGCGGCAGGATCGCACCACCGATGCCGAGCGCGCCAAGGGCGCTCAGGGAGGTGACGAAGCCAGCGAAAACCTTCAGCGTGATGTGGCCGGCCAACATGTTGGCGAAGAGACGGACCGAAAGGCTGATGGGACGGGAAAGGAACGAGATGATTTCGATCGACACGACCAGCGGCAACAGGATGCCCGGCACGCCGTGAGGCACGAAGAGCTTCAGGAAGCCGAAGCCATGCTTGTAGAAACCATAAAACAGCACCGTGCCGATGACGAACAGCGCCAAGGCGAAGGTGACGATGATCTGGCTGGTGATGGTGAAGAAGTAAGGGAACATGCCGAGCAGGTTCGCCGTCAGGATGAACATGAACAGCGAGAAAACCATCGGGAAGAACTTCATGCCGCCGCTGCCAGCGCCTTCGCGCAGCATCGAAGCGATGAATTCATAGGACATTTCCGAAACCGACTGCATGCGCGTCGGGATCAGCCCGCGCTGCGATGTGGTCAGATAAAGGAAACCGGCAGCGGCACCCACGGTCGCAACCATGAACAGCGACGCATTGGTGAAGGAAAAGTCAATTCCGCCAATTTCGATCGGGACAATCTTGTTGACCAGGAACTGGTGGGTCGGATCGTTTGACACCGCGCTTCTCTTTCGTTCTGCCCGCCTTTAGAGCGGATACCGTGTTTTCCGGGCGACGCCTCAGGCGTCATCTCCGTCCGTCTTGTCATTCCCAGAACTGCGCTTGACCGAGTCGAGTGTCGCCACCATCCCCGCCGAACGCAGTACATTCAACACACCGGCGCAAAAGCCAAGGAGCAGGAAAATGATCATGCCCCACGGCCCTGTACCCGCAAAGTGGTCCAAAAGATAGCCCAGAAACGCCCCAACCACGATGCCAGCGATGAACTCGCTGGAGAGCTTCATTGCCGCCGCATAGCCTTTGCGGCTTTCAGCGGCTCGGGCTTCAGCACCATCCGGCTCACTGGGTCGCTTGGACTCAATCTTTTCGCCGAGCTGCTTCAGCCTTGCTTCCAGACTTTCTTCGGGTTTCTCCGTCACGTGGCTCTCCCCTTGTTGTCCCACACGGTCACGACCATGATTTCGGCCACACAAAAGGCTGCTGTTCAAGCCACGTTTCAGCCCCATTTGAAGTCGCGCGCAACATAGTTTTAGGCTTCCGCATAGTCAAGGCGTGCAAAGCGCTTCGGCGTGGACAATATTTTTCAATGATTTCATCCACTTGATAGCATTCGACGCCATCATACTGACAGACAAGGCCGGGAATCGGCAGATCGCGAGCCAGAATCTCCGGCCCGCGATCGGTGCTTGTGCGCAAGGGGTCGGCAGCTGAACTGGTCAGCTCCAGCCGCCGCCGTAGGTCCGGTAGAAGACGTGCAGGCCGATCTTGCCGACACGCTTCATCGTCTTTGCCCAGGCCGGGTTTACATAGGTTGCGTGATAATGTGTTGCTGAGCCGACTTCGGGCAGCCAGATCTTGCCGGCGGTGACCGCCATGGCAACTTCCTTTGCTTCCTTCCAGTGCGAGCGGGAATAGATCAAATCGCGGATCATGTCGCAGGCGAATGAGAACTGGCAGCGATTGCGCCATGCCTTGTTCTGATAGACGACGCCGCAGATCGTCTTCGGATAGGTCGGATTGCGCACCCGGTTGAGAATCACCTGTGCGACGGCCGCCTGGCCTTTCAGCGGTTCGCTGCGCGCTTCGAAGTAGATGCCTTCGGCGAGGCATGTCTGCTCTTCCTTGCTGAAGACGCCCGCCGGTAGCGGGGTCGCGGCCCAGGCGTGGTCCTCGGGAGAGATATCGGGAATGAAACGTCCGGCATTCTTGTCCTCGCGCAGGATCGAATCGAAGGGCGATTCACGCGCATAGTCCGGCTCGGGCCGGACATAGGCAGTCGCAAGAATGTCGGGCTTGTCGTTGGTGACAAGCTTGGCCAGCATCGGCGAGACGCCGGGATCCGTCTTCGGCGGCTTCTTCTTGTAGAAGGCCGTGGCGATCTCGATCTCCTTGCCTTTGATCTTCGGATTGGCGAAGACCATTTTTTCGGCGCCCTCGAAGCCGGGCTCCATCAGCGAACTCGTGCGCTGCAGGATCGAACCGGCGGTAAAATCCTTGGGTGGGGTGACAGGGGTGACGGCGACGATACGGCCCTTCTTGCCCTTGCGGTTGACGCGGTCTTCATCCGGCGTGCCGGCGTGCTTGCTTTCTGCGGTCAGAGCGACGCGGCTGCCATCGGGAAGATCGATACCGGCGCCGCCATCGAGCGCGCCCGTCGTGATCGGATCGGCAAAGACCATCTCGACTTCGTGGATCGATCCCGCTGGCGACGGCGTCATGTACATCCGCCAGCGCTCACCGCCACGATTGATACCGGACAGGAAGGTCGCAAGGTCGGAATAGGCCGCGACCGTGGGGAAACCGATATACACCGCAAGGCCAATGAGTGCCGGAGCCAGCCAGGCGGAGAAGTTAACACGAGATTCGCGACGCAGTTTGCTACTCTTACGCACCAACCGACTCCACGCAACGCTGATCGAAGGCACGGCTCTGCCCTCGCCGGCGATGAGCCAGCGGACAGGTTCCGCGCAGGACGCTAGGACAATGAAGCCGCCGGACGCTGTGCCGACGATGCTTCGTTCGAGCCTTGAAAATGAAGCATTAACCTTGATGTTTGGTTAATGCGTCTTCACTGAAAGGCCGGAAGAGCGGGCCTTGCGGCCCGCCGGCCGTCTTTGCAGCCGGTATCGTCAGATGATGACGTGCGAGCCGAGTTCGACGACGCGGTTGGTCGGCAGGCGGAAGTAGTCGGAAGGGTCGATCGCGGCATTGGCGAGCGCGATGAACAGGCGGTCCTGCCAATGCGGCATGCCGGACTGGGCGTCCGGTACCAGCTTGCGCCGTCCGAGATAGAACGACGTCGACATGATGTCGAACTTCAGCCCCGACTTGCGGAAGAGCCCCAGCGCCTGCGAGACGTTTTGCGTCTCCATGAAACCGAAGCGCATTTCGAGCAGGGTGAAGCGTTCGGAAAGCGGCTGCACGCTGACGCGTTCGGCCTTTGGCACTTTCGGCGTATTGGCGGTGCGGATCGTCAGGATGAAATTCTGCTGATGCAGCACGTGATTGTGCTTGATGTTGTGCAGCAGGGCCGCGGGCGTCGATTCCGGGTCGCTCGTCAGGAACACCGCTGTGCCGGGCACCGAAACCGGCGCATGTTCGCTCTTGCGCTCGATCGACTTGACGAAGCTTGCCAGCGGAATGTCGATATGGCGGGTCTTGGCATGGAGAATTTCCGTGCCGCGTTTCCAGGTCCACATGATCACGATGAAGGTCGCGGCGATCAGCACCGGCACGTAGCCGCCGTCATGGATCTTCAGCATGTTGGCGCCGAGGAAGACGAATTCCAGCGCGAACAGCGGCAGCAGCACGGCGCCGGCCCAGAGCGCCGACCAGTTCCAGCGCGCACGCAGGAACTCGAAGGAGAGAACTGTCGTGACCACCATCGCGCCGGT
Source organism: Ensifer sp. Root127 (assembly GCF_001425225.1). Lineage (NCBI taxonomy): Bacteria > Pseudomonadati > Pseudomonadota > Alphaproteobacteria > Hyphomicrobiales > Rhizobiaceae > Ensifer > Ensifer sp. Root127. The sequence goes on from NZ_LMDX01000001.1 coordinate 627,916, forward strand.
GACCGAGATGCCATAGGCGGTGGCGAGCGATTCCGACGAGCCGAAGACGAAGACCAGCGCCATGACGCCGAACATCAGCAGCGTGTTGACGTTGGGCAGATAGATCTGCCCCGTGTGTGTCTCCGACGTGTGGAAGATCGCCATGCGCGGCAGGAAGCCGAGGTGGATCGCCTGCCGCGTCAATGAGAATGCGCCCGTTATCACCGCCTGGCTGGCAATGATCGTCGCGAACGTCGCCAGGATGACCACCGGCAGCAGCGCCCATTTCGGGAACATCAGGAAGAACGGGTCCGACATCGCCTCGGGGTTCTTCAGGATGAACGCGCCCTGGCCGAGATAGTTGAGCGTCAGCGCCGGAAAGACGACCAGGAACCATGCCCACTGGATGGGCCGGCGGCCGAAATGGCCAAGGTCCGCATAGAGCGCCTCTGCGCCGGTCACCGTCAGGAACACGGCGCCGAGCACGATGATGCCGACATAGCCCTCATTGAACATGAAGCTGACGGCATAATAAGGATTGAAAGCCTTGAAGATCGACAGGTCGTCGGAAATGTGGACAAGGCCGATGCCACCCATGACCAGGAACCAGACGAGCGTGATCGGGCCGAAGAAGTTGGAGACCGCGGCCGTGCCCTTGGACTGCACGGCAAACATCAAGAGCAGGATGACCACGGCAATGGGAACGACATAGTCCGACAGCGCCGGGGTCACGAGTTTCAAGCCCTCGACGGCCGAAAGCACTGACAGAGCCGGCGTGATCATCGCATCGCCGATGAACAGCGCGGCACCGGCAATGCCCATGAAGAACAGGATGGCCGTGTGGCCATTCCCCGTTTTCATCAGCAGCGCCAGCAGCGAGAGCGTGCCGCCCTCCCCCTGGTTGTCGGCGCGCAGCAGAAACAGCACATATTTGATCGTGACGATGATCGTCAGCGTCCAGATCATCAGCGAGATCAGGCCGATGATTTCGACATCGGTGACGCCGTCGTGGGACACCGGGCGCAGCGCTTCGCGAAACGCGTAGAGCGGGCTGGTGCCGATATCGCCATAGACGACGCCGATGGAGCCGAGGCCGAGGACGAGCAGCCGGCGCAGGTCTTTCGACCCTTGTGTGGAAGGGGCATGCGATTGGGTCATGCGTGTCCTACAGGCTGTTACAGCCAGCCTTTCCAGCGAAAGAAGAAAAACGGTATCACGGCGGATATCACCATGGCAGCCAGCGCCCAGGGATAGCCGAGCGGCCATTCGAGTTCCGGCATGACGCGAAAGTTCATGCCGTAGACGGAAGCGACCAGCGTCGGCGGCAACAATACCACCGAAGCGATCGAGAAAATCTTGATGATGGCATTCTGCTCGACATTGATGAGGCCGAGAGAGGCGTCGAGCAGGAAGGTGATGTTGCCGGAGATGAACGACGCATGTTCCGACAATGTCTGGATGTCGCGCGAGATCGAGCGGCAAAGTTCGCGGCTGTCCTTGTCCGCCTGGACCTCGGGAACGGTGTAGACGAAGGTCAACAGGCGCGAGAGCGACGCGAGGCTATCGCGGGTCTTGGCGACCAGCCGGTGATGGCCGGCGACATCGCGCAGGCGCGCTTCCAGAAAATGCGGCGGACGACGTTTGACGACTGCCTTGTCGCCAAAGACCTGCAGCGACAGATCGTCGATCTTGCCCACGGCCTGCTCGAGAATTTCGGCAGTGCGGTCGGCAATCGTTTCGAGCAACCGGGTCAGCATCACCACACCGTTCGGACAGCCGCCCGGAATCCGATGCATTGCCGCCTTGAAGAGGGCGAAGGCACGCGGTTCGGCGTAGCGAATGGTCACAAGACGCCCGCCATGCAGGATGAAGGCAACGTCGGTGAGATCGGGAATATCGGTTTCCGAACGATAGACCAGCGACGCCGTCATGAACACGGCATCGGCCTCGGTATAGAGCCGGCTCGACGGCTCGATGTCCTTCAGGTCGTCGCGTGTCGGGATCGAGATGCCCAGAAGCTTCTCCATCATCAGATCCTCGGCCTTGCTCGGCTCGACGAGGTCGACCCAAACGATATCTGGCCGCAGGGCAACGAGCTCATCCGCCACCGACAGGGTGACAGTCTCACCGTTGGAGCAATAGCCCGTGATCATTCAGGCGCCCTTCCCGCAGCTGCGGCCCTGGGCAGAGGTGCGAACCCGAGCGAAAGTGAGCAACCGCATCGGCGCCACAGTATTCCCACAATCGAATTCCATCGGATGAAGCGTTCCGCCAGTCAGGACAAAATCCTCAACTCGGTCGTCGCGGGAGGACAAGATCTCCAGCGAGAGGGCGCTAAGTTGGGCACCTTCGCAAGTGCGGCACGGCATATGGCGCAATACAGACGCAAAATCAATGCCCCCTCGATACATGACACAGGCGCCGTCTACTGTTCCGGCGTCACCCTACTGCATGTTTCGCCGAATCGAAATCGGGGCGCGGACAAAATTGTGCCGCTATTCCAGGGGGCTGCAGCAGGCGACCGCCAAGTCGGGCTGCCACCGCAACGATGGCGTCCGACGAAGCTGGATGAAGGCCTATTCGAAGACGATGCTCGGCATTGCACGGCTCTTGTCGTCGCGGGCAGCCAAAACCTCAGCCCAGACCTTGGTCGCGATGTCGCGATAGATGCGGGCGATCTCGCCGTCTGCATCGGAAACGACCAGAGGCGTGCCCGCATCGGATGTTTCGCGGATGCCCATGGTCAACGGCACTTCGCCGAGGAAGGGTACGCCGATGCGCTCGGCCTCCTTGCGCGCGCCGCCATGGCCGAAAATGTCGTAGCGCTTGCCGGTGTCCGGCGCGACGAAATAGCTCATGTTCTCGATGATGCCGAGCACCGGCACTTCAACCTTGCGGAACATCGCCAGCCCTTTTCGGGCATCGATGAGCGCCAGGTCCTGCGGCGTCGAGACGATCACCGCGCCGGCGAGTGGAACTTGCTGTGCCATGGTCAATTGCGCGTCGCCGGTGCCTGGCGGCATATCGACAACCAGCACATCGAGATCACCCCAGGCGACTTCGCGCAGCATCTGCAACAGCGCCGACTGGATCATCGGGCCGCGCCAGATCATCGCCACTTCCTCGTCAACGAGGAAGCCCATGGACATGACCTTGAGGCCGTAGTTTTCCATCGGGCGGATCATCCGGCCCTCGATCTGCTGCGGCCGGCCGGAAATCTTCAGGAGGCGCGGCATCGACGGGCCATAGATGTCGGCGTCGAGCAGGCCGACTTTCAGGCCGTTGGCCTTCAGCGCCAGCGCCAGATTGACCGATGTGGTGGATTTGCCGACGCCGCCCTTGCCGGAGGCGACGGCGATGATTGCGCCAACGCCGGGAATGCCTGCCTTGGCGGGCGCGCCGCCGGCCGGACGCTGGCCATGGGCATGACCGGCATGGGCGCCGGCCGGTTGCGGACGCTGTACCGGGGCTGCCGCTGGTGCTGCCTTGCGGTCGGCCGTCAGAGCGACCATCGCCGCGCTGATTCCCGGGATTTCCCGCACCACGCGCTCTGCGGCTGCGCGCATCGGCTCCAGTTCCTTGGCCCGATCGGCCGGAACGGTGATCGAGAAATAGGCCTTGCCATCCGAAATGAAGACATCCGACACGAGCCCAAGCTCGACGATGTTGCCTTCCATGTCCGGTCCGCGGACCGTTCGCAGCTTATCAAGAACCACGTCTCTGGTGACTTCCGGCATCGCGCCCTCTCATTCTCTGCTATCTCTTGGATAACGTTTGTTATCCCTTAGATAATCGAGGCAGGGCGCTTCGCCAATGCGACATAACGGAAAAAGCAGGGCCGCCACTCACCCTGGTGTCCGTACATCCGGAATCACAAGCGTGATCCAGGGATCACACGGGGTTGGGTGGCGGCCCTTTTTGTCGCGACCTTCTTGGGCGCTGTCTTGTTTTTAGTCCCCTCTGGACATGCATCTAGCAATGCAGGATGCGTGCCAGATTCGAGGAAGAACAAAAAAGCGAATATTTTCAGTGGATTAGATGCGGCGTTGGTTGCCCGAGACCCCGAGAGCATCTGCCCAGTTTATGGGCAATGGTCTCAAATCCGCACAGGATCGGTGCATCTTTCAGCTGTGACCCACGCGGAAGACGGGGCGAAAGGCTTCGGGCCCGTCGCGCCGAACGACGGCTAGCTGATGTAGCCCTTCTTCATCGCCTTGACGACGGCCTGCGTCCGGTTCACCGCGTCGAGCTTCTTGGTGACGTGGTTGAGGTAGTGGTTCACCGTGTGCTCGGAGAGGCCGAGAATGCCGGCAATCTCGGCGCTGGTCTTTCCCGCCGCCGTCCAGCTCAGGCACTGGATCTCGCGCTCGGACAGCGACGCACTGCTGTTCTTCCACACGGAACCGATCTCGGCCAACCGGTTGTAGACATGGATCGCGATCATCTGCAGTTCCATGATCACCGTCATCGGCAGTTCGGCTTCCGGCCCCATCAGGATGACGGCGCCACGGCCGCCTTCGGCGTCATGCACCGGGAAGTAGCTGGCCTGGAAGATGGCGTTCTCGCGCAGCATCGCAATGTATTCCCGGGCTGAATCGGGCTTGCCGCCCTCGCCTTCCCAGGCATCGAGCGTCACCTGGAACGGCGTCGTCGTTTCCCGCAGCCGCTTGACGCCGGTGCTGAAGCGCAGCATCGACAGGCTGTCATATTTGTTGAGCAGCTCTGCCGGCATATTGGAAATGACCGTGGTTGCCGCCAGGCGCTCGACATCAATGGAAGGGATCGAACAGATGAGAAAGGTTTTGAAGCCGAACATCTGCGTGATCCGCCGCATATAGCGGATGATGTCGAACTGGGTCTCCAGTTTTGCGATCTCGGACGCGAAATCACCGCCCCGGGGCAGATCTGCGTCAGTCGTCCCGGTGGTCATCGTATCCTGCATTCGCGCGTTCCATGGCATTCATCAACTATCAAATAGACCGACCTGCAGGCCAATGCCAACAGATGATCGAGATTCCCTGCCCTACGCGCCCAAAAGCCTGTGTATTTCCCTACAAGCGACCTGCGCCATGCCGCAGCATCCAGCTTTGATGTGCAGGATGTGCCAATTCTCAGTTGATCAAACCGGCACGCATGGCCTTGACGACCGTTTGCACGCGATTGACCGAATCCAGCTTTCGCGTCGCCCGGTTGAGATAGTGGTTCACCGTATACTCCGATAGCGCCAGGATGCGCGCCATCTCGCTCGTGGTCTTGCCGGCGGCGGCCCAGCGCAGGCATTCGACCTCGCGGCGCGACAGGCTTCCCGAGCCGCGTCGCCCGCGCTCACGCACCTCGGCCAGCTTGCTGAACAGAATACCGGCCCACAGATTGAGTTCCTGCATCTCGTCGTTCGACACCACAGGGCGGTCGCCGCCAAAGGCAATCGCAGCCCGGTGGCCGCCAGCGTCGTGCACCGGCAGATAGATGCCGCGCGGCATGCCCGCCTGCTCAAAGACGCAGATGGCCGCGTCGCCCTTGCCATCGGCGCGGCGGCGCGCCAGTTGATGGGCATCATAGGTAAACGGTATGGTGCTGCGGCGCAGACGCTGGATCACAGGGCTGCCATTGATCAGGCCAGCGCTGTCGTAGCCTTTCAGGAACTCGACCGGATAGGTCGTCATGATGGCGTTGTCCTCAAGGCTGTTACAGCCGGTATCCGGAACGGCGAGCACAAGGAAACCACGGAAGCCGTAGGCCTCCGCAACCTGGCCGATCACCCGTCTGATATCGTCCTCGCAACAAATCGGCCCCCTCACGGACCGTCCGTCAGGAAGCATCAATGACGCCATATTCGCGCTGAAATCGATCATCTTCCGCCCTTCTCCACATCCAGCTCCGGGGAGGAGCACGGCCGCTGACGCCGCATGAAGATCACGTCAAAATTTCTATCAATGTCATAATCAACTCTGTCCGCGGGAACCGCGAAGCGAGTCTGATATATTAACGTTATCGAGCTTGGAACACTACGTCCAGTCGAAGTTTCTAATTTACCGTAAAGTGAACTCAAGGTCCACCGCGGCCCGGACCGAGGCGAATCGCGGCCTCCTCCCCGATCGCCGCCGCCGCCGTCCGTACCGCCCCCGACCAGGCGGCCAGTTGCTCCATGCTCACCCGATAGGCCGGTCCCGTAACCGAGATTCCAGCCGTCAGATCGCTACCCGAAACACGGATCGGCGCAGCCACGCAACGGATCTCTATCTCATGTTCTTCCCGATCGAAAGCGTGTCCGTCGCGGCGAATGTCCGCAATCTCCGCCAGCAACGTTTCGGCCGAGCGATGCGTATGCGGGGTGAACGCGTGGAACGCCATTTTTGCAACAAGCCGCTCCAGTTCCGGTTGCGGCAACAGCGACAGCGCCGCCTTGCCGATGCCGGTGCAATAGACGGGAGAGGCCTTGCCGATCTGCGAACTCATGCGCACCGTCTGCCGGCTTTCGACCTTGTCGACATAGACGATCTCGGTTTCCCTGAGGATGCCGAGATGCACAGTCTCACCCGTCAACTCGTGCAGGCTGCGAAGATGCGGTTCAGCAACGTCGCGGAAGCGATTGCTGGACCAGGAGCGATAGGCAAGTGTGAGCAGGCGCAGGCCCGGCTCGTAGCAGAGATCGCGCCGCTGCACGAGCAGCCCTTCCTCGACGAGATGGCTGAGCAGCCGATGCAAGGTTCCGCGCGGCTGGCCGGATCGGGCAAGGATGTCGGTGAAACGCTGCGGCCCATCCGCCATCACAACGGCCTCAAGAACGGCCATGGCCTTGCCGAGCGTGCCGGTACCCGCCACCTCACCATCCGCAAACACTGCCAGGTCTTCGCTCATGTCGCTCGCATCATTCCGGTCCCATCAAGGTCCAAGGTCCGTCATCCTATCTTGACAAGATAACCGCCGTCGCCCGATAATTCCATATAATAAAATCACGTTCCACATATTGGAACAAAGAAACCTGCAAGCGTGCCGGGACGGCGCGAATGGGGAGTGCCCGACCGATGCCGTTGCCTGCGGCCCAATTTCACGACCTGAGGGATCGCTGTATCCTTGTCACCGGCGGTGGCGCCGGCATCGGTGCGGCACTCGTCGAAGGTTTCGTTCGTCAAGGGGCGCACGTCGCCTTCGTCGACATCGACGAGGCGGCAAGCCGGGAGCTCGCCGACAGGCTTTCTGTCGAGGCCGGATATAGGCCGCTCTTCATTCATGCCGACCTGCGCGATATCGAGGCATTGAGGACAGCCGCCGAAACGGCCGCGGCGACACTTAGCGCGATCCACGTGCTCGTCAACAATGCCGCACGCGACGACCGGCAGCCGCTCGAAAGCGTCACCGAAGAGAGCTGGGACGAAAGCCAGGCCGTCAATCTCAGGCACCTGTTCTTCATGAGCCAGGCGATAGCGCCGCATATGCGCCGGGCCGGCGGCGGATCGATCGTCAACTTCTCGTCGATCGCCTTCCTGCTCAACATGGCGGAAATCCCCGCCTATGCGACGGCCAAGGCGGGCATCATCGGATTGACGAAGTCGCTTGCCGGCAAGCTTGGCCCCGACAATATCCGCGTCAATGCGATCCTACCCGGCATGATCGTTACCGAGCGCCAAAAGAAACTCTGGCTCGACGAAACGGCGATTGCAGCGATGCTGGAGAAACAATGCCTGAAGCGAAGCCTGACCGCCGAGGACCTCGTCGGCCCATGCCTTTACCTGGCGTCCAACAGTTCCATGGGCATGACGGCCCAAACGATGATCATTGACGGAGGCGCACTTTGATGACCGCAGCCTATTATGCCGCAGTCGACTGGGGAACCACGAGCTTTCGGCTCTGGATCATTGCCGAAGACGGCGCGGTGCTTGCAGAGCGGCGCAGCGGCGAAGGCATGACCACGGCCGCCAAGACCGGCTTTTCAACCGTGCTGGAAGCACATCTGGCGGCGGTGGCCGCACCGACGCACCTGCCCGTCATCATCTGCGGCATGGCGGGCGCCAAGCAGGGCTGGCTGGAGGCCGGCTACCTCGATACGCCCGCCGTCCTCTCGAGAATTGCGGCAAGCGCCGTCGCGGTGCCCGATGTCGGCCGCGACATCCGCATTCTGCCGGGTCTTGCCCAGCGCGATCAGCAGCATCCCGACGTCATGCGTGGCGAAGAGACCCAGCTGCTCGGCGCTGCAGCCAGGCTTGGCGACGGCCGGCACCTCGTCTGCATGCCCGGAACCCACAGCAAATGGGTGCGGCTCGACGGCGGCAAGGTCACCGGTTTCTCGACCTTCATGACCGGCGAATTGTTCGACGTGATCGCCAGGCATTCCATTCTCAGCCATTCGGTCGCGGATGCGCAGGTTTTTTCCCGCGACCATCCCGCGTTCCTCGCCGCCGTCGCGGCGGCCTACGCCGACCCGGCGCTCGCCACCAACCTGCCGTTCGGCGTGCGGGCCGGGCAATTGCTGCACGGCACGACGGCGACGGACGCCAAGGCGACGCTGTCGGGTACGCTGATCGGGCTTGAGATCGCCGGCGCCCTGGCAGCGGCCGGAACCGTCGATAGCGTCTGCCTCGTCGCCTCCGGCTCTCTCGGTGCGCTCTATCGCGAAGCACTTGCAAGCCTCAATCTTAGCCCCCGGATCGTCGACGCCGACGAGGCCGTGCGCGCCGGCCTTTCGACTGCCGCACAGGCAATCTGGCCCCTCTGACCGAAAGACTGCTGATATGAACCGTATCCCCTTTCCGCCGATGAAATACCCGCTGGTCGCCATCCTGCGCGGCCTCAAGCCCGAGGAAACCGAAGGCGTCGTCGGCACGCTGATCGAGGCGGGCTTCACCGCGATCGAGATCCCGCTCAATTCGCCGGACCCGTTCCGGTCGATCGAAACCGCGGTAAAGATGGCGCCGCAGGGCTGCCTGATCGGCGCCGGCACGGTGCTGACGACCGCGCAGGTCGAACAGCTTGCCGATGTCGGCGGACGGCTGATGGTCAGCCCCAATGTCGAGCCGGCAGTGATCCGGCTGGCGGCGCAAAAGGGCATGGTGACCATGCCCGGCGTCTTCACCCCGACGGAGGCGCTCGCGGCCGCTGCGGCAGGCGCAACCGGCCTCAAATTCTTCCCGGCAAGCGTGCTCGGCCCTTCCGGGATCGCCGCGATCCGCACCGTGCTGCCGACCGATGTCGAAGTGGCAGCCGTCGGCGGCGTGTCGGAGGAGAATTTCGCCGACTATGCCAAGATCGGCATCAGAAGCTTCGGGCTCGGATCGAGCCTCTACAAGCCCGGAATGAGTGCCTCCGACGTCGGCAAGCGCGCCGTCGCGACAGTCAAGGCCTACGACGCCGTCTACGGAGCACGATGATGAGCGATAGTATTCCTTTTGCCGGCAGCATCCTTTGCGGAGCGACCTCGATCCTCGGGGAAGGCCCAACCTACGACCCCGGCAGCGGCACCGCCTGGTGGTTCAACATCAAGGGCCAGGAACTGCACGAACTGCACCTCGAAACCGGCCGCAAGGCCGTGCATGCGCTTCCGTTCCTCGGCAGCGTCCTTGCCGTCATCGATCCGCTCCGGCAACTGATCGTTTCCGACCAGGGGCTGTTCCTGAGAGATACGCAGACGGGCGCGTTCAGCCTCGTGACGACGCTGGAGGACAAGCCCGGCAACCGCTCGAACGACGGCCGCGTTCATGCGTCCGGTTCGCTGTGGATCGGCACCATGGGGCGCAGCGCCGAAAAGGGAGCGGGCGCGATCTATCACGTCGCCGGCACGCAGGTGACTAGGCTCTATGACCGGATCACCATTCCCAACAGCATCTGCTTTTCGCCTGACGGAACCGTTGCCTATTTCGTCGACACCGATGTCAACCACCTGATGCGCGTCGACATCGATGCCGAGACGGGATTGCCAACGGGCGAGCCCAGCCTGCTCGTCGACAGCAGCGGCGAGGCCGGCGGCATCGATGGCTCGGTCTGCGACGCCGACGGCTTGATCTGGAATGCCCGCTGGGGCAGCGGCACGGTCGACGTCTATAGGCCCGACGGCGTGCGTCTCACGCGCTATGCGATGCCGACGACGCAGCCGAGCTGCACGGCCTTCATCGGGGCGAAGGCCGACCGCATGCTGGTGACGTCGGCCTGGCAGGATCTGGACGAAGCGGCGCGCGCAGCTGATCCGCATGCCGGCAAGACCTTCGAACTCGGCGTCAGCGTCAACGGCCGGTTCGAGCCGTCCTTCCGCCTCTGATCGGAAACCCTACAGCACCGCGCGTCTTATTAGACGCGCAAAGGTCGCTGTAGCACTTTGAAGTGCTGCATGTTTTTTCCTTAAATCGAATGGGATTTTAAAGAAACATGCAGTAGCGAAGCGCCAATAAAAAGTCATACAATTCATCCACGCGATCAATCGCATGGTGAGGAGGAAGCTTGAATGAGCGACAAGAAGAAAGAACTGCGCAGTCGGCACTGGTATGGCGGCACCCACAAGGATGGTTTCATCCATCGCTCCTGGATGAAGAACCAGGGATTTCCGGACCATGTCTTCGACGGGCGCCCGATCATCGGCATCTGCAACACCTGGTCGGAACTGACCCCATGCAACAGCCACCTGCGCATTCTGGCTGAGGGCGTCAAGCGCGGCGTCTGGGAGGCCGGCGGCTTTCCGGTCGAGTTTCCGGTGTCCTCGCTTGGCGAAACGCAGATGCGGCCGACGGCGATGTTGTTTCGCAACCTGCTCGCCATGGACGTCGAGGAGGCAATCCGCGCCTATGGCATCGACGGCGTCGTGCTGCTTGGCGGCTGCGACAAGACGACACCCGGCCAGCTGATGGGCGCGGCTTCGGTGGACCTGCCGACGATCGTCGTTTCCTCCGGGCCGATGCTGAACGGCAAATGGAAGGGCAAGGACATCGGCTCCGGCACCGACGTCTGGAAATTTTCAGAAGCGGTGCGCGCCGGCGAGATGAGCGTTCAGGAGTTCATGGCGGCCGAGAGCGGCATGTCGCGTTCGCCCGGCGTCTGCATGACCATGGGCACGGCCACCACCATGGCGTCGATCGTCGAGGCGATGGGCCTGTCGCTGCCGATGAATGCCGCACTCCCCGCCGTCGATGCGCGCCGAATGGCGCTGTCGCACATGACGGGCAAGCGCATCGTCGAGATGGTGCATGAGGATCTGCGCCTGTCGAAGATCCTGACCAAGAAGAATTTCGAAAACGGGATCATTGCCAACGCCGCCGTCGGCGGATCGACCAATGCGGTCGTGCATATGCTGGCGATCGCCGGCCGTGCCGGCGTCGATCTCTGTCTCGAGGACTTCGACCGCGTCGGCGGTCAGGTGCCGTGCATCGTCAACTGCATGCCTTCAGGCAAGTATCTGATCGAGGATCTCGCCTATGCCGGCGGCCTGCCAGCCGTCATGAACCGCATCCAGCATCTGCTGCATGCGGATGCGCCAACGGTCTTCGGCATGCCGATCAGCCGATATTGGGAAGACGCCGAGGTCTTCAACGACGACGTCATCCGCCCACTCGACAATCCGCTGCGTGCGGCAGCCGGCATTCGCGTGCTCAAAGGCAACCTTGCGCCGAACGGCGCGGTCATCAAGCCGTCTGCCGCCAGCGAACATCTGCTGGCGCATGAGGGCCCGGCCTATGTCTTCGAGACGATCGAGGACCTGAAGGCCAAGATCGACGATCCGGATCTGCCGGTGACCGAAGACACCATCCTGGTGCTCAAGGGCTGCGGTCCCAAGGGGTATCCCGGCATGGCGGAAGTCGGCAACATGCCGATCCCGCGCCGGCTGGTCGAAAAGGGCGTGCGCGACATGGTGCGCGTTTCGGACGCCCGCATGTCGGGTACGGCGTTTGGAACCGTCGTGCTGCATGTCAGCCCGGAATCGAACGCCGGCGGGCCGTTGGCGATCGTCAGAACCGGTGACCGCATCCGGCTCGACGCGATGAAGGGCGAACTCAACCTGATGATCAGCGAGGAAGAGTTTGCAGCCCGCATGGCCGCCTGGCAGCCGCCGGAGCAGAAATGGACACGCGGCTACTACAAGCTCTATCAGGATACGGTGCTGCAGGCGGACAAGGGCGCCGACCTGGATTTCCTCGTTGGCGGAAGCGGCAGCGAGGTTCTGCGCGAAAGCCATTGAGGATAGCTGTTGCGCCAAGCGACACGGCAGTGGAACCCCGCCCCTTCGGCGGGGTTTTCGTTTATCCGGCCGTCGATCGGCGACCGACCAGCAACTCGGTGGCCGGCGCCAACGAGCGCAGCCGCGACCAGGTCTCATAGCCATAGATGGCGAGACCAACCGCAATGAAGAGTTCCTTGTATTCGGTCGGATCCCAGATGCGCACGAGTTCCTGCGCCTGCAGCACGAACAGTTCCTGGATCGCGACGATCAGGATCGCGCCGGCGGTGAGCACTGTGAATTCCCGCCATAAGCCGCCCCGCAGTGCGAGATCGGCGATCACCAGCAGGATGATTATCGTCATCATCACCATCATCTGGGTCGGCAGCATGCTCCAGTTGTCGCTGTTGAACGCCGCCATCGGTGCGCTTGCCGCCAACACCAAAACGCTCGGCGTGAATGCTTCGAACCGCCCGAGCGCGAAACCCTTGCGAAGGTAGAGCCAGACAAAGGGCGCTAACGTCAAAAGCACGAAGCTGCCGGTATAATAGAGCAGCTCGGTGAAACCGGTTGAGATGTTGTGCAGGTTCAGTTCCTGCTGCTTGTTGAGGCCCAGCAACGCGTCGGGCGTGGAAATGCCGAACACGCGTTGCATCCAGGATATCTCTTCCATGCCGACGATGAACAGAACAAGGCTGAAGGATGCCGCGGCACCGGCCGCCAGCCATGCGACGCGATCGGCCTCACCCCGCGCCGCGCGCAATTGACCCATGGCCGCCAGCGCGAAGAACACGCTTGAGGCAAAGATCAACAGGGCGGAAAGCCACTCGAAGATGTTGTCCTCGCGGGCCAGGGCGCTGAAGATCGCGGCATCGACGCTGAAAAGAAGGGCCGCCGCGGCTGCAAAGACCGGCATTGCGATGCAGATCCACAGTTCGCGGCGTGAGGCCATCCGAAGCGCGGGTGCGCCGAGCCAGGACGCATCGCGCGTGAACCCCTGAATAGCCGCAAGCGACAGACTGAGCGACACCCATGCATGCCAAAGATTGTAGGGTTCGATCTCAGGCATCCGCTCCGAAAAATAGCGCACGCCGAACAGGCTGCGCTCGATCCCGACAAGGCCGACCATCACCAAAACGGAAAGCAGGGAAACGGAGAGAAATCGCCGTGGCAGAAACATGGGGAACCGTCCAGATCAACAGGATGGAATATCCACGAAGAATGCTCCATCCCGTCTTCAGCAAGTATAGGCAAGAACACTCAATATTGTATGAATGTAAAGCAGAACTCAATAAACCACTAAAATACATAGCCGGAGTGATGACGCTCCGATATCTGCCGAAAGGTGAGCGACGACCACCGGCGATATTGATCTGCGACCATAGAAGTTTGGCGCATGACTGCCAGAATTCCGGCGCGATCAGTCGAATTTTTCTGGAACCGTTTCTGCCGCCAGGCGTTGCTTTGGTATCACCGGTGCGGTGGAAACCTGGCGACGATCAGGACCGCGCCTTGATCGACAACGTCAAGGAAAGGCAGTTTGAGATGACCAAGAAACTTGTATCTTCCGTTGCGGCCGGTGCGCTTATCGCGAGTGTTGCGTTCGCGCCGATGACCTTCGCTCAGGACGCCACCCAGCCTAAGCCGGCCGAGCCGCAGACGATGGAAATTCAGCCGGCTCCGGGTGCCGAAGCACCTGCAGACCAGGCGCAGACGACACCGCCGGCAACCACCGAAGCACCTGCTGTCACGGCCCAGTCTGACGGAACGTACCTGACCGAACAGGCCAGTGACCAGATCGCGACCAGCACCTATGTCGGCCAGACCGTCTATAATGCCGGCGACGAAAATGTCGGTGAGATTAACGACCTGATCATCAAGAAGGATGGCGGCGTTGTAGCTGCTGTGATCGGTGTCGGCGGCTTCCTGGGCCTCGGTGAGAAGAACGTTGCGGTCCCGTTCGATCGCATTCAGATCTCCGAACAGGCCAATACGGATGCCTTGAAGCTGACGACGACGGAAACCGCCGAAACCTTGAAGGCGGCTCCCGAGTTCAAGACCAAGGCGCAGCAGGTCGCCGAACAGCTCGCCAACCAGCCGGTTGACACGTCGACGACCTCCTCGACCACCGGAACGGCACCGGCTACCCCGATGCAGCCGGCACCGGCTGAGGGTACCCAGCAGTAAGCTGGATCGTTAGACGACCAGAAGATGGAGCGGCGGTGCTTTCACCGCCGCTCGTTTTGTTCAGAAAAGCACGCCGTAGCGCAGCGCATCATAGATGCCGGCATGGATGTTGCGGCTGGCGACGGCATCGCCGATGCGGAACATGTCGAAGCCGGCGCCCGGGTTGCGCAGTGGGATCGGGTTTTCGCCGCGAAGCAGCGCCTTGTAGTCGACGGCGCCCAGATTGCGAGAAATCGGCTTCAATTCGCGGTAGAGATCGTCCATCGGCACGGTGCCGTGCTCGACCACCACCTGCGCCACCCGGCGTTCGCTCGATGCCGTGTCAGAAAAATCGGAACCGAGCGTCGCCACCAGCCCATTGCCTTCCCGCCGAACCGACCGGAGGCGGGTGTTGATCGTCACACGCACATTGTGATCTGCAAACGCCCTGGCGTAAGGCACATGGTTCATGCCGCCGACTTCGGGCGCGAACATGCGCTCGGGCGAGATGATCTCGAGCTCGACGCCAGCGCGCGCAATCAATTCGGCCGCAGTCATGCCGCTATGGGCGCCGTTGTCGTCATAGAGCAGCACGGGTCCCTCCGGCTTCACCGCACCGGCGATGATATCCCAGCTTGAGACAACCAGTTCGTCCCCCGCCTCCAGAGCCGGGTTTTGGGCGATGCCGCCGGTAGCAACGACGACAAGATCGGGCGACCGCTCCAGAACATCGTCGACGCCGGCAAAGACGTTGTAGTGGATCGGCACGCCAAGCCTCTCCAGCTCCGACAGCCGCCAGTCGACGATGCCGATCAGTTCCTTGCGCCGCGGATTGCGCTGGGCAAGCAGAATCTGCCCGCCCGCCTCGCCGGTAGCCTCGATGATCTCGACCACATGGCCGCGCTCGGCAAGCACACGCGCCGCCTCAAGGCCGGCCGGACCGGCACCGACGACGACGGCCTTTCGCTTCGGCCCTTCGCTTCTGGAGATGACGTGTGGCACGATCGCCTCGCGCCCAGTCGCCGCATTGTGAATGCAGAGTGCGCCGCCACCCTCGTAGATACGATCGAGACAGTAGGTCGCGCCGACGCAGGGGCGTATCTGGGCTTCCCGGCCCTCTTCGATTTTCCGGACGATATGCGGGTCGGCGATATGGGCACGGGTCATGCCGACCATGTCGAGTTTGCCCTCGGCTATCGCGTGGCGTGCGGTGGCGACATCGGCGATGCGGGCCGCATGGAAAACCGGAAATTTGGTCGCCGCCCTGATTTCGCCGGCAAAATCGAGATGCGGCGAGGCGGCCATGCCCTGGATCGGGATGACCTTGGTCAACGGCGCATCATGGTCGATGTGTCCGCGGATGATGTTGAGGAAATCGACCTTGCCGGAGTTTGCCAGGCGGCGGGCGATCTCGATGCCTTCTTCCTTCGAAAGCCCCTTCTCCCAATCCTCGTCTGCCACCATGCGCATGCCGACGATGAAATCCGGCCCGACGGACTTGCGGATGGCGTCGAGCACCATGTGGGTAAAGCGCAGGCGGTTGTCGAGCGAGCCGCCGAAGTCGTCGTCGCGCTGGTTGGTGGCAGGCGACCAGAAGCCGTCCATCAGATGGCCGTAGGCCTCAAGCTCTATACCATCAAGGCCGGCGGCCTGCATGCGGGCGGCGGCTGTCGCATAGTCGCCGACGATGCGCTCGATATCCCAGTCTTCGATCTCCTTTGGAAACGACCGATGCGCGGCCTCGCGCACCGGCGAGGCTGAGAGAACCGGCAGCCAGTCGCCCTTGTTCCAGCCGGTGCGGCGGCCGAGATGGGTGAGCTGGATCATCACCGCGGTGTCGTGCTCATGACAGTCGTCGGCGATCTTCTTCAGCCAGGGCACGATCTCGTCGGAATAGGCGTGGAGATTGCCGAAGGCAGGCGGAGAATCCTCCGAAACGATGGCGGAACCCGCCGTCATGGTCAGCGCCATGCCGCCCTTGGCCTTCTCAAGATGATAGAGGCGGTAGCGATCCTTCGGCATGCCGTCTTCGGAATAGGCCGGCTCATGGGACGTCGACATGATCCGGTTCTTGAGCGTCAGATGCTTGAGGCGGTAAGGCTGGAGCAGTGGGTCTTTCGGCAGCGTCATTTCTGTTCCCTTGAGCACCGCCTGTCCGCTGAGCTGGACCGGTGGCACGGCATCATTCTTGTTATGCGCATTCTCAAAGAAGGCTCGGCGTCGGCTCAGTACCAGGCGTCCGCCATGCCGTTCTTGCGGCGAGAAACATAGTCCGTCAAAGCGTCGTCGATCACCACGTCCAGCGGCGGCGCTTCGTATTCGGCCAGCGTCTTCTTCCAACTCCTGTTGGCGCGCGCCGCCATGTCGGTTCCGCCCTCCTCTGTCCATTTTTCAAAAGGCTCGTTGTCGGACAGGGCCGAATCCCAGAAGGCGGTCTGGTAATTGCGCATGGTGTGATCGCATCCGAGGAAATGGCTGCCTGGCCCAACCTGCAGAAAGGCGTCCATGGCCAGCGTGTTGTCATCGACGACAACGCCGGCGAGGTAGGAATGCAGCGCGCCGCAGAAATCCGTGTCCATGACGAACTTTTCGTAGGACATCGCGAGCAGCCCATCGACGAAGCCGGCCGAGTGCAGGATGAAATTGGCGCCGCAATGCACCGCCGACAGCATCGACATGACGCCCTCCTGCATCGCTTGCGCGTCTGGCAGCTTGGAATTGGAAAAATTGCCGGCGCAGCGCAGCGGCAGGCCGAGGCGCCGTGCCAGTTGGCCGATCACCATGCTGCCGATCGCCGGCTCCGGCGTGCCGAAGGTCGGCGACCCCGAACGCAGCGACATGGACGACAGGAAGTTGCCGAAGATAACAGGCGCGCCCTTGCGCTCCAGCTGGGTCAAGGCGCAGCCGGCCAGCGTCTCGGCATAGGATTGCGCGATCGCTCCGGCATTGGTGACCGGACCCATGGCGCCGCCGAGAATGAAGGGCACGATGACAGCCGCCTGGTTTGCCCGCGCATAGGCGCGCAATGACTTCGTCATCGTTCCGTCCCAGACGAGCGGTGAATTGACGTTGACGTTGCCAAGAATGACGCAGTTGGCGTCGACGAAATCGTGCCCGAAGACAATGCGCGCCATCTCGATCGAGTCTTCGGCGCGATCCTCGGCGGTGATCGAGCCCATGAAGGCTCGGTCGGAATATTTGATGTGGCAATAGACCATGTCGAGATGGCGCTTGTTCACCGGAACATCGACCGGCTCACAGATGGTGCCGCCGGAATGGTGCAGCCAGGGGCTCGACTGCGCCAGCTTTATCAGATTGCGGAAGTCTTCGATCGTGCCGTAACGCCGGCCGTTGTCGAGATCGGTGACGAAAGGAGAGCCGTAGGCTGGCGAGAACACGACATTGTTGCCGCCGATTTCGACGCTGCGGACGGGGTTGCGGGCATGCTGGGTAAACTGGCGCGGCGCCGAGCGCACGATCTCCTTCAGCATGCCGGGCTCGAACGTCACCCGCACGCCGTCCAGCTTGGCGCCAGCGCGTTTCCAATGATCAAGGGATGCCGGGTCATCGCGAAACTCGATGCCGACTTCGGCAAGAATACGGTCGGCGACCTTCTCGATTCGGAGCAGGTTTTCTTCGCTCAGGATATCGTAGGTCGGAATATTGCGGACGATGTAGGGGACGCCAAGGCTCTTGGCGCTGACACCGCCGCGTTGCGGCCTTGATCCTCGTGTCCGTCTCGGTGCTTCGCCCGCTTCCACAGCCACCATTTCCATCGCCGTCCTCCCATCATTTGAGGTGATGGTATTGACGAAAAATCACGTTGTAACGCTGGAAAAAATTGAGCCATGCGATAAGCCTAAGTTATGGAAAATCTACGCCGCCTGCTCCCGTCTGCAACCAGCCTCATCGTGTTCGAGGCTGCCGGCCGTCATCAGAATTTCACCCGAGCCGCCAACGAGCTCGGCATGACGCAGGCGGCCGTCTCCTACGCCATTCGCGGGCTGGAAGAGCAGCTGGGTGTACCGCTCTTCCACCGCGTGCATCGCGCCGTCGAATTGACGGAGGCTGGTGAGAAATTCCACGCCGACGTATCCGTCGGTCTGTCACGGATCCAGAAGTCGGCGGAAGACATTCGCTCCAAGGGGCGCGAGACTAATGTGACGCTTGCGGCATCGACCGCTTTTGCCTCGATGTGGATGCTGCCGCGCCTCAACCGCATGCGCGAGGATCTGCCGGAGATCGATCTGAGGATCCAGACGAGCGTGCGCGATCTCGACCTCGACGAGGAGCCGATCCCGCTCGGCATCCGCGGCGGCGATCCGAGCCATTGGCCGCGCTACCATGCAGCACTTCTGGCCGAGGAAGTCGTCAATGCGGTGGCGACGCCCGCCTATATCGAGCAGCATGGACTGCCAAGCAAACCTGCCGATTTGCTGCGCCACAACCTCATTCATCTGGAAGAACCGGTCCGGCGCGCCTGCGACTGGACCGAATGGTTCGCCAGCGCCGGCCTTCCCTACCCGCCTCAGGCGCGTCGTCTCGCCATCAACGACTATGTCCTGGTGATCCAGGCGGTGCTATCAGGCGAAGGGGTGGCGCTTGGCTGGGAGCACCTGACCGATCCGCAGGTTCGCTCCGGTGCACTGGTGCCGGTCTGCGGTCACGTGCTGAAGACCGGACTGGCGTTTTACGTCGTCTGGCCGCGCTCACGCGAGCTGAACAGTCAGGCGCGACGGGTCAGGGATTGGCTGCTGGCGGAAGGTACGCGAAACCGGGCCGAGAGCGCCAAGGACTGAAACCCACTATTGCGGCAGGGTCTAAAGCTGAGCTGCAACGCCGCGATAGCGGTCCGAGAGGTAGCGCATCGTCGCGACAGCGTCGGCCGGCTTGCCGTAGAAGTAGCCCTGGCCCATGCCGCAGCCGAGCGCCTTCAGCTTCAACGCTTCGGAAAAATCCTCGATGCCTTCGGCGACGACCTCAAGTTCCAGGCCTTCGCACATCGACACGATCGCCTTGATGATATGCTCGGAGGCCCGGTCGGCGGAAATCCGCGACACGAAGGCACGGTCGATCTTGACCTTGTCGAAGGAGAAGTCGCGAAGGCGCCCAAGGCTCGACTGACCCGTGCCGAAATCGTCGAGCGAGACGCGCACGCCGGCTGCCCGAAGCTCAGTCACGATCTTCTGGGCAGTCTCCGCGTCAGCCATGACGGCCGTCTCGGTGATCTCCAGTTCCAACCGTCGCGGGTCGAGACCGATCTGGTTGATGATCGTCAGGAGACGCGTGCTGGTCGCCGGGTCCATCAACTGTGCCGACGACAGGTTGAACGACAGGAACAGCTCCTTCGGCCAGGCGAGTGCCGCATGGGCGGCCTTGCGCAACAGCGTCTCGGCCAGCGATTCGATGAAGCCGCGCTCTTCTGCCAAAGGTACGAACACGGCTGGAGAGACATAGCCGAGGTCGGCGTCGCACCATCTGGCCAGGGCTTCGAAACCGACGACCGCGTCGTTGCGCAGATCGACGATCGGCTGGAAGTGCACGTCGACCTCGTTGGCGATGATCGCGTTGCGCAGCGCCTGTTCGAGCTGCGTCGCGCGCTTCATCTCTTGGGCGATTTCCTGGGAATAGACGGTGATCTGGCCGCGGCCGCGGCGCTTGGAACGATAAAGCGCCGTATCGGCGCTCTTCAGCAGGTCTTCAAAGACCTCGCCGGCAAAAGGATAGACGGCAAAGCCGAACGAAGCGGAAAGGCGGACGTTGCGATCGCCGAGATCGAAGGGCGCCGACAGCACCTCTTTCAACATCTGCCCGACTTTCTCCGCACCCTTGCGCTCGAAGACGAGCGGCAGGACGAAAGCGAATTCGTCGTTCTCGGAGCGAATGATTGTCGCGCCTTCAGGTGCACAGGCTTGCAGCCGATGGGCAACCTGGCAGAGGATCTCGTCGCCGGCTCGCGGGCCGAACAGATCGTTGATCGGTTTGAACCCATCGATATTGGCAAGACCGATGGTAAAGGGAGCGGGATCGCTGGCGCGCTCTTCAGCCAGATCGCAAACGGTCTTGCGGAGTTGGCGCGCGTTGCCGAGCCCGGTCAACAGATCGACCGAGCCGCCGATAGCCGGAGCCTCCCTGCCGATGCGATGATAGGGAGTTTCGCCCGACATCATCGGCCAAGCCCCTGGATCTCAAAAGAACCCGCCCGTCCGTGCCGGTCGGCCGACAAGGCAAGCCGGTCCGCGAAGCGGCGGTGCGCTTCCGGCGAAGTTCCGACGTTGACGGCTGTGGGGCTGCGATGCATTCCGGAGGGGCTCTACACTTTTTGGCAATACGGTGCAGAAGATCGCAATCGGGGGTTAACAATCCGATATCGCCTCGCTCCAAGATCTGCCATCGACATCCCCAATTCTAGCGAGTTGACACGAATTCCGTTCAACCTGCCGTTCGCATGGCCATTACCGGCATGAATTTTCGCAGCACGGCCTCGATCATGTCGGGGCTAACCGGCTTCATGATGTGATCATCCATGCCCGACCTCTTGCACTGCTCCAGATCGATATCGAGGGCCTGAGCGGTCACGGCGATGATTGGCGTTCTGTCGTTTCTCGCCTTTTCCGCTGTTCGAATGGCAACGGTCGCATCGAAGCCGTTCATGACAGGCATGGACACATCCATGAGGACCAGTGCCGGCTGAAGCTCATGCCAGAGTTCGACGGCCTCGCGACCGTTGGCAGCAATGCGATGGGAGACGCCGAGCCCTTCCAGGATCTGCGTGAAGACGAACTGGTTGATCTGGTTGTCTTCGGCAACGAGGACGTCGACCTGTGAAACCGGCACGGACGCTGTGCCCTCGTCCTCAAACGAGATCGACCAGTCCGATTGTAGGAGCGGCGAGGCCTGCGGGCGCTCGGCACAAACACGGAAAACCTCGGTCAGAACAGCGGCAGCATCCTGATCGGATTCGACGGTAACGACCGGGCAATTGCGCCAGGCCCCCGGAATATGCTGCCCATCCGGAAAAGCACCATCCAGCAGCAGAATGTCGAGCTTCACGCCGGCGCTTTCGGCGGCCATGCCGAAGGCGGTCAACTCATCGAGGTTGCGCACCGCACAGGCTTCAAGGCCCGAGCCGCGCAGACGCGCAACCAGCCGATCTTCCGTCAGCCGATCGGCAGAGGCAAGCAGAACGCGCAAACCGCGCGCCGGAAGGGTCTCGATCATCGAGCCCGCCTCGACCAGTTGCTGTACGTTCAGCGCGCGGAACGGATCGTAGAAATTCTGGGCCGGCGCAAAAATGCTGTAGTCGTTGATCTGGAGACCGCCGGAGGGAGCGGAACCATCCTCGGAGCCATTGTACCAGCCGGCGATATCCGTCACGTCGCTCATGCAGGTCACGACGAAATGGCGGCCTGGCATGCCAACGCGATACTTGCGGGTGAGAACCCAGAGGTCGCTGCCATCAGCGCGGACAATATGTTCCGCTTCCGAATGCGGCTTGCCGGTTTCAAGCACGCGCCGATCGGAGTGCTCGAAACGTTCGGCAAGTTCGCTGTCGACCAGATCCCAGGCCGAACGACCGAGGATCGCGTCCTGCGAGAGATCGTGAATTAGGCAGAACGCCTTGTTGACCGCGATGTAGTTGAGGTTGCGATCCTTGACGCAGATCGGATTGGGCTGGACATCCAGGATCTCTTCGGTCAGTTCGACCCGCTCGAGGTCCGTCTGCAACTGCTCGTCACGCTTCCTCTGGTCGGAGACATCGGTGATCGAAAGGATGCCGATACCGTTGGAAAGACGACGCTTGCGCATGGAAACCCAGCGCGTGCGGCCGGCGCGCTCGACATTCTCGTAGCGCTCGCGCCAGTGCAGCGCCATATGCTCGGCAATCCAGTCTTCGCGGTTCGTCCGACGACGGCTGTTTTCGGGAACTGTGCCGGGGCGAACTCCGGTGTCGTAGACGGCGCCGAGGAAATCGCGCAATCGCGTTCCCGGCAACAGCATCTCGGAGGGAACGGGGAAGTACTGCAGCATGGTGCGGCTGGCAAAGAGGATGGTGTCGTCCCGGCCGCAGACAACCATCGCTGAGCCGAGCGCATCGCAGCTCGACTCAAGAATGATCCTGTTGATGTCCGCGCCGTTCGGCGCCCCATCGTTCATTGCGCTGTCCTCACTCGCCCCCTGCGGCGGTTTCATTTCGGGACATGCTGGGATGGCCTTGGAAGGCGTCTCTTCGAGCGGGGGTGACACGACGTCCAGCAACGCCGCGGTGCTCCAAAGACAAAACCCGTGATCATTCAGGTTGTTGTGGAAAATCGCAGCAGAATATTAAGGGGCAATTAAATCTCCGTCTCATTTTTTGGTGCACCAATGGGTTGCACAACCAAAGCCCAATAATAGAAGGCACGAGGCGGGGACAGAGCTGTATTTCCACTTCCGTTCCGTCGCCGAATCCGGGAAAATAGAGCATGGCCATCAAGCAGCTCTCCGAGACCCTCATCAATCAGATCGCCGCCGGCGAAGTCATCGAACGCCCGGCCAGTGCCGCCAAGGAACTGATCGAAAACGCGCTCGATGCCGGTGCGACCCGGATCGAAATCGCCACCGCCGGTGGCGGCAAGACGTTGCTGCGCGTCACCGACAACGGCGCGGGCATGCAGCCGGCCGATCTGGAGCTGGCGGTCAGGCGGCACTGCACGTCGAAGCTCGACGACAACCTGTTCGATATCCGCACACTCGGCTTTCGCGGCGAGGCTCTGCCGTCGATCGGATCGGTCTCCCGGCTTTCGATCACCACTCGAACGGCAGGCGCTAGCGAGGGTGCCGTCATTTCCATTGCCGGCGGCAGGACGGACCCCGTCCGCCCGTCGCCCGCCAATACCGGCACGGTCGTCGAAGTCCGCGACCTGTTCTTTGCGACCCCCGCCCGGCTCAAATTCATGAAGTCGGAAAAGGCCGAGGCCTCGGCGATCTCGGATGTGGTGCGTCGCATGGCGATCGCCTTTCCGAAGGTGCGTTTCGTGCTGTCGGGATCTGACCGGACGACGCTGGAGTTTCCGGCGACGGGCGACGACCGGCTCGCCCGCATGGCGCAGGTGCTCGGCAAGGATTTCCGCGACAACGCCATCGAGATCGATGCCGAGCGCGAGGACATTCAGCTGACCGGCTTTGCCGGGGTGCCGACCTACAACCGCGGCAACTCGCTGCAGCAATATGTTTTCGTCAACGGCCGTCCGGTTCAGGACAAGCAACTGCTTTCCGCCATTCGGGCAGCCTATTCCGAAACGATCCCGCATGGCCGCTATCCCGTGGCGGTGCTGTCGATCGCGCTCGACCCGGCACTCGTCGACGTCAACGTGCATCCGGCGAAATCGGATGTTCGCTTCCGCGATCCGGGCCTCATCCGCGGGTTGATCATCGGTGCCATCCGCGAGGCCCTGGCCCGCGAGGGTGACCGGGCATCGACGACCGGAGCGAGCGGAATGATGCAGGCGTTCCGCGCCGAGCAGTTCCGGCCGCGTCAGCCCTGGAGCGCGGAAACCTCGCCCTACCGGCCGACGCATTTCGAGACCATCGTGCGCGGCCTGTCCGAGACGCCGCAGGCAAGCTTTTCTGCCTTCTCCGCACCCTCGGCCCGCACGGCGTCGCCTTTGGCAGAGCCTGACCGGACCGTTGCGGACGCGCTGGCGCCGCAATCGTTTCCACTCGGCGCCGTGCGCGCCCAGCTTCACGAAAACTATATCGTCGCGCAGACGCAGGACGGCCTTGTCATCGTCGACCAGCACGCCGCCCACGAACGTCTCGTCTTCGAAACCATGCGAACGGCGCTGCATTCGAAGCCTGTCGCCGCCCAGGCGCTGCTGATCCCGGAAATCGTCGATCTTTCCGAAGACGATTGCGACCGGCTGATGACGCATGCGGAAGAACTGGGTCGCCTCGGCCTCGGCATCGAGCGCTTCGGACCTGGCGCCATCGCAGTGCGGGAAACGCCGGCCATGCTGGGCGAGATGGATGCCGCCGGCCTCGTGCGCCAGCTCGCCGACGAGATTGCCGAATGGGACACGGCCAACGGGCTCGCCAGCCGGCTTGAATATCTCGCCGCGACCATGGCCTGCCATGGATCCGTCCGCTCCGGCCGCCGCATGCGGACTGAGGAAATGAACGCACTGTTGCGCCAGATGGAAGCAACGCCGGGCTCTGGCCAATGCAATCACGGCCGGCCGACCTATATCGAGCTGAAGCTCTCCGACATCGAGCGACTGTTCGGCAGGAGCTGATGCCGGGAGCGGTCCGGCGCGGCGAAATGCACTGGCATTTTACCGGGCGTCGGGCTAGATCAGACAGCAGACCACGAAGACGGAACAGGCCCAGAAAATGATGAACCGGTTTGAAGGAAGCGCCTCGCGCGAAGCGAAGGTCCGTTATCTCGACGGCGACTTTCAGATCGTCCTTGCTGGCTCGCATGTCATCTGCGCGATGACGGGCAAGACCATTCCCGTGGACGAACTGCGCTACTGGAGCGTTGCCCGTCAGCAGCCCTATGTCGACGCGGAAGCCTCGCTCGAAGCGGAAAAGCGCGCAGGCGCCCTGCCGAACCAGCGCCGCTAACGTTTTCCGTCAGGAGGGCCTTCCCATGGCTCCGCTGGCGACAAAAACGCTCTAACGGCCAAATCCAGCCTTACTTCTGTTCCGCTTCCCGCAGCTTGCGGGTGCGCGCGGCCGACAGCGCGGTTGTCACGATCTTTGCCGGTGCCGACGGATCGTCGAAGTGCACGTCGATTTCGATCACCCGGCTTGCCCGAGCCAGTTCCGCTGCCCGGCCGTGGCCGGGCTCCAGGCGAACCATGTCCTTGGCCGTGGTCACGAGCGTGCAGCCGAGTGCTGCGGCCCGGTCGAGAAGGTCCGATATCTCGTCCTCTGAGAAATGATGATGGTCGGGGAAGCTGCGGGTTTCCTCGATGACGGCGCCGGTTTCCCGTACGGTGCGATAGAATTTTTCCGGGTCGGCGATACCGGCCCAGGCCAACACTCTCACGCCGTTCAGCGAGCCGTCGTCGAGCCGCACGACCTCCGCCTGGTAGACCTGCTTGCCGGCCCGGGCGGCGCGACGGATCAAGGCATCCGCCTCGGCGCCGTTGCCGATCTTCAACAGCGCGGTCGCATGGCGCAACTGATTGGAAATCGGCGCGCGCACCGGGCCTGACGGCACGAGGTAACCGTTGCCGATGCCGCGGCGGGAATCGATGACGAGCAGCGCAAAATCGAAGGCCAGCCGCGCGCTCTGGAAACCATCGTCCATGATGATGATATCGACGCCTTCGGCCACCAGCCGGCGGGCACCATCGACGCGGCGACGGCACACAACCGTCAGCGCCTCGCGCGCCAGCAACAACGGCTCGTCGCCAACATCGCGTGCCCTGTGGTGTTCAGGCTCGACGATCGTCGTCACATCAAGCGAACCGCCATAGCCGCGGCTGAGGAAACCCGGCTTCAGGCCTTTGGCCCTGACGGCGCGCGCAAGCGCGATCGCCGTCGGCGTCTTGCCGGCGCCGCCGACCGTGAAATTGCCGATGCAGATGATCGGGACCGGAACGGACGCTCGGCGAGCGCGGTCCATGCGCAGGCCGGCGATACGTCCATAGATCCAGGAAAACGGCCACAAAGCCCGCGCACGCCAATCCGCCTTTGTCCACCAGAACGGCGGCGCTTCCGATACCATCTTTGTTTCCGTGGCCCCGTCTGGTCCTTCCGGGAAGGACGATGCACATCTTGGCTGCCGCTGGCCAAAACCGGCGACGGCGTAACTGCCGACAAAAAACGTCAGAACGCGGAAAAAGGCAAGCGGCACAAGACAATGCCTGTTGCGTCAGACTTGTCGTCTAGCTGAGGTCCCGGCTTTCCACAGCAAGGCCGGCTGCTTTCCAATCCGGGAACCCGCTCTCAAGCCGGCGGACGGTAAAGCCGTTGCCTTGCAGAACCCTCACCGCGTCAAACGACAAGGCGCAGTAAGGCCCGCGGCAATAGGCGACGATCTCGCCTCCTTCAGGCAGTTCGGCAAGGCGTCGTTCGAGTTCCGCAATCGGAATATTGATCGCACCGGGAAGATGACCCGACAAAAATTCGTCCTGCGGCCGCACATCCAGCAGCGTGACGTCCCCTCCCCGCATCCGCAGCAGCAACTCTTCGCGCGAAATCGCCTCGAGGCGGTCCGGTCGGTCGAGGCGATCGGCGACGAGTTCGCGGATCTGAGCGCGATTGTGCTCGGCATATTGACGCAGGGCCGAGAGCAGGCCGATCACCGGGCCGGCACCCAGCCGATAAAGCACGCGCTTGCCATCCCGCCGGGTCTCGACAAAACCGGCGCGGCGCAACTGCTGCAGATGCTGCGACGCGTTGGCGATGCTCAGGCCGGCGAGCTCAGCAAGACGCTCCACCGAGCGCTCGCCCTGGGCGATATGCTCGAGCAGGAGCAGGCGCTGGGGGCTCGCAAGCGTGCGGGCAAGCTCGGCAAATTCCTCGAAGATATGGAGTTGAAGGTCGGTCATTGACAGAAGCCTAGCATTTCTCCATGACTCATTCAATTACTCAATTGAATGATGCTTTGACTTGTCAGATGACAGATCGAACGCCCGCATGTGCGCGATCTGTCGATGCAGCGGCCATGAAGATGATGTGAGAGGATACGAATATGGAAAAGGATCTGGTGTTGCAGGCCATCCTGATCGGGATCGGTGCGACTGCGGTCATGGATCTCTGGGCGGTGGCGGTGAAACGTTTGCTCGGCATACCTTCCCTGGACTACGGCATGGTGGGCCGCTGGATCGGACATTTTCCGCAGGGCCGCTTCCTGCACCAGCGTATCGCAGCAGCGGCACCCGTCCGTAGCGAGCGGCTGATCGGCTGGACTGCACATTATGCGATCGGCGTAGTCTTCGCCGGACTTCTGTTGCTGATCTGGGGGACTGACTGGGCGGAGCGGCCGACGCTTGTCCCGGCACTCATTGTCGGCCTCGCGACCGTGGTCGCACCGTTCTTCCTGATGCAGCCGGGTATGGGCGCGGGCATCGCGGCCTCGAAAACGCCGAGCCCCAACATTGCCCGCCTGCGCAGCCTGCTCGCACATGCGGCATTCGGCTTCGGGCTCTATCTCTCGGCGTTGGCTTTATCGGTCCTCTGGCGATCATAGGACCATGCTTGAAACTCGTGAGAGCGGCAACGAAGGAAATACAGCTCGGCAAAACCTAGAGAACGGCTTCAAGCTCGGTGATATCAGCCAGGCAATGGTCAGAGGCATCGGCGAGCGATTGGCGCGAGCCGGTGCCCGTCAGCACTGCGACGGTCATGCCGACGCCGGCGTTGCGGCCCATGTGCATGTCGTGATTGTTGTCGCCGACGACCACGACCTGCTGCGGATCAAGCCCCGTCGCGGCACAGAAGCCGAGCACCATGCCGGGCTCGGGCTTGACACCGTAGCCGCTGTCGTAGCCGGCGACGTAATGCAGATAGCCGTCGAAACCAAAGCGTCTGGCGGTTTCGCGGATCGAGCGCTCGTTGTCGCTGGATGCGACACCCAGGCGATAGCCCTTGGCATGCAGACCGGCGAAGAACGACCCGAGGTCGGTGACCGGTACCGCGTACTCGGCAGAACGGGCAAACAACCCGTCAAGCAGCGTCGTCAACGCTTCCACGGTAAACGGCG
The DNA here is from genome assembly GCF_001425225.1 of Ensifer sp. Root127. NCBI lineage: Bacteria > Pseudomonadati > Pseudomonadota > Alphaproteobacteria > Hyphomicrobiales > Rhizobiaceae > Ensifer > Ensifer sp. Root127. Next base: position 655,893 of record NZ_LMDX01000001.1, read on the forward strand.
CACCGGCGGTGACGAACCCGGTCGAGATCTCGACGGTGTTGCCGGCGGCAAGCAGGCTGTCGGGCAACACATGGCCGGTGTCCGGATCCATGCCGCCGGCCTTGAGCAGGGTGCGGGCCAGGCCCTCGTCGCCCTTGGCTGCGATCTTCGCCAGTTCGTAGTTCACCGGCACCCAGCTCTTGGCGTAGTCGAGCAGCGTTCCGTCCTTGTCGAACAGGATACCGGCGATGGCTGTCGGTGCGCTCATGGTGATCTTGCGTCTCCCGGTGTGGTCAGATGTCGTTGCGCGGTTCGAGCCGCGCCTTGACGACGAGCGGATTGATATAGGGCTCGAGCCCCTTCATCGTCGCCGACAGCGCTCCGCGCATCTCTTGCACGGTTTCGAGGCCGGCATCGATCATCGAACGACGCATGTCGTCGTTGGCGAGCAGGTAGTTGACGCCCTTTGCCAGCATCTCGGTATCGCGGACGATCTTGGCGCTGCCGTTCTTGGCGAGCATCTGGTAGGTCTCGCGGAAATTCTGGACGTTGCCACCCGAAAGAACGGCGCAGCCGAGCATTGCCGGCTCCAGCGGATTCTGCCCGCCTTCGGCAAACAGCGAGCGTCCGACAAAGGCCACCTCGGTCAGGCGCAGATAGAGCCCCATCTCGCCGATCGTGTCGCCAAGGAAAATATCGACGTCTGATGTCAGCGGATCGCGACGGGTGCGACGCGCAACTTTCAGCCCCTTGGCCGTTAGCGCCGCCTCGATCGCATCGCTGCGCTCGGGGTGCCGCGGCACGACGATGGTCAACAGACCGGTGCGCTCCTTGAGGGCACGATGCACGACGCCGGCAGCATTTTCCTCGCCGTCGAAGGTCGAGATCGCCGCCCAGGTTTTGCGCGTGCCGATCTGCTGGCGATATTCCTTCAACGCCTGCGGGTCGTGCGGCGGCGCGTCGGTATCGACCTTCAGGTTACCCGATACCATTACCGGCAGAGCACCGAGCGTGCGAAACCGCTCGGCATCGACATCCGATTGGGCGATGACGAGCGCGAGGTTCTCAAACAGTGCATCGGCGAGCGCCGGCCGTTTCTTCCAGCGGGCGAATGTGCGGTCGGACAGGCGGCCGTTGACCAGAACCTGCGGGATATGGCGTCGCCCAAGTTCCAGGATGGTCATCGGCCAGATCTCGGATTCGGCGATGATGGCCAGATCCGGCTGCCAGTATTCGAGGAAACGATTGACCGCCGGCTTGAAATCGAGCGGCACGTATTGGTGAATGACCGCCTCGCCCAGACGCCCAGCCGCGACCCGCGCCGACGTCTTCGTGCCGGTCGTCAGCACGACATTGATACCGCGGCGATGGATTTCCTTGATCAGCGGGATGACCGCATTGGTCTCTCCGACGCTTGCAGCGTGGAACCAGACGAGCGGACCTTGCGGACGCGGCACGCTGGCATGGCCGTAACGCTCGCGGCGGCGCGCCGGGTCCTCCTTGCCCTTCGCAGCGCGCAGGGCAAGATAGGACCACACGAACGGATAGATCGCCGAACCAATCCAGCGATAGCTGGAGAGCGCCAGCCGGGCGCGAAAGCTGCTCATGGCCTCAATCCCCAGCCCAATGGAAAGCTCGGGCGAAGGTCAGACGCAGCGCGCGCGCGGGAACGCGCCACGCATGCCCAAGGCATCGGCATCAATCGTTTTCCGGATCGAGCAGGCGATGCATGTGAACGATGAAATAACGCATATGGGCGTTGTCGACGGTCATATGGGCCTTCGACTTCCAGGCAATGTGGGCGCTTTCGTAGTCAGGATAAATGCCGACGATATCGAGCTTGTCCAGGTCACGGAAATGAACATCGGTGAGTGTGGTCAGTTCACCACCAAAGACCAAATGCAGACGTTGTTTCTTCTCGGAGTCGTGAGCCATTGGAGTTCCATTTTTTTTAGGGTATGGGCGTTGGTTTGCGGCATTCGGCCAGAAAGGTCAATGGCCCTCAAGGGTCCTTGAGGCAGCAAGCAATCCCGGCAACGTCGCCTTCGACGCCGCGCAAAGAAGCCCATGAACGACATTGGGGCGATTGTAGGACAGGGCCCGAGATTCAAGCGTATTGAGCGCCCCGCCCGCCCTTTCGAGGATGAGGTCGGCGGCGGCGAGATCCCAGTCATGTGAGTTCTTCTTGACCACCGTGCCGTCGATCCGCCCGTCCGCAACCATTGCCAGCCTGTAGGCGAGCGAAGGCACATGCGGTACCCGCACGATGCCGTTGCGATAGGACGGTGCTAGGGCCGAGACGACGTCTTCGGCGACCGCCACATGCAGCGCTTCGCCATCGTGGACGTCGCGCACGCGAATGCCCGCACCGTTCTTCAGCGCCGGACCATCCACGGTTGCCTGAAACAGCTCGTCGAGCGCCGGCGCATAGAGCACACCGGCAACCGGCAGGCCACGGTGGACGACAGCGACGCTGACGCACCAGAGATCCTTGCCGGCGATGAAGGCGCGGGTACCGTCGATCGGGTCGATGACGAAGACCGTTTCGCGGGTGAGACGGCTCTCATCGTCGTCCGTCTCTTCCGACAGCCAGCCGTAGTGCGGCCGGGCGCCCAGCAGGCGGTCCCTAAGGATGTCGTTGGCGGCGATATCGGCCTCGCTGACCGGCGAACGCCCCTCGTTTTTCCAGCGCACATCGGGCTCGTTCCGAAAGTAAGTCAAAGCCGTTTCGCCGGCGGCGATCGCGGCGGAAAGGATCAGATCCAGATCCTCCTTCCACGTCGCGATCGATGGTGCTTTGTCTGACATTCAAATCCTTATGCGTCGGCATACGGCCGAACGTTTTTGTCATGGCATCGACGTCAGCAGCTCAGAGGCCGGCGAGCGTCATGCCTTCGATGGCGAGTGTCGGTGCGGCAACGCCGAACTTCCTGTCGATGTCGTCGGCCGGCGTGATCGCCATGAACATCTGCTTGAGGTTGGACGCGATCGTGACCTCGGACACGGCAAAAGTCAGCTCACCGTTCTCGATCCAGAAGCCTGAGGCGCCGCGGCTATATTCGCCGGTCACCATATTGACGCCCTGGCCGATCAGCTCGGTCACGTAGAAGCCGGTTCCGACACTGCGGATCAGGTCTTCGCGTGAAACCGAACCCGGTTCGAGCGCCAGGTTGGTGGAAGCCGGATTGACCGTCGGGCCGCCGCGCACGCCGCGGCCGTTGGTCTCAAGACCGAGTTCGCGCGCCGCGGAGGTCGACAGAAACCAATGGTTCAGCACGCCATCCTCGACCATCGTCAGCTTGGAGCCGCTGACGCCTTCGCCGTCGAACGGACGCGAAGAGGAGCCACGGACGATCAAGGGGTCGTCCGTCACCGACAGGCCGGCCTTCATGACCTGCTTGCCCATCATATCGCGCAGGAAACTGGTCTTGCGCGCGACGGATGCGCCGTTGATGGCGCCGGCGATATGCCCGACGAAGCCGCGCGCCATGCGCGGATCGAAAACAACAGTGACATTCCTGGCAGTCGGCACCTGGCGGGGGTTGATCCGCGCGACGGCACGCTCGCCCGCAAGCCGGCCGATTTCTTCGGCAGCACGCAATTCGTCGAAGTAGATGCGGCTGTCGTAGTCGTAGTCGCGCTCCATCTTCGTGCCTTCGCCGGCAATCGCGCTCACCGAACGGCCGAAGCGGGTCGCCATGTAGGAGCCGGAGAAACCATGCGAGGTCACGAGCACGAGCCCGCCCATGCCGGCGGAGGCACCTGCGCCGCTGGAGTTGGTGACACCAGACACCGCAAGGGCAGCCTCTTCCGCGGCGAGTGCCGCCTCGGTCAGGGCGTCCGTCGAAACTTCGCGATCGTCGAAAAGCTCGAGATCCGGGTAGCATTTCGCCAGCCGGTCCGGATCGGCAAGCGAAGCGAAGGGATCTTCGGGCGATGCCTTGGCCATCGCCACGGCCCGCTCGGCGAGCACCTTCAGGTCGAACCCGGGATTGGCCGAAACGCTGGCGACGCGGTTGCCGACAAAGACGCGCAGCGAGAAGTCGTCGCTTTCGGATGCTTCGGTTGCTTCGACCTTGCCGAGGCGAACCGAGACGGAACGGGAGCGCCCGCGAACGACGACGGCGTCAGCGGCGTCGGCACCTGCCTTGCGGGCAAGATCCACCAGTTCGGCGGCGCGTTTTTCGAGGGAGGCGGAATCGATCGTTTCTGACATGATGTGGCCTTTCATTCCTGCCCCATTTATTGTGCACTGAAGCATGCATCAAGGGCATTGGCATGATTCCCGCCCATACACTGCCCCATACACTGCAATGACACTCCCGCCGAAACCTCTGCCTGCCTGGGCAGGACGAGGCCATATCGAAAGCAATCAGCATGACGACGACCCCGATCATCTACTCCCAGGCGTTGATATTGCTCGGGGGCGCAGTCATCGCGGCGCCACTGTTCAAGCGTCTCGGGCTTGGCACGATCCTCGGCTATCTCGCGGCCGGGATCCTGATCGGCCCGGTTGCCCAGAGCATCACCGATGGCGAAGAGATCCTGCACGGTTCCGAACTCGGCGTCGTCTTCCTGCTCTTCATCATCGGGCTGGAACTGAAGCCGTCGCGGCTTTGGCAGCTGCGGCGCGACATCTTCGGTCTCGGCACGGCGCAAGTCCTCATCACCGGTGTGGTCCTGTCCTACGGGATCGCCCTGACCGGACTGCTCGATCATGCCGGAAGCATCGTCGCCGGCTTCGGCTTAGCGCTGTCGTCCACGGCCTTTGCCATGCAGATTCTCGATGAGGGCAACGACCGCAATACGCGCTTCGGCCAACGCGCCTTCTCGATCCTTCTGCTGCAGGATCTGGCGATTGTCCCGCTGCTTGCGCTGATCCCGCTTCTGGCGGCGCAAGCGCCGGAGGATACGACGCCGCCACTCGAAGACTTTGCCATCGCCATCACAGCGGTTGCGGTCCTTGTGGCCGCAGGCCGCTATCTACTCAACCCACTGTTCCAGATCATCGCCCGAACCGGCGCGCGCGACGTGATGATTGCCGCCGCCCTGCTGGTGGTCATGGGAGCGGCAACGCTGATGCAGATGGCCGGCCTTTCCATGGCCATGGGCGCCTTCCTTGCCGGCGTGCTCCTGGCAGAATCCTCCTATCGCCATGAACTTGAGGCCGATATCGAGCCCTTTCGCGGCATCCTGCAAGCCCTGTTCTTCATGGCCGTGGGCCTGTCGCTGCAACTTGACGTGATCATCGACAATTACCTGGTGATCATTGTTGCCGTACCTCTGCTGATGCTGGTGAAGAGCTTCATCCTCTACTGGCTCTGCCGCCTGGCCGCCTCGCATCACAACGATGCGGTGCGCGTCAGCTTGCTCTTGCCGCAAGGCGGCGAATTCGGCTTCGTCCTGTTTACTGCTGGAGCGGTCGCTGGCGTCTTCTCGCCGGGCAGCGCATCGCTGCTCGTCGCCATCGTTACGCTTTCGATGGCGCTGACCCCGATCGCCTCCATGCTCGCCCCGCGCCTCATGCGCGAACAGGACGAGATGGCCGACGAAATGGAGGAGGACTTCGAAGGTGCTGATGCCGACGTGCTGATGATCGGCTTTTCGCGTTTCGGCCAGATCGCCGCGCAGATCCTGCTTGCCGGCGGTCGCGACGTGACGATCATCGACCACTCGGCCGCGCGTGTTCGCCAGGCGGCGACCTTCGGCTTCCGGATCTACTTCGGCGACGGCAACCGGCTCGACGTGCTGCGTGCCGCCGGCATCGAGCGGGCGAAGCTCATCGCCATCTGCACGCAAAAGAAGGAAACGACCGACCGGATCGTCGATCTGGTTCAGGCCGAATATCCGGACGCCCGTATCTTCGCGCGATCCTACGACCGGCTGCATACGCTCGAACTGAGGGCGAAGGGCGTCGACTACGAGCTGCGCGAAACCTTCGAGTCCGGCCTGCTCTTCGGTCGAAAGACGCTGGAGGCGCTGGGCGTCGGCAACGAAGAGGCGCTCGCCATCATGGACGATATCCGCAAGCGCGACGAGGCCCGCCTGGTGCTGCAGGAGGCAGAGGGCATCACCGCCGGGCGCGACATGCTGCATTCGCAGCCCGTGCGTCCCGAGCCGCTGGTCAAGCCCAAGCGCGACGTCGATCATTCCTCGGAAACGGGCGAGAGCATCCTGCCGGGATTGCCGGCTGACGAGCGGGAAAGCGCCTAGAACATTTCCAGGAAAAGGCGAAGCGGTTTTCCGTCAGGCAATGTGTTAAAATAGGGAGATAGAGCGTTTCTGCGGCTCTGTCGCTCTAACAGAAACGGCGACCGGCCGACAGCCTTATCCGGAGACGCCGGCCACCTTCATTCGCTCCTCAAGCGTCCGCTTGAACTGATCCTTGATGCCGGCGGTCGCCGCCAGGACTTCCTTTGCGCGCAGAAAATCCATCACCCGATAGCGGCCGACATCCGGCCGCAGCAGGATATCCGGCGCACCTTCCTTCAGTTTCATGGCGATGATCGACTGCATCATCAGCTGGCTGGCGCCGAACAGGCTGTCGATGCGGCTGGGGATCGTCTCGCCATCACCGTCCGGGCCGCCGACGACATCGACGCCGACGACGATCTCAGCAAGGCCGCGAAGATGATCGAAGGGGATGGGATTGTAGATGCCGCCATCGATCATCACCCGGCCGTCGATCTTGACCGGCATGAAGACCGCAGGCAGGGCTGCGGACGCCGCCAGCGCCTTCTGCAGGTCGCCTGTCGCGCAGATGTGCTCGGTCTGGCCATAGTAGTCGGTAACGACAACTTTGAGCGGAATATCCAGTTCTGAAAACGTCGCGGGGATGGCTTCGGGCAGGAACGCCTTCAAGACGCGCTCGATGTTGAACTGACCGAAACGAAAGCCGTTGGTCATCGCTTCCGACCAGCTAGCCGGTCGCAACTGCCACAGGCGATTGACGACCTCGCGGCGGTGGCCAACCGTCGCAAGCGTGTGTTCCCGGATTTCCTTGCCGCTGAGGCCCGCCGCCATACCGGCGCCCATGATGGCGCCGATCGACGAGCCGGCGATGACAACAGGGCGAATGCCCAACTCGTCGAAAGCCTCGATGACATGGATATGGGCGAGCCCGCGGGCACCGCCGCCGCCAAGCGCCAGCGCGACCGACGGTTCGCTCGCGCTGACCGGCGAAATATCCGCGGTGGAAACGTCCTGCTTCATCGACCTGCACCTCAGTTCAGCCGGCAGTCTAACTTTGCAAGCGAATCAAAAGTGTGACGTCAGACGCCACGGAAGCGGTAGAAATGCATGCGTGTATCGCCGAACACCCTGACGTCCAGCCGCTCGAAAACGGCTGTTGGCGCAGGCTGAACGTCGGCACGCTCCTCCAGCACGACAAGGGCATTCGGAACCAGCCAATTGCCGAGAGCCGCCGACGCCAACGCCTTCTCTCCCAATCCCATCGCGTAGGGTGGATCTGCAAAGACCAGGTGGAACGGCTCCATCGTGCCGACGGAACCGAGGCTGGTCGCATCCCTGCGGAAGACCTTGGCGCGACCTTGCAGGCCGAACGCCTCGATATTGTTCTGCAGGAGACCCCTGCCCTCGACGCCCTGTTCGACGAAGAGTGCCTGACGGCACCCCCGCGACAGGGCCTCGAGGCCCACGGCTCCGGTGCCGGCAAAAAGATCCAGCACCCGGGTGCCATCGAGAGCCTCCGGATACGAATGGCTCAGGATGTTGAACAGGCTTTCGCGCGTCCGGTCGGTGGTCGGACGGATATCATTCGACTTGGGCGTAGCCAGACTGCGGCCACGGAACTCTCCGCCGACAATGCGCACGACCGCTTAGTTTCCTCTGCCGCGCGGCTTGCCGCCGGCCGGGCGCCCACCGCCACCGGGACGGCCGCCACCACCGGGCCTGCCGCCGCCGCCAGCCGGTTTTCCGCCACCGGGCTTGCCGCCACGCGGACCACCCGAGCGTTCACCAAAGGATTTGCCGCCGGATGGCTTGCCACCGAAGGACTTACCGCGAGGCTTATCGCCGAACGGGCGGTCACCGCCTTCGCGGCGTGGCGGACGATCGCCCTCGGCGCGCGGGGTTCTCGGCTTGTCGGAATAGCTGCGCGGACCACCTTCGGCGCGGGCAGGCCGATCGCCACGTGGGCGGTCGCCATCTTCGCGACGTGCAGGCCGGTCGCCTTCAGCGCGCGGGAACCGCGGCTTGTCGGAGAAGCTGCGCGGTCCTCCTTCTGAACGGGCCGGCCGATCGCCGCCTTCGCGACGCGGGGGACGATCACCGTGATCGCGCGACCTGCGGTCTCCGGCATCGCCCGACTTGCGCCGGCCGAAGCCGCCATCACGGCCTTCATCCTTGCCGCGGCGTGCGGGTTCGCTGGCGCTGATCCATTCGCCCTCTTCATCCCGGCGCTTGACCGGTGCGGCGGAAGCCGGACGGTCGAAGTCCCTGGGCGCACCGCCCTTGCGGTCGGGATCGAACTTGCCGGATGACTTCGTCGCAAATCCATCCTTCGTGCGGCCGTAGCGTTTGGTCTTCGGAGCGCCATCCGGGCGCTCGCGACGGGCCGGCGTTGCCGAGGCATCGCCTTCAGCGGACTTCGGCTTCTTCTCGGCCAGCGGACGCGCACCGGGCGCCATCCACACATTGGCCGTGCGGGCGCGTTGCGCCGGCGTGCGCTTCGGCCGATCCTCGAACTTGGCGTCGCCGCGCTCTTCGCGGGGGCCACCCTTGCCGCGGGGACCTTCCTTACCACGCGGCCCATCCTTGCCACGGCCACCGTCGCGGCGGTCGTCACGACGGGTATCAAGACGGGAAAGCGCGCGCTCGCGCTTGTCTTCCGGCTTTTCCCAGCGGTTGGCACGCTCGGGCTTGCGGGTGTCGGAGGCTTCGCCTTCCGGCGCTTCGCCAGGAAGGGTTGCCGACTGATCGTTGTAGAGCGGCGCGTCGAAGTTCGCCTTGGCGTCTTCGATCAGGCGCGGGCCGAGCTGGTCGCGCAGCGTCCGGCCACGGATTTCCTGCACATGGCCTTCCGGCAATTCGCCGAGCTGGAACGGGCCGTAGGAGATACGGATAAGGCGGTTGACGTCGAGCCCGAGCGCGCCGAGCACGTTCTTGATCTCACGGTTCTTGCCTTCGCGCAGACCCATCGTGATCCAGACGTTCGAACCCTGCACACGGTCGAGCGTCGCTTCGATGCCGCCGTAAAGCACGCCGTCGACGGCAATGCCGTCCTTCAGCTTGTCCAGTTCGTCCTGGTCGATTTCGCCATGGGCGCGCACGCGGTAGCGGCGCAGCCAGCCGGTCGACGGAAGTTCGAGCACGCGGGCAAGCCCGCCGTCGTTGGTCAAAAGCAGCAGGCCTTCGGTGTTGATGTCGAGGCGGCCGATCGATAGAACGCGCGGCAGCTCGTCCGGCAGGTTGTCAAAGACCGTCGGGCGGCCCTCCGGGTCGGCATTGGTGGTCACCAGTCCGGCCGGCTTGTGGTAGAGCCACAGACGGGTGCGCTCGATGCCGCGGATCGGATTTCCGTCGACTTCGATGCTGTCGGCCAGTGTCGCGTTGACAACAGGCGTGTCGAGAATGACGCCGTTGAGCTTCACCCGACCTTCCATGATCATGCGTTCGATATCGCGGCGCGAGGCAACGCCGGCGCGCGCCAGGATTTTGGAGATGCGCTGCGGCTCGTCGCTGCTTGCGGCGGCGGGCTTCGGGCCTGCCTTGGGCGGCCGCGAGGCACCGGCTTCAGGCGCTGCCGCCTTCTTGCCAGCGAATTGAGGTTTCTTGTCCCGGCCAGCGGGCTTGCCGCCAGGCCGCGTGGGCTTGTCTTTGGATGTCATTTGTGTTGCCTGCCTTTTGCGGCTGTCCTATCAGGTCGGAGCCCGTGGGTTAAGAGAAATTATTGTTTGAGCGATGGCTGATACGACACGCTTCATGGATGCGGCCCTCGAAGAGGCCAAAAAGGCGGGCCAACGTGGCGAGGTGCCGATCGGCGCCGTCGTCGTTTTCAACGGCGAGATCATCGCGCGCGCCGGAAACCGAACCCGCGAACTCAACGATATCACCGCCCATGCCGAGGTCGTTGCGATCCGCGAAGCGTCCATGGTGCTCAACGACGAACGGCTGACGGGCGCCGACCTCTATGTCACCCTGGAGCCCTGCACCATGTGCGCGGCAGCGATTTCCTTTGCCCGCATCCGTCGCCTCTACTACGGCGCCGAAGACCCCAAGGGTGGCGCGGTCGATAGCGGCGTGCGCTTTTACGGCTCGCCGACATGCCACCACGTGCCCGATGTCTATTCCGGGCTTGCCGAGCGCGAAGCCGCTGACATTCTCAGGGATTTTTTTGCCGGGAAACGCTAAGTGAGCGAACTCTCAGCCGGCTGCGAAAGACTCTAGCGCCGCACCCGCAAGCCGGTAGCGCGTCCACTCCGACATCGGTTCGGCGCCGACGGCTTCGTAAACGCGGATTGCCGGCTCGTTCCAATCGAGCACGCTCCATTCGAAACGACCACAGCCTTCCTCGACGGCGATCTTGGCGAGATGCTTCAACAGCATCTTGCCCGCGCCGGAGCCGCGGCAATCCGGCGTTACGTAGAGGTCTTCGAGATAAAGCCCCTTGCGCGCCTGCCAGGTGGAGTAGTTGTAGAACCACATGGCAAAGCCAGCCGGCTTTCCGTCCTTCTCGCAGATCACCGCACGGGTGAGCGCATCCGGGCCAAAGAGCGAGGCCTGCAACTGCTCGACCGTCGCCTCGACTTCGTCGGGCGCCTTCTCGTAGGTGGCCAGTTCTGTGATGAAGCGCAGGATGGTTTCCGCGTCTTCCGGTCGCGCGTCGCGAATGCTGATCGTCATGGTTTAAAAGGGCCAGTACCACTTGCTGCCGGAATTCTTGATCTGCGCTTCCTTCTTGCGGCGGCGCTCCTTGAGCTTTTCCGGCTCACCAAGGTCGGCTTCCGAAGCTTCCGGAAGGCGGCGGTATTCGAGCGGCGGATCGCTCAGGAAGCGGCGCTTGTCGGCGTAGGCACCCATCTCGATCTTGCGCGCGTCGCGATAGGCTTGCTGCTGCTCCTTGGCCGAAAGGCGGCGGCCATTGGCGCTGGCCTTTGCGAGTGGCGAGACGTAGTTTGGGTTGTCCTTGTTGGCGTCGGCTTCTTCGCGCAGACGGTTGCGCGCCTCTTCCGGAGATTCGACCCACTCCGGATTGGCTTCGCGACTGGCGAGCGACTTCTGCGGCTCCACGAGGGCGGTCTGCTGGCCGGTAGGCGGCAGCACCAGGCCGGGGCGCGGCTGGTACTTGACCGGATCACGCTTCGTCGGGGTAAAGCTCACAGCGCTTCCGAGATCGTCGATCAACTGCTCGCCAGCCGATTTGTCGGTGCCGTAGGTCGGACCGCCGATGCAGCCGGAAAGTACCAGGCCGCTCGTCATAATGGCGGCAACGCTAGCAAACAGTCGCAACTCTCGCGTCATTTCCATGAAATTCCTTCTAGCCGGCCACCGTCACGTGCGCGGCCACTCAGCGCCATGGCGGATAAATCCGCCAAATTTCGGGCAGGTTTTACCGGATGAATGCGGTAAGCGCAATTCATCCGGTAAATGATCCCTTAAGCCTTGAAGCCAAGTTCCCGCAGGGCGGCGGCATCGCGGGCAGACACCTCAGGGTAGAGTGCATCCGAACCGACATCGGTCGTGATCCGCCAGGAGCGGGCGCACTTGCGGCCAACGGCGGCCTCCGGAACGACGCCAACCTTGGCGACCTCAGGCAGACGGAAGGCGTCGGCAGGGCCCTCGCCCGCCTCGACGGTGATCGCCGACGTGATGCAGATCTCGGCGAAGTCTTCGCCTTCGAGCGCCTTCAACAGCTCCGGATCGGCGATGTAGACGACGGGAGCCGCCTCCAGCGACGAGCCGATACGCTTCTCGCGACGCTCGATTTCAAGCGCCCCGGTCACGACCGTGCGCACCGCGCGGATCTTTTCCCACTTCGCCTCGAGGGCGTCGTTCTTCCATTCCGCCGGGATCGCCGGGAACTGCTCGAGATGGACCGAGACAGCGTCAGGCTTGCGCGACAGCCATGCTTCTTCGCAGGTGAAGGGCAGCATCGGCGCGAGCCACAGCACCAGGCAATCGAACAGCTTGCGGATCACCGCAAGCGCCGACCGGCGACGAAGGCTCGACGGTGCGTCGCAATAGAGCGCATCCTTGCGCACGTCGAAATAGAACGCGGAGAGTTCGACGTTCGAGAAATCGATCAGAGCGCGGGCGATCCTCTTGAAGTCGAACGCGTCATAACCTTCACGAACGACCTGGTCGAGTTCGGCCAGGCGATGCAGCATCAGTTTTTCCAGCTCGGGCAGCTCGGCGTGGGCGACTTCCTCGCCCTTGTCGTGCGCCAGCGTGCCCAGCATCCAGCGGATGGTATTGCGCAGCTTGCGATAGGCGTCGATGTTGGTCTGGATGATCGTCTTGCCGAGGCGCTGATCTTCCCAATAGTCCGTCGTCATCACCCAGAGGCGCAGGATGTCGGCGCCGGCATCCTTCATCACTTCCTGCGGCGTGACGGTGTTGCCCTTCGACTTCGACATCTTCTCGCCCTTCTCATCCATGGTGAAACCATGAGTGACAACGGCGTTGTAGGGCGCACGGCCGCGCGTTGCGCAGGATTCGAGCAGCGACGAATGGAACCAGCCGCGGTGCTGGTCGGAGCCTTCGAGATAGACGTCAGCCGGCCACTTCAGATCCGGACGATCTTCGAGCGTGAAGGTATGCGTCGAGCCTGAATCGAACCAGACGTCGAGAATGTCCATGACCTGGTGCCACTTCTCGTGGTCGTGGTCATTACCGAGGAAGCGATCCTTGGCACCTTCGGCGAACCAGGCATCGGCGCCTTCCTGCTCGAAGGCTTCGAGAATGCGGGCGTTGACGGCCTCATCGACAAGGATCTCGCCCTGCTCGTCGGCAAAGATCGCGATCGGAACGCCCCAGGCACGCTGGCGCGAGAGCACCCAGTCCGGACGTCCCTCGATCATCGCACGCAGGCGGTTCTGGCCGGCGCCGGGGACGAAGCGGGTATCGTCGATGGCCGACAGGGCGCGCGAGCGCAGCGTCGTGCCGTCGCCGAAGCCCTTGTCCATGTAGACGAACCACTGCGGCGTGTTGCGGAAGATCACCGGCTTCTTGGAACGCCAGGAATGCGGATAGGAATGCTTCAGACGGCCGCGGGCAAATAGCGCGTGACGGGCGATCAGCGCCTTGATGACGCGATCATTGGCATCGCCCTTCTTGCCCTTGTCGTCGAGCACGCGGCCGGCGCCACCTTCGGCGTCCGGGCCGAAGCCATGGGCGTCGGCGGTGAAATAACCGGCGTCGTCGACGGTGAACGGAATTGCCGAGGAGATGCCGCGGGCTTCAAGCGCGCGGGCATTGTCCATCCAGGCGTCAAAGTCCTCGCGGCCGTGGCTCGGCGCCGTGTGCACGAAGCCGGTGCCGGCGTCGTCGGTGACATGGTCGCCATCGAGCAACGGCACCTTGAACGCGTAACCGCCACCCAGCCCATGCAGCGGATGGGCGCAGGTGACGGCGGCCAGTTCAGCGCCCTCGATGTCGCGGACGAAATTGAAGGTGAGCTTCGCCTTGGCGGCGGACTCGTCTGCCAGACGTTTGGCGAAGATCAGCTTTTCGCCGGGCTGCGGACCGAAATCGTTCTCTGCAGTCGCAACCTCGTAGAGACCATAGGCGTAACGCGAGGAGAAGGCGATGGCGCGGTTGCCGGGGATCGTCCAGGGTGTGGTCGTCCAGATCACGACGAAGGTGCCTGCAAGATCTGCCGAGCCTTCGGTGACCGGGAACTTCACCCAGATCATGTCGCTTTCGACGTCGGCATATTCGACTTCGGCTTCGGCCAGCGCCGTGCGCTCGACGACCGACCACATCACCGGCTTGGAGCCGCGATAGAGCTGCCCCATCTTGGCGATTTTCATCAGTTCGCCGGCGATGCGGGCTTCGGCGTGGAAGTTCATCGTCGTATAGGGGTTGTCGAAGTCGCCCTCAATGCCGAGGCGCTTGAACTCTTCCGCCTGGATCTGGATCCAGCCCGCAGCGAAGTCGCGGCATTCCTTGCGGAACTCGTTAACCGGGACCTCGTCCTTGTTCTGGCCCTTCTCGCGATACTTCTCCTCGATCTTCCATTCGATCGGCAGGCCGTGGCAATCCCAGCCCGGCACGTAGTTGGCGTCGAAGCCGCGCATCTGGAACGAGCGGTTGATGACGTCCTTGAGGATCTTGTTCAGCGCATGGCCGATATGGATGTTGCCGTTGGCGTAGGGAGGGCCGTCATGCAGCACGAATTTCTCGCGACCGGCGGCCGAGGCACGCAGCTTCTTGTAGAGACCCATCTTCTGCCAGCGGGAAACCGTTTCGGGCTCCTTCTGCGGCAGGCCGGCACGCATCGGAAACTCCGTCTGCGGCAGATAGAGGGTGGAGGAATAGTCGATCTTCTCAGCGGTATCTGTCATGGTCTTTGCAATCGTCTTTTCCGCGCGGATCATCGCGCATGCGAAAGGGTTCGGTATCCGGCGCATAACCCTGAAATCGGGATCGATTTTCGGAAAAGGATCATGCGCAGCTTCAAAGTGTTCGAGCTACCTTAGCGTGTCCAAGAGACGCGCGGCGCTCCAGAGATGACTGAGGCGTTGGAAACGCCGAAATCCCGGACCTTCCGGCGGCCTAGTGCGCGCGGAAAGCCGGGCCAATAATTCGCTGATCGATGGTCAGTCGACGGTGCCGGGTCATGGTGGCCGGTTGTTTAAGGCGTTTTCGGCCTTTTGAAAAGGTCCGCCGCTTCGGCGCGACGGATTTCTTTAGGCGAAGTTGATCCGGCGATCGATATCGCTCAAGGGCGTGACGCCGGAGAGCAACGCCCTCGCCTCGTCTTCGTCCTTTCGGATCTGCGCCACCAGCGGGTCGAGCCCGTCGAACTTCAGCTCGTCGCGCAGGTGGCCGAAGAACGAAACCGAACAGACCTCGCCGTAGAGATCGCCGGAAAAATCGAAGACGAAGGTTTCAAGCAACGCCTCGCCGTCGCTGTCGACGGTCGGACGCCGGCCAAAGCTGGCAACGCCATCATAGAGCGAGCCGTCAGCCCGGCGGAAGCGCACGGCATAGATGCCGGTTCTAAGTTCGACCTCGGGCGGTAGACGCATGTTGGCCGTGGGATAGCCGAGGGTCCGCCCGAGTTTTTTGCCGTCGATTACTTCGGCCTCGACCGTGTAGCGATAGCCGAGCAAGCCGGCCGCGTGAGAAACGTCGCCCTGGCCGAGCAGCGAGCGAATGAAGCTCGAGGAGATCACCGAGGCATTCTCATCGCGGAAGGCGTCGACCAGGGTGACGCCGAAGCCGTTTTCGCCGCCCGCCGCCATCAGAAAGGCGGGACCGCCTTCGCGCCCCTTGCCGAAATGGAAATCGAACCCGGTGACCACATGCGAGGCATGCAGCCACTCCAGGAGCACCCGATGGATGAAATCGGACGCGGAAAGTTCGGAGAAGGTGCGATCGAACGGGTATTCGATGACGGCGCCAAACCCCATGCCTTCGAGGATACGGGCTTTCAGCGGTGCGGGCGTCAGCCGGAAGACCGGCGTGTCTGGCCGAAAGACCGTGCGCGGATGCGGCTCGAAGGTCAACACCAGTGCGGGAACGCCGCGTGCCGCGGCTTCTTCCAGCGCTCGCTCCAGCACGGATTGGTGGCCGCGGTGAACACCGTCGAAATTGCCGATGGCGACAACGCCGCCACGCAGACGCTCGGGCAGCGGGTCGCGGGTTTCGTTGCGATGAAAAACCGTCATCTCGATCTTCCCGTCAGGCGAGCCTGGGCATCCACCACTTCGGCGAAGCACCTTCCTTCCTCAGGAAGGCAGTAAGCTTCGCCTCGTCGGTGCGGCTTTCGTTCATGTATTCTTGCGCGTGAATACCGGCACTGATGTAAAGCAGATCGAAGCCGGCATCCTGGGCGCCCTTGACATCGGTCGGCATACCGTCGCCGACGGCGATGACACGCGACAGATCGAGTGGACCGCGAACGGCCTTGGCTTCCGTCAGCGCGGCACGGTAGATGGAGATATAGGGCTTTCCGGCGATCCGGGCTTCGCCGCCGAGCTCCTCGTAAAGCTTGGCGATGGCGCCGGCACAGGGGATCAGCCGGTGGCCGCGCTCGACCACCAGGTCCGGATTGGCGCAGATGAACGGGATCTTGCGCTTGGCAAGTCCGGTCAGCGTCGCGCGATAGTGCTCCGGCGTTTCGGTTTCATCGTCGTAGAAGCCGGCGCAGACGACGGTCTCTGCATCTTCCGACGAGACGATCTCGGTGCCGAGCCCTTCGAGCAACGGCAGATCGCGTTCGGCGCCGATGAAGAAAATCTTCTTGTCGGCTGCGGCGATCAAGGTGCGGGTCACATCGCCCGACGTGACGATGCGATCATAGGCTTCATCGGGAACGCCCAGCCCGCGGATCTGTACCTTGACGCTGGGGCTTGGCCGGGGAGAATTGGTGATGAGGACAACCGTAAGCCCTGCTGCACGCGCTTCCGCCAGGGCCTCGCAGGCCGACGCAAACGCCTGAACGCCGTTGTGGAGAACACCCCAGACGTCACAGAGCACGACGTCATAGCGCCCTGCGATTTCCCGAAAACTGTTGATCCTTGCGGCCATGCGGGCTTCCTGCAAACTCGGTTTCCGGCTTGCATGGCAAGGAAGGGCCGAGAATACAAGCCTCGCGCCTAGAAAATCGCCGCCATTCCCAAGGATTCGGCGCCCGCCCCTCCCTCATGCCGAGGAGACGGTCCACGGGACATCAGCGTCAGGGCCTGCCGACCCCGAGGCTCATGATAACAACCGGATCGGGCAGCGAGACCAGGCAAATCCTCGATATCGGATCTGCCCAAATTCCGACCGCTTCATGCAATAGGCAGGCAAACGTTCCGGCCCGGCCGCCGTTCGTTGCCTGTCATCAGCCGCCGATAATCATGTCGCCTGAAATTTTTTGAACGGCCAATCCTTGACTCGTCCCGGACCCAGCCTTATCTCGGCCTCGCTAGCACTCGACAAAAGAGAGTGCTAACACCCATCCATCGGGTCGTTGAGCGATCCGTAGTGTCATTTGATCGAGGGATTAGACTAATGGCAAGCACCAATTTCCGCCCGCTGCACGACCGCGTTGTCGTCCGCCGCGTCGAGTCTGAGGAAAAGACCAAGGGCGGCATCATCATTCCGGACACCGCTAAGGAAAAGCCGCAGGAAGGCGAAATCGTCGCTGTTGGCTCGGGCGCCCGTGACGAAAGCGGCAAGGTTGTTGCTCTCGACGTCAAGGCTGGCGACCGCGTTCTGTTCGGCAAGTGGTCGGGCACCGAAGTCAAGATCAACGGCGAAGACCTTCTCATCATGAAGGAAGCCGACATCATGGGCATCATCGGCTGATCTGCCGTCGTCCACACCTTTTCATGACAACCAATGGGCAATGAGCCCGGGAGTTTTCTCAAATGGCTGCAAAAGAAATCAAATTCGGCCGCACCGCGCGCGAAAAGATGCTGCGTGGCGTCGATATCCTCGCTGACGCCGTAAAGGTCACGCTCGGCCCGAAGGGCCGTAACGTCATCATCGACAAGTCCTTCGGCGCTCCGCGCATCACCAAGGACGGCGTATCAGTTGCCAAGGAAATCGAACTTGAAGACAAGTTCGAAAACATGGGCGCCCAGATGGTCCGCGAAGTTGCTTCGAAGACCAACGACATCGCCGGCGACGGCACCACGACTGCAACCGTTCTGGCCCAGGCGATCGTTCGCGAAGGCGCCAAGGCTGTTGCTGCCGGCATGAACCCGATGGACCTGAAGCGCGGCATCGACCTCGCTGTCACCGAAGTCGTCAAGGATCTCCAGGCCAAGGCCAAGAAGATCAACACTTCGGAAGAAGTCGCACAGGTCGGCACGATCTCGGCAAACGGCGAGCGTCAGATCGGCCTCGACATCGCAGAAGCGATGCAGAAGGTCGGCAACGAAGGCGTCATCACGGTTGAAGAAGCCAAGACCGCCGAAACCGAACTCGAAGTCGTCGAAGGCATGCAGTTCGACCGTGGCTACCTCAGCCCCTACTTCGTCACCAACCCGGAAAAGATGGTCGCTGACCTCGACGACGTCTTCGTTCTCCTCCACGAGAAGAAGCTCTCGAACCTCCAGGCCATGCTCCCGGTTCTCGAAGCTGTCGTTCAGACCGGCAAGCCGCTCCTCATCATCGCTGAAGACGTCGAAGGCGAAGCTCTTGCTACGCTCGTCGTCAACAAGCTGCGTGGCGGCCTGAAGATCGCTGCCGTCAAGGCTCCGGGCTTCGGCGATCGCCGCAAGGCCATGCTCGAAGACATCGCCATCCTGACCGGTGGTACCGTGATCTCCGAAGACCTCGGCATCAAGCTCGAAAACGTCACGCTCGACATGCTCGGCCGTGCGAAGAAGGTTTCGATCTCCAAGGAAAACACCACGATCGTCGACGGTGCTGGCCAGAAGAGCGACATCGAAGGCCGCGTTTCGCAGATCAAGGCTCAGATCGAAGAAACCACTTCTGACTACGACCGCGAAAAGCTGCAGGAACGTCTTGCCAAGCTCGCTGGCGGCGTTGCCGTAATCCGCGTTGGCGGCTCGACGGAAGTTGAAGTGAAGGAAAAGAAGGACCGCATCGACGACGCTCTCAACGCGACGCGCGCTGCTGTTCAGGAAGGCATCGTACCGGGCGGCGGCGTTGCCCTGCTGCGTTCTTCCGTCAAGATCACCGTCAAGGGTGTGAACGACGACCAGGAAGCCGGCATCAACATCGTTCGTCGCGCTCTGCAGGCTCCGGCCCGCCAGATCGCTGAGAACGCTGGTGACGAAGCTTCGATCGTTGTCGGCAAGATCCTCGACAAGGACCAGGACAACTTCGGCTACAACGCCCAGACCGGCGAATATGGCGACATGATTGCCATGGGCATCATCGACCCGGTCAAGGTTGTTCGCACCGCCCTTCAGGACGCGGCTTCGGTTGCTGGCCTTCTCGTTACGACGGAAGCCATGATCGCCGAACTGCCGAAGAAGGACTCGCCGGCGATGCCGGGCGGCATGGGCGGCATGGGCGGCATGGACATGATGTGATAGGGCGCCAGCCCAATCGCAGCATTGTCCATAGAGCTTCGCCCATGCACCAAGAGCAGTTCAGCGCGTCAAGCGCGCTGAACGGGCGGCATGGACATGATGTGATAGGGCGCCAGCCCAATCGCAGCATTGTCCATAAAGCTTTGCCCATGCACTAAGAGCGGTTCAGCGCGTCAAGCGCGCTGAACGGGCAGCATGGACATGATGTGATAGGGCGCCAGCCTTATCGCGGACCTGTTCAAGCAGATCCACGATGATCCATTCGGATCGGAAAGGGCGACCCTCGGGTCGCCCTTTCTCGTTTTTGCGATAATCCTGCGGTTGCATCTAACGTGCACGTCAAAGCTGTCCGCAGGAAAAATTACCCGGTAGCTGCGGCGGCACTAAAAAAGCGTTGAAGTCGAGAAAAAACGAACTATAACACCGCCCCAAGTGGACAGAGATTCACGAGAGACTGGATGGTGGGCCTAAAGCGAGCGAAAAATCGCTCAAACTTTTCATATTAACTGTGTGTCCAAGCTCTCTTTGAGAACATCACGCAAAGCATATAAGTATTTCATCGCAAATTAAGCCGGCCTTTCCTGCGAAATCATTTCGCTTGGCGAGCTACGTCACAGTTTCGTGACCTTTCCGTACAGAAAGACGCAACCGACTATCGTGCGTGTTCTTCCTGCTATGGGTCGATGGCTGGCGAGGGTTGTATATTGGGGATGGGCCTGCCTGGTGGGAAGACGACATTCGCCAGGGGTCGTGCTGGGGTAGACCGTGTTTAAGATCACGAGAACAAATTCAGTTCCCCTCGGTGTTCCGGGACAGATGCATTCCGGTCTCCCGCATCAGGAATTCCTGGAACAGTTCTGCGTTTCCGAAGGTTGGTCGGGCGACCTGTCGACGGGCCTGTTCCGGCTTGGCGAGAAGGCGTCCGCGATCCACGGTCTCAACGAGAGCGAATGCGGGCTGCTCAATTTCGTGCGCTGCTACGACCTCGCCGACCGCAACCACGTGCTCGAGCTTTTTGAGCAGGCGGCAACCACGTGTTCGTCCTTCTGCTTCTCGACGACGATCAGCCTCGAATCCGGCCACAAGCAGCCGGTGTTCTGCATCGGCGAATCCTCGGGCCTCGAAGAACGCTATTCCGGTACGATCCACGGCATCTTCTTCTTCCCGCGCTTCCTTGTCGAAGGTGCGGGAAAGATGCTTCTGCGCCAGTAGGTGCATTCCCGCCTACAGAGCGCTTCCGCGCTTAAACAGAGTCCCAAAAGCGTTCCAGCTCGTTGTCTTTACGCGTTTCCTGGTGGAAAATCGCATCGCACTTTTCCTGGAAATAGCCTCAATGATGTTTGCCGGGCCGCCGTGTCGTGCAGGCGGCGGCGACCGTCAGGCGGCCGCCACTTTCACCTTGCCCATGGCGAGACTTGAGATCGGTGCTGGTCTGCCGAGCAGGTAACCCTGCGCTTCGTCACAGCCTTCCGCCTGCAGGATATCGAGCTGCGTCTGCGTCTCGACGCCTTCGGCGAGAACAGGAACCGAGAGGCTCTGCCCGAGTGCGAGGATGGCGCGCACGATCGCCTTTGCCTGCGGACTTGCTTCCACCTCCCACATGAAGCTCTTGTCGAGCTTGATCTTGTCGAACGGGAAGGACCGCAGCGTCTCGAGCGACGAATAGCCGGTGCCGAAGTCGTCGATCGCGATGGTGACCCCAAGCTCCTTGATCTGGCGAAGGGTCAGGAGCGCGCGCTCCTTGTCGTCGATGATCGTCGATTCCGTGATTTCGAGTTCCAGCCGCTTCGGGTCGAGCCCGGTCTCGGAAATCACGTCCTCGACCAGGCTGACGATGTCACCATTGGCAAGCTGCACCGGCGAAAGATTGACGGCGATCTTGTGGGTGCTCTGCCAGCCCGCGGCTTCGCGGCAGGCCTCGCGCAGAACCCATTCGCCGATCGGCAGGATCGCGCCGCATTCTTCCGCCAGCGGAATGAACTCGTTCGGAGGCACCATACCGCGCTCGGGATGGTGCCAGCGCAGAAGCACCTCATAACCGATGACGTCACCTGACATCACCGACTTCTGGACCTGGTAGTGCAACGCCAACTGATTCTTCTCGATCGCATCCCACAGATCGTTGGCAAGGCTGCGGCGCTGGCGTGCAGCCTCATCCATCGACACTTCGTAGAAGCAGACGCTCTGGTTCAGCGCGGCCTTGGCGCGGTACATCGCAAGGTCGGCATTGTTGATCAGCGTGTCGGCCGTCTCGGCGTCCTGCGGATAGATCGCGACACCCATGCTGCCACCGGACTTCAACTCGAAGTCGCCGAAGCGCATTTCTTCATGCAGGCTTTTCTCGATGCGGCGGAGGAAGTCGTTGAGTTCGGACAATTCCTCGAAGCGCTTGACGGCCGCGAACTCGTCGCCGCCGAAGCGGGCCACGAACTCGCCCTCCTGCAACAGCGACTTCATCCGCTGGGCAATCGTCACCAACACGAAATCGCCGGCAGCATGGCCATGCAGGTCGTTGACTTCCTTGAACTTATTGAGGTCGAGACCGATCACCGCGACCTTGCGCGAGAACCAGGCGGCCGCATCGAGTTCCTCCTCTAGATAGCTGCTGAACTGCAGCCGGTTCGGGAGGCCCGTCAGGCTGTCATGGCGAGCGAGGAACGAAATCTGCTCCTCGCTGTCCAGGCGCTCGGTGATGTCCTCGTAGGTGCTGACCCAGCCGCCATCCGCGAGGGTGCGGTGCTTGGTCAGGATCGAGCGACCGTTCGGCAGCTTTTCGACGATGTCGCCACCGCCCTTGCCGACCATGTCGACGCGGTGCCTCTGATAGAGTTCTTCCGATTTCGCCCGGGCGATGACCGGATCGGAATAGGTTCGGGCAAAAACCTCGTCGAGGATCTGGCGGAACGTCAGGCCCTTTCCGGCCAGCGTCTCCGAGAAGCCGAAGATCTCGCGGCAGCGCCGGTTGGATAGCAGCAGGCGGTCGCCGCTGTCGAAGAGGCAGATGCCCTGCGACATGTTCTCAAGCGCAATGTCGAGATTCTTGCTCACTTCGGCGATGCGGTCGGCGTCGACCTTTTCCTTGGTGATGTCCTTGACGATCTTGATGAAGCCCGCATGCGTGCCATCCTCATGCAGGAACGGGTCGATCACGACATGCGCCCAGAAGCGCGTGCCATCCCTGCGATAGCGCCAGCCTACACACTCGAACTTGCCGTTGGCATAGGCTTCGTCGAGCGCCTGTTGCGGTACGCCTGCCCGCTGATCCTCGGGAGAATAGAAGCATCCGAAACTCTTGCCGACGATTTCGTCGGCAGTATAGCCCTTGTTGGCTTCGGCTCCGGCATTCCAGCTCGCGACGCGGCCTTTTGCGTCGAGCATGTAGATGGCGTAGTCCTTGACGCTTTTCACGAAGCGGGCGAATTCGCGCTCGGAGGCGGCGGCGGAAAGCTCGGCATGGTGCGCAAAGCCTGCGGCAAGCAAGACCATGGTTAGCAGGAAGAAAGCGGTTCCGGCGATGACGAAAGCAAGAAAATGCGGCTGTATCATCCCCTCGGGCGACGGCAGCAGCAAATCGGCTTCGATCGTCACCGCACCCATCGCCGTGAAGTGCAAGGCGACGATACCGAGCGTCATGAACAGCGTCGCCAGAATTTTGGCTTTCAACGGCCGATCGATGTGTGTGATGGCCCGCAAGGCGCCGATATCGAACAGGGAGCCGGCAAAGACGGAGGCGACGACGAGCGTCCAGTCCCAGCGGATGGTACCTGGAACATCGAGCGCCGCCATGCCGAGGAAGTGCATGCAGGCGACGCCGAAACCGAGGACGATGCCGCCGGCGATCCAGGCGACAGGTCCCTGCGCATAGGTCGCAATCAGCAGTGCCATCGTCGTCAGAACGACCGCGACGGCAAGCGACAGGGCCGTCAGATCGATCTGATAGCCGAGCACGACGCCTGGGTCGTAGGCAAGCATGGCGATGAAGTGGGTCGCCCAGATGCCGAAGCCACTGGCGATGCCGGCAGCCACGGCCCATATCGCCCGCGCCTTGCCTGCGGATGCGCGTCCTCGCTGAAGCAAGGTCACGGCACCGTAGCTCGACAGGAAGCAGATGAGGGCGGCGAGCACGACCAGCTTTGGGTCATGCTCGACCACGAGGCATGTAAGAACCTTGAACATCGCCAAACGCCTAAATGAAATTTCTGGTCCGGAAATGGAACGCCCACTTCCGGTTCATCGCTTCTGTTGGCGTCGTGCCGTTTAAGGAATTGTGAAAAGTCAGGTCGCAACGTCCGTTTCGAAACAGGACGTTGCTTTCGTCCTTAACGAAGGCTGAAATGCCAACGCCTTGTAGTTAAAGATTTCGAAGCGGCCCAATGACGCTGTGACGGTCACACCGCTAAAGCGCATCGGGGTCTCTACTGCATGTTTCCTTAAATCGTCTTCGATATAAGGATAAAAACATGCAGCAATTCAAAGTGCTACAGCGACCTTTGCGCGTCTAATAAGACGCGCGGCGCTGTAGAATTCGCTTGGTGCGCTTCAAGCCCCTGTTTTCGCCTGTCGATGTCGCAAATCCGCTACGCACTTTTGCGCGACAGGCTCTAAGCCTGGGCCAGAAGCGCCTTCAGATCCGATTGCGGATCGGCAATGACGGCCCTGTCCGGTTGAATACCCGTCTCCAGCAGCTTCTTGCCGGTGACATAGGCCTTGGCGTCGTTGATCGCGTCGACGGCCAGAAGCTTGCCCTCGCGGAAATACCAGACCGAAACGCTGCCCTCGCGCTGGCCGGGGCGAACGATGGTTTCGTCGTGGCCGAGGCCAAAGCCGGCGATCTGCAACTTCACATCGTACTGGTCCGACCAGAACCAGGGCTTGGGCGCATAAGGCTCGACACCGCCGGCAATGACGGCGGCAACAGCCTCGGCCTGATCCACGGCGTTCTGAACCGATTCGAGGCGGATGCGCATGTTGCCCCAGGGCTGAACGGCGCAATCGCCCATCGCGAAAATCGCCGGGTCGGAGGTGCGGCCGTGGCTGTCGACGACGATGCCGCCGGCGGTTTCAAGACCGGCGTCGTGCGCCAGGTGGTCGTTGGCGGTCACGCCGATACCGACGATGACGAGGTCGACCGGAAGCACCGACCCGTCGGAAAGCTCGACGCCGGTAACGCGGCCATTCTCGCCAACCAGCCGGTTGAGCCCTGTTCCCTCGCGAATATCGACACCGCGCGATCGATGGATTTCTCGAACGATGCCTGACGTCGCCGCGGAGGCGACGCGTTGCAGGATGCGGTCGGCCATCTCGATGACCGTCACCTCAAGCCCGAGCGTTCGTGCAACGGCCGCGGCCTCAAGGCCGATATAGCCGCCGCCGACGACGAGCGCCCGCCTGCCCGGCTTCATCTCTTCAGCCAGCAGATCGGCATCCCTGAAGTCGCGGACGGTGAAAACGCCGTCGAGATCGCCGCCGACCGAGGCTGGCAACCGACGGGGGGTGGCGCCGGTTGCAAACGCGAGCGTCTCATAGTCGAGCGACGTGCCGTCGCTCAGCATCACGCGGCTGGCATCTCGGTCGAGATCCGTCACCGTGGTCGACAGCCTGATGTCGACATCATGCTCGCCGTACCAGGCTTCCGCCCGATAAAGCAGTCGATCAAGGCTCATCTCGCGAAGCAGGTATTTCTTGGAAAGTGGCGGACGCTGATAGGGCAGGCTTGCCTCGGACGCGACGATGGTGATCGGTCTTTCGTCCTTCAACGCCCGCAGTTTGGCGACCAACGCAAAGGCGGCCTGACCGCCACCGATAACAACAAGCTTTCCGGACACGCTCTCACCCGTCATTTATTCGTTTGTACAACAAGGCGTAGCCTTTCCGCCCGAGCCTCGTCAACTCGAACGACGGCCACGCCGGCCGATCGTCAGCCCTTGGCCGGGATCTCCATGCCCTTTTGCGCTGCCGGACGCGCCAGTCCTCGGTCGACCCAGGCCATCACATTCGGGAAGCTCTTGTAGTCGAGCACATCGGCGCCGCCATAGAATTTGCGCGCACCTTCGACCCAGGGATAGGTGGCGATGTCGGCGATCGTATACTCATCGCCCATCAGCCATTACCGCCCCTGGAGCCGCCCCTCCAGCACGCCCAGCAGCCGTTTCGATTCGTCGCGGTAGCGCTCCACCGGATAGATGTTGTTGGCGACCTTGTCGGCAGCGAATTTGAAGAAGTGACCGAACTGGCCGAGCATCGGGCCGACGCCGCCCATCTGGAACATCACCCAGCAGATCGCTTCATAACGCGCGGCCGCATCCGAAGGCAGAAGTTTCCCTGTCTTTTCCGCGAGATAGAGAAGGATCGCCCCAGACTCGAACAACCCGATCGCCTTGCCGCCAGGGCCGTGCGGATCGATGATCGCCGGAATGCGGCCATTGGGGTTGAGCGACAGGAATTCCGCCGATTTCTGGTCGTTGGTGTCGAACGAGATCCGGTGCGCCTCGTAGGGCAATCCCAGTTCTTCGAGCACAATGGAGATCTTCACGCCGTTCGGCGTCGGCAAGGAATAGAGCTGGGACGATGTCCGGGTTCTTCGCAGGCCAGCGCTTGGTGATCGGAAAGGCGGAAAGGTCGGCCATGGAATGCTCCTCGAAACGAATGGCGCGAACGGCACCCGCCGCTTGCGCCGCGCAGATACCAACCTGCGCTGCGCCCGGCAGAGCGCCTGAGCGGCGGTTCTTAAGTTTCAAAGCGCGTCGCGCACCGCCGAGAGAATGCGACCGACGATCGGGTCGCCGTCATGCGCCGGCTTGCGTGCACGCACCAGGCAGGCCTCCGACCGCAGTATGACGCCGTCGGCAAGGGTCTTCAGGTGGTTGGCATGCAGGGTCGAACCGGTCGAGGTGATGTCGACGATGATGTCGGCAGAGCCGGAGGCCGGCGCACCCTCGGTCGCTCCGAGGCTTTCGACGATGTGGTAGAGCTGGATGCCGTGGCTGCCGGAAAAGTGGTTCTGCGTCAGCCGCCAGTATTTGGTGGCAATCGCCAGCCGCCGCCCGTGGCGGGCGCGGAAGTCGGCGGCGACGTCGCCGAGGTCGGCCATGGTGTCGACGTCGTACCAGATCTCCGGAACGGCGACGACGACATCGGCATGGCCGAAGCCGAGGCGGGCGCAGAACTCGACGCGAGCGTCGGCATTGGCAAGCCCCTCGCGCACAAGGTCTTCTCCGGTGACGCCGAAATCGATCGAGCCGTTGCCGAGCTCGCGCGAAATCTCCGAGGCCGACAGGAAGGCGATCTCGACATCGTCCCAGCCTTCGACACGGCCGCGATAGGAGCGGTCATTGCCGACGGCGACGATCTTCATGCCGGCGCGCTCGAAGATCGCCGAGGCGTCGTCCTTCATCCGCCCCTTGGACGGCAATGCGATGGTGATGGTCATGCGGCACCTCCGCTGGCGGCGATCGCCGCTTCGATCCGGTCGAGCCAGAGCGAGAAGCCGACGGCGGGAATATGTTCGCGCGCGCCAAGCAGGGTTAGGAGCCGGTCGAAGCGCCCGCCACCGGCAAGCACCGCCGGTGTCCCCTCGACTTCGACTTCGAAGACGAGGCCGGTATAATAGTCGAGCGGGCGGCCGAAGGCGGCACGATAGCGAATGACATCGACATCGGCGCCGATGCCGGCAAGCGCCGCCACGCGCGCGTCAAAACGCGCCAGCGCTCCATCGAGCGTCAATCCGGTCTTCTCGGCAAAGCGGAAGAGTGCGGCAGGCGCTTCGGCAAGCGGCATGTCGAGCGCCAGGAATTCACGCACGAGATCCAGCGTTTCCGGATCGAGCCGGGTATTCGCCAGTTCCATCTTTTCCTTCAGGCGGCGGGCGATGTCCTGCGGCGAGCGGCTGGCATTGGTGGAGTAGCCCGTCGCCTCCATGGTTTCGCCGATATGGGCGACAAGCCGCACCTCGTCATCGAGCATGCCGGCGATCGCCAGCCGCTCGACCTCGGGGCCAAAGACGCCGGCAGCCTTTGGATCGGCAAGCTCGGCAAGCAGCTTCTGCAGGTGCTTCTGGTCGCCGAAGGCATGGATCAGCCGCTTCTGCCAGCCGCCCGGCAGGCCACAGGCACCGACGACCGCTTCGAAGACCGACTGGTCGCCGAGCGTGACCGCCAGGCGCCGGCCAGGAAGACGATTGGCAACCACCCGCATGGCATTGCCGACCGCACGCGCGTCGGAGGCGGCGATATCGGTATCACCGAGATCTTCGATGCCGGCCTGATAGAATTCGTTGCCGCCTTCGCGGCGCTGACGAAACACTTCGCCGAGATAGGCATAACGCTTGGGCGTGCCGGTTGCCGTTTCGATGTGGCGAAGGCAGACGGGGATGGTGAATTCCGGCCGCAGACAGAGGCTCTCTCCGGTCTCACTCTCGGTCATGAAGATGCGGCGGCGAAGATCCTCGCCAGCCATGGCGAGAAACGGCTCCGCCGGTTGGATCACCGGTGTGTCGACCCGAAGCGTGCCGAGACTTTCGAACTCGGCAAGCAGATCTGCGGAGAAGGCGGGAAGGTTGATCAGAGGCATCGCCGTCAGCCTGCCCTTGCCCGGTCCTCGGCCTGTGCCGCGAGCATTTCACGCACCTTTTCGACAAGGTCGCCTGCGGGCACGGAGACCTGCGCCACCCGCGCCTCGCGCCATGCCGCATTGTCCTCTATTTCGCCCGACAAGCGCTTGCCCTCGATCAGATCCTTGATCTGCACCAGACCGGCGGCGCGCTCGTCGCCGCCCTGAATGATCGCGAGCGGCGCACCGCGACGGTCGGCGTATTTCAGCTGGTCGCCGAAGTTCTTCTTGTTGCCCTGGTACATCTCGGCGCGAATGCCGGCATGGCGGAGCTGCTGCACGAAGCGCTGGTAGTGGCCCATGCTGTCGATGTCACGGTCCATAACGCAGACGACGACCGGTGCCACGACGTCCGACGTGCCGAGCTTGCCAAGGTTCTTGAGCGCGGTCATCAGGCGCGAAACACCGATCGAGAAACCGGTGGCCGGCACCGGCTGGCCCATGAAGCGCGAGACGAGACCATCGTAACGTCCGCCGCCGCCGACCGAACCGAAGACGACCTTTTCGCCCTTCTCATTGGTGACGGCAAACTGCAACTCGGCCTCGAAAACCGGGCCGGTGTAATATTCGAGACCGCGAACGACCGAAGGGTCGATCTTGATGCGATCGGCCTCGTAGCCCGCGCTCACGACCAGGCTGCGGATGGCGTTGAGTTCCTCGACGCCCTCGCCGCCCTTGGCTGTGCCGGCAACGAGCGCTGCGAGTTCGGCGGCACTTTCGGCGTAGTCCTGGATGCCAACGAAGAACAGGACCTTGTCGATCTGCTCGCCGTTCAGACCGGCGCCCTTGGTGAAGTCGCCGCTCTCGTCCTTGCGGCCTTCGCCGAGCAGCAGGCGCACGCCTTCGGGACCGAACTTGTCGAGCTTGTCGATGGCGCGCAGCACCGTCAGGCGGGCATTCGCCTTGTCGTCGCCGCCGAGGCCAATCGCCTCCATGACGCCATCAAGAACCTTGCGGTTGTTGACCCGGATCACGTAGTCGCCGCGCTTGATGCCGAGCGCTTCCATCGTGTCGGCCATCATCATGCACATTTCGGCATCCGCCTGGACGCCGGCGGCACCGACCGTATCGGCATCGAACTGCATGAACTGGCGGAAGCGACCCGGGCCCGGCTTTTCGTTGCGGAAAACGTAGCCGGCGCGATAGGTGCGGAAGGGAAGCTGGATCTCGTTGAAGTTCTCGGCGACGTGACGGGCAAGCGGCGCCGTCAGGTCGTAGCGCAGCGACATCCACTGGTCGTCGTCATCCGTCAGCGAAAACACGCCCTCGTTCGGGCGGTCGCTGTCGGGCAGGAATTTTCCAAGCGCATCGGTGTATTCGAACAGCGGCGTTTCGACCGGATCGAAACCATAACGCTCATAGACTTCGCGGATCTTGACGATCATGTCGTCGGTGGCGCGAATATCGGCGGCCGAACGGTCGACAAAGCCACGCGGAAGGCGTGCCTTGAGCTTCTGCGGTTTCTTTTGTTTCTCGGTCATGGGGAGCATTCCGGACTGTCAGCGGGTTTCGAGCTTTCCCTATCGGATAGAGGCATGGGCGGCAAGGGTTAGCACGGCGCAAAGCGGCTCCAGGCGTGCGCGAAGGCAACGATCGGACCGGCAGCGTGCCGATCACGTCTTCTCTTTGCCACGGGCCATCCTAAGTAAAGGGCATGCGTTTTGCCGCCGTCATACTCCTGTTCGTTGCAGCCCTGTTCTCAGGCGCGCCTTCGGCGATGCTGCAGGCCCAGGACCTGGCGGCCGGTGCCGCACAAACCGCCGCCCATGACTCGTCGCAAAAGCAAGCCGTTCACGCTGGCCATGCGATCTCCTGCGAAGATATCCGGGCATGCAAGGACCACTCGAAAAAACAGGCGCATCCTTCGTCCTGTTCGGCCTGCATCGCGATCGAGCCAATTGCCTTGATGTTCGATCCGGCGACCACGACATCGTCGCGTCTGGCGGCAGCGACATATCCCGCATTGCACGCGATCACGATCGGGCCGCGCTCGCCACCACCCAAGTCGTTCCTGCTTGTGTGACCGTCATCGTGGCTCACCTTCGGGTGTATCGGCTGCGCTGACGAAACGAAATTCCATATGACAGGCCGCAACAACCGGCCGACATTTCGGCGATTGCACGGCGCTGCCTCAGTCGCGCGAGATGATAATGAGATGAAGAAGGAAACCATCATGTCTTTGAAAACGATCATAGCAGCCTCAGTCCTGATCGCGTCACTTTATGCTCCCGCTATGGCCCAGGACCACGGCAGCAGCATGCATCACGGATCGGCTGAGGCGGCGGCGCCGGCCGGCGACACCTCCGCCTCCAGCAAGGCTTTCGCCGAGGTCAACGCCCGCATGCACAAGGGCATGGACATCGCCTTTACCGGCAACGCCGATGTCGACTTCGTGCGGGGCATGATCGCCCATCATCAGGGCGCGATCGGCATGGCCAGGGTCGAACTCGAATACGGCAAGGACGAACAACTGCGCAAACTGGCGGAAGACATCATCAAGGCCCAGGAGGGCGAGATCCAGATGATGAAGGATTGGCTTGCCAAGAACGGTGGCTGAAGCCGTTCCTGGAAAGATGCAAATTCAGGGTTGCGGGCGCGTCAGCGCCCGCCGCATGTCCTCGACCGTCGCGCGGCAATGGCAGCCTTCGATGTGGTCGTTGACAAGCCCCATGGCCTGCATGAAGGCATAGATCGTCGTCGGGCCGACGAAGGTCCAGCCGCGCTTTTTCAGATCCTTGGAGATCAGCGTCGAGGTCGGAGTCGTCGGATTGGCGGCGATCGCTTCATAGCTGACAAATGCCGGCCGCTCGTCCGGGCCGGGTTCGTGCGACCAGAAATAGGCAGCAAGCGAACCAAACTCGGCTTTAAGCTCCTGGGCGCGCTTGGCGTTGTTGATGGTCGAGACGATTTTGCCGCGATGGCGCACGATGCCGGTATTGCCAAGGCAGCGCTCGATGTCAGCATCGCCGAAGGCGGCAACCGCATCGACGTCGAAGCCGGCGAAGGCGGCGCGAAAGGCCTCGCGCTTGCGCAGGATCGTCAGCCAGGAGAGGCCGGATTGAAACCCCTCCAGACAGATCTTCTCGAAGAGGCGCCGGTCATCGGTAACCGGCCGCCCCCATTCCTCGTCGTGATACCGTCTGTAGTCATCGAGATTGCTCTGCCAGGCGCAACGCCCAAGGCCGTCTTCGCCAATCATTATGCCCTTGGTCGTCATTACCAGCCCCGTTTCATCGTGCTCTTCCGCATTTACCATTCACAAACCAGATTCCTAAAGCGACGGATAACCCTACCCAAAGCTTTATCGGCGCTTCCTCCCTTTCGCGGGCTGCCGTTTACCATTCCGTGGCGCCGCGATGACACGATCGCCCCATTGCCAAGGCGCATGCCGTCCGTCCTGGAGACCCGTTCTCCGGCTGGCCGCGCCCCATTTTGATACGTTTCGGCGAAAGGTAGCGAGTCCGTCCGATGTTGAAAAAATCCCTTGTTGTAGCCGCATCCATCCTCACCCTCGTCGCCGGCCAGGCGCAGGCCCAGGACCGGTACCAGAACCGGCCGCCGGTGATCGTCAGCCCAGACCTGACCGCCCCGTGGGTGATGCAGCTCGGCGGCCAGCCGCAACAGGCGCGCCGGGTCATCTACCGCCAGCAGATACCGACCACCACCCGAAAACAGTATTATCAGGGCCTGACCGTGAAGCCGCAGGCAAAACGCCGCGTCGGCGCCCCGCTGGTACAACCGGTCAACGCCACCCGCGCCCAGCGTCCCGTCAAGTCTAAGTTCGACCCGCAGTATCTGCCGCAGACAGTTGCCTACGACGGCAAGGAAAAGGCAGGCACGATCGTCATCGATACCAACAATCGTTTCCTCTACCTTGTCGCCGGTAATGGTCAGGCACGGCGCTACGGTGTCGGCGTCGGCAAGCCGGGGTTCGAATGGGCCGGCGCTCATAAGGTCACCCGCAAGGCGGAATGGCCGAGCTGGACGCCGCCGACGGAAATGATCTCGCGCGAAGCCGCCAAGGGGCACTACCTGCCGGCCCGCATGGACGGCGGCCCGGAAAATCCGCTTGGCGCACGCGCCATGTATCTCGGCTCGACGCTTTACCGCATCCACGGCACCAATGCGCCCTGGACGATCGGTTACGCGGTCTCCTCAGGCTGCATCCGCATGCGCAACGAGGACGTCGTCGATCTCTATGAACGGGTGAATGTCGGCACCAAGGTTATCGTCATATAATTGGCGCCGGACATAGAATATTTCCCTCTCCCCATACGTTTTGCTGTTGCCTGGTCGTGATCTTCAGGCAACAGACGGGCTTAAAGATACAAAATCCGTGACCATGTTCGGTCTATCGGATGTATCCCGGGCTTGAACTTCGGGCCAATTTGCATAGCCTTGATGTAACGAGGGCTTAGAGGGAATCGTATATGAAACGTCATGCCAGCAAATTGGTCGCGATCGCCATCGCGACCAGCGCTATTCTTGCCGCCGCCAATGCCCAGGCTTTCACGCCCGCGCCGACATCCGGAACCACTCCCAAGAGCAGTGATATCGTCCTTGTCGCGACGCAGAAAAAGCCGCCGAAGCAATTCTGGCGCACCAAGGTTCGCTTCAGCACCGACGAAGCCCCCGGCACGATCATTGTCGATACCAACAACAAGTTTCTCTACTACATCGACGGTCCGAACCGCGCGACCCGATACGGTATCGGCGTCGGTCGTGAAGGCTTCGGCTGGTCAGGCGTGGTGAAGGTGGGCCGCAAGGCTGAATGGCCGACCTGGACGCCGCCGGAAGAAATGCGCCGCCGCGAAGCCGCCAAGGGCCGCATCCTGCCGATCACGCAGGAAGGCGGCATCGACAACCCGCTCGGCGCGCGTGCCATGTATCTCTATAAGGGCGGCCGCGACACGATCTTCCGCATCCACGGCACCAACCAGCCGTGGACGATCGGCCAGAATATGTCTTCGGGCTGCATCCGCATGATGAATAACGACATCGAGCACCTCTACGACCGGGCCGACGTCGGCACCAAGGTGATCGTCATCGGACCCGGCAGCAAGACCGGCGATACCTACTTCAACGATCGCGGCGTCGATATCTTCCGCCAGATCTTTGGCGGCTGATACGCTCGCCAGAAATAGCCCAGAAAAACCAATGCCGGCGCCATCGCGCCGGCATTTTTCGTTTCACAATCCAGCCGGTTTCGCGCCGCCATAGGCCCAGTCGAGCAGTTCGACCGTGTGGACGATCGGGATCGCCGTGCCGGTCGCGATCTGGGTGATGCAGCCGATATTGCCGGTGGCGATCACGTCGGGCTTCGTCGCCGCGAGGTTCTTGACCTTGCGGTCCTTGAGCTTCTGCGAGATCTCCGGCTGCAGGATGTTGTAGGTGCCGGCCGAGCCGCAACAGAGATGGCCTTCTGCGGGATCGCGCACGACGAACCCCGCCTGTTTTAACAGTTGCTTCGGCGCCATGGTGATCTTCTGGCCGTGCTGCATGGAGCAGGCGGAATGATAGGTCACGGTCATGCCGCGCGGATCCTGCACTGGAAGATCCAGAGTCGACAGGTATTCGGTGATGTCCTTCGCCATGGCCGAGACCCTTGCTGCCTTTTCCGCATAGGCGGGGTCGAGGCGCAGCATGTGGCCATAATCCTTGATCGTCGTGCCGCAGCCGGATGCGGTGATGATGATCGCATCGAGACTACCTTCGTCTGCCACGCTCAGCCAGGCATCGACATTGCGCCGGGCCGCGTCGAGCGCCTGGCCCTCCCGCCCCATGTGATGCACCAGCGCGCCGCAACAGCCCTCGCCTGCCGAGACGACCACCTCTATGCCGAGACGGGTAAGGAGGCGGATGGTTGCCTCGTTGATCTCCGGCTTCAGTACCGGTTGCGCGCAACCGTTCAGCAGCGCAACGCGGCCGACGCGCTTGCCGCTGGCGGCATGGGTGCCCGTGATCGCGGTCGCCGAGGGCTCCGGCACCGCCTTCGGCGCCAGATCGAGCATCACTCCGAAGGTCTTGAGCGCCGCCACCTTTTTCAGAACCCTGGCAAAGGGCCTTCCGAAAGCGGCCGCCTTCAAGGCAAGGCGAAAACGCGAGGGATAGGGCAGGACTTGCGCCAGCACGGCGCGGGCCAGCCTATCCTTCAATGGCCGCTTGTAGGTCTTCTCTATATGAACACGGGCATGATCAACGAGATGCATGTAGTCGACGCCTGACGGACACGTGGTGGTGCAGGCGAGACAGGACAGACAGCGGTCGATATGCGTCACGGTTTCGGTGTCGGCCGGCCGACTGTTCTCCAGCATATCCTTGATGAGATAGATGCGGCCACGCGGGCTATCGAGCTCGTCGCCAAGCGTCACATAGGTGGGACAGGTGGCGGTGCAAAAACCGCAATGCACGCATTTGCGCAGGATGGCCTCGGATTCGGCCACATGCGGATCGGCAAGCTGCGCGGGCGTAAAGTTCGTTTGCAAGCGGCTACTCCAGTATCGGGGCTCTGCCCCTCACGCGCGTTGCGATCTCTGATCGCTTACCGCATTTCAAGCTCTTGTTTTCCCATGTCGCTGTCGCAAAACCGCTACACACTTTTGCGCCACACGGTTTAGATCATCCAGCTTTCCGGATTGCTGATCGGCTCCTCGCGAGCGGCGCGTTGCAGGCCGACGACACAGCGCACGACGATCCAGACCGCGGTGGCGATAAACCCTAAAAACCCGATCAGCAACACCATCAGCAGCGCCGAGATGAGACCGAACAACAGCGCAATCCAGAAGGTGCGGATCGCCCAAGTATAGTGTGTCTGGACCCAGGGCGCACCCTTGCCGCGGTTGAGATAAGCAAGCACGACGCCGATGACAGACGTGATCCCCACGGCGAAAGCGACGAGATAGAGCACATAAATGACCTGGACGTTGACCTTCCCGGGCTCCAGCCAGCGATCGGTCTCTCTGGGAGGCGGAGCCTGCGGACCATTGTCACTCATCGATACCTCCCTCTCTCGTCATTTCCCCGTGCCTCAGGAGACGGCCTGCATCCGGCCCGGATTGAAGATCCGCTGTGGATCGAACTTTTCCCGGACGCGCTCGCTCAACAGCGCCACCGGCGCGGGTTGCGGCTCGAACGATGGAATGGTCGCGCGAAAGCCGTCAGCTGCGCGAACGAGGCTCGCATGGCCGCCGCCAAGCGCCTTGATATAGCGGCGCACCAGCGCCGCCTCCGGATCGGCCTCCATGCGCAGCCACACAAGTCCGCCCTGCCAGTCATAAAAGGCATCGACACCCGTTTGCAGGCGCAACGCGGCAACCAGTTGGTGGCCGGCCGAAGGCGCAACCGAGACACGCCAGAGCGGGCGATCCGTGCCATCTGCATAGGGCTTCACATCGCGGATCTCCAACCAGAGCGCCGCCGTCTGCTCCGCATCGAGCCGCGATACCGGACCGAACTTTTCGAGCGCCTTCGACAGTTTTTCCGCGCGGATCGAGACCGAGGCCTGCAAGCCTTCCAGCCGAAGAACGGTTGCTGCGCCATCGGGCAGGCCGCCGGCGATGAACCGGCCGCGGACGCTCTCGGCCAGATGCGCCGCACCTGATACCTCGACCGTTTGCGCCATGGCTTCTGCCATCACGGCCGCCGCCTCGGCATCGTTCAAGCCCGAGACCACGACGGTTTCGCAGGCTGGCGGCTTCGGCAGCACGCGGAATGTCACCTCGGTCAGAATTCCAAGCGTTCCGTGCGAGCCCGCCAAAAGTTTTACCAGATCGAGGCCGGTGACGTTCTTCATCACCCGGCCGCCAGCCTTGATCGCGTCGCCCCTGCCATTGACGAAACGGACGCCGAGCAGGCTGTCGCGAGCGGCACCGGCGATGAGGCGCCTCGGCCCCGAGACATTGGCCGCGAAAACCCCGCCGATCGTCGGTTCGCCGGTCGTTGCAAAGATCGGGCGGTGGTCCATCGGTTCGAATGACAGCATCTGCCGGTTTTCGGCAAGGGCCGCCTCGACCTCGGCAAGCGGCGTCCCGGCGAGCGCGCTGACGGTCATTTCCGCCGGGTTGTAGCTGACAATACCTGAGAGACGGCGGGTGGACAGCACCCGGTCGGCGCGCACGGGGTTGCCGAGGCCGGAGCGCGTGCCGCCGCCGATGACGGTAAGCGACGCCCTTTCCGCGGCCATCGCCCGAACCACGGTTGCGATCCCCTCTTCGCTCGCAGGCTCGAAATGCACGATCATGCGGCGGGGCGTCCTTCGAGCGGAAAGACCTTGGACGGGTTCAGGATCCATTGTGGATCGAAGGCGGCGCGCGCCGCCATCTGCTGGTCCAGATCGGTCTGGGTGAACTGATGCAGCATGAGATCGCGTTTCTCGATACCGACGCCATGTTCGCCGGTCAGGCATCCGCCGGCATCGACGCAAAGCTTCAGGATGTCGTTGCCGGCGCTTTCGGCGCGTGCCGCATCATCGGGGTCGTTGATGTTGTAGAGGATCAGCGGATGCATGTTGCCGTCGCCGGCGTGAAAGACATTGGCGACGCGCAGACCGTAGGAAGCGACGATCTCGCCGGTGCGGCGCAGAACGTGGGAAAGCTGGCTGAGCGGCACGGTGCCGTCCATGCAGATATAGTC
Organism: Ensifer sp. Root127; assembly: GCF_001425225.1. NCBI lineage: Bacteria > Pseudomonadati > Pseudomonadota > Alphaproteobacteria > Hyphomicrobiales > Rhizobiaceae > Ensifer > Ensifer sp. Root127. The sequence continues at coordinate 692,291 of NZ_LMDX01000001.1, forward strand.
GGCGATGCGTCCGGTTGCGCCGAACGCCGATTTGCGGCCCTTCCAGATCAGCGCCGCCTCGAGCGCCGATTGGCTTTCCTTGATTGTGGTAACGCCGTGGCGCCGGGCAACGTCGATGATGCTTGCGAGCATCGCGTCCATCTCGGCCTCCGAGCCCTCCACCTCGACGATCAGTAGCGCCTCCACATCCAGCGGATAGCCGGCATGGGCAAAGGCTTCGCAGATCTCGATTGCCGGCTTGTCCATGAATTCCATGGCGACGGGGATGATGCCGGAACCGATGACGTCGGCGACGCAGGCGCCGGCGGCTTCAGAGGAGGCAAAGCCGAACAGCACCGGGCGGGCGCCCTCGGGCTTGGCGATCAGCCGCACGGTTGCCTCGGTAACGATGCCGAGCTGCCCCTCCGAGCCGCAGACAAGGCCGAGCAGATCGTAGCCGGCCGCATCGAACGCCTTGCCGCCGAGATCAATGATCGTGCCGTCGAACAGCACCATCTTCACGCCCAGCAGATTGTTGGTGGTGACGCCGTATTTCAGGCAATGGGCGCCGCCGGAATTCATGCCGATATTGCCGCCGATGGTGCAGGCAAGCTGCGAACTCGGATCCGGCGCGTAGAAGAAGCCATCGGCGGAAACGGCTTCGGAAATATTGAGATTGGTCACACCGGCCTGGACCGTCGCGGTGCGGTTGAAGAAGTCGATATCGAGGATGCGCGACATCTTCGAGAGGCCGATTACCACAGCGTCTTCCTGGGGGATGGCGCCGCCGGACAAAGAGGTGCCGGCGCCACGCGGCACGACGGGAATGCCGTAGCGGCTGCAATATTTAAGCACCGCTGCCACCTGTTCGGTCGTCTCGGGCAGGGCGACGGCAAGCGGCATGCGGCGATAGGCGATGAAGGCATCGGTCTCGAACGGCTTTAAGCCGCGCTCGTCGCTGATGAGGCAGCCTGATGGCAGCAGGTCTGCCAGGTCAGCAGCGATCTCGCGGCGCCGGGCGATGACGGCCGGCCTTGGCTGCAGAAAGCCGATCGTTTCCGCCATCAAATCCTCCGCCCATATGTCAATTGGTTCATTTTCTTTACCACTAGGATAGCCCCCTCGCAAATGCTATCGAGCTTTTCCATTTCGGAAACAATGGCAACGATTGATGACGAATTTAGGCGATCTTGAGATTTTTGCACGCGTCGTTTCCTCCGGCAGTATGTCGGCAGCAGGGCGGGCGCTCGGATTTTCCCCCGCGGTCATCTCCAAACGGATCAAGCGGCTGGAAGACCGGCTGGGCACGCGCCTGTTGCAGCGCACCACCCGGCAGATCTCGCTAACCGAGGCGGGCCAGGGCTTCTACGACCGCGTGCTCGGCATCCTCACGGGCATCGAAGAGGCGGAAGCCTATGCCTCAGGACGCTCGTCGCAGGCGCAGGGCGTGCTTCGCATTTCGGCGCCGACCTCCTTTGGCCGCATGCATATCGCGCCGCATCTGACCGGCTTCATGAAGGACCATCTGGATCTCAAGCTGCACATCGTGCTCACCGACGACTTTACCGATATCGTCGCCGAGGGCTTCGACATGGCCGTGCGCATCGGTGAGCTGACCGATTCGAGCCTGGTAGCGCGCAAGCTCGCGCCGGTCCGCAGGCTGCTCTGCGCCTCGCCGGACTACATTGCCAGCAACGGCGCCCCGAACGAGATTGGCGACCTCGCCCGGCATTTCTGCCTGCCCGCCCACAACAACGACAACTGGAAGCTCGAAGGGCCGGAGGGATCGCTCGTCTGGCACCCCGAAGGGCCGCTGGTGACCAATTCCTCTGAAATCGTCCGGGCGGCGGTGATCGCCGGCGCCGGCATCGCGCTCCGCTCCACCTGGGATATCGGCCCGGAGCTGCGCAGCGGCCAGCTGGTGCAGGTGCTGCCGCAATGGGAGGGCTCGAAGAACCTGACGCTATCGGCCGTCTACCCGAGCCGCCAGTTCCTGCCGGCCAAGGTGCGCCTGTTCATCGATTATCTCGCCGGCCTCTACGGGCCTGTCCCCTATTGGGAACGATAGGCGCTATTTGTGCTCGCCGTCGCCGTGATGGTGGCGGATGCGGCGAACGATGAGCCAGACGCCGGCGACCGCGAAGGGCACGGCAAGTCCGGTCAACAGACCGGGATCGATCGGCAGCTCATGGCTGACCGCCTTGGCGAGATAGCCGAACAGACCGACGACGTAATAGGAGATCGCGGCAACCGACAGACCCTCGACAGTCTGCTGCAGCCGCAGCTGCAACTTCGCGCGCCGATCCATCGAGTTCAAAAGGGCGCTGTTCTGCCGCTCCAGTTCGACATCGACCCAACTGCGCAGGAGCGCGGTGGCGCGGGCGAGCTTGCGCGACAGGTTCGCCTGCCGCTCCTCCACCGACTGGCAGGTGCGCATTGCCGGCGCCAGCCGACGCTCGAGAAAGGTGCCGATCGTCTCGTAGCCGGGGACCGCCGTCTCGGCCAGGGTGCGGATGCGCTCCTGGACGATGCCGTAATAGGCGCGGCTGGCGCCGAAGCGATAGAGGCTGAGTGCAGCACCCGCCTCCAGATCGGCCGCAAGCCGGGTGATCTCCGCCAGCATGTCGTCCGCCTCTTCGCGGACGTTCTCCTTCATGCGCTGAGTGATCGCCGTCAGGCCGTCTTCGGTGCGGCGGATCTCCGGCGACAGTGATTGCGCCAACGGCAGGCCGACCATCGCCAGCGTCCGATAGGTTTCGATATCGAGCAGACGCTGGATCAACGCGCCGGTGCCGGCCTCGGTCATGCCGCGGTCGATCACCAGGATCTGCGTCAGACCGTCACCGTTCTGGCGAAAGTCAGTGACGAGGATCGCCTGGCCGTTCTTCGTCTCGCTGTAACAGAGGCTGGTCGGGTCGAAAGCCTTGATCGCCTCGCGGGTCTCCGGTGAGTCCGCGCGGATCTCGAGGCGGATGCCCGAAATGAGCGAGCCGGGCGGCGAAAAGCCGTCGCCGAATGGGTGGATCGCCACCTCGCCACCGAAATGCTCCGGCGCCGGGCCGTCCCAAAAATAGGTCGAAAATTCCGTATGCCGTTCCCAGCGCAGCGTGCCCTGCCCCCAGGCCATGGCATGATGGTTGGCATCGCGTCCAGGCGGCGCAATGCCACGCGAACGCGACAATTCCGACAGAACGGCGTGGTCGACGATCGAGCCGCCCTCGGTCATGAAGGCGAGCTGAAAGATCACGCGCGGCGTCGCCACCAGGGCGTAAGGCCGCGAATGGACCTCGCCCAGCGCCTGCGCTCGCATCGGCGCGACCGGAAATGCAAAACTTCCCTTTGCCATGAAGCGCTTTATCCCCCTCACGCGTTCATCATGACTCTCTTATCAACCGAATGAGCAAAAGCAAAAGGACGCATTGCCGCAGTTTGACTTTTGTCAGGGCGGCCAAAGTGGACAAGGAAATTGACCAGTTGGCTGCCGATGCCTAGATTGCGGCGCATGGGAGACCCAAGCGTGACCGAAGACCAGATCGACCTCTATGCCCGCATCAGCCACAGCCGCACGGCGGACGAGGTTGTCCAACAGATCGAGCTTCTCATCCTCGAAGGCATCCTGCGCGACGGCGACAGGCTGCCGGGCGAACGGGAACTGTCGAAGCGTTTCGACGTGTCGCGGCCGATCCTGCGCGAAGCGTTGAAGGAACTGGAGGCGCGCGGCCTCGTCGAGAGCCGCCACGGCGGCGGTACCTTCGTTGCCGATGTCGTCGGCGAAGTCTTCTCCAAGCCGCTGATCGAGCTGATCGGCCGCCACCACAAGGCGACGCAGGATTATCTCGAATATCGCCGCGAACTCGAAGGCTTGACCGCGGAACTGGCGGCAACGCGCGCAACGGATTTCGACCGCGATATCCTCACGCGCATTATCGAGCGAATGCGAACCGCCCACCGCAGTGGTGACTTCAACGACGAACTAGCCTCCGACGTCGAGTTGCATCAGGCGATCGGCGAAAGCGCCCACAACATCATCCTCATGCACACGCTGCGCGCCTGTTACCGGCTGCTGACGCAGGGGATCTTTTTTCACCGCAATTCGGTCTTCGACGCGCCAGGGGCGCGTGACCGGCTGCTCGCGCAACACGAGGCAATCTACGACGCGATCATGGCCGGAGACCCGAAAGCGGCCAAGGCCGCTGCCCAAAGCCATATCGATTTTGTTGCCGCCTCCACCCGCGAGGCCGAGCGCACCGGCGAGTGGGCGCGCATCGCGCGGCTGCGCCTCCAGCAGCGCGATCAGGCGAGCTGAAGCCGGGACCAACGCCCGGTTGCCGCCCCGCTGGCAAAACAGGCGCGAAAGCACCATATTCTGTCGCATCGGGACCACAGTTTGCAGCGAAGCTGACCGCATATCCGGCAGCCGACACGGTGCGACGTTTACACGCAACGCGACGCTGGCATACTGGCTGGAACGTCCAACGAACACTGATTCGCTAAGAGGAGAGCAAACGACCTTGAACTTCCTGAACCGGCTCGCATCCGATGTGCAGCTGATGCTGCGTCGACCGGCGCGCATGCAATATGCAGCGCTCTGTTTCCGTGTTCGCAAGAAGTCCAAGGCGCTCGAGATTCTGCTGATCACCAGCCGTGATACCGGCCGCTGGGTCATTCCCAAGGGATGGCCTATGCAAGGCAAGCGTGCCCACGAGGTGGCCGAGCGCGAGGCCTATGAAGAGGCAGGCGTCAAGGGCCGAGTGCAGAAGGCCCCGGCCGGCTTCTATCTCTACAAGAAGCGCATGGATCACGGCCTGAAGATCTCGGTCAAGGTCCAGGTGCATGCCCTCGAGGTAGACGATCTCTGCAAGCACTTCCCCGAGGAAGGTGTGCGCAAGCTGGAATGGGTCAGCTGCGAGGAGGCAGCCAGCCGTGTCGCAGAGCCGACACTGAAGGAGCTTATCCTCGCCTTCGGCCGCCGCGTGGCGGCACCGCCCTCGCCGGTCCCCAAGGCCGTCACCGGCTAGCCACCGCGGGCGATATCTTCGGCCATCTTTTGCACAGCTTTGCAGACATCATCAATTCCGCTTGAAAGCATTTCGCGGTGGCAGTAGTGGCCATGGTGAAAAGGGAGACCGCCATTGCCAAAGTCGCGCACGCGCCTTGAAAAGCAGACGCTCGACAAGGATCTGGACAAGTTCAGCCTTGCCGAGGAGGCATCGCAGCAGGTGATGCGTGGTCTGGCAGCCCCGGGCCTCGCTCTCCTGTTCCTGCTGCTCAGCATGGCATTTGCCGCAAGCTTCGTGACGAACTCGGCGACCGCGCCGATCATCATCGCCGCAGCCGCGATCGCCGGCTACATGGCGATGAACATCGGCGCCAACGACGTCACCAACAACGTCGGCGCGGCCGTTGGCGCCAAGGCGATGTCGATGGTAACGGCGCTGACAATCGCCGCCGTCTTCGAAATCGCTGGCGCGATGCTCGCCGGCCGTCAGGTGACACTGACGGTCGAGGCGGGCATCATTTACGGAGAAGACATTCTCGGGGCCCAGACGATCGTCTGGGTGATGATGGCGGCGCTCGCCTCGTCGGCCGTCTGGATCAATATCGCCACCTATTCCGGCGCGCCGGTTTCAACGACCCATTCGATCATTGGCGGCATCGTCGGAGCGGGCATTGCGGCTGCAGGCGTCTCCAGCGTGCAATGGTGGGAACTTGCCGGCATCACCGCCAGTTGGTCGATTTCACCTGTTCTCGGCGGCGTCATCGCCGCTGCCTTCCTTGCGCTTCTCAAGGAATTCATCATCTACCGCGAGGACAAGATCGCATCGGCCAGGCGCTGGATGCCCGTGCTTCTCGGGGTGACGGCAGGTTGTTTTACCGCCTATCTCGCGGTGATCGCCCTGGTGCAGGTTGCCTCGATCTCGCTGGTGACGGGCCTCGGCCTCGGCCTGATCGTCGGCATCGTCGTCTATTTCCTGAGCAAACCGTGGATTCGCCGTCAGTCGGAGGGTCTCGACAACCGCAATCAGTCGCTACGCAAGCTGTTTCGTGCGCCGCTGATCCTGGCGGCTGCGCTGCTTTCCTTCGCACACGGCGCCAATGACGTTTCCAACGCCATCGGTCCGCTGTCGGCGATCGTGTCCGCGCTCGACGGTGTCATCACCACGGAGAGATCGCCAACACCGCTTTGGGAACTTGCGATCGGCGCCATCGGCATATCGCTCGGCCTGCTGCTCTATGGCCCACGGCTGATCCGCGTCGTCGGCCAGGAAATCACCCGCCTCAATCCGATGCGCGCCTTCTGCGTTGCGCTGGCAACCGCGGTAACCGTGCTGCTCGCCTCCGCCCTCGGCCTGCCGATCAGCTCGACCCACACGGCGGTCGGCGCCGTCTTCGGCGTCGGCTTCTTCCGCGAATGGTATACTCGGCACTCGCAGCGTCGCCTGGAATATGTGCGCCAGAAGACCGGGCAGGCAGACTTCATGGGATCGACCGAGACCAACTTTGCCGAGGTCCGCCGCCGCCGACTGGTGCGCCGCTCGCATTTTCTGACGATCGTTGCCGCCTGGGTCATCACCGTTCCGGCCTCGGCCCTGCTTTCGGCCGTCGTCTACTTCATCCTTTCCAGCCTGTTCATCTAGAGGTAATCGACATGCGCGCCAATTTTCGCATGCAGCGACTGTTCGTGGAACATGCACTCCATGCCGGTGCAACCCAGGAGACGACCAAGGAACAGTTCAACTATTTGATCAACGTGCTCCGCTACGAGGAAGGCGGGTCCGTCCTCGTGTTCAACGGCCGCGACGGCGAATGGCGAGCCGAGCTTTCGCTCCCGACCAAGAAGCGCCTGATCCTGACTGCCGTCGAGCAGACACGTCCGCAGCCGGCACCTTGCGATCTCGTCTATCTCTTTGCACCGCTAAAGGTCGGCCGCCTCGACTACCTCGTGCAGAAGGCCGTCGAGATGGGCGCCGGGGTGCTCCAGCCGGTGATGACGCAACATGTTCAGGGCAAGATCGGCAACCTCGACCGGGTGCGCGCCAATGTCGTCGAGGCCGCGGAACAATGTGGCGTGCTCGGCATACCCAGTGTCGAAGAGCCCCGCCGGCTTGAGGACCTGCTGCAAAGTTGGCCCGCGGATCGGCGCATCATCTTCTGCGACGAAGGCAGCAACAGCCAGAATCCGCTACCGATCCTGAACGGCATTAAGGAAAAGAAGCTGGCACTGCTGATCGGGCCCGAAGGCGGTTTTTCCGACAGCGAGCGAAGCCTGCTGCGCAGCCTCGATTTCGTCACCGCCATTCCTCTTGGCCCCCGCATTCTCAGGGCCGATACCGCAGCGGTTGCGGCCATGGCGGTCATACAGGCAACGGTCGGTGATTGGCACTAACCGGTCGTTCGCACGCAAGCGCGGCGCATACTTTTTTTGAACAGATCTTGAAAGAAATTGACTTGCACCGCACCTGAATACGGTTCAAGCAGCCCCATCCACTTCCGCTGACCGGCGGAACCGCTCAAGCAAAAGAAGACGCTCATGGCCCGAGATACCACCGACCAGACGCCGGTAACCTCTGTCGCTGACCTGACCGCTTATCTGGCGGAGGGCTCGAAACCGGAGGAGCGGTTCCGGATCGGAACGGAGCACGAAAAGTTTGCCTTCTTTAAGGCGGACAACAGCCCCGTGCCCTATTACGGCGACGCCAGCATCCAGGCGCTGCTCAACGGTATGGCTGCAAAGAGCGGCTGGGATCCGATCGTTGACGAGGGCAATATCATCGGTCTTGCCGAGCATTCCGGCAACGGGGCGATCTCGCTGGAGCCGGGCGGTCAGTTCGAGCTCTCCGGTGCGCCACTCGAAAACCTCCACCAGACTTGCAAGGAATCGAACCAGCACCTCGCCGTCCTGCGCGAAGTGGCCGAGCCACTCGGCATTCGCTTCCTCGGCATCGGTGGCAGCCCGAAATGGACGTTTGACGAAACGCCGCGCATGCCGAAATCGCGCTATGGCATCATGAGCCGCTACATGCCCAAGGTCGGCACCAAGGGTCTCGACATGATGTATCGCACCTGCACGATCCAAGTGAACCTCGACTTCTCCTCGGAAGAGGACATGCGCCGCAAGATGCAGGTGTCCTTGAAGCTGCAGCCGCTGGCGACCGCTCTGTTTGCAAGCTCCCCCTTCACCGATGGCAAGCCGAACGGGCTCCTGTCCTGGCGCGGCGATATCTGGCGCGACACAGACAACCAGCGCTCCGGCCTTCTGCCTTCCGCTTTCAAGCCGGACTTCGGCTTTGCGGACTATGTCGAATGGGCGCTCGACGTGCCTATGTATTTTGTCGTTCGCGACGACCACTATCACGACTGTACCCATGTCACCTTCCGTCAGTTCATGGGCGGAGCGCTCAAGGGCGAGATCGCCGACTGGCAGCCGAACATGGGCGACTGGACCAATCATCTCTCGACCCTCTTCCCCGACGTGCGCCTCAAGCGCTTCCTGGAGATGCGGGGCGCCGACGGCGGCCCCTGGCGTCGGATCTGCGCTCTGCCTGCCTTCTGGGTCGGCCTGCTTTACGACGGCGAGGCGCTCTCTGCCGCCGAAGCACTCACGCGCGACTGGACCTTCGAGGAGGTCGGCTCACTGCGTGACACAGTGCCCGCCCAGGCGCTCAACACAAAATTCCGCGCCGGCAGCCTCTACGACATCGCCCGCGAAGTCGTTTCGATCTCGCGCGGCGGCCTGAAGCGACGCAACCGGCTGAACGGCGACGGCATCGACGAAAGCCAGTTCCTCGCACCGCTCGACGAAGTGCTTGCCAAGAAGGCAACGCTCGCCGAGGATCTGCTGTCGCTCTACAACGGCCGCTGGAATGGCTCCGTCGATCCGGTCTTTGCCGAGTACCAGTACTGAGCCGGTAAGCCTGCCATTACAGCGCCGCGCGTCAGGCATGACGCGCCCAAGGACGCTGTAACCGCTTAAACTTGCTGCATAATTTCGTCCTTAAATCGAGCCGGATTTAAGGAATTATGCAGTAAAAAGCGGTTTCCAGCCTCCAATTTCCCGGTATAGTGCAACGATATGCGTCGCTTGCAGCGCCGCGCATCAGACATGACGCGCAAAGGACGCTGCCACGCTTTACACTTGCTGCATCATTTTCCCCTTAAATCGTTCCGATCTAAGGAATCAGGCAGCAGCCGAAGGGAACCGGGGATGGCACCGCTTTTTGACATGTTCACGCAGGCGCAGAACGGACAGGCCACGGAGCTGATGGCTCGACAATTCGGGCTTGCGCAGGAGCAGATGGCGAAAGCTACCGCAGCGCTGCTCCCGGCCTTTTCCGCCGCCTTCAAGCGCAACACCACAAACCCCTACGATTTCGGCGCGCTGCTGACGGCGATGTCCAGCGGCAGCTATGCCAAATACTTCGAGGACGTGAGCCAGGCATTCACGCCGCAAGGCATGGCCGACGGCAACGGCATCCTCGGCCAGCTCTTCGGCTCCAAGGAAATGTCGCGCGCGATCGCGGCCCAGGCAGCCCAGGTCACCGGCATCAGCCAGGAGATCTACAAGCAGATGCTGCCGGCCATGGCCGATACGTTGATGGGCGGGCTGTTCAAGCAGGCGACGGGCCAGTTTGCAGGCGCGAACGTCGCCTTTGCCAACAATCCGATGGCAACGATGATGCAGCAGTGGATGCAGGCGGCCGGCCTTGCCAGGAAGCCGGAGCCGCAGGCCAACCCCTTCGACAATCCGTTTACGCAGGCGATGCAGGACTTCTTCGGTGCCGGCAAGAAAGAAGAGAAGGCCAAGACGCCCGACCTCTTCGCCGATAATCCCTTCATGAAGGCGTTCCAGGACATGATGCAGACCGGCGCCGGCACGACAGCCAAGCCGGCTGCTGACAATCCTGCCGTCGCCCAGTTTTCGCAGATGATGAACAGCATGTTCGACAGCGGGCTGGAAATGCAGAAGGAATATCAGAAGAACATCGAGGCGCTGTTCGACAGCTACAAGACCGGCACCGGCGACAAGGCCTGAGCTGGATTAGAGCATTTCCAGAAAAAGTGCGAAGTGGTTTTCCGCCTGGAAATGCGTAAAAACAAAGAGATAGAGCGTTTCTGCGACTCCGTCTAAACCGGAAACGCTCGACGACGCTACCCTCACCAATCCGGCACCTGCTGGAAAAGAAAAAGGCCCGGTACATGTCTTGGTTCATGTACCGGGCCAAGCGGCAGGGTCTATTGGCTCTACCCTGCGGGGAACGTTTGGGCGCGCGATAGAGGCAGCAGCACCGAAACTTCGAAATTCGTAGCATGACCCGCGTTGGCGGCAGCTTGCGCGGATCATGCTCGACTGGCGCATCTCAAGCGGCGGGATGCGCCATAGGGAAATCAATCGTGACGGATCCCCTTGTAGAAGAGGCTCACGCGGTTTCGCGACGCACGCGTCAGATAGCTGGCGGGATTGTCGAAGAAGGGCGAGGTGATCGCCTCGTGCACATCTTCGCGCCGTAGCCCCATATCGAGCAGTTGGCGGTCATCCAGCTCATTCAGACGCGCAATCTGGCATCGGCTTCGAAGGCGCCATGCAGCCGTCATCACGCCGATAACGCCAGCGGCGCGGGAGGCATAGGCCTGCTTTCCGGCAACGAGGTCGAGGACGTGGTCGGTCGTGCGCATGACGGTACTCCTTTTTTCAGGCACGAAGGGACCCGTCCCCTGCGCGAGGTCAAACGCAGGGGTGGGCCAGGGAAGTTGGGATTAGCCGGCACCTGTGCCGGCCGGGATCAATGAAATTTGCCCCTGATAGATCGCAAATCCTTATTGATCAGTCCAACGAATGTTTTTAATGATATTCATCAAACAATCTTATGGGTGTATCACGGCCATGTCCGCACCGCTTGACATTGATCAGCTGCAAACCTTTGTCGCGATCGCCGACACGGGCAGCTTCACCAAGGCCGCCGACCGGGTTTTCAAGACACAGTCGGCCGTATCCATGCAGATGCGGCGCCTGGAAGAGCGCATCGGCAAGCCGTTGTTCATGAAGGACGGGCGCGGCAACCGCCTGACCGTCGAGGGTGACCGGCTGCTCAACTTCGCCCGCCGGATGATCCGTCTCAACAACGAGGCGATGGCCTCCTTCGACGACAATCGCCTCGAGGGCACGCTGCGCATCGGCACGCCTGATGACTATGCCGACCGCTACATGCCGGAGATCATCGTGCGGTTTGCCAAGACGCATCCGAACGTCGAGCTCTACATCATCTGCGAACCTTCGGTGGATCTTGCGGAGAAGATGGCCAAGGGCGATCTCGACATCGCACTGGTTACGCACAATCCACGTGCCCGAGCCTCGGACGTGGTGCGCACAGAGCCGCTCTGTTGGGTAAGTTCGATCAACCATCCGCTGCCGGAAAATGCGCCAATCCCGCTTGCGGTCGGCCGACGCGACTGCCAGTGGCGGCAGGCGGCCTGCGCCGCGCTCGATGCGACCGGCAAGGAATACCAGATCCTGTTTACCAGTTGGTCCTCGACCGTGGTCGCGGCCGCCGTGCTTGCCGGCATGGCGGTTTCGGTCCTGCCGGAATCGGCGCTGCGTCCGGGCATGAAGGTGCTGACGCTTGCGGACGGCTTCCCGGCGCTGGCTCCAGTGCAGATCGGCATCATGAAGCGGCCGGGTCTGTCGCCATCGCTATCGAATGCGATCACCAACCACATCACCGCCTGCCTGGACAACATCACGCCGATCACCGTCAACGACGACATCGACGGCGATATCAAGGGTTTTCCGCGCTATCCGCGGCTGCGGCAAAGCCACATGCTGCCGGGCTGGTAAGCATTTTTCGACACTTAGCAAAAAGGCCGCGCTTCCCGTGGGAGGCGCGGCCTTTTTTATGCGAAACGAGACGGGAGGGAAGAGGCGGACCCAGTGCCCGCCTCTTCTCCCCGCTTACAAGGTAGCGCTGCTGATCGCGCCGCCTTCATAGGCGTGAGCGGCTAGATCATTTCACTGTTTCATCGAAACAGTGAAATGATCTAACTCGTTGAAATAACGCAATTCCGGACGGGAAACCGTTTCACACTCTTCCTGGAATTGCTCTAGCCGAGCTTCGCCTTCAGAAATTCGACAGTGCGGCTCCAGGCAAGATCGGCTGCGGCCTTGTCGTAGCGGGCGGCCGACGTGTCGTTGTTGAAGGCGTGGTTGACGCCGTCATAGACATAGATCGTCGCGTCCTTGCCATTGTCGGTCAGCGCCTTGCGATAGGCTTCGATACCCGCATTAATGCGTTCGTCGAGGCCGGCATAATGCAGCAACAGCGCCGCCTTGATCTTCGGCACGTTCTCGGCCTTGGGCTGCGCGCCATAATAGGCGACACCCGCCTTGAGATCGGGCGCATTGACCGCAAGCCGATTGACCAGTCCACCGCCCCAGCAAAAGCCGATGGCGCCGACCTTGCCGGTCGACTGCGCGTGCTCTTCGAGGAATGCGACGGTTGCCACAGCATCCGCATTGGTTTCGGCGGCATCGAGCGCGCCGATCATCTCGCGTGCCTTGTCCTCATCCGCCGGCGTGCCGCCCGATGGCGACAGAAAATCCGGGGCGAGCGCGATGAAGCCCTCGAGCGCCATGCGGCGGGCGACATCGCGAATATGTGGATTGAGCCCGCGGTTCTCGTGGATGACGATGACGGCCGGCAGCTTTCCGGTCATGTTTGCCGGGCGGACCAGATAGCCCTTCATGTCGCCGTCGGCGCCGGGATAGGAAATGTCCTCGCCGATGATGCGATTGTCGGTATCTGCGATCATTTCGGCCTTGGCGCTGCTAGCAGCAAGCAAGGGGGCAATTGATGCTGCGGCCGCGGCAGAGCCGGCAAGTGCGGTCAGCGTTTCCATGAAACGGCGGCGATCAAGACTGAGATGGGTGTACTCGTCGTAAGCGTCGATCATTGCCTGCGTGATGACGGGTTTGTTCATGACGGCCTCCTTCGGTTTCTTCTCCTCAACAGCGCCGCGCGTTAGATATGGTGCGCCAAGGGCGCTGTAAGGCTTTAAACTCGCTGCATGATTTCTCCCACAAATCGGTTCCGATTTAAGGAATTATGCAGTGGCGGCAGCGCGAAAGATTACCGCCCGCGACAGAATAGGTCAGCGGGCGGCATCGAACATACAAACTTGCGTTACCGCTTGGCGGAAAGGCACACTTCGCAGCAGGCGGATCAGCCGGCGAGATCAAGCACAATGCGGCCATCGATCTTGCCCTCTTCCATGCGCTGGAAGATGGCGTTGATGTTCTCGATCTTGTCCCAGGTGAAGTGGGAGGCGACCTTGCCCTCGCCCGCAAACTCCAGTGACTCCTCGAGGTCCTGGCGGGTGCCGACGATAGAGCCGCGGATGGTGATGCGCTTCAGGACCGTATCGAAGATCGGCACGCACATCTGGCCAGGCGGCAGACCGACCAACGCCATCGTTCCCTTGGAGCGCAGCATGTTGAAGGCCTGCTCCATCGCCTTGGGTGCCACGGCCGTCACCAGCGCGCCGTGCACGCCGCCGGTCGCCTTCTGCACCTGCTCGACCGCATCCTTGTCGCGCGCATCGACGACGAGATCGGCGCCCAGCTTTCCCGCCAGCGCCAGCTTGTCGGGGAAGATATCGACGGCTGCGACATGCATGCCCATGGCCTTGGCGTATTGAACCGCCATGTGACCGAGACCGCCGATGCCGGAGATCAGCGCCCATTCGCCGGGGCGCACTTCCGTTTCCTTGAGACCCTTGTAAACCGTGACGCCGGCGCAAAGGACGGGCGCCGCCGGGCCGAACTCGAGCTTATCAGGCAGCCGGCCGACAAAGTCCGGATCGGCCAGGCCATACTCCGCGAACGTGCCGTTGACCGAATAGCCGGTGTTCTGCTGGCTGCCGCAGAGCGTCTCCCATCCGGTCCGGCATGGCGTGCAACCACCGCAGGCGGTGTGCAGCCACGGCACGCCGACGCGGTCGCCTTCCTTCAGCCGCTTGACGCCGGAGCCGAGCTTGGCGACATAACCGACGCCCTCGTGGCCGGGGATGAATGGTGGATTGGGTTTTACCGGCCAGTCACCGTTCACCGCATGCAGGTCGGTATGGCAGACGCCGGTCGCCTGAAACTTGATCAGCACCTGGCCGGGACCGGGCACTGGTATCGGCATTTCCTCGATCACGAGCGGCTTGCGGAATTCGCGCACCACGGCGGCTTTCATCGTTGCGGTCATATCGATCTCCGATGCTGTCTTGTTCGACGTCGGCGCAAAGGCCTTTGCCGGGCACGCGAGGCGCCAGCGACAAAGCTACGCTAACGACAGCCAGACTATCCGCAAAGTCGTGACGGGTACTTGATACGCATCAAGGCGCGAAGTTCATGTCGGAAAGTGTCGCAGATTTGTGTCAGTCGTGCCGGAGCGGCACCCGACCCAAAGCGCCGCGCGTCTTACCAGACGCGCAGAGGTCGCTGTAGCGTTTTGAATTGCTGCCTGTTTTGTCCTGAAACCGGCTGCGATTTAAGGAAACACGCAGCCATCAGTTCATCGCCATCCAGACGGAAAGCCAGATCCACATCCCACCGAGTGCAGCCACGCCGACCATGAACAGCGGTCGGCGGTAGCGGATGCGGTTGCTGGTGACATGGACGAAGGCATGCAGATAGCGCGAAGCAATGAGCACCCAGGCGAGCGCCAGCGAGACGATATTGTCAGCCTCGGTGATGTAGAGAAGCACGCAGCAGACGTGGAAAAGCACCGGCAGTTCGAACTGGTTGGCGATGCTGTTGCGGACGACCAGGCTCTCGCCCGGCTCGTCGCGGTTCTCGCGAAACTGCGAAACCGAAACCTTGCCGGCCCGCACGAGACCGACGCGGCGGATCGACAGCAGGGCATAGAGGACGAAAACGAGCAGCACATGCGCCACCATCGGCCGGAAGATCTCGAAGCCCGTCACCGCTCTTACTCCACTCGACACAACCAAACAGGAAAACGGGGGCGCCGGATGGCACCCCCCATCAGGAAAAACGGGGGCGCCGGCCGGCGCCCCCGGGAGGACTCTTAGTGCGAGCCCGGATAGTTCGGGCTTTCGCGGGTGATGGTGACATCATGCGCATGGCTTTCCCGAAGGCCGGCGCCGGAGATGCGCACGAAGGTGGCGCGCTCCTGATAGTCCTTGATCGTCGCGCCGCCGACATAACCCATCGACGCCTTGAGGCCGCCGGCGAGCTGATGCAGAACGCCGGACACAGGGCCCTTGTAGGGAACCTGGCCTTCGATGCCTTCCGGTACGAGCTTCAGCGTGTCGCGCACTTCGGCCTGGAAATAGCGGTCGGCCGAGCCCCGCGCCATCGCGCCAACGGAACCCATGCCACGATAGGCCTTGAACGAGCGGCCCTGGTAGAGGAACACTTCACCTGGGCTTTCGTCGGTACCGGCAAGCAGCGAACCGACCATGACGGCGGAAGCGCCGGCGGCGATCGCCTTGGCCAGGTCGCCCGAGAACTTGATACCGCCGTCGGCGATGACGGGAATGTCCGCGGCCTGAGCGGCTTCGACAGCAGCCATGATCGCGGCCAGCTGCGGAACGCCGACGCCGGCCACGATACGCGTGGTGCAGATCGAGCCCGGACCGATACCCACCTTGACCGCATCGGCACCGGCGTCGATCAACGCCTTGGTGCCATCAGCGGTGGCGACGTTGCCGGCCATGATGCGAACCGAGTTCGACAGCGTCTTGACGCGGGTGACCGCATCGAGAACGCGCTGCGAATGGCCGTGCGCGGTATCGACAACAATAAGGTCGACGCCGGCGTCGATCAGACGTTCGGCGCGCTCGAAGCCATCATCGCCGACGGAGATGGCGGCGGCGGCGCGAAGACGGCCCTGCGCATCCTTGGAGGCGTTGGGGTTCAACTGCGACTTCTCGATGTCCTTGACGGTGATGAGGCCGACGCAACGGCCGTCGCCGTCGACGACCAGAAGCTTTTCGATGCGGTGCATGTGCAGCAGGCGCTTGGCCTCCTGCTGGTCGACGCTTTCCTTGACGGTGATGAGGTTTTCACGCGTCATCAACTCGTAGATCTTCTGGTTCGGATCGGAGGCGAAACGCACGTCGCGATTGGTGAGGATACCGACGAGACGGCCCTGCTTCTGGCCACCGTTGCCGCCGTTTTCAACGACCGGGATACCGGAAATGCCATGGATCTTCATCAGGCCGAGGGCGTCCGCCAGGGTGCCATCGGGACCGATCGTCACCGGATTGACGACCATGCCGCTTTCGAACTTCTTGACCTGGCGGACCTCTTCGGCCTGCTCGACCGGCGTCAGGTTGCGGTGGATGACGCCGATGCCGCCGGCCTGTGCCATGGCGATCGCCAGGCGTCCTTCGGTCACGGTATCCATGGCCGAGGAAAGGATCGGGAGGTTGAGGTCGATATCCTGCGCGATGCGGGTAGAGATGTTCGTCTGTCCCGGCATGACTTCGGAATGCCCGGGCTGGAGCAGAACGTCGTCGAAGGTCAGAGCCTCCAGACCGGTTGCCGTTTCGATGATACGCGCCATGGCCAATTCCCTTCAATAAACGAAAATCCCCGGGAAACGGGCTGCGATTTGCCCACCGGGTGACTTCAAAGCTTTTCTTGGAAGTTGGCGAGGGCTCGTAACACGGATATGTCAGGATGAAAATAGCAAAGCCCGGGAAATGTCCCGGGCTCGACCCATTGTTGTTGCATGGCAACATTTTTGCCCGTCCGCAAAGCTCAGATATCGAGCTGGTAGCTCGCCGGCACGAAGCGATAGCCCTGGTCGTGCACTTCCACGAAACCGACGGCCGGGAATGGCATGTGGTAGCCGATGAAGGGCAGTCTTTCGTTCGCAATCATGTCGAAGACCTTGCGGCGCGAGACGGCAGCCGCTGCCTTGTCCATGTCGAAGCGCACCTCCCAGTCCGGCCGCTGCAGCGACAGGACATAATGATTGGCGGTATCGGCCGTCAGCATCATCGCCTTGCCGTCCGATTCGAGACGGAACACCATGTGTCCGGGGGAATGGCCGAAGGCAGCCATCGCCGAAATGCCCGGCGCCACGTCGGCGCCGTCGCCGATGAACGTCGCCTTCTCGGCGAGCGGCACGACCTTTTCCAGCACACCCTTATGGCCACCCTCGGCCGGCGTGCCGACCCGGGCCGGGTCCTTCCAGAAGGCATATTCGGCCTCGCCGATGATATAACGGGCATTGGCAAAGGCCGGCTTGCCGCCCTCCATCAGGCCGCCGATATGGTCGCCGTGCATATGCGTCAGCACCACCACGGAGACGCGCTCGGGCGCGTAGCCAGCCGCGCGGATGCCGTCGATGAGGCGGCCGGAACCCGCTTCCCGTCCGGCTTCGCCCAGGCCGGTGTCGAACAGGATCACCTCGCTCCCGGTATCGACGAGAACAGGCGAATAGCTGTTGAGCAGCGCGTCGGTTGGAAGAAAATTCTTGGCCAGCAATTCGGATACGGCCTGTTCCGACTGGTTCGTGCCGTAGGTCTCATGCGGCCTGGCAGAGACGCGCGTGCCGTCGCTGATGACAACAACCTTGAGCGCGCCGAGTTTGAGAGCCCGGATGGGCGTTTGTGCTGATTGCATGTTCCGGTTGTCCGCTTTTTCCTGCGCTGCGGCAGATCCCACCATGATTGAGGGTGCCGCCAATACACCCGTTGTCCCCGCCGTCATCAAGGTGCGGCGGTTCATCGACATGTCGCTCGTCATCATTTTCTCCCGAAATCGCAGCTTCGGTTCCATCACCCGGCCAGAACTAGCGTCTTGACAGCAACGGACAGGCGGGATCACAGGCTTTTGATCCACAATCGTCGGTTTGGTCCCGACAAAGCCATCGCAAGCGCTAGCTTGGAGCCGAGCTGACGCTGACCACGCCCAAGGCAAATTCGCATGAACCGTATCGTCCCGATGATCCTAGCCGTCGCGCTCTTCATGGAGCAGATGGATTCCACCGTCATTTCGACATCGCTGCCGGCTATCGCCCGCGACATCGGCGTCGGGCCGATCACGCTCAAGCTGGCGCTGACCGCCTATATGGTGTCGCTGGCGATCTTCATCCCCTTGAGCGGCTGGATGGCCGACCGTTTCGGCGCCAAGAAGATCTTTCGCGCGGCGATCCTCGTCTTCATCGCTGGTTCAATCCTTTGCGCCATCTCCGACAGCCTGCTCGCCTTCGTGCTGTCACGGTTCCTGCAGGGCATGGGCGGTGCGATGATGACGCCCGTCGCCCGCCTCGTCTTGGTGCGCAGCGCACCGCGCAGCGAGCTCGTCTCGGCCATGGCGCTGCTCACGATCCCGGCGCTGGTGGGGCCGCTTGCCGGGCCGCCGCTCGGCGGCTTCATCACCACCTATTTCTCCTGGCACTGGATCTTCCTGATCAACGTGCCTGTCGGCATCGCCGGCTATATCCTCTCCGGCATCTACCTGCCCCACATGGAACCCCGCAATCCGCCGCCGGTCGACATTGTCGGCTTCCTGCTCGGCGGCATCGCCGCATCCGGCGTCGTCTTCGGCCTGTCGGTCATCAGCCTGCCGGCGCTGCCGCCGATCATCGGTATCGGCTCGGTCATCACGGGTGTGATCGCCACCCTGCTTTACATCGTCCATGCCCGAAGCCATCCGCACCCGATCCTCGACCTCAAACTGTTTCAGGACAGCGCGTTTCGCGCCGCCCAGATCGGCGGCACGGTATTCCGCATTTCCGTCGGCGCGGTGCCCTTCCTGATGCCGCTGATGCTGCAGGTCGGTTTCGGCCTCAACCCGTTCCAGTCCGGGATGATCACCTTCATCGGCGCGGTCGGCGCGATCACCACCAAATTCTATGCGCGCCGCGTGCTCGCCTTCGCCGGCTTCCGCACGACGCTGATCATCGCCGCCATCATTGCAGCGGTCACCACCTTCGCCAACGGCTTCTTCACGCCGGCAACGCCCTATCTGGTGATGGTCACCATTCTCTTGATCGCCGGTTTTGCCCGCTCGTTCTTCTTCACCAGCGTCAACGCACTGTCGTTTGCCGATATCGACGATGCGGATGCCAGCAAGGCGACATCGATGAGCGCGGTTCTGCAGCAGATCAGCCTGGCGCTCGGCGTGGCCGTTGCCGGCGCGATCCTCGAAATCGAGACCTCGCTCAGCGGCGGGCCGCTGCAACTCGACAACTTCCATACTGCCTTCATGATCATCGCCATCGCCAACCTTCTGGCGGCAATCCCGTTCCTGACAATGGCGAAGAATGCCGGCGCATCCGTTTCCGGCCACAGGCTGCCCGTGCGGGAAATCGAAACGACGGCAGGAAAGTGAAAGATTATTCCGGCCGTTCGCAGACGGCAGACAGCTTGTTGCCATCCCGGTCGCGCACGAAGGCCGCGTAGAAATGCGCGTGGAACGGCCTGAGGCCGGGGGCGCCCTCGTCCGTGCCGCCGTTGGCAAGTGCTGCCGCATGGAAGGCATCGACCGCCGCGCGCGTTTCGGCTTCAAGCGCGATGGTCGCTCCATTGCCAAAGGTCGCAGGCTTGCCATTGAACGGTGTCACCACCCAGAAGCGGCACCTGATATCGCCATCGGCGCTGTAGCCGATTTCGGTCTCGTCCTGGCGCTGACGGCGGTATCCGAGCGTCGCCAGAACCGGGTCGTAAAACACGCCCGCGCCGTCGAGATCGTTGGTGCCGACCGTCACATAAAGCAGCATGATTTAGTCCGCAGCCTCGTCTTCCATCGGTTCGTCCGTGTCGGTGACGCGGCGTCCCTTGAAGCCCTTGGCGAGCAGGAACATTTCCACCGATTCGGCACGCGAAGACGCCGGCTTGATGTGGATGACCTGGCGGAAATTCTGTTTGAGCATGTTGAGCAGATCGCGCTCGGTGCCGCCCTGGAAGGTTTTTGCCAGGAAATGCCCACCTTCTGCGAGAACGTCGACGGCGAAATGGGCTGCGACTTCGCAGAGATGCATGGTACGGAAATGGTCCGTCTGGCGGTGTCCCGTCGTCGGCGCCGCCATGTCGGAGATGACCAGATCCGGCGTGCCGCCGATCGCTTCCATCAGCTTCTCAGGCGCCTGCGGGTCGAGGAAGTCCATCTGCAGGATGCGAACGCCCGGCAGCGGATCCATCTCCAGGAAGTCGATCGCTGCCACACGCGGATCGCCATCCGTCGAATTGGTCACCTTGGCGGCGATCTGCGACCAGCTGCCGGGAGCGGCACCCAGGTCGATGATGCGACGGGTGCCATTGAGGATCTTGTGCTTCTCGTCGATCTCCAAGAGCTTGAAGGCCGCGCGCGCCCGGTAGCCTTCGAGCTGGGCGCGCTGGACATAGGGATCGTTGATATGGCGCTCGATCCAGCGGCGGGACGAAGCCTTGAGCTTGCCCTTCTTGACCTTCTGACCAAGCTTTCGACCGCTGCGGTTGCCGCCAACAGGAGGTTTCGTCATGTCTTGTTTCCTTCGTGGCGGCGACTGCCGCACATCCCTTCGGACGCACCGGGCCTGCCGTATCTGCAGAAGTTATCGCACAATTGCCTAAATCGTTGTCCGATTGAAGGAATTATGTGGTTGAGCTGCGCTGATGCCGGCGCGGTCGCGAGCGCCGCCAGGCGCCATCATCCGCCATCATGTCGGTCAGCAAGCCTTCGCGCAGCCCGCGATCGGCAACACGCATGCGCGTCGATGGCCAGCGGCGACGGATCGCTTCGAGGATTGCGCAGCCTGCCAGCACCAGATCGGCGCGATCGGGGCCGATGCAAGGGTTTGCCGCCCGCGCATCAAAATCCCACGAAAGCAGCCGCGCTTGCATGGCGGACACCTCGTCATCGGAAAGCCAGAGACCATCGACGCGGCGGCGGTCGTAGCGCGGAAGATCCAGATGAACGCCGGCAAGCGTGGTCACCGTGCCCGACGTGCCGATCAGGTGGAAGCCGCTGCCGGCAATGCCCGTTGCCAGCGCTTCGACCGGCGGGCTGTCGAAACGCGACAGCATGCCCTCGACTTCCTGGACCATGGCTTCGAAGTTTGCCGGGGTGACATGTTGGCCGCCATGGCGTTCGGAAAGGGTCACGACGCCGACCGGCAGCGAGGTCCAGTGGGTGATGTGATTGGCGAGCCGATTAGACCTGCTATCGCCGATGCGGATGACGGCGATCTCCGAGGAGCCTCCGCCGATATCGAAGAGAACGACCGACCTTGTCTCGCGATCGACCAGCGACGAGCAGCCCGACACGGCAAGCCGCGCCTCGGTCTCGCGGTTGATGATCTCAAGCTCGAGCCCGGTTTCCTTGGCCACGCGCTCGAGGAAGCTTTCGCCGTTTTCGGCGGCGCGCGCAGCTTCGGTGGCGATCAGCCGGCGGCGGCGAATCATCCGCGCACCCAGTTTGGTAGCGCAGACTTTCAGCGCCTCGACGGCGCGGTCCATCGCGTCCTCGGACAACCGGCCGCTGGCACCCAGCCCTTCACCCAGCCTGACGATGCGCGAGAAGGCATCCACCACCCGGAACTGGCCGGG
This sequence comes from Ensifer sp. Root127, assembly GCF_001425225.1. NCBI lineage: Bacteria > Pseudomonadati > Pseudomonadota > Alphaproteobacteria > Hyphomicrobiales > Rhizobiaceae > Ensifer > Ensifer sp. Root127. Next base: position 713,816 of record NZ_LMDX01000001.1, read on the forward strand.
GCGGGTCGGCTGCGCAATCAGCAGACGGCAATTGTTGGTACCGAGATCCAGCGCCGCATAAAGCGGCGCCGGCGGCTCGCTGGCGGCAACGAACGGCGCGCGCGGCTGGTCGCCCCGCGGGGCAGCCTGCCCGCCGGACTGAGGCGCTCCGGGCCTAGACGTGGTTGCGCCCTCGCTGGGGCGCGATTGTGCTTGCTGCTGACGCTCGCCCGAGGTGAGCGGCCGTCCCTGAATGCCACGGCGATGCCGCGCCTTCTTGTTGCGCTTGTGCCCCTTCCTGTCGCCCATTGCCGGGTCGACAAGCTGCACGTCGCGACCGCCCGCGGAAGCGGGCGCGGCCTGAGCCTGCTGTTTTGCGGATTTCGAACGACGACGCCGTTTGCGCTTGCGCGCCGGTTCCGCATCGTCTGGTCCTGCGGGACGCCCTGCCATGCCGGCACCGCCGGGTTGGCTGGCAATTGCAGACGGCAAAGCAGACGACTTGCGCCGTTTCCGCTTGCCCTTGCCGTTGCGCGGACCCATCTTGGGTCCATCGCTACGGCCTGCTGCCGACGCCCCGGATTCGGACGGCTTTTCGCCGTGATCGGGGTCTTTCACTTGTCTCAACCATCGCGCCGCGCAAAGCCTTTCGGCCGCTCAAGGCGCTTTCTCGATTTTTCGTTGGGGCGACTGTACCAGTGCAGTCCCCATTCGCCAAACTTTTTTTGAGAAACGGCTTGTGCACAACAAAGTGGCTGCGCGGCTTTCCCCTGCCCGACACCAACGGACAGACCGGGGTTGCCGGTTCGCCGGCCTGTTGACATCGCCGCCAAGCACACCATCGCCGCCGCCTGTGCGATTTTTTTTGCAAAAGGTATTTGCATCGGCCGCTGATTTGTTTATAAGCCCGCCAACCAACCCGACGGGCTTCGCCCCGACGGCGGCTTTGGGGAATAGGTTAACGGTAGACCCACGGACTCTGACTCCGTTAGTCCTGGTTCGAATCCAGGTTCCCCAGCCAAACTCTTTCACAAACAAATTCAGTAGCGTAAACACCTCGGCACGCGTGACTTTCGCACGCCTTGCGCCGATGCCTAGAATGCCCCTTTCGAAAGACACGGTCGCGTTCGACACCCTCACATCCAGATGCCTTGCAAACGGAATTCGCGTTGAGATTGCATTAACGATGTTTGCTTACTCTTTGCTAGGGTTTTCAGGGGGTGGGCAGATGTTTCGGACGAACGGTTTTCTTGTTTTTCTCTTGTCGAGCGCATCGCTCGCAGCGGCCGCCGATATGGATGGGCCATTGGTCGGGGCGGCCGACTACTATGAAGCGCCGGTCGAACAGGCATCGCTGGGCGTAACGGGATATATCGAAGGCGCCTACGGAAGCGTCGTCGATTCTCCCGGCGACATTGATGCCGACGCATGGGCGCTGCGTGGCGCCGTCAACTTCGATGCAGGCGGCGGCTTCAATCTCCAGACGGATCTCGGCTACGCCCGCGCCTCGATCGGGGACGCCGACACGAATACTTATAACGGCACCCTGCACGGTTATTACCGAGACAACCTCTATGCGGCGGGTGTGTTCGTGCAGGCGGCGCGTCTCGATGCAGGGTTCGACAGCCACATCAACGATTATATGGGCGGCATCGAGGGCGCCTATTTCCAGGACACATGGACCATCCACGGTGCGGCCGGTTATGGCCAGGCGGGATGGGAGGGTTTCGACGCCGACCATTACATGGCCGCGCTCGGCGCTCGCTTCTATGCTACAGACAACGTACGCTTCGATGTCGACGGCGCTCTCGACCGCATCACCGACAGCGGCATCGACTACGACATCCGCAGCCTGAAGCTGACGGCGAACTATCGCTCGGTATACTTCCCGGTCACATTGTTCGGCGGATACAAATACGCCGACGAGGAGGTATCCGGTTTCGGTTCGTCGGTGTCGGGCGACAGCAGCACGATCTTCGGTGGCCTCCGGTTCTCCTATGGGTCGAACAGCATCAAGGAAGAAGAGCGCCTGGGACCGGTCTGGTCCAACAACAGCCGAGCGTTTTGATCACGAGACCTATCTCGCAAATAGCGGTCGGGTCGCTGTGTGCCGGCAAATCGCATACCGAACACCGCGCCGGCTCTCCCCAGACCTCGGCGTGGCTGCGCCCGAATGTCGAAGGCTGACGCAGTCTGCCGGCAGACATACCGCGAAGATCAGGCTCGCAAAGTTCGGCGTGGAGATCGTCACGAACGCCGGAGCCGCGGCCCGACATGTCATCTCTTGCGCGCGACGATATAGGGACGGCTGTCGTTGCCCTTGGTCGCGTGGTTTTCCGTGGCAAGCACGTCGAAACCGGCAGCATGGATGATCTGACCCAATTCAGCCGCCCGGAAGATGCCGGCGTAAGGCGCCTGCCCGAGCGCTCGCATCGCGGGCAGCAGGACAAGCCGAATGAGCGGGTTCATATCCCCGACGCAGGGCGTCTTGGAAATGAACAGACCCTGCGGCGCCAGCAGGGCGTGAATGTGGCCCAGCGTGCCGGCCAAGTCGCGAACCAGATGCAGATAGTTGAACCCCATGATGACGTCGAACTGTGTTTCTTCGGGCGTCAGCGCCTCGACGGTTGCGACCCGGAAGGCTAGCCCCGGGATGGGATCGGCGGCACACCTTTCTTCGGCAATCGCTACCATTCCTTTGGAAATATCCGTCCCAAGATAGCTTTGCACATGGCTCGCAAGCCGGAGCGCCGTTGTTCCTGCCCCGCAACCCACTTCCAGCACCCGGTCGCTTGGTCTCAAAAGGGCGCGGGTTCGCTCCAGCGTGCGCTCATATCCGGCTTGATCGGCAATCTTGCCCATGGCGTATTTGCGCGCGCTCCGGTCCCAGAAGCGGGCGTCAGTCTCCATGCTCATGGTGGGTTTTCTGCCTTTCCAGTGCGGGGCCGGTCCGCTGTGTGGGAAATTGCTCCATCGTCCATACGAGGATCAAGGTCAGGTGAAGCGGACGTGTAGATTTGAATGAGACCGCCGACATCTTGTCAACGCCGCTTGCAACTGCCACGCTAGTCCCTGCGTGATTCACGATTACATATGGGAGGGCACATGGCTCATAAGTTCGAGATCTACAAAGACAAGGCTGGCGAATATCGGGTTCGCTTCAAGTACAACAGCGAAGTGATGTTTTCGACCGAAGGCTATTCGAGCAAGGCAAGCGCTCAGAACGCCATCGATTCGATCAAGAAGAACGGACCGAACGCGCCTGTCGAAGACAACAGCCAAGCTTAACTAAATTCCATGAGAGGCCCGCCGATGAGGATCGGCGGGCCTCTTTCCTTTAAGGCGGGCACTTGCCTAGCGCGCAATCCGGGCGCTTATTTCCGGCTGATGAGCCGCGGCTAAATCAGACCACGGCTGGCGAGATTGCGCATCAGCGCGGCCATGCCGAACGTCCAGGGCGGGCAATCCGTCGACAGGCGCACCACGTTGGTCAGGCTACCAAGTTCAGCATTTGAAATCGTCACCAAATCGCCGATCCTGTGGGTGAAGCCCTGCCCCTTCTCGTCGCGGTCTTCGACCGGGGCAAACAACGTGCCCATGAACAGCATCAACCCATCGGGATATTGATGGTGTGGCCCGATCGTCTGGGCGACGAGGTCGAGCGGGTCACGACTGATCTCCGCCATGCTGCTCATTCCCTTCAGGCGGTAGCCATCGGCGCCTTCGACCAGCAGCTCGAGTTCGGCCCTGCGCACATGATCGACCGTGTAGGTCTCGTCGAACAGGCGGATGAACGGGCCGATCGCACAGGAGGCATTATTGTCCTTCGCCTTGCCGAGAAGCAGAGCGGACCGGCCCTCGACATCGCGCAGGTTGACGTCATTGCCGAGCGCCGCGCCCTTGACGGCGCCGTCAGAGGCAACGGCCAGCACGATTTCCGGTTCCGGATTGTTCCAGCGCGAAATCGGCTGGAGGCCGACATCGGCACCCGAACCGACCGATGACAACACCTGTGCCTTGGTAAAAACTTCCGCATCCGGACCGATGCCGACTTCCAGATATTGCGACCAGACGCCCTCCTCGATCAGCGCGGCCTTGACACGGGCTGCCTCCGGTGAGCCGGCCTTAAGGTTTCGCAGGCTGTCGCCGATGACGGCAGTGACGCGTGTGCGGATCGCCTCGGCGCGGGCGGCATCGCCGGCCGCCCGCTCTTCGATGACGCGTTCGATCATCGAGCGCGCAAAGGTGACGCCACAGGCCTTCACGGCCTGGAGGTCACAGGGCGCAAGCAGGCGAAGGGTCGAGATCTTGCCCTCCCCCGTGAGTACGTCGGTCACCGACGCGAGACGTTCGCCATCGAGCTGACGGATGTGGGCAACCGGGTCGGGAAGCTCCAACAGATCGCGCATGGTGGGCGCCATTTTCGAGGTGATGTCGACAATCGCGCCGTCCCTGACGGTCACGAGCGCCGGCCCGTCAATATCAGATCGCCAGACGCGCCCGACAAAGGTTCCGCTTCGGTATGCCTCAAGCGTCATGATCGCTCCCCCAAAGAGATGATTTTCTTGCAGCGAAAACAGCGGGCTGTAAAGCGCATGCGATTTGGGTGGGTTGTACCCGATGGAACATTGCAAGTTTTCGCGCGTTTCCTGTTGCAGAGCGCGTCCAGTCGAGCATGCGAGGTTCGCAACGTTAGTTTGCAACCGCACAACCCGGTCCTCTGCCTTTGCCGAGGCCGTTCCGGCCGGCAAGACCCGTAGGCCGGAGGACGCCCAGAAAGGATGTGAACGCGATGAATCAACGTGAAGAGTTCAAGGAAAAGCCGCTCATCGACCCGGTGACAGGTCAGCCGACACCCATGCCGACAGATCCGGCACCGGTCCGCTCCGGGCGCAGCAGCTGGCCGCTCGTCATCATCCTGCTTGCCGGCCTCGTGCTCGCTTTGATCGCCTGGCTCCCGGCAGAACTGACGCGGGATACGACCGAGACGGCAACGCCACCGGCCACCACCGACCAGTCGACATCAGGGCAGACGGCGACACCGCCAGCAACGGATACGACGGCCACGCCGCCGGCCGATACGACCACCGCACCTTCCGGCGGAACGATGACCGCCCCGGAAACGACGCCGCAGCAGGGCACGACCCCGCCGGCAACGAACGGAACGACAACACAGCCGGCACCGGCCCAGTAACGGTATTGTCGCAATGGCTTGCCTTTGCCGGAAGAGCGTTCTTCCGGCAAAGGTCGAGTGTTGATCGCACCAGGACGTGGTTGTGCCGAAGAGCGCGCGCATTGGGGCGACCGCGATCAATTGAGACGACGCTTATCGGCCGTCATCGACAGCAGATCTCGTCATTCTCTCGTCGATGACGCCTTGACCATCGCGTCCCACCCCGCCGCGCAACAATCGGCGATTGCCATCAGGGTCTGACGCGAGGCTCCGTCGCGGGCGTGGATCGACATTCCATGCTGGATCGACGTGACATAGGCGGCGATGTCGTCGCAGGCCGTTCCCGCGGGCAGATCACCTTCCGCCACGCCACGCTCGAGACGCTGCTCTAATGCCGCCTGCTTTTCCAGCCGGCGCGCCTTCAGACCGTTGCACACCGCCGGGTCGACCCCCTCCATCTGCGGGGCAGAGAGCACCACCATGCAGCCGCGTGGCTCGGCCCATTGGGTAAAATTCTCGGCCGACCGGCGCAATAGGTCGTGCACCGCCTCCTTTGCCGTCGGTGCGCTGTCCAGAAACTCCCAGATACCGGCGCCATCGGTCCGGCCATAGAGGTCGACGGCCTCGAGGAAAAGCTTCGCCTTGCTGCCGAAGGCAGCGTAAAGGCTCGGCGGATTGAGCCCCATCACCCGCGTCAGATCGGCAAGCGAGGTGTTGTCGAAACCCTTGTCCCAGAAGATTTCCATCGCGCTCCTCAGCGCTTCCTCACGCGAAAAATTGCGCGGCCGGCCACGGCTGGACATCGCATGAACTCCTTTTTTTGTATCGATCAATACATAAATGACTTGACAGCGGGAGGCAAGTCGCCGCGTATATATGTATCGATCACTACAAATACGGAGCAAGAGCGTGTCGAATCTGAAAAACAAGGTCGCGTTGGTGACAGGCGGCGGACGCGGCATTGGTGCGGCGATCGCCAGGCGGCTGGCAAGTGAGGGCGCCATTGTCGCCATCACCTACGGGCAGTCGCAGGCAAAGGCCGATGCACTGGTCGCCGAAATCGAGCGCGCGGGCGGCAAGGCGCTCGCCGTACGCGCCGACAATCGAGATGCAAAGGCGGTGGAGACCGCCGTCCAGACGGTCGTCGAGCGGCACGGCCACATCGACATTCTGGTCAACAATGCTGGCATTTATGAAGCAGCCGCCATTACGGACGTGACCGCGGACGATTTCGACCGTACGGTCGATGTCAATGTGAAGGCGGTGGTACTGGCCACGAGCGCTGCGGCAAAACATATGCCGGAAGGCGGACGCATCATTTCGATCGGCAGCAATCTGGCGCAGCGCGTTCCCTTTCCGGGCATCAGCCTCTATGCGCTCAGCAAGTCGGCGCTCGTCGGCTTTACCAAGGCGGTCGCGCGTGACCTCGGACCGAAGAGCATCACCGTCAACATCGTCCATCCCGGCTCGACCAATACTGACATGAATCCGCAGGACGGCGCGCATGCGGATCCGCAACGCGGCTTGATGGCAATCCCCCGGTTCAACGATGCGAGCGAGGTGGCGAGCCTCGTCGCCTGGCTTGCCGGGCCCGAAGGCCGGGGCGTGACCGGCGCCGAATTCACCATCGACGGCGGCACGAACGCCTGACCGGCGACCAAATGCAGAAGAGGCCGGAAGCGATGCTCCCGGCCCCTTTTGGCGATCGGATAAACGATCAGGAGAAGAAGCGCTCCGGGCGATAGGGGGCGATGTCGATCACCGTCTTCTCGCCGGTCATGGCTTCGGCGAGCGCCCGGCCGGTGACCGGGCCGAGCGTCATGCCGTGATGGGCATGACCGAAGGCGAACCACAGGCCCTGGTGACGCGGCGCCTTGCCGATGATCGGCATCATGTCAGGTGTGCACGGGCGAGCGCCCATCCACGGTTCTTCGTCGCGGCGCTCGGCCAGTGGGAAGAACTCGCGCGCTACACGCTCGGCGCGGGTGAGCTGAACCGGCGTCTTCGGCGCATCGCGCCAGGCAAATTCCGCCCCCGTCGTCAGGCGGATGCCGCGCAGCATCGGCGCCAGGAAATAGCCCTTCTCGGCATCCAGTACCCAATTGTTGAGCTGGGCGCCCTCCTGCATGCCGTAATGCATGTGATAACCGCGCTTGACGGCAACCGGGAAATGGTAGCCGAGCTTGCGCGTGACCGTATCGGCCCAAGGACCAAGTGCGACGACGACTTCATGCGCCTCGAGCGGCCCTTCCGGGGTCGCGACCCGCCAGCCCGGACCTTCGAGAATGTGTTCCACCGTCGCCGCGTCCCCGGAAACCAGCCGGCCGCCGAGCGACTGGAAATAGGTGAGATAGGCCTTGTTGAGGCTGTGCGGATCGCGGATCGACCATGGGTCGCTCCAACGCAGGCCACCGACGAGATCGGCCCTGATCGAAGGCTCCAGGGTCTTCAATTCGCTGGTCGAGAGTTTCTGATGATTGACGCCGAAACCGGTCGACAGCTTCTCGGCATCCTTGTAGGCCGCGTCGCGCTCCTTCTCGGTGCGGAAGACCTTCATCCAGCCGTCCTTGCGGATCAGGTCGCCCGCGCCGGATGCATTGATGAGATCCTCATGCTCGGCGATCGAATTTTCGATCAGCGGCGCATACATGTTGGCGATGCGCTGGTGCTGGGTGAAGCCGGAATGCCACCAGTAGCGCGCCAGGAACGGCACCAGCCCCGGCAGCGCGCGAATATGGTAGTGCGCGTCGATGGTGTTGTTCAGCGCGTAGCGGAACAATGCCCCGAAATCATGCGGGAAGCCGTAGGGAAACACGCCCTCGCGCTGGATCAGGCCGGCATTGCCGTAGGATGTCTCTTCGCCCGCACCGCGACGATCAAGCAGCACCACCGACTTGCCGCGCCGCGCCAGATGGATGGCGGTCGATATGCCGACGATGCCGGCGCCGAGAACCACTACGTCAGTCTTCATGTCCAGTGCCCCGCTACTCGATCAAGACCATCAGCAGCGATGCACGCCGCTCGGCCCAAGCTACTTCTTCTTCAGCCCATTCATGATCTGCTCGAGATAACCGAGCAGAACCGCCGAAACCACGAAAGCGAGATGCATGATCGTCGCCCACATCAGTTGCTGGCTGGTATATTGCTGCGTGTTGAGGAAGATCTGCAGAAGATGGATGGACGAGATCGCGACGATCGACGATGCGACCTTGATCTTCAGGCTGCCGGCGTCGAGCTTGCCGAGGAAGGAGACCTCGGCATCAGCCTCGTCGAAGCGGCTGACGAAGTTCTCGTATCCTGAGATCATCACCATGACGATCAGGCTCGCCACTAGGGCGGCATCGATCAGGCCGAGCATCGACAGGATCATCTGGGCATCGTCGTAGACGAAGACCATGCCGGCGATCTTCAGGAACTTGTACATGAACGAAATGCCGTAGAGCGCCAACGCTGCAACAAGCCCGAGATAGAAAATGACCAGCAGCCAGCGACTGGACAGAATGATCCGCTCTACGAGGAGCTCCAGCGATTTCATGTGTTCCGCATTCCTTGGTGCGCGTCAGATCCGTTTCGGCATGAATAGCCAAGCACACCTGGGAGGGCAAGGGATGTAACCGGAGCATCGCGACATGCGAAAGGGACGAAGTCTTTCGACATTCGTCCCTTGTTGATTTCCTACTGCATAAATCCTTAAAGCTGAATCGATTTAAGCAGATAATTATGCAGCAGGTTTAATGCGTTACCAGCGCCTGGATCAGGTTCTGCGCATGAGCCCCACGACCAGCGAGATCACCAGGAAGGCGAGGAATAGGAAGAACAGGATCTGTGCAATACCTGCGGAAGCACCGGCAATACCGCCAAAACCAAGTACACCTGCGATAATTGCTACTACCAGAAAGACGAGAGCGTAGTAAAGCATAGGATATCTCCTTGTATGCGTCGCTGGAAATGAAACGTCATGACCGCCTATTTTGTTCCAGCACCGACGCAAGCAACGATGAAATCTTCAATCCCGCCCCGGAGGTTCGAAACCATCTGTTAACCATGATCGCCAAAACAGTCTCGATTTGGCACAGCCGAGGCGAAATTCGCCAGGAACCTTCGTGATAGTCTTACGTTGTTCCCTCAAGAAATGAAGCGGGTTCGACATGAAGATGCCAATGTCACATATTTGGAAGTCCGCAGCTGAAACAGCGCACCGAAACGCCGAAACGCCGGACAGTAATCTTCACATCGGTAGAACGATGCGTGATCTCTACGCGCACAACACAGACAAACCGAGCCAGAACTTAAACAATCTTCTCGAAAAACTGAAAAAGACCGAGCCGAAACCGAAGAGATAATTGCGCAGCGCCGTTCTTCCGCTACTGCCTGTTTCCTTAAATCCTATTCGATTAAGGATAAAAACATGCAGCAATTCAAAGTGCTACAGCGACCCTTGCGCGTCTAATAAGACGCGCGGGGCTGTGGGGGCTCAAAAACCAAAAGCAAACGCCGCGACGGTCGATCACCACGGCGGCGTTTGCTTTTGGCCTTTCGGCTCGGTCGGGTTCGCCTCTCAGTGGCGGGAAGCCCAGTCGTCGATCTGGCGTTCGGCTTCATCGCGGGCGATGCCGTAGCGGGCCTGGATACGGCCGGCAAGTTCCTTGCGCCGCCCGTCGATGACATCGAGATCGTCATTGGTCAGCTTGCCCCATTCGATCTGAGCCTTGCCCTTCAACTCCGCCCATTTGCCCTGAATGATGTCCCAGTTCATGCTTTGATCCTTTCAGCGCGGCGACGGAGAATCGCTTCGCACTTTTCCTGGAGATGCTTTAGTTGCGGAACTTCGGCTTGTCGTCCGTGCGGGCAGCAACAGCGTAGGTGCCGTCGTCAGCGATCACATTGACTTCAAGCTGACGCGAAGGCGTGATCCACCATTCTATCGTCGCATCCTCGACAAACAGGGCGGGATCGACTTCGGCACATTTGCCATAGGCGCTCTTGAACGCCTTGCCGACCTCCTCGATCGACGGCGAAAGCAATTCATGAAATTCCTCGACAGTCTCAAAACCGACGACCGGTGTCGGGACTTCACGGCAGGCGGCGTCGCCCTGCATGCAACCGACGAGGACCATGATGGCAGCGATATGTTCCATCCGCATGCTCCTTCCATCAAAAACGTGAACAGCAAACGGTTATGAACGGCGCGAAGTTCCATGGGCCGAATCAAATTTCGTCGATGCCTTCGCTGGAGCGAGCACTCGACGCGGTATTTCATGCCCAGCGCGATGGTTGCGGCTGGCGAAACAGGTCGCAGGCGCACGTCGGAGCAATTGCCGCTGGCGGCCCTTCAAATCCCCGGATCGACGACAGGTCTGGGAAGAATTTGCCCAATGGAACAAATCGGCGTGATCGTCGTTTCCACAGCAATAACAAGCGCCGCACCCGTGGCGATACCACAAGGGAGACATTGATGAGCGGTGCGGATCCGACCGTTGCGAGCATTCCAAAGGTGGTTAAGATAGGCGCGAAGCCAGGGTCAGGGCTGGCGTCGGCAAGGCGTGTTCGCTTTGGCGAACGGCCTCATTGTCGTCATTCTGTTCGTCATCAGTCCCCCGCAACCGGTCTCGGCCGAATGCATCCTTCAATGTTCAACAAAGCAAACCTCGGATAGGAACGCGTCATGAAGAAGATACTTATCGTAGCAAGCCTGATCCTCCCCTTGGCGGCATGCACGCAAACGGAGAAGGGCGCGGCGATCGGCGCGACCGGCGGCGCAATCATCGGCGGTGCAGCCACGGGCAATGTCAGAGGTGCTGCGGTCGGTGCCGCCATCGGCGGTGTCGCCGGCGCGCTCGTTGGCAATGCCAATGAGCCGGGACGTTGCATCTATCGCGACCGCTACGGCCGCCGCTACGAGGCCGCCTGCTAAGGCGCAAACGTCAAGAGGTCCAGGGAAGCGGGCTTCGGCCCGTTTCTCATGTCTTGCGCTTACAACTCGGGGAGAACTTTTTCGTCGGCACGGCTACTGCATAATTGCAGCAGGTTTAAAGTGTTACCGCGTCGTTTGTGCGTCCTGTTTGACGCGCGGCGCTGCAAGCGCCTCGGCGTCATCCAGCTTTTGCAGAAGGTCGATGAAAAGGTCAGGCACCGGCTCCTGCTCGATCGCGCGGTAGAGCGCCTTCAGCTTCGAGCCGATCAAGCCGTTCGGATCTGAGCCTCTCGCAGCCTTCGCCGTTTCCTCTTCCCCTACGCCACGCTCGTCCACAGGATGCTCCATCCCACAACCCCTAAGCCAGACAGCGCTCGAAACACCTCGAGCACGCATCGCTGTTGCCAGCTTCCCATAGGCCGAAAAACGTGTTCAAAACATTCACGTCTTTCGCAGGATGCTCATTGTCCTCAGAAAACAAGCGAATCACATCAGACCCAAGGAAGTACTTGATGTCACTTTCGACCCGTATTGCACCACACCTTCCCTTTCTCCGCCGTTACTCCCGCGCCGTGACCGGTTCGCAGGCGGCCGGAGACGGTTATGTGGCTGCAATTCTGGAAGCATTGATCGAGGACATCAGCCTTTTCCCGGAGGGTTCCAACGACCGCATTTCCCTCTACAAGCTGTTCTGCTCGCTGTTCGAGAAAGTCTCCGTCGACCGGACGGAGAACGTCTCTCCATTCGCCTGGGAACAGCAGGCTGCCGCCAATCTTTCGCTGATCGCGCCCGCGGCACGGCAGGCCTTTCTGCTCGTTTCGGTCGAAGGTTTCTCGATTGCCGATGCCGCCGAGATCATGGGGCAGAGCCAGGCGGCGTTTTCCAAGCTGCTGACGGTGGCCTCGGAAGACATTTCGCGCCAGGTGGCAACCGAAGTCCTGATCATCGAGGATGAGCCGCTGATTGCGCTCGATATCGAAGATATGGTGACGAGCCTCGGCCATCGCGTGACCGGCATTGCCCGCACGCATAAGGAAGCGCTGGATCTTTACCGCAAGACGGCGCCGAAGATGGTTCTCGCCGACATACAGCTGGCCGACGGCAGCTCCGGTATCGACGCGGTCAACGAGATCCTGAAGGATGCGGCGGTACCGGTGATCTTCATCACCGCCTTCCCCGAGCGGCTGCTGACAGGCAAGCGGCCGGAGCCCGCCTTCCTCGTGACCAAGCCGTTCAACCCGGACATGGTCAAGGCGCTGATCAGCCAGGCCCTGTTCTTCGACGAACACGCCCGCTCGACACGCGGATAAGCGCACACGCCTTAGGCCGGCAGCTGCCGTTCCGGCTGCTGCTCGCGCACCTCCTCGAAGATCGTCATGGCGATCAGCGACAACGGCAGCGCCAGCATCGCGCCGACCGCGCCCCACATCCATGTCCAGAAGATGATGGCGACGAAGACGAGGAACGGGTTGACTTCGAGCCTGTTGCCCAGGATCGACGGGATCACCAGATTTTCCATGACCAGATGCACGACGAAAAAGACGGCCGCCGGCGCCAGCGCCAGGAGGATGGCTTCGTGCGTCATCAGCCCGCCGACGAGCAGGGCCAGCGTCATCATGGTCACGCCGAGATAGGGTATGAAGCTGGAGACGAAGGCAAACAACCCCCAGAGCGGTGGCATGGCCAGGCCGCCGACCAGCGCGATGAGCATGGTGACGACGCCGAGCGCCAGATAGATTAGGCTCGCGATCGAAAAATACTGCGCCAGTGCGGTTTCGATCGCGTTCATGATCCGGATCGTGCTCAGACGTCGCTCCCGGCTGTTGAAGGCAAGGATGATGGTCCTGCGCAGATGCAGGCGACCCAGCAGGAAGAGCCCGAGTGCTGCAAGGAAAATCAGCGTCTGGACCAGGGCCGGCGTCAGCCCGGCGGCGACAACGCCGAGAACCGGACCAGCGTTCTTCATGACGGTGTCGGCAAGGGCTCCGTTGCCGGTTCCTCGCGCCACCGCCAGGCGCAGCCATTCGAAACGCTCGATGAAGGGTAACACACGTTCGACGACCCCCTCCGCCAGGGCCGGTGCCTTTTGCGCCAAGTCCGTCATTGGTCCGAGCAGGGCGCTGACCACCGAGGCGAGCCCAAGCACGAAGAACAGTGCCAGCAGCAGCCCACCCATGATCGGCGGCAGGCCGAACTTTGCCAGGCTGTCGGCCGCGCGTCCGAGCACGATGCCGACGACGACGGCGAGCGTGATCGGCATCAGGATCGTTTCCATCGAGTAGACGGCGGCTGAGCCGGCGATCACGAAGAGGCCGATGATGCTCCAGGCCACCATCAGGTCGATGCCGTCCCGCTTCGGCTCGGCGGGAAGTGCCGCCTCGACCGAGGCCTTTTCCTCCTCGGCGATGCGCTTCAGCTTGTAGTAAGCAGCCGTGTGCCCGGATGTGTCCAATGCCGTCCCTCGCCGTTGTTTGTCATGCGTCACGCCTAGAGCATTTTCGAGGAAAAGTGCGAAACGGTTTTCCGTCAGGAAATACGTAAAAGGAAAGAGATAGAGTGCGTCTGCGGCTCCGTCCAAACTGGAAACGCTCTACAGCGCCGCGCGTCTTATTAGACGCGCAAAGGTCGCTGTAGCACTTTGAATTGCGGACCGGATCACTCAGTGCCGTTCAGGCGGAAACACATGTAGGGTCAGCGACAGAAGCCCCAGGCCGAGGACGATGATGAGCAATGTGTGCGCCACGCCGACGGCTGTATGCGGGATGAACCCAAAACCGATCAACAGACCTGCAAAAGCAACCACGCAGACCCGCGGTAGCCAGTAGAGCATCGACAGCCCTCCCGTTTTTTTATGGAACCACAGGTAAACGTGCGGACTGGCGAATGGTTCCTGCCTGGGAGCCGCAGGTGGGGCGGTCGCGACAAAAGAAAACGCCGCCGTGCGTTGGGCACGGCGGCGGAAAGATAACATCACGCAAAGCCTTCTCGGCTTCGCCAAGCGCCTTAAAGCGTTTCCGGTTTAGACGGAACCGTAACAGCGCCGCGCAATTTTTGCGAGAGATGCTTTAGGCAGCGGCCGCGACGACGATTACTTCGACGAGGTATTCCGGCGTTGCAAGCTTGGCTTCGCCGGTGGCGCGTGCCGGGGTGTTGCCCTGCGGTGCCCAGGCGTCCCAGACCGAGTTCATCTTCGGGAAGTCGGCCATGTCCGCGAGCCAGATGGTGGCCGAGAGAATGCGGGTCTTGTCGGTGCCGGCGAGCGCCAGAAGACGGTCGACTTCGGCAAGCGCCTGCTTCGTCTGGGTCACGACATCGTCACCGGCATTGCCGACCTGGCCGGCGAGGTAGACGGTGTTGTTGTAAACCACGGCCTGGCTCATCCGGGGGCCGGTTTCGAAACGCTTGATTTCCATGATCGTGTTCCTGAAGTTGGGTCGAACGCTGATGGTTCGACCGAAAAGCGGCTGCCCGCCGCCGGAAGGCGAGAAGTGAATGGCGGCGCGAAAGCTCTACACCATCGGCCCGGCAAGGCCAAGAAGCCGGGGCGTTCTTTCCCCGGCCTCCTATTAGAGCGCTTCCACTTTAGATAGAGTCATGGAAACGCTCCATCTCCTACGCACTTCCGGACGGAAAACCGCTCCGCACTTTTCCTGGAAATGCTCTTGTTACACGGCGCCGAAAGGCTCAGGCCGCCTGTTTCTTGGCGAGCCGTGCCTTGATGCTGGCAACGTCGGCGCGCGGCGTCGCGGCAAACAGCGTCTTGGTGTAGCTGTGCTTGGGATCAGCGAAGACTTCGTCGCGGCTGCCGTATTCGACGGCCTCACCGAAATACATCACCATCACGTCGTCGGCGATATAGCGCACCACCGAGAGGTCGTGGCTGATGAAGACGTAGGTCAGTTGGAACTCGTCCTGCAGGTCCGCGAGCAGGTTCAGCACTTGCGCCTGAACCGACAGGTCGAGCGCCGAGACCGGCTCGTCCAGCACCAGAAGCTTCGGGTTGAGCATCAGCGCGCGCGCAATGGCGATACGCTGGCGCTGGCCGCCGGAGAACATGTGCGGGTAACGATTGTAGTGCCGCTCGTCGAGACCGACCTTCTTCAGCATCGCCATCGCTCGCTCGCGACGTTCGTCGGCGGGCGTCTTGGTGTTGATGATCAGCGGTTCGGTGAGGATGTCGCCGATCTTCTGGCGCGGGTTGAGCGAGCCATAGGGGTTCTGGAAGACGATCTGCACCTTGCGGCGCATCTCCGGCGTCAGGTCACCCTTGGTGATGTCGATCTTGTTGCCATCGATCAGCAGGTCGCCTGATGTCGCCGGATCGATCAGCGTCAGGATGCGGCCAAGCGTTGACTTGCCGCAGCCGCTTTCGCCGACGATCGCCAGCGTCTTGCCCTGTTCGACCGAGAAGCTCACGCCCTTGAGCGCATGCACGGTCTTGGCCTTTTTTATCAGGCCGCCGGGGATATGGTAGTCGCGCACCAGATTGCGCGCTTCGAGAACGACGGTCATCGGGCGGCTCCTTGAAGGCTCGGCTCATCGACGAAAAGTTCGGAGATGGTCGGCAGCCGGTCACCGGTCGCATTGTCCGGCAGGGCTGCCAGAAGCGCGCGCGTGTAGTTACTCTTCGGCGATTCGAACAGCGACAGGACGTCGGCTTCTTCCATCTTGCGACCCTTGTACTGCACGACGACGCGGTCGGCCGTCTCGGCGACCACGCCCATATTGTGCGTGATCATGATCAGGCCCATGCCATGCTCGGCCTGAAGCCGCATCAGGAGGTCGAGGATCTGCTTCTGGATCGTCACGTCGAGCGCGGTCGTCGGCTCGTCGGCGATCAAGAGCTTCGGGTTGCAGGCAATGGCAATCGCGATCATCACGCGCTGGCACTGACCGCCCGACATCTGGTGAGGATAGTGCCCAAGCCGTTCGGCCGGATCGGGAATGCCGACCGCCTCGAACAGTTCGATGGCGCGCTTGCGCCGCTGAGCCTTGTCGAGACCGAGGTGAATGCGCAGCACTTCCTCGATCTGGAAGCCGACCGTGAAGCACGGATTGAGGCTTGCGACCGGCTCCTGGAAGATCATCGAGATATCCTTGCCGATGATCTTCTTGCGCTCGGACGACGACATGCCGAGCAGGTCGCGTCCGTTGAACGTCAGCTTGTCGGCCGTAACGTTGGCCGTCCAGGGCAGGAGACCCATGGCCGCCAACATAGACACGGATTTGCCCGAGCCGGACTCGCCGACGATCGCCAGCACTTCCTTTTCATGAACCTTCATCGACACGCCGTCGACGGCGCGGAAGGGACCGGTGGCCGTCTGGAATTCGACGACCAGGTTTTCAATTTCGAGAAGCGCCATGATCAGGACCTCTTCAGCTTGGGATCGAGAGCATCGCGCAGGCCGTCACCCATCAGGTTGATCGCCAGCACCGTGACCAAAATTGCAACGCCCGGAAGCGTCACTACCCACCACTTGCTCTGGATGAACTCACGCGCTTCGGCGAGCATCGTGCCCCACTCCGGTGTCGGAGGCTGTGCACCCATACCGAGGAAGCCGAGAGCGGCGGCGTCGAGGATCGCGCTCGAGAACGACAGCGTCGCCTGGACGATCAGCGGCGCCATGCAGTTCGGCAGGATCGTCTTGAACATCAGGCGGCCGTGGCCGGCACCCGCCACCTTCGCGGCAATGACGTAGTCACGGCTCTTCTCGCTCATGACGGCAGCACGCGTCAGGCGCACGAAGTGCGGCTGGAAGACCAGTGCGATGGCGATCATCGCATTGGTCAGGCCCGGTCCGAGAACGGCGACCAGCACGAGGGCCAGCAGCAGCGACGGGAAGGCCAGGATGATGTCCATCACACGCATGATGACGGTATCGACCCATCCACGGAAGTAACCCGCGATCACGCCGACGAAAATACCGCCGACCAGCGAGAGCGTGGTGACGATGACGCCGACGAACAGCGAGAACTGGGTGCCGTAGATCAGGCGCGAGAGCATGTCGCGACCAACGGCGTCGGTCCCGAGCAGGAATTCGGCACGGCCGCCTTCCTGCCACACTGGCGGGATCAGCACCGCATCGCGGTACTGGGCGGTCGGGTCATGCGGCGCGATGATCGGCGCGAAGATCGCGAGCAGGACGAGGAACAGGAAGAACACAAGGCCGATGACGGCACCGCGGTTCTCGGAGAAATAGTACCAGAATTCGGCCAGTCGCGCCCGGCGGGACGGATCTGTCGAAACGGCGCTCGTTGCAGCAGCTTGAGACATATCGCCCTCCTTAGTGCCGGATGCGGGGGTTGATGAGACCGTAGAGCAGGTCGACGGCAAGGTTCACCAGCATGATGATGCCAGCAATGACCAAGAGGCCACCCTGAATGACGGCGTAGTCGCGCCGGAAGACGGAATCGACCATCCACTTGCCGATGCCCGGCCAGGAGAAGATCGTCTCGGTCAGGATCGCGCCGGCGAGCATGACGCCCACCTGCAGGCCGATCGTCGTGATGACCGGGATCATCGCGTTTCGAAGCGCGTGGACACCGACGACACGGAAGGTCGAGAGGCCCTTGGCGCGCGCCGTGCGCACATAGTCTTCCGAAAGCACTTCAAGCATCGCCGATCGGGTCTGGCGCGCAATCACCGCCAGCGGGATGGTGCCAAGCACGATCGTCGGCAGGATGAGATGGCTCACCGCAGACTTGAACGCACCCGCCTGCCCCGACAACAACGAGTCGATCAGCATGAAGCCTGTAACCGGCGGGAAGAAGTACATCAGCGAGATGCGGCCCGAAACCGGCGTCCACTGCAGGATGCCGGAGACCAGCATGATCAACAGCAGGCCCCACCAGAAGATCGGCATGGAGAAACCGACGAGTGCGGTGCCCATGATCGTCTGGTCGACGAAGGAGCCGCGCTTGATCGCCGCGATGACGCCGGCGGGAATGCCGAGCACGATCGCGAAGATGATCGCGCAGAGCGAAAGCTCCAGCGTCGCCGGGAACAGTTCGAAGAACTGGTCGATCACCGGCTTCTTCGTCACGATCGACGTGCCGAAGTCGCCCTGGACGACGCCCAAGAGATAATCGAAGTATTGGATCACGATCGGCCGGTCGAAACCGAGCGCGTGTGAAATTTCCGCATGCCGCTCCGGCGACATGACACGCTCGCCCGAAAGCAGGGCGACAGGATCGCCCGGAAGCATGCGAATGAAGGAGAAGGCAATGATGGAGACCCCGATGAAAGTCGGGATCAGGACCGCCAAACGCCCCAAGAGAAATCGAAACATGTTTTACCCCGCGCCACGTTGCCGCGCCGTTGTCTCCCGGCGCTGGCACCACTGCATGTTTCCTTGAACCCTTCGGATTCGAGGGCAAAAACATGCAGCAACTCAAATTGCTACAGCGACCTTTGCGCGTCTGACAGGACGCGCGCCACTGTAGTAGATGCAAAGAGGGGCGTTTGCCCGTGGCAAACGCCCCCTTTCGGATCAGTTCATTAGCTTACTCGACAATATCCACGCCGTCGAAGGCAAAATCGCCGAGTGGGCTCTGGACGAAACCTTCGACATTCTTGCGCATCGGAACGACCGACAGCGAGTGGTCGAGCGTTGCCCAGGGCGCTTCGCGCTTGAAGACGACCTGCGCCTCTTCGTAGAGCTTGGTGCGCTCTGCCAGGTCGGACGTTTCCTTGGCCTTCTTGACCAGGGTGTCGAATTCCTGGTTGCACCACTGAGCGCGGTTGTTGCCGCCGACAGCGTTGCAGCCGAGAAGGGTGTCGAGGAAGTTGTCCGGGTCGCCGTTGTCGCCGGTCCAGCCGAGGATGACGGCACCGTCACGGTCCTTTGCCTTCGACTTGTCGAGGTATTCGGCCCATTCGTAGGACACGATCTCGACCTTGACACCGATCTTGGCGAAGTCAGCCTGCATCAATTCGGCAGCGCGGCGGGCGTTGAGCATGTACGGGCGCGAAACCGGCATCGCCCACAGCTTCATCGACAGATCCTTGACGCCTGCGTCTTCGAGCATCTTCTTGGCTGCGTCGAGATCGTAGGTGTCGTCCTGGAGCGTGTCGTTGTACGACCACATCGTCGGCGGGATCGGGTTCGTTGCCGGCTGGGCAGCGCCCTGGAATACGGCATCGACGATCGCCTGCTTGTTGATCGCCTTGTTCAGCGCCTTGCGGACTTCCGGCTTGTCGAACGGAGCCTGCGTCGTGTTGTAGGCGAGGTAAGCAACGTTCAGACCGGCCTGTTCCATGACCTTCAGGTTCGGATCGGCCTTCATGGCCTGTACGTCGGCCGAGTTCGGGTACGGCATCAGGTGGCATTCGCCGGCCTGCAGCTTCTGGAAGCGAACCGAAGCGTCGGTGGTGATCGCGAAGACGAGGTCGTCGATCTTCTGCTTGCCACCCCAGTAGTCGGGGTTTGCCTTGTAGCGGATGACGGCATCCTGCTGGTAGGCGACGAACGCGAACGGACCGGTGCCGAGCGGCATCTGGTTCATCTGGTTCATCTTGCCTTCGGCCTGCAGCTTGTCGGCATATTCCTTCGACAGGATCGAAGCGAACGGCATGGCGATGTTGGCGAGGAACGGTGCTTCCTTGCGCGTCAGGGTGAACTTGACCGTCAGGTCATCGACCTTCTCGACCGACTTGATGACTTCCGGGAAGCCCATGCCGGCTGCGTATTCCCACGAAGCGCCGGTCACGTATTTGTTCCAGGGATTGTCGGCCTTGAGCTGGCGCTCATACGAGAACACGACGTCGTCGGCGTTCAGCTCGCGAGTGGGAGTGAAGAACTCCGTCGTCTGGAACTTCACGCCCGGACGCAGCTTGAACGTGTATTCAAGGCCGTCATCGGAAATGGTCCAGCTCTCAGCGAGGCCCGGCTCGGTTTCGGTCGTGCCCTTCTTGAACTCGAGCAGGCGGTTGTAGACCGTGTGCGCCGCTGCGTCGAACGTCGTGCCGGCGGTGTAGAGGCCCGGATCAAAACCCTCAGGCGAACCTTCCGAGCAGTAAACGAACGTTTTCGACCAGGCGGAGCCGGCCATCAGCGTGGCAAGCGCCGTCGCTGCGAAGAGTGTAGTGAGCTTTTTCATGAGCTTTGCTTCCCAGATTTGTTCTTGTTCTCGTATTTTCCTGACGCGGAATGACGTTTGCCCCCGGTCAAGGCCGGATGGAACGACATTTGGCGTCGCATTGCAATAAGTCGCCAAACAAATTTGTCTATGCGAAAAATTCCTCCTATGGCGGAGCCGGAAATCTGTCCACTGTTTTAGAATACCCTGACATTTCCAGGGGCTTTTTCGGCCGCTGCTCGGCCGGCGTGCAACATCCCGATCCGGCTTATCGGTGACGGCGTGACCGAAGTGCGACGGTGACAGGCGGGAGTGTGGAGCAGGTCACATGTGCCGACCGCATCCATCGTGCACCCGCCTTGCGTGTGTCGCTCCGGCCGGGCGATCGGCGATTCGACGAAAATCGCAAGAAACGGTCAATCCCAAGATAGTTGGGTAGAAATCCCCTATGCGATCGTGCAATAGAACCTGGACAAAATCTCGGGGGAGACAATCGACGTGCCAAAACGTCCTTGGGAGGGGGCGGCATCCGCCACTCGGCGCTTTCAACATCGCGGCGACGCGACCGCGAGACGACCATGATGATGCCGATCCGCAATTTCGTCACCGGCTTCATGCCGTTGATTGAGCCGGCCTTGCGAGTAGACTGCCGCCTCGCGACAAAAGGGTAGCGCACGCGTGGCACGTTTGCTGGAAAATCACAGGCGTTACGATCTCCGCGACGATCTGGAGAAAGCGCTCAACCGCGTCGACTTCTTCCGCATCTTTCACACGATGGCATTGCGGTTCGGCTTCAACCATTTCGGCATTCTGCAGCTCGGCAACGAGAACGACGCCTGCATGTTGTCCACCCGGCTCGTCCTGCACGATCTTCCGTCGGGCCTCGCGGAAGAATACGACAAGCGCCACCGCTTCGGCGATTCGCTTTTCTACAAAACCCTGCACACATCGATCATTTCCTCCGTCTGGAGGTCAGGCGATCCCGGCTGCGCCAATGGCCAGAACCTGCTGGTCCAGCTCGGCTTCGAGCTGCTCTTGAGCGTGCCGGTGCACGCGGCAGCGACCGGCGCGCGATACGCCGTCCTGTTTCTGGGCGACGGCAACGACATCGGCCGCTCCGAGCATTTCGAGCTGACCTATGACGCCGTCTGCGCCTTCGACTATTTCTATCGCATCGCGCTTTCCAACAAGGCCGGCATGGGCCTGACGCCGCGCGAGACGGAGATCCTCAAGTGGATCTCCCATGGCAAGACGGCAAGCGAGATCGCGCTGATCGTATCGGTGTCCGAACACACCGTGAATTCGCATACGGCGACAATCCTGAAGAAGCTGGATGTCGTCAATCGGACCCAAATGGTGGCGAAGGCGATACGCGAACAGATCATTCAGTGAAGCCGATCGACGGGGCGATCTGAACCTGGCGGCGTCGCAAGGCGGCCCCGCTGACAGCAGGCGCCGCAGAAACGATGCAAACTCGCCACCCCACCCGCTTGCCGATGACAGGCGCGCGCAGCAGAATGGCTCCCGGTCACTCAGGTACTTGGACGATCATGACACAAAAAGCCCATATCCTGCTCGTTGACGACGACCCTGCGGAGAACCTCATTCTGCGCGGGCTGATCAAGAAGGTCAGCACCATCGAGATCGAACTGCATTATTGCCAGACGATCGAAAGCGCCCTCGAATTCCTTCGTTCGGGCAAACCGGTGTCGATGGTGTTGATGGACAATCGCCTTCAGCCGCAGCGCGACTTTCGCGAAACCGTGCCGGCACTCCGGTACCAGGGCTTCATCGGCCCGATCGGCGTGATCTCGGGGTCGCTCGTCGAGCCCTATTTCCAGAGTCTGGAAGAGTACGGCGCGGATTTCCGGATCGACAAGTCCGAGATCGATCCGACGGCAATAGAGTTCATCCTGAGGGAATATCTGGCACCGAACTGAAGGGGCGGCCGGCGGCCGCTTTGAGCGGCTAAATCATGAGCGGTAGAGCTACGGCGCCGAGGTCATGACTGATACGCGGCGCCGCAAACGTCGGATCAGGCCGCAGTCGTCTGCGGGGCCTGCGGACGCTTGGTCTCTTCCAGGCCGAGCAGGAAGTTGATCTGGGGACGCGCCTTGACCAGATCGTCGATGGTGTAGCCCTGAAGCACCTCGAAGAAAGCGTTCAAAGCCTTGCGCAGAGCGGTATTGAGGCCGCAGCTGTCAACCAGCGGGCAATCGATTTCACCGGCTTCGAAGCACTCGGCCATCGCGAAGCTGTCTTCCGTGACCTTGACCACGTCGAACAGGGTGATTGCGGAAGCGGGCCTCGGCAGCCGTACGCCGCCGTTGCGGCCACGAACAGTCTCGACCAGGCCAGCGCGGGTCAGCGGCTGGAGAATCTTGAACAGAAACAGCTCTGAGACGCCATAGGCCCTGGCGATTTCAGGAATGCGGCTGAGCTTCTCGCCGTTTGCAGCGCAGTACATCAACATGCGAACCGCGTAGTTCGTTTGTTTCGTCAGTCGCATCATTCACTCCGAAATCGAGAGGTTTATCAAACCTTCATATAGGACGGATCGTAGTTTGGAACAATTCCAAAATACCAAAAAAGTCACATCTGCTTGATCGTTAACGGTTTCCCAGTTGACTGTTTGGTGGCTGCCGATCAAAAAGATGAGCGATTTTGTTAACTTAGCTCAAACCAAAAAAATGGAGGAAACCATGTCCGTTTCAAGAGCTGCAATGGGCGTATTGTCCCTCACCGCCAGCCTGTTCGCGTCCACTGCTGCCTGGGCCGATGGCGAGGTCAACATCTATTCCTATCGTCAGCCCGATCTGATCAAGCCATTGCTTGATGCCTTTACCAAGGAAACCGGCATCACGACGAACGTGCTCTTCCTCGACAAGGGCCTCGTCGAGCGCATCCAGGCCGAAGGCGCCAACTCGCCTGCGGACGTGATCCTCACCGTCGACATCAGCCGCCTCACTGAAGCCAAGGATGCGGGCGTGACGCAGCCGGTCGCCAACGAGACGATCAACAAGGACATCCCGGCGCACTTCCGCGACCCCGATGGCAACTGGTTCGGCCTGACGACCCGCGGACGCGTTGTCTACGCCTCCAAGGACCGCGTCGCCGAAAACGACATCACCTATGAGGAACTCGCCGATCCCAAGTGGAAGGGCAAGATCTGCACCCGTGATGGCCAGCACTCCTACAATATCGGCCTGTTCGCCTCGATGATCGCCCACAACGGCGAAGCCGAGACCGAGAAGTGGCTGACTGGCCTGAAGAACAATCTGGCGAAGAAGCCCGATGGCGGCGACCGCGACCAGGCAAAGGCGATCCTTGCCGGCGAATGCGATCTGGCGCTTGGCAACACCTACTATGTCGGTCTGATGCTGACCAACGAGAAGGAGCCGGAACAGAAGGAATGGGCGGCGGCTATCAAGGTGCTCTTCCCGAACGCCAAGGACCGCGGCACGCATGTGAACATTTC
Source organism: Ensifer sp. Root127 (assembly GCF_001425225.1). Lineage (NCBI taxonomy): Bacteria > Pseudomonadati > Pseudomonadota > Alphaproteobacteria > Hyphomicrobiales > Rhizobiaceae > Ensifer > Ensifer sp. Root127. The sequence continues at coordinate 737,438 of NZ_LMDX01000001.1, forward strand.
GGGCATGGCACTCGCCAAGAACGCCCCGAACAAGGACAATGCGTTGAAGCTGATGGAATTCCTGTCGGAAGGCGAAGCGCAGAAGATCTACGCCGAGCAGGTATACGAATATCCGGTGCTGCCGGGTGCCGAGCCCTCCGACGTGGTCAAGTCGTTCGGCACGATCAAGCCCGACGAACTGCCGTTGGCCGACATTGCAGCCAACCGCAAGAAGGCATCGGAACTGGTCGACAAGGTCGGCTACAACGACGGCCCGCAGGACTGATCCTACTGCATGTTTCCTTAAATCCCATTCGATTTAAGGATCAAAACATGCAGCAATTCAAAGTGCTACAGCGACCTTTGCGCGTCAAATTAAGACGCGCGGCGCTGTAGCCATCGCGTGAATTGGAAACAGCGGGCCGTGTGCCCGCTGTTTTCGTTTTGATGACAGCGTCGCGCCTTGTGTGGGGAAGCCGCTCGACGGACCAGAGGGCTACTGAGCCTGCGCCCTCAGTTCGCCGGCATAATCGAGGATCGCCTTGCGCCGTTCCGGTGTGCCGGGATGGGTCGCAAGGATGCTGGTGTCGGAACTGTCGCCAAGCTCCTTTTCGAGCAGGTCGAAGAACCGTGCGATTGCCGTCGGATCCCGCCTGGCTTTCAGCATCAGTTCCACCGAATGCCGATCTGCTGCCGCTTCCGCGCTACGCGAAAAGGAGAGCGTAAGGAGACCGGCACCCTGCACCAGAATGTCCTCAGCACCGGAGCCGATGTCGCCACCGATCATCATGACCAGCCCAGCGACGCCCGCGGCGCGGTAGATCTGGCGCAGGCTATGCTCGAGTTCGACATGACCGATCTCGTGCGCCAGCACGCCGACGATCATTTCGGTATCGTCGCCGGCAAGCTCGATCAGCTCATCGGTAACGATCAGCGTGCCGTCGGGCAGCGCGAAAGCATTCGGGCCGATGGTCCCGCCCATGCGGAAGTTGAGGGTGTAGCCACCCTCGCCGCGATCGGACAGCCGTGCGATCGCGTTGAACCCCTCACGGATCTTGTCCTGGCGCTCAATTGCAAGCGCCGACGTGTCGAGCAGCGTGCGATCCATCGTCTCCATGGTGCTTGCCGACATGATCTTCGGCACGATCGGCGGCGTCACCAGCACGGCGATTTCGACCAGCGCCGGTACGGCATAACGATAGATGGCCACGCCGCTGAGCACGGTCGCCAGGACGACCGCGATCAGGCGCGGGTGAAAACGCTCCCATTCGTGGACGAGATTGGTTTTTCCCTTGCGTTTCAGGAAACGATCGACGGCGTCGTTGTCGGTCGTCTCGAACAGAGAACCATCGGGAAACTCGATGCGACGCGGAATGGCGCCGACGCGCGCAGAAATATCGACGGCAGCAAGTGCTCCACCTGCAAGTTCGGCGCCGGCCTCATCCAAAGCCTTGAGGCCACCGCCATCTTCGATCAGCCGCGAGGGCACCGACCGGCTGGAACCGGCCGGATGCCACTCGCCAACAGCAATCTCCGTGCCGTTAGAAGCCAAAGTCGAACCCTTCGAAGTCCATGAACTCCGAACCGACGGCCGAACCTTCCTGGGCGATCCGGTCGAACATCTCGCCGACATTGCCTTCGAAATGGACGCCCGTGTGTTCATTGACATAACGCGCCATGCGCACGGCTGCCCAGGGACGCATAAGGCCCAGCGTGAAGATGGTGACGATCATGTTGGTAATCGCGATCCAGGCGTAACGGCCCCGCGACAGGTCGCTCGTCAACTGATGCTTGCCGTCGAAGGTCGTTGCCGACCAGGCGACGTTGCGCACGCCGGCACGGTAGAACAGCGCCGCGACCCCGAAGATCGAGAGGAATGCAATGTAGGCGATGACGAACAAGGCAATCATCGAAACGTGCATTCCCAGCGTTGCCTCAATGGAGCCGTCGAACAACGACATGATCACGGCCAGATTGAGGAAACCAATAAAGGCAATGATCAGCAGGCCAGCGACGATGATGGCCGCCGACAGGAACCACGACTTGTAGATCGCACCGACGGAAGGATCGGTCGCGAATGCCCGTTGCCCATAACGCAGGTTGCTGCCGATGTAGCGATAGGACCAGCGGCTGGCGAGCGGCACCAGGATGCCAAGTGTGAGGACCGAAATAACCGGACCGACGATGAAGGCGAGAAACGCACCGCCGACGCCGCCGACGAAATCGAACCGCACATTGCGATAGCTGGTCACGCGGGCACTGAAGCGCAGGCCCCTGACGACCAGCCATGGCACGAAGGCCACCAGCAACAGGGCAAGAATGATGCCGGCGATCGGCACGACGTTCAGCATGACGTTGTAGAAGATCAGGTAAGCGAAAACGATCACCCGACCGATCAGGATCTGCTTACCCTTTGCGTGATATTCGAAGGCGCGCCCGAGAAGCACCGTGTTACCGTAGAAATAGCGGTTGCGGCGGACCTTCGCCCAGGCGGAATAGATGCCGAGCGTGATGATCGTCAGCAGCACGTTGACGATCCAGATGCCAAAATACTCTTTTCCGCTACCGGTAAACGACAGACGGTGGAAATTGTCCGGTACCCTCTGCGTCAACGTCCCTTGCATCGACGCCGTTTCGGCCACGACCATGATAAAACCTCTCTCAATGAAATCAGCTTGCGGCAGCCCGCCATCACACAGGCGCCGCGTTGCGACAGATTGACGTCAATTGTGAACCCAGCGAACTGTGGCTATCCCCCGGATGAGCCTTCCATGCAAATGAACGGTCGAAATGCCTGCAATATTCGACCAAGGCGCGAATCAATTTTCCGCCGCCTCGGGCATATCAAATTAGTTGCAGTGCAACATGACATGCAACAGAAAAGGGTCTTTCGAAGGGGCCCCGGCATGCAAAAAAAGGCCTCTCGAAGGAGGCCTCGGGCACGCAACAAAAAAGGGCCTCCCGAAGGAGGCCCTGGAGGCGGGAGGATCTTTATCCCGTCATTACTTCATCGTCGGCATGACGAACTCGGCACCGTCCTTGATGCCTGACGGCCAACGCTCAGTGATCGTCTTGGTCTTGGTCCAGAACTTGATCGAGTCCGTGCCGTGCTGGTTGAGGTCGCCGAAGGACGAGGACTTCCAGCCGCCGAAGGAGTGGTAGGCGAGCGGAACCGGGATCGGAACGTTGACGCCGACCATGCCGATGTTGATGCGCGAGGCGAAGTCACGGGCAGCATCGCCATCGCGGGTATAGATCGCGACGCCATTGCCGTATTCGTGCTTCATCGGCAGGTCGAGGGCTTCCTCGTAGTTCTTGGCGCGAACAACCGAAAGGACCGGTCCGAAGATTTCGGTCTTGTAGATATCCATATCCGGGGTGACGTGGTCGAACAGGCAACCGCCGACGAAGTAGCCGTCCTCATAGCCCTGGAGCTTGAAGTCGCGGCCGTCGACCACGAGTTTCGCACCCTGCTCGAGGCCGCTGTCGATCAGGCTTCTGATGCGCTTCTCCGCTTCCTTGGTGACAACCGGGCCCATGTCGGCCTTCTCGTCGGTATAGGGGCCGATGCGCAGGCTTTCGACCATCGGCGTCAGCTTGGCGATCAGGCGGTTGGCAGTGTCCTCGCCAACGGGAACGGCAACCGAGATAGCCATGCAGCGCTCGCCGGCCGAGCCGTAGCCGGCGCCCATCAGCGCGTTGGCGGCCTGGTCCAAATCGGCGTCCGGCATGATGATCATGTGGTTCTTGGCGCCGCCGAAGCACTGGGCGCGCTTGCCGTTCATGGCAGCCGTGCCGTAGACGTAGCGGGCGATCGGGGTCGAGCCGACGAAGGATACGGCCGAAATGTCGGGGTTGGTGAGGATCGCGTCGACCGCGCCCTTGTCGCCATTGACGACGTTGAGGATGCCGGCCGGCAGACCTGCCTCGATCATCAGTTCGGCCAGGCGGACCGGCACGGACGGATCACGCTCGGACGGCTTCAGGATGAAGGCGTTGCCGCAGGCGATCGCCGGGGCGAACATCCACATCGGGATCATGGCGGGGAAGTTGAACGGCGTGATGCCGGCGCCGATGCCGACGGCCTGGCGGATCGAGTACATGTCGATGCCGGGGCCGGCACCTTCGGTGAACTCGCTCTTCTGCAGATGCGGAATGCCGATGACGAATTCGCAGACTTCCAGGCCGCGCACGAGATCGCCCTTGGCGTCTTCAATCGTCTTGCCGTGCTCGCGCGAGAGGATCTCGGCCAGCTCGTTCATGTGGGTGTTGAGAAGTTCGACGAACTTCATGAACACGCGGGCGCGGCGCTGCGGGTTGGTGGCTGCCCACTTCGGCTGCGCGGCCTTGGCGCTGGCGACGGCAGCGCCGAGTTCCGCGTCGCTTGCCAGCGCCACGGTGCCCTGCACTTCGCCCGTTGCCGGGTTGAAGATGTTGCTCGTGCGCCCGCTGGTGCCGGCGACGCGCTTGCCATCGATGAAATGACCGAGTTCGTACATGGATGTCTCCTCCTGATCTTGATTGTGGCGGCATGATCGCACTACGATTTGAACAAAGCAATTTCCGATATTCAGCAACCGTTGTGCGCAAATTGAAGTCCATAGGGATCAGAAACATGAATTGGGACGACGTGAGAATGTTTCTGGCGGTCGCGCGCACCGGGCAGATCCTTGCCGCCTCCAAGCGGCTCGGCCTCAACCATGCCACGCTCAGCCGGCGGGTGACCTCGCTTGAGGAAACGCTGAAGACCCGTCTCCTGGTGCGCAGGCCGAACGGCTGCGAACTGACGGCCGAAGGCGAGATCTTCCTGGCGGCGGCCGAACGCATGGAAACGGAGATGCTGGCAGCACAGTCGCAGATCGGCCGCATCGACACGGCGATCGCCGGGACGGTACGCATCGGCGCGCCGGATGGATTTGGTGTCTCCTTCCTCGCGCCGCGCCTCGGGCGGCTGACGGCGCGCTATCCGGAACTGAAGCTGCAGCTCGTGCCGGTGCCCCGCTCCTTCTCGCTGTCGCAGCGTGAAGCCGATATCGCCATCACCATCGAAAGGCCGGAACAGGGACGCCTGGTCTCATCGAAGCTTACCGACTACACGCTCGGTCTCTACGCCTCCTCGACCTATCTTGCGCAGCACGGCACGCCGCAAACGATCGACGACCTCAAGCACCATCGCCGCATCGGCTATGTCGAGGACCTGATCTTCACGCCGTCGCTGAATTTTTCGGCCGAGATCATGCGCAGCTGGGATGCCGCCTTCGAAATCTCGAGCGCCACCGGGCAGACGGAGGCGGTGCGCTCCAGCGCCGGCATCGGCATCCTGCACAACTACATCGCCCGGCACACGCCGGAACTCGAGCGCATCCTGCCTGAAACCACAATCCGGCGTGCCTACTGGACCACCTACCACGAAAGCGCCCGCGACCTGGTGCGCGTGCGCACCGTGGCGGCCTTCCTGCAGGAGCTGGTGACCGCGGAGCACCAGATGTTTGCCTGACCGCGCTCCAGAGCTACAGCGCCGCGCGTCTTGTTAGACGCGCAAAGGTCGCTGTAGCACTTTGAATGGCTGCATGTTTTTATCCTTACATCGAAAACGATTTTAGGAAACATGCAGTGGAGCGATCCCGGACGATTGCGCGCCGGCGAATGTCTCTACCCACAGAATCCAACGCGGCGGTCTGGCGCGTTTTTTGCTGTCAATGTGCGACTTGTGAAACTGCCGACATCAATTCTTCGGGATTCAGCGCCCGGCACATATTTTGGCCCTGGCCATCAACTTCCGTGAAGCTCCAACGCACCACACCTTCTCGATCGAGCAGGAACTGGCCAATGAGTTGCATATGGCCGGGTACCCTCACCTGCTGATCGGCTTCTGTGATTTCGTACCCATCCTTCTCGCTGAGAAGGTCGCCCGCGGTCGCCGGATCCATCGGTTCAGGCAATTCACCCGGCCGATCGACCCGCATCGTCATGACCACGTCCATTCCAACCTTGCGTGGCCAGTCGGTCTCATTCTCCGTAAACTCGAGGAGGGGTAAGCCGAAGGCGCGGTGTGAAGCTCGCTCCGGGTCCGATGCAGCAAGAAGACCGGGTATCGGATGATAGCGGAAATAGAGTCGCGCGCGCTCGACCGGGGTGTTGACCACCGCCAGAGATTCGACGCCTTTTTCGCGCAGAGCCGTGTTGAACTGTGCCATCGCCGCGACATGGCGTCGGCAGAACGGACACAGCAGGCCTCGAAACAAACCGACCAACAACGGGCGACGGCCGCGAAAATCATCAAGTGCGATCTTCCCCTCGCGTGAGATCGCATCCAGCACAAAGTTCGGAGCCTGGTCGCCCGGTTGTAACGGATGATCCAGATAATGTGCAGACATGGTCAACCTCCTCGCCCGAAGGACCAATGAAGAAGAGGCAGCACAAGACGTACTTCAAAGAGCCCGTACTGGGCGCAAACGTCCTGCTCCAACGCAGAGAGCTCTCGGCCTCCGCCATGTTGCCGAGGTCGAAATCAAGCGCCGCAGGGCCTGACCTCTCGCCATACAGCGCCGCGCGTCTTATTAGACGCGCAAAGGTCGCTGTCGCACTTTGAATTGCTGCATGTTTTTTCCTTAAATCGAATAGGATTTAAGGAAACATGCAGTAGCGTACAGCCAGGATCGACCTGAGAATGGCCTCACATTGGCCCACGAGCAAGCAGTAAACAGCGAATCGTCATCCGTGCCACGGGACGGCACGGCGGCGAGGTCGAATGGACCTCCTGACACGCGCCTTCCCTGGTTAGATAGACACTCCGGCCTCGCGGAGTCCGTCCGCCAGTCGATCGAGCACAGTGGGATCCCGGTAAGGCAAGGCCCGCTTGAGGTGGTTGATGGAAAAGTTCGGGTTAACCTCGAACACTTCGCGCCAGTAGCGGCGCGCCTCCTCGTGGCGCCCGGTGCGACCATAGAGGCAGGCGAGATAAAGGCGCGTCATGTCCGATCGCGGCGCAAGCGCCAGGCGGCGCTTGAAGGCGATCTCGGCCTCGCCGAAACGGCCGAGGTTCAACAACGTCCGACCCAGGAAATGCAGCGACAGGTCGAATTGCGGATCGAGCCGATGGGCCCGTGTGTAGAATGGCAGCGCGTCTTCGTACCGACCTTGGAAATCCCGTATCGTGCCAAGTGCAGTATGGCAGCTCGCGGAATTGGGATCGAGTTCGATCGCCCTTTGAGCGGCATGCTCCGCTTCGTCGAAGTGCCGCATCCAACAGTGCGCGAGCGAGAGAGCGTGATGGCCATGCGGCTCGTTATCGTCGATATCGACGGCCCTTTGTGCCAGCTCCAAAGCGCGTTCAAGATCGTCGGCCGTCCCGCCGTTCCACCGATTGATGAAATCGGTCAAGGCGATGATCGCGAGAGAAGCGTAGGCAGCCGCAAGCCCCGGATCGATGGCGATGGCACGCTCGAGCATGCTGCGCGCCTCCGCGGACGATACGGCGTTGAACTGCAGAATCGCCTGGCGGGAACGGACGAGCAGATCATAGGCTTCTGGATCGACCTTGCCGAGGCTCCCGCGTCGCTCTTCCTCGCCGGTTGTTAGCTTCACCTTGAGCGCGGTGACGATGGTGCGGGTCACTTCGTCCTGAACCGCAAAGATATCTTCAATTCCCCGATCGTAGCGCTCGGCCCATAGATGACCGCCGGTCGTGCCGTCGATCATCTGGGCATTGATGCGGATTCGATCAGCGGCCCGGCGTACGCTGCCTTCCAGGACATAGCGGACGCCAAGTTCCCGGCTCACCTTGCGGATATCTGGCGCCTTGCCCTTGTAGGCGAAAGAGGAGTTGCGGGCGATCACGAAGAGGCCGGAAACCTTTGAGAGATCCGTGATGATGTCCTCGGTGATGCCGTCGGCGAAATACCCCTGCTCCGGGTCGCCGGACATGTTGTCGAACGGCAGAACGGCTATCGATGGCTTCTTTGGAAGCTGCGGCGGGGCTTCGGTGGCAATCTTGACGGGATCGTTTGTGCGGTCGTCCGGCGACCACGTCCAGATATGCACCGGGCGTTCGATGTTCTTGACCTCGTGATGACCGCTGTCGACGAAGTCGAGGTCGATGCGACCATGCACATATTCATGAACACCATCCGCAATGGCTACGCTGCCAGGCCTGGCAAGCGCCTCGATACGCGCCGCCACATTGACCCCATCGCCGTAGAGATCGCTGTCGGCGACCATGATGTCGCCCAGGTTGACGCCGACGCGAAGCACGATCGCCAGGTCTGCCGGCACGTCCTTGTTGGCGGCTGCCATGGCCCGCTGAAGTGCCGCGGCGCATTCGACGGCGTTGACGGCGCTGGAGAACTCGACGAGCACGCCGTCGCCGGTCCTCTTGAAGACGCGGCCCTGATGTGTGGCGACGAGTGGCTCCAACACCTCTTTCCATCGCGCCATGAGCTGCGTGTAGGTGCTTTTCTCGTCACGCTCCATGAGCCGGCTGTAGCCGACTACGTCAGCCGCCAAAATGGCAGCGAGCCGCCGTGTGATGGGTTCGTTGGCCATGGACAATGGCGCCTTCCTGGGGCGCCTTCCTGGCGCCCATTGGCGAAATTTTACTGGCGTCTTGCTCCCATGTCCATTCGGCTTGAAGCCGATTGGTCGATATCCAACATCGTGGCAGGGCGCGCCAACCTCCACTTGTGTGGCGGTTCCAAAAAATGTCAGCTTCAGGGTGCGATCCGGGCCTCAGGAACGACCGGTTCGGGTCGATGGCGGAGATGGACACAGCGACGTTTGGAATTCCGTTCCTGCCTTAAGCGGATTTAAGCGTTGGAACACCAACCCGCACCGTCGATTGTGGTGCATTTGTCGTCCAAATATCCGGAGAACGTCGATAGAGACGGAAGCAGGTGCGCGAAAAGCGCTTAATATCAGATAGATATAAAGAGAATGGTACGGTTGGGGGGTCTCGAACCTCCGACCTCAGGTGCCACAAACCTGCGCTCTAACCAACTGAGCTACAACCGCACAAACGAGCGACATCAGTCGCTTGGCGGCTCACATACGGAGACTTCCGCCGCTTTGCAAGCCTAAACTTGAGATTATCCTGCAAAAAGACCGGATGGCAAGCCACCCGGTCCCATTCATGCCAAGCGCGGCCAGGGGCCGGCGCGGATCAGACCTTCTTGAAAGAAGACATCGCCTTTTCAGCGGCTTCCTTGCCAGGCTTGGTAACATTCTCAGCAACCTTCTTGGTTGCTTCCTGCATCGACTTGGTCTGTTCGACGGCAAGTTCAGCCTGCTTGCGGAAGAAAGAGGTCTGCAGCTCGACGAATTCGGACAGCGACTTCACACCGAGCAGCGCTTCCATGTGCGAAAGCGAGTTTTCGGCATTGGTGCGCAGGGCGTCGATGGCCTTGAGGCCGAGTTCAACGCTACCGGTCTGGGCGCTTTCAAGCGTCGCTTCGACGGTCTTGCTTGCTTCCTCGGCAGCGGTCTTCATCTTGGAATAAGCGTCCTTCGACTGGGCAGCGCCCTTTTCCGCGAAGTCGCGGAAGCTGTCGGCAACCTTTGCCGGGTCGAAAGAGGAGAAGGAAAATGCGTCGTCGATCTTCTTGGTAGCCATGAATGCGCTCCTTGGTGTCAGGGCCCTCTTTTGAGGCGCCGTTGATTGATGCACACTATATAACCGATCCTATTGTGCATTGCAATAAAATTGTGCAGTGCACAAATTCGCCTGCGTTAACCCTTCGCGATGAAAGGGGTGAGCGAAAGACGCCGATTGCTGGACCCTCAGCCGCGTGGCGGGTATTAATAGAGTGTTAACGTACCAGCGACCCGTCAATAGGCCCGTCCATGCCCGCAAGACAGTACCCCTTCATCGACATTGCCGTGCATGAGCGGGTGCGCGAACATTTTGCGCGCGGCGATGCGGCGATCCTGTTTTCGAGGGACCTTAACCGCGTTCTGTGGGCCAACGATCAGGGTGCCGCCTTCTTCGGCGCAGACTCGATCTACGACTTCATCGACACGGGCCCCAATGCGAACGACCTGTCGGCGCGGCAGTTGAAGGCCGCCGCGACGCAGCTCGTTTCGGTCGGCGATCGTCGCCAGCTCTTGATGCGCATTGCCGCGGGCTTTCGAAGCGTGCCGCTCAATACGACGGTGGAACTGATCCGCGTCCGGCCGGACGAATTGGGCGTGCTGTTCACCGCACCCCATTCCGGCAAGCCGCTTTCGACGGAAGATCGCGCGGCGCGCATGATCGCCGGGCTCGACGGCCCGGACACGCACATGGCCGTGCTGGATGCCGACGGTACGATCGTCGCCCAGTCGCCTGGCTTTGCCAATCTCGGCATGTCCGACGAGACGCGCCGCCAACTCGTCGCCGCCGTTGCCCGCGACCATGACTGGCTGATCAAGCGCCCGGTCGCCACGGCAAAGGGACACCTGCCCGCCGCCATCGGTAAGATCGCCGACGAACCGGCGCTTCATCTTCTCTTTGCGGTGGAAACCATCCTCGGCAACCTCGACCCGGATGAAGCACCGGCCGAGGCTGTCTTGCCGCCGACAGCCGTCGCGGAGGTCGTCGAGGCCGATGTTGTGACCGACGTCGCACCCGCTGTCGTCGAAACGGAAGCGGCGATGGCTACTGGCGCGGTGGAAACGGTCGTCGAGCAATCGGCTCCCGACGAGCTGGCTTCGGCGGATCAGCGGATCGTCGCCGAACGTGAAATCGAGCAGCCGCTTGCGGAAGCCGACGACGTCGTCGCCGCAGTCGAAGCAGAGGAACCCGACCTCGCCGTCGACACCGATACCGAAACGCCGCTGGAAACAGCGACCGCCGAAACATCAGATGCGGCCCAGGAACAGACGGACGCCGCACCAGAAGGCGCGGAGCAGTTGCCGTCCGCCGAGACGGCAATTGTCGCCGAGGCAGCGCCTGTCCCCGATGCTACATCGGTTGAACCGCGCGAACACAAAGACGCCCCTGTCGGCGCTCAGTCCGACTTCGCCTTTGCGATCGGCGGGCGGGCGGTGCGGTTCGTCTGGAAAATCGACGCGGAAGGACAGTTCAGCGAAATCTCGGAGGAGTTTGCCTCGGCGGTCGGGCCGAAGGCCGCCGACGTGATCGGTGTCAGCTTCGCCTCGCTTGCGGCGCGCTATGGTCTCGACCCCGACAACAAGATCAACGAGCTCCTGCACCGCCGCGACACCTGGTCCGGCAAGACGATTTTCTGGCCGGTCGAAGGCACGAGCCTTAAGGTCCCGGTCGACCTCGCCGCCCTGCCCACCTACTCGCGCTCGCGGGAGTTCGACGGTTTCCGCGGCTTCGGCATCGTGCGCGTTGCAGATGCCGTCGAAGATCACAACGCCAACGGCCTTTCGCTCGATCGTGACGAGGATGCGATAGAGGCCAACGATCTGACGGCGCCAACTTCGCCGAATGGCGTGGCAGCCGTTGAAGAGGCGACCCACGAGATCGCGACCGCCGGCGCGAATGAAGCCGACGAACCTGCACTTTTTTCCGACGAGCCGCAGCCGACCGAGGCAGTAACGACCGACCAGCCCGCGGTGCCGGCCGATCCCTTCCTTGGTCAGCGCCCAGCACTTCGCATCGTCGAGACGCCCGGACGCCGGGCTTCCGACAAGATCATCGAACTCGAGCTACACCGCCCGGCCGGTTCAAGCGCGCTCACCCGCGGCGAGCAGGCGGCTTTTCGCGAAATCGCGCGGCAGCTCGGCGAAAATTTTGTGGGACGCCCAGAGGCGCACGAGACCCGGTCGGACGAGGCTTCAGACGACGCCATCCAAGGCGAAGCGGAACAACCGGTATCTGAAACCCTGGACGAAGCAGCTCTTGAGGCCGCGCCGACCGCGACCAGCGAGTCTGAGTTCGAGACGCCAGAAGCTTCGAGCGAGGTGGCCGCAGCCGAACCTCGATCCGACGACCTGGCCGAGGCGAGCATGGACCCGGCGACGATCGCGACCGTCGGTTTCAGCGGCGAGATCCTCGATAGCCTGCCTGTCGGCCTGCTCGTGCATCTCGGCGACGACCTGCTGCACGCCAATCCGGAATTCCTGCGACTGACGGGCTACGACACGCTCGATGATTTCAAAGAGGAAGGCGGCATCGACGCGCTCTTTGCCAATGACGAGGAGGTCGGCGACACGGAGCCGGACGGCACGATGACGCTGATCCGCAAGACCGGGCAGTTGCTTCCGGTAACGGCCCACTTGCACTCGATCCGCTGGGACGGAAAGAGCGCGCTGATGCTGGCCCTGGCATCGACGGAAGTCGCGCAGCCCCAAGAGAGCGAAGCGAGCCCGGTCGAAACCGCTCCGGCTCCCGTCGCCGACGAACAGGTCGGCAAGCTCAAGACCGAAATCGACGAGCTGCGCTCGATCCTCGAGACGGCGACCGATGGTGTCGTCATTCTCGGACACGACGGCGATATCCGCTCGATCAACCGCTCAGCGAGCGCGCTCTTCAACTACGATGAGAGCGAAATCCGCGGCAAGCCGTTTGCAGCGCTCTTTGCCCATGAGAGCCAGAAGGCGGTCATCGATTATCTGCAAGGCCTGTCCGGCCATGGGGTTGCCAGCGTACTCAACGACGGCCGCGAAGTGATCGGCCGCGAGGCCGCAGGCGGCTTCCTGCCGCTGTTCATGACCATCGGCCGCCTGTCCGCCTCCAACGGCTATTGCGCCGTCATCCGCGACATCACCCAGTGGAAGCGGACCGAAGAGGAGTTGCGCAACGCCAAGCGCGCGGCCGAGACGGCAAATGCCCACAAGACGGAGTTCCTGGCGCGCGTCAGCCACGAAATCCGCACGCCTCTCAATGCGATCATCGGCTTTTCCGACATGATGGCGAGCGAGCATTTCGGCCCGGTTGGCCATCCGCGCTATATCGAATACGCCGGCGACATCGGCCGCTCCGGCCGCCATGTGCTCGATATCGTCAACGACTTGCTCGATATCTCGAAGATCGAGGCGGGCGAGATGGATCTCGACTTCGGCTCGGTCGAAATCAACGATGCGGTTTCCGAAGCGGTGTCGCTGGTGCAGCCGCAGGCAAACAGCCAGCGCGTCATCATCCGCACGTCGCTTTCGACAGCTGTGCCGAACGTGGTTGCCGACAGCCGCTCGATCAAGCAGATCGCACTCAACATCCTGGCGAACGCCATCCGCTTCACGCCATCGGGCGGACAGATCGTGGTGTCGACCTCCTATGAGCCGAACGGCAGCGTGATCCTGCGTATCCGCGACACCGGCGTCGGCATGACGCGCAGCGAACTCGACCAGGCGATGAAGCCCTTCCGGCAGGTGACGACCGGTGGCCGCAAGCGTGGCGACGGCACCGGCCTCGGGCTGCCGCTGACCAAAGCCATGGCCGAAGCCAACCGTGCGCAGTTCGCCATCACCTCGGCACCGAACGAGGGCACGCTGGTGGAAATCTCCTTCCCGTCACAACGCGTCTTGGCGAACTGACGACAGATGCTGTAAGGAAATGTTGACTTGGGGAAACCAGTTTGTTGGCATCCTCACGGCAATTCCTGCTGCATAATCCTCTTCTTGAAATCGGAGGCGATCCAAGGGGAAGATTATGCAGCGAGTTTAAAGCGTTACAGCATCCTTAGAGCGTCATGTCAGACGCGCGGCGCTGTGGCCGTTTCGCTCCGGATCAGATCGATTGCAGTCCACGTCACAAATCCTCAAGCGGCGCCCAACCGGCGCGAAAACCGGTCTTTCGCATCCGCTGCTCGCCGTATGGGCCGGGGGCGCATCGCTGATCGTGCTGATGCCGATCCTCGCCATTGCATGGCTGGCGATTTCCGGCGGCGGTTCCGACTGGCCGCATCTCATGCAAAACGTCATCCCGCGCGCCACCATCCGCACGTTGCTGCTGATCGCGTTCACCGGGATGACGACGGCCGTCGTCGGCATCGTGACCGCGTGGCTGGTGGCGAGTTGCGAGTTTCCCTTGCGCCGGTTTCTGTCCGCCGCGCTGGTGTTGCCGCTTGCCATTCCCGCCTATCTCGCCGCCTACGCCTTCGGTGAGCTGTTCACCTTCACCGGGCCGGTGCAGGGGCTGATCCGCGCTATCTTCGGCTTCAAGACCAGCCGCGACTACTGGTTTCCCGATATCCGCTCGCTCGGCGGCGCCGTCCTGGTGCTGAGTTCCGTGCTCTATCCCTATATCTATCTCGCCTGTCGCTCGATGTTTCTGATGCAAGGGCGCGCGGCGGCCGATGTTGCCCGCACGCTCGGCGCCGGGCCGCTCAAGGTGTTCTTCCGCATCCAGATCCCGATGGCGCGACCGGCGATCATGATCGGTCTGACGCTGGTGGCGATGGAGACGCTGAACGACATCGGTGCCGTCGAATTCCTCGGCGTGCAGACACTGACCTTCTCGATCTTCGACACCTGGCTCAACCGCGGCAGCCTTGCCGGCGCGGCGCAGATCGCCTGCATCATGCTCGTCTTCGTCATCGGGCTGATGATGATCGAGCGGGCTGCCCGGCGAAGGCAGCGCTTCTCCAGCCAGAAGACGACGTCGGCAGTCCATGATGCGACCAGGCTTCCGCTTTCCGGCTGGAAGAAGTGGGCCGCGACGATTGCGTGCCTGCTTCCGGTGCTCTCCGGCTTCGCGGTCCCGTTCCTGATCCTCGGCAATTACGCGCTGAAGCGCCTCGATCAATTCATCGAACCGCGGTTGCTGAACGCACTCTTCCACAGCATCCTGGTTTCCGGTGCAACCGCGCTGGTCACGGTGCTGCTCGGTTTCGTGCTTGCCTATGCCGCGCGTACCGGACGCTCGCGTTTCACCGATACCGCCGGCCGCCTCGCCTCCTTCGGCTATGGCGTGCCCGGCACGGTTCTGGCGATCGGCGTGCTCTTCCCGCTGGCAGCGCTAGACAATCTGGTCGACGCCGGCTTTCGCAGCACCTTGGGCATATCCACCGGGCTACTGATGACGGGAACGGGCTTTGCCATCATCTACGCCTGCACCGTCCGGTTCCTCACCATGGCCGAAGGCACGCTGGAGGCGGGTTTCCAGAAGCTGTCGCCGCACCTCGACATGGCTGCACGTGCGCTTGGCCGCACCGGAGGGCAGACGCTGCGAACCGTGCTTCTGCCGATGATGCGCCCCGCCGTGTTGACCGCAGCACTTCTCGTCTTCATCGAGACCATGAAGGAACTGTCGGCGACGATCATGCTGCGCCCGTTCAACTTCAACACGCTTGCGACGCTTGTTTACGAGGACGCATCGCGTGCCAAGGTCGAGGATGCATCGGTGGCTGCGATGATCATCGTCGTTGCCGGCATGATCCCCGTGATCCTGGTTTCGAGATCGATGGAGCGTCGGCCCTAACGCAGGTCGCGCAAAAGTGCGCAGCGGTTTTGCGATAAGGACATGCGTTAAGAAAAGAGCTTAAAGCGCAACAAGGGAATCCTGGAAATCGCAACGCGCTTAACAGCATTTCCAGGAAAAGTGCGAAGCGGTTTTCCGTCTGGAAATACGGGAAAACAAAGAGATAGAGCGTTTCCGCACCTCCGCCCAAAACGCTCTGTCCCGAAGGCAAAAAAAGAGGTGGCTGGGAGGCCACCTCGATAATTCAATGCTAAACCAACAAATGCTCGAGAAGTAATGACATCATGTCTGCGGCGGCATCGCTGCCAGGCGCCGACCACTCATCGGCCGGCCTCAAGTTGACATGACCATGCGCCCCCAATCGTTAACAAGACCTTACCAGCCGATCCGACAATTTTAGGGATTTATCAGCAAGTCTGAAGCCTTGGTTAATTCCGAAAGCGCGAACAAGTTAACGGCCCCTCAATTTTTGAGGGCATCGAGCCCGGCGAAAAGATCGAGCGCTTCCGGGTTGGCGAGCGCCTCCTTGTTCTTGACCGGGCGTCCATGCACAACGTCGCGGACCGCCAATTCGACGATCTTGCCCGACTTCGTGCGCGGAATATCGGCAACGGCGATGATCTTCGCCGGCACATGGCGGGGCGATGCGCCGGTGCGGATACGGTTCCTGATCGCCTTCTCCAATTGCTCATCGAGCGAGGCGCCGGATGCCATGCGCACGAACAGCACGACGCGCACGTCGTCTTCCCAGTCCTGTCCGATGCAGAGCGCTTCGGCCACCTCTTCCATCTGCTCGACCTGATTGTAGATCTCCGCCGTGCCGATGCGCACACCGCCGGGATTGAGTGTCGCGTCGGAGCGACCATGGATGACGATGCCGCCATGCGACGTCCATTCGGCAAAGTCGCCATGGCACCAGACGTTGTCGAAACGTTCGAAATAGGCGGCGCGGTATTTGACGCCTTCGGGATCGTTCCAGAACATCACCGGCATCGACGGGAATGCCTTGGTGCAGACGAGTTCACCCTTTTCGCCGCGCACGGAGCGCCCCTCGTCGTCCCAGACATCGATGGCCAGTCCGAGGCCAGGACCCTGGATCTCGCCACGCCAGACCGGCTTCAGCGGATTGCCGAGCACGAAGCACGAAACGATGTCGGTGCCGCCGGAGATCGACGCAAGCTGGACGTCCTGTTTGATGCCTTCATAGACGAAGGAGAAGCCTTCGGGCGACAGCGGCGAGCCAGTCGAGGTCAAGAGCCGCAGGCTTGAAAGGTCGTGGGTCTTGGCCGGCTCAAATCCGCCCTTGCGGACCGCGTCGATGTATTTTGCCGACGTACCGAAGACGGCAAACGTTTCGTCCGCCGCATAATCGAACAGGACGTTTCCATCAGGATAGAACGGCGAGCCGTCGAACAGGCACAGCGTCGCGCCGACCGCCAGGCCGGAGGCGAGCCAGTTCCACATCATCCAGCCGCAGGTGGTGAAATAGAAGAGCTTCTCCCCGTCGCCGAGCCCGCAGTGGAAGCGATGTTCCTTCAAATGCTGCAGCAGCGTGCCGCCGGCCGAATGAACGATGCACTTCGGGACGCCCGTGGTGCCGGAGGAGAAGAGCACATAGAGCGGGTGGCTGAACGGCAAACGCTCGAAGGCGAGCGCCTCGGCTTTAAACGGAGCGATGAAGTCCTCGAGCGTCACGCCATCGGCAATTGAGGCCGCCAGCGCCCTCGCCTCGCCCGCATAGGGAACGATGAGGGCTGGAACGTCGAGAGCCATGGAGACCGCACGAACCTTGGCGTCGACGTCCTGTCGTTTGCCGTTGTACCAATAGCCGTCGCAGGCGATGAACAGTTTCGGGGTGATCTGGCCAAAGCGATCGAGAACGCCCTGCTCGCCAAAATCGGGAGAACAGGACGACCAGATCGCACCGATCGACGCGGTCGCCAGCATGAGAGCGATCGTTTCGGGCATATTGGGCATCATCGCGGCGACGCGGTCACCCTTGCCGATGCTGCGCGCTTTCAGCGCCTGCTGCAGCCGCGAGACCAGCGTGCGCAGATCATCCCAGGAAAGCCGGTAGCTGACCTTATCCTCGCCGCGGAAAATGAGCGCATCGTCGCCGCCGGCGCGCCGCAGCAGGTTCTCGGCGAAATTCAGCGACGCCTCGGGAAAGAACCGAGCGTCGAGCATGCTGTTACCATTGACCAGAGCCGTCGCGCCACGATCGCCGATGACTTCGCAATGCTCCCAGACCGCCGTCCAGAAATCGCCGCGTTCGGCAACCGACCACGCGTGAAACGCGTCGTAATCGGCAAAGTCTTTGCCGAAGCGCTCGCTGCACCAGGCGATAAATTGCGCCATCGGGCTGTGCTCGCGGATCTCTGGACCGGGAACCCACAAAGGTTGCTCAGACTGCATGCTTTCCTCCACTCCTACTCCATGCCCTCTATACCATGCTGCAACGCAAAATAAACAGCAGGAGAACCCGCTCCGGCGTCGCATTGGCGACATTTCCATGTCGGGCGCATTTGATTTATGCGGGCTGAAAGCCTATCCAAGCAGCGTGATCCCAAGCGATGGGCAACCAGGCGGAAATGACAAGAAAAATCCTGCATATGATGGGTGAATCACGCCTTTGGTCGCGGCTTCGTCGTCGCCATTTCCTCTGGCCGGCGGCGATCGGCATCGTGCTGGCCGTCGGATACAACGCGGCCCTGCCGCTCGTGATCTCGACGACGGACGTGCGGCCGACGATGGAGCGCATGCTCGACGCCTGGTCGGGTGGCAAGAGCAGGATAACCGGCGAGCCGAACATCCGTTTCTGGCCGAACCCGACGCTGACATTGTACGGCGCCACGATCGAGACGACCGACGGTACCCCCCGCACACTCGCCCGGATCGGCAGCATCACCGCAGCCTTCAGCCTGGTTTCTGCGCTTCGCGGCGAACCGGCACTCGAAGACATCCGCCTCATCGAGCCTGTGGTAACGCTGGAGCGTGGCATCGACGGCACGCTCAACTGGGAGCGGCCGCGCTGGCTTGCGCCGCGCGAGGCGAAAGCGGACAACGACGACACCCCCTTCGGCGACATCACGATCGAGAATGGCCGCCTGCAGGTATTCGACCGGGCGACCAATTATGCGCGGGAGTTTCCCGGCATATCCGGCACCGTGAAGTGGCCCTCCTTTGCCGGGCGCCTGAATGCGCAACTGTCGAGCATGATCGGCGGGCAGGCCGTGAGCTGGGCGCTGGCCTGCGACGAGCCGCTGACGCTGCTGGCCGGCCGCAACACGACGCTGAAGACATCGCTGACCTCGGCCCCCCTCAATTTCTCCTTCGAGGGCGTCGGCAATCTGTCGATGAAACCATTCGCCTCGGGGCGGCTCCAGGTTTCCACCGCCTCGCTGCCGGCGCTTGCCGCGTGGTTTGAGGGGGCCTCGCATGAGGGGCTGCCCGAGAGCAGCTTCGATCTCAGTGCCAACGTCACGACCGGAGACGCGACGCTGAAGCTGGATGACTTGCGCCTGGCGATCGGCGGCGCGACGGCAACCGGGGTGCTCGACGTTGTCGCTCCTGCCAACGACACACCGCGCGTCGAGGGCACGCTCGCGTTCGACAGGATCGACCTCAACGGACTGCAACCACTTTTTGCGCAGCTTCCGGTCGATCCAGAAGAACTCGCCAGACATATGACCGAGGCTTTCGCCCGCACCTGGCGCGTCGACGTGCGCCTTTCGACGCAGGAGGCAGCGATCGGCCCGTTGCGGCTGACCGACGTGGCGGCCGGCGTCATGGTCGATCACGGGCGGGCGTCGCTTGATATCGGCGACAGCACCTATGCCAATGGCAGGCTCAGCGGCCGCCTCGTGCTGTCGGAAGCGGGCTTGACCCGTGGCGGCAAGCTAGAGCTGGCTCTCAAGGATGCGGATCTTGCGGCCGCCGTCGCCGACTTCGGCTTCACCGGCCCGGTGCCGACGGGACGCGGCAACGTCAACCTGGACCTGGCGACCGATCACCCGTTCTGGACGCCACGCGCAGCCGACGCATCCGGGCGCCTGACCTTGTCGCTTGCCAACGGCAGACTATCCGAATTCGACTCCGACGCCTTCTCGGACCTGGTCCGCAGGGGTGAGTTCTTCTCGCTGTCGCAGGCAGGCAGCGGCACGTTCGATTTTCAGCGGGCCGACATCGAGGCGCGCTTCAGCGACGGATCGGCCCGGTTGAACCGCGCTACCTTTATCGGGCCGACGGGCAGCCTGTCGGTCAACGGCGTCATACCCTATCGCAGCGGCAGCCTGGCTCTTGCCGGAACCTTTACCGACGCTACCAATGCCGCCCAGCGATTGCGGTTCTTCGTCGGCGGCTCCTGGCCGAATGCGGTGATCTCGCCGCTCTCGGTTCTCGGCGAGCCCAACTGAAACGGCCGGCGCTTTAAATGCACCAGCCGTCCTCTTGAAAACGGAGCTGAACTCTACTGCGCGAAAGCGGCGCGCTCGTCCTTCTCGCGTTGCGCTTCACGCTGTTTGGTCACAACAGAGGCAACGACGACACCGATCGCGACAATGCCGATCAGGATCGTGCAGATCGCGTTGATTTCAGGCGTCACCCCGAGACGAACCTGGCTGTAGATCTTCATCGGCAGCGTGGTGGCACCGGGGCCTGTGGTGAAGCTCGAGATCACGAGATCGTCGAGCGACAGCGTGAAGGCCAGCACCCAGCCGGAAAAGACGGCCGGCGCGATCACCGGCAGAGTGATCGCAAAGAAGGTCCTGACCGGGGTCGCGCCCAGATCCAGCGCCGCCTCCTCGATCGACTGGTCGAAGCTCAGGAGCCGCGACTGCACGACAACGGCAACGAAGCACATGGTGAAGGTGATGTGCGCAAGGGTGATCGTCCAGAAGCCACGGTCGAGCCCGATGGCAACGAACAGCAACAGCAGCGACAGGCCGGTGATCACCTCAGGCATGACCAGCGGCGCATAGACCATGCCGGAAAACAGCATGCGGCCGCGAAAGCGCGTGTAGCGCACCAGCGCGAGGGCCGCCAAGGTCCCGAGCACGGTTGCGCAGGTGGCCGAGATCAATGCCACGCGGATGGTGACCCAGGCGGCGTCGAGAAGCGCCTGATTGTGCCAGAGCTGCGCGTACCATTTGGTCGAAAACCCGGCCCATACCGTGACCAGCTTCGATTCGTTGAACGAGAAGATCACCAAAAGCACGATCGGCAGATAGAGAAAGCCGAAGCCGAGCACGATCGAGGCAATGTTGAAGCGTGACCAGTTGCCCATGACCTACTTCCCCTCGCCGTCGGCTTTGGCCTGCGCGTTCTGGAAGAACACGATCGGTATCACCAGGATCAAAAGCAGGATCGTGGCAACCGCCGAAGAGACCGGCCAGTCGCGGTTGGCGTTGAACTCGTTCCACAGCGTCTTGCCGATCATCAGCGTTTCCGATCCGCCGAGCAGATCGGGGATGACGAACTCGCCGACAGCCGGAATGAAGACGAGCAGGCAACCGGCAACGACGCCGGCCAGTGACAGCGGGAACGTGACGCGCCAGAAGGCGGAGAATGGCGTGCAGCCGAGATCCAGCGCCGCTTCCGTCAGCGTGTGGTCCATCTTCTCCAGCGACGAATAGATCGGCAGGACCATGAACGGCAGGTAGGAATAGACGATACCGATATAGATCGCCCAGTTGGTGTTGAGGATGATCAGCGGCTGGTCGATGACATTGATGCTCATCAGGAACTGGTTGAGCAGTCCTTCCGGCTTCAGGATGGCGATCCAGGCGTAAACGCGGATCAGGAAGCTGGTCCAAAACGGCAGGATCACCAACATCAACAGCGTCGGGCGGATCGATTTCGGCGCCTTCGCCATCCCGTAGGCGACGGGATAGGCGATCATCAACGTCAGCACCGTCGAGATTCCGGCGATGATGACACTCGACACATAGGCGTTGAAGTAGAGAACGTCCTCGGTCAGCCAGACATAGTTGTCGAGCGAGAACTCCCGTGCCTTTTCCATAATGCCGGAAAGGCCACCGAGGAGATCGAAGACCGGCGTATAGGGTGGCATCGCCACCGCCGTCTGCGACAACGAGATACGGAAGACGATGAAGAAGGGAATCAGGAAGAAGAACAGTAGCCAGGCATAGGGGATGATGATGACCAGGCGGCTGAAGACGGCTGATGCAACGCGCGCCATGGCTTCAATCCTTCAAGACGACGCCGGCGTCTTCGCCGAACGAGATCCAGACCTGCTGGTCGTAGCCGAAGGGATCTTCCACGGCGCGCACCGCGTTCAAGGACGACGCCTTCACGACCCTGCCATCCTTCAATCTGATATGGAAGACGGTCATGTCGCCGAGATAGCCGACGTCCCAGATCTCACCCTCGACCGCGTTGACCGGCGCGTGCGCCGGCGGCTGGCGGGTGACACGGATCTTTTCCGGGCGAATGGCGACCGCGGCCTTGGCGCCGGCGGCAGGCCTCTCCGGCGATGCCATGCGAATGGGAAAGCCGTTGCCGGTTTCAATGCTGAGGTAGCCGTTTTCCGCGGTTGTGGCTGTTCCGTCGAAGATGTTCACATCGCCGATGAAGTCGGCGACGAAGCGCGAATTGGGCGCCTCGTAGATTTCCGCTGGCGTTGCCACCTGCGCGACCTTGCCGTGGCTCATGACGGCGATGCGGTCCGCCATCGTCATCGCTTCCTCCTGGTCGTGCGTGACCACGACGAAGGTAAGGCCGAGTTCCTGCTGCAGGTCCATCAGTTCGAACTGGGTTTCCTCGCGCAGCTTCTTGTCGAGTGCGCCGAGCGGCTCGTCGAGCAGCAGCACCTTCGGGCGCTTGGCGAGTGAGCGTGCCAGCGCGACACGTTGGCGCTGGCCGCCGGAAAGCTGGTGCGGCTTGCGCTTGGCAAACTTCTCGAGCTTCACCAGCTTGAGCATCTGGCCGACGCGCTCGGCGATGTCGGCCTTGGGCATGCCGTCCTGCTTCAGGCCGAAGGCGATGTTGGTCTCAACGGTCATATGCGGAAACAGCGCGTAGGACTGGAACATCATGTTGACGGGCCGCCGGTAGGGCGGAATGCCGGCAAGGTTCTGGCCGTCGAGAATGATCTCCCCCGAGGTCGGCTGCTCGAAACCGGCCAGCATGCGCAGGAGCGTCGACTTTCCGCAGCCCGACGCACCCAAGAGTGCAAAGAACTCGCGCGTGTAGATGTTGAGCGAAAGATCGTCGACGGCGGTGAAATCGCCGAACTTCTTGGTGACGTTCTTGACGGAAATGAATGGCTTGGAAGCGGGATCCGCCCAGGGGGCGAAAGAGCGCCTGATACTGCCGAGTGACTTCATCATCTATCCCCGAATGATACAGCCGATGGGCACTCTCGTTTTCCCCGGTGCCCCCTTTAAGAAAATTGCCCGGATTTTGAGGTCCGGGCAATTCGTTTTGCTCTTACTGGCCGGTGACGACCTTTGTCCAGAGCCGGGTCAATACCCGCTGCTCCTTCGCCTCGAACGGCGTGACCGTGAACAGTTTCTGCATCACATCATCGGTGGGGTAGATGGCGGTGTCTTCGAGAACCGCCTTGTCCAGGAACTGCTGCGAGGCCTTGTTGCCGTTGGCGTAGAAGACATAGTTCGACGCCTTGGCGACGACCTCCGGCTTCATCATGTAGTTGAGGAATTCATGCGCTTCGGCGACATGCGGAGCGTCCGCCGGAATGGCGAGCATGTCGAACCACATCTGCGCGCCCTGCGACGGGATCGCATAATCGACGGTTACGCCAGCCTTGGCTTCGGCGGCGCGGTCACGGGCCTGAAAGACATCGCCGGAAAAGCCGACCGCGAGGCAGATATCGCCATTGGCAAGCGCGTTGATGTATTCCGACGAGTGAAACTTGCGGATATTCGGACGAACGCTGGCAAGCAGTTCGGCAGCCTTTTCAAGATCGGCCGCTTCGTGGCTATCAGGATTGAGGCCGAGATAGGCGAGCGCCGACGGCATCACATCCGTCGGGGAATCGAGAACATGGATGCCGCAATCCTTGAACTTGGCGGCTAGTTCCGGCTTGAAGATGACGTCCCAGTTGGGCTTCTCGTCGGTGCCGAGAATTTCCTTCATCTTGTCGACGTTGTAGCCGATGCCGGTGGTGCCCCACATGTAGTCGATGGCGTATTCGTTGCCCGGATCGTACTTGGCCGTACGCTCCATGATCACGTCCCACATATTGGTGAGGTTCGGGAGCTTGGACTTGTCGAGCTTCTGGAACACGCCGGCCGCGATCTGGCGCTGCAGGAAGGTCGCCGTCGGGACGACGACGTCGTAGCCCGAGCCGCCTGCGAGCAATTTGGTTTCGAGGATCTCGTTGGAATCGAAGACGTCGTAGACGACCTTGATGCCCGTTTCCTTGGTGAAGTCTTCCAGAATGCTGCTGTCGATATAATCCGACCAGTTATAGACGTTGACCACCCGCTCCTGCGCCGAAGCGAGCATGGTCGAACCGGCCAGTATGACCGTCGCCATGGTTGTAACGATGAATTTGGACATGCAGTTCCCTCGTTATTATCGGTCCGGACAAGGCCGCCCCGTGACACGGATCCAGGCCCATTCTGGATCGCTCCGGGGCGAGGTTAGGCATGTTTCTCGACAACCTCAAGCGGTTTTGTGCCGGAAAGAGGCGGACCTCTTCAGCCACCCCAGTTTTCGCAAGCCAAGGAAAATCGGGCACTTATGGCGAAGGGCGCGATCCCGCCATCGGCAGGTACCAAGCGGCCGACGTTAACCATGGCGGCAACCAGCCAGAACACGCGTTCGTTTACGATTGATTAACCATAAGGCGCATGCGATTTTTCCCCTCGGTTGTGTATCAGCGTCTGGGTAGTGTCATGAGTGGACGGAACCGCAGGATCGATCCGAGAGAGTTGAAGCGCCTTTCGATACTCGAGCCACAGAAATCCCTTGCGGCGATCGCGGTCGACTGGGCGATCATCGCCACCGCCATCGCCGTCAGCGAATATACCGGCAATATCCTCGTCTACCTCATGACCGTGATCGTGATTGCCGGTCGCATGCATGCGTTCGGTTGTCTCGTTCATGAGGCGGCGCACTACCGCATCATCAAGAACCGCAAGCTCAGCGACTGGATGAGCGACCTGTTGCTCGCCTGGCCGATGCTGGCGACCGTCGATGGCTACCGGCAGAACCACCTGGCACACCACCAGCATGCCAACACCGACGACGACCCGGACTGGACGGCAAAGCTCGGCATGGCGCAGTTCACCTTTCCGCAGAAGATCGCGCGTGGCGTGATGCAACTGCTCGGCTATCTCGTCGCCGTCAACTCGATCCGCGACATGGTGCACATGGCCAAGCGCATGTCGAAGAACGACCGGTCGACGCGGAGCTACAAGATGCTGCGCCTTTGCTTCTATATCGCTGCCGCCGCCATTTTCAGCCTTCTCGGCATCTGGCGCGAATTCGCGCTCTACTGGCTCGTGCCGTTCTTCACCTTCTTCTGCCTGTTCCTTTACGTGCGCAGCGTTGCGGAGCATTTCGGCAACATGGACTATAGCGACGAGCTGACGAGTTCACGCACGGTCTATCCGCATGCCTGGGAAAGACTGTTCTTTGCTCCGCACCACATCAACTATCATCTGGAGCACCACCTCTATCCCGGCGTGCCGTTCTATAACCTGCCCGAACTGCACGCGATCCTGATGCGCGACAAAGCCTATGCGGACAAGGCGCACATTACCCGCGGCTATACGACCGGACTACCGGCCGAATGCTTCGCCGCCAGTGCGCCGCTGCTGCCGAGCCATCACCCCGTCCGCTACTGAAAGTCCCAGCGCCTACTGAAAATCGAAGACGCTGAGGCCTGTTGCCATCTCGTCGAGCCCAAGCGGGCGCGTCACCGGAGGCTCGGCGCGCGCAAGACAGCCCTGCCGCTCGCAGAGCCGACAGGCCGCCCCGATCGCAACCGCGGGCGAGCGTAGCGTGCCATAGACCACCTCATCGGCAAAAGAGGCCTCACAACTGATCAGCAACGCGGTGCGGCGAACCCGCTCTTCAAAGCCCGCCTGCGGACCATCGAGCGTGCGCGACACGGTAAGGAACGCCAGTCCCTCTGTTGTCTCTACGCGGTCCACCAGGATTTGCCCCGGCACCGAGAAGGCGGCATGGATATTGAGCTTCGGACAGCCGCCGCCGAACCTCGCTTGCGGGAAACCCGATGCGCCGGAACGACGGAGCCGATGCCCGGCATTGTCGATCTCCATCAGGAAAAACGGAACGCCGGTCGCGCCGGGCCGCTGCAGCATGGTCAGCCGGTTGGCGACCTGCTCGAACGACACTTGGAAACGCGCCCTGAGCACGTCGATATCGTATCTCGCCCGGACGGCTGCCGCATGAAATGCCGCATAGGGCATCATCAATGCGTGGGCGGCATAGCGGGCGAGTTCGAAGCGGCCGATGCGGCGCGCTTCGGCGGTCGACAGGCGCAGCGTCTCCAACTCCCGGACGATCGCTTCGTGACAGGCAATCGAGGCAACCTCCATGGCGATCTCGCGCAACTGGTCATAGGGCGATAGGCGCTCGGAGATGAAGAGCCGCATGGAATGGCGATCGAAGCGGCGACGCAGATTGGGCATGGCATGAACGGGCAGATTGCGCACGACCAGGCCGTGTTCCTTCTTCAGCCAGGCTTTCAGTGCGCCGATCAGATCATCGCCCGGCGAAAGCGCCTCGTGAAAGGCCTCCGCCATTTCTTCGATCCGGGCGAAATGATTGGGTCTCGCCTCCAGCGTCTCGCGCACCTCGTCCATCGGTAGGCGGGTGCCCGACAGCGCCTCCATGTGCCCCTGCCCCGCCAGGAGGTCGGCAAGGTCCTTTAGCCGCGCCGCCTGCTCGCGATAGGCGCGGTAAAGCTTGACGACGCCGCCGGCGGCATTGGGCGCCGCTTCGGCAACTTCGATCAATTCCTGATCCCCCGGCAGTTCCGCCGCCAGCAGCGGATCGGCAAAGACCTCGCGCAATTGCGCCAGTCCACCGCCAGTTTCACCCTGCAGTTCCTCGAGGTCGACCTTGTAGACCGATGCGAGTTTCAGAAGCAGCTGGACGGTCAGCGGACGCTGATTGCGCTCGATCAGGTTGAGGTAGGACGGCGAGATGCCAAGCGCTTCGGCCATCGCCGTCTGCGTCAGCGAGAGCCCGTTGCGGATCCGCCGGACACGAGGACCGGCAAAGATCTTGTTCTCAGCCATTTGTCACTACCTTTACAACTCTGACGACGACCACACATTTACATAATTTACAAATTTACCGTGCACGCCTGTCAAAGGCAAGACAAGATAACCCTTTTGAAAGGCCATGAACTTCGATTTCCATAGCCCTATTGCGCAGCGCAATGTAAAAACTGTCACATCAACTAGAGACGAGGAAAGCCATACGACAAAAGTCGAATGGTGGATGAGTTCCAGCAGGAGGAAATGATGACTGATTTTTACAAGCTTGTTCCCAGTGCCCAGCAAGGCCGCTTTGATGGCATCGAACGCCCCTACACCGCTGAAACCGTGAAGCGGCTGCGTGGTTCGGTCGAGATCCGTTACTCCCTGGCCGAAATGGGTGCCAACCGCTTGTGGAAGCTCATTCACGAAGAGGACTTCGTCAACGCGCTCGGCGCGCTCTCGGGCAATCAGGCCATGCAGATGGTTCGCGCCGGCCTGAAAGCAATCTACCTCTCCGGCTGGCAGGTCGCGGCCGACGCCAACACCGCATCAGCGATGTATCCGGACCAATCGCTCTATCCGGCAAATGCCGCTCCGGAGCTGGCAAAGCGCATCAACCGCACGCTCCAGCGCGCCGACCAGATCGAGACCTCGGAAGGCAAGGGGCTATCGGTCGACACCTGGTTCGCACCGATCGTTGCCGACGCCGAAGCCGGTTTCGGCGGCCCGCTCAATGCCTTCGAGATCATGAAGGCCTTCATCGAGGCCGGAGCTGCGGGCGTTCACTACGAGGACCAGCTGGCGTCCGAAAAGAAGTGCGGCCATCTCGGCGGCAAGGTCCTGATCCCGACGGCCGCGCATATCCGCAATCTCAACGCGGCACGGCTTGCAGCCGACGTCATGGGTACGCCGACGCTCGTCATCGCCCGCACCGATGCGGAAGCGGCCAAGCTGTTGACGTCGGATATCGACGAACGCGATCGCCCCTTCGTCGATTATGACGCCGGACGCACGGTCGAAGGCTTCTACCAGGTGAAGAACGGCATCGAGCCGTGCATCGCGCGCGCCATCGCCTATGCGCCGCATTGCGACCTGATCTGGTGCGAAACCTCCAAGCCGGACCTGGAGCAGGCCCGCAAGTTTGCCGAGGGCGTGCACAAGGCGCATCCGGGCAAGCTGCTCGCCTACAACTGCTCGCCGTCGTTCAACTGGAAGAAAAACCTCGACGACGCGACGATCGCCAAGTTCCAGCGGGAACTCGGTGCGATGGGCTACAAGTTCCAGTTCATCACGCTTGCCGGCTTCCACCAGCTGAACTTCGGCATGTTCGAGTTGGCGCGCGGCTACAAGGCCCGGCAGATGGCGGCCTATTCGGAGCTTCAGGAGGCGGAGTTCGCCGCCGAGGTCAATGGCTACACCGCGACCAAGCACCAGCGCGAAGTCGGCACCGGCTATTTCGACGCCGTGTCGCTGGCCATCACCGGCGGCCAGTCATCGACGACAGCCATGAAGGAATCGACCGAGCACGACCAGTTCCGCCCGGCCGCAGAGTGAAGGACCGGGGAGCGCGGCAATCCCTGCCCGCCGCGCTCCCCATGCAATCGACGAGAAACCGCTGACACCAAGGAGAACTCCAATGACAGTTCAGACACGCGTCAAGGAAAGGGCCGAGGAACAGTCTTCGGCCATGACCCCGGATCAGCAGGCGGCGATCCGCATGGTCGCCAACGACCTGCACCGCCTTAACCAGGCCGTCATGAAAGCCGTCGACGCCGGCGTATCGGTCGAGCTGGTACGTTCGGCCCGCCATCATGGCGGCGAAGGCAACTGGGGCGACCTGTTGATCCCTGTTATCGTCACTCAGGGACGCGCGTGATGACGGTGCTGACGGCCGCAGCCTTGCTGCTTCTGGCGGCTTGGTCGAGCATACCCAAACCACAGACGGCAACCGCGACCGTCCGCCGCCCCGTTTAGCACCCCACAGACCGACAACCCTGACGCGAAAACGGCCGGCAGCAACGCCGGCCTGCCGCGTTTCACGCCGGTCTTGCAAGCAGATATACCATTTCAAGTTGCTTATTGCCGAGGCTCCTGCCTATACTAACTCGGTCTAGTGCGAGCGGGGGCACGCATGTTCCGGACAGGAACGGCGAATACGGAAGAACTGATCGATCTGATCTATGGCGCTGCGTTCGGCGAATGCAGCTGGGAGGATTTTCTGAGCCGGTTGGCGGGCACTGTGCCAAACGGTAAGTCCGCGCTCCACTATCATGACCTCGCGGCACCCGCGTCGCATGTCCCCTATGTCTCCGGATTTACGGCCGACGACCTCGATCAATTCAACAACCATTTCGCCGCAGTGAACCCGTGGATCCCGAGAACCGTTCTGGTACCCGTCGGCCGGGGCCTATGTGGCGAGCATATCGTTTCGCGGGAAGATCTGGTCAAATCCGAATTCTACAACGACTGGCTAAAGCGACAAACCGGATGCGAGACCAGCGTCGGCGTGACGATCATAAGAGATGCGACACGCACATTCATTCTATCGACATGTACGACATCAACCGACGCAGAGTTCAACCATCACGCCGCCGATCAATATACGAGCCTTGCACCGCATCTCAAACGCGCGTTCGAGTTTGTCCGGAAGCGCGATGTGATGACGGTCGAGCGCCAGCAAGGGCAATCTTTGCTCGATTCGATCGGCGTTGGCCTGATGTATGTCGGCGAGAATCTCCGTGTCCGCTCCATGAATGAACACGCGCAACGCATATCGGCGACAGGCGCGCCAATTCGTATCGCTACAGGCGGGCGCTTGACGTTAAGCTGTCCGCAGACAAGCGCAGCGCTGGAAGCGCTGACATTGCGTGGCTGCACGGATACGCGCCCACATGTCTCCATTGTCAAGGGCGCCGGTGGGACGGCATATCGCATCACGCTCTTGAAGTTGAATTCCGATGCCTTCACCGAACTCCTTAGCGGCCCAACCGTTGCTGTCGTCATTGAACCGACCACGTCGCTGCTTCCGGAAGTGCGGAGCAGGCACTTGGAGGACATCTACGGATTGACTCCCGCCGAAATCAGAATCGCCTCCGGCCTCGCTGCAGGACTGTCGTTAAGGGAAATCGCCCTGGCGAACAGCGTCAGCTACGAAACGATCCGCACCCAGCTGAAGAGCATCTATTCCAAGACCCAGGTGAACTCGCAGGCGGCACTCGTCAGCCTCTTGATGCGCTGACCGCTTCAGCTGCGGCGGGGTCGTTTGCCGGCGAAGATGTCGGCGTGGCTTTTCAGTAATTTTGTCATGCGATCGACGACCGTGCGGATTTCCGTGCGATGGCGGTCCTCGTTGTTCATCACGATCCATTGCCGATGCATAAGCGCAGGGATCTCCTCGCCCGCCCGCTCCAGCAGAGGGTCGAGGTCGCCGACGAAACAGGGCAGCACGGCACAACCGGCTCCCGCCCGGGCGAGATCGAGCAACGAACGAGGGCGCGTTACGGTCGCTACGATACGTCCCGTCGCGTTCTCATGCGGCCAACGCAGATAGGATGAGATTGCATCCTCGTCGCCGACGGCGACCCATCGGCCGTTTGCCGCCGGCGTTGCATTCTTCTGCCGGTAGACGGCATAGGCAACTTCTCCCACCGGGCGGGCTGCCAGATAGCTCTCTTCCGGCTCGAAAGCGCGGATGCCGATATCGCTCTCGCGATAGGCAAGGTTGGCGCGGGTCTCGCCTATGGTGATCGCAAGGCTGAAGCCATCGCGCTCGGTGCAGAGCGCCGGGAAATTTTCGGCAAGCAGCCAGGACACCCAGGTTCCGGCGGTGATGCGAACGACCGCCCCCTCGCCCTCCCGTCGCCAGCTCTCGACGCGGCGGGCCGCCGCCTCCATCTCCTCGAGCTGCTCGAACAGAACCTGCCCGTCGCCGGTCAGCTGGTAGCCGGTCTGGCTGCGCACGAACAGCGTGCGGCCGGTGCGTTCCTCGATCTCGAGCATGCGCCGGCCCAAGGTCGCCGGGCTGGAGCCCAGCGCCTGCGCGGCGCCCGTCAGTCCGCCGGTGCGCGCGACACTCATGAAGCAGCGATAAATGTCCCAATCCATGTCTTTCATCGGTGAAAAACATAGGCCGATATCTTGTGTATGTAAAATAGCCTTTGCTGCATAGAAGAGGGGATGCCATCCAATGAGGAGCATCACCATGGAAATACTGGCAATGGCCTATCTGGCCGATATGACGATGAAAAGCCGCCGCTGGGACGAACATTTCGACCCCAAGCCGCCGGGGTTGGTGAGGCGGATGTTTCGCCGCTGCATCGCTGCGTTTGCGGCGCATCAAGAGATACAAGCCGGCAAGAATAGCCTACAAACGACTTGCGCCGCGCAACCGGTGGGTCGCGCGGCGCAATGCTGAGGACGAAGCCGCTGTGGCCTTGGCCAATCAGGCGGCGCGGTAAGCGTGGATATCGGCGGCTTCCGGCTCGAGCCGGAACTGCTCGACCAGCATCATCAGCGTGTCGGCCTGGTTGGAGAGCGCCAGGCTCGTTGCCGTTGCCTCTTCGACCATCGAGGCGTTCTGCTGGGTCATCTGGTCCATCTGGTTGACCGATCCGTTGACCTCGTTGAGCGCCACCGCCTGGTCACGGCTGGCGGTCGCGATCATTTCGACATGCTGGCTGACAGTAACGATCTGGGCGCTGATCGAGGCCAGCACCGCGCCGGTCTCCTTGACCAGGTGCGAACCGGAATTGACCTCGTTGGTCGACTTGTTGATGAGGCCCTTGATCTCGCGGGCAGCTTCGGCTGAGCGTTGCGCCAGTTCGCGAACCTCCTGTGCCACCACCGCGAAGCCCTTGCCGGCTTCGCCGGCACGTGCCGCCTCGATGCCGGCATTCAGCGCCAAGAGGTTGGTCTGGAACGCAATGTCGTCGATCACCTCGATGATCTGCTCGATCTGGCGTGAGGCCTCTTCGATGCGGCCCATGGCGGCGATCGCATTGGTGACGACGGTTGCCGAGCTGTCGGCGCTCTTCTTCGTCTGCGTGACGGCGACGTTAGCCTCGTTCGCGCGCTCCGCCGACGAGCGGACCGTCACGGTGATCTGGTCGACCGCAGCGGCCGTCTCTTCGAGCGAGGCTGCCTGGGCCTCCGTCCGCTTCGACAGCGAGTCAGCGGCATGATGCATGTCCGAGCCGCTCTGCTGGATCGCCTGTGCATTGGCGCGGATCTGGGCCAGCGTATCCTGCAGGCGGATCAGCGAGCCGTTGAAGTCCGTGCGCAGCTGTTCGAGGCGGCCATGGAACGGAATGTCGATCTGGCGCGACAGGTCGCCCTGCGCCAGACGGCCGAGGCCGGCGGCGAGTTCGCTGACGGCAAGATCGATCTGGCGATCGAGCTCGCGCTTCTCGGCGTCGTTGCGGCTTCGCTCGATCTCGGCGCGGGCGCGCTGTTCTTCGCTTTCTGCCTCGATGCGCACCTTGGAAAGCGCGTTTTCCTTGAAGACGCCCAAGGCGCGGGCCATGTCGCCGATCTCGTCCTGACGGGCGTCGCCGTCAATGGAGGTATCGAGGCGGCCGTCTGCCAGGCGACGCATGGCGGCGGTGATCTGACCGATCGGCTTCTTCAGCGTCAGCGTCAGGGCGATGCCGGCAAGCAGGGCGATGACGACGCCTGCAACAGTCGCGGCCACGGAGATCTGGTTTGCTTCCTGGCGCTCGGTGCCGGCGGCAACCTTCTGCTGTTCGGCAAAACCGGTCAGGTCGCTCCAGATCTGGTTGATCGACTGGCCGGCGGCGTCGAAATCGGCGGTCCGCTTCACGGTGATTTCAACCAGAGACGCGGCGTCCTTTTTCATTACGGTGATGATCGGCATCAGCGTGTCGGCAATGGCGTCGAAGGAGGCACCTTCGCTTGCAACACCGCGCAGCGTTGCCATGTTCTGCTGAACTGCAAGGAACTTGTCGAGCAGCTTCTGGCGGTTGCTTTCCGTCGTCGACCCCATGAAGGTTGCGGCGGAGATCTGGATGTCGGTGATCGAGCTCGAAAGCCGGCGCGTGGCCGTCAGAACGGATTCGGTGCTGACGATAAGCTGATCGAGTTCGGCGAAAATCCGGGTGGCATCGCGCATCTTGCCGACAGAAGCCGCTTCGAGACGGAAGCTCGCGGTGCGGAAACGGTCGACATACTTCGAGATACCGGCAAGCGTTTCAGGACCGGCGGGCGCCTTCAAAAGCGCACCGATCTCGCTCGATGCGGAGGTGATCGTCTCGGTCAGCGACTTCTCGTCTTTCGGCAACAGCCGGAAGATGTCGCGCTCGGTGCGGCCGATCATCGGGAAGCGTTCCTTGACGGCCTTGAGCTTATCCTCGACCGTCGTCGCCTTGCTGACTTCGGTGCCGAACTCGTTGAAGAAGCGGCTGGCGCGCATCAGCTTTTCGGCTTCGCGCAGCATGGTCTTGGCGGCATTCTCGTTCTTGCGCACGGCATATTGCAGCCGGTTCGACTCGTCGTTGATCTTGGCGCGTTCGACCAAGAGAGCATCGAGGTTCGCCGTCATCGTTGCGCGCATCTCCTGCTCGCCGACATGCAGCTTCCAGAGCCCGTCGATGCGGGCTTCGATGTCGGCGGTCGCGGCGATAGCGGCCGTCAACTCGTCCTGGCCGCTCTGGCCGGCAACCTGTGCGGCGGTCTCGGCGAGAATTTCCTTCTGCGCAGTGATCTTGCCCTGCACGGCGTCGCGGGTTTCCTCGGTGGTCGAGTGCAGGAAGTTGTTCATCCCCGCATAGACATCCTTGAAGCCGCTCAGCGTCTGCAGGACGCTGTTCGAAATCTCCATCCGGCCCTGAAGCAGGCCGGACGCATAAAGGCCGGTAATGCCGACGGCACAGATGCTGACGACGAAGGGCAGAATGAAGAACAGCACCTTCGTCTGGATCTTGAAACGGGCAAGAATTCTATCGATGAACATGGAAAACACCTTGGCTCGCAGCTCGCATTCGCCTCCCCCGGCGGCTCGAAACATGTCCCGCCTTCCGCGTAACCGCGAAAAGGACGAAACGATCGAGAGCCACCCGATGCGCAAACAGGCTGATGTTTTTCGGAAAAATCATGCGGCGCACACCGCCAGTCCGTCAGCAATCATTGCGGGACCGCGCCACCTCCCCGGTAGCGAAGTCCTGACGGAACTCACTTCGTCGCAATATTCATTTTGAACGATTAAAAATTGTATAAGCGCGGAGCACTCGCCAACGAATTTCCGAAGGCGTTGGGCTCATGAGGCGCTCGAGGTCCGGCCGTTAGCGGCCGGCTGGCAGCATCAGAGCCAATAAGCCGGCAGCGTTGCGAGGGCAGCAACGGCAAAGAACGCGATCAGAGCAATGCGGGTCAACGCTACTCTCTGGACGCGGCTCTCGTCGGTGCGAGCGATCGCGATGGCGCGGGGACGACGGCGTGGCTGGTTCATGACATCCTGTCCTTCTCACTGACCGGCAACGTTCGGCCCGGATAAACCGGCTTGCCAGTCCAGACCATATTGCAGCCATGCCGTGGCAGAGAAAAGCCCTAAAAATGGAAACAGTGTGATTTCCGTTTGCGGAACAGTTCTTTCTGACCAACCGCCGGCTGTGCCGACACCAAAGAGGTTCCGGCATATCCGTTAACAATGGCTGAAGCCAAATGCCGCAAAACCAGGGATCAGACGTCCTGGCCGGCTGCGAAGCCCGATGCCCAGGCCCATTGGAAATTGTAGCCGCCGAGCCAGCCGGTCACGTCGACGCATTCGCCGACGAAATAGAGACCGGGAACAGCCTTCGCCTGCATCGTCTTTGAATCGAGACCATTGGTGTCGACGCCGCCGAGCGTCACCTCGGCAGTGCGATAGCCTTCGGAACCGGCGGGCTTGATCGCCCAAGCCTGGATCGATGCCGATAGCGCATCGATGGTCTTGTCCGAGAGGTCGGCGAGCTGCCGTCCCGTCAGCTTGGCGCCATCGGCAAAGAATTGCGCAAGCCGGCGTGGCAGAATATCGCCGAGCGCCGTCTGGACGGCCTGCTTGCCATTGGTGCGGCGCAAACCTTTTAGGATCGAGGCGATGTCGATATCGGGCATCAACCTCAGAACGATGTCCTGCCCCTCGCGCCAGTAGGACGATATCTGCAGGATCGCCGGGCCACTGAGGCCGCGATGGGTGATCAGCACCGCCTCGCGAAACGCCGTCTTACCGGAGCGCGCCTCGGCGTCGGCGGCGACGCCGGCTAGTTCGCCGATCGTCTCAAGCTGCACCGGATCGAGCGTCAGCGGCACAAGCCCGGGACGGGTTTCGACCAGGGCCAATCCGAACTGCTCTGCGATTTTATAGGCAAGCCCCGTTGCGCCCATTTTCGGGATCGACTTGCCGCCGCTGGCCACCACCAGCGACTGGGCATCGACCGGTCCGTCGCCGGTCATCACCCGGAAGCCGGCACCATGGCGCTCGACACTCGCGACCGTCGTCTCAAGCCGAAGCTCGGCGGCCGCATCGCGCATCTCGGCGAGCAACATCCTGATGATGTCCTTGGCCGAATGATCGCAGAACAATTGCCCCAAAGTCTTCTCGTGCCAGGCGATGCCGTGTTTTTCGACCAGCGCCAGGAAGTCTCGCGCGCCGTAGCGCGCGAGCGCCGATTTGCAGAAATGCGGATTGGCCGAGAGGAAGTTCTTCGGCCCGGCATGGATGTTGGTGAAGTTGCAGCGGCCGCCGCCGGAGATGCGGATCTTCTCGCCCGGCGCCTTTGCATGGTCGATGACCAGCACCCGCCGGCCGCGCTTGCCGGCCTCGATGGCGCACATCATGCCGGCCGCACCGGCGCCAATGATCACCACATCCTTCTTCTCAGCCACGAAACACCTTTGAGCTCTTTGCGCATTCCATTCCGGTCACGGCGGCGAAAGTCAATCGTCACGCTCTAGCCAATTGCCAATCTCTGGTTATGATGCGCTATCCGAAGCCAAAACCGGTGATTTATGCCCTCCAAGAGAAGTGCTGCCCAACAAACAACGAAAATCAGCAAAACCTCGAAAATACCCGCCGCCCTGCATTCCCTCCGAGGCGTCAAGACCTGGAAGGAAGCAACGGATTGGCTGAAGATCCGCGGGATCGAAGACATCGAATGCATCACGCCCGACCTTGCCGGCGTTCCCCGCGGCAAGATGATGCCCACCTCCAAGTTCACCTCCAACACCTCGCTTGCACTGCCTTCCGCCGTCTACCGCCACACGATCTCAGGCGAATATCCTGACGAGACCGGACAATTCCGCTACGATTCGCGCGACAGCGACATCAAGCTCGTCCCTGATCTTTCGACGCTTTCGGTCGTCCCCTGGGAAACCGACCCAACGGCGCAGGTGATCTGCGACATCGTCGGCTCCGAAGGCGAACAGATCAGCTACACGCCGCGCAACGTCTTGAAGCGCGTGGTCGACCTCTATCGCCAGAAGGGCTGGAAGCCGGTCGTTGCGCCCGAAATCGAGTTCTACCTCGTCGCCACCAATGACGATCCCGACTATCCGCTGCATCCGCCGAAGGGCCGCTCCGGCCGGTCGATCCTTGGCGGCCAGGGCTATTCGATCGCCGGCATCAACGAATTCGACGAGCTGATTGACGACATCTATCACTTCTCCGAGAAGCAGGGTCTGGAGATTGACACGCTGATCCACGAGGAGGGACCAGCGCAGCTCGAAATCAACCTTCGTCACGGCGATCCGATCGAGCTTGCCGACCAGGTGTTCCTGTTCAAGCGCACCATCCGCGAGGCGGCGCTGAAGCACGGCATCTACGCGACCTTCATGGCCAAGCCGATGCAGGGTCAGCCGGGTTCGGCCATGCACATCCACCAGTCGGTGATCGAGATCAACACCGGCCGCAATCTGTTCTCCAATCCGGACGGCTCTGCCTCCAAGGAGTTCTTCAACTTCATCGGCGGCATGCAACACTATGTGCCGCGCACGTTGGTGATGATGGCGCCCTACGTGAACTCCTTCCGCCGGCTGACGCCCGATATGTCGGCGCCGGTGAATACGGCTTGGGGCTACGACAACCGCACGACCGCGTTCCGCATTCCGGTTTCCGAACCGGTTGCCCGGCGGATCGAGAACCGGCTGCCGAGTTCGGATGCCAACCCCTATCTGGCGCTCGCCGCCTCGCTTGCCTGCGGCTATCTCGGCATCATCGAAGGCCGCGATCCGACGGCACCGACGGAAGACACGGCCAACGAAGGCGAAATCGATCTGCCGCGCGGGCTGCTCGAGGCCGTCGCCCTGCTCGAGTCGGCGCCGTCGCTTGCCGAGGTGCTGAGCCCCGAATTCATCGCCATCTATGCCGGCGTGAAACGTGGCGAGTTCGAAACCTTTATGCAGGTTATCAGCCCGTGGGAACGCGAGTTCCTGCTGCTGAACGTCTGACCTGAAAGGCAGTCCAATGCCCTGGCAAAGCCCGATCTCGCCCGGTTTCTCCTGGTATGAGGCAACCGTTCCCGATCGACCCGAATATCCGCAGATGCCGGGATCGAGGAAGGCGGATGTCGCCATTATCGGCGGCGGCTATACCGGGCTTCAGGCGGCCTACAACCTTGCTCGGCAAGGCGTCGATGTCACGCTCATCGACGCCTGCCGCTTCGGCGACGGCGCGTCGGGGCGCAACGGTGGCCAGTTCGGCACCGGCCAGCGCGCCTGGGCCGACGAGACCGAGGAAACGCTTGGCCAGGAACGGGCACAACTGCTGTTCGATATGGCAGAGAACGCCAAGCGGCACGTGCTCGACTTCGCCAGCCAACACGACATCGATATCGAGTTCATGCCGGGGCAGCTCTCCGTCGGCCACAAGAAGAGCCTGGAGAAGGATTATCGCGACCACGTCGAGGCGATGGCGACCCGCTTCGGCTATCCGCATCTCTCGTTCATGGAACGGGAGGAGACGGCGAGCCGGCTCGGATCGTCTCGCTATCACTTCGGCATCCGCGATGTCGGCACCGGACATATCCATCCGATGAAGCTGCTGCTCGGACTGGCGAAGCAGGCGGCCCTTGCCGGCGCCAATCTGTTCGAGCAGACCAAGGCGCAGAAGATCGAGCGCAAGGGAACGGCTGTTGTCATCACTACCGATCGCGGCACGATCACCACTGAGCGGGTGCTTGTCGCGTGCAATGCCTATATCGGCAATCTCGAGCCGGTCAGCGCCAGCCATGTGATGCCCATCCGCTCCTTCATCGGCGCGACCGAAGTTCTTTCCGCTCACCCCAACGTGCTTCCCGGCGGTGAATCGGTCGACGATTCGCGCTTTGTCGTGCGCTACTTCCGCAAATCGAAAGACGGGCGGCTGCTATTCGGCGGGCGCGAAGCCTACACCGCCGACAATCCGCGCGACATTTCCACCCATATCCGCCGGCAGATCAGCGAGATCTATCCGGAACTCGGCAATGTCGAGATCACCCACGCCTGGGGCGGTTCCGTTGGCATCACCTTGCCGCGGACGCCCTTCTGTCGCGAGGTGATGCCGGGCGTCACCTCGATCGGCGGCTATTCCGGCCACGGGGTCATGCTTTCCAACTATTGTGGCAAGCTCTACGCTGACCTTGTGCTGGGCAAACCGACGGAACTCGACCTGTTGAAAGCCTTGAAAATACCGGCTTTTCCGGGCGGAACACGCTTCCGATCGGCGCTTCTGTTCCTGGCGCTCAGCTGGTATGCGCTGCGCGACAGGCTCTAAGGCACGTTGTGTCAGGATGGTGTCACACTATGTGCATTAGATCTTTGTTTCCGTGCATGTCGTCGCCCCGAAACCGCGGCATATTTTCGGGCGACATGCATGAGAAAGCGTGTGCGACAGCATTTTATTGCGTCGCACCCTAGCGCGTTTAAATCGATTAGATTATATGTGTCCCTGACCTGAACAAGATCGAGATTATCCCATGAGCAGCCAGATCATTCCCGTCGAACCATTTGATTATGTCGTGTTCGGCGGCACCGGCGATCTCGCGGAGCGCAAGCTGCTGCCAGCGCTCTATCACCGCCAGATGGAAGGCCAGATTACCGAGCCGACCCGCATCATCGGCGCCTCGCGCGCCGCGTTGACGCATGAAGAATATCGCAAGTTCGCCGCCGATGCGCTGAAGGAACACCTGAGGCCGGCGGAATACAATGAAGAGGAAGTGGCGAAGTTTACCGCCCGCCTCTTTTACGTTTCCGTCGATGCCAAGTCCGACCAGGGCTGGGATACGCTGAAGAAGATCCTGGAAGAAGGCAAAGACCGTATCCGCGCCTTCTATCTCGCCGTCGGACCGGCGATCTTCGGCGATATTTCCGAGAAGATCCGCGATCACAAGCTGATCACCAAGACCACCCGCATCGTCGTCGAAAAGCCGATCGGCCGCGATCTGGCGTCGGCGACCGAGCTCAACGACACGATCGGCAAGGTCTTCCGCGAAGAGCAGATCTTCCGCATCGACCACTATCTCGGCAAGGAGACGGTGCAGAACCTGATGGCGCTGCGTTTCGCCAATGCGCTCTACGAGCCGCTGTGGAACTCCGCCCATATCGACCACGTGCAGATCACCGTTTCGGAAGCCGTAGGCCTCGAAAACCGGGCCGGCTACTACGACAAGGCCGGTGCGCTGCGCGACATGGTGCAGAACCACATCCTGCAGCTCGTCTGCTTTGTCGCAATGGAAGCCCCGACCTCAATGGACGCGGAAGCCGTGCGCGATGAAAAGCTTAAAGTTCTGCGCGCGCTGAAGCCGGTCAATGCATCCAATGTCGAGCAGGTGACGGTGCGCGGCCAGTACCGCGCGGGCGCCTCTGCCGGCGGCCCGGTCAAGGGCTACCTGGAAGAGCTCGAAGGTGGCGTTTCGAACACAGAGACCTTCGTAGCGATCAAGGCCGAAGTCAGCAACTGGCGCTGGGCCGGCGTGCCGTTCTACATCCGCACCGGCAAGCGGCTTGCTGGCCGCATGTCGGAAATCGTCATTACCTTCAAGCAGATCCCGCACTCGATCTTCGACAACAGTGCCGGTCGCATTTCCGCCAACCAGCTCGTCATCCGCCTGCAGCCGAACGAAGGCGTCAAACAGTCGCTGATGATCAAGGACCCCGGTCCAGGCGGCATGCGCCTTCGCAACGTTTCGCTCGACATGAGCTTCGCCGAGGCTTTCGACGTGCGCAATGCCGACGCCTACGAGCGGCTGCTGTTCGACGTCGTGCGCAACAACCAGACGCTGTTCGTACGCCGCGACGAGGTCGAGGCCGCATGGAAGTGGGTCGATCCGATCCTGAAAGCCTGGGAAGAGACCGGACAGCAGGTGCAGGGCTACACCGCCGGCACCTGGGGTCCGAGCCAGTCGATCGCACTCATCGAGCGTGACGGCCGCACCTGGCACGATGCGATATAGGTAAGGCAATGAGCACGACGCTTCACACATTCGACAATGGCGCCGCCCTGGCAGAGGGCTTGGCGGACGCCGTCAGCGCCGCACTTGCCACCGGCATTGCCACCCGTGGCACAGCAAGCATCGCCGTTTCCGGCGGCTCGACGCCCAAGGCATTCTTCCAGGCGCTCGCCAGGAAGGATATCGCCTGGGACAAGGTGACGGTCACGCTGGTGGACGAACGCTTCGTTCCACCGGAGAGCGATCGCTCCAACCACGCGTTGGTCACGGCCAATTTGCTGCAAGGCCCTGCGGCGAAAGCGCATTTCCTACCGCTTTACCACGCCGCCGCTTCGGCAGAAGATGCGGCCGGGCTCTCCAGCAAGGCGACGGCAAAGATCGGCACGCCCTTCGACGTCGTCGTGCTCGGCATGGGAACGGATGGCCATACCGCGTCGTTCTTCCCGGGCGGCACGCAACTTTCAAGGGCGATCGACGCGACGACGCCGCGCGGCGTGATCACCATGGAAGCCGAAGGTGCTGGCGAACCGCGCCTGACCTTTACCTTCTCCAGCCTTCACGATGCCAGGCTGCTGGTCCTGCACATCGAAGGCGAGGGCAAGAAGGTGGTGCTTGCCAAGGCGGAAGGTCCCGGCGACGAAGCCGAGATGCCGATCCGCACCATGCTGCGCCGTGCGGCCTCGCCGCTGCAAATATACTGGGCGCCATAACGGCCGGATCACCGGCCGGTTCAGGACGCTTTCAACCGGTGGCGCCCCACCGGAACGCGAAGGCGTTGAAAGAGCTCATACCGGGGCGTGGCCTGCACGTTCTCCCAAGCAGGCAACGCTCCGGATCGATGACTGGATGAAGATGAGGAGTCTCAAGACTCCGGAACAGGATTTGCCATGTCCGCCGATTCCCGCATTGCCGCAATCACCGCCCGCATCGTCGAGCGCTCGAAGCCGCACCGAGAGCCTTATCTCGATCGGGTGCGTCGTGCGGCGTCCAGCGGCCCACATCGCAGCGTTCTTGGCTGCGGCAACCTCGCGCACGGGTTTGCCGTCTGTTCCCCCGCCGAGAAGGTGGCGCTCGCCGGGGATCGCGTCGCCAACCTAGGCATCATTACCTCCTATAACGACATGCTTTCGGCGCATCAGCCGTTCGAAACCTATCCGGCGCTGATCCGCGAAGCCGCGCACGAGGCAGGCGGCGTCGCCCAGGTTGCCGGCGGCGTGCCCGCCATGTGCGACGGCGTCACCCAGGGCCAGCCGGGCATGGAACTGTCGCTGTTTTCGCGCGACCTGATCGCCATGGCCGCCGGTGTCGGCCTGTCGCACAACATGTTCGATTCCACCGTCTATCTCGGCGTCTGCGACAAGATCGTGCCGGGCCTTGTCATCGCGGCCCTGACCTTCGGTCACCTGCCGGCAGTCTTCGTGCCGGCCGGGCCGATGACGACGGGCCTGCCGAACGACGAGAAGGCGCGCGTGCGCCAGCTCTTCGCCGAAGGCAAGGTTGGCCGCGAAGAGTTGCTCGAAGCGGAATCCAAGTCCTATCACGGACCCGGCACCTGCACCTTCTATGGCACCGCCAATTCCAACCAGATGCTGATGGAGATCATGGGCTTCCACCTGCCCGGCGCCTCCTTCATCAATCCCGGCACGCCGCTGCGCGACGCGCTGACGAAGGAAGCGACGAAGCGGGCGCTGGCGATCACCGCCATGGGCAACGAGTTCACGCCATCAGGTGAAATGATCGACGAGCGCTCGATCGTCAACGGTGTCGTCGGGCTGCACGCCACCGGTGGCTCGACCAACCACACCATGCATCTCGTCGCCATGGCGCGCGCCGCCGGCATCCTGCTCACCTGGCAGGATATTTCCGAACTTTCGGACATCGTGCCGCTGCTTGCGCGCGTCTACCCGAACGGCCTTGCCGACGTGAACCACTTCCATGCCGCCGGCGGCATGGGCTTTCTGATCAGCCAGTTGCTTCGGGGCGGCCTGCTGCACGACGATGTGCGCACCGTCGTCGGCCAGGGCCTGGAGGCCTACAAGATCGACGTCCGCCTCGGTGCCGACGGCGGTGTCGAGCGCCGGCCGACGCCGGCCGAAAGCGCCGATCCGAAGGTACTCTCCACCATCGACCAGCCGTTCCAGCACTCGGGCGGCCTCAAGATGCTGACCGGCAATCTCGGCAAGGCGGTCATCAAGATTTCCGCCGTCAAGCCGGACCGCCACGTCATCGAGGCACCGGCAAAGATCTTTCATGACCAGGGCGAGTTGAACGCCGCCTTCAAGGCCGGCAAACTCGAAGGCGACTTCGTCGCCGTCGTGCGCTTCCAGGGCCCGAAGGCGAACGGCATGCCGGAACTGCACAAGCTGACGACCGTGCTCGGCATCCTGCAGGACCGCGGCCAGCGCGTGGCGATCCTCACCGACGGCCGCATGTCGGGCGCCTCGGGCAAGGTGCCTGCCGCCATCCACGTTACGCCGGAAGCCAAGGATGGCGGGCCGATCGCCCGCATTCAGGAAGGCGACATCGT
Organism: Ensifer sp. Root127; assembly: GCF_001425225.1. NCBI lineage: Bacteria > Pseudomonadati > Pseudomonadota > Alphaproteobacteria > Hyphomicrobiales > Rhizobiaceae > Ensifer > Ensifer sp. Root127. The sequence continues at coordinate 779,942 of NZ_LMDX01000001.1, forward strand.
GCGCATCGATGCCGTCACCGGCACGATCGAAGTGCTTGTCGAGGATATCGCGCTCAAGACGCGCATTCCCGCCCATGCCGATCTCTCGGACAACGAGTTCGGCATGGGGCGCGAGCTGTTCGCACCGTTCCGCGCCATTGCCGGCTCGGCCGACCACGGAGCAAGCGTGCTGTTCAACTGAGCCGAACCTCGGCGTCACCGCGGAGGATTTGTCTTCCATCGAGCTATCGCTGCCGGCCCTCGCCGCCGGTAGCGGGCCGCGCTTGCGAAGACGAGCGCTACTTCAGCGGCCCCGGATACATGTCGTTTCGACCGTCGTAACGCTCGACCTCCAGCGTGAAGATGTCGATATCCTCGATGCAGCGCGCATTGAGCGAGACGCGATTGTTCGGGTAGCCGCTGCGCATGATCGCCACACTGCAGGTCGGGCAGAAGTGATGACCTTCAGTCACGCCGCGCCAGACATAGGTGGAAAGGCGACGCTTCTCGGTGATCAACCGGATCTTGCTGCCGTCAATCTTCCAGTGGAGGAAGCCGGTGCGCCGGCATGTCGAGCAGTTGCACTCGACCAGCCCCGAGAGCTCCTCATCGACTTCGATGCAGATATCGCCGCAGTGGCAGGAAAGGCGGTAGGGTCGTTTCATCGATCGGTTGCCTCGCTTCTGGCGTGCAGGCGACAACAATCCAACGCCCACACTCCATGTCAAGCATAGTTTGGAGGCCTCGAAATACGGTGTCCCTGGCCGCAAAGGCGCATCGCCCGCCAGTCCGTCTCGGCCGGACGGGGCACCCGCACGAACGCTTGCCGGTTCAGCGGTAGATGTCGAGTGTGCGGTTCCGGTGGTTCGGATGGGTGCTGTAGACGAAGATGCGATTGAGGTCGCGATCGGTCAGGAGCCGCAGGAAGCGCGCTTCGACGATGTTGTTGGCGTGCACGCGCTTGAGCAGGCAGCCGACCATCTGGATGCGGGCGCTTGGAATGTCGAGGTAGAAATTCTGCGGCAGCTGGTACTTGGTCAGGATACCCAGAACCGCGCCGCTTTTCGACAGCTTGATGATTTCGCAGCGGCGGGAGCTCAGCTGCGTCATGCCCTTTTCGGTATATTCGATCCGCGCCTCGTTCCTCGTGTCCTCCATCGGGAACGTGGTTTCGCGATCGTACATGAAAGATTCTTCCTTGTTCAGGAAGTGTTGCCGCATCACCGGTGCCGCGGTCGTCATTCTACAGGCCCCTTAGTATCCCCTGCCCGTCAGGCTAGAGGAAGAAATTTAACAGAGGGTAGATTGAGGGCCTTCGCAAAGAAAAACCCGTCCGAAAATCGGACGGGTTGAAGACAAACGATGGTGGTCTTTGTCAGACGCGGTAGCTCTTGCCGCCGGCGTCGAACAGATGCAGCTTGTTCTTATCGGCCGTGAACCGGACTTTTTCGCCGCGATGAACGGGCAGGATGCCCGGGATCTTGGCGATGATCGGCTCCTTCTCCACCAGTCCCTCGATATAGAGCAGCGTCACCTCGCCGAGCGCCTCGACGATGGCGACCGTTCCTTCGAACAGGAAGTCCTCGCCGCTGGCCGTCTGGAGATCTTCAGGACGCACGCCGAAGCTCGCCGTCTTGCCGTTTTCCGACGCGTTCGTGGCGATATCGAGTGTCACCGACTTGCCGCCAGAAAGCTTCACCGTCGTCTGCGGGCCGGTGGCGGTGATCGTCGCGGGGATGACGTTCATCGCTGGCGAACCGATGAAGCGGGCGACGAACAGGTTCGCCGGGCGCTCGTAAAGCTCGAGCGGCGGGCCGACCTGCTCGATATGGCCGGCCGACAGCACGACGATACGATCGGCAAGCGTCATCGCCTCGACCTGGTCGTGGGTAACGTAGATCATCGTCGTGTCCGCCATCTGCTCGTTGAGCTTGGCGATCTCGATGCGGGTGGCAACGCGAAGCGCCGCGTCGAGGTTCGACAAAGGCTCGTCGAACAGGAAGACCTTGGGATCGCGGCAGATCGCCCGGCCGATCGCCACGCGCTGGCGCTGGCCGCCCGAAAGCGCCTTCGGCAGACGATCGAGGTACTTGGTGAGCTGCAGGATATCGGCTGCCGCGCGCACGCGCCGGTCGATCTCCTCCTTCGTCTCCTTGGCGATCCGCATGCCGAAGGCCATGTTGTCGTAGACGGTCATATGCGGATAGAGCGCATAGGACTGGAACACCATGGCGATCCCGCGCTTGGACGGCGGCACGTCGTTGACGCGCTCGCCATCGATGAACATGTCGCCGCCGGTAATCTCCTCCAGACCCGCGATCATGCGCAGCAATGTCGACTTGCCGCAGCCGGACGGACCGACAAACACGACGAACTCGCCCTGCTTGATGTCGAGATTGATGCCGTGAATGACATCGACCGCACCGTAGGACTTGCGGATATCTTTAAGCGTCAGACCTGTCATCGCACCCTCCCCTTCGTCTCTTTTGTCTGTCGTTGTCTCAAACCAGCCGCGCGAAGAATGCGCTCCAGGCTGGAAGATTGACCTTGTCGTTCTTGATCTCGGCCGTAAAACCATGGCCGTCAAGCGCTTCCACTGGCTCCTTCGGCAAATCAACCGTAGCGGCCGTACCGCTCATGTTGAATGCGCAGAAGAGCTTCTCGTTGCCGTGGCTGCGCACGAAGGCAAGCACGGGCGCATCGGTGCTGCGGAACTCGATCTCGCCTTTGGCAAAGGCCGGATGCGCCTTTCTGAACTGCAGGAAGCGTCGATAGTGCTCCATGACCGAAGCGGTGTCATCCTTCTGCGCGGAGACCGCCCGGTTCAGGTGTTCGGCCGGCACCGGCAGCCAGGGTTTGGCATCGCCGAAGCCGCCATTGGCAGCAGTGCTATCCCAGACCATCGGCGTGCGGCAGCCGTCGCGCCCCTTGAAGTCGGGCCAGAACTGAATGCCGTAGGGATCCTTCAGATCCTCGAAGGCAAGCTCGGCTTCGGTGAGAGCCAATTCCTCGCCCTGATAGATGCAGACCGAGCCGCGCAGCGACATCAGCAGGCTTGCCAGCAGCTTGGCGTGCGCGTCGCGATCGGCAACGCCATCGCCCCAGCGACTGACATGGCGAACGACGTCGTGGTTGGAAAAGGCCCAGCAGGCCCAGCCCTCCGGCGCCGCCTTGTGAAAGTCGCGCAGAACCTCGGCGACACGCGCCGGTGTCAGAGCGTCGGGCGCCAGGAACTCGAAGGCGTAGCACATGTGCATCTTGTCGCCGCCGGAGGTGTACTCGCCGGCGATCTCGAGACCACGCTGGCTGTCGCCGACTTCGCCGACCGCCGCGATTGCCGGAAACTCGTCCATGACAGCACGGAACCGCTTCAGGAACGCAAGGTTCTCCGGCTGGTTCTTGTCGTAGAGATGTTCCTGATAATTATACGGGTTGACCGCCGGTGCAGTGGAGGCGTTGCGCCGCTCCGGCGCCAGCGCCGGATTGTCGCGCAGCTGTTTGTCGTGGAAATAGAAGTTGATGGTGTCGAGGCGGAAGCCATCGACGCCGCGCTCCAGCCAGAAGCGCTCGACGCCCAAAAGCGCCTCCTGCACATCAGGATTGTGCAGGTTGAGGTCCGGCTGCGAGGTCAGGAAGTTGTGCAAGTAATATTGCAGCCGCGTCGGATCCCAGGCCCAGGCCGAGCCGCCGAAGATCGACAGCCAGTTGTTCGGCGGCGTTCCATCGGGTTTCGAGTCTGCCCAGACGTACCAGTCCGCCTTGGCGTTCGCCCGGCTGGCGCGGCTCTCGACGAACCAGGGATGCTGGTCCGAGGTATGGGACAGAACGAGGTCGATCATCACCCGGATACCGAGCCGATGCGCCTCGGCGATCAGCGCATCGAAATCGGCGAGATTGCCGAAGATCCCGTCGACGTCGGTATAGTTCGAAACGTCGTAGCCGAAATCCTTCATCGGCGAGGTGAAGAAGGGCGATATCCAGATAGCATCGGCGCCGAGCGAGGCGACATGCGGCAGGCGGGCGGTGATGCCCTTCAAATCGCCGATGCCGTCGCCGTTGGAGTCCTGGTAGGAGCGCGGATAGATCTGATAGATCACCGCGCCTCGCCACCAATCCTTGTCGGCCTGCAAAATGGATTCGCTCATTTCAGTCATGCTCATTCCGTTCAGAAGTCCCTGTGAGGTCAACCACCCTTGACCGATCCCGCCAGCAGGCCGCGCACGAGGTAGCGCTGCAGGCTGAAGAACACGATCAGGGGGACGACGATGGTGATGAAGGCGGAGGCGGTCAGGATTTCCCAATTGCCGCCGCGAGAACCCAAGAGATTGACCAGCCGGCCGGTGAGGACCAGTTCATCCTGGCCGGCGCCGAGGAAGACGATGGCGACGAGCAGGTCGTTCCAGGTCCACAGGAACTGGAAGATCGCGAAGGACGCCAGCGCCGGGAACGACAGCGGCAGGATGATCTTGACGAAGATGTCGAAGTCGCTGGCGCCGTCGACGCGTGCGGATTCCATGATCTCGCGCGGCAGGCCGGCCATGTAATTGCGCAGGAGATAGATCGCCAGCGGCAGGCCGAAACCGGTATGGGCGAGCCAGATGCCGACATAGGTCTTGGCCGGCACGCCGAAGAAGGCGCCGACGCCGTTATAGAGTTTCAGAAGCGGGATCAGCGACATCTGCAGTGGCACGACGAGCAGGCCGACGACGACCGCAATCAGGATCGCGCGCCCCGGAAACGGCATCCAGGCGAGCGCATAGGCGGCGAAGGCCGCAATCAGGATCGGGATGATCGTCGAAGGAATGGCGACCGTCAGCGAGTTGATGAAGGAAGCGCCGATGCCTTCGGCGCTCAGCACTTCGACGTAATTGTCGAAGGTGAAGCGCGGCGGAACGGCGGCGGTGAAGAAGATGCGCTGGCCGCGCGAGCCTTCCATCTTCGTGTCCGAGACGATCTCGAAGCTACCATCGGCCTGGACGGTCAGCTTCTCGCCGTCGTTGAGCTCAGCAGTTTCGCCAGGCTTGAAGGCGGTCGGCTTTTGGCTCGAAAAGCCGAAGGCGGAAACCTCACCGGCAGAGGTGCCTTCAAGCACGTCGCCCGAGATCACGAACTTGCCGTCGCGTTCGACCTGGGTATCGGCACCCGGCGCGCGGGCGACGATATTCTGGGTCGAAGTCGACAGTGCCGTCCACCAGCCGGAAACCGCGAGCTGATCCTTGTCGCGCAGCGACGAGATCAACAGGCCGGCGGTCGGCAGCGTCCAGAGGGCGACCAGGAGAAGAACAGATAGATGTACGGCCCAGGTGAGAGGGGAGCGTGTCGCCGGGTTCATCTCAGTGCCCCTTCATTTCTTTGGCCGCATTGCGGATGTTCCAGATCATGATCGGGATGACGAGGACCATGATGACGACGGCGATCGCCGCACCGCGCCCAAAGTCGCCGCCGCCGCGGAACATCCAGTCGAACATGAGATTGGCGAGCACCTGGCTCTGCCATTGCCCGTTGGTCATCGCCAGAACGATATCGAACACCTTGAGGACCAGAATAGTGATCGTCGTCCAGACGACGGCGATCGTGCCCCAGATCTGCGGCACCATGATCTTGAAGAAGATCTGCCAGCCGTTGGCGCCGTCGATCACGGCGGCCTCGACCGTCTCTTCCGGGATACCGCGCAGGGCGGCCGAGAGGATCACCATGGCGAAGCCGGTCTGGATCCAGACCAGGATGGCCATGAGGAAGAAGTTGTTCCAGAAAGGCAGCGTGATCCAGGCCTGAGGATCGCCACCGAAGGCAACGACGATCGCGTTCAGGAGGCCGATCTGCTCCGTGCCCTCGGCGCGATAATCATAGATAAACTTCCAGATGACGGCGGCGCCGACGAAGGAGATCGCCATCGGCATGAAGATCAGCGTCTTGGCGATGTTGCCCCACCAGATGCGGTCGGTCAAAGCGGCGATGACCAGCCCGAAGAAGGTCGCGAGCGCCGGCACCACCAGCAGCCAGAGGAAGTTGTTGAAGATCGACTGGCGAAACTCTCCGTCGTTCAGCATCCAGACGTAGTTACTGGCACCGACGAAGTTTTGTCCGGCGCGGTCATGCAGGCTGAACCAGACCGACATGATCACGGGGTAGATGAGGTAGATCGTCAACGCGAACAGCGCCGGGGCGAGAAACAGCCATGGCCGGATGGCATTGGTGATGCGCAGGTTGCGCGACGCCTCGACACCAGATCTCCCCTTCGATGGGAAAATCAGATCGAGAATGAAGCTGGTTCCCCAGAAGTAGGCGGCGCAGCCGAGAACCCCGGCCACCATCGTTCCTACGGCAAAGACGAGCTGTTGCATGACATGTCCCTCCCCCTGAAATGCACTTTGCGTGCAGGGCATGGCGATTGTCGCCGTTCTCGTTGGGGCCCTGCCGCGCCAAGCGTTCAACGGACCCAAGGACAGGACGGGCGGCGCAATCGCCGCCCGTCGTCCATTTTTACTTGATGGCGTCCCAGGCCTTCTGAACGCTGTCGGCAACGTCGGAAGCGGACTTGCCGCCGACGAAATCGACCATGCCGGTCCAGAAGGCGCCCGCGCCGATCTTGCCGGGCATCAGGTCGGAGCCGTCGAAGCGGAAGGTCGTCGCATTCAGCAGGATCTCGCCCTGCTTCTTCAGCGGCGGGTTGCCGTAGGCATCGACGTTGACGCTCTTGTAGGGCGTCAGGAAGCTCGTCTGCGCCATCCAGACTTCATGCGCGATCGGTGTCTTCAGGAACTCGATGAAGGCGCGTGCCGCCGGCGTGTCCTTGGTGATCATCGCCAGCGTGCCGGCACCGAGAACCGGATTGCCGAGATCCTTCTTGCTGTCATAAGGCGGCATGTAGAAGAAGTCGGCATCCTCGCCGATCACCGTGCCCTCAGGGAAGAACGACGGAATGAACGAAGCCTGGTGATGCAGGTAGCACTTCGGCGGCGACGCGAAGAGCCCCTTCGGGCTGTCGCGGAAGTCGGAGGACGCGACCGCTGCCGCGCCGCCGTCGACGAACTTGTCGTTCTTGGCAAACCAGCCGAATTCGTCGATCGCGCCGACGACTGCCGGATCGTTGAACGGGATCTCGTTCTTGACCCACTTGTCGTAGACATCGGCCGGCTGCGTGCGCAGCATCATGTCTTCCACCCAGTCGGTGGCCGGCCAACCGGTCGCGCCGCCCGAGCCGAGGCCAATGCACCAGGGCTTCTGGCCATCAGCGGCGATCTTCTCGGTAAGCGCCTTCAGCTCTTCCATGGTCTTCGGCACTTCGTAGCCGGCGTCCTCGAAGTTCTCAGGCGAATACCAGACCAGCGACTTCACGTCGATCTTGTAGGGGAAGGCATAGAGGGCGGCGTTACCGTCCTTGCCCTTGTAGGTCGAGAGATCGACCCAGGACTGGCCGGCCGCATAATTGTCGAGCAGCCACTTCTGAGTATCATCGCCGAGCGGCGTCAGGTAGCCCTTGGACGCCAAGTCGCCAATCAGGCCCGGCTGCGGCAGGATGGAAATATCGGACGGGCTGCCGGCCTGGGTGTCGATGACGATCTGCTGTTCGTAGTTTTCAGAGGACGAATATTTGAGCTCGACGCCGGTCGCCTCGACGAAATAGGCATAGACGCTCTTGAAGAGCGCTTCGTCCTCGCCGCGCCAGGGTCCGAAGATCGTCAGCGTCTGCCCCTTGAGGTCGTGACCCTTCTTGAATTCCTCGAAGCTCGCCCAGTTGAATTTGGAATCTTCGCCAGGCTTGAACTTCAGATCCGCAGCGCCGGCAGCGCCCGCAAACAGCGCCAGCGCAGCCACGCTCAACAGAAATGATCTCTTCACGGTGTTCTCCTCCCAAGATGAACCCGGATCCCGCCGGGCAGATCATCAACGCGCAAAATTCAAAGCGCTTTGAGTTTGCTAACAAACCATTCCGACACTCCAGGAGTCAAGAGCTTTCGATTCACCGGCCTTCTGCCGACAGTATTTTGCTTTGCGGCAACTTTTTGCAGCGCGAAGTCGGCTAATTCCGCTTTGTATGATGAAAAACGAGTGTTACAGAATTCGAGGGCGCTGGATCAAACCATAAAAATCATACGGATATTCAAAGCGCTTTGGGAGGGAAATTGACCATGGCGGTCAATCTCAAGCAGCTCGCGGAACTGCTCGGCCTGTCGCAGACGACAGTCAGCCGGGCGCTGAACGGCTACCCGGAAGTCAATGCGGAAACCCGCCAACGCGTGCTGCAGGCCGTGCGCGAAACGGGCTATCGGCCGAACCGGGCCGCCCAGCGCCTCGCTACCGGCAAGGCCTATTCGATCGGCATGGTCATGCCGATAGCGGCCGGCATCGATTCCGACGTGCATTTCGGCGAATTCCTCGCGGGCCTCGGCGAGGAAGCGGTCAAGCACGACTTCCATTTCGTGCTCAATCCGAGCGCGCCGGAAGACGAGGAGGCGACCTTCCAGCGCCTGGCCGCCAGCGGCAACGTCGACGCACTGTTCCTCGCCTATATGCGCGCCAACGACCCGCGCATCGCGATGCTCAAATCGCTGTCGATGCCCTTTGTCGTCCATGGGCGCTCGATCGGCGAGGCACGGGACTATCCTTTCCTCGACATCGACAACACCGGCGCCTTCTATGACGCGACACGGCTGCTGATCCAGCTCGGGCATCAGCGGATTGCGCTGATCAACGGACCCGACTACCTGACCTTTTCCATCCGCCGCCATAAGGGCATGGCCCGGGCGCTGGCCGAGCATGGGCTCAACCTCGACGAAACCCTCGTCCACCACTCGCTTATGACCGACGAACACGGATATCGCAGCATGCAGCGCTTCCTGCAGCAGCCCGACGCGCCGACCGCGGTGCTCTGTTCAAGCACCGTGCTGGCGCTTGGCGCCGTCAGGGCGATCAACCAGGCGGGACTGGCGATGGGCCGCGACATCTCGCTGATCGCGCATGACGATGTGCTGCCGATGCTGAAGCCGGAGAATTTCAGCGTGCCGCTGACGACGACGCGGTCGTCGCTCCGGGCAGCCGGCGGGCGCATCGCGACCCGACTGATTGCAGGCATCCTCAAGAGCGGCGATTATCCCGACCAGGAACTCTGGCGCGCCGAATTGATCGTCCGCGCCTCGACTGGCCCCGCTCCGCAGAAATGAAAACGCGCCGCAGAGGCGGCGCGTCAGATATCGACGGATACCAATTTGCGCTGATCAGAAGCGCGGCGGCTTGCGACCCGCCTTGCGATAGGCAGCGATGACGGTGTTTGCCATCAGCATGGCGATGGTCATCGGACCGACGCCGCCCGGTACCGGCGTGATGACGCCCGCGACCTTTTCCACTTCGGAAAATGCAACGTCACCGACGAGCTTGGATTTGCCTTCGCCCTTTTCCGGCGCGGACACGCGATTGATGCCGACATCGATGACGGTGGCGCCGGGCTTGACCCAATCCGCCTTGACCATTTCCGCACGACCGACAGCCGCCACGAGAATATCGGCATTGCGGCAGACTGCCGGCAGATCCCTGGTGCGCGAATGGGCCGTCGTTACGGTCGCATTGGCGGCAAGAAGCAGGGCCGCCATCGGTTTGCCGAAAAGGTTCGAGCGGCCGATAACCACCGCATTCAGGCCCGAAAGGTCTTCGCCATGGGTCTGGCGCACGAATACCATCGCGCCGGCGGGCGTGCAGGAAACCAGACCGCCTTCGAGATCGCCGGTCGCAAGCTTGCCGGCGTTGACGACGTGCAGGCCGTCCACGTCCTTTTCCGGCAGGATCGACTGGATGATCGGTTCGGAGTTCAGATGCTTCGGTAGCGGCAGCTGGACCAGAATGCCGTGGATGGCGGCGTCCGCATTGAGCTTGGCAACCAACGCCGCCAGATCTTCCTGGGTCGTTTCTTCAGGCAAGGTGTGCTGGACCGACTGAAAACCGCATTCCTTGGCCATCTTGCTCTTCGAAGAGACATAGGCATGGCTTGCCGGATCATTGCCGACGATCACGACCGCGAGACCGGGGCGCACGCCCGCATCAGTTTCGAGCGCCTGTGTCGCGGATTTCACGGCCTCGATAACCGAAGCGGCAACCTGCTTGCCATCAATCACAGTCGTCACGGCATTCCTCCTGGCTTCCTGTTCGCGGGACACTCTAATTCGCCTCGGGAAAGGCGATTGCCTCAAAGCGCCCTATGCTGTCCCAAACGCATAAATGCAAGGGGTCGGCATGGCCAGATGCACGTTTGCAGCGCAGGCCGCGACATTTCCTCTCATCACTGAAAGGCTGCCTGCTCGTTCTTCGCAGATGCTGAGGTTCAGCGACGCGCGACCTTCTGGCGGGAGTAGCTCTCGACGCGCGACCTGAGCGCGCGAAGATCGTCCTGCACCTTAGCGATGCCGAGATCGTCCTCGGGCTCGATAGCCAGGGGCGACGGCCTTGTCGGGGAAGCCTGGCTTGCCAGCTCGCGCGAAGCGAGATAGGCGGCAGCCAGCGACTGCGCATGGTGGGCTGCTGGCGAGAATGGCGGCGGCAGATCCGGTTCGCGCGCCTTCATTTCTTGCTCATTGCGCGCGCCAGGCCCCGGTTCCGGGTCGGTGCCCGGCTCTGGCGGATCCGGGTCGACAGTCTCCGGCGGCGCACCCCTCGGGCCGACAAACAACCCGTTCAGGCTGCGATAGATGCCGAGCAGGATACCGAGACCGAAACCGGCGAAAAAGCCCGCAAGCGTTGCGCCGATGACGATGATCTTGCGCGACGGCCCCTTGGGCTGCAACGCAGGCTCCGCCCGCGAAACGACGCGGATGTTCTTGGCCGTCAGCTTTTCTTCCTCGCGCGTTTCGCTGGCGCGCTTCAGGAAGGACTCGTAGATTTCGCGGGTCGCGGCAGCATTTCGCTCCAGTTCGCGCAGCTCGACCATCTCGCCGGACGAATTGATCTGGCGGGCCTTCTGCGCTGCGAACTGCCGGACCAGATCCCGCTCCGCACTCTCGGCACGATCGAGTTCGGTCTGGGCGGTGGCCGCAATGCGCCGCAGCTCATTGGCGATCTCGGCGCGGGAGGATTCAAGCGACTGTACGGCGGCAATGCGCTGCGGGTGACGGGGACCGAGGCTTGCATCGAGCGAGCTCAACTGCGCCCTGGTCGCCGCATATTGCTTGCGCAGCTCGGCGAGCGCCATCGAGCTGACTTCCTCCGGAAAGGCGCCGGTCAGCACGTCATCGAGCCGGACCTTGCCGGACACGTCGGCCTTCGCCTTTGCTTCGGCGATCCGGTTGCGCGCAGCAGCGACCTGATCGCTGAGGCTGAGCAGTTGTTTGTCGGCGATCAGCTCGCCGCCGGCGCCGACGATATCGTTGCGCGCCTTGTATTCCTCGATCGCCTTTTCAGCGGTATCGAGTTCGGCCTTGAGTTCGGAGATACGCTGATCGAGCGCCGCGGTGGTCTTCTGGAAGAAGCCGGACTGTGCCGCCGTCTCCTCGCCCAGAAAGGTTTCGACCAGGCGGTTGACGATCAGCGCCGATCTCTCCGGGCTTCGGCTCTGCGCTTCGACGATGACGATGAAGGTCTTGGGATCGCGCCAGACGCGGATGGCGTCGCTCAGTTTCTGCAGGGTGCGCGGCGAGACTTCGCCTTCCGCCGCGCCAGTTCCTGAAAACTCGGCATCGTTCTGCAGATCGAGATCACGTGCGACCTTCTCCATCACGGTGCGCGAGCGCAGAACCTCGAGCTGGCTGTCGACAAGCGCAAGAATGGCTTCCGTCGCCAGCGACTGCTTGGAGAGATCGGAATCCGTCAGCCGCACCTCGCGCGGGTCGATATAGAGCCTGCTCTCCGAGAGATAGATGCTGGGTGTCGACAGGGCGATCGCGACGCCGGCGACGGCGCCGAGTATCGTCGTGGCGGCAATGACGAAACGAACCTGCCAGACGGAGCGAAGCACGGCCTTGATGTCGACGAGCGGTCTGTCACCGGGTGGCAGCAATGCATCTCCACCCGAACCGTCGGAGGCGTCGTCCGCATCCCGACCGGCCAGCCACCGGGCAATCTTGCCGTCCGCACCGCCAAGGCCACGCTGCGGCCGAGTAGCCGGACCGCTCAGTGCCGACGGTATCTTGGGTTGGGGTGTCGCGCGAGCTGCATGCCGCGACGCGGCATAGCCCGGCTGTGTAGCCGCTTGATCGGCCTCGACAAAGCGGTCGAGCAACGACGAGCCGGCGGATCCTCGGCCTTTGGCGTCGGGCTTTTGCGCGCGCGCCGAGACCCGCGGGCCCCCTGCTGCGATATCGAGCAACGATGCACGCGGAACCGGGCGTTTTTCGTCGTCGACGTTGAACATGACTTATCCCGCGGCTGCCGAGATGGCGAATTCCGAATAGTGAATTCAACCTAAGGAAACAGGGAAAACAAATGGTTAATTTTGGAGAAAGAACCAACCCCAGAAACGGGCGATCTCACGCCTTATTAAGCTTTCCCGCCTATGACGGGAGAGACTCCTGGAAGTTCGATCGTGCACCACCGCATCAAAGCGCTTTATCTTCGCCACAGGGCGCTTGTTCACGCCTATCTCTCGATGACGGGGGGTTCGGCGGGGCGGCTCGTGTTGTCGCTTGCGTATTTTATCGCTGTTGCCAACACGCTTTCCATCGCCGATTTCGGTCTCTTTGCCACGGCGTCCGCCGCCGGCATCATGATCTCGCGCGCACTTGCCTTCGGCTTCATGTCGCCGCTCTACCGCGTGGCGACGGTGAAACCGCTGCTGGTGGGTACCTATAGCGCCGGGTTTCTCGTCGGCGCGCTGCTTTCCCTGCCGGTGATCGCACTGATCTGCGTCGGCACCTTCATCGCGCTTTTTTCACGCGACATGTCGGCCGGCACCTTTGCGGCCTTCATGGCGGCCGAGATCATCTGTTGGCGCGGGCTCGAAACGGCGGTCATCGTTCTCAACGGCCTCGGCCGCTTCGGCCGCGGCGCTCTGCTCGTGGTCATCGCCACGGCAATCCGCACGGCGGCGGCGCTGCTGTTTGCGCTGCTTCAGGTCAACACGCTTGGCGCCTGGTCGCAGTTCTATCTCGCCGCCAACGCCATCAGCCTCGTCATCGCTCTCGTACTGTTTTACCCAAGGGTGCGTCTTCGCTGGCAGCCCCGGCTCTACTTCCGCCGCTGGGGCGATTCGGTCTCGGTCGCAGGCGCCGAAATCCTCTTCTACATTCAGTCGGAGTTTGACAAGATCGCCGTGCTGGCGATCGGCGGCCCGGCCGTATCCGGCATCTATGCGATCCTGATGCGGCTTGCCGATCTGACCGCCCTGCCGGTGCGCTCGTTCAACACGCTGCTCGTCCAGCGGATCATGCGCACACCCGATGCGATCGCCCGCTGGCCCGTTCGCCTATCGATCGAGTTTGCCGTGGCTGCCGCCTCGTTTGTCGCCATCGCTGCAATGGCCGTTTATCTTTACGTTTTCCCGAACGGTCTGGGCCATAACGTTTCGGCTGCAGCACCGATCGTGGCGATGATCCTGCTGGTACCATCGTTCCGCAATCTGATCGAGTATCATTCGGAACTGCTCTATGCGACCGGCCGCACCGTGCGGCGCATGGCCAACCTGCTGGTCGCGGGCGTGGTGAAAGTGGGGTTGCTTGCGATGCTGCTGACGACGACCACGGATGTTGCCGAGTGGGCGCCATCGCTCAACCTGATCTTCCTGGTTTTGTATTTGCTATCCTTCGGCCTGACCTATACCGCGCTGAGCAAGCCGGCCAACCGGGTCATCTGACGCGAGTTCGACCACGGCCTTGCGGATATCGTCGAGATCGTGGCCGACGAACGACTGGACGCCGATGCCGATCTGGTGCGGGGCCATATCCCTTAGGAAATCCCTGAGGCCGGCAATGCCCTGCCGATAACTGTCGTCGAACCAGAGCACGTGGCAAAGTGCATCGGATGAGGGCTTGTGCCCCTGCCCGCCCATAACCTCGTCGACGAAGCGGCCATAGATCGTGCATTCGGAAAAGGCGCGTGTTTTTGTCACCGCTCGAACCCAGTTGCGGCCATGCAGCGCTTCGACATGGTCGACGAGCTTGCGGCATGTGTCGTTGCGCCAGGCGATCAACGTATTGATGTAATCGTTGGCCGGCAGCGCATAGGGGCCGATACCGAGAAGCCGATCGGAATGCGCAAGCCATGCCAGATGATTGGAGCGCATATTTGCGTCAATCGCCGCATCCTTGCGGTAAAGCGTCAGTCGGCCGTCCCGCCAGAGTGTGGCGGGGTCGAAGTCGCGAAGGAAGACGACATCGGAATCGACCGCGAACATCGCCGCCTCATCGATATGGCGGGCAAGCGCCAGACGTCGAAGCTGCTGAACGTGCCAGCCGCGCAGTGGTAGGCCAAAGGGGCTCAGCCAGATCTTGCGGCGCCCGCCCGAGAGCGGGTCGGTGACGGGACGCAGCCACCAGGGCAGAAGATCGCGCTCGTCGATGACCTGCCGCCGCGATCCTTCGAGCTGCCGGAAAAGCGTGACGTCGAAATCGGCGACGAGCAGATAGTGCACCCAATCGCCCTGCAGCCGCCGATCCATGCTTTCGCACATCAGGCGGCAGCGCTCGAAATCATTGGCGTAGGACGCAGTGACAACAGCGGTTCGCCTGGAGGGCTCGGTCAGCATTTTCGCGCTCCGAGGCTGGAGTTGCCGACGCTTTTTCGAGCGCGGCCCGTCAGCTTGTGCAGGAATACACGCAGCAGGAACAGCGGGTTGCCGAGGACATAGCGGCGCCACATGCGCTTCGGCTCAAGAGCCAGCCGGTAGAACCATTCGAGCCGCAGCTTGCGCAGAAGCTTCGGCGCACGCGGGAACTCCTGAGCGACGAAATCGAACAATGCGCCGACGGTGATCACCAGCCGTGCATCCTGCGGGCCGACATAGGTATCGACCCATTTCTCCTGCATCGGGCTGCCCATTGCCACGAGAAGAATATCGGCTCTCAGAGCCCGCACGTCGGCGAGCAGTTCGCGCGACCGGCTGCGATCGAAGAAACCGTCCGAAACAGGCAGGAATTCGTGCCAAGGCGCGTGTTTGCGAAAGTTCTCGGCCGCGCGCGCCAATACGTCCGGCCGCGCGCCGATCATCGCGATCCGCATCGGCCGATCGAGGTAGGTCAGCAAGGCCGGAACGAAATCGGTGCCGTTGAGATTGGCCGGGAACATGCCTCCATGGAACAAATAGGAAGCGATATCGACGCCGTGGCCATCGGGAAATACGATCTGGCGGCGCAGCACATCCCGATATTCGGTGTCCTTCAACATCAGGTTGGCGTTGTTCGCATTGAGAAAGGCAAGACTCACCTGTCCACTGCTGCGAGAAACCGCGTCGTTGGCAAAGGCGAAAGCGCTCGCCCAGCCGAGATCGGCGACCGGCATGCCCAGGATCATGCGCTGCGATACCGCAACGTTCGAGGCGGCGACAGATATGGTCACGACCGGCCTCCGTCGTGGACCTTCAATCGTGGTCGAACCTGGGCGCTTGCGTCATTTGCGGCAAGGCCGGGCAACACATCCAGCATGACCTGCATCATCCTGGCCTTTTGAGTCCGGTGGAACGCTGCGCCGTCCAGGCGCTGCGAAAGGCCGGCGCGCGCGTGGGCGACCTTTTCCACCAGCAGGCGGGCAAACTCCCGGGGATCGTCGGTCGGCGTGCAATTTTCCGGGATCGTCTCGATGCCACGCAACGAAGCCTGCGTGGCAACCGACGGCATGCCGAGCTCGAACGTCTCGATACTTTTCAGCTGTACCCCCGTGCCGCCACGGCTGATCAGCGGCACGACGGCACTGGCCGCAACGAAGGCGCGGGCGTCCGGCACGCGACCAACGAAACGAATGCCCGGATGCGAAACGACAGGCGCTCCATCCAGTTGCCCGGCGATCGCGATCGACATGTCCTGGGGAAGATGGGGCACGACCTGATCCAGGAACCAGTCCAGGCCGAGCCGGTTCGGCCGCCAGCTCCAGGTGCCGATCAAGCCGAGGTCGTGCTGGCGCTGCACATCAGGCACAATCGGCGCGTCCCAGCCGGTAACCAGCGGCAGCACGAATGCCCGGTCGTAAACAGCACGACCGAAACCGAGACGATCCGCCTCGGCGAAGGTCCACAATCCGACGGCATTCTGCGCCAGTTGCTGTTCGTAGCGTTCGAGATACAACGCCTCGCGCCGAAAGAGGAAGCGCTCCAAAAGGCCCTTGGCACGCTCGGCATTTTCCAGGGCGGAATCGGCCTCGACATTGTGAGCGACATAGATCGACGGATAGGACCTGAAAACTTGAGCGAACGCCGCGGGCAGTTGCACGGAATTGAGGACCAGACCGTCGAAGGGTGCAAGCCCGTCGAGGATCGACTGGATCCGGCCCGCCGATACGCCAAGCATCTTGGCTGACGACACCGAGGTGCGATTGAGAAAAGCGGTCGCAAGCCAGCTCAGCTTTTGCAGGCGGCCAGCCTTGGCATTGGTCACTTCCAGTTCGCCAAGCAGGTGCATCTCGCAGTCGGGCGCCGGGCGCCGCCCGGGCTGCAGAAATCCGATGACACTGACCCGATGGCCAAGCGCGAGCAGACCGTCAAGCACCGCACGATTGGCGATATCGAAACCGGAGGCGGGATTGTCTACGGGAACGAGTGAGGAAACCAGGACCAGATGCATTTTGCCACACGTCATGGATGGAGCATTGCGCCTTTCTTTAGCAGCGCGGGGTGAAGGACCGCTTAAAGCATTCATTCAAAAGTCGTTTTGCCGGTTCAGCATCTGTTTAGGAAGATTTGCTTTAGTGCTTGCCAGCAATCCGCTTGCACAGGTTTCACGATGACGTCTATCGGCCAGGATATTTCCGTCTATTTCCGGACCGAGTTGGAAGACGCCGGTGACATCGAACTCGTCGTGGTGCTACCGACCTTTCGGCGCCCGGAACATGTCATCAAGACGCTGAAAACCATTGTTTCCCAACGGCCTGACGTTGCCTTTGCCACGGTCGTCATCGAGAACGACGATGAAGGTCTGGCAGGTGCTGCGGCGGCGAAGGACTTCTTCCTCGGGCACCCGTCCGACTCCATCGTCATCATCGCCCACCAGCGTGGAAACTGCTACGCCTACAACGCCGGCTGGGCGATGGCGCTCGAAACCTATCCCAACCTGCGCGCCATTGCCATCATCGACGACGACGAGATCGCCTCACCCGAATGGCTCGATTGCCTCGTCACGGCACAGCAAGCGACCCAGGCGGACATGGTCGGCGGTCCACAGCTGCCGGTTTTCGAGGATATGAGCGGGCAGAAGTGGAAGCGGCACCCGGTGTTTACGCCCCATTATGAGACGACAGGACCTGTGCCTATCCTGTTTTCTTCGGGTAACGTGCTGGTGACGCGCCGGGTTCTCGACGCCATGCCGCGCCCGTTTCTGGACCCGGCTTTCAACTTCATCGGTGGCGGCGACGCCGACTTCTACAGCCGCAGCAAGGAGAAGGGGTTTTCGTTCGCCTGGACCAAGGAGGCCTGGGTGGCGGAAACGGTGCCGGCACGGCGCACCAACGCATCATGGATCCGTGCGCGAAGCCTCAGAAACGGGGCAATTTCGACGATGCTCGAGCACCGCCGGGATCCGAGCTTTGGCGGACGGGTGAAGACCTTCGGCAAATCGCTTGCGCTGCTTGGCGCCGCTATCCCGCGCGGCATCAAACTATGGAGAAAAACCGGTCTTGCCGCCGCCGGTCTCTACCACTTCTATGTGGCTGTCGGGCGGCTGATGGCGGAGTTCGGCCTGGTCAACGAACAATACCGCAACCCCGAAAAGAACTGAGCGCCGCTGAGTGGCGATCAGTGGGTGCTGGCGTTGATGCTGCCTTCCGGCAACTTGTCGTTGGCGACGTTGCCGTTCTTGTCGACGATGGCGACCGGCTTCTGACGCGGGACGTTCTGGCCGTTGGCCACGCGCTTGACGTCGTCCTTGGTCAGATATTCGAGCTGTTCGACGAGGACCTCGGTGATCACCTCGCCGCCAAGCTTCTTGTTGAGCCCATCCTTGACCGTCGACTTGAAGGTCGGCAGGTCGAACGTGCCTGTGTCGCCGACATCGATGAACCTCGAACCGACCAGCATGTCGTAGAGTTCGTCGGTGACCATCTGGCGAAGCGGCGCGCGCAGATTGTTGATGCCTTCCTTCGTCGCCGAGAAGGAAAGCTTGGTCAGGAAATAGCCCTGTACGGCGCCGTCCTTGATGACGGGAACCGTGATCATTTCTCCCGGAACATATTGCTCCGATGCACGCCGCGTTGCTTCCGCATCCGAGACGACGGGCGCCGAGGCGCTCTGCATCGAATAATAGACGGATCCGAGCGTGACGGCGCAGACCCAAACCCCGGTGAGAACGAGCTTGAGCATTCAGAAATCGCTATAGCGGAACTGCGCTTCGGAATAGATGCCGTCGGCATCTGCATCCTGGGCGGCGGTCTTCAGCAGATCGACGACGGATCGCACTGCGTCGAGGTGGGCTTCGACCTTTTGCGAGTTGATCTCGAGCTTGTCGCGCAGGTGACGGGTCTGCGACGCGAAGGCCGGCGAAAACTCGCCCGGCAGCGTATCGCGGTGCAGCATCGTCAGTTCGTAGAGGCAACGGCTCTTGTGCGCGTTCGACGTCTTGATATCGAACTCCGGATCGACGCCGATACGGCTGTTCTCATTGTCGATGATCATTTCCAGCCGGCCGAGCACGTTCTGGATCCGGACGTCGTTGGATGCCACAGCTTCCATAAATGAACTCCCAATTAAGCTTGTTTGTTTTTATCGTCTTCAGTCGTGTAGCCAGTGAGCGTCTTGCGCTCGTATTCCTGCACGAGGCTTGCGGCCAGGTTTCGGCTGTTGCCATCGAGCGAGGCATTGACACGTTCGCGCGCATCGCCGGCAGCCAACTGGTCGGCAATGCCGATGCCGCCGCTCTTGGAAATGACATCGCCGATCTGCTCGGCCATCATGCTTTTCCAGATGTCGCCGGACGTGCCCTTTCCGAAAACATTCTCGCTGTCGTTCGGAAGCATGGATTTCACGAAATTCTGCAGGATCATCGCTTCGAACTTGCGATAGGTCTCGGGAACCTTCTTCTGCTCGACCCGGTTGTTGATATCGCCGAGGCCGCTCGATCCCTCCGAAGAGTTGAGGACGTTGACGGCGGCGGCGAAACCGTTGCCGTTTTCGGCGAGGCTCGTCGCCTGGAAGGCGGCGCGATTGGCCTTCAGCCGGGCCTGCGCTTCCTGCACCTCGGCCGGATCGGCCGCGCGCACGACGTCCATCACCAGATCGCTGGGCGGAGAGATAGCCATGACAAATCCTCTCGACAACGGCATCGCAGCGACCCCGACCGGGCCGACGCAATCGCGCGTTCAACATCTCGACCGAACGTCCCACCACACGGGGGTGGAGCGTTCCGGATGTCGCACTATCGCCCGTCAACCTTACCGGAAGCTGGCGCTTGGCGGGCAACGTGTTGATCGATCAGGTCATAGATCGAATTGTCGGCCTCTTCCCGGTC
Organism: Ensifer sp. Root127; assembly: GCF_001425225.1. Classification (NCBI taxonomy): domain Bacteria; kingdom Pseudomonadati; phylum Pseudomonadota; class Alphaproteobacteria; order Hyphomicrobiales; family Rhizobiaceae; genus Ensifer; species Ensifer sp. Root127. Next base: position 799,486 of record NZ_LMDX01000001.1, read on the forward strand.
TTCCGATTGCCGGGCATCCTTCATGTTTTCCTCGAGCCGGTCGGCCTTGGCCCGCTCCTTCAGCATGCGCGCTTCGTGCGTCTGCTGGATGCCGAACAGCATCTGGTCCTTCTGCACGAGGCGCCCGACCTGCGAGGAATAGTGGCCGGAAAACATGCGATGCATCGGATGGGCCGAGCCCATGGCATCGACGACGACATCAATCGTCTCGGCCAGGGCCTCGCGCTGCCGCACCATCTCGACAAAGTCAGCCTCGGCCATCTGCTCGAGATGCCGTTGGACTGCGACCAGGCGCTTGAGCTTCTGCGACCGCGTCTTCATGTGGCTATCCCCCTTGCATGACCGGCGCAAAGCCGTCGCCGAACAGGCGCAGCATGGCGGCGATACCGAGATAGAGCAGGAACATGCCGCCCATGATCAGATAGGGCTGCGAGATGAAGTAGATCGGGATCTGCGGCGCCAGCTTGTTGACCATGCCGATGGCGACGTTGAACAAAAGGCCATAGATCAGGAAGGGGCTCGCGAGCCTCAGCATGATCATGAAGGTCTGCTCGAGCGAATCCGTCAGGGTGATGAGCACGCCCTGCGGATCGAAGACGCTGCCGACCGGCATGACCCGATAGGACTGGGCGATCGCCTCGAACATCACGTGGTGGAAATCGAGCATGAACAGGATCATCAAGCCGGCAAAACTGATCATGCTGGTGAGCTGGTTTTCCGCCGTGTCTTCGATCACGTCCGACGACGGCGGCGGGCTGAAGCCCATCAGCATCGTTATCGTCGTGCCAGCGAACTGAAGGCCGAGCACATAGTAGCGGGCAACCAGGCCGATGACCGCGCCGACGGCGGTTTCGGCAGCGATCAGGTAGATATAGGTGTGTCCCTTGCCGGTCACCTGCGGATAGATATCGGTCCACATGACGGGTAGGATCGCCATGGAGATGGCGACCGCGATGAACAGCCGGATCTGCATGGGAATGCGCGCGGTCGAGAACCCCGGCATGATCATGATACACGCCCCGATCCGGCAGAATGCCGCAAACAGCGCGAGCACCGTGCCCTCGGGGTCGGTTATCATGAAATAGAGCCGATGATCTTGATCTCGAGGCCCTTGGCAAGCTCGACATGCGAGAGCACGGGCAAAGTGGCAAAAAGACGCTCGATGATCATGCGGACATAAGAACGGGATTCGGGCGAACTTACCAGTACGAAGGGCATGCCGCGATCGAGATGTTCACGGATAACTTTCGTCGCCTGCTCGCTGAACTCTTCGAGATGGCGCGGATCGATGTCGAACTCGACGACTTCACCCTTTGCGTCGCGCTTCAGCGCCTGGTGGAACACCATATCCCATTTGTTGCCGAGGCGCAGGACGCGCAGGACGCCGTTGTCGGCAAGGTCGCCGCACAGCTGCTGCGACATGCGCACACGCACGTGCTCGACGATCTGCTCCGTCTTGCGGACATGCGGCGCGAGTTCGGCCACCGCTTCGAGGATCAGGTGCAGGTTGCGGATCGATACCCGCTCCGCCAAGAGCAGCTTCAAGACTGCCTGCAGGCCGGAATAGGACATGTGCGAAGTGCAGATTTCGTCGGCCAGCTTGCGGTATTCCGGGTCCAGCCGATCGATCAGTACCTTCACATCCTTGTAGGACAAGAGATGCGGCAGGTTGTTGCGGATCACTTCGGACAGATGCGTCAGCACCACCGAGACGTTGTCGATCGGGTGGAAGCCTTCGCGCTTCAGGTCTTCGGTGAATGTCTCGAGGATCGAGACCGCCGGCATGCCGAAGGCGGGCTCACGGATCTCGTCTCCCGGCACGCTCGGACGGCGGCCGCCGCCTGTGACCACCAGAACTTCACCGACACGCACCGTGTTGGAGGCGATCGTCGTGCCGTGGATGCGCACGTGATAGGCCTTGTCCGGGATGCTGATGTCGTCGGAAACCTTGATCTCCGGAATGACGAGACCGTATTGACCGGCGAACTTGCGGCGCATCTTGCCGACGCGGAAGGCCAGTTCCTGGTGCGCGCCGAGCAGTCGGGTCGACACCTGCTTGCCGAGCAGCAATTCGATCTCCGCCGTCTTCAGCACCGATTTGACCGAGTCCGCCTCACCGTCCTTAGCCTGCTGGGCCGTCGCGGCTTCCTCCATCCGGCGCGCCGCATTTTCCGCCTCGATCTGCCGCGGAATGACCCAGCTCAGGAACGCCATGCCGCCGCCAAGGAACGCAAACGGCAGAAACGGCAGTCCCGGAACCAGCGCAAGCAGGATGATCAGACCGGAGGCAACCATCAAAGCGCGGGGATAACCACCGAGCTGCCCGACAACGGCCTGGTCGGTCGAGCCGGCGGTTCCGCCACGCGACACGAGGAGGCCGGCGGCGAGCGAGACGATCAGCGCGGGGATCTGTGAGACCAGACCGTCACCGACGGAAAGCTTGACGAAGACGTCGGCCGCTTCGCCGATCGGCATGTCATGGCGCAGATAGCCGATGATGATGCCGCCAAAAATATTGATCGCGGTGATGATCAGGCCGGCGATCGCATCGCCGCGCACGAACTTCGACGCGCCGTCCATTGCGCCGAAGAACGAGCTTTCCTGCTCCAGTTCGCGACGACGATGCTGCGCTTCCTTTTCGTCGATCAGACCGGCCGAAAGGTCGGCGTCGATCGCCATCTGCTTGCCGGGAATGGCATCGAGGGTGAAGCGCGCGCCGACTTCGGCGATACGCGTCGCACCCTTGGTGATGACGATGAAGTTCACCGTGATCAGGATCAGGAAGACGATCAGACCGATGACGAAATCGCCGGACATGACGAGGCTGGCGAAACCGGAAATGACGCCGCCGGCGGCGCCGTGGCCTTCGTGACCGTGGGAAAGGATGACGCGCGTCGTTGCGATATTCAACGCCAGGCGAACCATGGTCGAAATCAAAAGGATCGTCGGAAAGGACGAGAATTCGAGCGGCCGCTGGATCCACAGCGCCACCATCAGGATCAGGACCGAGAAGGCGATCGAGAAAGCCAGCCCCATGTCGATCAGGAACGGCGGGATCGGCAGGAAGAGAATTGCCAGGATCATGACGATCCCGAGCGCAAAGCCGATGTCCCGGCCCTTTGGTGCTACTTTCGGGATGATCAACGCCGCTTGCTGTGCCATGTCTCTTCCGTCTCTTCATGAGAGGTCGGGCAGCATTCACACGCGCTGCCCCAATCTTAAGACTGGAGATAGAGGCCCAAGCTTGCGCGAAGGTGGTAGCGCGACAGCGCCGCGCGTCAAATATGACGCGCAAAGGACGCTGTATCGCTTTAAACTTGCTGCATAATTTCATTCTTAAATCGGATCCGATTTAAGAATGAAATTATGCCGTAAGGCGCGCTCAGAATCCGGACTGGATTCGGGAGAAGACGATGTCGGTGAAGATCGAGATCTGGGCGCCGATGAAAGGCGCGGAAACAGCGACCGTGATCATCACGGCAAGGATCTTCGGTACGAAGGTCAGGGTCATTTCCTGAACCTGGGTCAGCGCCTGAATGAAGGCGATGACGACGCCGACGATCATCGCGGCGAGAACGGCGGGCCCCGAGGCAACGATCACGGTCCAGATCGCAGCCTGCACGATATCGAGGGCATCCGCCTCATTCATAGGGGTATCACTTTACCTTGACGCCTGGGCCGATAACGAGCTCCTTGCCGTTATCCAGCACTGCAATGATTCCGTCAGAGTATAGTTTGACTTCCTTGACAACGCCAGTGACTGTGCCGTCGGCATTGGTGACAGTCTTGCCGATCACCGCGTCCGCCTCGCTGAGCGACGTGCGCTGCAGCAGGCTTTCGAGATTCTTGTTGGTCTTGATCGTCTGTTCGACCTGCGAGAAGGTCGCGAGCTGCGCGATCTGCTGCGTGGCGTCCATCGGCTGCGTCGGGTCCTGATTCTTCATCTGGGCCACGAGCAGCTTGAGGAAGCTCTCGTAGTTCAGCGACGCCTTGCTGGCGTCGTTGCCAGAGTCGGCACCCGAGACGATCGGGGTGTAGTCATTGTTGCTGACGCCGCTTACCGCCATGGTGCGATCTCCTTGCGAATCTGCTCGACCGTGGCCGGCGTGATTTCCTGCGTGTTGAGGATGCGGTCTTCGATGGCGTAGAGCCCACGGATCGCCTTCAGCGCTTCGAAGGCGCGGCCGTTGGTGACCAGGCCGTCGACCCGCTTCAGTTCGGCCAGGATCTCTTCGTTCTTGAAGCAGTTAAGCAGCATGACGACCGACTTGCGGAACATTGCGGTCGATTGCTCGGCGCCTTCCGGGTTGATCAGGATCATCTGGGCGATGAAGTAGAGCTGCTTCAACGGCGTCGTCGCGTCTTCCGGCTGAAGCACGTGGTTTTCCAGAAGGAAGGTCACGTCATTCAGGAATTCGACGGCGACCTTGCGGTCAACGCGAAGCACCGCGCCGTTTACAAAAATTCTTTCGCCCGACTTCAGCGAGATACGCAGTGTGCTCTTCATTTCAGTCCATCCCTGATGATGGTGGTAATGTCAATTATGCCCTGGAAGTTGGAGGATTCGCGTTTGCGGATCTTTTCCGTCTCGTTGAGTATCCAGATGGCGATCGAAATCAGATTGGCGCGCAGCTCTTCGTTGAGCTGGTTTTCCGGAGCGCGAAGATCCTCGATGAAGCGGATCCAGACGCGCCGGGTGAAATAGATCGCCTCGATGGCTTCTCTCGAATACCCGTTCTGCTGTCTTGCGGCTTCAAGGAGCGCAATCGAGCGATCGAGTACCTGCCGCTCTCGATTCTTGGAGTCGGCAACGCCATCCTCCATGATCTCGGCATAGGAAAATTGGTACATTCAGACATCCTTCATGTTTGTCCGGTCGCCTCTTCTCAGAGGTAGTTGAGCAAGCTCATCTGCTGCAGTCTCGACGTCAGCGCGTAGGATGTATCGAGCTGGGTCTTCAACATATTCACGCGCGTTGCGTTTTCTTCCTGATCGATGCCGTTGACGTCGATGATGTGGGTCTTGATGAGCTTCTCCTGCGCCTCGATCGAAGTCGTCGCCTTCTTGACGCGCGACTCCGAGATACCGAGCGAGCTGCGTTCCCCGTTCAGGCCGGCAATAGCCTGCTCCATGTAGCCGAATGCGGCGTTGTTGAGCGTGTTGCGGACCTGCGAATTGACGTTCTTGTCCATCAGTTCCGACGAGATCACGCTGGCAAGCGCGAACATCCGGAAGCTCTTGGTATTGGCGTTGGTCGAGCTCTCGATGACCTCGCTGGCGCTGATCCGGCTCGTCATGTTCTGGCTCGAGGCATCAGACCAGTTGGCATCCCAATCCGTGCCCATGAACATCGGTTCGAGCTTGGTCGTGATGAAGTCCTGCATCTGTGCCGGCGTGAACTGGCTCATGTCGGTCAGGCTGTTTGTCGACATGTAGCTGCTGAGCGCCGTATCGAATGCGGCCTTGGCCGCAGACGGAGGCACGGAGTTGTAGTCCGCGAGCGGCTTGACGTCTGAGTTGATGCCCGAAAACAGGAACTCACCGTTGAAAGAGGTGTTCGCCGCCGATGTGAAGATCTGAAGCGCGCCATTCACTTCGGACTTCAGGATCTTCATCGCGTCGACGCTGTCGTTGCCCTTGTAGGTCACAAGCGTGTCGCGCACCTTCTCGGCGGCCTTCTGCATCGTCTCAAGCGCGCCCTGGGAGGCGGAAAGCCTCTGCGTGACCACGGCGTTGGTGCCCTTCAGGGAGCCCATCCTGTCCAGCTCGCGCTGCAGATTGAGCGATCGCGACGTCGACGCCCCAAGCGTTAGGCCGATGTCGTAGTGAATGCCGCTCGTGCTTTCCTGGGTGCGTCGCAGCAACTCGGCCTGAGTCTGCTGGATCGTCAGGCGCATGGCGGTCTGAATCGCCAGGTTCGAAACGAAGGATGTCTTCATGATTACCTCACAGCTTCCATAAGGGCCGCCATCATGGCGTCCACGGTGCTGACCAGCTTGGCCGATGCTTTGTAGGATTGTTCGAGATCGAGCAGCAGCGACAGTTCTTCGTCGATGCTGACGCCAGTCTGCTTGCTCAGCGCTTCCGCCGTGCGCGACAGCAGAGCCGACTTGTTGTCGTCGGCTGTCGATGCCGTCTTGCGGAACTGCTCCAACCAGCCGACGGAGCTGGTGGCGAAATTCAGAATGTTGCTGTTGCTGTCGAGGCCGGACGCTGGGTCGAACGCCATGTTCTCACCCATTGCGTTGATGAAGCCGTCCAGCAGGGCGGTATAGCCTGCATTGCCGGTGGGGTTGTTCGACGTACCGTCGAAACCACCGTCGCGCAGCATCAGCGGGTCTGCCTTGGCAAGCGCGTTGACCGTGATCTTCGATGCCATGCCAGGCACGATGCCGACTGGCGGAATACCCGCCGTTCCCCAGGTAAACAGGCCGGGCTGGCCGCCTTCCTGGAACATCGTCACCAGGCCGCGGGCGATTTCGTCGAGCTGCGACTGGAATCTCGGCCCGACGTCGTCGCGCAGCTGTACGAGTGCTGCTAGCTTGCCCTTCGCCGTCGTATCGGCGCCGGTTCCCGCGGCAATCGGCACGCCGTCGACATAGATCTTGTTGCCGACTGTCGTCGCGTCGTAAACGTTTTGCGAGGCGAAGGTGACCGAGCGCGGAATCGTCTCGAACAGCACGGTCCCGTCGGTGGTGAAGATCACAGTGTCGTTGTTGGCGCGCGTCGTCGTCGAAATGCCGACGATCTCGGAGACCTGCTTCAAAATCTTGTCGCGCTGATCGAGCGCGTCGTTCGGGTCCGACCCTTGCGCCGTTGCCGCCTTGACGGCGTTGTTGGCCTTTTCGAATTCCGCCAACAGGCCATTCAGCTTGTCGACCTCCAGCGCGATTTCCTTGTCGGCATTCTCGCGCATGTCCTGGACGGACTTGGAGGCCTTGTTGAGCGAATCCGCCAGGTCCCCGGCATCAGAAACCGCCGTTGCGGCGATCGTCTTGTTGCCAGGGGTCGCGGCAAAGGTCTGAAGGCTGTTGCGGAAATCGGCCAGCAGCTTGGAAGGCGCCGTCTCGTAGCTGTTGCCACCGAGCGCCGACTTCATCAGTTCCAGCCCTTCCCGCAGCCTTGCCTGGCCCGAGGCCTCGCCCATGCCGGCGATGCTCTGTTTGAGCAGCGCCTCGTTCTGGGCACGGTAGATGGATACGACCTGCGCGCCATTCGCCGTGCTTCCGAGCAAAGCAAGCCGACGCGAGTAGTCCGCGTTGCCCGCGTTCGCGATGTTCTTCGACACGATCGCGGTTTGCTGCGCCGTGTTGCTGAAAGCCTGTTGTGCGATGGATATTGCGGAGGACAGCGACATAACGCGGACCGTATCTCTTTCAATTACCGTTTCAGGTTGACCAGAACTTCAAGCAGGTCCGATGCGGTCTGGAACACCTTGGAGTTTGCCGTGTAGTTGCGTTGCGCCTCGATCATCGAGGTCAGCTCGTTGGCGATATCGACGTTGGAGTTCTCGAGCGCCTTGGACTGGATGTTGCCGAACGCACCGGAGCCGGCAAAACCGGTGACGATGACGCCGGAATCGGTGCCCTGCGAGTAGACGTTGCCAGACTGCGGCAAGAGCCTGTCCGGGCTCTGGACGGTGGCAAGCGCGATGCGGAACTTCGGAATGAGGTTACCGTCGCCGTACTTGACGTAGACCACGCCTTCCTTGTCGATCTCGAAGCCCGACATCTTGCTCGGCTTGCTGCCGTCGATGCCGCCGCCGGTGCTGGTGAAATCGCCACCGAGCTGCGACGTCTTTGTCGTGTCGATCGTCAGGGCGCCGAGATTGGCGCCTGTGCCCGGCAGGTTGTTGATAGGCGTCGTCGTCAGCGTGGCGGGCGTGGCCGAAATGCGCTTGCCGGCCGCGTCAAACGTCATGCTCTGCGAGCCGATCACGCCCGTTGCCGGCGGGCCTGCCGTGTATGTCGAACGGTCCCGTATCTCAAGCGACCACTGGTTCACGCCGGTTTTCTTGTAGACGAAGTCGAGGATGCGGGTGTTACCCTGGCTGTCGTAGACGACAAGCGACGTCGGCTTTTCGTCGCCGACGGCAGCACCTGACGGCAGGTTCGCTTCCATCGTGCCCTTGGTCGAGCCCGACGCCACCAGGCCTTCGTCCTTGAGCTTGACTTCCGTCAGGCCGTCGAAGCCGTTGACCACGACCGTCGGGTCGGCGCCAGCCTTGTATTCGTAGCCCATCAGCTTGAAGCCGGCGGTGTTGACGAGGTTGCCGTCCTTATCGGGAACGAAGGAGCCGGCACGGGTCAGGAAATTCTCGCCGCCGTTGCCCTGCACGATGAAGAAGCCGCCGCCGTTGATCGCGAGGTCGCTCGAGGACGTCGTGTAGCTTGTGCCGCCCTGCTGCGAAATGCTGTAGCGCACCTGGGTCTCGACGCCGCCGGAATTGTAGTTGCCGCCGCCCGAAGGCAGGATCATCGATGAGAACTCTGTCGAGGCGCGCTTGTAGCCCGTCGTGTTCGCATTCGCGATGTTTTCGGCGACAGTGCCGAGACGGTTCGACTGAGCGTTCATACCGGAGACGCCCGTTCTCATGCTGCCATAGAGACTCATATCGGATCCTCATTTCCACGTTGCAGCGACACTAGGAAGCGGGCCTTGCGTGAACCTGTCTTAGGTACGCCCTGACCCGCCTAGCCGCGCCTTAGTTCCAGTCGATGCAGTAGCCAAGGAACCGCTTGGAATCGATCGGGTCGAAGCCCAACTTCTTGCGCAGTTTCTTGCGCAGCTTGCTGATGTGGCTTTCGACGACGTTCTCCTCGACGTCTTCATCGAAGATTCCGTAAATCGCGTTGAAAATCTGAGACTTGGAGACTCGGCGCCCGCGGTTGGAGACCAGATATTCGAGAATGCGGCGCTCGCGGCGTGGCAATGCGAACACGTCGCCGTTGATCTCCGGATCGCGGCCATCTGCAAAGACGCGGATCGGGCCGATGTCGGTGTAGTTGTTGATGGCTTTCAGGCGGCGACGGATCGCCGCAACGCGTGCCAGGATCTCGCGGGGGTGAACCGGCTTGCGAACGACGTCGTCGACGCCGCAGTCGAACAACGCCAGGGTGTTTTCGAGCGAAGGCGTATCGCTGACCGCAATGACGGGCGCCATCGACCGGTCGCGGATCGCGCGCGGCAAGGCAAAGGTGCTGTCACCCTGGCCGATCAGAAACGCTTCGACCGCGTCGATATCCGAATCTGCCGCCGCATTCACCCACTCGCCGAACTCCTTGGGATCAAAGCCCGTCGAGGGAATTCCTTCACGCCCGAAAAGCGACGTGTAGCCGTCTTTCACGAGTTCTCTATCGTCAACCACTACGATCATTCGTCCGCCTCCGAATCAGTATGGCACCGCACTGATTGAGAGGTACGAATCGAGGGATTCATGAACAACTAGAGGAAGTTAATGGGTGGAATTAATAATTGATTAACCATATCGCGCCGATTTGATCTACATCTAGTGGCTAAGCGTTAACGGTCACACTAAAATAATGTGGAAAAGTTAACGGCTTGCGACAAAACCACTTGCCGTCACATTCTCCACGCATTGTCGCCACAATGCAGAATGACCCGTAATCAAACAATCATTGGTTGCTTATTGACAGAACTGCGTGGCATTCGGCGTCCACTTGCCGTAGCCCGTCGCGACCAGATTCGCGATCACCCGGCAGACATATTTCTTCTGCGCCGGGTCGTTGTTCGGGCCGGCATGATACCGTGCGACGGCCATTGTCCAGCTCTCATGCTTCGCTCGAAGGTTGGACAGGAAGCGCGCGGCATATTCGACATTCTTGCGAGGGTCAAGCATCTCCGTCGGCGATGCGAACTGATCGCCATGGAAGTGGTAATTTATCTGCATGCAACCGAGATCGATGAGCTTGGCACCCTGCGCCTGAGCGTTGGCAAATCGAACGAGAACATCCTGCGTGCTGGTGCCGAAATAGGCCTTACCTTCGATATTCATTGCGTAGGGTTGCAGCGACCCCTTGCGGCCGGTTTCCGTCAATCCGACGGAGTAGAGTATGCCGGCCGGAATGCCGTATTTGGATGCTGCCGAGATGATTTCACGTTCGCAGATTCCAGTGTCGGCACCGGCGAATGCGCTACATGTAGACGTGACCAGTGCGAGAACGCTCAGTGCCGGCAACCGCATCATCCGTACCGCCATTGCCAACCCGCCTTTCCGCCACTGAACCCTGGCTGTCGCCATCCTGTCGCTGCCGCCCCTGCCCGCTACCGTCCTCGGCGCGATCGCGGCCCTGCTGGCCCGCCTGGGCCTGCGGCTGCGAGCTGCCGCCGCCCGTCGATGTATCGCTGCCCGAATTGAACACGACGTTGATCTGATCGACCGCGAAGCCCTGGGCTCGCAGCGCCTTGACCATTTCGCTCTGGTCGTCGCGCAGCTGGCGGAAGGCTTCGCCGTTCTCCACCTTCAGCTCGACCTGCAGCTCGTCGTCCTTCAACCGCAACGTTGCGGTGACGAGGCCAAGCTCGATCGGATGCATCTGGATCTTGAGCGTGTTCAAGGTCTTGCCGGCCTGCGTCCAGGCACCCGGCTGGCCGAGGGCAGCACTCGGCTGCAACGACTGGGCAAAGCCCGCGTCGCCGGCGATCGCGTTGGCGACATTGGTGGAATTGCTGTTCATCGAAATGCCGAGATAACGGCGAGCTTCGAGCACGGTGACGTTCTCAGCCTTGGCATTTGACCGCGCGGCGTCAACCGTCGCCCGTTCGCCGTCCTTCGATATGCTCATCGAAATCGCCTGCCCCTTGCCATCGGCGCGGGCGAAGCGGAACAACCGGTCGGTGCCCTGTTCGCCATCGGCACCTTCGGCACTCGCACCATGGGCATCGATCATCTCGCCATGCCCAGCGCCCTTGGCGCCGCGTTCACCGAGGGCATGGACGCCAGCGGCGCCGGCCGAGCCACCTTGGGCATCAGCACGCGTCGACGGCATGGCGTTGCCGCCGAGCAGCGTCAGCAGGTCGTCTACGCTGGCGCTTGGGGAAGTCTTGGCATCTGAAGCCGCGGCCGCATCAGTTGGCTCGCCGTCTGCACCCTGCGCGCCGTTTGCCTGGCCCCTACCCAAGCCGCGCGACAAACCCGCTATGCCGGCGGCCAATTCGTCGGCGTCGGCGGCAACCGTCTCATTCGCCTGTTCGCGCGCCCGCGCCGCCTTGGCAGCAACACGCTTGGCGTCTCGTCCACGCTCCGCGAGCGAGAACCGCTCGTTCTGAGCATTGTGATTGTCGAGCAACGGATCTTCCGGATCCCCAGGTGCACGATTGTGCGCCTGCTTGGAGATCGAGATCTTGGCGTCGCCGCCTTTAATGCCGCCATTGCCAATCAAGGTCGCAGCTCCAGAGTTTTCGCCTTCGGTCGCCTCGCCGTTGCCGGCGGACGAACCTTGTCCGCCCTGACCGTTCGCCTTCTGGCGCCCAGCGGTTGCGACGGCGTCCTCGAAGGCGCCGGGGGCTTGCTCCTTGCCGCCCGCACGTGCGCCCGGCTTGCCCGTCTGGGACTGAGGTGGTGCGCGCAGGCTTTCGTCGAGAGCTCTCATTTGCCTTCCCCCCTTAGCAGCGCATCGATCTCCTCCAACTTGGACCGCCCCTTGGCCACGAAACCGTCGTGAGCAGGATCGGAGGCGTCGGCAGTCTCAGCGCTGGCCTGTGTCGTCTCGCCAGCTTCTGGGGCGCTGGCATCAGCCGCCGGGCTACCGAACGGGCTCATGCCGCTTCCCGTTTCCGCACCTTCGATCTGCTCGACTGGCGTGGCTGGTCTAACCGGTCTAGCGGAGAACGCTTGCGTGAGGCTTTCATCGTCCGGTGGTCTGACAACGGCCTCTGCAACTGCCTTTGCCGCGTCACGCAGGGCTCGGTCACGCGGAGAAAGCTCAGCGTCCGGGATCGCGGCGATGCTCTGTGTTGCGGCAAAGACGTCAGACGACGGTACCGACGCCAGCCCGGCGTAAAAATTGGCGAGCACACGCGGCTCGGACGCACCGTCGGCTGCGAGCTGCTCGGCCCGTTCCGAGGCAAGCTTTGCCAAGGATTGCTTTCCGCTGATAGCCGCACGTCGTGCGACGCGAAGATAGACCTCGCGCTGGCGCGGCGCATCCATGAAAGTCAGGATTTCGGAAATCCGTTCGTGCGCCGCCTCGTCGAAATGCCCGACGGCCAGCTCGACGAAGACGTCGGCGAATTGGCTGGCATAGGGCGACGTCAGGTATCGGCGGGCGTAGTTCAGGGCATAACGAAATCCCTTGTCAGGCATGTTCGCCTGCACAGCAAGGAAGACCGAGCGACGAAGCGCCGCCTCCTCGATAATCGTTCCCGGAGCAGTCAATCGCGCCCAGTCGTAGAACTTCATCGCCCCGACCGGGTCCTGCTGAGATGTGGCATTGCCGAGGATCAGGAACAGGTAGGGACCAACACGGGAATTGCGGTACTCGGGCGCCGCCTTCGACAGGCTCTCGACGATCAGGCCACCCTTGCCGCCGAGATATTGCCTAAGCGCGTCAGTAACGCGCGAATCGAAATTGCCATCGACATCATGGTCGGCGAGATAGTTGAGTGTTTCCGGATTACCGCCGCTCATGGCGTAGACAAGTGCCGCATCGACATTGCGCGGATCGCGGAACACGGACGCATCCGCAGCCCTGAGCCGCTTGTCGATCGCACCCAGCATGAAGCGCTGCATCTCGATGGCAGAATGATCGCCGAGCACCACCGAGTCCTGCACGTATTGCAGCGACCGGATCATCTTGAAGGGTGCAAGCTCCTCGAGGTCGTTGGCATCCGCCATTCCCGCCGAAAGCGGGATGGCCAGTGCCGACATCATCAAGGCGGATCGCAAGCGTCGCAGCATCGGTTCTAACCCTTAGCCGACTGCAGCAGGATTTCGATACGGCGGTTGCCGGGCGCATAGGGATCGCCAGGGATCTGTAGCCGCCGGTCGGCAAAGCCGCTGATCTGGCTGACGCGATCTTCCTTGAGACCACCGCGAACGAGCATGTAGTAGGCGCTCTGGGCGCGCGCAGCCGACAGGCGCCAGTTGTCATAGGTGCCGTCCTTGAACGGACGACCATCGGTGTGGCCACGGATGGCGACAACGCCCTGGCGCTCAGACAGCAGCCGGCCGATCTTCTCCATGGCCATGACAAGTTCCTTCTGCGGCACGGCCGAGCCGACGGCAAACATCTGGGAATCCGTCTGTTCGCTGATCGTCAACAGCAGACCGCCTTCAGCCGGCGTCACGACGAGGCCCTCTGCCAGTTTGCCGGCATCGCCTCCGAGCTCCCTCTTGATCTCGGCCTTCAATTCCTCGGCCTGCGCTGCGGCATCCGGTTTGGCAAGTTCTGCCTCTTCGGCATCAGTCTTACCGGCGTCGGCCGGCTTCCCTTCGGCCTTTTGTTCTTCGGCGGTCTTCTGCAATGGCGCTGCGCCGCTCGCCATCGCCGCCTTGGACGCCAAGGCGACGTCCTTCTCGGTGGTGTTGCCGGCATCCTTGACTTCGACCTGTTTGGTCCAGAAGTCCGGGTCGAATGGATCGCGAAAGGCCTCGCCGCCTTCCGCCCCGGTCGACGGCCCGGACTGCGCCGCACCGCCGTCACCCTTGACGCTGATGTTTGCCTGCTGGCCGACTTCCTGCGCGATTTCCGAAAGCACCGAATAGGGATTCTCGAAGAAATCGGCGTCGGAGTATTTCGTTTCCTCGCCCGAGGTTGCGGTCAGCTGGTCGCCGGTCTTGGCCGAGCCGCCCGATTTTTCCTGCTCGCCGTCGACCTTCGATCGCTGCTGTGTCTCTTCGCCCTGCGCATCCTTGGCAGGATCCTTCAAGCCACGCTCAGCGGGCTTCTGGTCGGTCAGCTGCACCGGGTTGAAATAGGAGGCGATGGCCGCCTTCGTCTCCTCGTTGGCGGCATTGATCAGCCACATGACGAGGAAGAAGGCCATCATCGCCGTCATGAAGTCGGCGTAGGCAATCTTCCAGCCGCCGCCGTGATGCTCGCCATGACCGCCACTCACTCGTTTGACGATGATGATTTCGTTCTTGCCGTTGTGATGGCTTTCGTCGCTCATGCGAGGACCTTCCGGACAGTGTCGGCCCAAGCCGCCATTCTTGTAACGAGGATCGTCTCATCCATTTCGATGGCGAGGTCGATGTCGTTGGTTTCAACGTGGCGGAACACCGGCATGTCGTCGCCGAGGCTGCTCTTCAATGCTTCGAACAGGGGAAGCGGACCCTTGATGGTGATCGCACAGCCTTCGCCAGCGATAATTCCCTGCCGGATCATCTGCGCCATATCGGCAACGGCGCGCTGCGCGAGCGCCTCCTCCATGACAGGTGCAAGCACCCGGGCGGTCTGGTCACCCAGCGAAACCGCCAGATGCTCGGTCATCTCCTGAAACCGTCCGGCCATGCGACTTGCGGCCTCGTCCTCGAGGCGCCTGGTCAGGGCCTCGATTTCGGCCGCGTGGGCCGCCTGGAGATCGGCGATCTGATTGCCGTGTTCGAAGGCAAGCTCCGCCGACGCTTCGGCGCGGCCCTGCTCGAAAGCCTCGCGCCGTTCGGCTTCGACATCGATCTGCGGCGCAGCCGCTCGCGACGTGTGCCGGTCGCCATCGGAGTAGTCTGTATCCAGATCGGGGAAGTATTTCTGCGGCATCATCGACAATTCGACTTTCGGCGCACTGAAATCCTTGAGATAGCGGGACAGCATCGCGCTCATGGCTGGAACCTCGATGCGCGCAGCACGATAGAAGGCGATCCCCGTCTGCCCGACAGGCGCCGCCCTACGGCGCAGAATTCCCATGATCCTGACACTGCTGAAATGTCTCCCTCGGGTCCGGTCACCGATAGCGGCGAACCCTGCATTCTTTGACTTACAGCGGCCGGGCACGGGAATTTTCATTCCGGCGGCAGACCGATGCAGGCGGCGGCGCAAATCTCATATTGGCCGGCAGTCATCCGACAGGACTGCGAGGGAACGCTATTCGGTCAAACTTGTGCGAAAATGAATGTGTTGGACCGCGCCAGGGCAATTAGCGCGGTCCAACCGTTTCCACCGGGTGCCGTGACCGACGACGTGGCAGAACTCAACTCGATTCGATATCCGCCTTCTCGGCGGGCACGGACGGGCGGTCCCAAACCGGCGGAACCAAGGCGCCACCGGCTGGAAAACCTTACTGCTGGAAGAGGCGCAGGATGTTTTCGGAGTTGGTATTGGCGATCGACAGCGCCTGAATGCCGAGCTGCTGCTGCGTCTGCAGCGCCTTCAAGCGCGTCGATTCCTCATTCATGTCGGCATCGACCAGACGACCGACGCCCTTGTCGATCGTATCCATCAGGTTGGCGACAAAGCTTTCCTGCATGTCGATACGCTTGGTGATCGCGCCGAGTGTCGAACCGGCGTCCGTCAGCTGCCCGAGGATCTTGTCGACGACGCGGATCATCGCGTCCATTTCCGTGGGCGCGGTCGTCGCAGTCAGCTTGATTTCGGTGCCGGTCGGCGGCGCAGCCGGCGGGGCGACGATCAGATAGTACGGTGCGGCGGTGCCGGTCGGCGTCTGCTGCAGCTGGTCGGCATCATAGGCCCTGGTCAGCAGGCCGCGCGCCGCGCTGCCCGTGTCGATCAGCATCGATTGCGCCGTGTCGAAATCGAGCGTCGTGATGGAAACATTGCCGTTTCCGTCGCGGTTGAAGGAAGCGACGACCGACTTCGTGCCGACGGCGGCTGTATTGGTATTGTAGAGCCAGTTCTCGCTCGAGAACGACGCCGATTGTGCGGCGGACATGAGCTGGTTCTTCAGCTCGGTGATTTCCTTGTTGATCTTGAGCTTGTCGACGCCGGGCTCGCGCGCGGCGACGAGCTTGGTCTTGATTTCGGTGACGACGTCGATCGACGCCTTCATCGCCGCATAGGCAGTGTCGACCTTCGCCGCACCGAGACCAAGCGCATCCTGAACGGTGGAGAGTGCGGCGTTGTCCGAGCGCATGGTGGTCGCGATCGACCAATAGGCGGCGTTGTCGGCTGCTGTCTGCACGCGGTAGCCGGACGAGATTCGCTCCTGCACTTCGGCCATATTGGTGTTGATCGAACGCAACGTCTGAAGTGCGGCCATGGCGGCCGTGTTGGTCATGATGCTGGTCATTGGTCACTTGCCCCGAAAGATTTTCTGAGAACATTCCGGAGTGATTGACCGGCAGCGACGGGACCAGCGTCATGCGAACCGCCCCTGTTTTGCCCTGGGGGCGACCCTTCGCTCTTAACGAATGTGTAACGATTGTTTGGTTAACAAACGGTTAACGCCATTCATAAGTCAGTAACGAAGGTGAACAAAAATAAGGGAATATGAAGCAGGCGTTAACGGCAAAAGACAACGCCCCGGTAACGCAAAAACCGCGCCGTCCTTTCGGGCGGCGCGGCTTCCTGGAGGTCATGATCATGACGGGCGCAGATGCGTCCGTCATACCTATGCGCTGATTAACGGAACAGCGACAGGATGTTCTGCGAGTTGGTGTTGGCAATCGTCAGGGCCTGGATGCCGAGCTGCTGCTGCGTCTGCAGAGCCTTCAGGCGGGTCGACTCTTCGTTCATGTCGGCGTCAACCAGCTTGCCGACGCCCGATTCGATCGAGTCCATCAGGTTGTCGACGAAGTCCTTCTGGAGGNTTCAGGCGGGTCGACTCTTCGTTCATGTCGGCGTCAACCAGCTTGCCGACGCCCGATTCGATCGAGTCCATCAGGTTGTCGACGAAGTCCTTCTGGAGGTCGACGCGCTTGTTGACCGCACCGAGGTCTGCAGCAGAGTCAGTCATGCTCTTCAGGACGGTGTCAACGCCGCTGAGGTAATTGGCCAGTGTCGTTGCCGTTACGCCAGTGCTGATGTCGAGGGTCAGAACGCTGACGCCGGCGATGGCCGTGCCAGTGGAGTCCTTGAGTGCGTCTGTGAGCAGGCCGTTTGCTGTTGCTGCTTCGTCGATCAGCATGGTCTTGGTCGTGTCGACGTCGAGCGTCGTCAGGCTGACATTGCCGTTGGAGTCACGGTTGAACGAACCGACGATCGACTTCGTGCCCGGAGCAGTTGCGCCGGAAGCGGTGTAGAGCCAGTTTTCGCCGGAGAACGAAGCGGACTTGACGACGCTCTTAAGCTGTTCCTGAAGCTGCGTGATTTCCTTCTGGACCTTGGACTTGTCAACGCCCGGCTCGCTGGCAGCAACCAGCTTTGCCTTGATTTCGTCGACGACCGAGATCGCGGCTTTCATGCCGGTGTAAGCAACGTCGGTCTTGGCTGCGCCGAGGCCGAGTGCGTCCTGAACCGTGCCGAGGGCCTTGTTGTCCGAACGCATGGTCGTTGCGATCGACCAGTAAGCGGCGTTGTCGGAAGCGTTACCAACGCGGTAGCCGGACGAAATACGGTCCTGCGTCGTTTCCATCGAGGAATTGATCGAACGCAGCGTGGAGAGTGCGGCCATTGCCGCGTTGTTGGTCATGATAGACGTCATTGGCTGAGTGCCCCTTGGGAAAACTGGATTGAAAGGGACATTCCGGGATTACCGGGAACCGGCGGCCAGCTTCATGCCTGCTAACGCGTTAATCTTGTTGGTTAACCCGCCGTTTCGATAGCCACAGAAAACACCAAGATGGTTAACGAAGCTTGAAGCCGCAGACGAAAAAAACATACCGACAAAAGAAAAACCGCGCCTCGATGGAGACGCGGTTTTTCGTTTTGCAGTCCGGGACCGAAGTCGCCGGTGTCTGGACCGCTTAGCGGAACAACGACAGGATGTTCTGCGAGCTGCTGTTGGCGATCGAGAGAGCCTGGATGCCGAGCTGCTGCTGCGTCTGCAGAGCCTTCAGGCGGGTCGACTCTTCGTTCATGTCGGCGTCAACCAGCTTGCCGACGCCCGATTCGATCCTTCAGGCGGGTCGACTCTTCGTTCATGTCGGCGTCAACCAGCTTGCCGACGCCCGATTCGATCGAGTCCATCAGGTTGTCGACGAAGTCCTTCTGGAGATCGACGCGCTTGTTGACGGCGCCGAGGTCCGAAGCGGCATCGGTCATGCTCTTCAGGACAGTGTCGACACCGCTGAGGTAGTTGGCCAGTGTCGTTGCCGTTACCCCAGTGCTGATGTCGAGGGTCAGAACGCTGACGCCGGCGATGGCCGTGCCAGTGGAGTCCTTGAGTGCGTCTGTGAGCAGGCCGTTTGCTGTTGCTGCTTCGTCGATCAGCATGGTCTTGGTCGTGTCGACGTCGAGCGNGGCCGTGCCAGTGGAGTCCTTGAGTGCGTCTGTGAGCAGGCCGTTTGCTGTTGCTGCTTCGTCGATCAGCATGGTCTTGGTCGTGTCGACGTCGAGCGTCGTCAGGCTGACGTTGCCAGAAGCGTCACGGTTGAACGAACCGACGATCGACTTCGTGCCCGGAGCAGTTGCGCCGGAAGCGGTGTAGAGCCAGTTTTCGCCGGAGAAGCCAGCGGACTTGACCACGCTCTTCAGCTGATCCTGCAGCTGCGTGATTTCCTTCTGGACCTTGGACTTGTCAACACCCGGCTCGCTGGCAGCAACCAGCTTTGCCTTGATTTCGTCGACGACCGAGATCGCGGCTTTCATGCCGGTGTAAGCAACGTCGGTCTTGGCAGCGCCGAGGCCGAGTGCGTCCTGAACTGTGCCGAGGGCCTTGTTGTCCGAACGCATGGTCGTTGCGATCGACCAGTAAGCGGCGTTGTCGGAAGCGTTACCAACGCGGTAGCCGGACGAAATACGNTGTGCCGAGGGCCTTGTTGTCCGAACGCATGGTCGTTGCGATCGACCAGTAAGCGGCGTTGTCGGAAGCGTTACCAACGCGGTAGCCGGACGAAATACGGTCCTGCGTCGTTTCCATCGAGGAATTGATCGAACGCAGCGTGGAGAGTGCGGCCATTGCCGAGTTGTTGGTCATAATAGAAGTCATGAGACTGTCCCTCAAATTTACAAGGTTACACGGTTGGGGACATGCCGGACTGAATACGTCTACCGGCAATGACGGACCGGCTTCATGCCACTCGGCTCCGCTCACTCAAGTGAAGGAAACCAAACCCGTCATGTGAAGGTGAATATCCCTCCCAAAGCTTGCGATTTCATTAAGGCGGAAGGATATTTTCTAAGCAAAATCCTATGGTTAACGGCACGTTACTTTGCCGCCACCCCGTCGCCCGCGAATGACTTCATCGACATCGCGTTTATTGGCAAACAATACGCAAATCGCTCAGCAATCCCGCTTGGGGCAAGGTTTCTGCTTCAAAACAACACCCTGGAACATTGACGTTGCACAGGCTCGCGCGGTGACAACGGTTGCGCTTATCCCATGGAGCTTCCCTTGAACGCCCACACCATCTTCTCTTCCGCTTCGCGGCAGTATCAAAAAGGCCAGTACACCGAGGCGCTCGATACCCTCAATCAGCTGCTCGATCTTACCCGTGATGCCAAGACCTATGCGCTTCTGGCAAAGGTACTGCTGAAGCTCGGCTTCCGGAGCGATGCTGCACAAGCCTATCAGCTGGCCGGCGAAGAAGGCGGATTGCGTTCGGAGCATTTCCTGGCCGAGGCCATGAAGCTGCATTTCGCCTGCGGCAATGATGATCAGGCCTTAAGCCTCGGCCGGCCCTTGCTCGAGCAGGCAAAGACCGATCCCGAACTTGCCTACATCATCGTGACCTTGTTCCTGAAGCGCGACCAGGCCGACATTCTCAGCCCTTTCAAATCGACACTCTCGGCGAGCGCGCGGCAGGAACACCAGGTGCTGGCGGCAAAGCTGCTGACGTCGGATGTCGGAAACAACGATGATCGCGAGATCGTCACCAACCTGTTCCGGCGGACGCCATCGAACCCGGTCCTGCTGTCGGCTTATCTCGTTTTCATGCAGGAAGTGAACAACTTCAACGAAATCGAAAACTATGCGCAGGCGCTGGAGCGTGCGATCCAGGCGACCAACCGCAAATTTCTGCGCGCGGAAACGCCTTTCTACAATGTGCACTGGTGCCGCGATGAAAAGTTGAACCGCCTGGCCGCTGCGCTTGATCAGCCGTTCCCACCAACATTGCCCGAGGAACGCCGCAAGATGCAGCACGTGTGGGGCAAAAAGATACGGCTGGGTTACCTTTCGAACGACTTCTGGGGACCGCACGCGACGATGAAGCTCCTGCAAGCCGTGCTGACCTTGCATGATCGCGAGAAATTCGACGTGACGCTCTTCTGCTACACGCCGGAGAAACACCTCGCCGTTGCTGGCGAAGGGCGTCAGACCTGGGGCAAAATCGTCCGCATCGAAAACCTTTCCGACGAGCAGGCCGCCCAGACGATCCGCGACGAGCAGATCGATATCCTCGTCGATCTCAAGGGCCATACGATGAACAGTCGCGTTGCCATACTCAACCACAAGACCGCACCTGTGCAGGCGACATGGCTCGGTTTCCCCGGCACCACCGTCAACGTCGATCTCGACTACATCATCGGCGACCGTCACGTCCTTCCCGATGGCAGCGAGGACCACTACTACGAGCGGTTCTGCCGGTTGCCCGAGACCTACCAGCCGAACGACCCTGCCGGCCGGCCACGGCCGGCAGCGATGACACGCACGCAAGCGGGCCTGCCGGAAGATGCTTTCGTCTACGCATCGTTCAACGCCAACCGCAAGATCACCGTCGAAACCATGAAGGCATGGGCTGGGATCCTGCGCAGGACGCCTGACAGCGTTCTCTGGCTGATGTGCCCCAAGCCGGAAGCCCAGGCTCATATTCTTCGGCGTTTCCAGAGCTACGGCATCGCCACAAAACGCATTATCTTCTGCGCGAAGGTCGAGTACGAACAACACTTGGCGCGTATCCCAGTCGCCGACCTCGGCCTCGACACTTTCCCCTGTAACGGACACACCACGACGTCGGAGCAGTTGTGGATGGGCTTGCCGGTGCTGACGCCAAAGGGCACGCACTTCGCCTCGCGCGTCAGCGAAAGCCTGCTGCGCGCAATCGGCGTGCCGGAACTCGTTGCCGCCGATGTCGACGACTATGTCGGGCAGGCGATCGCCCTTTACGAGACCCGCGGCAAGGTAGCCGAATACAAGCAGAAGCTCGCCGACAACCGGCTGCAGATGCCGCTCTTTGATGCGGAACGCTTCTGCCGCCACCTCGAGCAGGCCTATGAGGCGATGGCCGACCGCGCGAAGAAGGGATTGGAGCCTGCTCTCATCGACGTGCCGGCACTGCCGGTACGTACAGGATCGTTCGCACAGTAAAGTCAGAAGGCGGGCTCAACCGCCGGCACATCATAACCCTCCTGAACCCCGCCCATCCGGCGGGGTTTTTCGTTCGGCTTTACGCAAGAACCGGCGCGTTGCTTACAGCTTAGCTCAGCGCATCAAACACAGCGCGACAAGGGCAAGACAACGTTTCAAACTCACCGGCTGGTGCCTGGGTCGATGACACTTGAGGATATTTCTGCAGCAGCCGCGGCCACGCACAGGAGACGGCGCGTGGCGACAAGCCAAGGCTGAAAGAACGAAGAGGAGCGGGTTCGCTGGTCAGCTGAACGAGCGTACCAGGCTGCCGACGAGCAGGTTCCAGCCGTCGATCAGCACGAAGAAGAGGATCTTGAACGGCAGGGAGATCGCCGTTGGTGGCAGCATCATCATGCCCATCGCCATGGTGATGGTGGCAACGATCAGGTCGATCACCAGGAATGGCAGCATGATGAGGAAGCCGATCTCGAAGCCGCGGCGGATTTCCGAGATCATGAAGGCGGGAACGACGGCGCGCAGGTCGACCTTGTCGTTGACGACGACGGTCTGGCCCTTTTCCTTGGCTATATCGATGAAGAGCTGCAGATCCTTGTCGCGGGTATTGGCGAGCATGAATTCGCGGAACGGCTCGGCGATGCGCGGCAGCGCTTCCGTTTCCGTAATCTGATTCTTCATCAGCGGGTCGATGCCGTCGCGCCAAGCGCGGTCGAAGGTCGGAGCCATGACGTAGAAGGTCATGAACAGCGCCAGCGAAACCATGATCATGTTCGACGGTGTCGTCGCCAGGCCCATGCCGGTGCGCAGGATGGCAAAGGCGATCACGAAGCGCGGAAAGCTGGTGACCATGATCAGGATGCCGGGCGCCACCGAAAGAACGGTCAGAAGGCCGAACGTCCGGATGATCCAGGAGGCGGCCGATCCGTCGATGGGCGTGTTCAGGATGTCAGAGGGAAAACTCTGGGCGCCGGCAATTCCGGACATCGCCATCATGGCGACTATGAAGGCGATGAGCCGGATCATTTAGCGAATCATTGAATGACGAAGGTTCTGAACATAACATTGGTTACGCGCCCATCCGAGCGCAGGTCAACCCGCTCCTGAATGTCATCCCGGAGATATTGAAAGCCGCGCGGCCCCTGGATCTGCTGCAGCGACACGGTTTTCAGATAGGCGGCGATATCCTGGTGTATCTGCTCGGCCATCGCCGGGTCCGGGACACCGTCGAACTGCAACGCCACCTCGAGCCGGATCCAGTTTTCCGAGGGGTAGGCAAGGTTCGTGGTGATCGGGTCAAGCTGGACGACGCCGTTGGCTTCCGTCGCGATCTTCGGAACGCCCTCCTCGCCGGTTGCGTTCGGAGCTGTGTCCTTGGTCGCCTCCACCTGCTCCTTGGGCGGCGGCGGCGCCAGCATGGCGCCGACCAGCCAGCCGCCGCCGCCGGCGACGAGCGTCAGGACGGCAACGATGGCGATCGTCATCACCTTCGACGGTGATTTCACGGGCGCGGCGGTATCGAATTCTTCCATCTTGCCATTCCCTGCCGATCAGATCGGCGAAATCAGGTCCATGATCTGCTGGCCGTAAGGCGGCTGCTGCACTTCGGTCAGGCGGCCGCGACCACCATAGGAAATGCGTGCCTCGGCAATCCGGTCGTAGGAGATCACGTTCTCGGAGTCGACGTCCTGCGTGCGCACGATACCAGCGACATTGAGGATGCGAAGCTCTTGGTTGACGCGAACTTCCTGCGAACCGCTGATCAGAAGGTTGCCGTTTTCGAGCACGCCGGTGACGACTGCCGCGACAAGCAGCTGGAGCTTTTCGGCCCGCTCGGTCGAGCCGTCGCCTTCGGTCTTGGTGTTCGAGCCGTATTTCAGGTCACCCGACCAGCCAAAGCTGCTGGCTTCCGACTGCCCGCTCGCGCCGATGTTGAAGCCGCTGGTGTTCTTGCGGCTGCGATCGGTCTTGTTGTCGAACGACGCCTTGTCGTTGATGGCGATCTCGACCGTCAGGATGTCGCCGACGTTAAGCGCGCGTGCATCCTTGAAGAGCGCCGACTGCTGGTCGTTCCAGAGCGAGAAACCGTTGGCGACATGGCGCGGCTCCTTGGGATACATCGCCAGCTGCGGTGTCTGGGTATATTGCAGACCGCTGCCGATCGGGCTCATGGCGGGGGCACGGCCGATCTCGTTGATGGCCTGGTTCTGACATCCTGCGAGGAGGCCCGCGGCCAATATGGCCGTTAGACGCATTTTCATGATGGTTCCTTCGAGGTGTTCGGATCGCTGGCACTCGAGATGATGTTGGTCAGGATGGCGGCCTTCTCGTCGCTCATCTCGCTGAGGATCAGCGACGACTGCCGCGCCGGCAGCTGCATGACGATCGCGGCGGCAATCTCCGGACGGACCAATTCAAGTTTGCCCGCGGCAGCATCCGGCTTCATCGTCTTGTAGATGCCGACGAGGCCAATCTCGGCCTGCTTGAGGAAGTCGTTGCGGCGCTTCAGCCAGTCTTCATACTCCTCGCGCCGCTTTTCGAGCGTCGCGATCCGGTCGTCGACATTCGCCTGAAGAGCCTCGAGTTCCTTGCGCTGCAGCACGTAGCGCTGGTCGCGGGCAGCATCGGCGATGTTGGTGCAGAACTGCTGGATTTCGTTGGCTGTGGCGTTGCTGGCGGGCGGCGCGGTGACGTCCTGGGCGAAGGCGCCGGGCATCGCCAGCATCGACGCGACGGCAACCGATGCGAGCAGGATGTTGCGGGATCTTCCGAGAAGGCGGTCGATGTTCATCATTGCAGGACAAGCTCCGCCTGAAGGGCCCCGGCCGTCTTGATGCTCTGCAGGATGGCGATGATGCCGTCCGGCTTGACGCCGATGTTATTGAGACCGGCAACGAGCGACCGCAAACTGGACCCATTGAGAATGGCGACCGTGCCGCCGTCGGATTGAGCATCGATGGTGGTGTTCGGCTCCATCGCCGTCTGGCCGCGCGCGAACGGCAGCGGCTGAACCACCGTCGGCGTCTCGCTGACCTCCACTGTCAAGGTGCCATAGCTGACGGCCACCTCGTTGACGCGCACGTCCTGACCGATGACAATCGTGCCCGTGCGTTCGTTGATGACGACCCTTGCAGGGACGTCCGTTTCGATGACGATGTTCTCGATCTCCGCCATCAGCCGCGCAAGGTCGGCCATCTTCGGCTTTTCGACGAGAACGGCCTGCGAATCCCGGGCTTCGGCGATGCGGCCGCCATATCGCGCCGCGGCATATTTGTTGATCGCCGCGGCCATGCCGACCGCGGTGGAGAAGTCGGGGTTGCGCAGCTGCAGCACGAGGTTGAAGCCGTCCTTGAATTTCGACGGTAGCTCGCGCTCGATGATGGCGCCGTTCGGCACGCGCCCTGACGTCGTGACGCCCTGGTTGAGCGTTGCCGCGTCGCCTTGCGCATTGAAACCGGTGACGACGACCGACCCTTGCGCGACCGCATAAATCTGGCCGTCGGCGCCCGAGAGCGAGGTCATCACCAGGGTACCACCGCGCAGGGAGGTGGAATCGCCAAGCGATCCGACGGTCACGTCGACGCGGCTGCCGGGGCTGGCAAAGGGCGGCAGGTTCGCCGTGACGAGAACGGCGGCGACATTGCGCGTGCGCGATTCTCCGCCCTGGGTCGAAATGCCGAGGTTCTGCAGCATGGCGCGCATCGATTGATCGGTAAACGGCGACGCGCGCAGGCTGTCACCCGTTCCCTGAAGGCCGACGACGAGGCCGTAGCCGATGAGCTGGTTGTCGCGGCCGGCCTGCAGCGAGGCAACGTCCTTGATTCGCGACGCGCCAAAGGCGGGCGTCATCGCTGTGGACAGCGCGACGGCCAGCGTCAGGAACCATTTGCAGGCAAGCATTTTCATTTCGCCACCACATGTATCGTGCCGTCGGCCATCACCGTTCCGGAAACGATAACGCCAGTATCAATGTTGCGAGCCCGGATCAGATCGCCGACCGCGGCGTCCTGAAGGGGCGAACCGGCCGCGCTGATGGTGAGACCACCATTGCTGAAGATCAGACGGACGGTGGAGCCGCGCTCGACCGCATATTGCTCGCGCAGCGCGGAGGCCAGGATGACGCGGCCGGGGAGCAGCGTGCGCTTGCTTACCTTGCCGTCGATCTCGCTCAACGTCCTGACATAACCATCCGTCAGATCGGGATTGGTCACATCAACGATCTCGACCCGGCTCGCGTCGATCGCTTCGCCTGGGTAAATCGTCTGCTTGGGGATGACTGCCGTCAGCCGTTCCGCAAAGCCTGCCGAAGGCGACAGGAAAGCGGCGGCGAGCAAAATGCCCGCCACCACGTGCCGCGCCCTTGGCGCGGAACCGTCCTTCTGAGCTGTCATTCCTGCGGCTCGGCGAAACGTCATGTTTGCCCCCTCTTCCGTTATCTGAGGTTCTTGCTCACCGTAGCCGCCATCTCGTCGGCGGCCTGGATAATCTTGGAGTTCATCTCATAGGCGCGCTGGGCCGAGATCAGGTCGGTGATTTCCTTGACCGGATCGACGTTCGACGCTTCGAGATACTTCTGCTTGATCAGCGCAAAACCCGGATCAGCCGGCGTGCCGACGATCGGCTCGCCGGAGGCCGGCGTCTGCTTGAACAGGTTTTCGCCCTGCGGCTCGAGACCCGCTTCATTGACGAAGTTGGCAACCGTCAGCTGGCCGATTTCCTGCATCGCCGGATCGTTACCGATGCGCACCATTACCTGGCCGGAGCTGGTGAAGGCTATTTCGGTGGCGTCCTGCGGAACGGTGACGCCCGGCACGACGGTGTAGCCGTCGATCGTCACCAGCTGGCCCTGGGCATTCTTGTTGAAGGCGCCCGCACGGGTATAGACCGTCTCGCCATCGGGCGTTTCGACCTGGAACCAGCCACGGCCGACCAGCGCGAGGTCGTAGTCGTTGCCGGTGCTGACCAGGCTGCCCTGGATATGCAGGTTGCGCACGGCGGCCGTCTGGACGCCGAGACCGATGATCGCACCTTCCGGAACGATCGCCTGGTTGGAGCGGTTCGGCACGCCCTGGGCGCGCTCGGTTTGATAAAGCAGGTCGGAAAACTCTGCGCGGGCACGCTTGTAGCCGGTGGTGTTGATGTTCGCGATGTTGTTCGCGATCACTTCGAGGTTCAGCTGCTGGGCGTTCATGCCGGTTGCGGCAATGGAAAGGGCCTTCATGTCTCGTTCCTTCAGATCTGCATGCGCGCGATTTCGAGGTAGGCGGTCACCACCTTGTCGCGGATCGCGATTGCGGTCTGGAGTGACTGTTCGGCGTTCATCACCGCATCGACGACTTCACGGGTGTTGGCCTGGCCGCGGATGCCGTCGAGCGATGCGCCTTCGGCTTTCTTCATCGCGCCGATAGCGTCGGTCGCCATGTCGCCGAGAACCGAGGCAAAGCTCTGGGATTGCGGGGCCGCCGGGGTGGCGCTGGCCGCACCGAAGACCGACGACGAAGAGGACGTAAGGCGGGTACCTTCGGCCTCTTTCATGACCGAAAATGCGCCGACAGAATTAATTGCGTCGATCATTATTGTGATGCTCTCAACAGGTCGATTGTTTGGGAAACCAGGTCGCGCGACTGCTTGATCGTCTGCAGGTTGGCCTCATAGGCGCGGTTGGCTTCGCGCATGTCGGCCATTTCAACCAGGATGTTGACGTTCGGCATCTTGACCATGCCCTTCTCGTCGGCGGCCGGATTGCCCGGGTCGAACTCGATGGTGAAGTCAGAATCATCGGTGCCGAGCCGCTCGATCTCGACGAGCGATGCGCCGCTGGCCCTGTCGACCTCGGCTGCAAAGCTGATGGTCTTGCGCCGGTACGGGTCGGCGCCGGGTGCGTCGCCGGAGGAGCGTGCATTGGCGATGTTTTCGGAAACGATGCGCAGGCGGGTCGATTCTGCTTGCAGACCGGAGGCCGAGACCTTCATGGCCGAAGTCAAAGGATCCATGGTTGTTACTTCCGTACCGTCATGAGCATCATACGGTGAAACGCTTTGACGAGCCCGGCACTGAGCTCGTAGTCGCGCTTGATCTCACCGGTCTTCATCATTTCCTGCTCGATCGCGACGCTGTTGCCGGATTGCTGGATCTGAACGCCGTCAAGCATGCCGACCTCAGCCACCTGCGAGGCTTCGAGGCTCTCGGTGAAGTGCGCCTTGTGGGTCGCGGCCATCTGGATGCCGGTGCTTTCCAACACGCTTTCGAACGGCTTGACGTCCTTGGCCTTGTAGTGCGGCGTATTCGCGTTGGCGATGTTGCCGGCCACCACGTTCTGGCGGACGGTCAGCCACTGGGCCTGCCGGGACGCGAGTTCGAAAAGCTGAATCGGTTGCATCAAAAGCTCCATGCTTGGTGATGCGAACCTAGGTCGGTAATCTTGCGTGGGACTTGTCGTCGGAAACGAGCTTGGTGCTGATGCCGGAACGCATCCAAAACACGCAGGACATTATCCGTTGCGGACAGTGACGAACCCGCAACGGAGAAGAACGATCGGAAAATGGGGGCCGGTCAGTCGGCCTGGTAGACCTCGCCGCCCGACGTGATCATCACCCAGCGGCCATCGCGCTCTTCAAGCGTCGCCAGCCGGCTGTTGTCCGGCAGGATCGAACCGATGCGCACGATATACATGCCGGTCGTATCCTCGATCAGAGCCCGACCGTTGGCGACATGCATCAGCTTGAAGCCGGATTTGCCTGGGAATGGCTGCTCGAGCCCCTCCTTCGGAGCGGTCCCCTCGACGGCCGGGCCGCCGCCAAGGCTTGGAACGGTCGCCGTCGTCAGTTGGTCGATTGCCGCGACGGTTTCTCCGTCCATATCGGACATTGCCAACGGCGATACTGACAGGACGCTACGCGCTGGCTTCTCCGGCAGATCACGCGTCGAGCCCTGCCACAACGGCGGCATCGTGAACTTGTCCTGATTGAAAAAGGCGTACCAGGGAAAGAAGGTCGCAAGGGCCGCCAGCATGATGCCGGTTGCGGCCAGCGCCTTGTCGATCATCGGCATGCCGGATTCGCGCTTGCGCTGGCGGATCGTTTCGTCGGCGTCGTAGTCGGTCACACCCATCACCTCGGCCTCATCCCTGCAGCACCCGGCTGATTGCCCATTGCCGCGGCCTTCAGCGCACCGGCAAGATCGGAAAAAGCATCCTGCGTCGGCGGCTCGCTCGCCGTCTGTGTCAGCACGTCGTAGATCACCGGCACCTGCTTGATCGCCATGTCGAGATCGGGATCGCCACCCGGGCGATAGCCGCCGATCAGGCGCAGGTCGCGCGTTTCCTCGAAGCGGTGGATCAGCGCCTTCAGCCGCGACACCAGCTTTTCCTGGTCCGGCGTCCAAGCCTTGCGTGCCAGACGGGAGATCGACGCCAGCGGATTGATCGGCGGATAGCGGCCTTCTTCCGCCAGGCTGCGTTCGAGCACGATGTGCCCATCGAGAATGCCGCGCGTCGAGTCGGCGATGGGATCGTTGTGGTTGTCGCCGTCCACCAGGATCGAGATGATCGCAGTGATGGTGCCGGCGCCCTCAGCGCCGGGACCAGCACGCTCAAGCAGGCGCGGCAATTCGGTAAAGACCGAGGCCGGATAGCCGCGGGCGATCGGCGGCTCGCCTGATGCGGTCGCCACTTCGCGGATCGCATGGGCGAAACGGGTGACACTGTCGACGATCAACAGCACGTTGTCGCCGTTGTCACGATAGTGCTCGGCAATGGTGACGGCGGTCAGCGGCGCCATCTTGCGCAGCATCGGGCTTTCGTCGCTGGTCGCGACAACGGCAACCGATTTGGAAAGATTGTCGCCGAGCGTGTCCTCGATGAATTCGCGCACTTCGCGGCCGCGTTCGCCGACCAGCGCGATGACCACCTTGTCGAAGGCATCGGCGCGCGCAAGCATCGACAGCAGCGTCGATTTGCCGACACCGGAACCGGCAAAAATGCCGAGGCGCTGTCCGAGGCAGAGCGGCGAAAAGATATCGATCGCCCGCACACCGGTGCGGAACCCCTGCTCCACACGCTTGCGGGTCATCGACGGCGGTGCCGTGTTGGAAATCGAGCGGCGGACGTCGCCCTGCAGCAGCGGACCGAGGCCGTCGATCGGCTCCGCAAGCGCGTTGATCGCCCGGCCGCACCATTGGTCGGTCGGCGCGATGCGGAAGGCGCCCTTGCGGATGACTGTATCGTGGATGCCGATCGGATCGCCCGGCTCGATCGGGCAGACGACCACGCGTTCAGGCTCGACGCGCACCACTTCGCCGAGATGCGTTCCAGTCGAACTCTTGTGCGCGACGAAATCGCCGAGCCGGACATGTCGCGACAGGCCGGTCACCGTATAGTGGCCCGGAGAGATCGTCTGGACGTGGCCGCCCGGCGCAATCGAATGTTCAGGTTTGGCGTAGCGTTCGACCAGGCCGGCAAGGGCAGCCAGCGATGTCGATGCGGCGCTCGTCTTCAGGCCTTCGCGTTCCATACCGTTTCCCGTCACGCCTTAGCGGCTGCCACCGAGCGTCTTGATCGCTTCGTCGAGCGACCCTTCGCTGTCACGCATCAGCGCGGTGATGTTGTCGAACGCGCGGGTGACCATGATCAGCTGCGACATTTCCGCGATGGCGTTGACGTTGGATTCTTCGAGGAACCCCTGCATGACGCCGACATCGAAGCGATCGACGACCGGTTCCGGCTGTACCGCCGGAAGCACCGCACTGTTGTCGAGGCGCATGAAGCCCTTGCTGAAGTCGGCCTGGTAGAGGCCGAGCGAGGCGACCGCGACACCGTTCTGGTGCAGGGCACCGTCGGCGCCGACGGTCACGTCGCCGCCCGAGCCATTGATCTGGATCGGCGCGCCGCCGGCGTCGAGAACCGGATAGCCGCGAATGGTGACCAGTTCGCCGGTTTCGGTCAGCGTGAAGCGACCGTCGCGCGTCAGCGCCGGACCCGAGGGCGTGTCGATCTGAAACCAGGCATCGCCTTTGACGGCAAAATCGAACATGCCTCCGGTGCGCGTCAGCGAACCGTTGCTGCTATTGAGGAACTCTTCGCCCTTGCTGACGTAGGAAACCTTGGTCGGCTTGGTATCGCCGAGCATCTGGTTGAACTTCACTTCCGTGCCGCGGAAACCGACGGTGCCCGAGTTTGCGATATTGTCGGCAAGTGTATTGAGACGCTTTTCAAGCGCCATCTGCGACGAAATCGCAACGTAAAGACCGGTCTGCACGTTCAGCGTCCCCCGAGTTTCAGGCTGTTGATGGACAGGAGCAGGTCGGAAGAGATGCCGTAGCCGCTCGACGCGCCGAAAACCGCAAGCGGGTCGTAACCGTCCGTTGAATTGTTGATTTCCCAAAGCGCCGTAAAGCGATCGAGAAAGTCCGTCAGCTTGGCCGGATCCTGGAAGTCCTTGAGGTCGATTGCGTCCTCATAGGCGGCCGCCTGACGGTCGACCTCGGTGCCGGCGAATTCGTCGGGCAGCTGCAGCGTGGTGCGCACCACCTGCGCCAGCGCCTCGTCGGCAATGATGGCGTAACCGCTTGATATCGACGGCGCCATGCGGGCGAAATAGAGCGCGAGCCGCACGCCGGCGTTCTCCTCGCCGGCACTCTGCTCGAGCGTCTGGCGGGCGTATTTGTCGACGACGCCCTTCTGGGCGCGATCGAAGGAGGTGGCCGCCTCGCCGTGAAGGGCGAAATTCAGCGATTCGGCCAGCTGCTTGTAGCGGCTGTCGGTCAACTTGTTGGCGAAGGCATCCTCGTTGTCGACGCCCTCGGTCAAGACCTTGCGCATGAAGGCCTTGGCGTAGCCCATGTCTTCGAGACCGTGCGCCTTGATCGCATAGTTGTAGAGGCGCGTGTCAGCGAAAAACTGGTCGATCGTTTTTATGTCGCCGATCTTCGAAAGATAATATTCGGTCTCGCGGGCGACGTCCGGTTCCTCGGCGACGCGCTCCAGCGACTTGCCCAAGTCGGCCGTAATCAGCTTGTAGCTCGTATAGGTCGTGGTCACGATCGGTCGCCCTTAGCGGAGTGAGACGGGCGCGACTGGAGAGCCGGCCATAGCAAATCCTGACCGGATTGGCTTGCGCGAACCTGTTCCACCGCAATGATTTCCGCCGCTTCGACGGCCAGCCTCACGCAAGGAAGAAACCTTATCCCGTTAGACGAAAATGGGATCGTGTCAGGTATCGAAAATGAACATCATCATCGGGCTTCTTGTGACTTTCGGCTGTATTCTCGGCGGCTACGTGGCCATGGGCGGCCACATGGAAGTCCTCAACCAGCCTTTCGAACTGCTGATCATCGGCGGCGCCGGTATCGGCGGCTTCATCATGGCCAACTCCATGAAGGTGGTGAAGGATACCGGAAAGGCTCTCGGCGAAGCGTTTCGCCATAAGGTTCCCAAGGAGCGGGAGTATCTCGACACGCTCGGCGTTCTCTACTCGCTGATGCGCGATCTGAGAACCAAGTCGCGCAACGAGATCGAAAGCCACATCGACAACCCCGAAGAATCCTCGATCTTCCTGTCGGCGCCGACCGTGCTGAAAAACAAGGAACTGACGGCCTTCATCTGCGACTACGTCCGCCTGATCATCATCGGCAACGCCCGCTCGCATGAGATCGAGGCGCTGATGGATGAAGAAATCCAGACGATCACCCACGACAAGATGAAGTCCTACCACGCGCTGACGATCATGGGCGACGCCTTCCCGGCGATCGGCATCGTCGCGGCGGTTCTCGGCGTCATCAAGGCGATGGGCGCGATCAGCGAAGCGCCTGAGGTTCTCGGCGCCAAGATCGCCGCCGCACTCGTCGGCACCCTGCTCGGCGTGTTCCTCTCCTACTCGATCGTCGCTCCGCTGGTCGCGAACATCAAATCCGTCCGCGAAAAACAGAACCGGCTCTACATCATCGTCAAGCAGACGCTGCTTGCCTACATGAACGGCTCGGTTCCGCAGGTCGCGCTTGAATACGGCCGCAAGACGATTTCGGCCTATGAGCGTCCTTCGATCGACGCCGTCGAGCAGGAGATGATGAACCCCGGCGGCGGCAGCGAAAGCAAGGCGGCTTGATCCCATGACATCAGGAACACCGACAAACGTTCATCCCTTCGACAGGAAACTGCTGGCGCGCATGACCGGCGCGCTCGGCGACGACCGCGCGATCGGCCGGGTGGCGCTCGATCTCGGCCAGGTGTTCGGCGAATTCCTTCCCGACATCTGCAAGGCGGAAACCGGCCTCGACATCGCCATCGGCTATGCGGGCTTCCGCACGGGCCTGCGCAACAGCCTGATCGCCGAGCTCGGCAACGGCGTGCTGATCAGCGACATCTGCTTGCGCAACTGGTGCCCCGACTTTCTGATCAGCTGCGACAGCCCGATCATCATCACCATGGTCGAGGCGCTGTTGGGCGCGGAGCCGACCGATATCGAAGAGCCGCAACCGCGCACACTTTCCCCGATCGAAATCGACGTCGCCCAACCGATCTTCGAGAAGATCGCCGACGTGCTTCGCACCGCCGTCAACGCGTCGGGCGGCTTCGAGCCGATCGTTGCCCGCGCCCACAACAGTGCTTCCCGCGGCAAGCCCGACCCTGCGGTCGAGGACGTTCATGCGGCAGCGATCGACATGACGATCGGTTTCGGCCCTGTTTTGTCGACCTTCTCGATCATCGTGCCGCAAAGCGTGCTGTTGAAGACGCAGATCGTCTTTCCGAAGGGTGCCGGCCAGAACCGCAAGCAGAAGTCCGAATGGACCGAACAGATGGAGGAGCAGGTTCGCCGCTCCGCCGTCACCATCGAGGCACGCATCCGGCTTGAAAGCCTGACACTCGAGACGATCAGCCGCCTCCGGGCCGGCGACGTCATTCCCTTCCACGATGCCCAGGACGTTCGCGTCGACGTGAACGCCAACGGCCGCGATCTCTACGTCTGCGAGTTCGGCCGATCGGGTGCGAAATACACCGTGCGGGTCAAGGATACCCACGGCTCCGAACAGGACATCCTTCGCCACATCATGAGTTAATTCGGCTCGCCGTCGCCAGGCAGTAGGCCTGAGGCAAGCTTCAACTGGAATAGTTCGCACATGGCACCCAAGAAAGCACCAATCAACGAACAGGCCGCACTCGCTGTCGGAGACATGGAACTCGACCAGGCGATCGACGATCTGCGCGGTGTTCTCAAGAAAGACACGGACGCGCCGGCTGGCTTCGGCGCCGAGTTCGGCAGCGTAGACACGCTCAGTGGCGCAGGCGAATTCGGCGGCGAATTCGCCGCTCCGGCCGATGGTCTTGGCGCCTTTGGCGGCGACTTCGGTTCGGACACCTTTGGCAACGATCTGTCGGAGACCCCGGCCACCACGGATTTCGGCGGCGGCAGCTTCGGCGCCAGCGATTTCGGCGCATCGGACTTCGATGCCGGTGAAACCGTCACCGACACGCCGCCCGGCAGCGGCATGACCGCCAATCTCGACCTGATCATGGATATTCCGATCGATGTTCAGATCGTTCTCGGCACCAGCCGAATGCAGGTATCGGGTCTCATGAACCTGACCGAAGGCGCGACGATCTCGCTCGACCGGCGGATCGGCGAACCGGTCGAAATCATGGTCAACGGCCGGATCATCGGCCGTGGTGAAATTACCGTTCTCGAAGGCGACGACACCCGGTTCGGCGTCAAGCTCATCGAGATCAAGGGCAGCAAGAAGTCATAGAACCCAATCATTGGGCGAGGGATGAATCCATGATGGATTTCGAAAGTTTTGAGGCTCAGGCACTCTCCAGACCTCTCAACCAGACCGACAAGGCAGCAGCCGTTCTGCTCGCGATGGGCAAGACCGTCGCCGGAAAGCTGCTGAAGTTCTTCACCCAGAGCGAGCTGCAGGCGATCATCGCTTCGGCGCAGTCGCTGCGGGCCATCCCTCCCCACGAACTGGAAGCGCTGGTCAACGAATTCGAAGACCTGTTCACCGAGGGCGCCGGCCTCATGGACAATGCCAAGGCGATCGAGAGCATTCTCGAGGAAGGCCTGACCCCGGACGAAGTCGACGGCCTGCTCGGGCGCCGCGCCACCTTCCAGTCCTACGAAGCCAACATCTGGGACCGACTGCAGGAATGCGACCCGGTCGCGGTTGCGCTGCAGCTGGCCAAGGAACATCCGCAGACCATTGCCTATGTCTTGTCGATGATGCCGTCGAGCTTCGGCGCGAAGGTCCTGCTGCAGCTCTCCGAAGAGCAGAGGCCGGATATCCTGAAGCGCGCCGTCAACATGAAGGACGTCAGCCCGAAGGCTGCGTCGATCATCGAGAACCGCGTCATGGAAATGATCGGCGAGATGGAAGCCGAGCGCAATTCCGCCGGTCCGACCAAGATCGCCGAGGTGATGAACGAGCTCGACAAGCCGCAGGTCGACACGCTGCTCGCTTCGCTCGAATCTCTCAGCACCGAATCGGCCAAGAAGGTTCGCCCGAAGATCTTCCTCTTCGACGACGTTCTTTACATGCCGCAGCGCAGCCGCGTTCAGCTGTTCAACGATGTCTCGACCGACATCATCACCATGGCGCTGCGCGGTTCGACCTCGGACCTGCGCGAATCGGTGCTCGCCTCCATCGGCGCACGCCAGCGCCGCATGATCGAATCCGATCTTGCCATGGGCGATGCCGGCATCAACCCGCGCGACATCGCCATCGCCCGCCGCTCGATCACCCAGGAGGCGATCCGCCTTGCCGCAAGCGGCCAGCTGGAGCTGAAGGAAAAGGAAGCGCAGGCCGCCTGATCCATCCGGTCGCCGGGTATCCTTTCAAGGACCGGCGCTAAGCCTGATCGTAGAACCACAACGCGGGCCCTTGGCCCGCGTTCCTGTTTTGGAGAGATCGACGGCCCCCGCATTTCCTGTTGACCCGGCATGATTGCCCCCGCGAAGCCCTTGTCTGCCCTAGTTTCCGGGTTCACTACAAACAGCGCAAGATCAGCGCTGTCTTGTGGAAACCGGTCGGGAGATTTCCTGTCGCATGTCGGACGATCAGGATAAGGACAGCAAAACAGAATCCCCGTCGGAGAAGAAGATCTCCGACGCCGCCGACAAGGGCAACGTGCCCTTCTCCCGCGAAGCGACCACCTTTGCCTCGACTGTGGCGATCTACATCTTCTTCGTGTTCTTCCTGACCGACGGCGCCAGCACGGTTGCCGCGGCGCTCAAGGACATTTTCGAGCAGCCGGAAGCCTGGCGACTGAACAACGCCACGGATGTCGTCGCGTTGATGACGCACCTCGCGTGGAAGTCGACAGCACTGCTCGTTCCCGTCTTCGTGCTGCTCATCGTCTTCGGCGTCGGCTCGTCGATCTTTCAGAACCTGCCGCGTCCGGTGCTCGATCGCATCCAGCCGAAGATGAACCGGATTTCGCCGATGGCGGGCCTGAAGCGCATCTTCGGCGTTCAAGGGTTGGTGGAGTTCGGAAAGTCGCTGTTCAAGATCATCGTCGTGTCGATCTTCGTCGTGCTGGTTCTCTGGAACGACTACTTCGCGACGCTCGATCTGATGTTCTCCGATCCGGTTATGATCTTCTCGACGATGACGTCCGATCTCAACCAGGTGATGATCGTCATCATGCTGGCCACCGCCGTTTTGGCGATCGCCGATCTCTTCTGGTCCCGTCACCATTGGTACACCGAACTGATGATGACCAAGCAGGAAGTAAAAGAGGAGATGAAGCAGGCGCAGGGCGACCCGATCGTCAAGTCGCGCCTGCGCTCAATGCAGCGCGATCGGGCGCGCAAGCGCATGATTTCATCGGTGCCACGGGCAACCCTGGTGATCGCCAACCCTACCCACTATGCCGTTGCCCTGCGTTATGTCCGCGAAGAAAGCGACGCACCGGTGGTCGTTGCCCTTGGTCAGGACCTCGTTGCCCTCAAAATCCGCGAGATCGCAGAGAAGAACGGCATTCCCGTCTTCGAGGATCCACCGCTTGCACGCTCCATGTTTGCACAAGTCTCGGTCGATAGTGTGATTCCACCCGTGTTTTACAAGGCAGTTGCCGAACTCATTCACAGGGTGCATGCGCAATCGCAACCAAAACGGATGACGTAACGCCGATGAAAAAGTGCGAATTCTCCGAGAGACGGGAACAGATAGTAGCCGAAGCGATCCGCCCAGTGGCGACCGAGTTGCGTCTCATCGACGCCGCGGATTTCATCGCTCTCCTGCGGTTCGAATCCTATGCCAGCCTCGCTGACCTCGTTGAATCGGCCGCCGAGCTCTATTTCCTGCCCGGAACGGTCAATTTCGGTCTCGGCGGAAATTACAATCTGGATTGGGACAGCGAGCCAGAAATCGTGCTCGATCTCGAGCTCAAGCCGCGCGGCGTCACCATCTACGTACGCCTCTCGCTCGGCAACGACACCGCCGGCATCGAGATCAGCCACATCACCTTCCAGAACCCGTCGGCGGATCCAGACGAGAACACGGCCTTCCTTGCAAAGAGCCTGACCGAAGCGAAGTTCATCAAATCCTATGAACTGCCTCTGGCGTGTTAGAGCGCTTCCGGTTTAAACGGAGCCGTAGAAACGATCTATATTATTGTTTTTACGCATTTCCTGACGGAAAACCGCTACGCACTTTTCCTGGAAATGCTCCGGGTCGCCCGATCTTCAGCTGATGTAGCCGAGGCGAATAGCCTTGGCGATCGCCTGAATACGGTTGACCGAATCGAGCTTGGTCGTGGCGGCGCCGAGATAGGCGTTCACCGTGTGGACGGAGAGCCCCATCCGTTCGGCGATCTCTTCGCTGATATGGCCGTCGCCGGCCATCTGCAGGCAGGCGATCTCACGATCACTCAGCGTCTCCGGCCGCACCATGCGCTTCTCGTCAGCCGCCAGAAGGTCTGTCATGATCGTGCAGCTACGGCCATGCAGATCAACCACCTGCTCGGTCGTCGCTTCGACATAGCTGCCGGCGAAGACCACATATCCATTGCCCTGCGCACCGAGCCGCACGGGAAAGGCAATGCCGGAATAGGGTAGCTTGCGCGCTTTCAGACGGTGGCCGAAGTGCCCGAACTCGAACATCTCCGCCGCCTGATGTTCGCCCGAGCCATTCCAAAGCACCGGCAGCAGCGATGTGTCGAGATGGGCCGTCAACTCGTCGCCGTAAAGAGTTATGAGATCATGCGCGTTCGCTTCCGAGGAAACTCCCCAGTTGTCGAGCACGCAGGTCAGCTTGCGCACCGCGCCCATACCCTTGCCGTTGAGCCGCAGGACGGCGAAATGCTTGGCGTTGATCTGACGCTGCATCGCCTGCAATCGTGTGATCAGAGTGGCCGCGCGCGCCGCCCTGCCGCTACGGCTGTGCCGCTGGTCGTCGTCGTTGCGTCCACTGGCGAGGAAATGGGTCATCAGTCTCGCCCCTCAGACCAGGTTGTTGCGGACGGCATAGGCGATCGCCTCGGAGCGGGTTCGCGTGGCTGTCTTTCGCATGACGCTGGTGATGTAGTTGTTGATTGTGTTGCGGGAGATCCCGAGAATGACGGCGATCTCTTCGCTCGTCTTGCCCTCGGCGATCCAGGACAGGCACTCCAGTTCACGGTCGGTCAAGTCGAAGTCGCGATCGTGCCGCACTTCGGCGCGTGTGGTGAAGCTTGCGAGGTATCCAGCAAGCAGGGTCACATCGCGCAGGCTCTCCTGCGACAGGATCACATCCTCGGGAACGAGCAGCATCAACGAGAAGCGCAGCCGTCCGACATTGAAGGTGACCGCGCAATATTCGCGGCTGATGCCCCGTGGCAGGTCGATGTCGTCGGGCAGCGAATAGAACACTGGCTGCAGCACCGAGAGGCATTTTTCAAGCT
The DNA here is from genome assembly GCF_001425225.1 of Ensifer sp. Root127. Lineage (NCBI taxonomy): Bacteria > Pseudomonadati > Pseudomonadota > Alphaproteobacteria > Hyphomicrobiales > Rhizobiaceae > Ensifer > Ensifer sp. Root127. The sequence goes on from NZ_LMDX01000001.1 coordinate 837,677, forward strand.
CGGTCGTCTTGGCATGAAGTCCGATGATGATGCCCGAAAGCCGTCTGACGATGTCGAACGGCCAATCCGAGCAGACGACGAAGTCGAGCCCGTTATCCTGCGAGAGATCGTATCGCGCCAGGAGATAATGGCTCGCGCCAACATATTCGGTCAGCGCCGCAAGCCCGCTTCCCAGGTTGGCGCGCCCCGCCATGTCGCCCAGCCGCCGAAACAACTGATCACGCGTAAGCCCACCACCGCGTAGGCGTGTCGACGCTGTCGGCAAAGGCCAGACAGTTATGTCTGCTTGCGAAATGTCCATGATGTCAGCCCCCGTGCCGGATTCACCGCCCTGGAACCTGCGCTTGCACTGTCGCCGCCAACAGCCGGCCCAAGCCGAATATCACCACCAGTCGCAATTCAGGACGCGAATCAATGTTAAAAATGTACATCCGTCCTCAAAAAAAACCATCGTCATCTTCTCGCTATTTACTTCACCACCCTTTCATGAAACGATTCGCCGAGATGCTGCTTCAGCATTGTCCGATCCCGGGCACCACGCAGCACATGTTTTGACATAGCGTTGATATTTAAAAGAGTTTTGCCGTTCGAATTGCCCCTGCTCCGCTGACGCACCGATTTCGCGCAGCGCTGGGCGGCTCGCTGAGCACAAATTCAGCCCAAATCTCGTCATTCACCAGAGTCAGAAGAAGCTTCGAACAGGGGCGAATTTTACTTTCGACTGACGCCTGTTGCGAAAATGCATCAATTATTCACTCGAACAACCGCAGTCTATCAATATATAAAACTCGAATACGTCGAGAATTATTATCGAATAACCCAATTTATATTCCAATTTATCTGTGTATTGACGATGGCAGACGCAGTAAACCGGCCCACCTTCCGCACCCGGGCAGCAACGGCGGAATCTAAAAATTAAGATCTCGTTAAAGTATTACAATCGCGGGCCGCACCCATGACTCGGGCGACGGCACAACGATTCTTACCGTGGATTCAGCGGCCGATACCGGCAACCGCCGAGACTCGCACAATATTTGCACGGGACACGACGGCAAGAGCGCTGCACCCGCAACGCCTGCGAAACGAAAAATCCCGCCGATGCGGCGGGATTTGTCACTATCAGACGATTTCTGTGTGTGATCAGGCGGCTTTCTCGAGAGCCCATTTGCGCAGGATCTTTGCGGCGCGCTCTTCGCTGATCTCGACCATGCGTGCAAGGCGCCTTTCCGGTCCTTCCTTGACGCGACGGTTGAAGGCGCCTGCGTCTTCGCCCATGCTGAGCAGATCGTCGGTGCTGTCGAAGCCGAAGTCGGAGCCGAAGCCGTCCATGAGGGCGCCACCGGCACCTGCTGTCGCAGGGGAGAAATCGGGCAGTTCGAGACCGGCGGATTCGTTGGCGAGCTGGCCGGAGCTTCCGCCAAGGCCGAGCTGCCGAGCCAGCGGCCGCATGCCCATCCAGACCACCAGGAAGGCGACGACGACGAAGGCGAGCGCGTTGATGATGCCGCCAAGATTGCGCGTCAGCGTCTCCATGAGACCCGGACCCGCGATGGCCTGGTCAAGCAACTGCGTCTCGACGAAGTCCATGGCGTTCAACGTCACCACGTCGCCACGGTTCGCATCAATGCCGGCGGCTGACGATACGATCTTCTGCATCTCCTGAAGATAGGCATCGATCTTTGCCTGATCGACCGGCTCACCGACCATGGCGGCAAGGCGGCCGCGATTGACGACCACCGCAATCGACAGGCGCTCGACCGTGTAGCTGTTCTTCACGGTGGCGATCGTCTTGCTGTTGATCTCGTAGTTGGTCTGTTCTTCCTTCTTCTCGGCCTGGTCGTTCGACTGCGGGCCGGCACCGCCGCGCGGAGCGGCCTGCGGGATGTTCTGCTGTACGGTTGCGGCATTGTCCGGCTGCTGCTGGCTGGACTTCTGCTCTTCCTTGGTGACACGGGTGGAGCGTTCGACGCGCGATTCCGGATCGAACATCGTTTCCTGGATCTGCTGCGTGTCGGTGTTCAGACGAGCCGTAACGCTGGTGCGGAAGTTGTCCATGCCGAGGAATGGGGCGAGCGCGTTGTCGATCTTCTTCTCAAGCTCGGTCTGGACATTCTGCACCACGCCCAGCGACTGGTTGAGGGCGCTGTTGGCCGGATCGTCGCCAGAGGCGAGAAGCTGGCCGGTCGAATCGAGGATGGTCACGTCATCGAAGTCGAGCCCCGGTACGGACGAGGCGACGAGATGGCGGATGGAGGCTGCGGCATTGCGGCCGACCGTGGCGCTGGCGCGGATCATCACCGAGGCGGTCGGGTTCTGGTCTGCCTTACGGAAGCTGCCACGCTCAGGCATCACGATGTGGACGCGGGCGGCGGCGATACCGGAGATCTGCTGGATGGTGCGGCCGATTTCGCCTTCAAGCGCGCGAACCCGGGTGACTTCCTGCATGAAGGAGGTCAGACCGAGCGAGCCGACATTGTCGAAGAGTTCGTAGCCGGCATTGGCGCTGCTCGGCAGGCCGCGCTCGGCCAGGAGCAGACGGGACTTGCCGGTCATGCCGACGGGAACCTGGATGCTGCCGCCATCCGCACCGACGTTGAAGTCGATGTTGGCTTCTGCAAGCGCAATGCTGATTTGAGTGACGTCGCTTCGCTCAAGCCCGACATAGAGCGTCTCGAACGATGGCCTGTTGACGTAGATACCGGCCCCCAGGACCATGCCGACAGCGACAATGCCGGCGGCCGCCAGCGCTATCAGCTTGCCTTGCCCCAGACTGGCGAGGTTCTTCGTGAACATCGAAAATTGATTCAACAGACTCATTCTGTTTCCGCACCCAGTATCGCAGGACATTCGAGCCGGTCATCCGACGAGCGCCCTGCGCAGTTCCAACATTTTGGGTTTGGTGGGTGTCGCGTGCCCCGCAACGACTTCCAACACACACGAATCCATCAGCCCCGATCGGGACCGTAGGAAACGAAACTTGCGCGAACTTGGCTTTCGCCGCCAGTCTCGGGGAAATCGGGGGATATAGCTGTAGAGAAATCTGGCTGCACCGACGGACGATGCAGCCCAAAGGCCAGAGCGCTTCCATCTTAAAAGAGCGCGTCCATCTTAAACGGGGCGCGGAAACGCTCTCTTTGTTTTTACGCGTTCCCTGACGGAAAACCGCTCCGCACTTTTCCTGGGAAGGCTTTAGAACGCCTCAAAGTCGCCCGCCGCCTTGGTCAGCGGCTGCGAATGGCCGTGACGCAACATGCCGTTGCCCAGCGCCTTCTTCATGTCGGCGAGCTTGACCAGGCTAACAGCCGTGGTCACGTCGACGAGGCAGGTATCGGGGATCACGGCGGTGATCGTGTCGATGAACTCGGCCAGGCCGCGGGTCTTCTGCACGGCCAGATCGATGCCCTGCAGCACCATCATCTCGTCGCGATTGTCGAGTGCCGAGGCGCCCCGACCGCCGAGCAGCTGAGGCTCGATCCGTTCGATGAGATAGGCGACGTCGTGAAGTTCGGTGACGACGCGCATCAACACTTCGGGCAGCGATTCTTCCACGTGCGGCATGTGGCCCTGGTAGTCAGTCTGCATTGTCGGTTCTCACGTGGTTTTTCTGACGATAGTGCAGGCGTGTGGTTCGCCTGCGGAGCATGCCCCGCAGGATCAGAAGAATTCGATGGAGCTTTCGACCGGACGTGGCGCGATCACCGGGCGCTCTTCCAGCTGGACCGTGCGCTGGGTTTCCACCCCTGTCAGTGCGTACTGACGGGCGCGTCCCGACGACGGCCAGTATTCGAGCTTGCGGCCGTGTTCACCGCCGGTGCTCTCGCCGACGATGCGGATGCCTTCGTCAAGCAGGAACTGCCGGGCAAAGGCGGCATTCTGCTCACCGACATTCGAAAACCGGGCGATGGTCTTGGCGCCGCCGAAGATCTTGGCCTCGAGCCGATCACGCCGGGCGCCCTGCTTCAACAGACCGTTGATCAGCAGTTCCATGAGATGGACCCCATAGCGGGTCGCATCGCCGCCGGAAGCGGGCGACGACGCCGATCCCGGCAGCAGGAAATGATTCATGCCGCCGACTCCGACCACGGGATCGCGCATGCACGCGGCCACGCAGGAACCGAGAATGGTCGACAACACCACATTGGGATCGTTGAAGACCTTGTACTCGCCCTGAATGACATGCACGCGCTTGCCGACGGCTTCCATGTTCATTTCAATGCCCCAAATACGGCTTCGATCGCGGCCTTCATCTTTTCGATCGTGAACGGCTTGGCCAGCACGTTGTTGGCTCCGAGCGCTGCCGCCTTCTGGACCAGCGCGCGGTCGCCCTGCGCCGTCAGAATGATGAAGGCCGCCTTCTTGGTAGCCGGGTTCGACCGCACTGCCTGGAGCAGGCCAAGGCCATCCATCTTCGGCATGTTGAAGTCGGAGATGACAAGGTGATGCGGGTTCTGGGCCATGATCTTCATGCCCTGTTCCCCATCACCGGCGGCGGTGATCTGCTTGAAGCCCAGCTGCTGCAGGGCGTCGCCCAAAAGCAGGCGGCTCGTGACCTGATCGTCGACGATCAGAACTTTTATTTTTTCGGCGATGGACATTATTCGCTTCCTTCCTTCCGGAACGCCGCGGTCTTCAGTATCTCCTCCCCGATGGAACCGAGGGGGAGCTGCGTTTCGACGGCGCCCAATTCATAGGCAACTCTCGGCATACCGTAGACGACACACGTCTTTTCGTTTTGTCCGAAGGTCTTTGCCCCGGCATGCCGCATTTTCAGGAGACCGGATGCGCCGTCACGGCCCATGCCAGTCAGAATGACGCCGATCGCATTGCGACCGGCAAGTTCGGCGACCGAATCGAACAGCACGTCGACCGAAGGACGGTGGCCGTTGACCGGATCCCGATCGACCAGACGGCAGCAAGGCGCCGTCGGATTGGAGACCTGCAGGTGGCGCTCGCCGCCCGGGGCCAGATAGACCTTGCCGATTTCGAGGCGTGCGCCATCGGTTGCTTCCTGCACCGTCGGTGCGCACAGGCGATTGAGCCGCTCGGCAAAGCTCTTGGTGAAGGTGTGCGGCATATGCTGTGTGATCACAGTCGGCGGGCAGTTCGGCGGGAACTTCTGCAACACGGTGATCAGGGCCTCGACGCCGCCGGTGGAAGCGCCGATGGCGATGATCTTGCGCCCTGCCCGATATTCCGAGGCACCGTTGACATTGGCCGCCGTCGGCGCTGCCGCCTTGTTGCCGGTGATGATGAACTTTCGCTGCGAGCGGGCTGCGGCCTTCACCTTGTCGATCAGATCGCCGAAGGGGTTCGGATCGCCCGGAAGGGGTTTTCCGACGCAATCGAACGCACCGATTTCAAGTGCTGCAATCGTCGCCTCGGCACCCTTGTGTGTCAGCGTCGAGACCATGATGACCGGCATCGGGCGCAGGCGCATGATCTTGTCGAGGAATTCCAGGCCGTTCATGTTCGGCATCTCGATGTCGAGCGTGACGACATCGGGATCGAGCTGCTTGATCGCCTGGCGCGCTTCCATCGCATCGGCCGCCTGGCCGACGACGGTCACGCCGGGATCGGAATTGAGAACTGCGGTGATCAGGCCACGCATGGTGGCGGAGTCGTCGACGACGAGAACGCGAGCGGGTGCGGTCATGCCCGTCCTCCATGAAACTTGCCGGTATGGCGGTAGGTGGTGATGCCGATATTGTCGAACTGCGACTTGGCGTCGCCCGACACGCGCTCGGAATGACCGATGTAGAGATGTCCATTGGTGCCGAGCATTCCGGCAAAACGCGACCAGATCTTCATCTGCGTCGGCTCGTCGAAATAGATCACCACGTTGCGGCAGAAGATGACATCGAACGGCCCCTTGAACGGCCATTGGGCCATCAGGTTGAGCTCGTTGAAGGTGATGAGCCGCTTGACGCGATCGTCGATCTGCCACTTGAAGCGGCCGCCGGCATTGACCTCGTCGAACCATTGCTTGCGCATGGCCGGATTGACCGTTTCGAGCGCGGTGGCATCATAGGCGCCGGCCCGTGCCAGCGTCAGGATCTTCGGGTCGATATCGGTCGCGAGAATGCGGAAGTCGTAATCGGCCGCGTTCGGCAGCAGCGACAGCACCGTCAGCGCGATCGAATAGGGCTCCTGCCCGTCCGAGCACGCCGCAGACCAGATACGCACGCGACCGCCGGCCTTGGCGCGGGCAATCAGCTCCGGCAGAACCTCCGTCTTCAGATGCTCGAAGTGATGATTCTCGCGAAAGAAGCGGGTGAAGTTCGTCGTCAGATGCGAGAGCATGTCGCGGCGGGCGGCAGCGCCTGCCGGCGAGGAGACCAGCTGGCAGTACTCGCGGAAGCCCTTGAGACCGAGGTTGCGGATGTGCTTCGACAGGCGGGAATAGACCAGCGATGCCTTGGTCTCGTTGAGATAGATGCCGGCATCGGCATAGATCATCGCTGCGATTTCACTGAGATCGCGGCGCGTCAGCGGATACTCACCGCTTGCCAAACATTCATCGGGCGACTGCTTCTGCTCCAGAATGGCCTGGTTTCTCATGCTGCTTCCCTTTCTTCCTGCGGGAAGACAGATTCGAGTTCTATCAGGCAGATCAGCCGGCCTTCGATCGCGAGCACGCCGCGGGCGAAGCTCCTTTCGAATTCGGACGAGATGACATCAGGTGTCGGCTGGATCTTGTCATCGGTAATCGTCAGTATGTCGGAGACGGCATCGACCAGCAGGCCGACGACCTGGTTCTTCACCTGGGCGACGATGATGACATGGCGGACGGTCGGCTCGGCCGGCTTCATGCCGAGGCGTGCCGACAGATCGATGATCGGCAGCACCGCGCCGCGCAGATTGATGATGCCGAGCATATAGGCCGGCGCATGCGGCATTGCAGTCGCCGGTGTCCATCCGCGGATTTCGCGCACGGACATCACGTTCACGCAGAACTCCTGATCGCCGACGCGGAAAGCAATCAGCTCTCGTCCGTCCGTGGTCAGATTCCTTGCGGCATAGGTCATCGCATTCATCCAGCAGCAGCGAGAGACATTTCAGCCTTCAGCGAATGGCCACGCGAGGCGGCCACGATCGTGTCGACATCGAGGATGAGCGCCACCCGACCGTCGCCAAGAATGGTCGCCGCAGCGATGCCCGGCACGTGGGTGTAGTTGGCCTCAAGGCTCTTGATGACGACCTGGCGCTGGCCCTGGATGGCGTCGACCATCAGTGCGCGCTGGCCGCCACCTTCGGATTCCACCAGAAGTGCGACGCCTTCGACCGGGTTTGCCTGGCTGGCGCGGAAGTTGAGGATGCGACCGACGTCGACCAGCGGGCAGAAGGAGTTGCGGATCGATATCAGCCGCTGGTTGGAGCCGAACGAATGGATTGCGGCGGCTTCCGGCTGCAAGGTCTCGACGATCGCCGTCAGCGGCACCACCAGCGTCTGGTTGGCGACCGTGACCACCATGCCGTCAAGCACGGCGAGCGTCAGCGGCAGGCTCATGGTGAAGACCGAGCCGTGGCCGGGCTTCGAGGAGATGTTGATGCGGCCGCCGAGCGCCTGGATCGAGCGCTTGACCACGTCCATGCCGACGCCGCGGCCGGAGATGTCGGAGATCTTGTCGGCGGTGGAGAAGCCGGCGTGGAAGATCAGGTTGTCGATCTCCTCGTCGGAGAGATTGGCATCGGCGGCGATCAGATCGTTGTCGATCGCCTTCTGGCGCACCTTCTCGCGGTTGATGCCGGCGCCGTCGTCGGCAAGCTCGATGACGATGCGGCCCGACCGGTGCTTGGCCGTCAGGCGCACGGTGCCTTCGGCGCTCTTGCCGGCGGCGAGACGCTTCTCCGGCGTTTCGAGGCCGTGATCGACGGCGTTGCGGATCATGTGCGTCAGCGGTTCGGCCAGCTTGTCGATGACCGTCTTGTCGACTTCGGTGTTTTCGCCTTCGGTGATGAGACGGACAGACTTGCCGGTCATGTCGGCGATTTCGCGAACGATGCGCGACATGCGCTGGAACACCGGCTTTACCGGCTGCGCGCGGATCGCCATCACCGAGTCCTGGATCTCGCGGGTGAGCTGCTGCAGCTCCTCGAGGCCCATGTTGATCGACGAGGTGCCGTTGGCGTCGTTTTCGACCACGCTCTGCGACAGCATCGCCTGGTTGATCACCAGTTCGCCGACGAGGTTGATCAGGCGGTCGACGCGATCGAGATCGACGCGGATGGTCGGTGTCGCGGCGGATGCGGCTGCCTGCTGCGCGGCTGCGGATTGCGCCGCGGCACTGGCGGCGGCACCGGCCGACTTTTCAACAGGCGCACGGGCGGTCGACTGGGCCATCTGCAGCACGTTGCTGGCCGTGCCGGCGGCAGAGACGGCCGCATCGCGGATCGCCTGCCGGGCTGCCAGCTGCTCTTCTTCCTCGATCACGCCGACCGAAACAGCCGGCTCGTCGTCGAGGATCGAGAGGTCGAACGGCACCGGCTGCATCGGCAGCTCTTCGCTCGGAGCGGCTGTGTCATCGGAGACCAGCAAAATCTCGAGGTCGCAATCCCACTCGGCGAATTCGAACACGGTGCGGATCGCGTCCTCGCCCTTGTCCGTCTTCAACGAGATCTTCCAGGAGAAGTAGGCGGATTCCGGATTTAGGCGATCGAGCGCCGGAAGCGCGTCCATGTCGCAATGGATGCTCATCTCGCCAAGGCGGGAAAGGTCGCGCAGAAGCAGCGTTGCCTCGTTGCCCTTGGCGTAGAGATCGGATCTCGGCTTGAAGACGATCTCGTAGGTCGGCATCTCCATCAGCGCCGGCTCGTCTGCCTCGAAATCGTCGAAGGAGAACGCGACGGGCTGGAAGCCTTCGTCGTTGGCGACGGGTGCCGTTACAACCGGGGCGGCCTTGGTGACCGGCTCGGCAGCGGCCGACGCCTGCGGTACCTCGCCGTTGGCAAGCGCCTCGAGTTCCTTGATCAACTGGCGGCTGCGCGCCTCGTCGACGCTACCGCCATCGCGGGCAGCGTTCGTCAGGTCGGCGAGCACGTCGGCCGACTTCAGCATCACCTTCAGAACCTCAGGACCGGGGTCGAGCCTGTTGGAACGAACGCAATCAAGTGTCGTCTCGAACACGTGGGCGAAGGAGACGAGGTCGTCGAGCCCGAAAGCGCCGGCGCCACCCTTGATCGAGTGCACCGCGCGAAACACCGCATTGACCGTTTCCGGATCGCGGTCGCCGTCATTGAGCTTCAGCAGACCCGATTCCAGTTCGGCGAGTTGTTCCTCGCATTCCTGGAAGAAGATCTCTTTGATTTCGTTCATATCCATTGGAGGCTATCCTCGGACTTCAGGCCGTTACGCGCTCGATTGCATCAATCAGTTTGGTCGGGTCGAACGGCTTGACGATCCAGCCGGTAGCTCCGGCCTGACGGGCGCGGTTCTTCTTTTCGGCGTCGCTTTCCGTGGTCAGGACCAGGATCGGGATAGCGCGGTAACGGTCGTTCTTGCGCACGCCTTCAATGAAGCCGAAGCCGTCGAGACGCGGCATGTTGATGTCGGTGACGATGACATCCGGATTGGCTTCTTCGAGAACCTCGAGGCCCTCGACGCCGTCCTCTGCCTGGATCGTTTCGAAACCGGCATTGTTCAGCGTGACCAGAAGCATGTTTCGGATCGTCCGGGAGTCGTCGACTGTCAGAACTCGCTTTTTCATTCTTCAAATCTCCTTTGCCATCAGGTGATCGATATCGACCCCGATGAGCTGTGTCGTTTTCTCGAAAGCGTCCGACACCTTGCTGAAGGTGAAAGACAAATGATCCTCTTCCCAAGTCTTGGCGCCGGCCATCAGCACCTGGACGCAGAGCGTTCCAACCCGCTCGACCGCCGAGGCGTCGATCGTGAGATCGCTGCCCTTCAGGCCCAAAAGCTTCTCATGCAGCGCTGTCGCTTCGTTCAGGTCCAACACCGGAGCGAGGCTGAGCGTCTTCTGAGCGGTCTTTTTGCTGGCCATTCCTGTTTTCCTCGACTGCTAACTCTTGAGTGCCCTTGAGATCAGCGTTGCCAACCGGCGAACTGACGTTGCGGACCGTCGTCGAACAATGGCGCCGCCATTTCATCGTCGGCCATCGCCGCAGGAGCCACGAGGCCGCGTCCCTGGCTGGCGGCCGGTGTTGGTGAGGCCGCGTGGCGGCGTTCAACGCGGAACCTGCGGATCGTCTCGCCGAGCTCGACGATGACATTGTGCAGGTCGTCGGAAGACCGGACCGTCTCGCCCGCCATCGCGGCACTTGCCTGCACGGCCTGCGAAATCGCACCGATGTCAGAGGCAACGCCCTTGAGATCGCCGACCTGTTGTTCAGCCTCACGGGCGATACCGGAGACGGCGGCATTGATCGATGTGACCTGCTGGACGATGCTGCTGATCGCATCCTGAGTGCGACCGACGATCTCGACGCCGGTCTCGACCTGCGCCTTGGTGCCCGTCACCAGCTGCTTGATTTCACGTGCCGCTTCGCCGGAGCGCTGCGCCAGCGCGCGCACTTCCTGGGCGACGACGGCAAAGCCGCGGCCGCTGTCGCCTGCCCTTGCAGCCTCGATGCCGGCATTCAGCGCCAACAGGTTGGTCTGGAAGGCGATCTCGTCGATGACGCCGATGATCTGGCCGATCTTTTCGGCCGACGCTTCGATGTCGGCCATGGCGGAGATTGCCTGGCCGGCAATCTCGCCGCTGCGCTCGACAGCAACCCTTGTCTCGGTGGCTTTGATCTCGGTGGCGCTGATGCGGCTCGAGCCCGTCGCCATGCGTTCGGTCATGTCGGCAAGCGCTGCGAGCTGACCCGAGAGGGCATCGGCTTCAGCCGCCGCCTTGTCGGAAAAACCGGCCGCTCCGTCGCGCAGACGGCCAATGAAAGTCTCCGCCGCCTGACCGCGCTGATCGGCGGACTGCAGGCTCTGCTGGATCGTGTCGAGTGCCGCGTTCAAGCTGGCGACGATCGGCTGGTAGGCATCCGGCGCGCTCTCGGACAGGCGCACGCCCAGGTCGCCGTCGTTCAAGCCTTTGGCGAAGTCGCCGAATAGGGTCGTTACCGCCTGCTCGTCGGCACTGTGCTGGTCGGCGAGCTGGCGCTGATGCTGCTGGCGAAGGGCGTTGAAGCGGAGCGAGACGCCGATCTCGGTGTCGACGAAAACGGTACGGACTAGTGCCGCAACCAGATCGCACAGTTCCTTGCGACGTCCCCTGCCCATCGGCAGGAAGGACTTCGGCCAGGCCTCTTCGATGAGGCCGACCAACAAGTGTTCCAGCACGACGGCGTGGCTTGCCATCTGCCAGCGCGGATCGAGGCCCATGCGGTTCGATGTGTCGGCAAGCACCTTGACGCGCTCGGCATAGAGGCCGTCAAAGCGGGCATCGGTCAGCACGTTCCAGTGCGAAGACTGGATGTCCTGCAGGCGATCGAGCTGCCGGTCGTTGTCGAAATGGCGGGCTGCGTCGGGATAGCTCTGCAGGCGCTGGAAGAGATCGCGAAGGGCTGCGTCGATGCGAGGGGAAAGTTTCTGCCTGGTGTCGCGGACGCGGGAACAACTCTCGTCGTCGAGCCCGGCAAAGCGCAAGCGCTCCAGCAGACTGCCTGCCTGGCCCTTCCTTGCCTGTTCTGACGATGCTTCCTGCCTCAACGCTAAATCCCCGGCTTTGCATGCTTGGAATTTGCCTGGGGAGTATCCGGACGGTCCACGGTCCACCGGACGTGCACGCCACATCAATGAGATCAGCCCCCGCCGCTTGGGCGTCTGCTATCGTCCATCCCGCAAGTAAATTCGGTGAAGAATCGATACCGGACCGGAACCGGTACGGCGGGGCGGCATCATGCCTTGAGGAGACTGTGAATTTTCCCATTCCGACGTGTGGGACAATGTTTATGGTTAATTCCTTGCTTGAAGGTTAACGGTCGATGGCCTGTAACCGGAATCACTAAAATTCGCCGGGTGTTTCCTGGCGCTGTTTTTGCGGCGCAGCAATGCCGCACTATTGACCCCGAATTTCAACAGGTTTTCACTCACAAGAGTTTAGAATTGTACTTCTACTTGCGCTCGCGTATCGAAGCGAACGTGAAGTGGGCGCAGATCGCGCGGAAGAAACCTTTGCAGCAAGCAAAGCGACATCATGACGATGCGCTGACGGGAAACGAACAATGATTGTTCTTGGAATTGGCGCCGCTCTCACAGCAATCCTGACAATGATGGCCGTATCCATCGTGCTCAATCTCGAGCATAACCGCTCGACGAACCGCAGCTCGGTTTTCTAAGCGAAAAAACGAACGCCATCGTCGTCAACCGCGCACTTCATGCGGCACCGTTACTCTCCTATATTTCACCGTTACTGGTTGCCATTGGCCTGTTGCACATGGCTTTTCGTTAGCGACCGCCAGTTTTCTGCATAGTGCACAAAGCTCTCAGGCACGGGGCCGGCGAAGGCCTGCACGCCGGTCCGCACGTGGCGGCCGTCGACAAGACTTGCAGCCCCGAGGCTGGTGCCGGTCACGTTGTGGCTGTCGGCAAGGACCGGGCGCCCCGTTGCCGCCTGAAGCATGCGCAAATAGGCGGCGTTTGCAGCGAACGGTCCCTCGACCACGATATCCCCTCGCGCCCCGATGAGATCGAGGCATGTCGCCGTCATCAATGCCAGATGGAAAGAAACGGCGGCGACCCTGCCGGCCGGCGTCAGCTTCTCCTCGTCCACCGTCCAGCGCGCCTTGGCGGATGGGAAAGGTCCGGAGCCTTCGGGAAGCGAAGGCAACAGCATGTGCCCTGCCGCAATGACGGCCTCCTCGTCTTCAAACGCGGTGGGCGTCGTGCCGTCGCCGAGCAGCAGCGAGAAGGCACGACCGCCCATGAAACGCGCCGAGGGAACCGGGTCGCCGAGAGCGTTGACGTTGATCAGTGTGTCGCGATGTTCATCGAGCGTCACTTTGGCGGCGCCAACCGCCAGCATCACGACCCAGGTGCCGGTCGACACCACGGAAAACGGCGTCGTTCGGGTCAGCAGATGCGGCAGCAACGACGCGTTGGAATCGTGGATGCCGCAGTAGATAGGCGTACCCGCGGGAATGCCGGTGGCGAGGCAAAGCTCGGGCAGCAGCTTGCCGACGATATCGTCTGCCTTGCGGACGGGCGCAAACAGGTGCCGCCAGCCCTGGCCTTCCACCAGCGTCGAGAAGGCGCCTTCCGTCGGGTTCCAGAGGTCGGTGTGGCAACCGAGCGAGGTCAGTTCGTTGACGCGCACGCCGGTCAGCCGGAAGGTCCAGTATTGCGCATAGGTCAGGATCGTTGCGATCCTGGCGAAGGCGTCGGGAAAGGTCTGCTGCTGCCAGAACAGCTGCGCGCCGACATTCAGGCCCATAGGCAGGCGCGCGGAGCCGGTTTCGGCAAAAGGCGGACGAACGGCCTCATAGGCTTCCGACAGGGTATCCGGCCCGACGAATTCATAGTCCAGCACCGGCAAGGCAAGGTCGCCGGCCTCGTCGAGGACAACCGCGGTTGCGCCGTGGGTGGTGATCGAGATCGCTTGCAAGGGATGCTCGGCCTGGAGCGCCGTCAGGCTATCGAGCACGAAGGCCCAGAGACGCTCGACATCGAAATGCGGATAGGGCTCGCCCGCGACGACACGGTTTGCGGTCTTGCGCACGGCAACCTCTTCGAAGCGATCGAGATCAACCGCTGCGACCTTGGCATTGGTCTTGCCGATGTCAATGACGCCCACGATCCGCATCGGGTCAGCTCATGTGAAAAACGGTTTTGAGCGGTACGGCGACCGGATCGTTATCCTCGCGGGTTTCCATGATGTCGGCCATATGAGCCCACCACTTCCGCATCACCGGATGGGAGGGCAGATCGGCCATGCCGTGGTCGTCCGCTCGCCAGAGGACGCCGAAGAGCAGATCGTTCTCCTCGTCGAGATGGATGGAGTAGTCCGAAATACCGGCCTCCTTCAACAGGGTCACCAGCTCCGGCCAGATGGCATCGTGACGTGCGGTATATTCGGCGGCCATTCCCGGATTGAGCCGCATACGGAAGGCGTATTTTTCCATGGAAACCTCAGTGGGCAAGACGGCGGCGGGCGCGTCGCCACAGGATGGGCAGGGCGATCACCGAGATCAACAGCAAACCGATGAAGATCGACATGACGATGCCCGGCACGTTCAGGAGCCCGAAGCCGAAGGTGACCATGCCCATGATCAGGGCCGCAAGCACGACCCCCGGTATGGTACCGGAGCCACCGAGAATGCTGACGCCGCCAAGCACCACCATGGTCACGACTTCCAGCTCCCAACCAAGCGCGATCGACGGTCGGGTGGAGCCGAGGCGCGAGGTCAGGCAGATCGAGGCAAGCCCCGCCATCAGGCCGGTGAGCAGAAACAGCGTGAACTTCACGCGGCCGACGCGGATACCGGAGAACAGCGCGGCCGTCTGGTTGTTGCCGATCGCGTAGACGGCGCGGCCGAAATTGGTCTTGTGCAGCACGACGCCATAGATCACGGCCAGGACGACAAAGAGCGTGAACTCGAACGAGAACACCCACCAGACATAGCCCTGCCCGAACCAGGAGAAGCTTCCGGGATAGCCGGTGAAGGCCTGATCGCCAAGGATGATGAAGGAGAGGCCACGAAACAGGCTCATCGTACCGATAGTGACGACAATCGACGGCAGGCCGAGACCGGTGATCAGCAGGCCGTTGACGACGCCGCAGGCGAGCCCGACCGAAAGTCCGACAACCACCAGCGCCGGCGTGTCGAAGCCGAGCTGGACGGCATAACCCATCGCCGTCGAGGCGAGCGCGATGATCGAGGCGACCGAGAGATCGATCTCGCCTGAAATGATCACCAGCGCCATGGCGAAGGCGATCATCGCCTTTTCGGTGAAGTTGAAGGTGGCGTCGGACAGGTTCCACGGGTCGAGGAAATAGGGTGAGGCCAGCGAATTGCCGATGAAGATGAGGCAGGCGACGACGAACAGCAGGCTTTCCCAACTCTTCAGCAGGCGCGCGCCGCGCCCTTCGAGGCGATCGGGAATGTTGCGGGGGGAGAGATGCGTTTCTGCCATCAGACAGCCTCCGCCTTTTTGAGGATGACGCGTCCCTTGCGCCGTTCGGCACGCGCATTGACGGCAACGGCCGTTATGATGACCATGCCGGAAATCGCCATCTGGGCAAAGGGCGAGATGTTGATGACCGGCAGAGCGTTCTTGATCACACCGAGGAACAGCGCGCCGAGCACCGCTCCCGGCACCGAACCGATGCCACCGGCGATCGAGATGCCGCCGATGACGCAGGCGGCGATGATGTCGAGTTCGAAGCCGGCGGCAATATCGACATAGGCAACGGCATAGCGCGACACCCAGAGATAGCCGGACAGCCCGGCAAGCGTCCCCGAGAGGCAATAGGCAAAGAAGCGCGTCCGGCCGACGTCGATGCCGGTATAGACAGCCGCATGCGGATTGCCGCCGACGGCGAAGAAGGCCCGCCCGAGCGGCGTGCGGCTTATCACCAGGAAGATCGCCGCGACCGTGACGACCGAGAGCCAGGACAGCACGGGAATGCCGGCAAGATCAGTGCGCGGAAAGCTCTTGAAGGCATCGCTCATCTGGTGGGCATTGATCCACTTGCCGTTGGTCAAGAGGAAGATCAGGCCGCGATAGATCGTCAGCGTGCCGAGAGTGACAACGATCGGCGGGATGTCGAGTTTCCAGACCAGGGCCCCATTGATCATCCCGAGCACCGCGCCGAGCGCTATGGCCGACAGGAGGATGACGGGGATCGGCAGGCCGGGGAACGCGGCGTTCAGCATTGCCGCGACCATGCCGGAAAGCGCCAGGTTTGCCGCCATGGACAGATCGATGCAGCGCGTCAGGATCACGGCCATCTGGCCGAGCGCCAGGATGATGAGGATCGAGGTGTCGTTGTAGACGCGTGCCAGATTGGTCGGCGCAATGAAGGGCGGGAAGCGCCAGGCGATCAGGACGACCAGCACCAGGATCGCGCCGACAAGCAGCAGTTCACGGTTTTTCAGGAGCTTGGCCATCATGCGGCCTCCGCAATGCCGGCGGCGGCACGCACCAGCTTTTCCGCCGTCAATTCTTCCCGCTCGAAGCGGCCGACAATGCGGCCCTCGCGCATGACGATGACGCGATCCGACATGCCCATGATTTCGGGGATTTCCGATGAGACCATGATGACGCTGAGGCCCTGTGCGGCAAGCTCACTCATGAAGGCGTGCACCGCGGCCTTGGAGCCGATGTCGATGCCCTTGGTCGGTTCATCAAGAATGATCACCTTCGGCTTGGTCGCCAGCCATTTGGCGATGACCACCTTCTGCTGGTTGCCGCCCGAAAGCGTGCCGACGTCCTGATCGAGGGAGGCGGCCCGCAGATCGAGCCTAGACGTATATTCCCGCGCAAGCGCGAACTCGTTGGCAAGTTTGAGGAAGCCGGAGCGCGAGGTGCGCGACAGCGACGGCAGCGTCACGTTCTGGAAGATCGGCAAGCCGATGATCGCGCCCTGACGCCCACGCTCCTCTGGCACATAGACGATACCGCTCCTGATCGCCTCGGACGGATTGCGGATCACCAGGATTTCGCCATCCAGCCTGATGGCACCTGCCGACGGGCGGGTGATGCCGATCAGCGACTGCATGAATTCGGAGCGGCCCGCGCCGATCAGCCCATAGAAGCCAAGAATTTCGCCACGTCTCAGTTCAAAGTTAATGTCCTCGAACTCGGTCGGGTGACGGTAGCCGGAGACTGTCAGAACGGGGTCGCCGATGGCTACGTCCTTCTTCGGATAGACGGAGCCGACGGCGCGGCCGACCATCATGCGCACGAGATCGTCCTGACTGACATCGGCGATCAGCCCCTCGCCGACCATCGTTCCGTCGCGAAACACGGTGTAGCGATCGGCGATGCGGAAGATCTCATCGAATTTGTGGCTAATGAAGAGGATCGCCTTGCCGTCGGCCTTCAGCCGTTCGACGAGCGCGTAGAGTTCGTGAATTTCCTTGTGCGACAGCGCCGCCGTCGGTTCGTCCATGATCACGACGCGGGCATCGACCGACAGAGCCCGGGCGATCGCCACCAGATGTTTCTTGGCAATGCCGAGATCGCGCAGCCGGATCGTCGGATCGAAATCAGCGCCGGCGCGATGCAAGAGCGCACGTGCATCCGCATTGAGCTTATTCCAGTCGATCAGGCCGAAACGGTTGCGCGGGGCATGGCCGAGGAAGATGTTTTCAGCGACGGACAGTTCGTCGAACAGAACCGTTTCCTGATGGATGGCGGTTACGCCTGCCCTTGCAGCAGAAAGCGCGGTCGGGAAGGCGGTTTCCGCATCCGCAACGCGGATGCTGCCTCCATCAGGCTGATAGATGCCCGTCAATATCTTGACGAGGGTCGACTTCCCCGCACCGTTCTCACCGACGAGTGCCGTCACGGAGCCCGGATAGAGCGACAGCGAAACGTCGGACAATGCCTTGACGCCGGGAAAGGACTTGGAGATGCCTTCAAGCGCAATGGCGGGCTTCATCCGCGATGTGATCGTATCCTGCAACACATTCCATCCGCCTGATTTGTGGGCCTGACATCCAAGGCGCCACGTCTGCAAAATTGCCCCTCACCCTAACCCTCTCCTCGCTCGCGGGGAGAGGGGACCCGTTGGCGTGTCGCCGCTTACGCCGACGCCCATTAGGAGCGGAGCATCGCCGCATGTTTCCCTTCTCCCCGTCAAACGGGGAGAAGGTGGCCGGCAGGCCGGGTGAGAGGTAACCGCCCCTCGCCGATCAGAAGATCTTTGCGAACTCTTCGACGTTCGAGGCGTCGTAGACGAACGGGTCGGCCATGGCGCCTTCGTTGTTGTCGTCGAGCTTCACAGCGCCCATGCGGCCCATCTTCAATTCCGCGCCGGGCTTGGCTTCGGCACCGTTGACGAGATCATAGGCGATCATCGTTGCGGAATAGCCGAGATCGATCGGGTTCCAGATCGCGAAGGACTTGGATGCGCCCGACTTCACGTGACCGGCCATCTCCGAGGGAAGGCCGAGGCCCGTGACATTGATCTGGCCGATCTTGCCGGCATCGGTGACGGCCTGTGCCGCAGCAACGATACCGACCGAGGTCGGCGCGATGATCGCCTTCAGGTTGGGATAGGACTGAATGAGCCCTTGCGTTTCGCGGTAAGACTTGTCGGCAAGGTCATCGCCGTAGACGGTCGCGACGACATTGATGCCCTTGTAGTTGCCCTGAACCTTCTTCATTTCCTCGATCCAGGTGTTCTGGTTCGTGGCTGTCGCCGAAGCCGAGAGCACGGCGACATCGCCGCCATCCGGCAGGTTGTCGGCGGCGAGCTTGATGATCATGTTGCCGATCAATGGATTTGACGACGGGTTGAGGTGCATCTGGCGGCCGTCCTTGGCGACCCCGGAATCCCAGGAGATCACCTTGATGCCACGATCCATCGCCTTCTTCAGCGCCGGAACGAGAGCATCGGTGTCGTTGGCGGAAACAGCGATGGCATCGACCTTCTGGGCGATCAGCGAGTTGATCACCTCGATCTGGCCTTCAGCGGTCGTCGTCGTTGGACCGGTGTAGATCACCTCGACGTCGCCCAGTTCCTTTGCGGCTTCCTGCGCGCCCTTGTTGGCAGCCTCGAAGAAGCCGATGCCGAGCGCCTTGACGACCAGGGCGATCTTCTTGTTTTCCGCATGTGCGGCATTGGCCATCAGCGCCAACGACACGGCGGCCGTGACCATCAATGATTTCAGGATCTTCATTTCCACTCCTCCCATGGACCGGAACGCGATCGGGATGACCGCATCGTCCGGTACTAACCTTCTCGAATTCGCAACCGGCCCGGTCTTTTCCGACCGGTGCCGATCCTTCCCCTCCCCTCGGCCGTCTCAAGCGGTCGAGGATGCATTCTCCGCGTCAGCGCCGGACCTGGCGTTGGCGATCACCAATCGCACGCCGGCATTTTCGAGCATCGCAGCATGCCTGTCCTCGATGCCCGAATCCGTGATCACAGTGGCGATCCGCTTCAATCCGCACAGGATGAGGCTGGAGCGCTTGTGAAATTTCGACGAGTCGACGAGCACGACGAGCTCGTCGGCCTGATCGATCAGTTTCTGCTCGGCCTGGATCAGCAGCGGATCCGCCTCCATCAGACCGAGCGGACCAAGCCCCTGGGCGCCCATGAACATGCGGCGCGCATAGAAATTGCGCGTCACGTCATTGTCGAACGGACTGAGGATGATGTTCTGCTCGCGGTAGATCGTGCCGCCCGACAGCATCACCGTGTTTTTCGAGTGCTTGAGCAGATGCTCGGCGATCGGAAACGAGTTGGTGAAGACCTGCATCCGGCGATTGGTGAGAAAGTGCACCATCTGGAAGGTCGTCGTGCCGCCATTGATGATGATCGGCTCGCCATCTTCGCACAGCGCCACCGCCTCCTTGGCGATCGCCTGCTTCTCCCGCGCATGCAGGCTTTCATTGACCTTGAAGGGTCGCCCGGCCAGCCCGACGAACTGCGGCGGATTGATCGCTTCCGCCCCGCCGCGCACGCGCCGCAACCGCTTCTGCACGTGGAGCGCCGCGATATCGCGCCGGATCGTCGCCTCGGAACTGTCGGTCAGATCGACCAGTTCCGGCACCGTGACCACGGGCTTTTCCTGAACCGCCGACAGAATGATCCGATGTCTTTCTTTCTCGTGCATTCGCTCCTCCGATAATTTGCATGCTTCCATCACGACCAAACATTGTCAATCACAATCAATCATATTTTTTCATTGTGCAGTGCGACATGCGCGAATTTGATCGTTTTTGATTGACAATGACTCTCGGGCCATGTGATCTGATGCCAACCACATCTCCACGCGGCCGCCAAGCCGCGTGGCAACGGACCGGGAGGATTTTCGAGATGCTCGACAAGCAACAGGGCGCGCGGCTTGCCAATCTATGGGATGAGACGAAGGCGGCCGGCATGAGCGAGGCCGAACGTCTTCTCTATCGTTCGAACCTGCTCGGCTCCGACAAGCGCATCACCAACTACGGCGGCGGCAATACCTCGGCCAAGGTGATGGAGAAGGACCCGCTCGGCGGCGGCACGGTCGAAGTCCTCTGGGTCAAGGGCTCTGGCGGCGACGTCGGCACGATCAAGATGGACGGCTTCGCCACGCTTTGCATGGACAAGCTGAATGCCCTGAAAGGCATCTATCGCGGCGTCGCCTTCGAAGACGAGATGGTCGGCTATCTTCCGCATTGCACGTTCAACCTCAACCCGCGCGCCGCCTCGATCGACACGCCGCTGCACGCCTATGTTCCGAAAAAGCACGTCGATCACATGCATCCCGATGCGATCATCGCGATAGCGGCCTCCAAAAACAGCAGGGAATTGACGGCAAAAATCTTCGGCAACGACATCGGCTGGCTGCCCTGGAAGCGCCCGGGCTACGAACTCGGCCTCTGGCTGGAAAAGTTCTGCCTGGAGAATCCGTCCGCCCGCGGCGTCGTGCTTGAAAGCCATGGCCTCTTCACCTGGGGCGACACGGCCAGAGAAGCTTACGAGACCACCGTCGAAATCATCAACAAGGCGATCGCCTGGTTCGAGACGGAAAACACCAGGCCGGCCTTCGGCGGCGTGGCCAAGCCGACGCTCGATGCGAGCGACCGGGTGGCGATTGCCAAACGGTTGATGCCGGTCATCCGCGGCCTGATCAGCGCCGACGAGCGCAAGGTCGGACATTTCGACGACAGCCAGGCGGTGCTCGACTTCGTGACCGCCAAGGATCTCAAGCCGCTGGCAGCGCTCGGCACCAGCTGCCCGGATCATTTCCTCAGAACCAAGATCTGCCCGCTTGTCGTCGATTTCGATCCTGCCGCTGCAGACATCGAAAAGACCCTTGCCGGGCTTGCCGACGCAATCGCTGCCTATCGCGCCGATTACGCCGCCTACTACGAGCGCTGCAAACATGCAGACAGCCCCGCCATGCGCGATCCGAACGCGGTCGTCTACTTGGTGCCCGGCGTCGGCATGATCACCTTTGCCAAGGACAAGGCGACGGCGCGCATCTCCGGCGAATTCTACGTCAACGCCATCAATGTCATGCGCGGCGCATCCGGCGTCTCGACCTATGTCGGCCTGCCGGAACAGGAAGCCTTCGACATCGAATACTGGCTGCTCGAGGAAGCCAAGCTTCAGCGCATGCCGAAGCCAAAAAGCCTTGCGGGACGCATCGCGCTGGTGACTGGCGGCGCCGGCGGCATCGGCAAGGCAACGGCACACCGGCTGATGCAGGAAGGTGCCTGCGTCGTCATCGCCGATATCGACGAAACGGCGCTTGCTAGCGCCGAAAGCGAGCTTGCGGCCCGCCACGGCAAGGATTTCGTGCGTTCGCTCAGCATGAACGTGACCAGCGAGGCGGCGGTAGAAGGTGGCTTCGGCGATACGCTTTTAGCCTTCGGCGGTCTCGACATCCTGGTGTCGAATGCCGGCCTTGCCTCCTCCGCCGCGGTCGAGGATACGACGCTGGCGCTCTGGAACAAGAACATGGACATCCTTGCGACGGGCTACTTCCTCGTCTCGCGCGAGGCCTTCCGGGTCTTCCGCAACCAGAAGGCCGGCGGCAACGTCGTCTTCGTTGCTTCCAAAAATGGTCTTGCCGCGTCGCCCGGCGCATCGGCCTACTGCACCGCAAAGGCAGCCGAGATCCACCTCGCCCGTTGCCTGGCGCTCGAGGGCGCGTCCGCCCAGATCCGCGTCAACGTCGTCAACCCGGACGCCGTGCTGCGCGGCTCGAAAATCTGGACCGGCGAGTGGAAAGAGCAGCGCGCCGCCGCCTACAAGATGGATGTCGACGACCTCGAGGCGCACTACCGCGAACGCTCGATGCTGAAGCTCAGCGTCTTCCCGGAGGATATCGCCGAGGCGATCTACTTCCTCGCCTCGGACATGTCGGCGAAATCGACCGGCAACATCGTCAATGTCGACGCGGGCAATGCCCAGTCGTTCACCCGCTGATCCGGAGATTTTGATGAGCACCACCATGATCGGCAAGACCATCCTTGACGCAGAGAACGAGCGCCGCGAGGCGGCACTTCGCCAGGACTATGAAAGCCTTGGCGAAAGGCTGGCGCGCCGCGGCATCGACGTCGACGCCATCAAGCGCAAGGTTGCGGCCTATGGCGTCGCAGTCCCCTCCTGGGGGGTCGGCACCGGCGGCACCCGCTTTGCCCGCTTCCCCGGCAAGGGCGAGCCGCGCAATATCTTCGACAAGCTGGAGGATTGCGCCGTCATCCAGCAGCTGACACGGGCAACGCCCAACGTCTCGCTGCACATCCCGTGGGACAAGGTCAGCGATCTCCAGGAACTGAAGCAGAAAGGTGCCGCCCTCGGCCTCGGCTTCGACGCGATGAACTCGAACACCTTCTCGGATGCGCCCGGACAGGCACATTCCTACAAGTTCGGATCGTTGTCGCACAGCGACGCGGCCACGCGCGCCCAAGCGGTCGAGCACAATCTCGAATGCATCGACATCGGCCGACAGCTCGGCTCGAAGGCACTGACGGTCTGGGTCGGAGACGGCTCCAACTTTCCCGGCCAGAGCAACTTCACCAGATCGTTCGAGCGTTATCTCGATGCGATGAAAGCGGTCTATGCCGCACTGCCCGAGGACTGGCGCGTCTTCACCGAACACAAGATGTTCGAGCCGGCCTTCTATTCGACCGTGGTGCAGGACTGGGGCACCAACTACCTGATCGCCCAGGAACTTGGACCCAAGGCCTTCTGCCTGGTCGACCTTGGCCACCACGCGCCGAACGTCAACATCGAGATGATCGTCGCCCGGCTGATCCAGTTCAGGAAACTCGGTGGTTTCCACTTCAACGATTCGAAATATGGCGACGACGACCTCGATACCGGCTCGATCGACCCCTATCGCCTGTTCCTCGTCTTCAATGAACTCGTCGATGCCGAGACGCGGGGTGCCAAAGGCTTCGATCCGGCCCATATGCTCGACCAGAGCCACAATGTCACCGATCCGATCGAAAGCCTGATGACGAGCGCGATGGAGGTCTGCCGCGCCTATGCACAGGCCCTCATCGTCGACCGCACAGCGCTCGACAGCTTCCAGCAGGACAATGATGCACTGATGGCGGCGGAAACGCTGAAGACCGCGTTTCGCACCGACGTCGAGCCGATCCTGGCGATGGCGCGCTTCGAAAGCGGCGGGGCGATTGCGCCGGTTGCGACCTATCGGGCGAGCGGCTATCGCGCCAAGGTGGCCGGCGAGCGGCCGGCCGTTGCCGGCGGTGGCGGCGGCATCGTCTGAGATCCACTCCCCCATCCCACAATCTAAATGCCGGGCAGCGATTGCTGCCCGGCATTTTCACGCACGATTGATATCGTCTCGCGGATCGGCTCCGATCTCGTAGGCGGATCATAAAGCGAGCGTGACCGCGGCCTTTTGTGCGCCCTGTTTGACGGACGGCGCCGGATTGTCCCGCACAAATGCTTCGCATTCCTGCTAAAAATCATCGCGCGATGAAATTGCCCCCTATCTGATTTGAAATCCTGGTCTATCTTTCCCTTCTAGGTCCAACGGAAAGGGAACCATTCATGGGTATCGAAAGCATTCTCGTATTCCTGATTGTCGGAGCGATCGCCGGCTGGCTTGCCGGCTTGATCGTCAAGGGGTTCGGCTTCGGCCTGATCGGCAACATGGTCGTGGGCATCATCGGCGCCTTCATCGCCGGCTTCCTCTTTCCCGCCATCGGTATCAGCCTTGGATCGGGCGTGCTTTCGGCGATCCTGCACGCGACGATCGGCGCAGTGATCCTGCTGGTGCTGATCCGCATCGTCAAACAGGCGTGACGAACCACCGCCACGCGACCATACCGCATGGCTCGCCGACCCGGCGGGCCGTGCCAGTCCAACGGAAGGAAATCACCATGAGCGAGCCGAACTCCGACAATATCGAAACGGCGCTGAAGGCGTTCATGGCCGACCATCCCGGCAAGCTCACACGCGAGCAGGCGATCGCGGCGATCCTCGAAAACTGGTTCACGACCCATGGCTACCTGCCGCCGCAGCAGGAAGGCAGACGCCCGGAAGACCTTGACGCCTCCAACGACGATTGAGGCATTCCTGCCGGCGGCAGCACCCTTGGCGCTCGACGCCTCTCCAAGCGTTCGTCCGCTCGACTTTTTTTCATGAAGCCATTTCCAGAGCCTGAAGACCCACCATGAGCCTTACATCCGTCAAACAGTTCTTCTCGCAGCACGCCCCCGACATCGACGTCATCGAACTCGAGCAGAGCACGGCAACAGTGGCACTTGCCGCCGAGGGCCATGGCGTCGAACCGGCACAGATCGCCAAGACATTGGCGCTCCGCGTCGGCGACGACGTGATCCTCATCGTCACGCGCGGTGACGCGCGGCTCGACAACAAGAAATACAAAGCCCGCTTCGGCACCAAGGCCCGCATGCTCGGCTTCGACGAGGTCGAGGCGGAGACCGGTCATCCAGTCGGCGGCGTCTGCCCGTTCGGCCTTGCCAAGCCCCACAGCATCTATTGCGACCTGTCGCTGAAAGCCTACGACATCGTCGTTCCTGCCGCTGGCGCCACCAATGCCGCCGTTCACATCAATCCGCAGCGTATCGTCGAATTGACCGGCGCCGAATGGATCGACGTTTCGGAAACGTAATCCGTGCCTTGGAATGGCCACAAAGCTTAACTGAAACCGCAGGCGCACTCCGGCAGTGATTTGCCGGGCGCGGCCCTTTCCAGAATCAGGAGTCCGTCGAGCATGAAGATAGTCGCGTACCCGCTCATCTTCGCCGCCACATTTTCCCCGGCGCTGGCGATGGATCAGTCCCTGGTGCGCCAGTTCGAAAAGCTTGACCCGCAGACCCGCCTGGAACAGCGCTGCGACACCGAGGCGATGGAGCGCATCAACGCCGACAAGACGACCTTCAAGCCCGACAAGGTGATCGCCTACACCTTCGCCGAACCGGTCATGAAGGAAGACAAGATGAAGGCGCCGGGCGCGGTTTTCCGCAGCAAGGGGGAATGGTACAAGCTAAAATTCAAGTGCCGCACCGACGCGGAGCACCTGGGCATCCTGTCCTTCGAATATAAGATCGGCGATCTCGTGCCGCGCGAGAACTGGGACGAGTTCTACCTCTATCCCTGACAGACCGGACCGCGGGTGCGCGCAAACGCCCGAGCTTTTCGCCGTCACCAGAAATGTCGCGCAAAAATGTGCAGCGCTTTCGCGATGACATGCGAAAGAACAAGAGCTTGAAGCGCGACAAGCGGATCCTGGAAATCGCGACGCGCTTTAGAGAACGGCCATCAGAAACAGCAGCGAGCCAAGCGACAGCGCTGCCATGATGCTCATCAGCATCTTCATCATGTGATCTGCCATTTCGTACACCCTTGCCTCTACTCCCTCAGGAATGAACGAATTCGTCTGCTTTTGGGGCGCGGCATGCCCGGTATATTCCAAGCTCGAAACGCCTGACTGACACGATCCCACCAGATCGGTGCACAATCTGCCAACAGTGTTTCAGGTTGCGCCGACATGGTTAACAATTGGTTAATCTCATTGTCTGCGGTGTTGGGTGGATAGGTGGCGCGGCGCCCTTCGGGCCCATGCGGAATACCAGCCGCATGGCGGGATGGCGGCGACAGAGCCAGGTGAAAAAATCGCCGCTTGGCTGAATAAGGTGGCGGCAGGGTATCGGAAGCAGCTTGCATCAGAGCGCAGTCACAGACCGCGCCCTAGCCCTTGTAAGGGCGTCAGCGCTAAGATTACGGCTTCTTCGGCTCCGGCTTTGCATCGGCAAGGGGAAGCAGCCACCCCTGCCCCGATATGCTCTTGCCAGTGTGACCGTGCCCTAGAGACCCGCCACATTCGGTTGGAGGAGGCGGCGAGGTTCGACGTGGCTACCATCTGCGACACGCACCATTGCTGACTTCAAAAAGGAAGTGAGCAGAAGGAAGAACGGAAACTTCCAGAACGCTGAAAAGACCTGCCTAGACGCGGCAAGCGACCGACTAAATCAAGAGGCTAAAAATCAAAGGAAACCATGCAATTATGAATGGTGCCCGGAGGCGGATTTGAACCACCGACACGCGGATTTTCAATCCGCTGCTCTACCAACTGAGCTATCCGGGCATCCTGCCGTTGCGGGCAGCGGCTCCTCTCGGAGCCCTCGGGGCGTTGTCTGTGCCCCGGAAGCGAGCGGGGTTATAACATCTTGTTCGGCGGTGTCCAGCACCAAATGAAAGTTTTTTGGCAGGAATTTCAAAGTTAGTGGAAAAAGCCAAAAAACCGTGGATATTCAGGCAGATCGCGGTCAGCGATCGTCGTCGTCCGCTTTCGCCTCGTCGTCTGCGACGGGAATGGCGTAGGAGCCCGAGAGCCAGCGGTTGAGGTCGACATTGCGGCAGCGGTCCGAGCAGAAGGGATAGTGCTCGCGGTGCGATGGGCGGCCGCATTCGGGGCAAGGACGCGGGGCGCGCAGAGGTGCTACGTTCGAGCCGCTTTTCTTGTCTTCGTCAGTCACTGCCTTCAGCCTTCCAGCCAGCGATTGTGAACGTCGTAGCCTTCACCGACCAGCAGGCCGACCGTCTCGTAGAGCGGCAGGCCGACGACGTTGCTGTAGGAGCCGACGAGCTTGACCACAAAGCTGCCGGCAATGCCCTGGATGCCATAGGCGCCTGCCTTGCCGCGCCATTGGCCGGAGGCAAGATAGCTCTCGATGTCAAAACCGGAAAGGCGCTTGAAGCGGACCTTGGTGTCGACCACCTTCTGGCGCAACGTCTTGTCGGGTGTGATCAGGCAAACACCGGTATAGACGCGGTGGCTGCGGCCCGACAAAAGATGCAGGGCGCTCGAGGCTTCGCTGACGAGTTCCGGCTTCGGCAGGATGCGCCGACCGACGCAGACGACGGTGTCGGCCGCCAGAATATAGCTGCCATCCCAACCGGCTTCACCCTTGATTGCAGCCAGCGCCGCCTTGGCCTTTTCAGCCGAGAGACGACGCGCCAGCGAGCGCGGATGCTCGGAGCGCTTCGGCGTTTCGTCGAGATCCATCGGCATCAGGCGCGCAGGCTCGATACCTGCCTGGGCCAAAAGCTCGACGCGACGCGGCGAACCGGACGCCAGTATCAGTTTTTGAGCCGTTGTCATCGGAACGCGCCGTCACCCCAGAAATATGATGAAGCCACCTGTCGGGCGGTTTACTTGAAGCGGTAGGTGATGCGACCCTTGGTCAGGTCATAGGGCGTCATTTCGACGAGCACCTTGTCGCCGGCCAGAACGCGGATACGGTTCTTGCGCATGCGGCCTGCGGTGTGGGCAATAATTTCATGTTCATTTTCGAGCTTCACGCGGAAGGTCGCATTGGGAAGCAATTCCGTGACCACGCCCGGGAATTCGAGGACTTCTTCTTTCGCCATGTAGGACTGTTCTTTCTGTGTTTGTTCGGGGATACGACACGCATCCCGAAAAATTCGCCGGAAACTACACAATCGACGAGGATTTGTGAACCGCTTTGCGCCGGCTTTTCAGCTTTTGTACTGCCTTATACCAACCTGCGCTGATATTGATCGATTGCGCCGGAGCGATTTTGGTTTCCGGCAAGGAGAAAACCGCAACCGGACCCGAGCAGTCCGGTGAGGATTGTCGACGCTGTCGGAGACCAAAAGCGCCCGGCCCTTCGGGTGGGCCGTCTGTCGGCCGCCGGCAGCGTCGCAATCCTCGACCGATGCCCAGGCATCGCTCTCAGATATGCTCCTTGCCGGAGGACCGCATACGGTCGCACGCAATAGGTCAATATCAGCGCAGGTTGGTATTAAGCTTTTTCGCCCGCGGGCGCTACTACCAGACGGCGATTAATCAGAGTGGCAAGGTGATCGCGAACGGCGCGATAGGCATCGACAATCTGTTCGCGCGTGCCGGTGGCAACCGTCGGGTCAGGTGTCGGCCAATAGACCACGTCGACGGCCATGGAGCGAGTCAATTCCAGCGCCATGTGATGGGCCTCGGGCGCCAGCGTGACGATGAGGTCGAAATAGTCGTCCTCGAGCTCGTCCAGGGTGCGCGGCTGATGCCGCCCGATCGACAGGCCGATCTCGTCGAGCACGACATCGACGAAGGGATCGCGCTCACCGTGGCGCACGCCGGCGGAGGTGACATAGGTTCCCGCCGGCAGGGCGGCCTTGGCGAGTGCCTCGGCCATCGGCGAGCGGATTGCGTTCATGCCGCACATGAAGAGAACGGAACGGGGCCTTGTCGGTTGAGGCGTCGCGGTTGCCGTCATCCCGGTCTCCGCCGTCATCCGCGCCAGTAGAGCACGCAGACGAGCGTGAACAGGCGGCGGGCGGTGTCGAAATCTAGCCGGATCTTGCCCGACAGGCGGTCCATCAGCGTCTGCGAGCCCTCGTTGTGGATGCCGCGGCGACCCATGTCGATCGCTTCGATCTGACTCGGCGTCGCCGAGCGGATCGCTTCGTAATAGCTCTCGCAGATCATGAAGTAGTCCTTCACGATCCGGCGAAACGGCGTCAGCGAGAGAATATGGGTGGCGACGTCAGATCCTTTCTCGGTGGAGATCGCAAAGACCAGCTTGGCGTCCATGAGAGAAAGGTTGAGCTTGTAGGGGCCGCCCGGGTGGCCGACCGGTTCGAACAGGTTTTCTTCGAGAAGGTCGAAGATCGCAACCGCGCGCTCATGCTCCACGTCGGGCGTCGAACGGCCGATCGTCTCGTCCAATACGACGTCGCAGAGGCGCTGGTTGCGGTCTGCCTTCATCCCGCATCCCCGAGATTGAGGCGAATGGCGACGGAGCGCGCATGAGCCTCAAGGCCTTCCGACCGCGCCAGCGCGATTGCTGCAGGGCCGAGGATGCGAAGCTGCTCCGCGTCGAGGCGCAGGATCGACGTGCGCTTCATGTAGTCGAGAACGCCGAGACCGGAGGAGAACCGCGCCGAGCGCGCCGTCGGCAGTACGTGGTTCGAGCCACCGACATAGTCACCGATGACTTCGGGCGTGTGGCGTCCGACAAAGATGGCGCCGGCATTGCGGATCTTGGCGACCATCGGCTCGGGATCGGCAAGCGCCAGCTCCAGATGCTCGGCGGCAATGCGGTTTGCAAGCGGTATGGCCTTTTCGAGGTCCGGCACCAGGATGATCGCGCCGAAATCGCGCCAGCTCGCCGATGCGGTCTCTGCGCGCGGCAGGGTTTTCAGCTGACGTTCGACCGCCGCTTCGACCGCCTCGCCGAAGGCCGCGTCATCCGTGATCAGGATCGACTGGGCGCCGACATCGTGCTCGGCCTGCGCCAGGAGGTCGGCGGCGATCCAGTCCGGATTGTTTTCGCGGTCGGCGATGACGAGCACCTCGGACGGGCCAGCAATCATGTCGATGCCGACGGTGCCGAAAACCTGGCGCTTGGCGGCGGCGACATAGGCATTGCCCGGGCCGACGACCTTTGCCACCGGCGCGACGGTCGCGGTGCCATAAGCAAGGGCGGCGATCGCCTGCGCGCCGCCAATACGGTAGATTTCCTCGACACCGGCCAGACGCGCAGCTGCCAGCACCGCCGGGTTGATCTTGCCGCCGTTTGCCGGCACGACCATGACGATGCGCTCGACGCCGGCGACCTTGGCCGGCAGCGCGTTCATCAGCACCGAGCTTGGGTAGCTCGCCGTGCCGCCAGGCACGTAAAGCCCGACGGCGTCGACCGCCGTCCAGCGCGAGCCGAGGCCGACGCCCATCGTATCCTCGTAGATATCGTCCTTCGGCCGCTGGCGGGCGTGGTGCGCCTCGATGCGGACGGCGGCAACCTTGAGCGCGCCCAGCACTTCCGGCTCAACGGCCTGGATCGCCGCATCGATTTCCTCGGCGCTGACGGCCATCGGGGTCGTTGCAAAGTCGATGCCGTCGAAGCGGGCGGAATATTCCGCCACCGCCTCGTCGCCGCGCAGGCGAACATCGTCGATGATCGCCTTGACCGCGGCGTTGACGTCCTCGGAAACTTCGCGCTTGGTGGTCAGGAATGCCGCGAACTGCTGTTCGAAGTTACCGTCGAGATAGTTCAGCCTGATTGCCAACGCAAAATGTCCTTGTGGTATGCCTGTGTCGCGGGTTTCAAACGCCTTCGGGATGCCGGGGCTTGAAAGCGGTTTCCCATGCTCCGCCGGTATCCGCAAGCTGCACCTCGATGCATTCCACATCAAGGGCGATCGAAGCTTCGCCGGCAAGCACCAGTTCGACGGCGCCTTCCGGCCCCTCGCCGGCGACCGTGAACGTCACCGCCAGCAGATCGAGCACGGCCTCGCCGTTGCGGCGGTCGAAGCCAAGCGAGCGCACGGCGCTCACCCGCTTGAACAGGAGCACGGCGCGCCGGCGCTCGAACGAACGCCGCTTGCCGTCGGCCATCTCCCAGACGAACCGGTTGACGATGAGCGAAAACTGCTTGCGGCGTGCGTCGTATTCCAGTCCGGAAACCTTGAACACGGCATCCTGGACGTGGGCGGAGACGACGGCCAGGTCCTCTTCATCGAGCGCCAGCAGCTTCAGACCATCCATGCGATCCATTCCTTTCGCTTTCGTCGCACATTTTGCGTGCCACAATTGAAATGGACATAGGACGTCGCGCCTGAAACCGCAACGGCATCAGGCGCGACGGCTAAAATCAGTCGCTGACACGCTCGACGTGAGCGCCGCAACGGGTGAGCTTTTCTTCCAGCCGCTCGAAACCGCGGTCGAGATGGTAGACGCGCGACACCATGGTTTCGCCTTCCGCCGCAAGACCGGCGATGACCAGCGACACCGAGGCGCGCAGGTCGGTCGCCATCACGGGGGCGCCCTTCAGCCGGCTGACGCCCTCGATCTTGGCCGTCTGGCCCGACAGCGAGATCTTGGCGCCGAGGCGCGCCAGTTCCTGCACGTGCATGAAACGGTTTTCGAAGATCGTCTCGGTGATGTGCGAAACGCCGTTCGACTTGGTCATCAGACCCATGAACTGCGCCTGCAGGTCGGTCGGGAATCCGGGGAACGGATCGGTGACGATATCGACCGGCTTGATGCCGGCGCCATTGCGCACGACGCGGATGCCGCTGTTGGTCGGCGTGATTTCAGCGCCGGCCCGGCGGATCGCCTCGAGTGCGGTGTCAAGCAGCGCCATATCCGTGTCTTCGAGGATGACGTCGCCGCCGGTCATGGCAACGGCCATGGCGTAGGTGCCGGTCTCGATACGGTCGGGCAGCACGCGGTGACGCGCGCCGGACAGCGAGCGCACGCCCTCGATGGTGATCGTCGCCGTGCCCTGGCCGGTGATCTTGGCGCCCATGGCGTTCAGGCAATTGGCTAGGTCGACGACTTCGGGCTCGCGCGCGGCGTTGCCGAGCACGGTGGTGCCGTTGGCGAGCGTCGCCGCCATCATCAGCACGTGGGTGGCACCGACGGAAACCTTCGGGAAGGTGTAGCGGGCACCGATCAGGCCACCTGCCGGCGCCGTCGCGTTAACGTAGCCGCTGTCGATCTCGATGTTGGCGCTCAGCGCCTGAAGACCCTCGATGAACAGATCGACCGGGCGCGTGCCGATGGCGCAACCGCCCGGCAGCGACACGCGGGCCTTGCCTTCGCGTGCGAGCAGCGGGCCAATGACCCAGAAGCTTGCGCGCATCTTCGACACCAGCTCATAAGGCGCGGTGGTGTCGACGATGTTGCGGCAGGTGAAATGGATCGTGCGGGCGTAGCTTTCGCCCTGGCGCTCGCGCCGGCCGTTGACCGAGATATCGACGCCATGGTTGCCGAGGATGCGGATCAGCTGCTCGACGTCGGCCAGATGCGGAACGTTTTCCAGCGTCAGCGTGTCATCGGTCAAAAGCGATGCGATCATCAGCGGCAGGGCCGCATTCTTCGCGCCGGAGATCGGGATGACCCCGTGAAGTTCATTCCCGCCTACAATCCTGATGCGATCCATGAGGCCTCTCGAACGGGCTTGGCCCGCCTTTCCAAAAAAATGAAGTGTGTCTGAAGGCGCCTCTTTAGTGGAGACGCCGCGAAATTAGAAGTGCCTTGAACGCAAGGCAGACGCCTGCATGCGTGGGGGAATGCCGAACGGCAGCCCCTCCCTCGTCGTACTAATCTTCGGATTCGTCCGTTTTTGCGGCAGGCAGACCAATCGCTTCGTCGGGGGCGCCGGAACGGCGCGCGCGCATCTGCTGTTTACGGCGCTGGAGATTGTCGCGAAGGGTCTTGGCAAGGCGCGCCTTTCTCAGATCCGACTCGGTCGTATCTTTCTTCTTGCGCGTCGGCGCAGTCGCCTGCTGCTCCTGCGGCGAAACCTCGCCCTTGGCGCTTTTCTTGTCGTCTGTTTGCATGGGCGATGCTTTAGCGCAAAAGCAGGGGCTTCGGAAGCCGAAACCGATTTTCTCACGGAACAACAGCGAAAACTTCGAAATGCGGCTTGCGCTCCCCGTCCAGCTATGGCAATAGGCGCCTCGCTTGATGCGGCTTGTCAACGAACCGGCCGCGAGATGCTGCTATAGCTCAGGGGTAGAGCACTCCCTTGGTAAGGGAGAGGCCGAGAGTTCAAATCTCTCTAGCAGCACCAGTTTTCCTTCTATTTTGCCTCAAAACCATGGCGCTATTCGCCACCGTTGCACCGCGATGAACACGCACATGTGCATAGCCGCTCAACCCGTCCAGACATGGGCGAACAAAGCCTTGCAATCGTCACATTCAGCTCCTATTTGGCGGAAATCGATATTGCTGACGAACTTTGTGTCGGCGCCCTAAGCGCGTGAGAGACGGACTTCCCTCTTCAAAATCGGTTATCCTGATCCGGAGGTTTTTTCCGGAAATGTCTATTACGAGCGATTGAAAGGGAATCGTCATGGCTACAGGCACAGTAAAGTGGTTCAACAGCACCAAGGGTTTCGGCTTCATCCAGCCTGACGACGGCAGCCCGGACGTGTTCGTTCACATTTCGGCCGTTCAGCGCGCAGGCCTTTCCGGCCTCAACGAAGGTCAGCAGATCAGCTACGAGCTGACGCGCGACCGCAAGACCGGCAAGTCTTCTGCAGACAACCTGCAGGCCAAGTAATTAGGCCAAGTCATTTTCGCGCGTCGTCGCCGGACGCAGATTTGCGGGCAGCGGCAGTGCAGCGAATGGGAAGGTCGGGTTCGCCCGGCCTTTTTTATTGCCCTGTTGTCACCGGCGACTGGATAATTCCACCTCAAACCGGCGACGCATCGAGGTGGAATTATGAAGCGATTTCTCGATGTTACGGCGTCGTCAGACGACCCTGTTTGATATTCCGCGCGGCAACGCTTCAATCCCAAAATGCGGGCGCGATCTCCAAGATCAGCTCGTCGCAATTTAAAGTCCAGTTGCCTCTCAGCGGTTATCGCCAACCGCTGGGCACTCTTGCGTGACCTGCTTGAGACAGGGAACGTTTCCCGCCAGCCTGCGTTACCAATTCAACGGCAACGACGTGGAGGTCTTGAAATGAAAGGCATCGTTCTCTGGCTCATGGGCGTACCCCTGATCGTCATCGTTCTGCTTTACATGTTCGTGTTCTGATGGGTCGCTCAGGAAACCTGAGGAGATCGCTCGATCGAAACGCTCAAGCGGAAGATTTAATTTGTAGTTGCAGACATCGAAAGATGCGCCTTAACGCAACCTTAAGATTCTGTCCCTAGATTTGACATCGCGATGATGGACAATCGCAACGCTTAAATCCCCTTTTGAAACCGGCTCGCGCCGGTTTCTTTTTGTCCAAACGACCGCCGTCAGACCTTGACGGCCTGCTCGACGAAATCCTCGCTCCCGAAGAACTTCAGATAGCGCTGCACCTCGGCCGCGTCGCCGGTCGCCTTGCGGGGGTTGTCCGACAGCTTGACCGCCGGCCGGCCATCAGCGTCGCTGACCTTGCAGACGATCGATATCGGATTGAGGCCCTTGATCTCCGTCGGCGCGCAATCGGCAAAGTCATTGGTGAGGTTCGTTCCCCAACCAAAGCTCATGCGCACGCGTCCCTCGAAATGCCTGTAGGTTTCGATGATCGTTTCGACATCGAGACCATCGGAGAAGATGAGCAGTTTTTCACGCGGGTCGCGCCCCATCTTCTTCCACCAGGCGAGAATTTTCTCGCCGCCTTCGATCGGCGGGGCGCTGTCCGGACGAAAGCCGGTCCAGTCCGCCACCCATGCCGGCGCATCGCGCAGGAACGCGGCCGTGCCGAAGGCATCGGGAAGCACGATCAAGAGATTGCCGCCGTAGAGCTGATTCCAGTCCTGCAGCACCTTATAGGGTGCGGCGGCGAGTTCGGCATCGGTGCGGGCAAGTGCAGCTGCCACCATCGGCAATTCATGCGCGTTGGTGCCGAGCGCCTCCAGGTCCGTATCCATCGCCAGAAGCACGTTGCTGGAGCCGGAGAAGGATGCACCGATGCCTTCCTTCAATGCCTCGACGCACCAGCGCTGCCACAGGAAGCTGTGGCGCCTTCGCGTGCCGAAATCCGAAATCCGCAGGTTGGGATACTGCCTGAGGCGCTCGACCTTCGACCACATCTTCGCCTTGGCACGGGCATAGAGCACATCGAGCGTGAAGGGGCCGAGCCCTTTCATGGCCGAGCGCGAGCGCAGCTCGTTGATGATCGCCAGCGCCGGGATCTCCCACATGGTGGTCTCGGCCCAGCGCCCACGGAAGGTCAGCTCGAACTGGCCGTCGCGTCGCGACAGCTCGTAATCCGGCAGGCGGAATTTTGCGAGCCAGGCGAGGAACTCCGGCGAGAAAATCTGCTTGCGACCGTAGAACGAGTTACCGGCAAGCCAGATCATCTCCTTCTTGGAGAACCGCAACTCGCGCGCATGATCGAGTTGCTCGCGCAGTTCATTTTCGTCGATCTCGTCGGCCAGGCGCACGGTCTTGGTCCGGTTGATCAGCGAGAAGGTCGCGTCTACATCCGGATAGAGCTGCCAGATCATCTGCAGCATCAAAAGCTTGTAGAAATCCGTGTCGAGCAGGCTGCGCACGATCGGGTCGAGCTTCCAGGCATGATTGTAGACGCGCCTGGCGATATCGGTCTTGGTCATCTTAGGAATTGCTCCTCTTACAGCGCAGCGCGTCTTATGAGACGCGCAAAGGTCGCTGTAGCACTTTGAATTGCTGCATGGCTAAAGCATACGCACGCCGGCTTGCCGCATGCGCGTGATCATGGCGGAGAGCGAACCGTTGAGATCGATACCCCTGGAGGCATCAAGCACGACGGAGGTTGAAAACCCCTGGGCCACGGCGTCGAGCGCGGAAAAGGCGACGCAGAAATCGGTCGCCAGGCCGCACAAGGTAACGCTGCCGATACCGCGATCCCTGAGGTAGCCAGTCAGCCCGGTCGGCGTGCGGCGATCATTCTCGAAGAAGGCGGAATAGCTGTCGATGCCGGTGCGAAAGCCCTTGCGGATCACCAGTTCGGCGCGTGTCCATTTCAGCGATGGGTGAAAGTCGGCGCCGGTACTGCCCTGAACACAATGGTCCGGCCAAAGCGTTTGCTCGCCATAGGACATCGTTACCGTCTCGAACGGCGCTTTTCCCGAATGGACGGATGCGAAGCTCGAATGGCCGACCGGATGCCAATCCTGCGTCAGCACCACATGCTCGAACCTCCCGATCAGATCGTTGACCGCAGGCACGATCTCATCGCCGCCGGAAACGGCAAGCGCTCCGCCCGGGCAAAAATCGTTTTGCACGTCGACGACGATCAACGCCTCACCAGCCATCGCTTTCCCCTTGAGCGGACCAATCCCTATCGATCACCAAAATCGATTTAAGTCCAAGATCAATCACAGAATTTGAGCGACGGCAACCTGCTTCGACACCCCACGGCACGATCCTTGACGCACATAGAAAAAGGGCGCTGACCACGGTCGGCGCCCTCTCAAGAACTGCAGCCTGAATTGGATCAGTTGCCGTTGAGGTTGTCGGCGATGGAGAAGCCGGAATTGGCAATGCCGACCGGCTGCGCCACGAAGTTCAGGAACTTCGAGAAGTCCACCGACGGATGACGCGAGGCATAGATCACGTCGCGATTCTTGATCGG
This sequence comes from Ensifer sp. Root127, assembly GCF_001425225.1. Lineage (NCBI taxonomy): Bacteria > Pseudomonadati > Pseudomonadota > Alphaproteobacteria > Hyphomicrobiales > Rhizobiaceae > Ensifer > Ensifer sp. Root127. The sequence goes on from NZ_LMDX01000001.1 coordinate 873,820, forward strand.
GAAGGTCTGGCCGACGATCAGGCTGTCCGGCTTGCTCATGTCGAAGCGGTAGACGATCGGATAGCGCCCCTGGCTGTCCGTCTGCATGCCCTTGCGCAACATCTCGTTGAAGCGCTGCTGGCCGAGAAGGCTCATGACGACATCCGGCTCTTCGTAGCGGAAGATGAAGTAGCCCTTCATGTCGAGCGCATAGTCGGAACCGCCGCCGGCAAGTCCCATGGCTTCCAGCAGGTTGAGGTCGTTGGCGCCGAACTCGACGCGCTGGTTGGCCTTGACGGCGCCAAGGATAGTGAAGCGGCGCGGATCGCGCGCAACGAAGATCTGGTCTCCCGGCTTCACATGGATGTTTTCAGACGGGTTCTCGATGATCGACTTCAGGAGAACCGTGCCGGTCTTCTTGCCGCGCACCAGCGTGACATAGGTCTCGTAGGGCTGCGCCACGGGGCCGCCCGCCTTGGCGATGACCTCGTTGATCGTCTCGTCGACGAGGCTGAGCGGGACGACTGCGGACTTGCCGACAGCGCCCGAAACGGTGACGTTGCGCGAGGCGGTGCTCATGCTCGTGACGATGACATCAGGCTCGACCGCCTTCTGCTTCAGCGCTTCCAGGATTTCCTGGCGCGCCTGTTCCAGCGTCAGGCCGGCAAATCGGACCGAGCCGACATAGGGGATGGCTGCCTTGCCGTCCGGCTGGACGACGAGGTCGATGCTTGTCTGTTTGGAGTCCTGCGTCGAGAACAGACCGTCGCTGCCGGCCTCGAAGATCGATACTTTCAGAGCGTCGCCAACACCGATGACGACCCGGCCCACACCGCCGCCGATACCGAACCGGCGGTTGAGCGTCGACGACACGTAGTCGGAAACAAGGCGTGCGGACTGACCGGTCACATCGACGATATCAAATACGGTGGCGTTCTTTCGACCGATTTCGGCGCCGGATTGGCCGGCATCCGCAACAATGGCCCCGGCCAGCGGCCCCTCGCCCGGAACAGCCTGACATCCCGCAAGCGCGGTAGAAAGCAGAAGGGCAGCTACACGTTTCAACTAAGACACTCCGAATTCGGCACAGCCATGATTCTGTTCATAGTTCTGCACCGCATGATCTCCCGGTCGGGAATCCGCCGGTCTCTGAAAAGCACAATAGCCGTCTCACAACAAGTCACTTGCAGACGAAGACGAGCAAAATAATTGGCCCTGCGCCTTTCCGGTCATACCTCCTACACCTTGACGGGTTTGCGGCCCGATTTGTCTTGGATGAAGGTTCTGGGCATGTATATGTTAGGCCATTGGACTTGAAAGCTAGGTACTTTAAGTTAAAAGCTGACTAATGAGGCGGAACGAATATACGTGGGGATAACCCTGGGGCGGAATGATTGGCAGTTGCGTTTTCCGCTTGGAAGCGCAATCGCAGATGCAACTTTAACGTCAGTTTAGAGCGTTCGATCATATATGGCTGTTGAAATTATTGGGCGTGCATGCCTCGCCCCTGGAGCAGAATCGCCTTCGGCGTTGTTCAAACTTCTTCGTCAGGGCAAGTGCACAGTCACCAGCATCCCGTCCGATCGCTGGGACGTTGCGCGTTTCTGGCACCCGGTCATGGGCACGCAGGGCAAGACCTATTCCTTCGCCGCGGGCGTGCTGGATCAGCTCTATGACTTCGACCCGGCCGTCTTCGGCATGTCGCAGCGCGAAGCCATGTATATGGATCCGCAGCAGCGCGTGCTCTTGCAGCTCGCCTGGCGCGCGCTCGAGGACGCCAATATCTCGACGACGTCGCTGCACGGCGAGAATGTCGGCGTCTACATCGGCGCATCGAGCCTCGACCACGCCAACCTGACGGTTGAGGACCCGGCGGCGGCCGGCCCGTATTTCATGACCGGCAACACCCTGTCGATCGTCTCCAACCGCATTTCGCACATCTTCGGGCTGAGCGGTCCGAGCATGACGGTCGATACGGCTTGTTCGTCCTCGCTCGTCGCGCTCGATCAGGCGATGCGCGCACTGAACGCCGGCGAAATCGACACGGCGATCGTCGGCGGCGTCAATATTCTCGCCCATCCGCTGCCGTTCGTCGGCTTTGCGCAGGCGCGCATGCTGTCGCCTGAAGGGCTCTGCCGCGCCTATGACAACGATGGCGCGGGCTATGTGCGCGCCGAAGGTGGCGTCGTGTTCGTGCTGCGCCGCTCGGACCGGGCGCGCCGCGAAAAAGACCGGAGCTATGCCCGGATCGTTGCGACTGGCGTCAATTCGGCCGGCCGCACGAACGGCATCTCCCTGCCCTCGCGCGAAGCCCAGGCAAATCTGCTGCGGGCGATCTACGAAGGCAACGGCATCGATGCCAATCAGGTGGCTTTCGTCGAGGGCCACGGCACCGGCACCAAGGTCGGCGACCCAGCGGAAGTCTGGTCCATCGGCACGGTCATCGGCGCCAATCGCCGGGCACCGGTTCCGATCGGCTCGATCAAGTCGAACATCGGCCACACGGAGCCTGCCTCCGGCCTTTTCGGCATGATGAAGGCGATCCTGGCGCTCGAAAACAACTACCTGCCGGCGTCGCTGCACTTCGACACGCCGAACGAACATATCGATTTCGATGGCCTGAACGTGCGCGTCACGGCAAGCCCGATCGAACTGCTGCGCGGCAAGCGTGCGCGGCTTGCCGGCATCAACTCCTTCGGCTTCGGCGGCGCCAATGCCCACGTGGTCATCAGCGATCCGGAGCCCGTTTCCGAAGACAAGATCAACAATCCGCCGTCGTCCGGTCACGTCTTCCTTGCAAGCGCCCATACCGCGTCGAGCCTCGAAGCACTGCTGAAGGACTACAAGACGCGTTTTGCCAACGCTTCCAAGGGCGAAATCCGCTCGATGGTCGCAGCGTCGGGCGCCAACCGCACCCATATGCGCTATCGGTTCGCGGCCCGCAGCGATCATCCCGAAGATATCGTCCGTGCGATCGCAAGCCATGTGGAAAAGCCGGGCTCCGATATCGGCGAAGTCGGCGAAGCCGTCACCAGAGATGCCAAGGTCGCCTTCGTCTTTTCGGGCAACGGTTCGCAATGGGCCGGCATGGGCGTCGAAGCGTTCCGTGAGAACCTGCATTTCCGCCAGTGTTTCACATCTGTCAGCGCGCTCTTCAAGTTCCATTCGGACATCTCGCTCATCGAGCTTCTGACCGATCCTGACCTCGACAAGAAGCTGTCCGACACGAAGATCGCCCAGCCGTTGCTTTTTGCCGTCCAGGCAGCTCTTTCCGATTCGCTTGTCGCCATGGGCGTCAAGCCAGTCGCCGTGTTCGGTCATTCGGTCGGCGAGATCGCCGCTGCTTATGCAGCCGGCGCGCTGTCGATGGTCGACGCCGTCTCGATCGTTGCAAAGCGGTCGCTGCACCAGGATCTGCTCGCGGGCCACGGCACGATGGCCGCCGTGATGCTGGGCGAAGACGCCGCGCGCGCCTTCGCCGAGGCGCACGGCCTCGATGAGCTTTGCGTCGCTGCCGTCAACGCCCACAATTCGGTGACGATCTCGGGCCCGGCCCATGAGATTTCCGCCTTCCGCGACGCGGCACGCAAGGCGAAGATCCCTGCTCAGATCCTCGACATCAACTATCCCTTCCACCACCCGATCATCGACCGGGCCAAGGACGCATTCCTGTCGGATATTCCCGATATCGCGCCCCGTCGTGCGGACGTTACCTACCTATCGACGGTTACGGGTGCTGCCCTTGATGGCACGCAACTCGACCCCGACTACTGGTGGAAGAATGTTCGTGAGCCGGTTCGCTTCCAGGCGGCGGCAGAGGCGGCGATCGAGCTCGGCTGCCGGCTCTTCATCGAGATTTCTCCGCGCCCGATCCTGTCCTCTTACGTCAAGGAGACGATCAAGCAGGCGGCGGCACCAGGCATGGTCGTGCCGACGCTGCTTCGAGATGTCGGAGAGACCGGTCAGGATCCGATCTCGGCCGCTATGGCGCGTGCTGTCGCCCACGGCGCAATCGTCGACACCGCGCGCGTATTCGGCAAGCGCAATGCGGCGATTTCGCTGCCGAGCCTGCCGTTCGAGCCGGTCGAATTGCGACCGGCGGCCACGACCGACGCCACGGATCTCTTTGGCCGCACCGCCAAACCCTATCGCCTGATCGGATGGCGCAGCGACCCGAACAGCGGCAGCTGGAAGAACCACATCGATGCGCCCCTCTTCCCGGATCTGGCCGAGCACGTTGTCGATGGCAAGGCTATCCTGCCGGGCAGCGGCTTCATCGAGATTGCCGTCGCAGCGGCACAGCAGTTTTACGGGACAGACGAAGTCGAGATCACCAATCTGGAAATCGTCCGGCCGCTGGAGCTCAGCGACAGCCGCATCATGGAACTGTCGACCATCCTGTCGCCGGAAACCGGCGATATCGAGATCCGCTCGCGCGAGCGCCTGTCCGAAGACGACTGGGCCGTTCATGCGGTCGCCCGGTCCCGCAAGCCGTTGCCGAGTGAAGAACGCGCGTTGCCTTCCTTTGCCGGCATGCAGAAGACGGCAACCGTCGCTCCGGCCAAGGCTTATGATACCGCACGGCAATTCGGCCTCGACTACGGTCCGCGTTTCCAGCTGCTGGCAAAGGCGGTTGCCTATAACGACCGGATCGTCGACGTCGAGCTGAAGAGCCCGGACAAACCGGGACATCCGCTCGTCACCTATGCCCTCAATCCGATCTCGGTCGACGCCACGTTCCACGGCCTCGTCGCGCTTTTTGACCGCTTCACCGGCGACAAGAGCGGCGCACCCTATATTCCGGTGCGCTTCGGTTCCGTGCGCGTCGTCAATGCCGGCAAGCCGATCGCGCGCGCCACGATCGAGATCGAACGTGTCAGCGCCAATTCGATCAAGGCCAAGTTCCATTTCTTCGACAAGTCGGGCGACCCGATCGCTCATTTCGAGGATTGCCGTTTCCGACGCACCTATCTGCGCAAGCACAAGGCGCTGGACGCTCTCTCTTTCCACTACGAAACAGTCCTTTCCGAAACGTTCCTGCCGACAGTTGAGGCCGACGTCCTCACGCCGGTAACCCTCGGCGTCAAGACGGCGGCCGATGCCGGCGTCGACAACACGACGTTGCTGTTCAACGCGGCGATCTACCGCGCCTGCCAGGAGATTGCGCTGAAGCTCGGCAAGGGCCGATCGATCGTGCGCAGCGATAGCCTGCCCGGTGATTTCGCCTTCCAGTGTTTCCTGGCGAGCTGCCTTTACGTGCTTGAGGATGCCGGCCTCTGCGAGCACAAGGATGGAGTCTGGGTCGTCGCCCAGGAATTCAGCCTGCCGAGCGTTCCAGAAATCCTGCGCGAACTCTATGGCGAACGTCCTGATCGTGCCGTCGAGGCGGTGCTGATCAACAACGCCTATGCGGAAGCGCTCGCACGCCTCGACGTCCTGCTGGCGGCCCCAGCCGGTGGCGATGCCGAAATCGTTGCCAATGCCGGCTTCATCAGCGATGCGACGCTCGATCATCAGGCCGTGCATTCTGAAGTAAGCCGCCAGCGTATGGCGCTCGTGCTTGATGCGGTCGAAAGCGCGCTACGGGCGCAGCCGACGGGAACACGTCTGCGCGTTCTCGAGCTTGGCAGCGTGTCTGCCGGGTTCACGCGCCGCATCGCGACGCTTGCAGCCAAACACGGCGCGAGCCTCGGTGTGGTCGAGCCGCGTGACAATGCCCAACGCGGCCTTGAACTCGCCTTCGAAAACGATGCCCATGTGCGCATTCTCAAGAAGGGTGAGCTTGCGACACAGGCGCCGTTCGATCTCGCCATCAGTGCCTCCGACCGGCTCTACGGCCTGATCGAAGACGACATCGATGTACGCACGGCACTCCGCTCGACGCTGCGCCGGACGGGTGGTCTCGTCGCTGGCGTCGGCGCGCCATCCCTTTTCAACGATTTTGCGCTTGGACTGTCGGATGGCTGGTTTGCCCGCAGCCAGGCGGCCGAGTTCCCGATCGGCAACCTCGCCGCCGTTCCTCACTGGCAGAAATGTCTGGCCGACCTCGATCTTCGCGAGATTGACGTCACCGACCGTGAATGCGCGTCCGGCAATGTCATCGTTCTTGAAGCACGCGGCGTGGAAGCGCCGGCGGCTGTCGAGACCGGTGCGAATGCTGCTGCCTCAGCGGCGGGCTCCTACCTTCTGTTGCAGATCGGCGCGCCCAAGACAAAGCAGTCGTCCACCGGCGCCATCCCCGTCGACCTGACGGGTGATGCGGCGACGGATGCGGCCTTGCTTCGCGATGCACTTGAGGCCTTCCGCGATCGCCCCGTTCGCGCCGTCTTCCTTTCGTCGCCTGCGCCGAAGAGCCGGACGGACGATTCTGCCTCGCTGCAAAACCAGGTTCTGGCGTTTAGCGCCGTAGCCGAAGTATTGCGGCGGCATGTCGGCGATACCGATCCAAGTGGCGACGCACGTCCGAGGCTCGTTCTTGTCGCGCCTGGCGGGGCGCCGGTCGCCAGCCGTGTCTCAGGCACGACGGCCGCAAGCTCCGGCACCAATGCCGGCCTTTGGGCTTTCGCCCGGGTGCTGCAGAACGAATATGAGTTCCTGGACGTTCATGCTCTGGATCTGGCCGCAGACGCCTCGACGTCTGACGAGCAGATTGCCGCATCGCTTCCATTGCTCACCGTTTCCGGCAGCAATCGCGAATGGCTGCTGGAAGGACCGAACGGATCGCTTTCGGAAATCCGTGCGGTTCCCGGTCCGACCGACAACGCCCATGGCTCGACGGCCTCCTTCGAGGCCGCCACCATCCGCCAGCGTGTCGCCTCTCAGGTCGGCAGCATCGTTTGGGAAGAAAGCAACGTGCCGTCCGCGGGCCCCGGCGACGTCGTCGTCAAGGTTGCGGCCACCGGCCTCAACTTCCGCGACGTGATGTGGGCGATGGGTCTTCTGCCTGAAGAAGCCCTCGAGGACGGCTTTGCCGGTGCGACGATCGGCATGGAACTGTCCGGTCACGTGGTTGCCGTCGGTCAAGGCGTGGACGACCTTTCGGTCGGCGATGCGGTCATGGCGATCGCGTCTGCGGCCTTCTCCACCCATGCCGTCGTTTCGCGCGCCGGCGTCGCCAGGCTGCCGCAATCGGTCAGCCCGGTTGCCGCGGCCACCGTGCCTGTTGCGTTCCTCACGGCCTACTACGCCATGGTCGAGCTCGGCCGCATCCAGGCCGGTGAAACGATCCTCATCCATGGTGCGGCCGGCGGGGTCGGCCTCGCAGCGCTGCAGGTTGCCAAGCTCAAGGGCGCGAAAGTCATCGCCACGGCCGGCACCCGCGAGAAGCGCCGCTTCCTTTCGATGCTCGGTGCCGATCATGTGTTCGATTCGCGCTCGCTCGGTTTCGTCAACGACGTGCGCGCCGTGACTGATGGAGAGGGCGTCGACCTCGTGCTGAACTCACTCTTCGCCGAGGCGATGGAGCAGAGCCTGGCACTGGTCAAACCGTTCGGCCGCTTCCTCGAACTCGGCAAGCGTGACTACTACGCAGACAGCAAGATCGGCCTCAGGCCGTTCCGCCGCAATGTCAGCTACTTCGGCATCGACGCGGACCAGTTGCTGGTCAACGCGCCGGCCCTGACCAAGCGCATCTTCACCGAGATCGGCGCCCTGTTCGAGGACGGCAAGCTTACGCCGCTGCCGTACCGTGCTTTCGATTTCGACGAGATCGGCAATGCGTTCCGCCTGATGCAGAACGCGGGTCACATCGGCAAGATCGTCGTGCTGCCGCCGGTGGCCGGCAAACACCAGGTCGCGACCCGGCCGCACGGTGGCGTCAAGGTCGACCCCGAAGGCATGCACCTGGTCGTCGGTGGCATCGGTGGCTTCGGCCTGGCCGCCGCCAACTGGCTTGCGGAAAAGGGCGCCAAGACGATCGCGCTCTGCTCGCGGCGCGGCCTTGCCGACGCGGAAACGACGGCGATGATCGAGCTTTGGGCCAAGGCCGGCATTTCGGCCACGGTTCACGCCTGCGATATCACCGATGCAACCGCTGCGGATCTCCTGCTCACCGAATTGCGAGCCATCGCACCGCTACGCTCCATCGTTCATGCAGCGATGGTGCTGGATGACGCGCTGATCAGCAATCTCAATCGCGAGCGCAACCGGCCGGTTATCGACACGAAGGCAAAGGGTGCCGCTGTTCTCGATCAGCTGACCCGCAACGATGCGCTCGACAACTTCATCCTGTTCTCGTCGGCAACGACGCTGGTGGGCAATCCCGGCCAGGCAAACTACGTTGCGGCCAACGGCTACCTCGAAGGTCTTGCCCGCGCCCGGCGCGCGGAAGGTCTTGCCGGTTTGGCGGTCGGTTTCGGCGCGATCGCCGACAAGGGCTATCTCGTGCAGAACACCGACGTCAACGATCTGCTGGCCAAGCGCATCGGCAAGACGGCACTGAAGGCGCAGACGGCGCTGGACATGGTCGAGAGCCATCTCGCCAGCGATCCCGGCACAGTCGACGCCGCCGTCGTGATGATATCGGAGATCGATTGGTCGGCCGCCCGCAACTTGCCGGTCGCGCGCAACGCGCTCTTCGAAGTCATCCTGCGTAGCGCCGATCAGCATTCGTCCGGCGGCGAAGGCACCAAGATGGACCTCGTCGCGATGATCGAGGGCAAGTCGGCGCAGGAAGCCGAGGATATTCTCTTCGAACTGGTCGCAGGCGAAATTGCCGCCATCCTTCGGGTCTCGAAGGATACGGTCACGCGCAGCAAGGTCCTGAAGGAAATCGGCCTCGACAGCCTGATGGCCGTGGAACTCGGCATGAGCTTCCAGCAGAATACCGGTTTCGACATGCCGCTCAGTGGTGTCGCAGACAACACGACGGTTGGCGACGTCGCCCGCAAGCTCTATGACAAGGTCAGCAAGCGCGACCAGGGCGAAGAGAGCGACGGTGCGGACGACAAGTTGGTCACAGAACTGGCGCAACGGCATGTCGGCACGGCAAAGGAAAAAGCACAGAGCCAATGAGCACGAACGGAAATGGTCCCGGCTCATCCAAGATGACCAGCAGCCTCAAGGAGAACCTGCTGGACCGGATGAGAAACACGCATCAATCCTCCGAGCGCAACCGCATGGCGCGTTCGGAGCGGGAGATGCCGCCGCCGGCCCGCCGGCAACAGGCCCGTTTCGAGGACCTGCCGGAGTACAAGCAGGTTCTGACCCAGAAGTTTGCCAGCGAACAGCTGGGGATCGCCAATCCGTTCTACCGCGCGCATCAGACCGCAGCCGGCGCCACCACCGTCATCGACGGGCGCAAGCTGATCAACTTCGCCTCCTATGATTATCTCGGCCTCAACCGGCACGCGGAAGTGCTGGCAAGGGCAAAGGAAACCGTCGACGCCTTCGGGATCTCGGCTTCTGCCAGCCGGCTTGTCGCTGGCGAGCGCCCTGTTCATGTGGAGCTCGAAGAAAAGATCGCGCGCTTCTACGGCGTCGATGCCGCGGTCTGCTTCGTCAGTGGCTATCTCACCAATGTCGCGGCCATCAGCTGCCTGATGGGCCCGAAGGATCTGGTTGTCCACGACGAGTTCATTCACAATAGCGCGCTTGCGGGCATCAAGCTCTCCGGCGCCACGCGCCGGCTGTTCAAGCACAATGACGCGAGCGACCTGGAACACGTGCTGCGCACGGTCTCGGGCGACTATCGTCGTATCCTTGTCATCGTCGAGGGCATCTACTCGATGGACGGCGACATCGCCGACCTGCCGGCCCTCCTGAAGCTCAAGGCCGAATACGGCTTCTGGCTGATGGTCGACGAGGCCCATTCCTTGGGGGTCGTCGGCAAGCATGGTCGTGGTCTTGCCGAGCACTTCGGCGTCGATCCGCATGAGATCGACATCTGGATGGGAACGCTTTCGAAGACGACGTCCAGCTGCGGCGGCTACATTGCCGGCAGCGAGGCGCTTGTTGCCGTGCTCAAGGCCTCTGCCGGCGGCTTCGTCTACAGCGTCGGCCTGGCGCCGGTTCTGGCCGCCTCGGCGGCCGCCAGCCTCGACGTGCTTGCGCGCGAGCCGTCGCGCACTGCCGCCCTCCGGCGCAATGGCGCGCTCTTCCTCAAGCTTGCCAAGGAAGCGGGTCTGGACACCGGCCTCAGCAGCGGCTTTTCGGTTGTGCCGGTGCTGGTCGGGGATTCCCTGCGCGCGGTTCAGCTGTCCAACGATCTGCTTGCGGCCGGCGTCAATGCGCTGCCGATCATCCACCCCGCCGTTCCCGAAGGACTGGCGCGGTTGCGCTTCTTCATCACCAGCGACCATACCGAAGAGCAGATCCGCAAGACGGTGGCCCTGACGGCGGAACGCCTGAAGGACCTGACCGAACGCAACTTCGGCCTCGGCGGCATCGATATCGATCAGATGATGAAGGCGCTCTCGGCGCGCTGAGGATGACGTGCAGGCGCCCTTCACGGGCCGGATGCCGCAGGCGGAAACCAGCATGACCCATGTGATCATCACCGGCGGCTCGAGCGGCATAGGGCTGGCGATCGCATCGATCTATGCGGGTCGTGGCGCGCGCCTTTCGCTGATCGCCCGTTCGGCCGAGATCCTGAAGCGTGCCCAGGATGAACTCTCCTCCAAGTCGGCAACAGCCGGCGACATCCGGATCGAGACGGCGGATGTCGCGCGGGAAGAGGAAATCATCGCCGCCATCCATCGCTGCGAAGCGGCATTCGGGCCCTGCGACATCCTGGTGACCTCTGCCGGCGTCGTCGAGCCGGGCCGGTTCGACGAACTCGGCAGCGCCGCCTTCCGGCGTCAGATGGAAACGAATTTTTCCGGTACCGTCCATGCGGTTCGCGCCGTCTACGCCGGCATGAAGCAGCGTGGGCACGGAAAGATCATGATGATCTCCTCCGGTGCCGGCCTTCTCGGCATCTATGGCTATTCGGCCTATTGCGCCTCGAAGTTCGCACTGCACGGCTTTGCCCAGGCACTCCGCTCCGAGGCGCGCGCGCATGGGATAGACGTCTCGATCTGCTTCCCGCCGGACACCCAGACGCCGCAGTTCCAGCGCGAGCTTGCCTTCCGTCCCCCTGAAGCCGCCGCCGTCATGGGTACGGTCAGCCCCTGGCCGGCGGAAGCAGTTGCCCGCAAGATCGTCTACGGCATCGAGCGCGGACGGTTCGAAGTCTATTTTGGAATGACGCTTTTTCTTCTCGGTCGGTTCGGCCCCACCGTCAGACCACTCCTCAACTGGTGGTTCGACCGCGCAATCGCCCGCAGTAGCGGTGGAGTATCAAAGGGCGGCAGGTGACGGCGCTTGTGCGCGCCGGCGATAGGATCTAAGTGTCAGGCGGATGCCGTGCTGCATGAGGCGGCGCCGGTGTGCAAGAAAGCATGAAGGTTTCCGCTTGGCGTTGCTCCCCTTTCAATTGCACGACTATCCGATAACGCTGACGATCTGTTGTTTCATCTTGTCCTGTGCGGTGATCTTCTTCACCGACCGCTTCGCTCTGCCGAAACGGGAACGCCGGAAAAACCCGTCTCCCTTTGGCCGCAAGCAGGACATCATCGATGTTATTGCCCGCCTGCCGGTCATCGCGCTGGTGTTCGCCGGCTTTTTCGCTGGCTCCTGGCGGCCACTTTATGCCGCCGCCGGCACGATGAGCTTCTTCATCATCTTCACCGGGATTTCTAGGGCCAAGTTCAAGTTCATCCGCGAGCCGCTGATCTTTTCCGACATCGCCCTCGTCGTCGACGTCTTCAAATACAAGACGATCTTCTATGCCAGTTCGCTGAACATCGTGTTCTGGACCGTTGCATTTCTCTATGTCTTCGGCGTTTCCGGGCTCTACCTCTATTTCGAACCGTCTGTTCTGCCCAACAGCGGCAAGGCCTTCTGGATCCTGGTGATGGTGGCAGTCGCCGCAGGCCCATGGCTCCTGCTGTTCTACGGCCCGGTGAACCGACCCACGGCGGCCCTCGTTCAGAGGCTCGTCAAAGTGCTCGACGTCAAAATGAATACGGTGCGCTTCGGCACCTTCGGGTCGGTGATCTTCCGCTTCATCATCTGGCTCGGCGTCAAGCGGGAGAAGATCGTCGCCGAACTCTCACAAATCGTTCGGGCGGCCGTCCAGGACCTGATCGGTGACGACGGTTCGCCGCTCATCGTCGTCTGGCAGTCGGAGTCCTTCATCGACATGCGCCATTTCGGTGTCGACACGCTGAAGATGCCGACACTCGACCGGTTGCGGCGTCAGGCCGCCCAGTGGGGACGCCTCAGCAGCGTCTTCGAAGGCGGCTATACGCTGCGCACCGAGTTTGCCGTCATCAGCGGGCTCGTGCCCGACGATATCCACGTGGATGCAAGCTACCCTTATCTGCGCGCGTCCCACTATTCCGACGTCGTCTGGCCGGGAAAGATGAAACGCGCCGGCTGGCACACCCATTTCATGCATCCTTACGACCGCACGTTCTTCCTGCGCCACAAGGCGATGCCGCAGCTCGGCTTTGCCGAGCTGACGATGCTCGATGGATTCGACCACGTGCCGGCGCGCGACGGGCCTTACGTCTCCGACGAGAAGCTCGCCGCCAGGGTCATCGATGCCTGCGAGAACCTGCCGGAAGACAAGAGCGGTTTCGTTTTCGTCGCCTCGATGGCAAACCACGGACCTTGGGAACCGGGTCGCGTTGGCGATCTTGCCAACCCGGTGGACATCTATCTGGCGATCCTTGAGCAATCCGACGCAGCACTGAAGCAGCTGACCGATCGGCTCGACAGGCTCGACCGGCCTGTCTGGTTCGTCTTTTATGGCGATCATGCGCCGCTGCTGAAATCGTTCGCAGACCCCTTCCCCGACCCACGCACGGATTATCTCATCGTGCCTTTTTCCAAGGCGAAATCGACGCATCATCGACCGGTCGAACCACGGGATGTCGCTGCCTGGGATCTGATCGAGGCGCTGCTCAACCACGCCAACCTCAAGAAGGACACGCTGCGTTAGCGGCGGCGAGACGATGGAAAACGCAGCGTTGAACACCCGTGTGTCAGCCGATCGGCCAAGCCGACGGGTCTTCCTGTTCCTGCAAGGCCCGTCATCGCCGATCTTCCGCAAGATCGCCGATCGGCTTGAGAGCTACGGCCACACCTGCCTGCGGATAAACCTCAATGTCGGCGACGAGATCATCTGGCGTCGCAAAGGCGCATCCAACTACCGCGGGAGAGCGGAGGATTGGCCGGACTATCTGGCACGCTTCATCGGCCTGCACCAGGTCACCGACATGATCCTGCTTGGCGAAGAGCGCCCCTATCATCAGGCTGCCACTGCGGTCGCCCGGCGGACCGGGGTCGCGATCGCCATCGTCGAGATGGGCTATCTCCGACCCGACTGGCTAACACTCGAGCGCGACGGCATGTCGTCGAACTCCCACTTTCCCGCCGACGCCGCCCATATCGTCGAAGCCGCGAAGACCCTGCCGGAGCCGGATTGGCGCAAGCACTACAGCCAGACCTTTCTCGCCGATGCCAGCTACGACCTTCTCTACAACCTGCCCAACGTCTTCCTGTGGTTCCTCTTTCCGCATTATCGCCGTCACGCGATCTTTCATCCACTTGCCGAATATGCCGGCTGGATCCGCCGCCTTTTCACCGGCAAAAGACGCAGTGCCGAGGCCGAGGAAACGGTCCGCATCCTGCTTTCGGAACGCGTGCCCTTTTTCGTCTATCCGCTGCAGCTCGAAACCGATTTCCAGCTGCGCGCCCACTCGCCGTTCCACAGCCAGAAGGACGCGATCGACGAGGTCATGCACTCGTTTGCAGCCGATGCGGCTAGGGAAACCAGACTGGTCTTCAAGGTTCATCCGCTCGACAACGATCTGATCGCCTGGCGCAAATTCATCGACGACAAGGCAGCGGAACTCGGGCTGACCGGTCGCGTGTTCTATCTCGATGGCGGCAATCTCGATGTGCTGGCAGAGGCCAGCGCCGGCATGGTCACGGTCAACTCGACCGCCGGTCTGCACGCGCTAAAGCAGGGACGCCCGGTCAGGGTGCTGGGCACGGCTGTGTTCGACATTGCCGGTTTGACGGACCAGCAGCCGCTGGAGGATTTCTGGCAAAGGCCGACAGCACCCGACGCCGAGGTGAGCAGCGCCATGTTCCGGCTGCTTGCGGCTTCGATCCAGGTGCGGGGCAATCTCTATTCAAGAACAGGAACCGACGCAGGCGCCCGGGCAATCGCCGAGCGCCTGCACGAGAACACGGTCAACCAGCCCGGCGCGTTCATCGATCCGCCACCGCGCCGGAAGCCGCAGAAAAGACAACGGCCAGCCTCGCGATCGGCATAGGCTGGCCGTAAAAATTCCAAGACGGCTTAACTCAGGCAACGCCGGCGCGAAGCAGATCGTGAATGTGCAGGATGCCGACGGGAAGCCCGTCGTCGTCGACGAGAAACAGCACGGTCACCTTGTGATCCTGCATGAACTCCATTGCACCGCTTGCCAGAACATCTCCCCTGATGACACGGGGGTTACGCGACATGACCGCCTCGACGGTCTGCGCAAGCAGATCGCCCGACATGTGGCGACGGAGGTCGCCGTCGGTGATGACGCCGGTCAGCTTGCCATCCTCGTCGACGATGCCGACGACACCAAAGCCCTTGGAAGACATCTCGATGACGGCTTCGCTCATCGGGCGACCGACGCTCAAGAGCGGCACCTGTTCCCCGGCATGCGCCAGTTCGCGCACGAGACGCAGTTGAGCGCCGAGCTTGCCGCCGGGATGGAAGGTCTTGAAATCTTCGGCGGAGAAACCGCGGCGCTCGAGCAGGGCGATGGCAAGCGCGTCGCCGACCGCAAGCTGCAGCATCGCCGACGTCGTCGGCGCCAGCCCATGCGGACAGGCTTCCTGAACCTTCGGCAGCACGATCGGCACTTCGGAGTTGCGAGCGAGAACGCTGTCGCGGTTGGACGAAATCGAAACGACCGGCACCTTGAAGCGCTTGGCATAGGTGAGCATGTTGGCGAGTTCCGCCGTTTCGCCCGACCAGGACAACAGGATCAGCACGTCCTGCGACGTGACCATGCCGAGATCGCCGTGGCTCGCCTCGGTCGGATGGACAAAATAGGCGGACGTGCCTGTTGATGCCATGGTCGCCGCCATCTTGCGGCCGATATGGCCACTCTTGCCGACGCCGGAAACGACAACGCGCCCCTGGCTTTCGCCAATGAGTTCGATCGCTTCGACCATGCTTTGCGCAAACGCCGTATCGGCACCGAGATGATCGGCCAGCGCCTTGATGCCTGCCATCGCCGTCGTCAGCGTCCTGCCGACCGACTCCAATGCGGCAGAACCGCGTCGCTCATCCGCTGATGCGTGTCTCAAACCCATGATGTTTCCATTCCCGCGAAGACGTTTGCGCCGGTTAGAAGCGGCGTTTCTCAGACCCATTGCAGGCAGATAGGCGCTTTTTCTTGGCAAACCAAGCCAAAGCCATCGAGTTTCGGCAGGAAATCCCACAAAGACGACGGTTTCGTCAGCCGACGCGCTGTTCTTCCGGCGCTTCGAGCGGCATCGACTTGTCGGCCGCAAACTCTTCGAGCGTCATGGAGTCCAGGATCGCGGCAACCGCGTCGCGCACGGTCGTCATCGACACACGGACCTGACAGGTCTCGGGATCATTGCAGTCCTCGCAGACCTCGTAAGCCGTGCGGCTGGCGCAGCGGATCGGCGCAAGCGGACCGTCAAGCGTCCGGATGACATGGCCGATGCGGATTTCCGCCGCCGGGCGCGACAGCGAATAGCCGCCGCCTGGCCCCTTCTTCGAACGCAGCATGCCGGCGTTGCGCAGTTCGAGCAGGATCGTATCCAGGAATTTTTTCGGGATATTGTTGCGCTGGGCGATTTCGGTAATGAAAGCCGTCTCTCCCGGCTCCAGTCGAGCGAGGTCGACAAGAGCCTTCAATCCGTACTTTCCCTTCTTCGTCAGCATTCCGGCAAGCTTTCCCTACGGTTCCCTTGAGAACGGGAATCATCCGCGCAAACGCAATCTTGTTTTGGCATAGCACAAGAATCGTGCGGCAAACACACAATTGTGGCACAGAATCAATGCAAAGCTTGGTCTGGGATTATACTCGGAATAAGGGGGCGGCCGCCCCAGACATTATGCTGCGGCCGCATCGCCATGGCGTTCGGCAGGCACTGCCTGACGCGCGAGCAGATGGCGAATTGCCGCGCGTGCTTCGTCAGCCGACCGGAACCGCTGAGCGTCCAGATCCCAGACATGGTACTTGACTGCCAGGAACTTGAACCGGCCGTCGTCCGGGACGACGACCCCGACGGCTTCGCCGCCATATTCGATAACCTGCTTGCTCATGCAAATAACGCTCCTTCCACACCCGGAGGCGCGGACATTTCAATTTCGGCAAAGGATGAATTTCGAGAGTTCGAGGATCACATTCGGCAGAGGCGAATGAGACGTTTCTTCACTGTTGCACGACAATGGGAACGCGTGCCGAAGAAGGCGGCGGTCGAGACGGTTTCGGACATGTCACACTCCTTTGGCTTGGTCCGGCATCGCAATGCCGGAGCGGTTCATGAACAACTGTGAGGCGGACTCGCCCGCGTCACAGAGCTGCAAACTAGAATAATCTACCAATTCCGTCAATTAAAAACATGATGACGCGAAAAATATTTCTCAACCCATCAAATTTTAGGGGTCCCGGATGCAATATCCGTTCTCCCGATCCGAAACCGGAGACCCTCGCTATCTAGGAAGCGACGAATCAACCTGCAAGGTACGGGGGCGATAAAGACAGCACTTTCTGACAAAAAAGGGGCGGCCCATAGGACCGCCCCTTCACATTTTATAACCTCAGCCCTGATATCAGGCGGCCGGTGCGCCCGGCTGCGTGGTTCCGGTGCCGGTGCGGGTCGCTTCGCGATCCTTCCACCAACGATTGAGGAAGAGCAGGATCGGGCCGCCGATGTAGATCGACGACGTCGTCGCGACGATAACACCGAAGATCATCGGCCAGGCGAAGCTCTTGACGGCATCGCCGCCCCAGATTGCCATCGGCACCAGTGACAGCGCCGTGGCCATCGAGGTGAAGATGCATCGCGCGATCACCTGGTTGATGCTCATGTCGATGAGGTCGGAGAACGGCATCGACTTGTACTTGCGCAGGTTCTCGCGCATGCGGTCGTAGACCACGACCTTGTCGTTGACGGAGTAACCGATCATCGTCAGCAGTGCGGCGATGGCCGTCAGGTTGAAGTCGATGCCGGTGAGCGCGAAGAAGCCGATCGTCTTGGTGATGTCGAGCAGCAGGACCGCGATCGCGCCGACGGCGAAGTGCCATTCGAAGCGGAACCAGATGTAGAACAGGATCGCCACCATCGCGAGACCGACGGCAAGGAAGCCCGAACGCGCGAGTTCCGTGCTGATCGTCGGGCCGACGACTTCCGTCCGCTCGAAGGTCACGTCGGGAATGGTCTGAACGGCTGCATCCTTGATCTTGTTCAGGGCAACCGTCTGCTCCTGCTCACCGCCGGGCTGGCGCTGAACGCGGATCAGGACCGACTTGTCCTGGCCGAATTCCTGAAGGGCGACTTCACCGATGTTGAGCGACTCCAGACCATGGCGCAGCGCCGGCAGATCGAGCTTCTGCTTGGATGTCGCTTCCACCTGGATACCGCCGACGAAGTCGATGCCGTAGTTGAGGCCGGGCGTGAAGAACAACACGACCGAGCTGATCGACAGGAAGGCGGACATGCCGATGGCAACGAAACGGCCCTTCATGAAGGAGAAGGACGGCAGATGCGGAACACGTCCGAAGAGCGAGGGGATCTCGAGCTTCTTCATCTTCCGGCGGATGACGACTTCACGCATCATCAGGCGCACGACGGTCACCGACGTGAACATCGAGATGACGATGCCGAGCATCATGGTCACCGCAAAGCCCTTGACCGGTCCGGAGCCGAACGCAAACAGCAGCACGGTGCCCGAAAGCGTGGTGACGTTGGAGTCGATGATCGTCGCATAGGCTTTGTTGAAGCCGATATCGAGCGCCTTCATGGCGCCGGCGCCGCCCTCGGTTTCTTCTCGAATACGGGCATTGATGAGAATGTTGGCGTCCACCGCCATGCCGATGCCGAGGATGATACCGGCGATGCCGGGAAGCGTAAGGGTCGAGCCGAGCATTGCGAGCACGCCGATCGTCAGAATGGTGTGCAGTACCAAGCCGACGTTAGCGATCATGCCCCATGCGCCGTAGAGCACGACCATGAGGGCAACCACGAGGCCGAAACCGGCAAGGCCGGTGAAGATGCCCATGCGGATGGAATCGCTGCCGAGGTTCGGGCCAACGGAACGCTCTTCGATCACGGTCAACGGTGCGGGCAGTGCGCCCGAGCGCAGCAGTGCCGAAAGAACGGTTGCTTCCTGTGCGGTGAAATTACCGCTGATCTGACCGTTACCGCCGATGATCGGTTCGCGGATGACGGGCGCGGTCAGGACTTTGCCGTCAAGCACGATGGCGAAGGGCCGGCCGACATTGTCACGGGTGATTTCGGCGAACTGCCGGGCGCCGAGCGAATCGAAGGTGAACGAGACAATCGGCTCATTGGTGCGCTGGTCGAAGCCGGCCTTGGAATCGGCCAGACGCTCGCCTGAAATGGCGATGCGGCTTTCGACCGGATATCTGTTGCCGTCGTTGGCACCGGGCAGGATGTCGACGCCACGGGGCGCCGGCTGCGTCACGTCGACGGTCTGATCCAGCATGTGGAAGCTCATCTGGGCGGTCGAGCCCAGGAGTTGGCGGAGCCCGGTCGGATCCTGCAGGCCCGGAAGCTGGACGAGAATACGGTTGGAACCGACGCGCTGGATCAACGGCTCGGCGACGCCGACCGTGTCGACGCGCCGGCGAATGATCTCGAGGCTCTGTTCGACCGCCTTGGTCATCCGGTCGTTGAGGCCGGCTTCGGTCATTGCCAGGCTAATGTTGCCACCGTTCTCGGTGACTTCGATATCCGAGGCCGAACCACCGAAACCGAGCGTGCCGACAGGGGCTGCGAGCTCCTTGAGCTTCGGCAGCGCCTTTTCGAGGTCGGCCGGATCGTCGATCTTGACGGTGACGGCATCGCCGCTGATGCGCGCCGACGAGGCGGGAATGCGCTCGCCGCGAAGCGCCCTGCGCGTATCGTCGAGCAGGGTTTCAAGCCGCGCCTTGCGCAGGCCGGCGGCGTCGACCTCGAGGACGAGGTGAGAGCCGCCCTTCAGGTCGAGGCCGAGGGTAACGGGCTTCACCGGCAGCCAGGCGCCGAATTGCTCGCGTTGTGCCGGCGAGAGAACGTTTGGCAGCGCTGCTATGCATCCGAAGATGATAACGACGACATAGGCGAAAATCGCCCATTTGGATGTACGCATGTTGTGGTTCCAAGAGAGCCTGTACGGGCGAAAGCCGCGTGATCAGGACTTTGTTTCATCAAGGGCATGAACACGATCGCAGCGATCATCGTGCCCGAATATCAGCAATCACCAGAGGCGCGCGGAGGCGCACGGATTTGCGGGCCGCGGTTCGACAAACCATCGGCGAAGGGGGTACGGCCGAAAGCGAGGTCTTCGCCGGACGGCTCGAAAGCAAGAAACTGGACCGACGCAAGCAGCATCGGCACCGCGCCGTCGCCGGTCGCGGATTTGCCATCCTTGCGTTCGGCGGTAAAGCGCAGATCCGAAACCGGGGTGGCGCGCGAAATCTGGCGCGCGGCGGGGTGATCCGAAGGAACGGTGTCAGGCGCGGAGAAATTGCCCGCCTGCTGTTCGGCTGAAAGACGCGAGGAGAAGCCCTGCCCGACGACGATCAGCTGCATGGCGAGCGAGGCACAGAAGAGCCACAGCACGGCGATTAGCCGGCCGGCAAACTTGCCTCTGTTGCCACCACACACTGGGTCCATTCGGGACGCCGCCCCTTCCTCGGCGCTTGGCGCCTGAAAGTTCAATTCAGCCGGAATGCAACAAATCTAGCCGAAGAACATGGCCGGAATCGAGCACGAGGCGCTCTTAACACCATTGCGGGCGCGAAATGTCAAATTTCGCGCCGCTCAAACGGTGACATGATTTGCAGGTTACGCGGTTGCGCCGCTGGTTTTCACCTGATGAATCTCGATCAGCGACGGCCCGCTGCGCGCGCCGGCATCCGCAAGTGCCCGCGAAAGGTCAGTGACCGACGTCAGCCTTTCCGCCTCGATGCCATAGGCCTTGGCGGCGAGGATAAAGTCCGGCGCAGACGGCCTCACACCCTCCGGCGTCACACCGGAATCGATCATGTAGGACTCGATCTCCTGATAGCCGTCGTTGTTCCAGACGAGGAAGATCACCCGCGCTTGGACATCGACGGCAGAACCAATCTCGGCAAGCGAAAACTGGAAACCACCATCGCCGACAAGGCAGACGACCGGCCGCGACGGGTCGGCCACGGCAGCACCGACGGCTGCCGGCGGCGCGTAGCCCAATGCCCCGTACCCCGTCGCCGAGTTGAACCAGCTGCGCTGGCGCGGCGCGTCGCAATAAAGGTTGCCGGCGTAGACGGCCTGAGTGGAGTCACCGACGATGGTGCAGTCCGGCAGCGCCTTGTAGACCGCATCGATCACGGCAATCTCGGCCCGCATCTTCGCCGTCAGCTCCTTCAGCGCCGCCTTACGCGCTACCTCGGCGCGGGCCGCTCCATCCTTCGGCGCATGTCCCGGCAGGAAAGCCAGAATGCTCGCCGTCGCCGTCTTGGCGCCGGAGAGGATCGAAAGTGCGGCATGCGGACCGCGGGCCAGCTGTGCTGCATCGATGTCGGTACGGATCAGGTTGCGCAGCACCGGGAACCCGCCATCGGCATACATGTCGTAGTCGGTCTGGCCCATCTCAGTGCCAAGCGCCAGCACGAGATCAGCCTCCTTGAGCAGCGATCGCACCGCCTTGAGGCTGGGGCTTGCCGGAACGCGCAGCGGGCTGCCGGCCAGCATGCCGCGCGCATTCACCGTCGTGACGACGGGCGCGCCGATCTGCTCGGCAAGTGCCCTGACCTCCGCCTCGGCAGTCAGAGCGCCGCCGCCGCAGATGATCACCGGGCGGGTCGCGTCGGCGCAGAGGATCGCGGCGCGTTGTAGCGTCTCGCTGTCGGAGCGCGGACGGGTCGCGGCGGCCGAGCGGATCGTCTTCGGCTCGATCCGTGCCGTCATGACGTCGGTCGGGATCTCGATATGCACCGGCCCTGGCCGGCCGGACAGCAGCACAGAGAAAGCCCGGTCGACGACAAAAGGCAGGTCGTCGGGATTGAGCAAGGTGTGCGAATAGAGCGCCAGCGTCTTGATCATGCCGTGCTGGTCGGGAAGCTCATGCAGCAGCCCGCGACCGTGCCCAAGCGAATCGCGACGATTGACGCCTGAAATTACCAGCATCGGGATCGAATCCTGCCGGGCCTGCGCCATGGCGGTGATGGTGTTGGTCAAGCCCGGTCCGGTGATGACAAGGGCGACGCCCGGCTTGCCGCTGACGCGGGCATAGCCATCGGCCATGAAGCCGGCGCCCTGCTCGTGACGGGGGGTGACGTGGCGGATCTTCGATGCCGCCAGGCCGCGATAGAGCTCGACCGTATGAACGCCCGGAATACCGAACACCATCTCGACGCCATTGGCCTCGAGCAGATCGACCAGGGCTTCGCCTACTGTTTTCGTGGTCATGCGCGGCGCTCCTGACGCAGTGTGGCGCGCTCGGCAAGCACGGTGATGCGACGGCAAGCCTCGTCGATGTCCTTGTCGGGCACGGTCAGGCTGACGCGCAGAAAGTTCTGCGCCTCGTCACCGAAGGAGGATCCCGGCATCACCGCGACCCCCTCTTCCTCCAAAAGCGCCCAGGCGAAGGCTTCGCCGGTCATGCCGGTGGCCGACACGTCGATCAGCGTGAACATGCCAGCCTCCGGTGGCAAGACCAGGATGCCTGGCGCATTGGCGAGGCCCTCGACGATGCGGCGCGAGCGAGACTTGTAGGTCTCGCGCATCCGCCGCGCCGTATCGATGTCATGCGTCAGCGCGTAAGCCGTCATATCGGCAATGAACGGCTGCACGCCGAACAGCATGGTTTCCGACACCGGCAGAAGCCTATTGGTAAACTCCTCCGGCCCGACGGCCCAGCCGCTGCGGAAGCCTGGCGCTGCATGCGACTTGGAGATCGACGACACGACGATAGTGCGCTCGGCCAGATCCGGATTGTCGAACGGAGAGGCAAACACGGCGTCGAACACCAATTCCTCGTAGACCTCGTCGCAGACGATCCAGAGATCGTGGCGGCGCGCGACCTCGCCGATCTCGGCGATTTCAGCCGCGGTCAGTACGGCCCCGGTCGGATTGTGCGGCGTGTTGAGCAGCAGCACCCGGCATTCCGGCGTGATCGCCTTCTCGATATCGGCGGCCTGCATGTGAAAACCAAACTCCGGCTTCAGCGGCACCAGCACGTGATGGGCGCCCGTCGACTGGATGACGCCCTCATAGGTGGCGTAGAGCGGATCGCCGACGAGAACGGCATCGCCGGCCTCGACCAGGCCCAGCATGACGCCGAAGAGCGCCGTCTGCGTGCCCGGGAAGCACATGACGTTTTCGGTGGTGACATCGGCGCGGCGACGGCGGTACTTCTCGACGAGCGCCGCCACGACCGCATGCTCGCCGCGGCCGTTGGAATAACGATAGCGACCGGCATTCATGGCACGCTGGCATTCATCGAGCAGAGCGCGGTCCGGCGGCACGTCCGGCTCGCCGATCGTCAGCTCGATGATATCGGCACCACTCGCCTTCAGTTGCCGCGCACGGATGTGCAGCGACCATTTTCCCGAACCGAGGTCGGCGAGGCGTTCGGTGATCGATGCATAGCGCATGGTGTTTTCTCCCGTTTTCATTGTTTGTCACTGCCAATCGAGGTGCCGAGCAGCGCCTCGACCGAGGCCATGGCGATGGCGACCAGTTCGCCTTCCCGAAACAGATCTCCCGCCAGGCACCCTTCGATCCACAGGCCGTCGACGAGGCCGTTGATCGCGATCGCGTAGGCGCGGCAGGTTTCCGCGTCGGCCGGTTTGTTCTTCACCGCCAAGAAATCGGCAAGCAGGTCCTGCAGCGTGTTGCGAAAGGTCAGGTAGCCGTCCCGGTGGATTTCGGCGAGGATCGGGTCGACGCGGACCTGGCTGATGAAAGCCGCCCAGAGCGAGATGCTGCGGCTGTCGGCGACCGGCTCGGTCAGGTTGATGGCGATGAAGTCCCTCAGCCGCGTTTCCGGGTCGCCTTCGACATGGGCGGCCTTGTCGGTCAGCGACGCGATCACCGCACGGTAGGCCTCGGCGACCATCTGGTCCTTCGATTCGAAATAGTGCCGGACCAGCCCAGCCGTCACCCCGGCGCGGATAGCGATCTGGCGCACTGTCGCACCCTTCAGGCCGAATTCGGCGATGCAATCGAGCGTCGCTTCGATCAGCTCCTGGCGGCGTTCTCCTTCAGGGGCCCGGTGAAACGCGCGACGATTCATGCCGTCATCCGTGCCATCATCCGCGCACGGGGGTCGGCGAACGGGTTCGTCAAATCCTTCGAGCGGAACGGATGCATGGGAGCTCCTTCAGGGAAAATCGGGCACGCGGCGGGCGATAAAAAAACGACGATACGTGTTATTATACGCTTGAACAATAGCGGCACAAGTGCAACCATGCCTGCCAACAAAGACCGTGACAAGCCAAAGATGCTGCACGGAAAGACGACAGGGGAACTGTTTCATGCCTTCACGGAAAGCTCGCAGAGCCATTGGATCGGCGCGTCGATGACGGATGCGGCCCAGGCAATCGCGGTCACTGACCTGCACAAGCGTTTCGGGCCATTGGAAGTGCTGAAGGGAGTTTCGCTCACAGCGAAACAGGGCGACGTCATCGCCATCATCGGCGGCAGCGGCTCCGGCAAGTCCACCTTCCTGCGCTGTATCAACATGCTGGAACTGCCGTCCGCCGGCACTGTCAGCGTACACGGCGAAAAGATCCGGATGAAACCGGACGGCCGCGGCGGACTTGTCCCGGAAGACCGAAAACAGGTCCAGCGCATCCGCAGCCAGCTCGGCATGGTCTTCCAGAGCTTCAATCTCTGGCAACACATGACAATCCTCGAAAACGTCATCGAGGCGCCGATCCATGTGCTCGGCAAACCGAAGGCCGAGGTGATCGCCACCGCCGAATCGCTGCTCAAGCGCGTCGGGCTCTATGAAAAACGCGATGCCTATCCGGCTTTCCTGTCGGGCGGTCAGCAGCAGCGTGCCGCCATCGCCCGCGCGCTCGCCATCCAGCCGCTGGTCATGCTCTTCGACGAACCGACCTCGGCGCTCGATCCTGAACTGGTCGGCGAAGTGCTCTCGGTGATCGGCGATCTCGCTCGCGAGAAGCGCACGATGATCCTCGTCACCCACGAGATGAAGTTCGCGCGCGACGTCGCCAATCACATCATCTTTCTGCACAACGGCGTCATCGAGGAACAGGGCTCGCCTGAGGCCATCTTCGGCGCGCCCAGATCCGAAAGGCTCAAGAAGTTCATCAGCTCCATTCACTGAATTCAACAATGCTCAACAACCAAAAAAGGGGAACAGCATGAAGAAGACATTGAAAGTCCTGGCGGTTGCGGCCGCCATCGCCGTCAGTGGCGGCATCGCCGCTTCGGCGGAAGCATTGAAGGTCGGCGTCGCCGCCGAGCCTTACCCGCCCTTCACTGCGCCGGATGCGAACGGCAACTGGGAAGGCTGGGAAGTCGAGTTCATGAAGGCCGTCTGTGCCGAGGCGAAGCTCGAATGCGTGCTGACCCCCGTCGCCTGGGACGGCATCATCCCGGCGCTGACCTCGAAGAAGATCGACATGATCATGAGTTCGATGTCGATCACCGACGAGCGGCTGAAGACGATCGACTTCTCCGACAAGTACTACAACACACCGACCGGCGTCATCGGCACCAAGGGCGTCGACTTCAAGCCGACGCCTGAAGGCCTTGCTGGCAAGACGATCGGTGTCCAGGTCTCGACCGTGCACCAGGCCTATGCCGCCAAGCATTTCGCCTCGGCCGGCATCGAGGTCAAGGAATACCAGACGCAGGACGAGGCCAACAACGATCTGGCCGCCGGACGCGTGGACGCGGTCCAGGCGGACGCGATCGCGCTCAAGGCCTTCCTTGCGACGGACCAGGGCAAGGAGTGCTGCGACTACAAGGGTGATGTGGCCGAGGACGTGGCCGTGATCGGCCCGGGCGTCGGCGTCGGCCTGCGCAAGGGCGAGACCGAACTCAAGGACAAGCTCAACACCGCGATCAAGGCGATCCGCGACAACGGCACCTACGACACGTTCTCGAAGACGTACTTCGACTTCGACATCTACGGCAAATAAGGCGCAACCGGCCGGCAGCCCTCGGGCTGCCGGCCGGTGCCTTCGGAGGTCGAAGACGCATGGCATCGGATTCTATCGTCAACTGGAGCCTGCTCGCACTGTCCGCACCCGGTTGGGGCGGCGTGCTGCTGCAGGGTTTCTTCAACTCGATCCAGATCGCCGTCGGCGGTTTTGCGCTCGGCATGGCGCTCGGCGTCGGCGGCGCCTTCGGCAAACTCTATGGCGGTCCGATCCTGCGTGACCTGCTCGAATGCTACACCACGGTCGTCAGGGCCGTGCCCGAGCTGGTGCTCATCCTTCTGCTCTACTACGCCGGCACCGATCTGTTGAACCAGTTGCTGGCGCTGTTCGGCATCGGCCCGGTCGACATCAGCGGCCTGATGGCCGGCATCTTCGTCATCGGCGTGGTTCAGGGCGCCTATTCGACCGAGGTGCTTCGCGGCGCGATCAAGGCGGTTCCGGCCGGGCAGATCGAAGCCGCCCGCGCCTATGGCATGTCGCCCCTGAAGGTGCTGCGGCGTGTCACCTTGCCGGCCATGCTGCCCTACGCCATCCCGGGCCTTTCCAATCTGTGGCTGATCGCCACCAAGGACACGGCGCTTCTGGCCGTCGTCGGCTTCAGCGAACTGACGCTCGTCACGCGCCAGGCGGCGGGCACGACCAAGGCCTATCTGTTGTTCTTCCTTGCGGCCGGCGCGCTCTATCTGGCGCTGACGCTCATCTCCAACATCTTCATCGGCATGCTGGAACGACATGCGAGGCGCGGTTTCGCGGAGCAGCGATGACGGATCAAACCACCCACGCCATCGCCTTCACGCCCGAGGACCTGCCGAACGCGCGCAGTTTCTTCCAGCCGCATCGCATCGTGATGATGCTGGTCTTTGCCGCGTTCGTCGTCACCGTCGCCGTCTTCATGCGCTGGGACTGGTTGCCGCGCTACCTGCCGCGTCTCGGCTGGGGCATTCTCATCAGCCTGGTGATGCTGTTCAGCACATCGATCCTCGGCTTCCTGCTCGCCGTACCGATCGGCCTGGCGCAGGTGACCGGCCCGTGGTTCTTCAAGTTGCCGGCAAAGGTGTTCTGCACCGTCATTCGCGGCACGCCGCTGCTCCTCCAGCTTTGGCTTCTCTATTACGGGCTCGGCTCGCTGTTCCCGCAGTTTCCTGCCATCCGCCAATCCTTTCTCTGGCCGTATCTGCGCGAAGCATGGCCCTATGGCGTCGCGGCGCTGACGATATCCTTCGCAGCCTACGAGGGCGAAGTGATGCGCGGCGCTTTTGCAGGCGTTCCCGCCGGCGAACTGGAAGCTGCCAAGGCCTATGGCATGAGCCGTTGGACGATGTTCCGCCGCATCTGGCTGCCGCGCGCCATCCACCGTGCCCTGCCGACGCTCAATGGCGAGGCAGTGCTGCAGCTGAAATCAACGCCGCTGGTGGCGACGATCACCGTCGTTGACGTCTACGCGGTGATTTCGAAGGTCCGCCAGGAAACGTTCCTGACCTACGAGCCGCTGCTGCTGCTCGCGCTCATCTACATGTGCCTCACCGGCATTCTGGTGGTGGCCTTCCGCACGTTCGAGAATCGCATACCAACCCGTGGTGCATGACATGAAGCTTTCCTCCTCCATCGACAACGCCATGCCGGACCTCGTCGCCATCCGGCACGATCTGCATGCCCACCCCGAACTCGGCCTGGAGGAGACGCGCACCTCCGCCTTCATCGCCCGGCACCTCGCCGAACTCGGCTACGAGGTGACGACGGGGCTTGCCAAGACCGGCGTCGTCGGGACGTTGCGCAATGGCAGCGGGTTACGTTCGATCGGCATTCGCGCCGATATCGATGCGCTTCCGATCCTTGAGGAAACCGGCCTCGGCTACGCCAGCAAGACACCGGGGCTGATGCATGCCTGCGGCCACGACGGCCACACGACGATGCTGCTCGGCGCGGCACGCGCCCTTGCCGAACGCCGCAATTTCGATGGCACCATTCACCTGATCTTCCAGCCGGCCGAGGAGAATTTCGGCGGCGCCAAGATCATGATGGACGAAGGGCTGTTTGAAAAATTCCCCTGCGACGCGGTCTTTGCGCTTCACAACGAACCGGGCCTGCCCTTCGGGCAGTTCGCTTTGCGCGAAGGGCCGATCATGGCGGCGGTCGACGAAGCGCGGATCACCGTGCACGGACGCGGCGGCCATGGTGCCGAACCGCAGGACACCGCCGACCCGATCGTCTGCGGCGCTTCGATCATCATGGCGCTGCAGTCGATCGTCTCGCGCAACATTCACCCGATGGATCCGTCCGTCGTCACCGTCGGCGCCTTCCATGCCGGCTCCGCCAGCAACATCATCCCGGAGCGCGCCGAGATCGTCGTCGGCATCCGGTCCTTCGACCCCGCCGTGCGCGACGAGCTGGAGCGCCGTATCCGCATGATCGCAGAGGCGCAAGCCGCAAGCTTCGGCATGCGCGCAACGGTCGACTATCTGCGCAGCTACGACGCGACCATCAACCACAAGGCAGAGACGGATTTTGTCCGCGATCTTGCCGTCCGCTTTGCCGGTGCCGACAAGGTGATCGATCTCGCCCGCCCGTTCATGGGCAGCGAGGACTTCGCCTACATGCTGCAGGAGCGGCCGGGGACTTACTTCTTCCTCGGCTCGAAAGTGAGCGGCGAGGAGAAGCCGCTCCATCATCCCGCCTACAACTTCAACGACGATCTTCTGCCCGTCGGCGCCGCCTTCTGGACGGAGCTTGCGGAAGCCTATCTGCCGACGCGCTGAAAACGGCGACACAACACCAAGCGCCCCCATGTGCTCGTGCCATCGATGACCGGCGCGCCCGCTCCCTTTTGCCGCAAGCGCGACATTGCCGCAGTGTGACAACGTGGCGGCCGGCCCATCATTGACCTTTGGCAATTTTGGCTCAGATTCAATCACATGCTGAAATTCGGGTGCAACCACAGGATTGGCCCGGCCCGAAAGGCACCGCGTAACGCCTTAGGTCGGAAACGATCCGAGGCCGAAAGTGCGCAGCAGACCAGAGAGCTGCAGTGAGCCTTGCGCGTCCAAATGGACACGCGGCGCTGCACGTCTGAAAGGATTGTGCCGTGTTTGAAAATTTCGATGCGACGATACTTGCCCGCATCCAGTTCGCCTTCACCGTCTCGTTCCACATCATCTTCCCCGCCTTTTCGATCGGGCTTGCGAGCTACCTTGCGGTGCTCGAAGCGTTGTGGCTGTGGAAGAAGGACGAGGTCTATCTCGAGCTCTTCAATTTCTGGAAGACGATCTTTGCCGTCGCCTTCGGCATGGGCGTCGTCTCCGGCATCGTCATGTCCTACCAGTTCGGCACCAACTGGAGCGTCTTTTCCGACAAGGCAGGGCCGATCATCGGGCCGCTGATGGGCTACGAGGTGTTGACCGCCTTCTTCCTCGAGGCGGGGTTCCTGGGCGTCATGCTCTTCGGCCTCAACCGCGTCGGCCCGAAACTGCATTTTCTGGCGACTGCCATGGTCGCGATCGGCACGCTGATCTCGGCCACCTGGATCCTTTCGGCAAATTCGTGGATGCAGACGCCGAGGGGCTTCGAGATCAATGCGGTCGGCCAGTTTGTGCCGGTCGATTGGTGGGCTATCGTCTTCAACCCGTCCTTTCCCTATCGCCTGGTGCACATGGTGCTTGCCGCCTATCTGACGACCGCCTTCGTCGTCGGCGCCTGCGGCGCCTGGCACCTCATCCGCAAGACGGCGCCGCGCCGGGCGCGAAAGATGTTCTCGATGGCGATGTGGATGGCGGCGATCGTTGCGCCGATCCAGATCTTTGCCGGCGACATGCACGGCCTCAACACGCTGGAACATCAACCGGCCAAGGTGATGGCGATGGAAGGCCACTACCAGAGCCACCCGGACGGCGCGCCGCTCATCCTCTTCGGCATTCCCAATTCCGCCGAAAAGCGCGTCGACTACGCCATCGACGTGCCGAAGCTGTCGAGCCTCATCCTCAAGCACGATCTCAATGCGCCGCTTGCCGGCCTCGACACCATTCCCGACGAACTGCATCCGCCTGTTGGTATCATCTTCTGGTCGTTCCGCGTCATGGTCGGCCTCGGCTTCGCCATGCTCGGTATCGGGCTGTGGAGCCTGTGGTGTCGGTATCGCGGCACGCTTGACAGCAATGCCTGGCTACACCGTGCAGCAGTCCTCATGGGCCCGGCCGGCTTCGTCGCCGTGCTTGCCGGTTGGATCACCACGGAGGTCGGCCGCCAGCCCTATACGGTCTACGGCCATCTGCTGACGGCAGACTCGGTCGCACCGATTGCGGCCCCTGCCGTCGGCGCTTCGCTGCTGGCCTTCATCATCGTCTACTTCTTCGTTTTCGGCGCAGGCACTTTCTACATCCTGCGGCTGATGGCGCGGCTGCCGCGTGATCCGACGCCGGATCTCGACGAGGGGCCGATCCGCACGGCCGGTGCCGCCCTCGCCAACCCCCATGGAGGTCATCATGGACATTGATCTGCCGCTGATTTGGGCCGGCATCATCGCCTTTGCGGTGCTCGCCTATGTCATCCTCGACGGGTTCGACCTCGGTGTCGGCATCCTTTTCCCGTTCTTTCCGCAAAAGCATGATCGCGACGTGATGATGAACTCGGTCGCACCCGTCTGGGACGGCAACGAGACCTGGCTCGTGCTGGGCGGTGGCGGCCTGATGGCGGTGTTCCCGCTCGCCTACGCCACCATCCTGCCGGCACTTTACGCGCCCATCATCGCCATGGTCATCGGCCTTATCTTCCGTGGCGTTGCCTTCGAATATCGCTGGCGCACCAAGCGGGCCGAGTATCTCTGGAACTGGGCCTTTGCCGGCGGCTCGATGCTCGCCGCATTTGCCCAAGGCATCACGCTGGGGGCGCTGGTTCAGGGCATTCCGGTTGAGAACCGGGCCTATACCGGCGGCTGGTGGGACTGGTTGACGCCATTCTCGATCATGACCGGCATCGCCGTCGTCGTCGGCTATGCACTGCTCGGCGCCACCTGGCTTGTCATGAAGACCCATGGGGATCTGGCGGAGCGGGCTCGCAGCCTTGCCCTCAAATGCTCGTTCGGCACAATCGCCGCCATGGGCATCGTCAGCCTGTGGACGCCCTTCCTCGAACCGCTCTATCTGCAGCGCTGGTTCGGCTGGCCGACGGCAATCTTCAGCATCATCGTGCCACTGCTGGTGCTCGGTTGCCTCTATCTTCTGATAACCGGCATCAGGACCCGTCATGACACCCGGCCGTTCCTTGCCGCGCTGGGGCTGTTCGTGCTCGGCTATGCCGGCATCGGCATCAGCTTCTTTCCCTATATCGTGCCGCCATCGCTGACGATCTGGGATGCGGCGGCACCTGACGCCAGCCTGTCGTTCCTGCTTGCCGGCGCGCTGGTGCTGGTGCCGATCATCCTTGCCTATACCGGCTACGCCTATTGGGTCTTCCGCGGCAAGATCGACCCGGAGGAGGGCTACCATTGAAAAGCGAAACGGGAACCGGTCGCAAGCTTCTGTGGTTTGTCGGCCTCTGGTGTGCGGGCGTGGTGACCGTCACCGTCGTCGGCCTGATAATCAAGCTGATGATCGGCACCTGATCATGATGGTTCGGTGACAGGGCATAAAGCCTCGCTCAAGCTTGGCGGGTTAGCTTTTCCCAACACGTCAGCAGGCGATCGCCGCGGACGGAGACAGGACCGCACCCTCCTCCCTCGCCAAGCGATCGCCTGCTGAGGTGACCACCAACCCGGTGGCACCTGGTGATTACGGTCCCGGTGTCACCTCGTGATCACCGTTCCGCTGACACTGGGACCGTGCGACCCTGTTGCCTCTTCTCAGATCCCCCGCCGTTTGTTAGCAGTGCGCCGCAAGAGCGCCGCGTGCCCCTGCGGGCGCAAGGCATCCCTGCCGCAACCGGACGAGACAGATGCAAAAGACCCCAGCCGAATGCACTGATATGGCCGATGTGCGCGCCGAGATCGATCGGCTCGATCAGGCGCTGATGGCGCTTTTCGCCGAGCGCTGGGGCTATATCGACCGCGCCGCAGAGATCAAGCGGCCGCTGAAGCTGAAGGCCGATATCCCGGCGCGGGTCATGGAAGTGCGCGAGAATGCCCGCAAGAATGCCGAGAGCCAGAACCTGGACCCGGATTTCTACGAGGAGATCTGGGCACGGCTGATCAACCACGCGATCGCGCATGAACAAAAGATACTGGGCGAAACGAGCGACGATCAAACGCCCTGATCGAGGGCCTCAGACCAATCGCATCTGCGGGCGTGGCAGGTCGTAGCTGTTCTTGCGTGAAAGATGCTCTTCCCAGGCGAAGGCGCTCTCTACGATCTGGTCAAGACTTGCATGGGCCGGCACCCATCCAAGCTTCAGCCGTGCGAGCGCGGGATCGGCAACGATGCGAGCGATATCGCCCGGTCGCCGCGGCCCATGCTTAACCGCAATGTCACGGCCAGAGATGCGCCTGATGGTGTCGATGACCTGCAACACCGAAAAACCCTCGCCGTAGCCGCAATTGCTGATCAACGGCTCGCCACCGGCCCTGAGATAGGCAAGCGCACGCATGTGGGCTTCGACGAGGTCGGCCACGTGGATGTAATCGCGGATGCCGGTGCCGTCGGGCGTGGAATAATCCGTGCCGTAGATATCGACCTTCGGCCGCTTGCCGAGCGCGGCTTCACAGGCGACCTTGATCAGATGGGTTGCGCCGGTCGTCGACTGACCTGTCCTACCCAGGGGATCGGCGCCGGCGACGTTGAAATAGCGCAGCGCCACATAGCTGAAATCGTGGGCTGCAGCGGCATCCCGCAGGATCAATTCGGCCATCAGCTTCGATAGCCCATAGGGGCTTTCGGGGTGGAGGGCTGTCGTCTCGCGCACGGGTTCCGCGCCGTCCTGGCTGCCATAGACGGCCGCCGTCGACGAGAAAACGAAACCGCCGATCCCCGCTTTCACGCCGGCCTCTATCAGCGTACGCGTGTTGCCGGTGTTGTTTTCGTAATAGGCAAGCGGGTTGGCAACCGATTCAGGAACGATCGCCGAACCGGCGAAATGCACGACCGCATCGATGCTGTTCTCGTCGAAGATGCGTGCCAGCAATACCTTGTCGCCGACATCGCCACGGTAGAAACGCGCCTCTGATGGCACGGCCCAGCGGAAACCGGTCGACAGTCGATCGAGCACGACCACATCCTCGTGGGCGTCGAGCAACGCCCACGTCATGTGGCTGCCGATATAGCCGGCACCGCCCGTTACCAACACAGCCATTTACTGCTTCCCGTTCCCTGGAACATAGGAGACAGCAAAACCCACAGATGCTTTCGGAATAGGTAAGGGCCGCACGTCTGCGCGGCCGCGGGACCACAATTCCTTGGTGTAGAGTTAAGAAATAGTCACGCCGAAAGGTCGGCGGGGCACTTACAGCGCCGCGCGTCAAATCTGACGCGCTAAGGACGCTGTAACATTCTAAACTTGCTGCATAATTTTTGCCTTAAATCTATCCTGATTTAAGGAATTATGCAGGAGCGCACGCCGACCTAAGCGATGGCGACCGTTACCGACCGAGAATGTAATTTTGCAGGCGGTGTGCCGCTTCCGCGACCTGCGCCGGATCACGCAGGAAGCAGGCGCGCATGAACAAGGAGCCGCCATCGCCGAATGCGGTTCCCGGCGCAAGGCCAACGCCTGTCTTGTCGACGATGTCGATCGCCGCAGCGCGCGAATCCGTGACGCCGTCGATCTTGAGGAACGTATAGATCGCACCGTCCGGCTTCAGCGTTTCGACCCGATTGGTGGCGATCAGCGCGTCGCACAAGAGGTCACGGCTCTGTGCGGCCTTGGCAATGTTGGCGTCGACGAAAGCATCGCCCTCTTCCAACGCCACGACGGCGCCGCGCTGCATGAACTGCGCCACGCCTGAGGTTGCATATTGCACCAGGTTTTCAAGCACCTGGCCGATTGCCGGCGGGGCGACGATCCAGCCGACGCGCCAACCGGTCATCGACCAGTTCTTGGAGAAGGAGTTGACGAAGATGATGCGCTCGTCGTCGTCCATCACATCAAGGAAAGAAGGCGCCCGGCCGCCTGCGTAGTGATAAAGCGCATAGATCTCGTCGGCGACGATCCAGAGGCCGTGCTTGCGCGCCAGCGCCAGAATGGCGCGAAGATCGTCATGGCTGGCGGTCCAGCCGGTCGGGTTGGACGGCGTGTTGATGAAGAGAGCCTTGGTCTTCGGACCGATTGCCGCTTCGAGCCGCTCGTGATCGAGCTGCCACGTGCCGTTTTCGAAGCGGAGCTCAACGGAGACGGGCTTGACGCCCGACAGCTCGGCAGCCGCGGCAAAATTCGGCCAAGCCGGGGTCAAAAGCACCATCTCGTCGCCCGGCGAGGTGATCGCCTCGATCGAAAGCTTGATTGCCTGCATGCCGGAGCCGGTGACATAGAAATGCTCCGGTGACAGGGTCTTCTGGAACCGGCGCTGGTAATAGCGCGACAGCGCTTCGCGCAGTGGCGGGATGCCGCGCTGCCAGGTGTAGAAGGTTTCTCCGGCGAGCAACGCTTCGCTGGCGGCCTCGGAAATGAAGGTCGGGGTCGAAAGATCGCCTTCGCCGACCCAGAGCGGGATCAGACCGTCGCGCCCACGGGCATAGTTCACGACCTCGACGATGCCGCTTTCCGGCGCCGAGAGTGCACGGGGACTGAGGGTGGTGATGATGGTCATCGACGGGCTCCTGGATCACGTTTTTGATTTGGTCGGGTTGGCTCGACCCAAATCAAAAACGTGATCGATTTTCATGAGTTAGAGCGGGATGCGGGCGGAAAACCGCCCACACTTTTCCTGATCCCGCTCCGGATCGCCCGTCGCTTCTAGCCGCTTTCGCAGCGGCGATCACGCGACTTTATCTGACCGGTTTATTGATTTCTGTGATGTTTCGCGGGCTTCGGTCGACGACGCCGGAGCCCGCGGGAAGAGGAAACTCAGGCGCGCTGCTTCAAGAGATCGCGGATTTCCGAAAGCAGCCGGACATCTTCCGGCGGCGGAGCGGCCGGCTCGGATTCCTTCTGCTTTTCGACCGATGCACGCACGCGGTTTACCGCTTTGATCATCAGGAAGATGATCCAAGCGAGGATCAGAAAGTTGATGAGGACAGTGATGAAGTTGCCATAGGCGAAGACGGCGCCCTGTTCACGGGCAGCGGCAAGAGACGTCGCCGTCACGTTGGCCGAGAGCGGCAGGAAGTAGTTGGAGAAGTCGAAACCGCCACCGGTGAGCGCACCGACAACGGGCATCACCAGGTCTTCGACGATCGACGTGACGATCTTGCTGAAAGCGGCGCCGATGATCACACCCACCGCGAGATCCATCACGTTCCCGCGGGCAACAAACTCTTTGAACTCATTCAGCATACGTCTCTCCGTATTATCCCCGTTGAAAGCGACCGCTGGCGCTGTCCCGCGCTGCAACCGTTTACGGAAACTAAACCAAAGCGGGCAGGGGGGAAACCATTCTTTGCCTTTGATCAAATCGTATGCAAGCGAGTTGCCCGATTGCGATCGCCCGCTGACGACACCGGCGGGCCGCGCGCTTTCTTCAACGCCGCCTTGAACTTAAGACTGATGCCGAGGCAATTCTCAACCTCTTGCAGTTGGCCTATGCTTGCCCCCGGAGGAATGAGGCATGCTCTCGGGTTCGGTCATCTTCGCCTCGGCCTTCGCCTATCTGCTGCTGCTTTTCGCAGTCGCAAGCTACGGCGACCGGCGGGCCAGGAAAAAAAGCACTGCGGTCAACGGCAGGCCGCTGGTCTATGCGCTGAGCCTTGCGATCTATTGCACGTCCTGGACCTATTTCGGCGGCATCGGCCTTGCGGCCGAGCGTGGCCTCGAGTTCACCGGCATCTATATCGGCCCGATCCTGATGTTCACGCTTGGCATGCCGCTGATCCGCAAGATCATCCGGCTTGCCAAGACCGAGAAGCTGACATCGGTCGCCGACTTCATCGCCGCCCGCCATGGCAAGAACCCGGCGGTGGCGGCGATCGTTGCGCTGATTTCGCTGGTGGGCGCCGTGCCCTATATTGCGCTGCAGCTGAAGGCGATCTCGAGCTCGGTCGCGGCGATGATCAACACCAGCGACTATGGCATCGGCGCCGGGCAAAGCTTCATCGACCTGCCGCTCCTCGTCACCCTGTTCCTCGCCTGCTTCGCCATCGTCTTCGGCACCCGCCATACGGATGCAACCGAACACCAGGACGGCCTGATCCTCGCGATCGCGATGGAATCGGTGGTCAAGCTGGTGGCGCTGATCACCGCCGGCCTCTACATCGTATTCGTGATTTTCGACGGGCCGACGCATCTGTGGACCCTCGCCCAGCAAAGCCCGGCGGTCGAAAAGGCGCTCTCCTACGAAACGCCGATCGCGCGCTGGATCCTGCTGATCGTCACCTCGGCCTTTGCGATCATCATGCTGCCGCGGCAGTTTCATGTCACTGTCGTCGAGAACCGCACCGAAGGCGAGTTGCGCACCGCCGGCATTCTCTTTCCGCTCTACCTCGTCGCCATCAACCTTTTCGTTCTGCCGATCGCCATTGCCGGCATCCTGACCTTCTCGGGATCCGGCGACGCCGACCTCTACCTGCTGACGCTGCCGCTCGCCAACGGCCTGCCGCTATTGACGCTGATTACCTTCATCGGCGGTTTTTCGGCAGCGACGGCCATGGTCATCGTTGCCTCCGTGGCGCTGTCGATCATGATTTCCAACGACATCGTCATGCCAGTCTTCCTGCGCCGCAATCTCGGCCAGCGCGGCGGGCTGCAGGAAAATCTCGCGGGCACACTGCTCAATATTCGCCGCACGGCGATCTTCGTCGTGCTTTTGCTCGGCTATGCCTATTACCGTTCGGCCGATATCAGCGCCGGCCTCGCCTCGCTCGGGCTTCTCTCCTTCGTTGCCATTTCGCAGATGGCACCTTCTCTGCTCGGCGGCCTGGTCTGGCGTCAGGCCAATGCCCGCGGCGCCATCTGCGGCATGGTCTCGGGCTTCTTCGTCTGGGCCTATCTCCTGTTCCTGCCGAGCCTCGGCGGACCGGATAATTCGCATGTCGCAACGACGGTCCTCAGTTTCCTGCTACCCTTCACCGAGGTCTTTTCCGGCACTGACGCCGATCCTCTGGTCAACGCCACCGCGCTCAGCCTGCTCGTCAATCTGACCATGTACGTGCTCGCCTCGCTGACCCGGGCACCCAAGCCGCTCGAACGTTTTCAGGCGGGGGTCTTCATCACCCGGCGCTCGCGCAGCGAGAGGGCGTTTCGCGGCCGAAAGACCAAGATCACCGTCCGCGACCTCAAGGCGACGATCGCCCGCTATATGGGCGACGAGCGCATGCAGCGTTCGTTCCATACCTATGAGCGCCAGTCCGGCCGCTGGCTCGACGACAATGCGCCCGCCGACATGGCGCTGGTGCATTTTTCCGAGCAGCTGCTCGGCAGCGCCATCGGCTCGTCCTCGGCCCGCCTCGTGTTTTCGCTGGTGTTGCAACGGGTCGACGACACCTCGTCGGATACGGCCTGGCTGCTGGACCAGGCAAGCGAAGCGCTGCAGTACAATCAGGACATGCTGCAGACCGCGCTTTCGCAGATGGACCAGGGCATCGCCGTCTTCGACAACGCCAACAACTTGATCATCTGGAACCGGCGTTTCCGCCAGCTGCTCGACCTGCCGGAAGCCGCCGGCCAGGTGGGTTTCCCGCTTGCCGACATCGTCGCGATCCTCACCAAGCGGGGCGATATCCGCAAGGAGGACGAGAAGCGGCTGATCGCCAACTTCCTGACGCTCGACAAGCCATTCCTGATGGAGCTTGGAAACGGCCAGCAGATCATTGAAGTGCGCACCAACGCAATGCCCGACAAGGGTATCGTCACGACCTACACCGACATCACCCAGCGGGTCGCCGCCGACATGGCGCTGAAGCAGGCAAACGAGACGCTCGAGCTTCGGGTGGCCGAGCGCACCGGCGAACTGACCCGGGTGAACCACGAACTCGCCGAGGCTCGCGCCGCCGCCGAAGAGGCCAATATCGGCAAGACGCGCTTCTTTGCCGCCGCCGGCCACGACATCCTGCAGCCGCTCAACGCCGCCCGGCTCTACTCCTCCTCGCTGGTCGAACGCCTCGGGGAATCGGACAACAGCACTCTGGTGGAAAACATCGATTCCTCGCTGGAATCGGTAGAAGCCATTCTTGGTGCCGTTCTTGACATATCCCGCTTGGACACCGGCGCGATGAAGGCGCGCCTGCAGTCGGTCCCGCTCAACGACCTCTTGCGCCGGGTCGAGACGGATTTCGCGCCGATGGCACGGGCGAAAGACCTCGAGCTGGTGGTGATGCCGACGTCGCTGGTGGTGCGCACGGATCCGAACCTGCTCCGGCGCGTCGTGCAGAACCTGGTCTCGAACGCCGTCAAATACACGCTCCGAGGCAAGGTGCTCGTCGGCGTGCGCCGGCGCGGCAAGATGGCGACGATCGAAGTGCTGGATTCCGGCATCGGCATCCCGTCATCGAAGTTCCGCACCGTCTTCAAGGAGTTTGCGCGCCTCGACGAGGGCGCCCGCACCGCATCCGGGCTCGGCCTCGGGCTTTCGATCGTCGACCGGATTTCGCGGGTGCTTAACCATCCCGTCAGCCTGCAGTCCAAGCCCGGCAAGGGCACCGGTTTCAAGGTCACGGTGCCGCTCGATCCAACGGCGGGAGAACGGGTCGCCGTCCCGCCCGTGCCGACGACCAAGGCCAGCGAGGCGCTCAACGGCCTGCGCGTGCTCTGCATCGACAACGAGCCGCGCATCATCGAAGGCATGCGGGTGCTGCTATCGGGCTGGGGCTGCGTCGTCACGACGGCGGAATCGCTTAACGCCTGCACCGAGATGTCGACGTCCACGCAGGAGCGTCCGCACGCCATCATCGCCGACTACCATCTCGACGACGGCACCGGCATCGAGGCGATCGCGCGCATCCGGGCGCTGTTCGGCGACAACATACCGGCTTTGCTCGTCACCGCCGACCGGTCGCCGGAAGTGCGCGGCGCGGCGGAGCGCGACGGCGTCGGCCTGCAGAACAAGCCGGTGCGGCCAGCCGCCATGCGGGCATGGCTGACCCAGCTCTCGACGGCGGCAAAGACGGCTGCGGAATAGTCGCTAATGCGGTGTCGCGCATAAAGCGCGCTGCGTTCTTTTAGGAACGCTTTTCGAACTCAAAGCGCTGGTTCCGTCGCATGTCGCGATCGCAAAACCGGGTGCCCACTTTTGCGCGGGATGCTCTAGGCCGCCGCCACAGTACCGATCTTCGAAAGCTGGATGACGGCCTGCGTGCGGCTGTCGACGTTGAGCTTCAACAGGATCGCCGAGACATGCGCCTTGATGGTCGCCTCGGAAACCCCGAGCTCATAGGCGATCTGTTTGTTGAGCAGGCCCTCGCCGAGCATGCTCAGAACGCGCGATTGCTGCGGCGTCAAGGTTTGCAGCCGCTGCAGGAGATCGGCGACCTCCGGCTCGTATTCCTGCCCCTGCTCGTAGCCGGCCGGCACGAAGACTTCGCCGGCCATGACTTTCTCGATGCCATCGCGGATTTCCTCGATCCCCGCCGATTTCGACAGGAAGCCGGAGGCGCCGAGATCGAGCGCCCGGTGGATCGTCGCCGGGTCGTCATGTGCGGAAACCACCATGACCGGCAGGCTTGGAAATTCGGCGCGAAGGGCGATCAGGCCCGACAGGCCGCTGACGCCGGGCATGGTGAGGTCGAGCAGCATCAGGTCTGCGTCGGGACAATCGGCGGCGGCCTTGCGCGCGGCAGCGAAGTCGCCGGCTTCGACGATGGCAGGCGCGCCGGCCATGCCGCTCAATGCCTGCCGCATGGCGCCGCGAAAGAGCGGGTGGTCGTCTGCGATGATGATGGTCATGTCCGGCGTCATGTCGCTCCCTCCCAAGAGCTTCGGCTGCAGCCCGCGTCCCCACGCCGGTTGTAGCCGCACAGTCCGTCCGACCCGTCAGGTCTTCTGCGGCGACGTTCCGTCGCTGCTGCCTTCAAGATCCTTCACGATATCCATGAACTTGCGCATCATTCTTTCCATGATGCCCATTGTCCGGTCAATCTCTTCGTCGGTCGGAAGGTCCGGTTTTGCGACGGCCCCACCGGATTTAGCGGCCTTTTCCAACGCTTCCACCCGCTTGGTAAGGAGATCGATCTCCAATTCGAAAGCCGTGCGCTCATCGGCAGCCATGCGGCAAACGAGCTGACCGTCTTTCTCCTGGCAGAGCGAGACCTCGCCGGTCTGGGTGTCGAGCCGGGCAATGCCGGTGTCCGACTTCTGCATGGCGTAGCGACCGGGCGCCGGTTCCTGGGCGCGTGCGCCTGCGGCAAGGCCGAGGCTGCCGCCTATAAGCATGACTGCAATTGCTCTTCTCATGATTTCCTCTCCGTTGCGGACATACGGGCGGAAATCCGCCGGTGAAAGATCTTCAGCAATGGACAATCGCCGATATTTGCGGCAAGGCCACGACAGGATATCACGACGGACAAGCGGGCATCATGAGCTCAATCATATACAAGATCGTTCCGGCCGCACTATGGCAGGAAGCCAAACGCACCGGCCGTTTTGATGGCGCGCCCATCGACCTCGCGGACGGCTTCATCCACTTTTCGACCGGCGAGCAGGCGATCGAAACCGCCGCCCGCCACTTCGAAGGGCAGGAAGGCCTGCTGCTGGTGGCGATCGATGGCGATGCGCTCGGCGAAGAGCTGGTCTATGAGCCGTCACGCGGCGGTGCCCTTTTCCCGCATCTCTACGCACCGCTGTTCCTTTCGGCCGTCCTGTGGGAAAAGCCGCTGCCGCTCGGCGCCGATGGCCTTCACGTCTTCCCGGAACTCGAGGCATGACCAATCCCTTTGCCAATCTTGCCCGCCGCGGCCTTTTCCTCTTCGATCCGGAGGCAGCCCACGGACTGTCGATCAAGGCACTGAAGACCGGCCTCGTGCCGAGCTGTCCGTCCAGACAGGACAAGCGGCTTGCCCAGACCGTTGCCGGTATTGCCTTCCCCAATCCGCTCGGCATGGCAGCTGGATACGACAAGAATGCCGAGGTGCCGGAAGCGCTTTTGAAGATCGGCTTCGGCTTTACCGAAATCGGAACGGTGACGCCGCGTCCGCAATCGGGCAACGACAAGCCGCGCATCTTCCGCCTGGTGGAAGACGAAGCGGTGATCAATCGCCTCGGCTTCAACAATGAGGGCCACGGCGCAGCCCTGGCCCGCCTCAAGGCCTGCTCGCGCGACGCGCTGATCGGCGTCAATATCGGCGCCAACAAGGACAGTGCCGATCGCATCGGCGACTATGTCAGCGGCATCCACACCTTCTACTCCGTCGCCAGATATTTCACCGCCAACATCTCCTCGCCGAACACGCCCGGTCTTCGCGACCTGCAGGCGCGCGAAAGTTTGGCGACGCTGCTTTCGGCCGTGCTTGCTGCGCGCGACGAGGAAGCCTCGCGCAGCAACAGGCGCGTGCCGGTCTTCCTCAAGATCGCTCCCGATCTGACCGAGGAAGGCCTGGATGACATCGCGGCCGAAGTGCTCGCCCAAGATCTCGACGGGCTGATCGTCTCGAACACGACGCTTTCGCGCGATGGCCTCAAAGACCAGGCCCAGGCGAAGGAAGCCGGCGGCCTTTCCGGCAAGCCGCTGTTCGAGAAATCGACGGCCGTTCTTGCCCGGATGCGCAAGCGCGTCGGCCCGGCCCTGCCGATCATCGGTGTCGGCGGCGTCAGTTCGGCCGAAACGGCTGCAGAGAAGATCCGCGCCGGCGCCGACCTGGTCCAGCTCTATTCCTGCATGGTCTATGAAGGTCCGGCGCTGCCCGGCCGGATCGTGCGCGGGCTTTCCGAGCTCTGCGATCGCCAGGGCCTGACATCGATCCGCGACCTTCGTGACAGCCGCCTCGACTACTGGACCGAACGAAAGGTCTGACCGGCCTTTGCCGGAATTCTGGCGAGCAGGAACAGGCCACGCATCAGCAGGAACAGGTTGAGCCCCGCCCATAGGCCGTGATTGCCGAAGGCGGGGACAAGGATCCCCAGGGCGGCTATGTATCCGACCAGGGCTGCCAGCATCATGTTGCGCATGTCGCGCGACCAGGTAGCGCCGATGAAGACCCCATCCATCAGGAAGGCGAGCGCGCCGGTCATCGCCGTCAGGGCCGCCCAGGGCAGATATTCGTAAGCGACCATGCGAACGTCTTGCGCCGTGGTCAAGAGATCGACCATCCCGCGGCCGAAAAGCAGGAGCGCCATCGTCGTCAAGGCGGCGAGACCGAGCGACCATGCCATCGTCAGCTTCAGTGCCCGATCGAAAGCCGGACGGTAATGGGCACCGATCGAACGGCCGATCAGTTGCTCGGCCGCATTGGCAAGCCCGTCGAGATAATAGCCGGCAACGAGAAAAATGGTCATCAGCACCGCGTTCGCCGCCAGCGTCACCGGGCCGAAAGCTGTGCCGATCCGCGTTATCAGCGCGAAGGCCGCGACGAGAACGAAGGACCGGATCATGATGTCGCGGTTGAGCCCGAACAGCGGCCGGAGCCGTTCGCGGTCGAAGATCATCGCCCAGCTCGGCGCGTCCGTCCTGTCGAAGCGGCCATAGACGATGGCAAAGCCGACCAGAGCGCCGATGACCTCGCCGGTCACGGTTGCGATCGCGACACCGGCGACACCCCAGCCCAGGATCAATCCGAGTAGGATCGACAGCACAATGTTGACCCCGTTGATCAAAGCCTGCAGCAACAGCCCGGTCGTGCCCTGGCCGCGCCCGAGCACAAAGCCGAGGATAGCATAATTGGCAAGTGCCGCCGGGGACGAGAGGATGCGACAGAGGAAATAGGTGCGCGTAACAGCTTCCACTTCTGCCGGTGGGTCCATCAGCCAGAGACCACCGGCGAGCAAAAGCGGCGACAGGGCGACAACCGTAACACCGGCCGCAAGCGCGATCACCAGCGAGCGCCAGAACACGGCCTGCTGTTCGCGCCGGTCACCCCGACCATAGGCCTGCGCGACAAGGCCCGTCGTGGCGGCGCGCAGGAAATTGAAGGTGGTGAAGATCAGGTCGAAGATTATCGCCCCGACAGCAAGTCCGGCCAGCAGCGTCGCCTGGCCCATGCGGCCGACCACCGCGGTATCGACGAGGCCGAGCAACGGCGTGGTCAGAAAGCCCAGCGTCATCGGCAGCGCAATCGCCAGGATCAGCCGGTGGGTGACCTCAAAGGGGCCGGCGGTTTCGGTCTGCGCGGCGGGAGAAATGGCGGTCATCGAACGGTCCAGGGGAATGAGTGCGTGACGACCGTTTTAGGGAAAGATCATAGGCGGGCGCAAGAGACTGCGGTTGGTGACAGCAGTCGATACCTCAGCGCCACGATGGCCCCTCACCCTAACTCTCTCTCCGCTTGCGGGGAGAGAGGACGCACACGGGCGACAGATGTCGAATGCCTCGTAGGTTTGCAGGCAAGATTGGAGCTGCCGGCAAGCCCGCGGGAAAACGCAACGTCCCGATGGAAGGCAAAACGGTAGAGCGTCGTCCCTTCTCCCCGCCCGCGGGGAGAAGGTCCGGGGGATGAGGGGCGGCCTCGAACGCGGTGACAGAGAAACGAGCGATCAGCCCGCCAGCACCATGGCCCAATAGGGCCGGTTGCCCGAAGCGGCGTTTTGCGCCACGGCCACGCCGAGACCACGATAGTTGCCAAGCATGTTTTCCAGATGCTTCGGCGATTTGTACCAGGCGTCATAGGCGCGTTCGGCGTCGTCCTGGCCGACAGCGATGTTCTCGGCAGCCGGAAGGACCACGCCCTGGCTCTTCATCCTGTCGTAGAAACTGTCGTTCCAGCCGATCAGGTGCTGCATCTTGCCGACCTTGGCCATTCTCGCCGCCTGGCTCATGGCCGCAGCGGAAGCCGCCTTGTCCGCCACCAGCGGCGACAGGCCCTTGTTCTTGCGCAGGACGTTGACATAGCCGAGGCTCGCCGCGGTCTGGTCGCTGCCGGTGCCAGTTGCCGGCGACAGCACGTTGGATGTGGTGCAGCCGGCGAGAGCGCCAAGCGAAAGCACGGCACCGGCGCGCAGAAAGCCGCGGCGCTCGATGAGGAAAAGCTGATCCTTCATGCTCAACGCCGGTAGCTCATGACACGCAGGATGACGAAGGCGGGAATGACGATCGCAGCGCCCAGCAGCAGATAGTCGCCGATCCGGCCAAGGGCGGAGAAGCCCGTGTGCCAGAGGTCGAGCAGGAAGTTGCGGATGCCGAAATAGATGTCGGCGGGATACCAGCCGAAAACGGTCATGACGAACCCGACCAGGATCGACACCACGACGAGCTTGACGAGGACGCGCAGCGGCGAATCCCCCAAGAATTTGTTCACTCCGTCCGACATCGGCGAAATACTCCTGTTTCCCTTCACATAAGCTGCCATTCGCACCCTCGCAAGTCACCGGAAAAGGCGGGCTTATACCAACCTGCGCTGATATTGACCTATTGCGCCGGAGCGATTTTGGTTTCCGGCAAGGAGAAAACCGGAACCGGACCAAGTGGTCCGGTGAGGATTATCGACGCTATCCGGAGGCCAAAAGCGCCCGGCCCTTCGGGTGGGCCGTCTGTCGGCCAGCGGCAGCGTCGCAATCCTCGACCGATGCCAAGGCATCGCTCTTGCGGTATGCTCCTCGCCGGATGACCGCAGACGGTCCCACGCAATAGGTCAATATCAGCGCAGGTTGGTATTATGCCCGGTTTTCAGATTCCGCTTGTGTTTTGCCCGGTCCGGCGTCAGAAGCGCTGATCGCAACCAACATCTCACATTGATGACGCTCAACCAGCTCTCCTCCGGCGACCTGATCGCCGATCGCCGCGCCGACTACGCAAAAATGCTTGCCGAGGCCGGCGAGCCCGAGAGCGCGGCCGATCTCATGGCCCAGGCGCTCGAGCGTGTCCCGGAATGGGCTGCCGGCTGGTTCCGGCTGG
The DNA here is from genome assembly GCF_001425225.1 of Ensifer sp. Root127. NCBI lineage: Bacteria > Pseudomonadati > Pseudomonadota > Alphaproteobacteria > Hyphomicrobiales > Rhizobiaceae > Ensifer > Ensifer sp. Root127. Next base: position 918,280 of record NZ_LMDX01000001.1, read on the forward strand.
CGGACTATGAGGAAAAATCGGGCCGGAAAGAGGCGGCGATCGACGCGCTGCGCAAAACCTTGCGCCTCAATCCGAAAGACATTTTTGGCGCGGGGCTGAAGCTGGCGCTGCTCGGCGCGACCGAGATGCCGGAACAACCGCCGAGCCTTTATGTCGAGCGGCTTTTCGATGACTACGCCGACCGGTTCGACCAGGCGCTCGTCGAGAAGCTCGATTACAGCGTGCCGGAAAAGCTCGCTGCGCTGATCGAGACGTCAACGGCCGGCGGGCATTTCGAGCATGTCGTCGACCTCGGTTGCGGCACCGGGCTCTTCGGCGAGCGCATCCGCGAGCGGGCGGCATTTCTCGAAGGCTTCGACATTTCCGCCAACATGCTGTCGAAGGCAGAGACGAAAGCCGTCTATGACCGGCTGGCGCGGGCCGACCTATCGCTGCCTCCGGAACAATCTGATGTCTTCGGGAATTTCGCGGCAGCCCGCGCCGATCTCGTCAGTGCCGCGGACGTGCTGATGTATCTCGGCAGCCTCGATGGCGTCGCCGAGATCGTCGGCAAGCTGCTTTCCGATGGAGGCCTGTTTGCCTTCTCGGTGGAGGATGCCGGCACGGACGATGGTTTCGTCCTGCGCCCGTCGCTGCGCTACGCCCATAGCGAGGCTTATATCCGCGAGCTTCTCCAATCCCACGGCTTGGAAATGGTGGCTGTCGAGCGCACGATCATCCGCATGGATGCTGGCCAGCCGATCTCGGGCATCCTGTTTTTGGCCCGCAAGCCTGCATAAAACGCAGGGCTGGTTCGCAAAATTACGTCAGCATTGCTGACATATTTTTCTTGATTGTTTTTGTGCGTTGCAGCATTGCTTGGCGCATCGCAATCGAGGTTTTTGCCATGGCTCTGAGCAGCAGCGTTTTCGGTCTTTGGAACACCAGCCCGACCCGGCACACGCCGATCGAGGACCTGCAGGGCATCTTCTCCGGCAGCCTGATCGCCGCGCTCGGCCTGTATTTCCTGGCAAGCGCCGGGTTGCTCACCGGCAGCACCGCCGGCGTCGCCTTCCTGCTGCATTACGCGACCGGCGTGAACTTCGGCCTCGCGTTCTTCCTGCTCAACCTGCCGTTCTTCTATCTCTCGCTGAAGAGGCTTGGGCCGGCCTTCACGGTCAAGACCTTCATCGCCATCGGCGTGACCTCGTTCCTGACTGACATCCAGTCGCGCCTGTTCCACATCGGCGATATCCACCCGGCCTGGGCGGCGCTGATCGGCGGCCTGCTTCTCGGCTATGGCCTGCTGGCGCTCTATCGCCACCGCGCGAGCCTCGGTGGCGTCGGCATTCTCGGCATCTACCTGCAGGAGCGTTTCGGCGTTCGCGCCGGGCTGGTGCAGCTTGCCATCGACATGGTCGTGCTGGTCGCCGCCTTCGGCGTGACGTCCCCCGCAGTGGTTGCCTGGTCGGTGCTCGGCGCTGTGGTCCTGAACCTGTTCGTGGCCATCAACCACCGCGCCGATCGTTACATCGCCCTGTAGAACATCACTTGCCGATAGCCCCGAATAGACTTCGGGGCTGTGCTTTCGGCCCGCCTCGAAGGTATCAGGCGGCCTTTGCCGGCGCATCGACCGGATGCTGCGAACGCAGGCCGACGGCGACGCGATTCCAGACATTGATGACGCCGATGGCCATGGTGATCTTGGTGATCTCGGCTTCGTCAAAATGCTCTCTCAGCGGCTCGAAGTCCGCGTCGGGCGCACCGGTCTGGGCAAGGTTGGTGAGCGCTTCGGTCCAGGCGAGCACCGCGCGTTCGCGGGCATCATAGATCGGCGATTCGCGCCAGGCGCAGATCAGGTGGATCCATTGCTCGCTCATGCCGGTATGACGCGCCTCCTTCACATGCATATCGATGCAATAGGCGCAGCCGTTGATCTGCGAGGCACGCAACTTGATCAGGTGGATCAGGCGCGGCTCCAGTTCGGATTCCTTGATGATGTAGCTGTCGAAGGCTGCCGCAGCCTTGTAAGCGTCGGGAGCGGCTTTGACGAAGTTCAAACGCGGATGCATGTCTTCTCCTTCAGGTGGTTGGGATCGTTGTTTCAGGCGCCGGCGGTCGACTTGCGTTCGTTGACCGCCAGGAATGTGTTGGTCCGCGCCGAGATGCTGCCGTCATCTATGGCGTTGAGATCGGCGATGATGTCACCAATGGTCACGCGCCGAAGCTCGGCGCGGTAGGCCTGCTCGGCTTTCAGCATCGCGACGTTGATCGTGCACGCCGCCTTCGGCTTGCAGGCATAGGGATGGGGGCCGCGCAACCGGATTTCGTTGCAACGAAACGCCGGCTCCGGCCCTTCGACCGCAAGCACGATATCGAGCAGGCTGATCTTTTCCGGCAGGCGGGCGAGCCGGTAGCCACCCTTCGGGCCGGGAACCGCTTCGAGCAGCCCTGCCCCGGACATGGCCTGGAGATGCTTCAGGAGATAGCTGGTTGAAACCCCGTGAAATTCGGCGAGCGCTGCCGCCGACAGCGTGCTGCCGGGCTGAAGACAGCTCAGCATCGTCATGCTGTGGATCGCCTGCTCGACACCGTCCCCGAGTTTCATTCGCCGCCTCCATATCGTGGATATTCTTTATCCACGATTTACCGAAGAGTCAATCGCCCTGGGATCGCCGAGGCCGCGGGCTTCTCTTTTGCCGGATTTGATCTACCTTTGTTCTCCGTGAACAGGATCGATTCCCCGCGCCCGCAAGGCGACGCGTTGGCCTTGCCCGCCCCCTTCCTTCGCTGGTTCGGCGAGAAGGGCTGGCAGCCGCGCGCCCACCAGCTGGAACTTCTGGCGCGGGCGGAGGCCGGCGAATGCACGCTGCTGATCGCGCCGACCGGGGCCGGCAAGACGCTCGCCGGCTTTCTCCCCTCTCTCGTCGATCTCACCCGGCGCGGAAAAATCCCTCCGGGCTCCGCCTTTACCGGCATTCACACGCTCTACCTCTCGCCGTTGAAAGCCCTTGCCGTCGACATCGAGCGCAATCTGATGAAGCCGGTCGACGAAATGGGCCTGCCGCTTCGCGTTGAAAACCGCACCGGCGACACGCCGCAGGGAAAGCGCCAGCGCCAGAAGCTCAACCCGCCCGACATCCTGCTGACGACGCCGGAGCAATTGGCGCTGCTGCTTGCCAACGGCGAGGCAGAGCGCTTTTTCCGGGATTTGCGCTACGTCGTCTTCGACGAATTGCATTCGCTGGTCACCTCGAAGCGCGGGCACCTGCTGTCGCTCGGCCTTGCCCGGCTGCGCAGACTGGCGCCCAGGCTGCAGACGATCGGGCTGTCGGCGACGGTCGCCGACCCGATGGACCTGCAGCGCTGGCTGGCGCCGCAGTCACCCGATCGAAGCGACCATGCCGGCCTCGTGACCGTTAAGGGTGGGGCCAAGCCTGATATCTCCATCCTGCGCACCGACGAACACGTCCCCTGGGCTGGACATTCGGCACGCTACGCCATCGCCGACGTCTACGCCGCGATCAAGGAGCACGGCACCACCCTGCTCTTCGTCAACACCCGCAGCCAGGCGGAGCTGCTGTTCCAGGAACTCTGGACCATCAATGACGACAACCTGCCGATCGCACTTCACCATGGCTCGCTCGATGTCGCACAGCGGCGCAAGGTCGAGGCGGCTATGTCGGAGAACCGGCTGCGCGCCGTCGTCGCCACCTCGACGCTCGACCTCGGTATCGACTGGGGCGATGTCGACCTCGTCGTGCATGTCGGCGCGCCCAAGGGGGCAAGCCGGCTCGCTCAGCGCATCGGCCGCGCCAACCACCGCATGGACGAGCCTTCGAAGGCGATCCTGGTGCCGGCCAACCGCTTCGAGGTGATGGAGTGCCAGGCGGCGCTCGACGCCAATTACATCGGTGCGCAGGATACGCCGCCGGTCGGCAAGGGCGCGCTCGACGTGCTTGCCCAGCATGTGCTCGGCATGGCTTGTGCCGCACCGTTCGGTCCCCTGTCGCTCTACGAGGAAATCACCAGCGCGTCGCCCTATGCGTCGCTCACCTGGGAAACCTTCGAGCGCGTCGTCGATTTCGTCGCGACCGGCGGTTATGCGCTGAAGACCTACGAGCGCTATGCCCGCATCCGCAAGACCAAGGAGGGGCTCTTTCGTGTTTCCAATCCGCTGGTCGCGCAGCAATACCGCCTCAATGTCGGCACCATCGTCGAATCGCCGATGCTGAACGTGCGCATGGTCAAGCGCAACCAGCGCGGTTCGCTCGGCCGCGGCGGCATGTCGCTCGGCAAGGTCGAGGAATATTTCCTCGAAATGCTGTCGCAGGGCGACACCTTCCTGTTTTCCGGCAAGGTGCTGCGTTTCGAAGGCATCCGCGAAAGCGAATGCCTCGTCAGCCAGGCGCTTTCCTTCGACCCGAAGGTACCAAGCTATGCCGGCGGCAAGTTTCCGCTGTCGACCTACCTCGCCGAACAGGTGCGCAAGATGCTGGCCGACCCGGCCCGGCGGGCGGCACTGCCCGAACAGGTCCGTGACTGGCTGTCGCTGCAGAAGGACGTATCGATGCTGCCGCGCGAGGACGAACTTTTGATCGAGACCTTTCCACGCGGCAGCCGGCACTACATGGTGATCTACGCCTTCGAGGGGCGGCTTGCACACCAGACGCTTGGCATGCTGCTCACCCGCCGGCTCGACCGTGCCGGCCTGAAACCGCTCGGTTTCGTCGCCACCGACTACTCGCTGGCGGTCTGGGCGCTGGACGATCTCGGCGCGACATTCCAACTGCGCCGCAAGGCGCTCGCCGATCTCTTCGACGAGGACATGCTTGGCGACGACCTTGAGGCCTGGCTGAACGAATCCTTTCTGCTGAAGCGGACCTTTCGCAACTGCGCGGTCATTGCCGGGCTGATCGACCAGCGACACCCTGGCAAGGAAAAGACCGGCCGCCAGGTGACCGTATCGGCCGACCTCATTTACGACGTATTGCGCGCGCACGAGCCGGACCACCTGCTGCTGGAGGCCACGCGCAACGATGCGGCAACCGGGCTTTTGGACATCGGCCGTCTTGGGGATATGCTGAAGCGAATCAAGGGCCACATCACCCATCGCCGGCTCGACCGGATCTCGCCGCTTGCCGTTCCCGTCATGCTGGAGATCGGCAAGGAGGCGATCCAGGGCGAGGCGCAGGATTTCCTGCTTTCCGAAGCCGCAGACGACCTGATCAACGAAGCGATGGGCGGCGAGCCGCTATAGAATAGCCCCGTGTTCATGCGAACACGACAAGGACGGTGAAGAGACGCATGCACAGGCTCGCTCACGCACTATCGGCTCCGACAGACGGCACGGCGGCTTCCGCGCGCGCCATCGTCCACGGCGTCGAAGCGGTCTGCGATCCGCTCGGCAGCCTCTATCTGCCGGAGACGAGAACGCTTGTCGTTTCCGATCTGCATCTCGAGAAGGGATCGGCCTTTGCCCGGCGCGGCATGATGCTGCCGCCCTACGACACCCTTGCCACCTTGCGCGTGCTCGAAGCGGCGATAACCCGCCATGACCCCAGATTGGTCATCAGCCTCGGCGACAATTTCCATGACCGGGTCGGATCCGCGGCGATGCCCGATACCTTCCGCCACATGATCGCCGCGATGGCGATGGGACGGGAATGGGTCTGGATCAATGGCAATCACGACCCCGATGGCGCCTCGGGTCTGCCCGGCATATCGCTGGACGAATTCCGACACGCCGGCCTCACCTTTCGTCATGAACCATCGAGGGGCGAGGCATCGGGGGAAGTTGCCGGCCACCTGCACCCGGCAGCGACGGTCGTCCGGCGCGAGAAATCGGTGCGCCGCGCCTGCTTTGCTACCGATGGGAAACGGCTGCTGATGCCGGCCTTCGGCGTCACCACCGGCGGCCTCGATCTGCGCCACCGGGCAATGACCGGCCTCTTCGATCGCGCCAAGCTGGTCGCCCACATGCTTGGTCGCGATCGGATCTACTCGGTCCGCTTCACAAACCTGATCGCCTGAGGCGCACCGGACTTCACGCCGGCGACGTTCGGTGTTTCAGGCCGCAACAGGTTGCGGCGCGTAACGCAGGATCACGCTGCCGGTAGAAAGCGGTCGCGCTTCCAGAAGCGCCATCGACATCGCGTTTTCGGCACTCTTGAAGAACGGCGTGCCTTTGCCAAGCCGGAGCGGAACGACGCACAGCATGATCTCGTCGATCAGATTTTCCGGCAGCAATGAATCGACCAGTTCGGCACTGCCGAAAATATAGAGGTCTTTCGCGGCTTCCTGCTTCATCCGCCGCAGTTCGCCGGCGATATCGCTGACGACACGGCTGTTGTTCCATTCTGCCCTATCCATCGTTCGCGATGCGACGATCTTTGGCAGAGCGTTCATATAGGTCTTGACCTCGCCCTCCTCCTCGGTCGTCGACCAATAGGCGGCCATGCCTTCGTAGGTCACGCGACCGAAGACCAGCGCCTCGGTCTTTTGTCCAAACTCACGGCTGAGTTCGTCTAGTTCAGGACCCCAGGCACTGTTGTGGAAATCGAGATCCCATTTCTTCGCGCCTTCGAAGTAACCGTCGAGCGTCACCAGATTCCAGACGATGAGTTTTCCATTTTTCCGCTCTTTCAAAACTGGTTGCATAATTGAAGCAGTTTGACGATATCAAACTGATATCAAATTGCAAGCAGTTTTGACCTTCGGAAAAATCGAACAGCCGTGGGTGCTCCGCCGACGGGCTGTGCAATGATCGCGGATTGTTTTCGTACAGCGCGAGAGGCGTGCCTCACCGTCGAGCGTGAGGCCTGCCGGGTAAAGCGGGGCCGCCCGCTAGCTCAGAACGCGTTGAAGGTCAGCGTCGTCAGCGAGCGGGAGATGCCCGCAACCGTGGCAATGTTGTCGTTGATGAACTTGCCGATGTCCTGGCCTTCTTCGATGTAGATCTTGAGCAGGAGGTCGTAGTCGCCGCTCGTCGAATACATTTCCGAAACGATCTCCTTGCGGTAGATCTCGTCGGCAACCTCGTAGGTCTTGCCGGGAGCGCACTGCAACTGGACGAAAATCGCTTTCATGGAGTTTCCTCTGTTTCTGCCTTGCAGCGCCGCGCGACAAGAATGACGCGCTAAGGCCGCTGCAACGCTTTAAACTGCTGCATCGTTTTCTCCTTAAATCGATTCCGATTTAAGGAACTATTCAGTAGGCCTTCTTTACCCGTCCGGCGCCCAAAAGGGAACGTCGGCCGATTGCCGCCGAGGACTATTCCTTGCGGAAGAGCAGGCTCGCGCCCCAGCCGGTGATGACAGCGAGCAGCACGGCAAAAACGCCGTAGAACAGCGGCTGCCCATGCGCCGTCTCGGTGATCACCTGCTCCAAACCCGTCTTGACCACGCGCAGCGGCAGCGCCTTGGCGGCGACGAAGGTGCCGTCGCGGAAGAGATAGGCGCGCACAACATGCACCCCGTTCGGCACGTTGGCAGGCAGGCGCACCGACGCCTTGAACAGGCTGGAGCTGATGAACTGCACACCACCGGGATCGCGCTCATAGACGCCGCTCGTCTCGCGGATGCGGCGGAAGGCATTGCGGAACTCGCCGAGATTGCTGCCGTCGCCGACGAAGCCGAGGGGCACAAGCCGCATGTGGTCGACCCCGATGCCCATGTTGCCCATTTCACCCGGTGGGGCGATCGTCTCGATGTCACGCGTGCTCGACAGCGAATAGGATTCCGGCACCAGCTCGAAGGTCATGGAGCTGGTGTTTACCCAGATTCCGAAGACGCGTTCCTTCTTGCGCACCGTCGCATTATCCTTCGGCCCCTCGAGCGAAACGATGATGTTGTATTTGCCCTGCGCCAGGAGATTGGGATTGAAACCGTCGACCGCGCCGAAGATCGTCAGATCCGCGCCGCGGAAATCCGAGGTGATGGCGATCTCGTCGGTCGAGATGCCGATCTCCAGCTTCTCGGTGAAGTCGTTGGCGTTCTCGTCCTGCAGCTGGGCACTGGCCGGAGCGGCGAAGGAGAGCGTCAGGGCTGCGAGGGCGATATTGATGAGGCGGCGCATCAGAAGCCGAACCCCGCTGACACGACCGAATAGATGTCCTTCGGCGGAATGACGAGTTCGATTGCCAGACGAATGCCGACGGCAAGCACCAGCAGCGCCAACAGCGCGCGCAGCTGCTCGCCGCGCAGCTTCTGGCCGACCCGGACGCCGTATTGCGCACCGACGACGCCGGCAATCATCAGCACGAAGGCGAGCACGATGTCGACGGTATAGTTGGTCGAGGCCTGGACGATGACCGTGTAGGCGGAGACGAAGATGATCTGGAACAGCGAGGTGCCGACAACCACATTGGTCGGGATGCGCAGGAGGTAGATCATCGCCGGGACCATGATGAAGCCACCGCCGACACCCATGACCGACGTCAGGACACCGATGCAGAAGCCGAGGGCAGCGACGGGAATGACGCTCAGATAGATCTTCGATTTCTTGAATCGCATCTTCAGCGGCAGCCGGTGAACCCAGTTGTGCTGCCCGGGACGGCGCAGCGGCGTCGCCTGGTTCTTGGCCGCCTTGCGCATGGCGCGCACGCTCTCCCACAGCATCAGGCTGCCGACCGAGCCCAAAAGCACGACATAGAGCAGCGAGATGACCAGATCGAGCTGACCGACGCGGCGCAAGAGCGAGAACAGCCAGACGCCGACCGTTGCCCCGGCAAGGCCGCCGCACAGAAGCACCGTGCCGAGCTTGATGTCGATCGTGCCGCGCCGGAAGTGGGTGATGGCACCCGAGATCGAGGAGGCCACGACCTGGTTGGCGCCGGTCGCAACGGCAACCACGGGGGGAATGTTGTAGAAGATCAGGAGAGGCGTGATCAGGAACCCGCCACCGACGCCGAACATGCCCGATAGAAAGCCGACGGCCGCACCCATGCCGAGGATGATGAGTATGTTCACCGACAACTCTGCGATGGGCAGATAAATCGTCACGCCGGACCTCAATATGCCAACGGCCCGCGGTGCGGGCAAAAAACGTCACAGTGGCAAGTAATTCACCACGGAGGGGGGATTATCTCTGAAAGCCGACACCCCTCCCGAGGGCGAGGTGGCATAGGCTTCCGTCATGCGCTCCTGGGCCGGAGCTGTCAACCTTTTCAGCCACATGGCGTACAGCTTCGGCTCCGCGAACCGTGTCACCCGGTTCTGCGGCTTTATTGCGGCGGCAGACCCTGCCGGATCAGGAATTGCGCTTGAGCAATTCCTTCACCAGCTGGTCGGTGATTTCACCGGTCGGCTCCTGGCCGACGGATGTCTGGAAGGCCTTGATCGCGGCAACCGTCTTCTTGCCCATCTGGCCGTCCGGCTTGCCGGCGTCGAAGCCGTTATTGTTGAGGATCGCCTGGATGTTGCGAATGGCCTTGCTCATGTCGATCGAGGCGGTCTTGTTGGCCGGTCCTACCCAGGCATCCGGCACGTCGACCGTGTTCGCCTTGGCGTCGACCGCCTGCGGCTTCCATGCGTCGGCCTTGGCCTTGGCGCTCGAAAGTTGCTCGGGCTTCATCGCCTTGGCCACGTCGTCGCGCTTGGCCGCAGCATCCATGTCGCCCTCGCGGGCGGCGGCGGAAAACCACTTGTAGGATGCTTCAAGATCCTGCGGCACGCCGTTGCCGCGGGCATAGAGGACAGCCAGATTGAACTGGCTGTCGCGGATGCCGAGCTCGGCTGCCTTGGCAAACCATTTCGTCGCCTCGGCGAAATCCGGCGAGCCATCGCGGCCGCTGGCCAGCATGACCGCGAGATTGTGCATGGCGCTGGCATTGCCCTGCTCGGCGGCCTTCAGGTAGAGAACCTTGGCCTTGGCAGCGTCGCGCGTCAGACCCGAGCCTTTCTCATACATGCTGGCGAGCCGGTATTCGGCCGGCACGACGCCGGCGTCGGCGGCGCGCTGATACCATTTGGCGGCTTCCGCCAGATCTTCATTGACGCCGCGGCCTTCTGTGTAGCGCGCACCGATCTCGTAGAAAGCCAGGGGATCGCCACCCTTGGCGGCCGTCACCAGCGCAACCGGGCCGAAACCATCGGGCAGGACGACTTCGGCAGCCTTTGCGACCGGCGCAAAGGTTCCGGCCTGCGCGGCATCGACTGGGGCGGCCTGGAACGTCGAAGCGGCGACCGGCCCCTTGGCTTCCGGCACGGGCTGGAGCAACGGCGCCTGCGTTTCGTTTACCGCCTTCGTCGATGCGGATGTGTCGGCCGGTGGCGTCGCGGCGGCTGGCGTCTCAACGGCGCTTGACGGCTGCTCGACGGAATCGAGCGGCGCTTCGGGAATGGGCTGCAGCGCTTCGACCGGTGTTTCGGTCGCTACGGCGGCTGCCGCCGGTGCCTGGTCGCCCGCGACCTTGGTTGCGTTGGCGATCGCCGGCTGTTCAGCGACGGGCGCCAACTGCTGTTCGATGATCGCCACCGGTTCGGCAACGGGCGCATCGCTGCCCTTCAGCATGGCGCCGACGAGCGGATAGGACATGATCGCAAGCAGCACGGCGCCGACAGCCATCAAGATCGGGCGGCGATGGCGGGCAAAGGCACCACCAACGCCGCTGGCAACGCCACCGTCCTTGGTCTTGTTGAGCGTATCGGCTTCCTCGACCGCCAACTGCGCTGCCCGGCGGGCGGCGGCGATAAAGTCCGCCTTGTCGCCGTCTGCCGCCTGTTTGCCGCCGCGGTTCATCTGGCCGGCGCGAACACGCTCGAGAATCTTCTTGACGTCGGGAACACCAGAGCCCGGCTCGAGCAGCTGATTGGCCTCTTCGGGTGCCAGCATTTCGGATGGGTCGATGGAGGGGGCGGGCTCGACCAGTTGTCGTGCCAGCTCCTGTGCGGGCTCGGCACGCTTCCCGGAAAAGCGCCGGGTCAGGCCAGCAAGCAGGCCCGTGCGGGCGGTAGCCGGCTGTTCGCGCGCGCCATCGGGCTCGATGGTCGAAACCTGACCTTCGTCACCGGCGAACGCAGTCGCATGCGCAGATGCGGTGGCGGCGGCAATGACGCCGTCGTCTTCCGCCTGGAGCGCGCGGACGTTGCGCTGCAGATCCTGATAGCGGTCATCGAGATCGGCGCCGCTGAACGGGTCGTTGAATTCCGGTTGAGCTGCCTTGGGCATCGCAGCAATTTCGCGCGCCACCGGCGCCTCGTAATGCGCCGCGGCCATGGCGGGCTCGCGGCCCTCGATACGCTCGAGCTTGTCGGCGATGTGAACGAGGGTTTCATGCAGGGCTTCAAAGGTGCGCGCCGTGCGCTCGTCGCTGGAGCGGCTCAGATCTTCGAGCGTGCGCAGGTCTTCCGCCAGCGCCGAGATCGCCGCGAGATCGCCGCCACCGGCCGACTGAGGCATGCCCTTCCTGGAATATGCCTCCATCACCGCCTCGGCCGCCTGCCGCGCGGCCTCGACGATGTACTCGTCGCTGGTGGCGAAATAGTCTTCGAGCGCATTCATGCGGCTCTCGAATTCCACCGGCATGGCGGCACCCGCCTCACTGCGGGGCTGGCTGACCAGGGTCGACAGGTTGGCGATCTGCGCTTCGAGGTTGTGCAGCGCGGCGCGGTCGTCGAACGGCGCCGCATAGGTTTCTTCCAGCCGCTGCGCTATGCCAGCGAGGCGATCTTCAAGACGGTCGAAACGCGGATCGGCGACGGGGTGTGCGCTGAGCGTGTCGAGGTCGTCGATGCGGCGGGCGAGATAGTCGAGCCGCTCGGCCAGAGCATCGTTGACGCTGCCTTGATCGAGCGCTTCGATCTTGCGGGAGATGTCGTTGAGGTAGTTCGTCAGGTCCGGTTGGACATTTCGGTGGCTGCGCTCCATCAGCATGGAAAGCTGGTCGAGGCGTTCTTCCAGTCCGGCCGCAGCCTTCTCGCCGGCCAGATCCTCAACCCGTGCGGCCAAGGCTTCGAGGCGGGCACCGAGACCGGAATCAACAGGGCGGGACAATCCGTCGATCTGCCGCGAGAGGTCGCCGAGCCTGGTCTCCAGGCGATTGGCGAACCCGCCCTCGAGGCCGCTGGCACTGCGGCTGTTGGCGGCAATCGCCCGGCTGATTTCGTCAAGCCGCGCGTCGAGGTCAGCGAACTGCGACACGAGGCGCCGGTCGTCCGGCTGTATCTGGCGGCCGAGCATCTCGATCGCCTGGGCGACCGCAATCATCTTGTCTTCAAGCACGTCGACCGCAGAGCTGTTGCCCAGCGCCCCGATCTGCGACTTGATCTCGTCGAGACGGTAGGCCAGCGCCACCAGCTCGTCGTCGCGGTTCTGGTCAAAGGCGATCAACCGATCCTCGACGCCGTTCCAGCGGCTTTCCATGCGGCGAACGCTGTCTTCGCGCGCCAAGCCGTCGATCATCGCCCGCAGATCGTCAAAGTCGCTGCGCAGCGCATCCGCCTGGGCAGGCGACGCCTGGCGGCCGAGCTGCTGGATGCTGTCGGCAAGGCGCTGCATGTCGCCGCGCACGTCCTCGGCGAAGCTATGGTCCTGGGCCTGCACCTTGATGCCGCGAATTTCGGCGCGCAGGGAGTTCATCTCGCGGGTGACGCCTTCGGTGATGTCGCGCTTGAGGTCCTGGCGCAATCCGACGAGTGCCTCGGCGATATCGTTGACGGCCGCCTCCGGCCGGGCGACGGGCGCACGTACCGGCTGGGGCCGTATATCGTCGACGTAACGCTCGGGCTCGCGCTGGGCCAGGCGATCCGGCTCGCGTTGCGGCAAACGGTCTCTCAAGGGTGGCCGCTCGCGCGACGTGCTAAGCGCCCGCTGGCGCTGCATGATTTCGGAGACGGCATCACGCGGGGATGGGATATCGCGGGGGGCGACACGCTCGCGCTCGACTGGACGGGCCGGCGGCTCGCGTCCCGCTCCGTTCATCAGGCCTTCGATCCGGGCTTCAAGCCCTTCAATCGTGCGGTTCAGGGCGTCCAGAGAGGGCCGCTCGCCATAGCTCTGGCTACCAGCGCGCTGAGGATTTGATCGCGATCCATTCATTGTGCTCTTCGCCCCTGTCCGTCGGCCATCTCGAAAGTCGCCACGGAAGGAAACGGCTTCCTTCACCCCTGCGGCACTTGCGACGTGGGCAAAGCTACAACAATGCGAGGACCGGACCGGTTGCAGCTTTGACCATCTCAACACGCACCTTTCATTAAACGTGGTAAACAAGCCGTTAACCGGCGCGGATTTTTTAACGATTTGACAGTGCTAGCTGATGGAGAGTGTTGTGCGGCGGCGATTTCACCGCGCCTTTTATCCGCAAGCGAAACTTCGATCGGGCGGTATTTTTGACGTTTACGCAAACGTCAAAATTTTGTAGCATCCTGCCAACGATGCGAGACCGCCCTCAGATGGCGGCGCATTCGGCATGTTGCAACCGGACGTCGGCCGCTTGGAGGCGGCGATCCGAAAGCGAAAAAGGCGAGGAAAGAATGCCCACCTACAAGGCACCGGTCGACGATACTCTCTTCATTCTGAACGACGTGCTCGGCATCGAGCGATACAACAACCTTCCCGGCTTTGCCGATGCGACGCCCGACATGATCGAAGCAATCGTCGGCGAAGCCGCCAAGCTTGCGGAAGAAGTGCTGTTTCCGGTCAATCTTTCCGGCGACCAGGAAGGCTGCAAGCGGCACGACGACGGCTCGGTCAGCGTGCCCAAGGGCTTCAAGCAGGCTTTTGATCTCTACCGCGAAGGCGGCTGGCTCGGGCTTTCGGTGCCAGAGGAATTCGGCGGCCAGGGCCTGCCCTACACGCTGCACACCGCCGTCGGCGAATATATGTCCTCGGCCAACATGGCGCTGACGATGTATCCCGGCCTGACCCAGGGCGCGATCGCTGCGATCCTCGTCCATGGCTCGGATGAGCAGAAGCGGGCCTATCTGCCGAAGATGGTGGACGGCACCTGGACCGGCACGATGAACCTGACGGAGCCGCATTGCGGCACCGACCTCGGCCTCCTGCGCAGCAAGGCCGTGCCCGATGGCAACGGCGCCTACAAGATTTCCGGCCAGAAGATCTTCATCTCCGCCGGCGAACACGACATGTCGCAGAACATCATCCATTTGGTGCTTGCCCGCATCGAGGGCGCGCCGGATGGCGTGAAGGGCATTTCCCTGTTCATCGTGCCGAAGTTCAAGCTCACCGCCGACGGCGAGCCGGGCGAGCGCAATGGCGTCTCCTGCGGCGCCATCGAGCACAAGATGGGGATTCACGGCAACTCGACCTGCGTCATGAACTATGACGAGGCGGAAGGCTACCTCATCGGCACGGAGAACAAAGGCCTCAACGCCATGTTCGTGATGATGAACGAAGCCCGTCTCGGTGTCGGCCTGCAGGGCCTGTCGGTCGCCGAAATCGCCTACCAGAACGCCGCCAACTATGCCCGCGACCGCATCCAGGGCCGCTCGCTTTCCGGCCCGAAGGCGCCGGACAAAAAGGCCGACCCGATCATCGTGCATCCGGATGTGCGCCGCACGCTGATGACGATCCGCGCCTTCAACGAGGCCGGACGCGCCTTTACCCTTTGGACTGCTCTCAAATCCGATATCGCCCACCGCTCCGACAATGACGCCGACCGCCAGACGGCCGACGACATCCTCGGCCTGATGACGCCGATCCTCAAGGGCGTCCTGACCGACAAGGGCTTCGACCACGCGGTCATGGCGCAGCAGATGTTCGGCGGTCACGGCTACATCGAAGAACACGGCATGAGCCAGTATGTCCGCGATGCCCGCATCGCGATGATCTACGAAGGTGCCAACGGCATCCAGGCGCTCGACCTCGTCGGCCGCAAGCTCGGCCTCAACGGCGGCCGTGCCGTCATGGCGCTGTTCAAGGAAATCGGCGATTTCTGCGAGGAAAACCGCGGTAACGAGAAGCTTTCCACCTACACCAAGGCGCTGAAGAAAGGCCTCAACGACCTGCAGGCGTCCACCATGTGGTTCATGCAGAACGCCATGGCCAAGCCCGACAATGCCGGCGCCGGCTCGACCGACTACATGCACCTCTTCGGTCTGGTCGTGCTCGGCTACATGTGGGCGAAGATCGCCAAGACCGCCGAGGAAAAACTGGCCTCTGGCGAAACGGCACGCGCGGACTATCTGAAGAACAAGCTGATTACCGCGACGTTCTTCATGGAGAGAATTCTGCCGGAAACGGCGCTGCGCAAGGCCCGCATCGAGACTGGCGCCGACACGCTGATGGCGCTCGACGCGGCGGCGTTCTGATTTCGCCGCGTTCCGATTTCTACTGCATGATTCCTTAAATCGGATCCGATCTAGGCGTAAAATTATGCAGCAAGTTTAAAGTGTTACAGCGTCCTTAGCGCGTCTGACGCGCCGCGCTGTAAGTGTTTGACGGGCGGCACCATCAGGTGCTGCCGAAAGGGAGATGAGACATGACGAAAGTCTTCGTTTACGACCACGTGCGCACGCCGCGCGGCCGTGGCAAGAAGGACGGCTCGCTGCACGAAGTGCCGTCCGTTCGCCTTGCGGCCAAGATGCTGGAGGCCGTGCGCGATCGCAACGGGCTCGATACGTCAACCGTCGACGACATCATCATGGGCTGCGTCGATCCGGTGATGGATGCCGGCGCGGTTATCCCGAAGGCAGCCGCCTTCGAAGCAGGCTATTCCACCCGCGCGCCCGGCATGCAGATCTCGCGCTTCTGCGCGTCGGGTCTCGATGCCGTCAACTTCGGCGCGGCGAAGATCGCCCAGGGCGCCGACGACATCGTCATTGCAGGCGGCGTCGAGAGCATGTCGCGCGTCGGCCTCGGCATGTCCGGCGGCTCCTGGTTCATGGACCCGTCCGTCAACCTGCCGGCCTATTTCATGCCGCAGGGCGTCTCGGCCGACCTGATCGCCACCAAGTACGGCTTCAGCCGCGACGACGTCGATGCCTACGCCGTCGAAAGCCAGAAGCGCGCAGCGCATTCCTGGGAAAAGGGTTACTTCAAGAAGTCGGTCGTGCCGGTGAAGGACCAGAACGGGCTGACCATTCTCGACCGCGACGAGCATATGCGTCCCGGCACCGACATGCAGGCGCTCGCCTCGCTCAACCCGTCGTTCCAGATGCCGGGCGAGATGGGCGGCTTTGAAGCCGTCGGCATCCAGGCGCATCCGGAAATCGAGAAGATCAACTACGTGCACCATGCCGGCAACTCGTCGGGCATCGTCGATGGCGCCGCGGCCGTGCTGCTCGGCTCCAAGGCCGGCGGCGAAAGCATGGGCCTCAAACCCCGCGCCCGCATCCGCGCCTTCGCCAATATCGGCTCCGACCCGGCGCTGATGCTGACCGGCCCGGTCGACGTGACCGAGAAGTTGCTTAAGCGCGCCGACATGAAGCTCTCCGACATCGACCTCTTCGAGCTCAACGAGGCGTTTGCCGCGGTCGTGCTGCGCTACATGCAGGCCTTCGACATTCCGCACGACAAGATCAACGTCAACGGCGGCGCGATCGCCATGGGCCATCCGCTCGGCGCTACCGGTGCGATGATCCTCGGCACGGTGCTCGACGAGCTGGAACGGCGCGATCTCAACACCGCGCTGGTGACGTTGTGCATCGGCGCCGGCATGGGCACCGCAACGATCATCGAAAGGGTCTGACGATGGTAGCCACGCGCCGCACGCTTCTCGGGCTGATGGGGCTGGGGCTGCTTGCAGTCTCAGCTTGCGTCTCCGAAGACGAAGGCGGCGACAGCTTCACGCTGACCGGTGCGATCTCCAATGTCGCCAACGGCCCGGTTCCGGCAGGCACCGTCACCATCCGGCTCGAGGAGCAGGGCGTGATGGATGTGGCCGCCAAGCTGATCGCCGAAACGTCCGTTTCGAGCGACGGCAAGGCAAACCGTGTGCCCTTCGTGCTGCAGGTGCCGAAGCCCGAACTCGACAAGGCCGCCGATGCCGGCTTCACCATCAGCGTCGAGCGCGACGGCAGGCTGATCGCCACCAACACCACCAAACAACGTTACAGCGGCGGATCGAATATCTCGCTGCGCATCGAACCCATTCTCTACTGAGGGGGAGAACCATGACGAAGTATACCAATTTCAAGATCGAGACCGATGCCGACGGCATTGCCCTGGTCACCTGGGACATGCCTGAGAAGTCGATGAACGTCTTCACCCAGGAGGTGATGGAAGAGCTGAACGCCATCGTCGACGAGACGACGGCCGATGCCGCCGTCAAGGGCGTCGTCTTCACGTCGGGCAAGTCGTCGTTCTCCGGCGGCGCTGACCTCTCGATGATCAAGTCGATGTTCACCTTCCAGCAGGAAGAAAAGAAGAAGGACCCTGATAACGCCGCCCAGAAGCTTTTCGACCTCGTCGGCCGCATGACCGGCTTGTTCCGCAAGCTCGAAACCTCCGGCAAGCCGTGGGTGTCGGCGATCAACGGCACCTGCATGGGCGGCGCCTTCGAGCTTTCGCTCGCCTGCCACGGCCGCGTCGCCTCGAACTCCAAGTCGGTCAAGATCGCCCTGCCTGAAGTCAAGGTCGGTATCTTCCCCGGCGCCGGCGGCACCCAGCGCGTGCCGCGCCTGACCAACGCGCAGGACGCGCTGCAGATGATGACCACCGGCTCGTCGCTGACCGCGGCGCGCGCCAAGGCGCTTGGCCTGGTGCATGAAGTCGTCGACGCCGACAAGCTGGTCGAGGCTGCCAAGGCGATGATCAAGAACGGCCTGAAGCCGGTCCAGCCCTGGGACGAAAAGGGCTACAAGGTACCCGGCGGCGGCATCTGGACCCCGGCCTCGGCCCAGCTCTGGCCGGCTGCCTCCGGTATCCTGCGCCGCGAGACGCAAGGCAACTACCCAGGCGCGATCGCGATCCTCAAATGCGTCTATGAGGGCCTGCAGGTCCCCTTCGACACGGCTCTGAAGATCGAACAGCGCTACTTCACCGAGATCCTTCAGACGACCGAAGCCTTCTCGATGATCCGCTCGCTGTTCGTCTCGATGCAGGAACTCGGCAAGGGTGCCCGCCGCCCGGCCGGCGTGCCGAAGTCCGAGTTCAAGCATGTCGGCGTCGTCGGCGCCGGCTTCATGGGCGCCTCGATCGCCTATGTGACGGCCGCCGCCGGCATCGCCGTCACGCTGATCGACCGCGACATGGAAGCGGCGACCAAGGGCAAGGCCCATTCGGAGGGCCTGGTCAAGGATTCGGTCGGCAAGGGCCGCCTGACCAAGGAAGAAGGCGAAGCGCTGCTTGCGCGCATCACGCCCTCCGCAGACTACAACGACCTGAAGGATGTCGGGCTCGTCGTCGAAGCCGTGTTCGAAGACCGCCAGGTCAAGAAGGACGTGATCGAGAAGGTGGAAGCGGTGATCGGCGAAGACACGATCTTTGCCTCCAACACCTCGACGCTGCCGATCACCGGCCTTGCGAAGAACTCGAAGCGTGCCGGCCAGTTCATCGGCATCCACTTCTTCTCGCCGGTCGAGAAGATGATGCTGACGGAAGTGATCCTCGGCAAGGAGACCGGCGACAAGGCGCTCGCCGTCGCGCTCGACTATGTCGCCGCGATCAGGAAGACGCCGATCGTCGTCAACGACACGCGCGGCTTCTACGTCAACCGCTGCGTCTTCCGCTACATCCACGAAGCCTATGACATGCTGATCGAGGGCGTGCCGCCGGCGATGATCGAAAATGCCGCCAAGATGGCCGGCATGCCGGTTGGCCCGCTGTCGCTCAATGACGAAGTGGCAATCGACCTCAGCCAGAAGATCCTGAAAGCCACCGTCGCCGATCTCGGCGAAAAGGCCGTCGATCCCAAGCACATGGCGCTGATCAACAAGATGGTCGACGACCTCGACCGTCGCGGCCGCAAGAACGGCAAGGGCTTCTACGAATATCCGGCAAAGCCCGCGAAGAAGTACCTGTGGCCGGAGCTGAAGACGCTCTATCCGCAAGAGAATGCCGACAAGATCGACGTCGAGGTGCTGAAGCAGCGCTTCCTGGCAACGATCGCGCTCGAAGCGGCCCGCACCATGGAAGAAGGCATCGTCACCGATCCGCGCGAAGCCGACGTCGGCTCGATCCTCGGCTTCGGCTTTGCGCCCTACACCGGCGGCACTCTCTCCTACATCGACGGCATGGGCGCCAAGGCCTTCGTCAAGATGTGCGAGAAGCTTGCCAAGGACTATGGCAGCCACTTCAAGCCGACGGCACTGCTGAAGGAAATGGCCGAACGCGGCGAAACCTTCTACGGCCGCTTCGACCCCTACGGCGAGAAGAAGCAGGCGGCGTAAAAGATCCCACCGAACATGCAGACAGGCTCCTCACGGAGCCTGTTTTCGTTTGTTGGAAATCTCAGATGAGTTGGCTACATCGCGACATAAGGTGCCGCAGAAGCGACCCTCGCCAATTTGTCACCACAATTCCTCATAGAGATCGCGCCAGTCCGGATTCATGCGCTCGATCAGGTCGAGTTTCCATTGGCGATACCAGCGCTTCAGAGATTTCTCACGCTGGATTGCAGAGCCGATCTGAAGGTGCTCTTCGTACCAAACCAACCGGGCGCACCCGTATTTTGAAGTGAACCCGGGCATCAAGCCTTCGCGATGCTCATAGATCCGGCGCGCAAGATCGGATGTTACGCCGATGTAGAGCGTCCCTTTCTTCTGATTGGTCACGATGTAGACATAGCCCGCCATGCGCGCGAATAGTGATGGCCGCTGCTCGTTCTGGTCAAGTCCAGATCGGAGTGGCGAGATGCATTGGTGATGCGGGAAAACAACCGGGATAAGAGAGGACCAATGATCCTCGCAATACACCCTTGCGTTATTGCTCGGGCGCATGGATCCTCGGGTCAAGCCCGAGGATGACTGTCGGAGGACGAGCCGATTTCCTTTTGATCCGAGAATAGGTGCGTCTTCTACTCTGGCAGGCTTCCCTTGGTGCCTGTCCGCGTCGCGAACGCTGGCGCAGAGAAACGTCTTCCCGTCGGGGAAAATGAAGCGTTCCGGCACCGCGACATGGGGCACTGAACGCACTTTGAGCATCACTTCGGTAGCATTTGTCTTCAGCCGGCCCTCCACCCGTCATCCTCGGGCTTGACCCGAGGATCCAGACCCGTTCGCGGCGCTAACCGATCGGTCCTTGCGTCAAGCCCGAGGAGCGCGGAGGAGAGAACGTTGCCGCGCGCCGGCAATCTTCTGCGCAGTCACTGCTGCCGTCGGGCGCTACCAAAGCACCGGCGCATCGGCGCGATTGGCCGGATCGGCCCAGTAAAGCGACGTCAGGACTTTGGCGAGGTGGCCGAATTCGGTGTAGCAATGCTGGAGCAGACCGGGCCGATGGCATCATGCCAGCTGGACAATCGAGCTACCGCTGCTTGAGGCGGGCTAAACCTCGGCAACCACCCGCCGATGGGCCAAGCGCTCGCCGACAATGATCGTCAGTCCGGCGACGAAGATAAGGCCGGCGCCGGCAAAGACGTTGCTCGCCGGAATATCGCCCCAGATCAGGAAGCCGAGGCCGAAGGCCCAGACGAGTGAGGTATATTCGAACGGTGCGATCACCGAGATCGGCGCCCGGCGCATGCCCTCGAACAGCGCATATTGCGCGATGCCGGCGATCACCCCCGTGCCCGCCATCAGCGCGAGATCGAACAGCGCCGGCGGCGTCCAGTAGAAGCCGACGGCAAGCCCGGTCATTGCGATGAAGAAGACGTTGGAGATCGTCATCTGCGTCAGTGTCGTCTCCTGGAGCGCGGTCTTGCGCAGCATCACCGTACCGATCGCCCAGAACACGGCGGCCATCAGCGCCAGGAAAACCGGCAGCGAGAGCCTCATGCCCGTTCCAAGCGGATCGCAGGCGATCAGCACGCCGATGAAGCCGAGCAGCACCGCGAACCAGCGGATTGGTGGCACGTCTTCCTTGAGGATCGGGACGGCCAGCAGCGTCACCACGATCGGCGCGGCGTAATAAAGCGTGGTCATTTCGGCAAGGGCGAGATCGCGGGCCGCATTGAAATAGGAAAGCCAGGCGGCCAGCAGCAACAGGTTGCGCACGAACAGCGGCTTGACGACGGGCGACGAGATCGCGCGGCGCACGAGCCTGCCCCGGCCGATCACCAGACACAGGAGGAGAATGGTGATGCTGCGGGTAAACAGGATCTGCCAGACCGAATAGCCGACCACCAGCCATTTGACCGACGCATCCTGCAGCGAGAACAGCAAATAGGAAAACGTCGTCATCACGATGCCGGAAAGCACTGTCTTGTTCATGGAAAGCCCCGATGGCAGCCGGGAGAAAAGGCGGCAGCGCCCGTCTGATAGCGCGCCGCCGCTCAAGGCGGAAGAGGTGGCGGCAGCCTGCGCTGTGGCGAAATCTTGGAGTGTGTTCGTACTTTCGCTTGATGGAGATCAAGGCCCCGGACCGGCCTCTTCGCTACGCATGAAGCAACCAGGTCGGGGTCGGTCCCGGGAGTTATGCAGAAAGTCTCAGTGCGGCGGCAACAGGAGCGTATCCAGATTGATGCGCGATGCTGTACATGACCGCAATATCGCCGCGAAACCGGATCCTCGATGATGCAACCGCTCGCCTTCACCCTTTCCGCCCTCGTCCTCTTGGCGACGCCGGGCCCGACGAACACCTTGCTCTGGCTCTCCGGCGCCGCGGTCGGTTTTCGGCGCTCGGCGCAGCTGCTCCTAGGCGAACTCGGCGGTTATCTCGCGGTGATCATTCCAGCCGTGGCGCTGCTTGCGCCATTTCTCGCGGCGCATCCGCAGATCGGGCTCGCGCTCCGGATCGTGGCTGCCTTCTGGGTCCTTTTCCTCGCCTATGCACTGTGGACCACCGGTGACGACAACCGGGCTTCGCCCGAGATCACCACCCAACGGGTGTTCGTTACGACGCTTCTCAATCCCAAGGCCCTGATCGTAGCCCTGGTGCTTTTGCCGCAGACCGGACTGGTGGCGACGATACCGTGGATCACAGGGTTTTCGCTGCTCGTCGTTGTCGCCGGCTCGTTCTGGATCGGCGCCGGCGCCATGCTCATCCGGCTGTCGCGCGGCGCGCACATGTCCAATCTGCCGCGCCGCATTGCCGCCGTCTGTCTCGCGGTGTTCTCCTTCGGCATCGCCGGCAGCGCGCTGGCAACGATGCTTTAATGCCGCAGATCCGCAGCGATGGCAGATCAGGCGGCTTCCGCCGTCTCGCCGAGTTCGGTGCCAAGCGCGGCGATCAACTCTTCCCAGCCCTCACGCCGATAGGCGACCTGGTCGAGCCCATCAAGAAAGGCCGCCTGCTCGGTGAAGACGATACGCGTGCCGGCGCCGTGCGGCTGGATATCGACGGTTGCCACCGAAGCGGAAATCCGCCGCTCGTTCTCAGCCATCGTATAGGCCGAGATGATGCGCCGGTTCTCGACGATATCGAGGTAAACAGTGTCGTTGTGATAGAAGGTCTTGCCGTCCTTGCTGAAGCGGCCGCTCTCGCGCCCGCCGACGCGGAAGTCGTGGCTATATTCGGCGACCGGCCACCCGTCCGCCTTGACGAACCAACGGTCGTGCGCCGCCGGATCGGCGAAGGCGCGAAAGACCTGTTCGGGCGTCGCCTTGAAAACCCGTTCGATGGTGAAGCTCGCATGTTCCACGGAATTGGCACTCATGATCTTCTCCTCTTCGATCCATTTGCGCAGACGCACCAGCGCTTCCGCGCGCAGCCAGATAACTGATTTCATTTTGAAAGCAGTTGCAAGATAATTCCACTGATGCAATAATGCAAGCAGTTTTGAAAGGACCCCAATGAAAGACGATCATCGCTCCGGCTGCCCGATCAATCTCTCGCTCGAGGTCTTTGGCGACAAATGGAGCCTGCTGATCGTCCGCGACATGATCTTCGGGGGCAAAAGGCACTTCCGCGAACTGCTGCGATCGCAGGAGGGCATCTCGTCGAACATTCTTGCTGATCGGCTGAAGATGCTTGTCGAGCAGGGAATGCTGACCAAGACGGATGACCCGACGCACAAGCAGAAGGCCATCTACAGCCTCACAGAAATGACCATCGCGCTGGTGCCGATCATGGCGCATCTCGGCGCCTGGGGGCGGCGCTACCTGCCCGTCAGCGAAGAGCTCAGCATCCGGGCCGAACTGATGGAAACCGGCGGGCCTGAGCTCTGGAACCGCTTCATGGACGAGCTTCGCTACGAGCATCTCGGACTGGCCCTCGATGGTCCGCCGCGCGTGCGCGCGACATTGCAGGCAGCCTTTGAGGATGTCGTCGCCCGCAAGACCAGGGAAAACGCGGTCGCTTGAGGACTACAAACCGATAGCCGAAAGCATGACGAAGGTGGAAAACAGCACGAAATGCGTCATGCCCTCGATGGCATTGGTTTGACCGTCGTTGAGATTGATCGCTGCAACGATCAGCGTGATCGCCACCATCACCGTCTGCACCGGCGACATCGCCATGATGAAAGGCTGGCCGGTGTAAAGCGCAATCGCCTCCATCACCGGCACGGTCAGGATCACGGTCGACAGCGATGCTCCGAGCGCGATGTTGACGACCGCCTGCATGCGATTGGCAAGTGCTGCACGCATCGCCGTCATGATCTCGGGCGACGCCGAGATTGCGGCGACGACGATGGCGGCGACGGCCGGCGGCGCGCCGCTCCCCTTGAGGCCTGAGGTCAGCAGCCCCGACATGATTTCGGCAAGCGCGCCGATCAGCACCACGCCAATGAGCAGGATCACGATCGACGGCAGCACCGGCTCGTCGGGTTCACCGGCATCATCAATCCCGTCGCTCCTCGCCCGGGGGTAGCTGTAGCTGAAGAAGTAGCTGTGCACCCCCACCTGCATGCGCAGGAACAGCGTGTAGAGCATGATCATCGCGCCGATGGTGAAGGCGGAATAGAAGTGCCACCTCGCGGCCGGCACGAATTCGGGCACGACCATCGAAATGCCCATCGCCGTCAGGATCATGACGCTGTAGGTGCGCGCGGAATTGTCGTTGTAGGGTTGCTCTCCGTGTTTCAGCCCGCCAAGCAGCGCGGCAAGACCGAGAATGCCGTTGATATCGAGCATCACGGCGGAATAGATCGTGTCGCGCACCAGCGTCGGCGAACTCTCGCCGGTCATCATGATCGCCAGAATGATCACTTCCACCAGCACGGCGGACAGCGTCAGGATCATCGTGCCATAGGGGTCGCCGACCTTGGCCGCGAGGACTTCGGCGTGATGGGCGACCCGCATCGACGCCAGCACGATCGCACCCACCAATGCGGCCGCCCCAACGAGCGAAGCTACCTGCCCCATTTCGAGCAAGGGGTGCTCCAGCACAAAACCGGCAATCGCGGCAACCAAGGCGGCGAACAGCAGACGTTCGGATTTCAGCACCGCCAACAAATGAGCCCCCTCGCCGGCTAAACTCAAGCAACGACAAGGACTATAGAAGCGGGCCACTCTATTTCAATCGGAACGACCAAGGATTATTTTCCTCCCTGTTCTTTACCACCCTGGCCGGCTTGGTTAATCTACTGTCGAATAAGGACGTGCGGCCGTCGCCGCCCTGCCGCGGAACAGACATTCATGCTGTCACACGACACCATCTGGCACGCCATCGATGCGTTGGCCGAGCGCCACCAGCTCTCGCCGTCCGGGCTTGCGCGCCGCGCCGGGCTCGACCCGACGTCCTTCAACAAATCCAAGCGCCAGTCCGCCGATGGCCGCGAGCGCTGGCCGTCGACGGAATCGATCGCCAAGGTGCTGGATGCGACCGGTGCGACCATCGACCAGTTCATGGCGCTGATGCGCCCTGACGCCGCCCGAACCGAGCCGTATAAACCCGCCATACCGCTGATCGGTTTTGCCCAGGCTGGCGCTGGCGGCTTCTTCGACGATGGCGGGTTTCCGGCCGGCCAGGGCTGGGACGTCGTCGATTTCCCGGCGGCGGCCGAGCGACGCGCCGGCATCTATGCGCTCGAGATCCAGGGCGAAAGCATGCTGCCGCTCTATCGCGACGGCGACGTTCTGATCGTCGACCCGGGCGCGCAGGTCCGGCGCGGCGACCGTGTCGTGGTCAAGACCCGCGAAGGCGAGGTTATGGCGAAAATCCTGGTGCGGCATACTCCACGCAATATCGAACTGCTATCGCTCAATCCGGAACATCCCAACCGGAGTTTCGAGATGAGCGAAGTCGAATGGATTGCCCGGATCATCTGGGCCAGCCAATAGGACATCTTTCCTGATGCGGCAGCAACTGGTCACCCTGGCAGGCGGGATTGCCGCCATAGCGCTCTATACCGGCATCCTCTATGCCGGCGCCACGACGATCCGCGACCGGGAAAGTGGCGCCACGCCGGACTTCGTGCTCGAAACGCCCGACATGGGGGAAACGCAGCCTGAGGTCGGCGCCGAAGACGTGCCGTTCGACATGACGGCCCCTGAACAGAACGACACGGTGCCTGATGGTGGCCAGAGCGAAAGCAGCTCCCACTCGACCGAGACCACTGCCCGCGCCATCGAACCGCAACAGTTTGGTCTGCCCGACGAAGTCACGACGAAGCCACTCGAACGCATAGAACCGCGAACGCCGCTGTCGGATACCGACAGGGACAAGCCGAAGGCGCCGACGGTCCTCCAACAGCCGATGGCGCTCGCCGCCGGGCTCATCCGCTTCGGCAAGATAACACTGCAACTCGACGGCATCGAGCCGGAAGCGGCGGAACGGACCTGCGAAAGCGCCGGCAAAAGCTGGCCCTGCGGCATGGTCGCCCGGACCGCCTTCCGCAACTTCCTGCGTGCCCGTGCGGTCAACTGCGACATCCCCGGAGACGGAACGGGCGAGACCGTCACCGCCCGGTGCACCGTCGGCGGCCAGGATCCTGCCGCCTGGCTGGTTGCCAATGGCTGGGCGACACCGTTGCCGGGCTCGGTGCTTGAAGAGCAGGCCGAAGCGGCACGCAAGTCAAGGCTTGGCTTCTACGGCGATGACCCGCGCGATTTTCGCCAAACGCCGATGCCGTTCGACGATCCGAGCGCCGCTGCAACGATGGACGAAGCGGCACCGGACTTGTAAGGAACGGCGGAACACACCAGTTCTTCCTACAGCGCCGCGCGTCTTATTAGACGCGCAGACGTCGCTGCAGCAGACACTTTGCGGAAAGCCTCCATGCCACCCAACCTCAGCCAGCACGAAGCCCTTGTCTATGTCATGGTGATGATGTCGGCGGTCGACCGGGAGATGAGCGACGACGAGTTCGCGCGCATCGGCAGGCTCGTGCAGTTTCTTCCCGCCTTCGAAGGCTTCGACGAGGACCAGCTTGTGCTCGTCGGCCACGAATGCTCAGCCCAGCTTGCCGCCCCTGAAGGCCTCGACATCGTGCTTGAGATCGTTCGCGAGGCGCTGCCGGAGAGGCTTTACGAGACGGCTTATGCGCTCGCCGTCGAGATTGCGGCCGCCGACCAGCGCATCCGCAACGAGGAGATCCGCCTTTTGCAGTTGCTGCGTGATCGCCTCGGCCTCGACAAGCTTACCTGCGCTGCAATCGAACGCGGCGCGCTCGCCCGCTTCCGCAGGTAACGGCGGGCCGATCCGGCCGGTTCACGTCAACGTGTCTTGGCGCTCTCCTGCCGAAGCGTGATATCGCTTCACCGAAAAACGGCAGCGAGGCCTGAGGGATGCAGCTTTTCGGCGTGACCGAACCCATGTGGCGCCTTTTGGCCTTTCTCTCGGTCTTTGCCGCCATGGCGGCGCTCGAGCTTCTGCACCCGAGGCTGGAGCGGCCGGAACTGCAAAAGGCGCTGAAGGCGCGCCGCTGGTTTACCAACCTCTCTATCCTGGTTCTGTCCTCGCTTTCGCTGCGGCTGATCTTCCCGGCCGCTGCCACGGGCGCGGCACTCTGGGCTGAAGCGCGGGGATACGGCCTGCTGCCGGCATTGGGCGTTCCTCCGCTCGTGGCCGGCGCAATCGCCTTCGTCTTGCTCGACTTCGCCGTCTGGCTGGAACATGTCGCCTTTCACAAGGTCCCCGCCCTATGGCGAATGCACCGGGTTCATCACGCCGACCCGGGCGTCGACCTGACCACGGCGCTGCGCTTTCATCCGCTGGAGATCGTCGTCTCGATGATCTGGAAGATTGCCGTCGTCGTCGCGCTCGGCGCACCTGCCGTCGCCGTGCTGATGTTCGAGATCGTGCTGAATGCCGCTGCCATGTTCAACCATGCCAATCTGCGGCTGCCACCCCGCCTCGACCGGGCGCTGCGGCCGCTGATCGTCACGCCCGACATGCACCGCATCCACCACTCGACCGAGCGCTCGGAAACGGATTCGAACTACGGCTTCAACCTGGCGATCTGGGACCGGCTGTTCTCGACCTATACGGATCGGCCGCGACGGGGCGACGATGCGATCGAAACGGGGTTGACCGCCTATGGCCGCAGCGAGCCGACCAAGCTTTTGTGGTCGTTACTCCTGCCCTTCCGTCGCAGTTGATTTGGAGCATGTCCGCGCAAAGTGTGCGGCGGTTTGGCGACATAAACTGCAGAGCGTTTCTGTCTCAGAGGAGCCGCTGAAACGCTCCTAGTAAATTCCGTTCGGGAAATAGCGCAGGTAGATCTCGTCGAGCCGCCCACTGCGCGAAAGCGCCAGCAAGGCGTGATCGATCGCCTGCGTCAGCGCCGGCTCGGCCTTGCGGTTCATGATCGTCAGGCCCTCGCCAAGAAAGCGTTGCGAGAAATAGGCGCCGTCGACAAGCGCGCAGCATCCGGCGGCAGCGCTGCCGGACACCCAGAAGGAAAGCTGCATGCCGTCGGAAAAGACGGCTGCGACCTCGCCCTTCTGCAGAGCGGCGAGCATGGCATCGCGATCGGGAAAGATCCTGGCTTCAAGCTTGGGGAAAAAGGCCCTGAACATCACCTCATGCGTGGTGCCGGAAACGACGCCCACCGCCTTGCCCTTCAGGCCCGACGGATCGGAGACGGCGCCGGCTGCCTTGGTGTTGACGGCGAAGCGCGCAGGAAGCCGTATGAACGGCCTGGAGAAGCCGAAGCGCTGACGCAGTTCCGGACTGACGGAGATGCCGGCGGCGACCGCCTCGCCCTGTCCCTCTTCCAGCGCCGGGAGCAGCTCGGCATAGGTGACCGCCTGGATCTGGCATTTGGCTTCGATATCGAGTTCGCGGCAGATCTCGCGCACCAGGTCGACATGGAAGCCCGAAAGCTTGCCCGATTGGTCGATGAAGTTGAACGGCGGGAAATCCACCGTGGTCAGGAACCGTAGGCGCGCAAGGCCGGTCAGATCCGGCTTGGCAATGCGCTCGCGCGCATCGAACAGATTGGGCAGATCCCTGGGCTGGGCGGCAAGCGAACCGGCCATCAGATACACGCACAGAGCCAGCAGTCGGTGGATTTTCATGGGCAATGGCCAGCGCGTCTCTTGGTGGTACCGCACGGCCAGCGCGGCCGCAGATGATTCATGGGTGATGACAAGATTAGCCGGATGGAACCGGGCTGGCTACTGGCTTCGGCGTCCGACGGTTCGGGCCGTCGCACGCAGGAGTGCCGGCTCAAAGCGCGATGGGCTGACATTGAAGAAAAAAGTGGAGCGGGTGATCGGGATCGAACCGACGACATCAAGCTTGGGAAGCTGGCGTTCTACCACTGAACTACACCCGCAGCGCTTCGGAAACTTCCTCAACCGCATGCATCTGTCAAGGACCGTTGCGCCGCGTTGCCGCGCAACGGCACTTTTTCTGTTACTCCGCGTGGAAATGCTTGGAGAGCTTGAGACCCTGAGCCTGATAGTTGGAGCCAAGACCGAGGCCGTAAAGTCCCTCCGGGCGTTCCAGCATATGTTCATAGACCAGCCGGCCGACGATCTGGCCATGCTCGAGGATGAAGGGAACCTCGTGGCTGCGGACTTCGAGCACCGCTCGGCTGCCGCTGCCGCCGGCAGAGGCATGGCCGAAGCCCGGATCGAAGAAGCCGGCATAATGCACGCGGAATTCACCGACCAATGGATCGAACGGCGTCATCTCGGCAGCGTAGAGCGGCGGAACATGCACAGCTTCGCGCGAAACGAGGATGTAGAATTCGTCGGGATCGAGGATCAGCTCGTCGCGGCCACGGCTATAGAGCGGCTCCCAGAAGTCGAACACGGCATGCTGCGCCTTCTTGTCGACATCGACGACCGCGGTGTGATGCTTGCCGCGGTAGCCGATCAGTCCGTCCGGGCCCGTACCCTTGAGATCGATCGAGAGCGCGATCCCGCCGCCGCTGACATTGGGCTTGTCGCTCGCAACCAGCATATCGCTTTCATGCAGCGCCAGCAGTTCCTGCTCGGAGAGCAGCGACTGGCCGGTGCGGAAGCGGATCTGCGACAGGCGCGAACCGCGCCGCACGACGATCGGGAAGGTGCGCGGGCTGATTTCGAGGTAAAGCGGTCCGCGATATCCAGCCGGGATCTTGTCGAACTCCTGGGCGCGATCGGTGATGACGCGGGTGAAGATGTCGAGGCGACCGGTCGAGCTCTTCGGATTTGCCGAAGCCGACATGGTCTCCGGCAGATCGAGGCTTTCCATCAGCGGCACGATATAAACGCAGCCGGTTTCCAGCACGGCGCCGTCGGAGAGATCGACGACATGCAGTTTCAGCCGGTCGAGCTTGTCGGCAACGAGATGCGCCGGCCCCGGCATGAAGCTCGCGCGCACGCGAAATGCCTTGGCGCCGAGGCGCAGGTCGAGGCTTGCCGGCTGGATCTGATCGGTATCCAGCGCCTTTTCGCTTTTCAAGCGTCCGGTCGCAAACAGCGCGGCGATCGCGCGGTCGGCCAAAATCCCAGTCTCGCGGCCCATTTCGATCCTCTTTTCAGTTGCGAGACAAAACCAAACTCCAGGAATTGACGCAAGCGCACCCAAGCAGTATTGGAGCTTTATCCCGTGGTGATTTGGCCGGTCGGCTTGCAGCCACGTTAAACAAGTAGCTAAAAAGGCCGGGTTTCAAACCGGCCCTTCACGCGGCCGGTTTTTTTGTTTTTGAAGGTGATCGTCACATGAGCAAAAACTGGCGCCCGGCAACCCAACTCGTCCACGGCGGAACGACCCGCTCCCAGCACGGCGAGACGTCCGAGGCGATCTTCCTCACCCAGGGCTTCGTCTACGAGACATCCGAGGCGGCGGAAGCACGCTTCAAGGGCGAGACCGAAGGCTTCATCTATGCCCGTTACGGCAGCCCTACCAACGACATGTTTGAAAAGCGCATGTGCATGCTGGAAGGCGCCGAAGACGCGCGCGCCACGGCATCAGGCATGGCTGCCGTCACTGCCGCCATTTTATGCCAGCTGAAGGCCGGCGACCACATCGTTGCCGCCCGCGCCCTCTTCGGCTCCTGCCGCTGGGTGGTCGAGACGCTGGCCCCGAAATACGGCATCGAATGCACGCTGGTCGACGGACGCGATCTCGCGAACTGGGAAAAGGCGATCCAGAAGAACACCAAGGTCTTCTTCCTGGAAAGCCCGACCAACCCGACGCTGGAAGTGATCGACATTTCAGGCGTTTCTCGGCTCGCCAACCAGATCGGCGCCAAGGTCGTGGTCGACAACGTCTTCGCCACGCCGCTGTTCCAGAAGCCGCTGGAACTCGGCGCGCATATCGTCGTCTATTCCGCCACCAAGCATATCGACGGCCAGGGCCGGTGCCTCGGTGGCGTGGTTCTGTCCGACAAGGACTGGATCAACGAGCATCTGCATGACTACTTCCGCCACACCGGCCCGGCGATGTCGCCGTTCAACGCCTGGACGTTGCTGAAGGGCATCGAGACGCTGCCGCTGCGCGTCAAGCAGCAGACCGAAAACGCCCGTCGCGTCGCCGACTTCCTCGCCGAGCAGCCGCAGATCGCCAAGGTGATCTACCCCGGCCGCGCGGACCATCCGCAGGCCGACATCATCGCCAAGCAGATGACCGGCGGTTCGACCCTTGTCGCCTTCGAACTCAAGGGCGGCAAGGATGCGGCCTTCGCACTGCAGAACGCACTGCAGATCGCCCGCATCTCCAACAATCTTGGCGATTCCAAAAGCCTGATCACCCATCCGGCGACGACGACGCACAAGAACCTGACGGACGAAGCTCGCGACGAGCTCGGCATTTCCGCCGGCACCGTTCGTTTCTCCGCCGGTATCGAGGACAGCGACGACATCGTCGAGGACTTCGCCCGCGCGCTGAAGACCGTCAAGGCCTGATACCCACGAACAAGACGGCCGCCCCGAGATCGGCGGCGGCCGCTACTCGACGTCGCGAAAACGCGTTCGCGCGAGCACAATGCGCGATAGCGCGGTGTAGAGGCAGACGACCGCAAACAGCGCCGCCAGCAGCGGAAACCACGTCGGGAACAGGCAGAAGGCCAGGAAGGCGGCGATCGTCTCCGTCGCCTCGGCAAGCCCGGTGGTGAAGTAGAGCGATTTTGCCCCCCGCACATCCGTCGTCATCGCTCGCTTTTCGGCCATAATGGCATAGGCGAGAAAACTCGATCCGTTGACGTAGAACGAGAAGAGCAGCAGACCGCCGACAAGACCGTTGGCCTGCGGATCGGCGCCGATGAAGCCGAGCGGGATGGCACCGTAGAAGGCGAAGTCGAGCACGATGTCGAGGAAACCACCGAAATCGGTTTTGCGCGTGGCGCGTGCCACCGCACCATCAAGTCCATCGCAAAGCCGGCTAACGACGATAACAATGGCGGCGGCAAGGTAGTATTGTCCGGCAATGAGGACAGCGGCAACGAGGCCGAGCGCGAGGCCGGTGATCGTGACCGCATTGGCACCGACACCCCCGCGGGCAAGTGCTGCACCGAGCCGATCCAGTATCGGATCCAGATGTTTTCTCACCGCGCCATCAAGCATCGGCCTCGCCTTTCCGCAGACTTGCCGCCGACGCATGCAATCCTGCCGTTATTCTTGACGAAACCATCTTGCTGTAGAATACCCTGAAAGACTTGAAACAAGGTGTTGCTCATGTATCGCGCGCTCACTCGCGACATAGAAGTTACGGTGGAGCCTTATTATCTGGAAGAGCAATCTGATCCGGATGACAGCCGCTATGTCTGGGGCTACCGCATCGTCATCGCCAACCATTCGGCCGAGTCGGTTCGGCTGATGACACGCTACTGGCATATTACCGACGAGAACGGCCAGGTGGACGAAGTCAGCGGGCCCGGTGTCATCGGAGAGCAACCGTTGCTGAACCCCGGCGATACCTACGAATATTCCTCCGGATGCCCGCTCGATACGCCGTCCGGCGTCATGTTCGGCCACTACAGCATGGAATCGGAAGGCGGAGAACACTTCAACGTGGCAATCCCCGCCTTCTCGCTTGATTCACCAGGGCTCGTTCGAACCCTGAATTGAGGCATCCTACTGCTGGCGGACCTCGCTTGCCTCGAAGCGATAGGTGGTCGAGCAGAACTCGCACGTCACCTTGATCAAGCCGTCCTCGATGGTGCTCTCGATATCGTCGGCGTGCAGTCCGGTGAGCACCGAGCGGATCTTTTCGCGCGAACAGCTGCAGCGATCATAGACCGCCTGCGGCTCGTAGACGCGAACGCCGCGCTCGTGGAACAGCCGATAGAGCAGACGTTCCGTGCCGACCATCGGGTCGGTCAGTTCGTCGGCATCGATCGTCTCGACCATGACCTTGGCTTCCGCCCAGAGATCGTCCTCGTCGAAGAGATCCTCGTTGTCGTCGCCGTCACCCCCCGAAAGATCCGGTTGGCGCATGCGCTCCGGCGCATCCGGCAGGAACTGCGCGACCATGCCGCCGGCGCGCCAGCGATGGCGCGGCTTGCCGTTCTCGTCGCGGTCGAGCAGTTCGGCAACGCCGAGGCGCACCTTGGTCGGGATCTGCTCCGACTGGCGGAAGTAGACGCCGGCAATCTCCTCGAGCGTGGCGCCATCGAGCGCAACGATGCCCTGATAGCGCTGGGTATGGGCACCCTGATCGATGGTGAAGGCGAGAACGCCCTTGCCCAGCAGCTCATGCGACTGGGTGCGTCCGTCCTTCAGAGCTTCCTCCAGCGCTTCCTCGTTGAAACGGGCATAGGCGCGCACCCGATCGGGCGTGGCAAAATCGGCGACGACAAGATCGACCGGGCCGTCGCTCTTCGTCTGGACGATAAGCTTGCCGTCGAACTTCAGCGACGTTCCGAGCAGCACGGTCAGCACCACGGTCTCGGCAACCAGCCGCGCGACCGGAAGCGGATAGTTGTGGCGCTCGAGGATCGCATCGAGCATCGGGCCGAGCTGAACGGCGCGGCCACGCACATCGAGGCCCTCCACCTGGAAGGGCACGACATGATCGTCACCGGCAAAGTCGAATTCGCCAAGTCCTGGTGCCATCTCAGTCATCTGCTGCTCCTTACGTCACTAAAGCGCGTCGCGATCGCCAGGATTCGCTGACTGCGCTTCAAGTTTTTGTTCTTGTGCATATCGTTATCGCAAAACCGCTGCGCACTTTTCCGCGACATGCTTGGGAGAGGGCCGCGCAGAGAACATAAACATCCTCCGGTGCAGCCTGCCCGTTATCCTATTCGATCCCGCCATAAACGGATTTGTCTAGCAGGCATGTGCCGTTTTGCCGGCCGATCATGCGCTGCCTGTCGTCAGGTAACGTCCGTTGTTTCCACCCCGGAACGTCCCGCATTCGGCCTAAATCGTGTCGCATGCGGGAAATTTCAATAGGCAGACGCGCCGATCAGACGAGCCCCATGCACCAGGCGATGATCGACTTCTGTGCGTGCAGCCTGTTTTCCGCCTCGTCGAATACCACCGACTGCGGCCCGTCGATGACCTCGTCGGTCACTTCCTCGCCGCGATGCGCCGGCAGGCAGTGCATGAACAGTGCGTCCGGCGAGGCGTGCCTCATCAGCGCGTCGTTGACCTGGAAGGGCTGGAAGACGTTGTGGCCGCGAGCGCGATGCTCCTGGTTCATGGAAATCCAGGTGTCGGTAACGACGCAATGCGCGCCGGCAACGGCCTGCTCGGCCTCATGGCAAAGCAGGATCTCGCCGCCATTGTTGCGCGCCCAGTTGAGGATCTTGTCGTGCGGCTCGGAACCGAGCGGCACCGCCATGTTCATGCGGTAGCCGAAACGGGCCGAGCCCTCGATCAGCGAGTGAAGCACGTTGTTTCCGTCGCCGGTCCAGGCGATGGTCTTGCCCTTCACCGGGCCGCGATGCTCCTCGAAGGTCATGATATCGGCCATGATCTGGCAGGGATGGGTGTCGTCGGTCAGGCCGTTGATGACGGGCACCGTGGCGTGCTCGGCAAGCTCGAGAAGACGGCGATGATCGGTGGTGCGGATCATGATCGCATCGACGTAGCGTGACAGCACCTTGGCAGTGTCGCCGATGGTCTCGGCGCGGCCGAGCTGCATTTCGGTGCCCGAGAGAAACAGGGTTTCGCCGCCGAGCTGGCGCATGCCGACGTCAAAGGAGACGCGCGTGCGGGTCGAAGGCTTTTCGAAGATCATCGCCAACATCTTGCCGGCGAGCGGCTTTTCGGCGGTTCCGGCCTTCGTCGCCGTCTTTCGCACGCGTGCGTCATCGATGATCGTGCGCAGATCGGCTGCCGTCATGGCCGAAAGATCGATGAAATGTCTTGTGCCTGCCATCGTAGTCAATTCCTGTCTCAGAATGGCCCGTGGAGCGCGACCGGTGTCGAAGAGCCAAAAGAACGCTCGACACCTTGGGCTCGCGCATGGACCCTTGGGAAAATCGCTGCCGATCTCCGGGTTCACAAATTAGGCTGCGGCGGTACCGCTGCTGCTTCTCACGGCTTCGGCCGCGCGCTCGATCCGCGCCAGGCCTTCGCGCGCTTCCGCGGCGGTCACCGTCAGCGGCGGCAACAGGCGCAGGACGTTTTCGCCGGCCGGAACAGCCAGCAGCTTCTCCGCGCGGATCGCCTTCAGGAGATCGGCCGAAGGGCCTTTCGCCTTGATGCCGAGCATCAGGCCGTCGCCGCGGATATCCTCGATCACATCGGGGAAACGGTCCTTCAACGACGCGAGGCCCTGGCGGAAGACCAGGGCCACGTCGCGGACATGCTCCAGGAAACCGTCGGCCAGGATGACGTCGAGCACGGCGTTGCCGACAGCCATGGCAAGCGGGTTGCCGCCATAGGTCGAACCGTGCGTACCGGCGACCATGCCGGCAGCCGCCTCTTCGGTCGCAAGGCAGGCACCGAGCGGGAAGCCGCCGCCGATGCCCTTGGCGACAGCCATGATATCCGGACGGATGCCAGCCCATTCATAGGCGAAAAGCTTGCCGGTGCGGCCGACGCCGGACTGGACCTCGTCGAGGATCAGCAGCAGACCGAACTCGTCGCAAAGCGCGCGCAGCTCCTGCATGAATTCCTTGGTGACCGGGCGGATGCCGCCCTCGCCCTGGATCGGCTCGATCAGGATCGCCGCCGTCTCGTCGGTGATCGCATCCTTGAGCGCCGTGATATCGCCGAAGGGAACCTGATAGAAACCCGGGGCCTTCGGGCCAAAGCCCTCGATGTACTTCTGCTGACCACCCGCCGCGATGGTCGCGATCGTGCGTCCGTGGAAGGCACCCTCGAAGGTGATGATGTGGAACTTCTCCGGATTGCCCTTGGCATAGTGGTAGCGACGCGCAGTCTTGATCGCGCATTCGAGCGCCTCGGCACCCGAGTTGGTGAAGAAGACACGATCGGCGAAGGTGACGGCCGTCAGCCGGCGTGCAAGGCTCTCCTGGCCGGGGACCTCATAAAGGTTGGACAGGTGCCAGACCTTCTCGGCCTGCGCCTTCAACGCCTCGACCAGATGCGGATGCGCATGGCCAAGCGAGTTGACGGCGACGCCGGCGGCGAAGTCGAGATAGCGCGAGCCGTCTTCGGCGATCAACCAGACGCCCTCTCCTCGCTCGAAACGCAACGGCGCACGCATGTAGGTGTCGTAAAGCGGCGTGGTTGCAGTCATGGCGAGCCTCTCCTTCATTGCTATCGGCATCGATCCGAGCCCCTGTTGAGCGCGGCAAAAAATTAAAAATGCCGCCTTGCGGCGGCGCAGGCACTATTCCTATTTCGCAGCGCAATGTCAACAAAACCAAGCTTTGCAGTGCGGTCGGACGGGTCTGATCCATGCGACGAAAAAATCACGCGACGGGGCTTGCAAAAATGCAACGCCCACCGAGCAAGTTGGGGAAAACCAAGAAATCGATTCGGCGCGATTCGCGGGACTCTTGCCACGGAGTCCGCCGGTCAGTAGGTTAATGTTCAATTACTAGACGCATGCGGCGGGCCTAGTCACCAAAAGTGTTATCGCGTTGCAGCTCCGGAGCCTGTCCGGAGCGTGGTGAGAGATTCTGTCATCGCCAACGCTGAGAACGGAGAGTGCAGAAATGAACTGGACTGACGAGCGGGTGGAAAAACTGAAGAAGCTTTGGTCCGAGGGCCTGAGCGCGAGCCAGATCGCGGCACAGCTCGGCGGCGTCAGCCGCAATGCGGTCATCGGCAAGGTTCACCGGCTGAGCCTGCCCGGCAGGGCCAAGGCTGGCGGAACCACCGCCGCGACCCGGCCGAAGCAGCGCCCGACTTCGGCGCCGCGCGCTCCGAACTACGCTTCGCGCGTCACGACACGGACGGTTACCCGTGCGGCCGGCGCGACCGTGCTCAAGGAAGAGGTCGAAGTCGATCTCGTCGCCGAACAGGATTTCCGCATCCAGACGGATGTGGTCGTGCCAATGTCGCGCCGCCTGGAGCTGACGCAGTTGACCGAGCGCACCTGCAAATGGCCGATCGGCGACCCGCTCAAGGAAGAATTCCACTTCTGCGGCAACGATTCCCCGGAAGCTTCGCCCTATTGCACATTCCATGCGCGGCTTGCCTATCAGCCGACCTCCGAGCGCCGTCGCGCTCGCTGAGACGACCGAAAACCACATGCAGAAAAGGGGCCGCACGGCCCCTTTTTTATTGGCTGCTGCATGTTTCCCTGGTTCGTATTCGCTTCAAGGAAACATGCCGCAATTCAAGATGCAACAGCGACCTTTGCGCGTCCATTAAGATGCGCGGCGCTGCAGTGGCCGGCTGGCTCAGCTTTCGAGCGAGTAGCCGGCACCGCGAACGGTGCGGATGACATCAGGCATGCTCGAGAAATTCAGTGCCTTGCGCAAGCGACCGACATGCACGTCGACGGTGCGCTCGTCGACATAGATATCGTGGCCCCAGACGCCATCAAGGAGTTGCGAGCGCGAGAACACCCGGCCCGGCGACGACATCAGGAATTCGAGCAGGCGGAATTCCGTCGGACCAAGGCGGACCTCGCGGGTGCGGCGATGCACGCGATGGGTCTCGCGATCGAGCTCGATGTCGCCGCAGCGAAGCAGCGTCGAGAGGACCTCGGGCTTGGCGCGCCGCAGCATCGCCTTGACACGGGCCATCAGCTCCGGGGTCGAGAACGGCTTGACGACATAATCGTCGGCGCCGGTGGCAAGGCCACGAACCCGCTCGCTCTCCTCGCCGCGCGCCGTCAGCATGATGATCGGCAGGCGCTCGGTTTCCGGACGTTGGCGCAGCCGGCGGCAAAGCTCGATGCCGGAAACGCCCGGCAGCATCCAGTCGAGGATCAGGAGATCCGGGAGGCGCTCCTGTAGGCGGATCTCCGCCTCGTCTCCGCGCAGGATCGTATCAACATCGAACCCTTCGGCTTCGAGGTTATAACGCAGCAGGACACTCAGCGCCTCTTCGTCTTCGACAACGGCGATTTTCGGCAACATCAGGCAACGTCTCCTTACCCAGAGCGTCTCGCGTTCGATCGAACGCAAAGAGATGCTCGAACATATAGAATCTGGAGCACTCCGCGCGTTTTCATAGGCACGCGCGAAAACGTATAGCTTCAGACGCAGTAGAGCAGGGCCGCAACCAGGGCTGCGACCGGAGCAGGTTCATAAGCAGGCACTCGAACGTATCCGGGTCTTAAAGCGCGTCGCGATCTCTAAGATGCGCTTGTTGTGCTTTAAGTTCTTGTTTTTGCACATGTCGTTATCGCAAAACCGCTGCGCACTTTTGCGCGACATGCGTTAGTCCTTCACGGCACCCAGCGTCGACGTATTGTCGTCCTTCGGACGCTCGCCTTCCGGCTGCGCGCCCGTCGCCATGTAGTAGATCGTCTCGGCGATATTGGTGGCGTGGTCGCCGATACGCTCGATGTTCTTGGCACAGAAGAGAAGATGCGTGCAGGGCGTGATGTTGCGCGGATCTTCCATCATGTAGGTGAGCAGCTCGCGGAACAGCGAGGTGTAGATCGCGTCGATCTCCTCGTCGCGCTCGCGGATGCTGTTGGCCTTCTCCGGCGAGCGGGAAGCGTAGACGTCGAGGACTTCCTTGAGCTGCACCAGCGCAAGCTCTGCCAGGTGTTCGAGACCGCGCGCCAGCTTGCGCGGGATGCCGGAGCCGGCAACCGCGATGACACGCTTGGCGTTGTTCTTGCCGAGGTCGCCGACGCGCTCCAGATCGGACGCGATGCGGATCGATCCCATGATCTCGCGCAGGTCGGCAGCAACGGGCTGGCGCTTGGCGATGGTGACGATTGCCTTTTCGCCGATCTGGCGTTCGGCTTCATCGAGGATGGTGTCGTCGGAGATCACCTTCTGCGCCAAGGCGAGGTCAGAATTGACAAGCGCACGAACGGATTCGCCCACCATCTGCTCGGCAAGCCCGCCCATCTCGGAGATGCGGCGCGTGAGATATTTCAGTTCTTCGTCGTAGGCGGACATTATGTGCATGGACATAGTCTTCGATCCTTGCGGGCGCGTTCAGGAAACGGGGTGAAGAGGAGCTTCGGCCATCAACCGAACCGGCCCATGATGTAGTCCTGGGTACGCTGGTCATCCGGATTGGTGAACATCTTGTCGGTGTCGTTCTCCTCGACAAGATTGCCGAGGTGGAACATGGCAGTGCGCTGCGAAACACGCGCCGCCTGCTGCATCGAGTGGGTGACGATGACGATCGTGAAGTTGGTACGCAGCTCGTGGATCAGTTCCTCGACCTTGGCCGTCGCGATCGGATCGAGCGCCGAACAGGGCTCGTCCATCAGGATCACTTCAGGGCTGACGGCAACGGCGCGCGCGATGCACAGACGCTGCTGCTGGCCGCCCGAAAGACCGGTGCCCGGCTCCTGCAGGCGATCCTTCACCTCGTTCCACAAACCAGCCTTCTGCAGGCTGGTCTCGACGACTTCGTCGAACTCAGACTTGGTGCGGGCAAGCCCGTGGATGCGCGGGCCGTAGGCGACGTTGTCGTAGATCGACTTCGGGAACGGGTTCGGCTTCTGGAACACCATGCCGACGCGGGCTCGCAGTTCCACGACGTCGATCGTCGGGTCGTAGATGTCGTCTTCATCGAGCGTGATCTTGCCGGTGACGCGGCAGTTCTCGATGGTGTCGTTCATGCGGTTCAGCGTGCGCAGGAAGGTCGACTTGCCGCAGCCCGAAGGGCCGATCAGCGCTGTCACCGTGTTCTCGCGGATATTGAGATTGACGTCGAAAAGCGCACGCTTCTCGCCGTAGTAGACCGACACATCCTTGCCGATCATCTTGTAGGGCACGGTGTTCATTTTCTGATCCAAGGCTTTTTCGACTGCTGCTTCTGACATGATGTTCATAGTAATTACCTCACTACCAACGGCGCTCAAAGCGACGTCGCAACAGAATGGCGCCAAGGTTCATGACGACGAGGAAGATGAGAAGAATGATGATCGCGCCGGATGTGCGCTCGACGAAGGCGCGTTCCGCCTCGTTGGCCCACATGTAGATCTGCACCGGCAGCGCGGTCGACGGCTCCATCGGCGAGCCGGGATAATCGACGACGAAGGCGACCATGCCGATCAACAGCAGCGGCGCGGTTTCGCCAAGTGCATGGGCGAGACCGATGATCGTGCCGGTCAGGATGCCCGGCATCGCCAGCGGCAGGACGTGGTGGAAGATGGTCTGCATCTTCGACGCACCGAGACCGAGCGCTGCCGAGCGGATCGACGGCGGGACCGCCTTCAACGCTGCACGGGTGGCGATGATGATCGTCGGCAGGGTCATCAGCGTCAGCACCAGGCCGCCGACGAGGGCGGCCGAGCGCGGCATGCCGGCGAAGTTGATGAATACGGCCAACCCCAAGAGACCGTAGACGATCGACGGAACGGCGGCGAGATTGTTGATGTTGACCTCGATGAGATCGGTCAGCCGGTTCTTCGGCGCAAACTCTTCGAGATAGATCGAGGCGGCAACGCCGATCGGCAGCGACAGCACGAGCACGATCAGCATCATGAACAGCGAACCGAGGGCGGCAACGCCGACGCCTGCCGCTTCCGGACGGCTCGAGGCACCGAAGGTGAAGATGCCGGTGTTGAAGCTCTTCTTCAGGACGCCGGCGCTTGCAAGCTCGTTCATCCAGGTGACCTGCTGGTCCTTGACCTTGCGCTTGCTCTCATCGACCTTCAGGTCGATCTGCCCCTTGAAGGCGGAGTCGACATTGGCTTCGGCGAGCAGTGTCACCGGTATGGTCTTGCCGATAACCGACGGGTCGGCGACGACGATGTCGCGCAACAGCGTGCGGGAGCTTGCAGACACCATGTCGGTGGCCCGCTTGACCAGCGGACGATTGCTCGGATCGATGCCGAGCTGCTTGATCAGCGCATCGCGGACCAGCAGCGGATAGTTGGCCGCCACCAGCACCTTGCCGTCGGTCGCGCGCTCACCCTTGGGATCGATGACCTTTTCGGTGAATTCGATCGGCAGCGTGATCGTCGTCTGCTGGAACGCGGTGTAGCCGTTGGAGATCACCGTCCACAGCAGCAGAGCGAGGAAGAACAGGCCAAGACTGATGGCGCTGATGCCATAGGCACGGAACCGACGCTCGGCCGCGTAGCGACGCTTGATGCCGATATCACGCTTGGCGGATGCGGGGCGGACGGAGATCCGGACGGCCGGGGAAGCGATGTCGGTCATTCGTACTGTTCCCGATATTTGCGCACGATGTAGAGCGCGTAAATGTTGAGGCCGAGCGTGATAACGAAGAGCGTGATGCCGAGTGCGAAGGCAACCAGCGTCTGCGGCGAGGTGAACTCAAGGTCACCCGTCAGCTGGTTGACGATCTTCACCGTCACCGTGGTCATCGGCTCGAAAGGATTGATTTGCATGCGGGCCGCGACACCGGCGGCAAGCACCACGATCATCGTCTCGCCGACGGCACGCGAGGCGGTCAAAAGCAGAGCGCCGACAATGCCCGGAAGTGCTGCGGGAAGGATGACCTTCTTGACTGTCTCGGAGCGGGTGGCACCAAGGCCGAGCGAACCGTCGCGCAGGGCCCGCGGTACCTGGGTAATGATGTCATCGGAAAGCGAGGACACGAACGGGATCAGCATGATGCCCATGACGATGCCGGCGGTCACGACGCTCTGTGCCTGGATGAAGTTCTGATAATTGCCGGTGACGAGACCGTTCAGTTGGGCAGAGATATCGCGCAGGAATGGGCCGACGGTCACAAGTGCGAAGAAACCGTAGACGATGGTCGGGATGCCGGCGAGCACTTCGAGCAGGGGCTTTGCCGTCGAACGCAGTCGTGGGCTGGCATATTCCGCCATGTAGATGGCGGCAAACAGGCCGATCGGCACCGCAAACAGCATGGCGACGAAGGCGATGTAGAGCGTACCGGCGAGAAGCGGGATCAGGCCGAACTGGCCGGAGGAGCCACCGCTTCCGGCGGCAGCAAACCGGGGGTCCCAGACCGTGCCGAAGAAGAACTCGAAGGGTGAAACCATCGTGAAGAAGCGGCCGGCTTCCGACAGCATAGAGGCGATGATGCCGACCGTCGTCAGGATGGCGATCGAGGACGCTACGATCAGCGCGCCGAGCATGACGCGCTCGACCTGGTTGCGGGCGCGGAAGCGGGTGGCGATGTTGCGGATGGCATAAAAGCCGCCGGCAATCGCGATCAGCAGGACGACGGCGCTCATCAGCCAGCGATTGGTGGCGCTCAT
This sequence comes from Ensifer sp. Root127, assembly GCF_001425225.1. Classification (NCBI taxonomy): domain Bacteria; kingdom Pseudomonadati; phylum Pseudomonadota; class Alphaproteobacteria; order Hyphomicrobiales; family Rhizobiaceae; genus Ensifer; species Ensifer sp. Root127. The sequence goes on from NZ_LMDX01000001.1 coordinate 960,277, forward strand.
CGCGTTGAAATGCTGGGCGGCGGTGATCATGTAGGGTTCGCCCTCGCCGGCAAGAGCCACGCCCTTGGCCGCAAGCGTCGAGCGAAGATTGGCCGAACCGCTTTCAAGCGCCGAAACTTCTTCGGCCGTCAACCGCTTCAGGCCGCCGGCGACCGACTTGACCTGGCCAAGCGCCAGCTCGACCGTGGCGCCGCCCTGCGTCTGCACCGTCTCGGGCAAGGTCGCCCGGGTGCTGGAGTCGATATACATGGGCGCGGCGACGAGCCAGGCGCCGAGTACGAGCGCCGCTGGAAGGATCGCCCAGATGGCGACATAGCTGCCGTGATAGCCGGGTAAGGAATGCAGATTGGAGAGCTTGCCGCCAGCCTGTGCGAAGGAGCGCGCACGACCCCCAAAATAAGAAATAAAACCAATTACAACAATGAGCAAAAGAAGAAATGAAGTACTCATCGGCACGTCTCCGCGGCGTGACGCTCAATGCGCTGCCGGCAGTTCGGATGGAGGCATGCCCCGGCGCGAGACCATCGCGCCGGGGCTTGTCAGTATCAGAGCATGTTGCCGGCTGCGAAAGCCTTGCGAACTTCTTCGCGCTCGGCGTCCGGAGCAGCGACGAGGCCGTATTCTGCAAGCGGGCTTTCCGGGCCGATCATCTGATCGTCGAGGAAGAACTCAACATATTCCTTGAGGCCCGCGATAACGCCGAGATGTGCCTTCTTGACGTAGAAGTACAGCGGGCGGGAAACCGGGTATTCGCCGGAAGCGATCGTTTCGGTCGACGGAACGATGCCGTTGACGGTGGCGACCTTCAGCTTGTCGGCGTTGTTTTCGTAGAAGGACAGGCCGAATACGCCGATGCCGTTCTTGTTGGCAGCGATACGGGCCAGCGTTTCGGTGTAGTCGCCGTCGATGTCGACAGCCATGCCGTCCTTGCGGACTGCGACGCACTTGCTGTGCTGCTGCTTCTCATCGGCAACGGCGGCCTTGATGACGTCAATGGCGCCAGCTTCCTTGCAACCTGCGGCCAGGATCTTCTCTTCGAAGACTTCGCGCGTGCCGTGCTTTTCGCCCGGGATGAAGGCGGCGATGTCGGCGTCCGGCAGAGCGGAGTTGACTTCAGACCACTTCTTGTAAGGGTTGGCAACGAGCTTGCCGTCGACGACGATTTCGGCAGCCAGACCCTTGTAGAGATCAACGGGCTTCAGGGCGAGGTCGGCGTTGCCGGCGTCGGTTGCGAAGACGATGCCGTCATAACCGATCTGGATTTCCTGGATCTCGGTGACGCCGGCGGCCTTGCAGGCCTCGACTTCGCTGTCCTTGATCTTGCGGGAGGAGTTGGCGATGTCGATGGTATCAGGGCCAACGCCCTTGCAGAATTCCTTCAGGCCGGCCGAGGAGCCGCCGGATTCGACAACCGGGGTCTTGAAGTCCGGGAACGTTTCGCCGAACGTCTCGGCGACGATCTTTGCGTAGGGAAGAACGGTCGAGGAGCCGGCGACCTGAACCTGATCGCGCGCGGCAGCCACGCCGGCGAATGCGGCGGATGCGACAAGCGCCGCTACGGTGAGTTTAAGAGCTTTCATAAAAGTTCTCCCGGAATGGGCTGGTGTTGAGTGCGCCAAGCGTTGCAGCGCTCTTCGCCGTTTGATCGGCTGCCCCTAACTAGCCGCCGATAGCCACACCTTTTATGTCAGTTTCGCGAAACATTTATGACAGCTCATGTCATTGAAAATAATAATGAAAAATGAACACAGCGGCATTATCCCGCGCCAATATGTCAAAAGCGCACGGTAAACACCGTGCCCTTGCCCAACTCCGAGTGGATCAGGAGCCGCGCGCGGTGGCGGGTCAGGATGTGCTTGACGATCGCAAGGCCGAGACCGGTGCCCTTTTTCGAGCGGCTGGCCTCCACATTGACGCGATAGAACCGCTCGGTGATGCGCGGCACATGCTCGGCCGGAATGCCGGGGCCGTAGTCTCTGACCACGACCTCCGCCTGCCCGCCGTCGTCGCCGGAAAGCTCGACATCGACCCTCTTGCCTTCCTGGCCGTATTTGCAGGCATTCTCGATCAGGTTCTCGAAAACCTCGATCAGTTCGTCGCGATCCCCCTGAACGACCACAGGCGTCTCGGGCATTGTCAGCGTGATCGTCACGTCAAGATCGCCCGCAAGCGGAGCAAGACTGTCGCGGACATGGCCGAGCAGCGGCCGCAGATCGATCGTATCGTCTGGCGCGATGTGCGATTTCAGCTCCAGCCGCGACAGCGACAGGAGGTCGTCGACGAGGCGGCTCATGCGCGTCGCCTGCTCGTGCATGATGCCGAAGAACTTCTCCTGCGCCTTCGCGTCGTTGCGCGCCGGGCCTTGCATGGTTTCGATGAAGCCGCGCAGCGACGCCAGCGGCGTGCGCAACTCGTGGCTGGCGTTGGCGACGAAGTCAGAGCGCATGCGATCGATGCGGCGGGCCTGCGAAATATCGCGGTAGGTCAAGAGAAAGATCCGGCGCCATGGGCCATCGCCACCGATTTCGGCTGGCGCCACCCGGACCACATAGACGGCATCGGACGGCAGCCGCTCGGTGTGCTCGATCTGGTTGATCTTGCCGGTCGCGATCGTCTCGCGGACCATATCGAGAATGCCGGGCGAGCGAACGCGGGCGGCAAGATAGCTGTTGGGCGGGATGGTGCCGAAAGCCTTTTCGGCAGCGATGTTCTGGAAGACGACCGTTTCATCGACAGCCACCACCAGCACCGGCATATCGAGCGCGTTCAGGGCTGGGATCAGGGCGTCGCTGGCCGCGCCCGCAACCGCGGCCACCTTTGCCGCTTTTGCGGCCTTCGGTAGCACCGAAGGCGCGCTGCGGTTGAGCAGGGCTGCGGCAAGCACGATCCAGAACGGCAGCACGACGAGGAAATGAATGCCGGCGACGGTCGCAAGCGCGGCGAGCAGCGCCGTCAGGCCGAGGAGCCAACGTTCTGCCTTCAGTCGCGGCACGAGCATCCGCCAGAACGCCTTGGAACCGTCCAGCACGATATCCTCATGAATCACTTTGTCTTCCTCCCGACCCTAAATGGTCGAGAGATAGCGACCGTTCATGACATGATTTTCACGACGCGCTTGAATCCGCAATGCAATTGTGGCCTCCTCACAGGAAATCGCTCGGGCTGGAGGAAGACCAAATGGCGTCAACGCAGGCAGCAACGAAGACCGAAAGCCGGGCGGTAGAACTCGATATCGGCGGCAAGAAGCGGCTCTTCGACATCGACAATCCCGAATTGCCGAAGTGGATCGACGAGGCCGCGTTCTCCTCCGACGACTACCCCTACAAGAAGAAGCTCGACGACGATGAATACCTGAAGACGCTGGAAAAGCTGCAGATCGAACTGGTCAAGCTGCAACTCTGGCAGCAGGCAACCGGCAAGCGCATCATCGCCCTGTTCGAGGGCCGCGACGCGGCCGGCAAGGGCGGCGCGATCCATGCGACCAGCGGCAACCTGAACCCCCGCTGGGCGCGCGTCGTCGCGCTGACGAAGCCGACAGAAACCGAGCGTGGGCAATGGTACTTCCAGCGCTACATCGCGACGATGCCGACATCAGGCGAACTCGTTCTCTACGACCGCTCTTGGTACAACCGCGCCGGCGTCGAGCCGGTCATGGGCTTCTGCACGCCCGAGCAGCACGAGCAATTCCTGAAGCAGGTGCCGCGCTTTGAAAAGATGATCGTGCACGAAGACATTCAGTTCTTCAAATTCTGGATCAACATCGGCCGCGAGATGCAGCTCAAGCGCTTTCACGACCGCTGCCATGATCCTCTGAAAATCTGGAAGCTGTCGCCGATGGATATCGCCGCACTCAACAAATGGGACGATTATACCGATAAGCGCAACCAGATGCTGAAAGAGACCCATACGGACCAGGCGCCATGGACCGTGGTGCGTGGCAACGACAAGCGGCGCGCCCGTCTCAACCTCATTCGGCACATGCTTTCCAAGCTCGATTATGAGGGCAAGGACAAGGACGCCATCGGCGAGGTCGATGACAAGATCATCGGCTCGGGCCCCGGCTTCCTGAAATAGGCCCGCGGCCTGTCGCGCAAAAGTGCGCAGCGATTTTGCGACAACGACATGCGCAAGAAAAGACGCGCGGCGCTGTAAAGCGCAACAAGAGAACACTTGAGATCGGGACGCGCTTTAGCGTCAGCCGGCCGCCCGTCGGTCTATACCCACCTGCGTTGGGATTATTGACCCGGCAGGACGCGGATGGCGTAAAGGTTCATGCCCTTGCCGCCGCCGCTGATGTCGCTGTTGATGACGATCTGCCCGGCAGCACTCGGCGCAAGGCTGCGATCGAAGGTGACCTTGAACAGCATGTCGACCCGTTCGTCATGCAGGGTGAAACGGTGGCGACCGCACTCGCCCAGCGAAGAGAAGTTGCACTCCACCGCAAACTCGGTCGACTTGCCAGGTGCGGCCTGGACGGTCAACGCCAGTGTCGACGTCTTGCCTGAAAGCTCGGCCAGGATCGCGGCCGGGATCTCGATGGTCACGTCACCGTCGGCATCGGCATTCCCAGATGTCAGCAGGGCGCGCGGTCCGCCATCGTCGTTGACCTGTTCGGCGGTCGCCTGCGGGCCGGGCGTGATCGCGCCTGTCTTGCCGGGCGCATACACCTCGACCCAGTCGCCGGTGAAGCCTTCCTGGGCACCGAGGGTCTGCAGACCGGCGGCACCGTCGAAATCCTGCGATGCCACTGTTGCCGGCGGGTTGGCGACATTGGTATCGCGCGCGGCCGGCGACTGCAGCAGATTGTTGGTCTCGACCCACCAGACGGCAGCCACGACCGCGGCGGCAAGCGTCGCAACGACCATGGCGAGCGAAAGCAGACGCCCCCGCTTGCGTCGACGCTTGCGACCGTCCGTCGCGCGCGCTTCCGGCGCAACTGCGCCTCGGCCTTCATGCGACTGCCTGGCCGCGACCTCGCCGGCCGCTGCCGTCGAGACAACGGGGCCATCGCGGTCGGCGCGAAGGCTGCCAAGCCCACCGTCATTCGGCGCATCGCGCGGTGCCTGGCCGGCGAAAGCCGGCTCGCGGCGGCCGCTAGCGGGCGCGGACGGCTGCAGCTCGGGCCTGCTCGTTGCTGTATCGCGTGGCGTGACCGCGTCGTCGAGGCTGACCGAAGGGGTCGGCGCCGGGCGTGCCTTCAACGCCGCGCGCTCCTCGGTTTCGATCGCATGGATGACCGCTTCCAGCCGATGGCGCTGCTGGGCGACGACGTTCTGATCCTCGATTCCCTGCTTCTGCAGCCCGGTTTCCAGCGCCTGTCGCGCAGATTGATAGATGCGCGCCCGCGTTTCGGCGTTGGTTCTGTCGGAGCGCTCCAGCGCATTTCGGATTGCAGTTTCGAGTCCGCTCACGTCAAATCCTTCTGTGCACACCGGGCCTTACAGCGCCGCGCGTCAAATATGACGCGTAAAGGACGCTGTAACGCCTTAAATCTGCTGCATAATCCTATCCCTGAATCGGATCCGATTTAAAGGATTATGCAGTAGCCCCCGCCGGCGCTCGGCATTCGATCGGTGCCTTTTTCATCATCCGCAAGCTCTTATCGGTTAATTCCGGATGCACGCCGTTGGTTTTGTTAACAATTGCGTAACCGCTGCTTTCAAAATCCGCAAGTCCGACGCGCCGGCAGCCCCGGCAACGGCGGGGAAAACTGCTTCCGAACCGTCGCTTCGCTTCGAAAATCCGCATCTTTGCAAGCGCGCAACTTGCTGCTATCTATTTTGACGTTTACGCAAACGTCAAAAATTTCATGGGATGGAGAACTCGATGTCGCTGCCGCCAATTCTTTCCGGAACGACGAGACTGCCTGTTGTCGGCGCACCCTTGTTCATCGTCTCGCATCCCAAACTGACGATCGCGCAGTGCAAGGCAGGAGTGGTCGGGTCCTTCCCGGCATTGAACGCCCGCCCGCAATCGCAGCTCGACGAGTGGCTTGCCGAAATCACCGAAACGCTGGCCGACCACGACGCCAAGAACCCCGGCCGTCCGGCTGCCCCCTTTGCCGTCAACCAGATCGTCCACAAGTCCAACACCCGCCTCGAACAGGACCTGATGCTCTGCATCAAGTATAAGGTGCCGGTGGTGATATCATCGCTCGGTGCCGTGCCCGAGGTCAACGCCGCCATTCATTCCTACGGCGGCATCGTGCTGCACGACGTGATCAACAACCGCCACGCCAATTCGGCGATCCGCAAGGGCGCCGACGGCCTGATCGCCGTTGCAGCGGGCGCGGGCGGCCATGCGGGCACGCTCTCGCCTTTCGCCCTCGTCCAGGAAATCCGTTCCTGGTTCGACGGCCCCTTGCTTCTCTCCGGCGCGATCGCCAATGGCGGCGCCATCCTGGCAGCCCAGGCGATGGGCGCCGACATGGCCTATATCGGCTCGCCCTTCATCGCCACGCAAGAAGCGCGCGCCAGCGACGCCTACAAGCAGATGATCGTCGACAGCAATGCCGCCGACATCGTCTATTCCAACTACTTCACCGGCATTCACGGCAACTACCTGAAGCCATCGATCTTGGCGGCTGGCATGGACCCGGAAAGCCTGCCGGAAGCCGACCCGTCGAAGATGGACTTCGCCCAGGCCACCGAGGGCGCCAAGGCCTGGAAGGACATCTGGGGCTGCGGCCAGGGCATCGGCGCGGTCCGCGAGGTCACTTCGGTCGCGCATATGGTCGATCGGTGGGAGCGCGAATACGACGCCGCGCGCGCCCGCCTCGGGCTCCGCCCCGCCCCCACGATCGCCGCCAACAAGGAATTTTCAAGTTCTCGAAACTGATGGCTTGAAATCTTGGCGCTTTGCGTTTATCAGCGCCTCACACTTCGTTCCGCGGACTTTTCGCGGAACCGCCTCAGGGCCGCTTTAGCTCAGTTGGTAGAGCACATCATTCGTAATGATGGGGTCAGCAGTTCGAGTCTGCTAAGCGGCACCATTTTCCTTCAAAGAAATGAGCACTGTAGCGGGATGAAAGTCTGAAGCTGGCCGAAGGTCAGCTCGTCTTGCCACGCATGAGCGGCCGGCAAGAGGTCCATTTCGAGGAAGCCGATCGATGTCGCTTAAAGTCAGCCGTTTTCAAGTTCACGAGGATGCCGTCCAGGCCAATGTCTCCGGCCGGACCTGTTCCTTGTCGGCGCTGGAGATCGGCGGCGAGGTGTTTGTCGTGCTCACCTGGCTCGGAAACAAGGACGCGGGCCTGCGCCGTCCGGAATACGTGCTGCCGTTGGCGTCGATACCGCATCAATCGCGCGAACCGGATGCCGGCTCGCCCTATCGCTGGATCCTGACAGGGACGTTGCCAATGTCGCTGTTCGACGGCAGCGCATCGCGGCAGGTCCGCCGACAGCACGGCGTCAGCCCCGGCCCGGCGCTCAACCTGCCGCTACCCGGCGCCACATCCTGATCTGCAGTCAAACGACAGCCTACTGCATGTTTCCTTAAATCCTATTCGATTTAAGGACAAAAGACATGCAGCAATTCAAAGTGCTACAGCGACCTTTGCGCGTCTAATAAGACGCGCGGCGCTGTCGACCGCTCGCTCACGCCGCCGGCTGGCGATCGGCCCCTTCCGGCGCTGGCACACGCCATGTCGCGCGAATGCCGCGACCACGGCAAGGCCCGCCAGAATCGCGGCTGCGGCCGGAAGCACAGATGGCGAGGCCGCTTCGACAAGCAGACCGCCGATGCCCGTGCCCAGCCCGACGCCGACATGCATCGCCGACAGGTTGAGACCGATGCCGGCTTCCGCCGTCTCGGGGCTCTGGCTGATCAGAAAGCTCTGCACCACGGGCGAAATCATCCAGCTGATGCAGCCCCACAGCATCATCACCACTAGGAACAGCAGGCGCATCTCGGACATGAAGGGTACGGCGATCAGCGCAAGCAGGTAGGCGAGCGGCGTCAACCGGATCGCCAGCCGCGGCGGAACGGCATCGCTGAACCGGCCGCCGAGATATCCACCGCAGACGCCGGCCACGCCGAAGGCGAAAAAGGCTGTGACGACCTCATCGCCCCGCATCCCGACGATCTCGGCCAGATAGGGTGCGAGATAGGCGAACAGGATGAAGTGACCGCCGATCATCAGCACCGACACGAGCTGCGCGCAGACGCAGGGTAGCGAGCGCAGATGGCCGGCATAGGAGCCACCGTGCGCCGGCTTCGACCGACCGCCCCCCGGTACGAACCAGCCACATGCCAACATCACGCAGGCCGCAAACAGCTCAAGGCCGATAAAGACGCTGCGCTCGCGGCCGCCATGCCGATGCGGGCGGCAACCAGGACGCCGTAATTCGGGCTGGCAGCGGCCACGACGTTGCTTGTGATGAAGAGCCCCAGCGTCACTAAAAGCAGGGTCCTGCGCTCCAGGCGCGCCGTCAGCATGAGGGCTGCCGGCGCCGCCAACGCGAATGTCACGGAGAAGACCGACGTCAGCTGCCCGGCGAGGCCGATCGAGACGCCGAGCCCTGACGCCACATCGGGCAGGATGCCGATGACGAGATTTTCCGCCGTGCCGGTGGCGAAGGTCGCCAATGCGAGGAGAAGAAGGGGGATGTTCATGTTGCCTTTCCCGATCGGTGGACGCCACGATCGGAAAAGGTCTTCCCGGTGTGGCGACTGGTTGCACACCGGGTTTCGAGGCAGAGCTTCGGTTATCCCTTTGACCGCGCTCCTAGCACGGATCGGCGCCTGCGAGAAGCGCCAAGGTCCGCCGGCTGGGCCGCCGCCTAAGCAGCCGCTATCTGCACAGCGCCACCATAACGCGAGAACCCGGGAAGTACCCGCTTGCATCCGCCGGCCCGGAATGCTGTCATCGCGCCGTCGCGAAAGCACAGTCTGATGCGGCTCGTTTTGTTTCTGCGTGGGGCGCCGATGATTGAGAATGCGCGTATTAAGATCTCGACGGCGCGGATGCCGGCAATGATGACGATCATCCTCCCCGTTGTCCTCTCGCTGGGGCTTGCCGGGTGCGGTGGCAAGCCCAAGGGCGTGATGACGCCGGTCGCCCTGACGGCACAAACACCGAAAACCTCACAGGTGGACATGCTGGTCGCAACGACCCGGCAGCCTTCCGGCGATCCTGCGACTCTGTTTTCAGGCGAAAGAGACGTCAACACCTTCATGACCGATGTTTCGGTATCGATCCCTCCGGATTCGGTGCGCAAGCCCGGCACCGTGCAATGGCCGCGCAAGCTGCCGCCCAATCCGGCGACCGACTTTGCGGTAACGCGGGTGCGGGAACTCGACACACTTGCCGACGGCAAGGCCTGGTTCAGGCAGCACAGTGTCGGCGGCCACACCTTCGTTTTCGTTCACGGCTTCAACAACCGCTACGAGGATTCCGTCTTCCGGCTTGCGCAGATCATCCATGATTCCGGCGCCCAGACAACGCCGATCCTGTTCACCTGGCCGTCGCGCGCCAATGTGTTCGAATACAATTACGACAAGGAAAGCACGAACTACTCGCGCACCGCACTCGAGGATACGCTGCGCATCCTCGCCGACGCGCCTGATGTCAAGGACATCACCATCCTGGCCCATTCCGTGGGCACCTGGCTGACGATGGAATCGCTCAGGCAGATGGGTATTCGCGACGGCAACGTCCCCTCGAAGATCCAGAACGTGATCCTAGCCTCTCCCGATATCGACCTCGACGTCTTTGCCAAGCAATGGGTGGAGATGGGCAAGAAGAAACCGAAGTTCACGATCTTCGTCTCGCAGGACGACCGTGCGCTCGCGCTTTCGAGTTTCATTTCCGGTGACGTTTCTAGGCTCGGCGCCATCGACCCATCGAAGGAACCCTATCGCACGGACCTGGAGAAATCCGGCATCACCGCCATCGACCTGACCAAGGTTGAGACCGATGACGGGCTGCATCACGGCAAGTTCGCCGAAAGCCCGGAGATCGTGCAATTGATCGGCCAGCGGCTGATCAAGGGCCAGACTCTGACCGATTCCAACATTTCGGTCGGCACGGGCATTGCGGCCGTCGTCGCCGGCACAGCCAGAGGCGTCGGCAACGTCGCTGCGACAACGCTGTCCGCGCCGGTCAGCATCATCGAGAATCCACGCCCGACGAAAAAGCGGCAGGTGGTCGGCGACACGCTGTCCGAAGACCAACCGAAGCCGCTGGTGATCAACTGAGTGGACGTTTCGAGGGCCGACCGGAAAAACCGGTCGGCCTCAGTCGTCGTCGCCGACGAAGCGGTAACCGACACCAGGCTCGGTGCGGATAATCTTCGGGTCGGCCGGATCGCGCTCGATCTTGCCGCGCAACTGGCCGATGAAGACGCGCAGATAATGCAGGTCCTCTCCATGCGCCGCGCCCCAGACCGAGGTCAGCAGCGTCTTGTGGGTGACGACGCGTCCGGCATGGTGCGCCAGCATGACGAGCAGATCATACTCCTTCGGCGTCAGACGCACCGGCTCGCCGTCGCGCGTCACCAGCCGCTTGATCGTATCGATCGCCACGCCATCGGCCGAGAGCTGGGTGTGGCCGCCCTCCATCTGGATGCGGTGGCGAAGCGCTGCCCGGATGCGCGCCGTCAGCTCGCCGATGCCGAAAGGTTTTTCGATATAGTCGTCGGCGCCGAGATCGAGGGCAGCGATCTTTTCGCTCTCGCGGTCGCGAGCCGACAGGATGATGATCGGCACCTGCGACCAGGCGCGGATGTTGGCGATCACATCCTTGCCGTCCATGTCGGGCAGGCCGAGATCGAGAATCACCACATCGGGCGCGGTGGTCGCCGCCGCCTTCAGCGCCTCGGTGCCCGTCAGCGCCTCAAGCACGTCATAGCCAGCGGCACTCAACGCCGGTCGCAGAAAACGCTGGATCTGGGGTTCGTCGTCGACAACGAGGATGCGCTCCACGCTCATGCACGGTCCTTTTCAGAAATTTCTGCTTCGGCGGCGGGAAAACGCATGGAAATGCGCGTTCCGCGACGCCTCAAAGCCGGGCTCTCAGCCTTGATGCGGCCGCCCATGGCCTCGACGAAGCCTTTGGCGATCGACAGTCCGAGGCCGGTGCCCGGCGTGCGGCCATCCACCTTGCCCCGCCGGAAGAATTTTTCGAATACGTGTTCGAGATCACCGTGAGCAATCCCCTTGCCGAGATCGGTGACCGACAGCACAATCTCGTTGCCGTCCCGCCTGGCATAGATGCTGACCGGCTCCTCGCCGCCGTATTTGTTGGCGTTGTCGAGCAGGTTGAAGAGCACCTGGCCGAGAAGCACGCTGTCGCCGCGCATCAACGGTAGTTCGGGCGCGATGCTGGTTTCGATCTCACGGTCCGGAAAATACTTACGCGCCCGATCGACGGCTGCCCGCACGGCGTCGGCGACATCCACCCAGTCGCGCTTGGCATTGACTGTCCCCGCTTCGATGCGGGTCATGTCCAAGAGGTTGGCGACGAAACGCGTCAACCGTGCGCCCTCCTCCTCGATCGATTGCAGCAGGTCGTCGCGGCTTTCCGGCGGCATGCGGTCGCCCAGCTGGCGCAGGCTGGTGACGGCGCCGGTGATGGTGGCAAGCGGCGTGCGCAGATCGTGCGAGATCGATGACAGCAAGGCAGCGCGAAACCGCTCGCCCTCCAGCTTGGCGGCGTGATCGAGGCTCTCGCGCGAAAGGCGCGCCCGGTCGATGGCGATCGCCGTCTGGTCGAGGATGGCGGCGAGCGCCCGCTCTTCGTTGATCTCCAGCGGCTTGCCGGCCTGGGCGAAACCGCAGACGCCGACGACGCCATGCGGGCTGGTCAACGGTCGGAAATGGAAGGGGCTGTTCGGCAGCGTACCGGTGCCGTTGCCGGCCGCCTCCTGCTTGTCCATCGCCCAGCGCGCTGCCATGGTATCGGTGACATCGAGCTCGGTGTCCGGAGGCCACGCGGCCTTGAGCTGCAGATCGCCCTCCTCCGGCAACAGCAGCGCGACATTGCGCTTCAGCGTCGTCTGCATCTGGGTCACCGCCGCCCAGAGCACATCGTCGACATTGGCGGTACCCGAGAGCTTGCGGGAGAAATCGTAGAGCGCCTGCGTCGCCGCGGCACGGCGTCGCGCTGATTTCGCCTGTTCGCGCACCCGGGAGGCCAGACTACCGGCAAGCGCAGCCGCGACCAGGAAAATGAACAGCGCGAAGACTTCGTGCGGTTCGGCGACCGTGAAGGTGCCGACCGGATCGATGAAGAAGAAGTTGTAGGCAAGAACCGAAAACAGGGCAGCCGCGATCGCCGCGACGTGGCCGGCATAGGTCGCCGACGCCAGCACCGCCAGCAGGAACAGCAGCGATATATTCGGCAGGATGATGAAGCGCTCGATCAGGACGCCAAGTGCAGTCGCCGCCGCCACGGTGACGGCCGCGATCGCGAGCGCCCGCCCGAAGCCCTCCGGCATTTGCCGCTTGACGCTCAGGCGACTTTTCGGACGCGGCTGCTCCTTGTCGGTAACCAGATGAATGCCGACGCCGGTGATGCGTTCGGCCAGCGCGTCGGGAAGCGATTGCCGGAACAGCCGTAGCGGGAACCGCTGGCGCCTGATGCCGATGACTATCTGCGTCGCATGCTCGCGACGGGCGAGCTTGAGGATCTCCTCGACGAAATCGTTGCCGACGATGCGGCGGGTTTCGGCGCCGAGCTGTTCGGCCAGGCGAAAAGTCTCGTCAAGCCGTCGCGCCGCTTCGCCATCGCCGCTTTCGCGGTCGGCCCGCTCGATGAAGACGACGATCCATGGCGCATTCAGCCCCGAGGCCAGGCGGCTGGCGGTGCGCACGACCTTTTCCGACAGCGGGTCGGGCCCGATGCACACCAGCAGACGTTCGCCGCTCGCCCAGGGGCCTTCGATGGCGTTCTGCTTGAGATAGTCGACCATCTGGTCGTCGACGCGGTCGGCCGTCCGCCGCAGCGCCAGCTCGCGTAGCGCCGTCAGATTGCCGAGGCGGAAGAAGCGCTCGATCGCGCGCTTGGCGCTGTCAGGCAGATAGACCTTGCCTTGGTTCAGCCGCTCGATCAGTTCGGCCGGCGGCAGGTCGACGAGCAGCACGTCATCGGCACGGCTGAGAACCGTGTCGGGCACCCGCTCGCGCACCGGAACGCCGGTGATCTGGGCAACGACATCGGACAGGCTTTCCAGATGCTGGATGTTGAGTGCCGTCCAGACGTCGATGCCGGCGGCAATCAACTCTTCGACATCCTGGTAGCGCTTCGGATGGCGGCTGTCCTCGGGGTTGCTGTGCGCCAGTTCGTCGACGACGATGATCCGCGGACGGCGGGCGAGCGCCGCGTCGAGATCGAATTCGGAAAGCACACGGCCGCGATGGTTGACATCGCGGCGCGGCAGTATCTCCAGCCCTTCGACGAGCGCGGCGGTCTCGCCGCGCCCGTGGGTTTCCACCAGACCGATGACGATGTCGACGCCATCGGCCTTCAACCGACGCGCCCGCGTCAGCATCGTGTAGGTCTTGCCGACGCCGGGGGCTGCGCCGAGAAAAACCGTGAGCTTCCCCTTTCGCCCCTGCCCGGCCAGCGCCAGCAGTGCGTCCGGGTCCGGACGGCTTTTCGATTCGCGGTCGGTTTCAGGCATTCAGGGTCTCTGGCAGCGTCTCTGGCCGCATCTCAGGCTTCACACTCAGCTTCTCCGGGCATCCAGAGCGAGGTTGAGTTCTAGCACATTGACGCGCGGCTCGCCTATGATCCCGAGCAGACGACCTTCCGTCGCCTGTTCGACCAGGCTCGCCACGTCGGCTTCCGCAAACCCGCGGGCCTTGGCAACACGGGACACCTGCTCGCGGGCGAAAGCCGGCGAAATATGCGGATCGAGGCCGGAGCCGGACGCGGTGCCGCCATCGGCGGCGATCTCGCCTGTTATACCGCTGGCGCGCAGCTTCTCGACGTCGGCGGCAACCCGGTCCTTCAGTTTGACCGAGGTCGGGCCGAGGTTGGATCCGGTCGAGCCGCCGGCGTTGTAGGCTTCGGGCCCGGTCGCGGAGGGGCGCGGCCAGAAATATTTGTCGGCGGTGAAGTTCTGCCCGATCAGATCGGAGCCGACGATCGCGCCATCGATGCGGATCAGGCTGCCATTGGCCTGCGCCGGCATCAATGCCTGGGCAACGCCGGTGATCGCGAAGGGATATGCAAGGCCGGTGATCGCAGTCAGCAACAAGGCCATGACGATTGCGGGACGAAGTTGGTTCAACATGATTACACCAGATTGAGAGCAGAGACGACGACGTCGACGAGCTTGATGCCGGCAAAGGGCAGCAGGAGGCCGCCGAGGCCATAGACCAGCAGGTTGCGGCGCAGGAGTGCTGCGGCGCCGACCGGGCGATACTTGACGCCCTTCAGCGCCAGCGGGATGAGCGCGACGATGATCAAGGCATTGAAGATGACCGCTGACAGGATTGCCGATTGCGGTGACGACAGCCCCATGATGTTGAGCGCGGCCAGCGCCGGATAGGTGGTGATGAACAGCGCCGGGATGATGGCGAAGTATTTTGCCACGTCGTTGGCGACCGAGAAGGTCGTCAGCGAGCCGCGCGTCATCAACAGTTGCTTGCCGATCTCGACGATCTCGATGAGCTTTGTCGGGCTGGAATCGAGATCGACCATGTTGGCCGCCTCGCGCGCCGCCTGCGTGCCGGTCTGCATCGCCACGCCGACATCGGCCTGGGCCAGCGCCGGCGCGTCGTTGGTGCCGTCGCCGCACATGGCAATCAATCGGCCGCCCTGCTGTTCCTTGCGGATATAGCCGAGCTTGTCTTCCGGTGTCGCTTCGGCGAGGAAATCGTCGACGCCGGCTTCCGAGGCGATTGCCGCTGCCGTTACCGGGTTATCGCCGGTCACCATCACGGTGCGTATCCCCATGGCACGCAGTGCCGCGAAGCGCTCCTTGATGCCAGGCTTGACCACGTCCTTGAGGTGGATGACGCCGAGCAGGCGATTGCCGTCCGCAACGGCAAGCGGCGTGCCGCCGGTGCGCGCGACCTGGTCGACGGCACGGCGGAATTCGGCCGGCACGTTCTCGTCGCGAACGCCTGCAAACTTCAGGATCGAATCCACGGCGCCCTTGCGCAGCCGGCGTCCGCCGAAATCGACGCCCGACAGTCTCGTTTCGGCGGCAAAGGGCACGACGGCATCAATTGCCAAGGCACCTGTTTGAACCGAGCCGCCACCGACAGCCAGAGCCACAACCTCGCGGCTCGTCTGCTTGTCGGAAGCTGGCAGCGATACGGCTGGCGTCTGACGACCGAATTCGCCGGTCGCAAGGGCGGCAATCGAGCGGCCCTCGGGGGTCTCATCGGCAAGGCTTGCCAGCAGCGCGGCATCGGCAAGCTCGGCATCCGTCACGCCGGGGACCGGCATGAAGTTGGCGGCCATGCGGTTGCCGAAGGTGATCGTGCCTGTCTTGTCGAGCAGCAGCGTATCGACGTCGCCAGCCGCCTCGACGGCGCGGCCGGATGTGGCGATGACGTTGAACCGCACCAGCCGGTCCATACCGGCGATGCCGATGGCCGACAGCAGGCCGCCGATGGTGGTCGGGATCAGCGTGACGAGCAGGGCTGCAAGAACCGTGACCGACAGAACCGTGCCGGAGTAGCCGGCAAGACCCCAGAGTGTCACGACGGCGACCAGGAAGACCAGCGTCAGGCCCGAGAGCAGGATAGAGAGCGCGATCTCGTTCGGGGTCTTCTGGCGCTGCGCGCCTTCGATGAGCGCGATCATGCGGTCGACGAAGGTGTCGCCGGGCGCCGTGCCGATGCGCATCTTGATCCAGTCGGACAGCACCTGCGTGCCGCCGGTGACGGCGGAGCGGTCGCCGCCGGACTCACGGATGACGGGTGCGGATTCGCCGGTGATGGCGCTTTCGTTGACCGAGGCGACACCCTCGACGACGTCGCCGTCGCCGGGGATCAGTTCCCCGGCTTCGACCAGCACGAGATCGCCGACCTTCAGCGATGTCGCCGGAATGGTCTGCGTTTCCCTGCCTTCGGCCGAGACAAGCTTGCGGGCCGTCAGTTCGGACTTGGTGCGGCGCAGGCTGTCGGCCTGCGCCTTGCCGCGTCCTTCGGCGACCGCTTCGGCGAAGGTGGCAAACAGCACCGTGAACCACAGCCAGGCGGCAATCTGGCCCGAAAACAGCGGCGTGCCGGTTCCAGTCGCAAGATCGCGAATGAAGAAGACCGTGACCATGGCTGCCACCACCTCGGTGACGAAGATCACCGGGTTGCGGACAAGCTGGCGCGGGTCGAGCTTGGTGAATGCGGCCTTGAAGGCCGGTAGCAGGATCGCCGGGTCGAGAAGGCTTGGGGCGACGGGTTTCGAAGACATTGTCTGTTCCTTCAGAAGGTCTGGCCCGAGAGCATGGCGAACTGCTCGACGATGGGACCAAGCGCGAGGGCCGGGAAATATTGCAGCCCGCCGAGGATGAGGATGACGCCGATGAGCAGGCCGACGAAGAGCGGCGTGTGCGTCGGGAAGGTTCCCTGGGAAGCCGGAACGCGGGTCTTGGCGGCGATTGAGCCGGCTATCGCCAGCACCGGTATCGCGTAGGCGAAACGGCCGAGCAGCATCGCGAAGCCGAGCGTCGTGTTGTACCAGGGCGTGTTGGCCGAGAGGCCGCCAAACGCGGAGCCGTTGTTGCCGGTAGCAGAGGTATAGGCGTAGAGGATTTCCGACAGGCCATGCGGACCTGACGTGCCGATGCTGGCGACAGCCGAGGGCATGACGGCAGAAATCGCGGTGAAGCCGAGGATCGAGGCGGGCAGGATGAGGATCGCCAGCATCGCGTATTTCATCTCGCGGCCTTCGATCTTCTTACCGAGCAGTTCGGGCGTGCGCCCGACCATCAGGCCGGCGACGAAGACGGCGAGGATCGCGAAGACGACCATACCGTAAAGGCCGGAGCCGACGCCGCCCGGCAGCACTTCGCCAAGCTGGATCAGCAGCATGGGGACAAGGCCGCCAATGCCGGTGAAGGAGCCGTGCATGCCGTTGACCGCACCGGTCGAAATGCCTGTGGTCACGCCGGCATAAGCCGCCGACATCGCTTGGCCGAAGCGGACTTCCTTGCCTTCCATATTGCCGAGAGACGCCTCGAGGCCGAGGCTGTGCAGGATCGGGTTGCCGTAGCTTTCGGCCCAGTAGATGACGCCGATACCGGCGATCAGCAACGTTGCCATGGCAGCGATGAAGGCCCAGCCCTGGCGGCGGTCACCGACTATCTGGCCGAAGGTGTAGACCAGCGCCGAGGTGATCGACAGCATCGCGAAGATCGACAGGTAGTTGCTGAGCGCGCTCGGGTTTTCGAACGGGTGCGCCGCATTGGCGTTGAAGAAGCCGCCGCCATTGGTGCCGAGCTGCTTGATCGCCTCCTGGCTTGCGACCGGACCAAGCGCGATCGTCTGCTGCACGCCCTCGAGCGTGGTGGCGCTGACGGAAGCGTGGAACGTCTGCGGCATACCCATCGCGACGAAAGCGAGTGCAACGAGAACTGCCAGCGGCAGCAGCACATAGAGGGTCGAGTGGGTCAGATCGACCCAGAAATTGCCGAGTGTCGCGGCGCCGGAGCGGGCAAAGGCGCGGGTGACGGCAAGCGCGATGGCGATGCCCGTTGCAGCCGACACGAAGTTCTGCACCGTCAGGCCGGCCATCTGGCTGAAATGGCTCATGGTGGTCTCGCCGCCATAGGACTGCCAGTTGGTGTTGGTGAGGAAGCTGACCGCCGTGTTGAAGGCGAGGTCTGGCGGGACGTTGGCAAACCCCTGCGGGTTCAGCGGCATCGACCCCTGGAAGCGCAGGATGACGTAGAGAAGCGCGAAGCCGGCCGCGCTGAAGGCGAGCATCGACAGTGTATAGGCGAGCCAGCCCTGCTCCTTCCTAGCATCGACGCCAGCCGCGAGATAGAGCCCACGCTCGACGGGTCCGAGAACCGGAGAGAGGAAGTTGCGCTCGCCAGCGAAAACCCGGGCCATGTAAAGGCCCAATGGCTTGATCGCGAGGAAGACGGCGAGAAAGAGGAGGCCGATCTGCAGCCACCCGATAATAGACATGAGGAATTCTCCGCAAAATACGGCTGAACGATCAGAACCGTTCCGGTCGAACGAGGGTCACGATGAGATAGGCCGCGAGCGCAAAGGCGACGGCGAGGCCAATGAAGGCTTCGAACATCGACGCCTCCTAGAGCCGGCTGAGCGTGCGCGCGTAGAGCGCAAACACGACAAGGCCGCCGAGACCGGCGGCAAGAAAAAGGAAATCGGACATGTGCATTCTCCGGAACTGTTTATGGCCGGATGATGCACCCTCAGCGGGTCAATTATCGATTGCGATGGTTTCGCGCGCGCATAAGGAAAAGATAAGGATACTGCCACCGTCCGAAGGCGGCTGGCGGATTGGTGGCGTCAGAGCGTTTCCAACTTAAACTGAGTAACAGAAACGCTTTAGCTCTTTGTTTTTACGCATTTCCTGGCGAAAAACCGCTTCGCATCTTTGCTGGAAAAACCCTAGCCCTTGATGATCGGGCTTACGGTGGGTGCCGCTTCGGTGGTCACTTCGCGCATCCACTCGCGCCAGATGGCGACGAGCAGTGCCATCAGCACCGGACCGACGAACAGACCGAGAAAGCCCATGGTCTTCACGCCGCCGACGAGGCCGAAGAAGGTCGGCAGGAACGGCAGCTTGATCGGGCCGCCGACAAGGCGCGGACGCAACGTCTTGTCGACGATGAAGAGTTCGGTCGTGCCCCAGGCAAACAGCGCAATGCCCTGGACCGGCGAGCCGCTGGCGACGAGATAGACGGAAACCAGCGTGAAGCAGAGCGGCGCACCGCCGGGGATCAGCGCCATCAGGCCGGTGATGATGCCGAGCGTGACCGGCGAGGGAACGCCGGCCAGCCAATAGGCGACGCCGAGCACGATGCCCTCGCCGATGGCGATGATGCCCATGCCCGTCACCGTCGAGCTGATCGTCAGCGGCACCACGCGCGACAGCCGTTCCCAGCGCATCGGGAAGATGCGTTCGCCGAGATGATCGAGCTGCTTGGAGAAGGAGTGTCCGTCGCGATAGACGAAGAACAGCGTGATCAGCATGAAGAGCAGCGTCAGGAAGGCGTGAAACGCCGACGCGCCGATGACCAGCACGCCGCGATAGATATTGCCGATGTTGGAGCCGCTGACGAGCTGCACCAGTTCGCCGAGCGCTCCGGGATGGCCGACATATTTGACCCATTGCTCGCCGAGCCAGGCACCGGCGACGGGGATCGAGGTCAGCCAGACGGGCACGCCGGCGCCGTTGGCATTGGTTTCAACCGCCCAGACCAGCCAGTCGCGCACTTCGTCGACCGCGTAGACGGCAGCGACCGAGATCGGCACGACGATGAAGGCGACGACGCAGATAATGGCAATGGTCGCCGCCAGTGTGCGGTTGCCGCCGACGGCCGCCAGCAGGCGGCGATAAATCGGCCAGCTGGCAAAACCGATGACGACAGCAGCCAGAACCGGGACGAGGAAGCCGTGGAAGAAATAGACGCCGGCCAGAAGCACGAAGACGAGCATCCAGCGCGCAGCGGTGATCGGACCAACCAGAGCCGAGCGCGACGCCGCCGCATGCCCGAAGAGTCGCGGCTCTACGGGAAGGTTTTCTCGTTCGCGATTGCCCAACTGCACCAACATTCCTCCGTCTCCAGACGACCTTACAACAAACCCGAGGCCTTGCCAGCCTGTACAGTGCCGCGCGTCTCCCACAAAGACGTGCAAAGGTCGCTGTACCAGGATCTGATGCATAATTTTGCGCTTAAATCGATCCGATTTAAGCGCAAAATTATGCAGTGCCGCCCCCATGCCCCCGGTTTACGGTAGTTTCGGGGCCACAGCCGACGCTAGCGGCGGGACATGACAGAAAAATTTAGCGGCGCGCAAGCTCTCAGGCTTCATTTGATGGCAGAAGTCATTCTGCCGCACGTATCGCCGCCCGCTTGGTCGTCTCGGCGCGATCGACGAAAACCGATGCGAGGAAGATACCGAAACCGGCAACCCCCATGACGGCACCGACCAGACCAGTCGAAGTCCAACCATAGCCAGCGGCAATGGACCAGCCGCCAAGCCAGGCGCCGAGCGCATTGGCGAGGTTGAAGGCGGAATGGCTGAGTGCTGCGGCAAGTGTCTGCGCCTCGCCCGACACGTCCATAAGTCGGGTCTGCACACCCGGTACGACGGCAAAGCCGCCGCCGATGAACAAGACGTTGACGATGGCGATCCACGGATTGCCCATGGTGAAATAGAACAGCACATAAGCGAAGATATTGAAGGCAAGCGCGATGCCGATCGCCGGCAGCAGCGCCCAATCGGCGAGCCTGGAGCCGACGATGTTGCCGAGGATCATCCCGGCGCCAAACACCGACAGCATGATCGGCACGTTCGCCACGGAAACGCCTGCGACGTCCGTCAATGCCGGAGCGATGTAGCTGAAGACGGCGAACATGCCGCCGCAGCCGATGGCGCAGATGCCGAGCATCAGCCACACCTGCAGCTTGCCCAGGGCGCCAAGCTCGCGCAGCGGCGTCGCCTGCGGATTGCCCTTGTCGCGCGGCACGTAGGACCAGGTGAGCGCAATGGTCAGAAGGCTGATGCCGCCGACAATGGCGAAGGCCGACCGCCATCCGAGCGCCTGACCGAACCAGGCAACGAGCGGCGTTCCGAACAGGGTCGCGATCGTCAGGCCCATCATCACGCGCCCGACGGCACGCGCCCGCTGGTTGGGTGCAGCCAGCCCTGCAGCCACGAGCGCCGCCACACCGAAATAGGCACCGTGCGGAAGACCGGCAAAGAAGCGCGCGGCAACCAGCGTGTAGAAATCCGGTGCGATGGCGCTTGCGAAATTGCCGATCGCAAACAGCAGCATCAGCACCAAGAGCACCCGAAAGCGGGAAAACCGCGCCGCAAGCACCGCGATCAACGGTGCGCCGACGACGACGCCGAGTGCATAGGCGCTGATGACGGCGCCGGCGCGCGGCACCGAAACGCCGACGTCATCGGCCACTTGCGGCAGCAGGCCCATGATGGCGAATTCGCCCGTACCGATGCCGAACCCGCCAACGGCGAGCGCAACCTCGGCAACAGAGATGCGGCTTCGGCGCGAATCGACGGCAGAAGAATAGGCTTCGTCACACATGAGCAATGACCTGTGTCGTTCGGCCTCGAACAGCGGAACAAATCTGTGGGGTGCTGGCGGCGTGGTATCGGACGGTTTCCGACGGGGATATGCTGCAATGCAATACAGGCTTTAAACCCGGCTGGCAAAGGCTTTGCGGCACTCATCATACTTTTTCACACGCTGGTGAAGCAGACCGGCTAACTGTTCGCTGAGTTGACGTTTACGTCAAAGTTATATAATCCCGAATCTCGGCTTGAAGAGGTGTCGTAAAAGCATCATCTTCATCGGCAAGAGAAGACCGGGAGGGTTACTTCTTTGGCCGCAAGCAAGGCTAGCCTGTGGCGACCAGAGGGAGAGAGGTCATGGCGGAACTCAACACGCAACCAACAGGCATCAGCCCGGAGAAGATCTGGCTGAAGTCCTATCCGCCGGGCATTGCCGCCGAAATCGGCCCTCTGCCCTACAAATCGATCGGCGACTTCTTCGACCATGCCGTCGCGCGCTACTCGCGCCGCTTCGCCTTTACCTGCATGGGCAAATCGCTGACCTTCTCCGAGCTCAATGCCGAATCCGCCAAGATCGGCGCCTGGCTGCAGGCGCGCGGGCTGTCGAAGGGCGACCGCGTCGCGGTGATGATGCCGAACATCCTGCAGAACCCTGTTATCGTTTTCGGCATTCTGAGGGCAGGATTCACGGTCGTGAACGTCAACCCGCTCTACACGCCGCGCGAACTGGAACATCAGCTCGTCGATTCCGGCGCCAAGGCGATCTTCGTGCTTGAGAACTTCGCTCATACGGTCCAGCAGGTTGCGGCCAAGACCAGCATCAAGCATGTGGTGGTCGCCACGATGGGCGACATGCTCGGCTTCAAGGGCACGATCGTCAATCTGATCGTGCGCCGGGTGAAGAAGCTCGTGCCCGCCTGGTCGATCCCCGGCCATCATTCCTTCAAGTCCGTGCTCGCCGAAGGTGGCCGCCTGAAGCTGACCAAACCCAATGTGGCGCCGAGCGATGTCGCTTTCCTGCAATATACCGGCGGCACCACGGGTATTTCCAAAGGGGCGACGCTCACCCATTCCAACCTTTTGTCGAACATGGCGCAGATGGAAATCTGGTTCGACACGGCGTTCCGCTCGCGTCCGCGGCCGGACAGTCTCGTCTTCATGTGCGCTCTGCCGCTCTACCATATCTTCGCGCTGACGGTGAACTCGCTGATGGGCCTTGCCACCGGCGGCAACAACATCCTGATCCCCAACCCACGCGACATTCCCGGCTTCGTCAAGGAGCTCGGCAAGTACAAGACCAACATCTTCCCGGGTCTCAACACGCTGTTCAATGCGCTGATGAACAACCCCGAATTCCAGAAGCTCGACTTCTCGTCGCTGATGCTCACCTTCGGCGGCGGCATGGCCATCCAAAGACCGGTGGCAGAGCGCTGGCAGAAGATGACGGGGTGCCCGATCGCCGAAGGCTACGGGCTTTCCGAGACGTCGCCGGTCGCCACCGCCAACCTTCTCGACTCGACCGAGTTCACCGGCACGATCGGCTTTCCGATCCCTTCGACCGAGGTTGAGATCCGCGACGACCAGGGCAACACCCTGGCGATCGGCGACGTCGGCGAAATCTGCATTCGCGGGCCGCAGGTCATGGCCGGTTACTGGCAGCGTCCGGACGAAACCGCCAAGGCGATTTCGCCCGACGGTTTCTTCCGCTCCGGCGATATCGGCTTCATAAACCCCGCCGGCCTCGTCAAGATCGTCGACCGCAAGAAGGACATGATCCTGGTTTCGGGCTTCAACGTCTTCCCTAACGAGATCGAGGAAGTGGCGATGACCCATCCCGGCATTCTCGAATGCGCGGCGATCGGCGTTCCGGACGAACATTCGGGCGAAGCCGTCAAGCTGTTCGTCGTGCGCAAGGATCCTGACCTGACCGAAGAGGACGTCAAGCGGCATTGCGCGGCCAATCTCACCAACTACAAGCGGCCGCGCTTCGTCGAGTTCCGCACCGAGTTGCCGAAAACCAATGTCGGCAAGATCCTGCGCAAGGACCTCCGGGGCTAGGGCCAGCCTCGACTTAAAACGATTTAAAAAATCCTGAAAACCGCCATCCCGGCGGTTTTGCGGGCTTGATTTGGACAATGCAAAGCGAATAGCTACGCAGGCGAATGTCCGACACAAGGAGCCCCGCGATGAAAGCGCTTGTCGATCAACTCAAAGCAACCGCCGCGCAGACCAATGCGACCGATATCCGCGCCGCCTTCGCGAGCGATGCCCAGCGCTTCTCGCGCTTCAGCACCTCGCTCGACGATCTGCTGCTCGATTATTCGAAATGCGCAGTGAACGAACAGGTGCTCGACGGTCTTGAGGCGCTGGCGAAAGCGGCCAAGGTCGAAGAGAAGCGCGACGCGATGTTCCGCGGCGACATCATCAACATTACCGAAGAACGGGCCGTGCTGCACACGGCGCTGCGCAACCGCGGCAATCGTCCTGTCATGGTCGACGGCAAGGACGTGATGCCCGACGTCAACGGCGTGCTTGAAACCATGGGCGCCTTTGCCGATGGCATCCGCTCGGGCGCGCTCAAAGGTGCGACCGGCAAGAAGATCACCGATGTGGTCAATATCGGCATCGGCGGCTCGGATCTCGGCCCAGTGATGGCGACGCTGGCGCTCGCGCCGTTCCATGACGGCCCGCGCCTGCATTTCGTCTCCAACATCGATGGCGCGCATATCGCCGATACGCTGAAGCCCGTCGATCCGGAAACGACGCTCTTCATCGTCGCCTCCAAGACCTTCACGACCATCGAGACGATGACCAATGCGGCGACTGCCCGCGCCTTCATCGCCGGCAAGCTCGGCGAAGCCGCAGTCGGCCACCACTTTGCCGCCGTCTCGACGGCACTCGACAAGGTCGCAGCTTTCGGCATCGACCAGGCGCGCGTGTTCGGCTTCTGGGATTGGGTCGGTGGGCGCTATTCGATCTGGTCGGCCATTGGCCTGCCGCTGATGATCGCCATCGGCAAGGAGAATTTCGGCCGCTTCCTCGATGGCGGCCATGCCATCGACGAGCACTTCCGCACTGCGCCGATCCGCCAGAACCTGCCGATGCTGCTGGGCCTCCTCGGCTTCTATCACCGCAATGTTCTCGGCTATCCCTCGCGGGCGATCCTGCCCTATGACCAGCGCCTGTCGCGCTTTCCGGCTTACCTGCAGCAGCTCGACATGGAATCGAACGGCAAGGCGGTCACGCTCGACAGCAAACCGGTCGAATATTCGACGGGTCCGGTCGTCTGGGGCGAGCCGGGCACCAATGGCCAGCACGCCTTCTACCAGCTGATCCACCAGGGCACGGACGTCATCCCGGCCGAGTTCATGATCGCCGCCAACGGCCACGAGAAGAACCTGCGCCACCAGCACGAACTGCTGATTGCCAATTGCCTCGCCCAGTCTGAAGCCCTGATGAAGGGGCGCACGCTTGCCGAGGCGAAGGCACAGCTGACCTCCAAGGGCATGGCGGATGCCAAGGCAGACAAGATCGCGCCGCACCGCGTCTTTGCCGGCAACCGCCCGTCGCTGACGCTGGTCTACGACCAGCTCGATCCTTTCGCCTTCGGCCGGCTGATCGCGCTCTACGAGCACCGCGTCTTCGTCGAAGGCGCGCTCTTCAACATCAATTCGTTCGATCAGTGGGGCGTCGAGCTCGGCAAGGAGCTGGCAACGGGCCTGCTGCCCGTGGTCGAAGGCAAGGAAAGTGCTGCCGGTCACGATTCGTCGACGGCGGGCCTTGTGGCCGTGCTGCTCAAGGCTTCTCGCTAAGAATGCGAGGCCAGGGCGCGCCCGGCGTGCCCTGGCCGTTCAGGCCGCGCAGGCCGGCAGCGCCTTGACGCCGGACTGGCGGAGCATATCCATCAGATCCAGTCCCGAAAGGAGCTGGAAGTAGTTTTCGTCGGAACGCGTACGGATCCAGGCATCGACCGTGACTTTCTGGTCAGCAGGAAACGCACCGCTCCAGCAGCCACCGGAAAAACCGACCGTAAGGCTTCCGCGACCCTTGGCCTCCGTGCCTTTGGTCGCCGCGATCTTCTCCTGCATATCGCGCAGGCGCTCCGCATCGGCGGGCGTCAGCGTCAGGACATAGAGCGTCTGCCCCTCCCGCATCCCCTCGGTCAGCCCCGGCGCCCCGACATTTCCGGATTGGATCTGAAGGGCAAAACGGTGGGTGTCGAGGGGCGCACCATCCGCCTTCCACGAAATGCCGAGTGTTGCGTCGCCGCGCCTGAGCGACAGCGCTTCGGGCACCAAAAGGGCAACACGCAGTTCTGCCGGATCGGACGTGAGCGGATCGACGCCAGACAGTTTTTCAAACGAGCCGACATTGAGCGCTGCACAGGCGGCCAGCACGTTGAGGGACAGGAAAAGGCATGGGTTCATCAAAATACGGAAAGTCATGAAACGCACCAAAATCATAATTGACGCGAAATAATTATCGTTTTACAATAAAAAAACAAGTGAGCCGATAAGGAACTTTTTAATGAACGGATCTCCCGAGCGGCTGCGCAAGCTGAGCCGCATCATGAAACTGATGGTCGTATTGTGCGGCGCAGTGTTCTGCTCGGCCGTCGTCTACGGGCACTGGCAGATTTTCTTCGACCGGGCCGGCTTCGAGCAGGGTATTCGCGACGTGGTCTTCCCGAAGGTCTCCGCCATCACGCTCTCCTATCGCGCGATAATAACCGTCATGTTTCTCACTGCGATGAACAATGCGCTTGTTATTGCCGGCCTCGCCTTTGCCTGGCAACTTTTCGACGGTTTCGAACGCGGTGAGATCCTTTCCAGCCGCAATGGTGTCCTGCTGAAGCGGATCGGCATCATCGCCATCGTCGGTTCCTTGTGCATGACTGTCAGCAACGCAATCGGCATCATGGCTGTCACCTACGACAATCCCAGTACGACCGGGCACTCCGTCTTCATCGACATCAATGGGGGAACGATTATCGTTATGCTGATGGCCGGGCTGCTTCTGGTGCTCGGCCATGTCATGGTCATCGCATCGGGGATCGAAGCCGAGAACAGGAGCTTCGTTTAACGGATGCCGATTGTCGTAAACCTCGACGTCATGCTGGCGAAACGCAAGGTGCGCTCGCGCGATCTTGCGGAACAGGTCGGCATTACCGAGCAGAACATATCGCTGTTAAAATCGGGCAAGGTCAAAGGCGTGCGCTTCGACACGTTGGAGAAGATCTGCGCCGTTCTCGATTGCCAGCCGGGTGACATTCTCGAATATCGCCCGGAGGAAAAGGATTGAGTTTCGTGCGGGCTCTTCTCAGAGCCCGATTTCATGCTTCCAGGGCGGGTTGGCGCCGGCACGCGAAACGGTGACGGCGGCGGCCCTGGCGCCGAGGGCCAGGGCGTCGCGAACAGCGCTTTCCGAGAGGTTTGCGACGGCGTCCTTGGTCAGGAGACCGCTCAGCTTCAGCGATGCGAGCACGCCGGCATCGAAGGTATCGCCGGCACCGACCGTGTCGACGACCGTGACGCGCTCACCGGCAACGTCGACCTTGTGACGCCCGGTGTAGCCGACGGCCCCATCGGCGCCCTTGGTGATCAGAACCAGCTTCGGACCGCGCTTCAGCCATTCGGCCGCCAGATCGTCGTGGCTGCCGGTCATGCCGAACCAGTCGAGATCTTCATCCGAGAACTTGATGATGTCAGACATCGCCGCCATGCGGTTCATCCGGGCGAGATGGGCTTCCCGATCCTTGATGAAGCCGGGCCGGATGTTCGGGTCGAAGGAGATGATCCGCTTTTCGTGTTCGCGGGTCATCAGCGCCTCATATGTCGAGCCGCAGGGCTCGGGGATGAGGCTGATCGCGCCGAAATGCAGCGCCTCGCAGAAGTCGCCGAGCGCCGGCAGATGATCTTTCGTAATCATCCGACCCGACGTGTTCTCGTCGAAGAAGGCGTAGGTGGCATGGCCGTTGACGAGCTTGACGAAGGCAAGCGTTGTATGCAGCGACAGGGTCGCGCAGGGAGCGAAGTCGACATTCGCCGCCTTCAGCGTTTCGCGGAGGACATCGCCGAACATGTCATCGGAAAGGCCGGTGAAGAAGCCGGTGGGAATGCCGAGCCGACCGAGCGCGATCGCCGTATTGAAGATCGCCCCGCCGGCATAGGGCGCAAATGCACTTTCGCCCGCGGTCGTGTCCCGCGGCAGCATGTCGATCAGCGCTTCACCACAACATACGATCATCGGCATTTCTCCCCTGAAGACATTTCAACTGATTTCAATGACTTTCGACGAAATCCCAGAGTGTCGCCGACTATTGGGCGGCAAGCGCGCTGACGCCGCCATTGCGGCCAGACCAGGCCAGCGGGTCGTTGAGGAAGGCCTCGACTTCGCCAAGCGTCTCGTCGTCGAACAGCGCCTGCTCGCGGGCAACGGCAAGCACGTTGCGCCATGTGGCGATCCAGTGCAGGTCGACACCCTTGCCCTTCATCTCGCCGACGGCCTCCGGGAAGATATCGTAATAGAAGAGCGCGATGCCGTGGTCGACGATGCCGCCGGCTGCGCGGATCGCATCGATGAACTTGAACATCGAGCCGCCGGCGGTCGTCAGGTCCTCGATAACAAGAACACGGGCGCCCTCCGGCATGTGGCCCTCGATCTGGGCGTTGCGGCCATGACCCTTCGGCGCCTTGCGCACGTAGATCATCGGCAGGCCCAGGCGCTCGGCCAGCATCGCCGCGAAGGGAATACCCGCCGTCTCGCCACCGGCGACGACGTCGAACTGCTCGAAGCCCGCCTCGCGCAGGATTGATGCCGCGGCAAAATCCATAACGGCCGAACGGATGCGCGGATAGGAGATCAGCTTGCGGCAGTCGATATAAACCGGGCTCGCCATTCCGGACGAGAGCTTATAGGGCTTGTCGGCGCTGAAATGCACCGCCTTGATCTCCCAGAGCATCTTGGCGACCAGCTCGGCCATCACGGCCTTGTCGGTGAACGCATTGGAAAACATCAAACTCTCCTTCAAAATTCCAAACGATCAGGCGACGGCCCAGTGCAGCGGGAACATCGGATCGAAAACGGTGACCGGACCGGCACCGGTCTCGATCTTCTTGGGATAGGTCACGGCTTCTGCCTGCTTCCTGAGCGTGATCGTCTCCTCGTTGACCGGCAGGCCATACCAGGTGGGACCGTTCAGCGAGGCGAAGGCTTCGAGCTTGTCGAGCGCGCCCTCCTCTTCGAACACATGCGCCAGGCAACTCATGGTGTTGATCGAGGTGTAGATGCCGGCGCAGCCGCAGGCGCATTCCTTCAGCGGATCGACATGCGGTGCTGAGTCGGTGCCGAGGAAGAAGCGCTTGTCGCCCGAGACGGCGGCAGCGCGCAGCGCCAGACGGTGGTTTTCGCGCTTGGCAACCGGCAGGCAGTAGTAGTGCGGCTTGATGCCGCCGACGAGAATGGCGTTGCGGTTGATGATCAGGTGATGGGTGGTGATCGAGCCGGCAAGATTGGCCTTCGACGCCTTGATGTAGTCGATGCCGTCCTTGGTGGTGACGTGCTCCATCGTGACCTTCAGTTCCGGCAGGCGCTGGCGCAAGGGATCAAGCACGGTGTCGATGAACACGGCCTCGCGGTCGAAGATGTCGACGTCCGATGTCGTGACCTCGCCATGCACGCAGAGCGGCAGGCCGATCTTCGCCATGCGCTCGAGCACCGGCATCGCCTCATCGATGTTGCGCACGCCGCTGTGCGAATTCGTCGTCGCGCCAGCCGGATAGAGCTTGACTGCCTTGACGAGGCCGCTCCTGTGGCCGGCCTCGACGTCGTCGGGGTTCGTGCCCTCGGTGAGATAAAGCGTCATCAGCGGCTCGAACCGGTCGCCTGCCGGGATGGCCGCGAGGATGCGCTCGCGATAGGCAGCAGCGTCGGCCGCGGTGACGACCGGCGGCACGAGGTTGGGCATGATGATCGCGCGGGCGAAATGGCGGCTGGTGTCGGCGATGACGCCCTTCAGCATGTCGCCGTCGCGCAGGTGAAGGTGCCAATCATCCGGCCGGCGGATAACGAGGTCTTGCATGGTCAGCGTTCTCCTAAGTCAGGGCGGGATGCAGGCGGAAAACCGCGTACACTTTTCCTGATCCCCCTCCCGGTGCTCGCGCCCGATCCGCGCGCGCAGCTTTGCAGCCGGCAGGTGCGGGTGTTGGGCGGTTACTCATGTGGTGAAACCGCGTCTCGATATCACCAATGCGCCCGCAAACACAATCCGCAATCCGACCATCGCTCAGAAATCCGCAAGCACGACATCTGCGCGTCGCTGATGCTCGACCACACGATGCGCGTTGGGGATGTCGTTGCCATGGGCTTTTCGCTTCGCCGCCTCCTCGTCGTAGCCGTGGTCGAACCAGCGCTTCAAAAGCCGCCGCTCCAGTTCCTCGATGCCGGGATTGATGAAGATGGAGAAATCGAAGGCACCGGCAAGCTTGTTCCAGGGCGCCTCGTCGAGCAGCAGATAGTTGCCCTCGGCGAGAATAATGCGGGTATCGGCCGCTACAACACGCGCCGAGGCGATCGCCAGTTCGCGCGAGCGATCGAAGACCGGCACCAGCACCTCGCCGTCATTGGCCCTGACCGCAGCGATCGTCGCCAGGAACGACCTGACATCAAAGGTTTCCGGCGCACCTTTGCGGGCAAGCAGGCCCTTCTCTTCGAGCACGGCATTGTCCATGTGAAAGCCGTCCATCGGCAGCACCGCCGCCATTTCTCCTTCAGCTACCAGCGCTTCGGCAAGCGCGTCGGACAGGGTGGATTTTCCGGCACCCGGCGGGCCGGCAATCGCCACGACGAAACGGGCGGCTCCAGCCGCCCGTTCGAGGATCTGATCAACCACCGGCCCGACATTCATGCGGCGAGCGCCTCGCGCGGCGGCTCCTTCGCGCCGGTCATGAAGGCGACGGCATCAGACATCGTGTGTTCCTTCGGATTGATGACGCAGAGGCGTTTGCCAAGCCTGTGGATGTGGATGCGATCGGCCACCTCGAACACATGCGGCATGTTGTGCGAGATGAGCACGATCGGCAGGCCGCGCGAACGCACGTCGAGGATCAACTCCAGCACCCGCCGGCTTTCCTTGACGCCGAGGGCTGCCGTCGGCTCGTCCATGATCACCACCTTGGAACCGAAGGCTGCGGCTCGCGCCACCGCCACGCCCTGGCGCTGGCCGCCCGAAAGCGTTTCCACCGCCTGGTTGATGTTCTGGATGGTCATCAGGCCGAGCTCGGACAGCTTTGCCCGCGCCCGCTTCTCCATCTCCGCACGGTCGAGCGTGCGGAAAAGCTTGCCCATGATGCCGGGTTTACGGATTTCGCGGCCGAGAAACATGTTGTCGGCGATCGAGAGCGCCGGTGACAGCGCCAGGTTCTGATAGACGGTCTCGATGCCGGCCGTGCGCGCCTCCATCGGCGAGCGGAAGTTGATCTGCTGGCCCTCGAGCCGGATTTCCCCCTCATCCGGCGTGATGGCGCCGGAGATCGCCTTGATCATCGAGGACTTTCCGGCGCCGTTGTCGCCGATGACGGCCAGGATCTCGCCCGGGTAGAGGTCGAAATCGGCATAGTCGAGAGCCGTAACTCGGCCATAACGCTTGACCAGGCCGCGCGCGGTGAGAATGGGTTCCTGAGCCATCAGCCTGCTACCTTTCTGATCCATTGGTCGATTGCGACGGCGGTGATGATCAGCACGCCGGTGAGGAAGACTTTCCATTGCGGATCGGCGCCCAACATGTTGAGCCCCATGGAGACCACGCCGACGATCATCGCGCCGATCAGCGTTCCAAGGATCGATCCACGCCCGCCGAAGAGTGAGATGCCGCCGATTACGGCCGCGGTGATGGCCTGAAGATTGTAGTCGGTGACCGCTGCCGAAGGCGAGATCGAGCCGTTGCGGCCGATCGAGACCCAGGCGGCGAGTGCCGCAATCAGGCCGGCGAGCGTATAGGCGCTGAGCAGCACGCGGCTGGTGCGGATACCGGAAAGCTTCGCTGCCTCAGGATCGTCGCCGACGGCATAAAGGTGGCGTCCCCAGGCCGTATGGTTGAGCGCGTACCAGAGGCCAAGGACCAGCACGACCATCATCACCACACCGAGCGTGAAGACGGCGGATCCCACCTTGAAGCTGACGCCAAAGAGGTGAAGCATCTTGGTGACGGCCGCTACATCGGCCTCGCGGATCGTCGCATTTGCCGAGTAGATGAAGTTCGTCGACATGATGACGTACCAGGTGCCGAGCGTGACGATGAACGGCGGAAGCTTGACCCTGGAGACGAGGAAGCCGTTGAGGAAGCCGCAGGCACCGCCGACGACGAAGCCGATGAAGATCGCGATCGGCGCCGGAAGGCCGTAAGTCACGGCGCAATTGCCCATGATGACAGCCGAAAGCACCATGATCACACCGATCGAAAGGTCGATGCCGGCCGTCAGGATGACCAGGGTCTGCGCGGCCCCCAGGATGCCGACGATGGCGATCTGCTGCAGGATCAGCGTCAGCGTATAGGACGAGAAGAACTTTCCACCGATCGTCAGACCGAAGATCAGGATCGCTGCAACGAGCACGATGAACGGCACAGCCGCCGGCGTCGAATGCAGGAAATGCTGGATCTTCTGGATCAGCGTCTTGTCATGTGTGTCGAACGACGCGACCTGCGTCGAACTGTTGACCAGGACCTTTTCGAATTCCTGGGATGGCTGTGCGGCTGCGTTGGGCTCGCCCATGGACCTTCCTCCGGTGAACCCCACTCCCAAGGGGTTGCGATGCAATCTGGTGCACAGCCCGCCCACCATGTGGCGGGCATCAGCACTCATTCAAGAAGCTGCGCGGTTTTCGTCGCCTTGTCAAAGACATCGACGCTTACGCGAAGGGCGGCCCGGGCCGCCCTTCCGTTGCTGCTCATGCGTTCGAAGAACGGGAGCGATCAGCCCCAGCACTTCTCCGTGCCGACCTTGACGTCGATCGATTCGACGCCGGCAGCCGGCTTGTCGGTGACGAGCGAAACGCCGGTGTCGAAGAAGTCCTTGCCTTCGGTCGGCTTCGGCTTTTCGCCGCTGTCGGCGAACTTCTTGATCGCCTCGATGCCGAGCGCCGCCATCATCAGCGGATACTGCTGCGAGGTCGCGCCGATGACGCCTTCGGCCACCGACTTGACGCCGGGGCAACCGCCGTCAACCGATACGATCAGCACGTCCTTTTCCTTGCCAACGGCTTTCAGCGCCTGGTAGGCGCCGACGGCGGCCGGCTCATTGATGGTGTGGATCACGTTGATATCAGGATCCTTCTGCAGAAGGTTTTCCATCGCCTTGCGGCCACCTTCTTCGTTGCCGTTGGTGACGTCGTGGCCGACGATGCGGGCATCATCCTCGTCGCCGATCTTGTTAGGATCTTTCGGGTCGATGCCGAAGCCGATCATGAAGCCCTGGTCGCGCAGGACGTCAACGGTCGGCTGCGACGGTATCAGATCGAGGAAGCCGACCTTGGCGGTCTTGGCGCCCTCGCCCATCGTGGCGGCGGCCCATTGGCCGATCAGCTTGCCGGCGAGCAGGTTGTCTGTAGCGAACGTCGCGTCGGCGGCGGTGGCCGGATCAAGCGGCGTATCGAGCGCGATCACCAGAAGACCGGCCTCCTGCGCCTTCTTCACCTGGTCGACGATTGCCTTCGTGTCGGAAGCGGCGATCAGGATGCCCTTGGCGCCATCGGCGATGCAGGATTCGATCGCAGCCACCTGGCTGTCATGGTCGCCGTCGATCTTGCCGGCATAGGACTTCAGCGTGACGCCGAGTTCCTGGGCCTTGGCGGTAGCGCCTTCCTTCATCTTGACGAAGAAGGGGTTGGTATCGGTCTTTGTAATCAGGCAGGCGCCGATATCGGCGGCCTGTGCCGGAGCGGCAAAAACGACGCCGAGCGACAGCACGCCGAACGCGGCGGAGAGAACAGTCTTCTTCATGTAATCCTCCCAAGGATGAAAAACGTGCCGGTGGACCGGCCCAGGCCTCGCCGCCACAGCATTCTCCTCTGCTGCAGCAGGCGCTTCCGGATCAAAAACAAACATTAAATTTCGGGGGTGTCAATAAATAAATCAAATTGAATTATTATTTCGATGTGGCATTCTCTGGATAACAGCGATCCGAGGCCATCCGGGCCGTCGCGCAAATTGACAGGTCCGCCCAGAGCGGAAACAACAGACCCGCGCCAAGCGGGCACCAATGCCAACGGGAGGAGACGGTGGCATGTCATTGACAGACGGCCCCGACAGGGGACCGATACAACCTGAGGTCATCGACCCGAGCGGCGGGGCGAACCAGACGCGCGTGCGCGCCTACAACGAGAGGCTGGTGATGTCGCTGGTGCGGCGTCACGGCGAGCTGTCGAAGGCGGATATCGCCAGACGCTCCGGCCTTTCGGCGCAGACCGTTTCCGTCATCATGCGGGCGCTCGAAAGCGATGGCCTCTTGGTGCGCGGCGCGCCGGTGCGCGGCCGTGTCGGCCAGCCGTCGACGCCGATGCGGCTCAACCCGGATGCGGTGTTTTCCTTTGGGGTGAAGATCGGGCGTCGAAGTGCCGACCTGGTGCTGATGGATTTCGTCGGCAATATCCGCCTGCACCTGCACCAGATCCATGCCTATCCGCTGCCCGGCGAACTGGTCGACTTCATCGTCGGCGGCATCGAGAAACTCGAGGCGCAACTGAGCCCAGAGGAGCGCAAGCGCATCGCTGGGGTCGGTATCGCCACGCCCTTCGAACTGTGGAACTGGGCGGAAGAAGTCGGCGCCCCGCGGGAAGAAATGAACCGGTGGCGCGAGGTGAACCTGCAGGCGATCGTGGCCCAACGCACCCGCCACCCGGTGTTCCTGCAGAATGACGGCACCAGCGCCTGCGGCGCCGAACTCGCCTTCGGCGTCGGCGCCAGCTATCCCGACTTCGTCTATTTCTACATCGGCTCGTTCATCGGCGGCGGCATCGTCATCAATTCCGCGCTCTTTTCCGGCCGCACCGGCACCGCCGGCGCCGTCGGCCCGCTGCCGGTTTCCGGCAAGGACGGCAAGACCATCCAGCTCCTGAAGATCGCCTCGGTCTTCGTGCTCGAAAACCTGCTGCGCGAACGCGGCATCGATCCGAAGCCGCTGTGGTATTCGGCCGACGACTGGATCGATTTCGGTGAGCCACTCACGATCTGGATCGACGACAGTGCGGCAGCCCTTGCCCAGGCGGTCGTCTCCGCCGCCTCGATCATCGACTTCTCCGCCGTTGTCATCGACGGCGGCTTCCCGCCCTGGGTCCGCGCCCGGCTTTTGACGGCAACGCGCAAGGCGCTCTACGACCTCGACCTGCAGGGCGTGACGATCCCGGAACTGGTCGAAGGTTTGGTCGGCAGCCATGCCCGCGCCATCGGCGGCGCGAGCCTGCCGTTGTTCTCCCGCTACCTGCTCGACACCAACGTCCTCTTCAAGGAGCTCAGCTGATGCTGAAAGGCATAGACCCGATCCTCAGCCCCGAATTGCTGGCGACGCTTAGGGCAATGGGCCATGGCGACGAGATTGCGCTGGTCGACGGCAACTATCCCGGCCAGGAACATGCTCGCCGGCTGGTTCGGCTCGACGGCCACGGGCTGATCCCGGTGCTGGACGCCATTCTCAGCGTGATGCCGATCGACGATTTCGTGCCGGCGGCGATCTTCCGCGCTACAGTCAAGCAGGACCGGGACGCGCTAGATCCCGTCCACCGGGAGATCATTGATTGCTGCGGCAGGCATGAGCCGGCACGAACGGTCGTGCCCCTGCTCGGCCCGGAATTCTATCCGCGGGTGCAAGCGGCGCACACGGTGGTGCAGACCAGCGAACCGCGGCTTTACGGCAACGTCATCCTGCGCAAGGGCGTGATCTATCCCTGACGGATCGGGCGACAAAACGAAAAACCCGCCGGCGGAACCGGCGGGTTTTTTCGTTTCATGTCTGGAATGTCTTAGGCGCGACGTGCGTCGATCGACAGTGCGCCCGGGCCGAAGGCGGCAAGCACCAGGAAGCCGCCGGCAACCGAGATGTTCTTCATCATCATCAGGCCGTTGAAGACGCTCAGCAGGCCGTTGGCTTCCGGCGGGAACGTCGGAATGTTGATTGCGCCGCTGTGGAAGACGAAGGCGGTGACCAGGCAGAACAGAGCCAGCAGGTAGGCTGCAATCTTCGTCTGGAAGCCGACCAGAACGGCAAGACCGCCGATCAGCTCGAAAGCGCCGGCGAGATAGGCAAGCGCGGTTGCTGCCGGCCAGCCGGCATTAGCAATCATTCCGGCGGTGCCGGCGGGATCAGTCAGCTTGCCGAAGCCAGCGGTGATGAACATGATCGAAAGGAGAATGCGCCCGATGAGGACGACGACATTCTGAGACATGCGAGGCTCCTGTGAGAAACGAGTGTTGGCAGCAGAAGTATCAGCATTTTCAAATTCATCTAGCCGCACGCCCGGCGACAGATCGTTCACAACGTAGAGACAACCGGGATTTATCGTCAACCGACATTTGAGCCGCGGCCCAGTCTGTGCAGTGCTTTTCGTCCTAGCGAGCGCTGGTTCGGCCACAAGTGTTCTTTTCTGTTGCAAGGACGGGGCTGCTGGGTGAAATTCAGGCGCGGCAGGGGACGCCGCGCGGGGGCATCTCATGAACGAAATCAACAGGAGCCCGGCCTTCTGGCACTCATTCGCGATCTTCGAAGGGTTCGACAAGAAAACGATCGAGGATCTCGCCGATATCGCCACCTATCGAAAGTGGCCGGCCGGCACGGTGATCTTCCAGCGTGGCGACGAAGGCAACTATATGATCGTGGTCATATCGGGCCGCATCAAGCTTTCTCTGATCACACCGCAGGGCCGCGAACTGATGCTGCGCCAGCATGAAGCCGGCGCGATCTTCGGCGAGATGGCGGTGCTCGACGGCCAGACGCGGTCGGCAGACGCCACGGCGCAGACGGCGTCCGAAGGCTACGTGATCGGCAAGAAGGCGTTTCTCGATATGGTCACTACCCGGCCGGCGGCAGCTGAGTCCGTCATCCGCTTTCTCTGCGCCCAGCTGCGCGACACCACCGAGCGGCTGGAAACCATCGCGCTCTATGACCTCAACGCCCGCGTTGCGCGGTTCTTCCTGGCCACACTCCGGCAGATCCACGGCAACGAGCTTCCCGAAAGCGCCAATCTGCGGCTGACGATGAGCCAGACGGATATCGCCGGCGTTCTCGGCGCCAGTCGCCCCAAGGTCAACCGGGCCATTCTGTGGCTAGAGGAGAGCGGCGCCATCAAGCGGGGAGAAGGGATCATCGCCTGCAAGGTCGGCCGGCTGCTGAGCATCGCCGATCCTGAAGAGGATTAGGCGGCATGACCGTGCAACCTCGCCGGCAATTTCGCTTCACTCCGCTCGCCGGCGGGATCCTGACGAGCCTGATCGTCGCATTGGCACTCTATTTCTATGCGGAACCGGTATTCGAAACGCAGCGGGAGCTGTTCTTCGACCGCCTGATGCAATGGGTGCCGTCACCGCAATCGCCCGACATCGTCGTCGTCGATATCGACCGGGCGGCCTACCAATCCCGGCCTGATGGAGACTGGGACAGGGCGGCAACCGCCGAACTCCTATCCGGACTGACCGTGGCCGGCGCCAAGGTCATCGCCGTCGACTTCGTCTTCAGTTCCGATTGTGCGGCAGAGCTGCCAGGCAATACATCGCTTTCGCAAGCGCTTTCGAAGACCCCCGTCGTTCTCGGCTTTCTCATTGCCGATACGCTGCAGGAGCGCCCTCGCCCGGCTCCGCCACTGGCGTTGAGCCGCCCCTTCGCAGCACCGGAACTCTGGTTCCTCGACGGCGCGGAAACCTCCTGCCCTTCCTTCATGGATCACGCCAAGGCGGCGGCCGCATCATTTCTTGTCGGCGACGAGGATGCCCGTATCCGACGGGTGCAGGCTTTCGCTGTTCTCGGCGAAGAGGCCTATCCGACGCTTGCGATCGAGGCGACGCGGCTGATGATGGGTGCAGGAACGCCGATACTCGGCGGCGACCCAGCCTGGCTGCGGCTCGACAGGCAGGTGATCACACTCGACGATACCGGCAGCCTGCGCTTCGTCGCGAGCACCCCTGACTTGATCGCCGCCCGGACCATTTCGGCAGCCGACGTTCTCTCAGGGAAAGCAGGCAGCGACAGGTTTGCGGGCAAACTCGTCTTCATCGGCAGCAGCCTGCCCAATCTCGGCGGCCTCCGGCCGAGCGCCTCAATGCCGCTCGAGCCCTCGGTTCAGATCCATGCCGATATCGCCAATGCGATCGCCACCGGTTTCATTCCACGGCGTGACGCGCGGCTTCCCGTCATCGAGGCCCTGTTCTCGCTGGCAGCGGGCATTGCCGCCGCCTATGGCGCGGCAAGGCTCCGGCCGATGACATCGGCCGTGCTCGGCATCGTCGCGGTTGCCGTCGTCGTCGCGGCGACTGCCGCGATCTACCGCACCAGCGGCTGGCTCGTCGATGCAGTGAGCATTTCAGTCGCACTTGCTGCCGTGCTGGCAGTGACCAGCACGCTGCAGTTCGCCCATGTCAGGCGGGCGGAAGCGACGGCGCGGGAAAAATTCTCGCAATACCTGCCGCAATCCGTCGTCGCGCGCTACATCGACAATCCAGGTGCTGCCCGGGTTGCGGGCGAGGAACGGGCGGTGACGGCGCTGTTCACCGACATCGAGAGCTTTTCGACGCTTTCGCAAAAACTCGGGCCGCGCGACCTCATCGCCCTGCTCGATATCTATTTTACCGAGGTCAACGGGCTGGTAGCGCAATATGGCGGCATGGTCGACAAGGTGGTCGGCGACGCCGTGCACGCCTTCTTCAACGCGCCGGAGGATCTGGCCGATCATGTCGACAAGGCAATCGAATGCGCCAAGGCAATCCATGCGTTGACCGAAGAAATGCGCAGGCGACCGCAGTTTGCCGCACGGGATTTCGGGCGCACGCGCATCGGGGTCGAGACGGGTCAGGCGGTGCTTGGCGAAGTCGGCGCCGGCGGCAAGCTCGACTACACCGCCCATGGCGACGCCATCAACCTTGCAGCGCGACTGCAGGAGGCAAACAAATTTCTGGGCACGGCCATCTGCGTCGGCCCGGCTGCAGCAGCTGAAAGCAAGCAACGGCTTCGCTCGCTCGGCAGCCATGAAATCCGCGGCTTTGCCACGATGGAACTCTTCACAGTCGCCGACCCTGAACAGGTGTAGCGCCACTGCAGAATTCCATGGTCGGCATCGATTGAGGCAGAGAATTGCTCCTCGTGGTGCTGCCGACGCTACTGTTGGCCAACACTGGCATAGGCTTCCCGGATCCGCGCCTGTCCCCAGTTGACGGGGTCGCTCGGCGCGTCGCCTCGCTGTCGGAACTCGACGCCCTGCCCCGCAGCGACAATCTGCGTTACGCCGCCCGCGGCGACCGCAACGCTGCCATGCTCGACGAAGACGGCGAAGGCGACACGGCTCGGGCCGCAAAAGAACTTGGTGCCGCGCACGCCGATCATGCCGAAAGCGGTCCTGACGGCAACATCGACCTTGGGCAGCCCCTCGGGGCGGTCGAATACCATTCGGCCGATGCCGAGTTCGAGCGTACCGCCCTGGCCGGCAATGAAGCTGTCGACCAGCAGATCGGTCTCAGCACCCAAGAGGACGCGGGTGTCGGCACCAAGCGCCAGGGTTGCGAAACTTTCGGCCTCGGTGCGCACATGATCGTTGTCGAAGATCTGCGCACCGACAGCCAGAGCCTCTTCCTGCTCAGTCTGTCGACGACGAACGTCGCCGCGGATTTCCGTTGCCTTGCCGATCACCGGGCTCGCCATGGTCGTTGCCACGCCGCCGCCCATGGCCGCCAACAACAGGCCACCAACGACGACGCGCCTGCTCACCAGCATCTGCCGCACCAGCTCCCGGTCCATCATGGTCCTTCTCCCTGTTCGACGCGTTCGAGCCCTCGAGCGTCCGGCTTTCCCAAAGGATATCCCCGATATCAGCGGAAACAAGCCGAACGCGCAATGGTGCGTTCCTTGCCACCTCTCCACTTCGCCAGAGCCCCAGCAATCCGGCTGTTACCGCCGGAACAGGCAGTGCGAACCCACCGGGCTAAGTTCGCGTCAAGAGACGGGGAGAGCATCATGGAAAATCAGCGCAAAACAGGCATTCGCATCTTCAACGCATTGCTTCTCGCCATCGTCAGCTTCCTGGCGCTTGCGGCAATCGCGCTTCCTCCCGCCCGTGCGGCAGAACTTTCGGCCGTCGACATCTGCGACCGCGAGGCGGGCAGCATCTTCGACCTGCAGCGCAACCAGGCCTTCCCGGCAGTTGCGACCGAGGACATGAAGATCGGTATCGCCCTTTCGGCCTGCCGCGAGGCCTATAACCAGCATGCCGGCGCCCGCATCGAGTTCCAGTTGGCCCGCGTGCTCGACAAGGCCGGCCAGAAGATCCAGTCGCTGCGCATCCTCAGCGAAGCGGCCGAACACGGCCATGCGCTGGCGATGACCAACTATGCGGTGCTTGTCGGCGAACAGGGCGACATCAAGACCGAATTCGCGCTCAACCAGAAAGCCGCCGCAGCCGGCAATATCCTCGCTGCCTATAATCTCGGCGTCGCCTACCGCGACGGCATGGGCACCGCCGCCAACGGCAAGCTCGCCATCGAATGGTTCGAGCGGGCGACGCTCGCCGGCGATGACATCGCCGCATTCAACCTCGCGGTCATCCTGGATGAAGGCAAGCTGGTGCCGGAAGACAACGCCAGGGCCGCGCGCTTCTATCGCCTCGCCGTCGAGCGCGGCAATGTCGACGCGATGGTCAATCTCGGCCTGATGCTGGAGACCGGCGAAGGCGTAACCAAGGATTCATCGGCCGCGCGCGCCATCTTCCGCAAAGCCGCGGCCGAGGGCGACGCCTTTGCTGAGCGCAAGTTCGCCGAACTCAGCGGCGGCAGCAATTTCGAGACGGCCATGCTCGACAAGACCAGCCGCATCAAGTGACGCATTGCGAGCCGACCTCAACCGGTCGGTCCGCGTTATGTCCCGACAGGTTCCCCCCAAAGATGCAGCTTGACGTGCAGCCGGGCGCACTACAGCGTGGCGGGAAGACACCCCTCGCCTGGAAATGTAATGACGAAACTGATTATCTTTACCGACCTGCACATGGTGCCCGAGGGCACGACGATCATCGGCCTCGATCCCTACCAGCGCCTGGCCAACGGTATCGCACATGTGAACCGCTACCACGCGGATGCCGACCGGGTGATCTTCACCGGCGACCTCGCGCATCATGCCGACCGCGCCTCCTACGAGCGGCTGAAAACGCTGACCGATCAATTGCTGCCTCCGGCCGCCATCATGATCGGCAACCACGACCGGCGCGACGTGTTTCTCGACGTCTTTGCAGACGCCGTAACGGACGACGATGGCTTCGTGCAGCAAGTGGTCGACTTTGGCGATTGCCGGGCGATCCTGCTCGACACGCTGTTTGCGCCGCCCTACGACTACCCCAACAGCCATGCCGGGCTCCTGTGCCAGAAACGCCTTACCTGGCTCGATCGCCAATTGGCAGAAGCCGGCGACAGGCCGGTGCTCATCTTCATGCATCATCCCCCGCACGCCACCGGCTTCACCGGCATGGACATGATCCGCCTCGTC
Source organism: Ensifer sp. Root127 (assembly GCF_001425225.1). Taxonomy (NCBI): domain Bacteria; kingdom Pseudomonadati; phylum Pseudomonadota; class Alphaproteobacteria; order Hyphomicrobiales; family Rhizobiaceae; genus Ensifer; species Ensifer sp. Root127. The sequence continues at coordinate 1,001,187 of NZ_LMDX01000001.1, forward strand.
AACGAAGTGGAATTTTATGCGCTCGTGAAGAACCACGGCAATGTGCGCCACATCTTCGCCGGCCATGTGCACCGCACGATCAGCGGTTCCAGCCGCGGCATACCCTTCTCTGTCTTCAAGAGCCCGGTGCACCAGCAGCCGATGCCGTTCGATGCGCCGGATGCCTCGCTCTCAGTCGATGAACCAGCAGCCTACGGCATTGCCGTGGTGACGAAGGATGGCGTTCTCGTTCATACCGAGGATTACGAAATCGCCCGCCGGGACGCTGCCTTCGCCTGATACCAACCTGCACGGATATTGACCCATTGAGCCGGCGCGATTTTGGTTTCCTGTAAGGAGAAAACCGGAGCCGGACCACGCGGTCCGGTGAGGATTGTCGACGCTATCAGGAGGCCAAAAGCGCCCGGCCCTTCGGATGGGCCGCCTGTCGGCCACCGGCAGCCTCGCAATCCTCGACCGATGTCCAGGCATCGCTCTAAGGTCCGCTCCTTCCCGGACGACCGCAGACGGTCCCACGCAGTGGGCCAATATCCGTGCAGGTTGGTATGAGGGGCATTCCGGCCGCCGGGCCTTCATGCTAGGTTGGCCCATGACCCAAACCACCGCCACCGATGAAATCCTCGACTGTCAGAGCTGCGGCGCCTGCTGCGCCTACTCCTCCGACTGGCCGCGATTCTCGATGGAGACGGACGAGGAACTCGACCTGATACCGGAAGAGTACGTCGCCGCCGACCTCGGCGGCATGCGCTGCGAAGACAACCGTTGCACGGCACTCGGCGGCAAGCTCGGGGTGCATGTCGCCTGCAAGATCTACGCTGTGAGGCCGATCGTCTGTCGCACCTGCATGCCCGGTGACGACGAGTGTCTGATGGCGCGCGAACGGCACTTCGGGCAGGCCGCGTAGAACTTCGGATCATCCGGCACTCAAGCCTACATTCCGTATCCCCATCGGTTTGCCGGCACTGCGATAGTGAAACATTCCGAGAATGACGAAATTTGCCGGATGGATGTTCGGCGGGACGACGCGTATTTTCTGCCCACGAAATCCAAGGCGCATTGCGCCTTGTCACCGCCTTCCGGAGGACCGCGTTCGATGAGCCAGACCCAGCTTCAAAAATCCAGCCCAAAGGCCGATGCGGCCCCGGCCCCCTTTGCCGACTTCGCACCGCCGATCCGCGCGCAAGGCACGCTGCGCCAGGCGATCACCGCCGCGTACCGCCGGCCGGAAACCGAAGCGCTGCCGCCGCTCGTCGAAGCAGCAACGCTTCCGGCCGAGACACAGAAGGCAGCCGCCAGAACCGCCCGCAAGCTGATCGAGGCCCTGCGCGCAAAACATAAAGGTTCCGGCGTCGAAGGACTGGTGCACGAATACTCGCTGTCGAGCCAGGAAGGTGTGGCGCTGATGTGCCTGGCCGAGGCGCTGCTGCGCATTCCCGACACGGCAACGCGCGACGCGCTGATCCGCGACAAGATTTCCGACGGTGACTGGAAGTCGCATCTGGGCGGTGGCCGCTCGCTGTTCGTCAACGCCGCGACCTGGGGTCTGGTCGTGACCGGCAAGCTGACGTCGACGGTCAACGACCGCAGCCTTTCGGCCGCGCTGACGCGCCTGATCGCCCGCTGCGGCGAACCGGTGATCCGCCGCGGCGTCGACATGGCGATGCGGATGATGGGCGAACAATTCGTCACCGGCGAAACCATCGACGAGGCGCTGCGCCGCTCGCGCGCGCTCGAGCAGAAGGGTTTCCGCTACTCCTACGACATGCTGGGCGAAGCCGCGACCACGGCTGAAGACGCCGAGCGCTATTACAAGGACTACGAAACGGCGATCCATGCCATCGGCAAGGCATCGGCCGGACGCGGCATCTACGAAGGCCCCGGCATCTCCATCAAGCTTTCGGCGCTGCATCCGCGCTACGTGCGCGCGCAGTCGGCCCGCGTCATGGAAGAGCTTCTGCCGAAGGTGAAGGCACTCGCGGTCATTGCCAAGAAGTACGACATCGGCCTCAACATCGACGCCGAGGAAGCCGACCGGCTGGAGCTTTCGCTCGACCTGCTCGAAGAACTGTGCCTCGACAAGGATCTCGCCGGCTGGGACGGCATGGGCTTCGTGGTCCAGGCCTATGGCAAGCGTTGCCCCTTCGTGCTCGACTTCATCATCGACCTCGCCCGCCGCGCGAGCCGCCGCATCATGGTCCGGCTGGTCAAGGGCGCCTATTGGGACGCCGAGATCAAGCGCGCGCAGCTCGACGGCCTGGAAGACTTCCCCGTCTACACCCGCAAGATCTACACCGACGTTTCCTACATCGCCTGCGCCCGCAAGCTGCTGGCAGCAACCGACGTGATCTTCCCGCAGTTTGCCACCCACAACGCTCAGTCGCTCGCCACCATCTACGAACTGGCCGGCAAGGACTTCCAGGTCGGCAAGTACGAGTTCCAGTGCCTGCACGGCATGGGCGAACCGCTCTACGACGAAGTCGTCGGCAAGGGCAATCTCGACCGGCCGTGCCGCATCTATGCGCCCGTGGGCACGCACGAGACGCTGCTGGCCTACCTGGTGCGCCGCCTGCTTGAAAACGGCGCCAACTCTTCCTTCGTCAACCGCATCGCCGACCCGAAGGTCTCAATCGACGAACTGGTTGCCGATCCGGTCGACATCGTGCGCGCCATGCCTGTCGTCGGCGCGACGCACGCGCAGATCGCCCTGCCGGTCGGTTTGTTCGGCGATGCACGCCCGAACTCCGGTGGTCTCGACCTTTCCAACGAAACCTCGCTCGCATCGCTAACCGAAGCGCTCAAGGCCAGTGCTGCCATCGACTGGCGCGCGGTGCCGCAACTGGCAACCGGTCCTGCATCGGGCGAGACCCGCCCGGTCGTCAACCCCGGCGACCACCGCGATATCGTCGGCGCCGTCACCGAGACATCGGAAGCGGACGCCCGCCAGGCCGCAAGCCTTGCCGCGAAGGCCGCCTCGAGCTGGTCGGCGGTTTCACCGGCAGAGCGTGCAGCCTGCCTCGTGCGTGCAGCCGACATCATGCAAGCCCGCATGCCGACTTTGCTCGGCCTGATCGTGCGCGAAGCCGGCAAGTCGCTGCCGAACGCCATCGCCGAAGTGCGCGAAGCGATCGACTTCCTGCGCTACTATGCCGAACAGACCCGCCGCACACTCGGTCCTGCTCATAAGGCGCTCGGACCAATCGTCTGCATCAGCCCGTGGAACTTCCCGCTCGCGATCTTTGCCGGCCAGATTGCCGCAGCACTCGTCGCAGGTAACCCGGTGCTGGCAAAGCCGGCGGAAGAAACGCCACTGATCGCCGCCGAGGGCGTGCGCATCCTGCACGAAGCCGGCATTCCGGCCGACGCGCTGCAGCTCCTGCCCGGTGACGGTCGCATCGGTGCGGCACTGGTTGCCGCGCCTGAAATCGCCGGCGTGATGTTCACCGGCTCGACCGAAGTCGCACGCCTCATCCAGGCGCAGCTGGCCGACCGGCTGTCGCCGTCGGGCCGGCCGATCCCGCTGATCGCCGAAACCGGCGGCCAGAACGCCATGATCGTCGACAGTTCGGCGCTCGCCGAACAGGTCGTCGGCGACGTGATCGCCTCGGCCTTCGACAGCGCCGGCCAGCGCTGCTCGGCGCTGCGCGTCTTGTGCCTGCAGGAAGATGTCGCCGACCGCATCCTCGCGATGCTGAAGGGCGCGCTGCACGAACTGAAGATCGGCCGCACGGACAAGCTTTCCGTCGACGTCGGCCCTGTCATCACCGCGGAAGCGCAGGGGATCATCGAGAAGCACATCGAAACCATGCGCGGCATGGGTCGCAAGGTCGAGCAGATCGGCCTCGCGTCCGGTACCGAACTCGGTACCTTCGTGCCGCCGACGATTGTCGAGCTCGAAAAGCTCTCCGACCTCAAGCGCGAGGTCTTCGGTCCCGTTCTCCACGTCATCCGCTACCGCCGTGACGATCTCGACCGGTTGATCGACGATATCAACGCGACGGGCTACGGCCTGACCTTCGGCCTGCACACCCGCCTCGACGAGACGATTGCCCACGTCACGTCTCGCGTGAAGGCCGGCAACCTCTACGTCAACCGCAACGTCATCGGCGCTGTCGTCGGCGTACAGCCCTTCGGCGGTCGTGGCCTCTCGGGCACCGGCCCGAAAGCAGGCGGTCCGCTCTATCTCGGCCGCCTCGTCGCCACCGCCCCGGTGCCGCCGCAGCACAGCTCCGTCCACACCGATCCGGCGCTGCTCGACTTCGCCAAATGGCTCGACGGCAAGGGTGTCAAGGCGGAAGCCGAAGCCGCCCGCACAGCCGGCAGCAACTCGGCCCTCGGCCTCATCTCCGAGCTTCCAGGCCCGGTTGGCGAGCGTAACCTCTATGCGCTGCATCCTCGCGGCCGCGTGCTCCTGGTGCCAGCCACCGAGACCGGCCTCTATCGCCAGCTCGGCGCGGCACTGGCGACCGGCAACACCGTCGTCATCGACGCGGCGTCGGGCCTGCAGTCCTCGCTGAAGACCTTGCCGGCAAGTGTTTCCACCCGCCTGTCCTGGTCGAAGGATTGGTCGGCGGACGGCCCCTTCGCCGGTGCACTGGTCGAAGGCGACGGCGAGCGTGTGCGTGAGGTGAACAAGGTGATCGCCGGCCTGCCGGGTCCGCTGGTTCTGGTCCAGGCCGCCTCGACTGACGAGATCGGCCGCAACCCCGACGCCTATTGCCTCAACTGGCTCTTGGAAGAGGTGTCTACCTCGATCAACACCGCCGCTGCCGGCGGCAATGCCAGCCTGATGGCGATCGGCTGAGCCGGCCTGCATCAACAAGTACGGCCCTCTCCCCCACGGGGGAGAGGGATAAATCAGTTCTCATTGCTCCGGTCCGCCGCTTCGGACTTTGCCGACCGCGCTACCTGCGTGCGCCGGATGGCGCATTTGGCAGCAATCCGCTATCAGCGTTGAACAAACGGAAGCAGCGGATGTTCACCCTCAAGCACACAGAAACCTCGACGCAGGAAATCAAGAAGAGCCGGTTTCTGGCAATCTGCGCGCCCGTGCCCGACGAGCAGGCGGCAAAGGCTTTCCTTGCTGAGCATTCCGATCCCACCGCCAACCACAATTGCTGGGCGTGGCGCATCGGCCAGGCCTATCGCTTCAACGACGACGGCGAGCCGAGCGGGACCGCGGGCAAGCCGATCCTCGCTGCGATCGATGGCCAGTCGCTCGACCGCGTCGTCGTGGTGGTCACCCGCTGGTTCGGCGGCATCCTGCTTGGCAGCGGCGGCCTGATCCGCGCCTATGGCGGCACCGCCGCGCTCTGCCTGCGGGCGGCCGAGAAGATCGAAATGATCGAGACGATACGCACCACCATCGCCTGCGACTTTGCCGATCTGGCGCTGATCAAGGCCCGCCTTCTTGCCCGTGACGTCACGATCTCAGGCGAAACCTTCACCGACAAGGGGCCGGTAATGACGGTCGACATGCGCAAGGACGAAGCAGACGGCATTCTTGCCATGGTCACCGATCTCAGCCGCGGCCGCGCGGTCATTTCGACCGACGATTGATCGCCTTCCCCTTGCCGATCGAACCATCATAAAAGCGACCCGCAAACCGAATAATATTCAATCCGAAAACGATTTCGACGCCAGGGAGATGATCTGCATGAAAACGAGAGTTCTGGGCAAGACAGGTGCGACGATTTCGGAGATCGGCTTCGGCGCCTGGCAGATCGGCGGCTCCTGGGGCGACGTCAGCGAAACGGACGGCAAGCGCGCGTTGAATGCCGCACTCGACAGCGGCGTCACCCTCGTCGACACGGCCGACGTCTATGGTGACGGACGGTCTGAAAAGATCATTGCCGCCGTCCTGAAGGAGCGCGGCGGCGAAAAGCCGTTCGTCGCCACCAAAGCCGGACGCAGGCTGAACCCGCATGTCACCGAAGGCTACACCGGCGCCAATATCGAAGCCTTCATCGATCGCAGTCTTAGCAATCTCGGTATCGAAACGCTGGATCTCGTCCAGCTCCACTGCCCGCCGACCGACGTCTATTACCGTCCGGAGTTTTTCGGTGCGCTCGACCAGCTCATCACCAAGGGCAAGATCCGCAATTACGGCGTCTCGGTCGAGAAGGTCGAGGAAGCGCTGAAGGCGATCGAGTATCCGGGTGTTGCCACCGTCCAGATCATCTACAACATCTTCCGCCAGCGGCCGCAGGATCTGTTCTTCGCGGAAGCCAGGAAGAAGAATGTCGGCGTGATCGTGCGCGTGCCGCTCGCCTCCGGGCTGCTGTCGGGCAAGATTACCCGCGACACGGCGTTTGCCGCCGACGACCATCGCAACTTCAACCGCTTCGGTGAAGCCTTCGATGTCGGCGAGACTTTTGCAGGCGTGCCCTTCGAGACGGCACTGGAAGCCGTCGAGCAGCTTCGCCCGCTGGTGCCCGCAGGCGTGCCGATGGCGCAGTTCGCCCTGCGCTGGATACTGGAGCAGGATGCCGTGTCCGTCGTCATCCCTGGCGCCCGCAATGAGACGCAGGCGCAATCCAATGCGGCTGCCAGCGCGCTGCCTGCCATCGACGAAAAAGCCAAGGCCGCCATCGCCGCGCTTTACGAGCGGCTGGTCAAGGTTCATGTTCATCATCGCTGGTAGGATGTATCGTAGCTGCCAATGGGGCCGCCGCCAATGGGCGCGACCGGCGGCAGCGGACACCACCCGACTGCATGTTTCCTTAAGTCCTATTCGATTTAAGGATAAAAACATGCAGCCATTCAAAGTGCTACAGCGACCTTTGCACGTCTAATAAGACGCGCGGCGCTGTAGCGGGCACACAGGCGCGCCAGGGCGGGAGAAGCGATCATGGCAGACCCTTTCGTGCTGCAGCGCTTTGTCGACGCTCAGGGCCGCGTCCATGCCGCAGCGCTCGACGAATTGCGGCGTGGCCGCAAAGAGACCCACTGGATGTGGTTCGTCTTTCCCCAGCTTGCGGGCCTCGGGCATTCGCCGATGGCCCAGCGCTTCGCCATCTCCGGGCTCGCGGAGGCCAGGGCCTATCTCGCCCATCCAATCCTCGGGCCCAGGCTTGTCGAATGCACCGAGACCGTCAACGGGCTGATCGGGTGTTCGGCACACGAAATCTTCGCAAGCCCTGATGACATGAAATTCCGCTCGTCGATGACGCTGTTTTCGAAGGCCGCAAACACAGGCAGCGTCTTCGGGCAGGCCCTCAGTTTCTATTTTGCCGGGGAAGAGGATCGACGAACGCTCGACCTGCTCGGCCCGCCTTCGCCATGACGGCGCACAAGCGCCAGGGGCATTCAGCCCGCGGATCGCGTTAGACGCCGTGCGCGGCGCTCGCGAGGAAGAACAGGATCACGAAAGCGCAGACGGAAAGCCCGGCTACGATCACCAGCAGCTCTTTCATCATATAACGATACATCGGGCACCTCCTTCCATCAGCCGTACGGCTCCCTTTTATATGGGAATCGGACCGGCCATTTTTCAGTCGCAGGCTTCAAAAGATCGTGAGGATGCCCCCTTTTTCCGGCCGCCGCAGACGCCTCCGGATCGCTCTCTTCCGCCCCCATCAGGCGCAACGCAAGCGCGCAGCCTGTAAGTTACATTATACTAATATATAGATTTATTACAACTGTTCTTACGGCTCCGCCGAGGCGCATCACGATCGGATGGAACGGAGAACCAGCGCGGTTTTTTTTGATCGCGGCGCTAGTGAAGCGCCGACGAAAACGCCTCGCAAACGTAGCCGGATGCTCAATCAACCGAAGCGCGCGCACGCTTGCGACCATAGGCTCGTCGTTGACTTCGCAGGCGATGAGAGGAAAATGTCTTCTTATGCGTCACAACGTAACACAAGGGGCGCCCAACGATGACTATCGCAAGGAAACTTCAGGACTATATCGACGGCGAGGGTGTCGCCTACGACACCGTCGCGCACCATCGTACGGCAACGACCAGCCAGTCGGCGCGCGCCGCGCATGTTCCGGGCAGCAGACTGGCCAAGTCCGTGGTCGTACACCACGAAATGGGGTACGTCCTCGCCGTTGTTCCGAGTACGCACCGGATCGAGCTCTCCACATTGCAGAGTGTTATGAACAGACGCCTTGGCCTCGCCTCGGAGGAGGAGGTCTGTTCGCTTTTCGCCGATTGCGACATTGGCGCGGTGCCGCCGATCGGATCGGCCTACGATGTACCGGTGATCCTCGACGAAAGCCTCGAAGACGCCAGCGACGTCTATTTCGAAGGCGGCGACCACAAGACACTGGTGCACGTCACCGGACCTAACTTTCGCAGCCTGATGAAGGATGCGCAGGTCGCCCGCTTCAGCCACCTGCCGTAGACGCCGCAATCCTGCATCGTACACCTCGCAGAGGACGACGTGGAGTTGGTGCCTGCGGGGGCAAGTCAAAGTGCTACAGCGTCCTTTGCGCGTCCAATAAGACGCGCGACGCTGTAGGGAATGCTGGAGAAGCGCCTTCAGTTAAGGCTTTGAAATTGTTGGCGCACCCGAAGAGATTCGAACTCCTGACCCCCAGATTCGTAGTCTGGTGCTCTATCCAGCTGAGCTACGGGTGCTTGCCTGAAGCGGTCGAACCGCTTGCGTGAGCGGTTCTCTAAAGGGTCCTTTCGGGGATTGCAAGCGCCGCTCGGCAAAAAATTTCATTTTTACGACGACGCGGTTTCAAGCTGTGGATTTTCACGGCGAAATCAGCGCGCAATCTCACCCGCGAACCCCTTCAATGCCGGGCTTTGGAGCGAAATGCATCGAGCGGCACCGGGCGGTCCGGTAATTCGATGCGAAAAAGCGTTCCGGGCGTAGGCTTTTCCACAAGGGCAATCGTTCCCCCATGGGCGAGCACCAATTCGCGTGCAATCGCCAGGCCAAGACCGGTGCCGCCCGAGCGCGCCGAGCCGCGGAAGGCTGCAAAAAGATTTTCGCGGGCCTTTGCCGGCATGCCTGGGCCGGTATCGTCGACGGAAATGGTGACGACACTGCCCATGCGCATCGCCGAAACGCTGACGACGCGTGGCCGCCCGTCCTCGGCCTCGTGATTCGTCAGCGCCTGGACGGCGTTGCGGCAGATATTGTGCACCACCCGGAACAGTTGCTCGCTGTCGGCGTCGACCTCAAGGTCGTCCTGCACCTGGATCTGGAATTCGATGCCGGATTGCGGATCGATCGAAAGCAGCTCGGCGACATCGGAGACCAGCGGCTTGAGGGCGACGAACCGGCGGTGCGGTTCGGCCTCGGTGGTACGGCCATAGGAAAGAACCTCGCGGGTATAGCCGACGGCCCGGTCGATCGCCCGCAGCAGCGTCGGTGCGAAGCGCTTGACGACGGGATCATCGACATCGGCGAGACGGTCGGAGATCAGCTGCGCCGACGACAGGATATTGCGCATGTCGTGGTTGATCTTCGACACCGCCAGGCCAAGCTCGGCAAGGCTCTTCTGCTGCTTCAGCGTCTTCTGCAGCTCGCGCTGCATGCTCGCCAGATGCTGGCCGGCGACCGCGAGTTCGTCGCGCCCCTCCGGCGGAACGAGCACGCGCGCCGGATTGGACGGATCGTTGGAGAATTCCTGCATGCTCGCCGTCATTCGCCGGATCGGCACGATCAGCATCCGGTTGATCGCAAGGAAGATCAACGTCGCGGTAATCAGCGAGATGATGATCGACAGGAAGAACACGTTGCGGGAATAGACGAGCATCGCCTTGTGCAGGCTGGCATCAGCCATGACCAGCTCGATCACCGCGTCGCTTTCACCGAGCGGCCCGTAGACGCGCACCACCCGGTTGCCACCGAACAGCAGCGTATCGAAGGCATCGCGGATCGCCGCCAAGGCGGTGAAATTGGCGGTGTCGTATTCGCCGTCGATCTCTGATGGCATGTCGGCGGCAGCGATCATCCGCGAGGCATCCTTGCGGCGAATGACGATCGCCTTGGTGCCCGTTGCCATCAGCGTGTCGTCCTGCACGTTTCGGGGCAGCTCGACATTCTGCAGGCCGTCGACGACGACGGCGGCGGCAGCGACGGTGTTCAGCCGATCCTGCAGCCAGCGGATGCGCATGTTTGCGACCGACGGCACGAAGATCAGCACCTCGGCCAGCATGACGAAAACGATCGTCAGCAACAGCAGCTTGCCCGAGAGCCCGCGGAGGAAGCCCGCTGCGGTTCGCGGCGCTTCACTCACCGTCGTCGGCTGCGCCTCTTCGCTCATCGTCCCGAAAAATCCCTGTCCGTCAGCCGAAATACCGCAAGGCCCTGATGGCGGACCGCACGACCGCCTTCCTCGCCAAGGGCGCATAATAGGAGATGACCGCCTGTTTTCCAATCTCGGAAAGGGTCGGATAGGGTGCGACATAGCCGCGGACCTGTTTCAGCGTCATGCCGTTGGCGACCGCAAGCGACCACATGTTGATCAGCTCCCCTGCACCTGGGGCGGCAATGCCGACACCGAGGATGCGTCCGCGGCGGCCGGCGACGATCTTGATCACGCCAGCCTCGACCCCGTCCGTGCGGGCACGGTCGCCTGCGGCAAGATCGGTCCTGATGACGTCGACGGCGCCGAATTTTTCCCGCGCCTCCGTCTCGCTCAATCCAACCTCGGCGATTTCCGGATCGGAGTAGGTGACCTTCGGCACAATCGTCCGATCTTCCCGCGCCGGCAATCGAAACAGCATCTGCTGCAGCACCAGCCGTGCATGATAGCTCGCCACATGGGTGAACTGCAGCCCGCCTGCGACATCGCCGATCGCATAGACGCGGCGATTGCTGGTGCGAAGGTTGGGCCCGACCTCTATGCCTTTCGCATTGTGGTCGATGCCGGCGGCGGCAAGGCCGAGCGATGCGTGGTTCGGCCGACGACCGGCGGCAATCAGGAGATCGCTGCCTTCGACCTGGAAAACGCCGCCTCCATTCTCGCATCGCAGAACGACCCGCCCGCCATCCTGCTCGGCGCCAAGGATCGTCGTTGCCTCGTGCAGGACCACGCCCCCGTGCCGAAGTGCGGCAATCGCGATCGATGAAAGCTCGGGATCGGCATCCGAAAGCGCGCGCCGGCTCTCGATGACGGTGACGCCGGCGCCAAGCCGGCGATAGGCCTGCGCCATCTCGATGCCAACAGGACCCGCACCGACAATGATCAAATGGGCCGGAAGCCGGGTCAGATCGAACAGCGTCTCGTTGGTCAGGAACGACACTTTGTCGAGGCCCGGAATATCAGGGATCGCCGGCGACGAGCCGGTGGCGACGACGAAACGGCGGGCGCGGACGAGATGGTCTCCGGCGGCAACGGTATTTTCATCGACGAACCGGGCCGAGGATTGCAGCACCTCGACGCCGAGGCCGGTAAAGCGCTCGACGCTATCGTGCGGAGCGATACCGGCAATGACCTCGTGGATGCGGGCATGAAGGCGTTGATAGTCGACGACGGGTTGGCCAGCGGCCAGACCGAAGCGACCCGCCATACGGATCGCCTGCGCGTGCCTGGCGACGGCAATCAGCGTCTTCGACGGCACGCATCCGTGGTTGAGGCAATCCCCACCCATGGTGCCGCGTTCGATCAGGACCACGGGAACACCGAAGGCGGCGGCACCCGCCGCCACGGAAAGCCCGGCGGCACCGCCACCGATCACGCAGATATCCGGATTGATGACTTTCGCCACGCCTGCCCCGTACCCGTCAAACAGCCTTGCGGCGCGACCATACCCGCTTGAAAGCGAGTGGCAATGCCGCAAACAACGCTAATACCACAAGCGCCAAGGTCAATTTCGGCGTTGCGAAATCCGACACCGACAGCTCGCGGCCAACGGCAGCCGAACTGGCGATCACCTCGTCGAGCCCACCGCCGAGCCAGGCATAGGCGAAGGTGGCGGGAACGATACCGATCAGAGTTGCCATCGCAAACGTTCTCAATCTCACCTCGAAGAAGGCGGGCGCGATGTTGACGACGAAGAACGGGAAGATCGGCGTGAGCCGCAGGACGAGAAGATAGAGAAACGCATTGCGGCAGAAACCATCGGCAAAACGCGCGAGGAATGGCCCGGCACGCCGCCGCAGGAGATCGCCGAACATGCTGCGGGCCGCCAGAAACAACAGGCACGAGCCGAGCGTCGCGGCTGCAACGACGAGAAGGCCGCCACCGGCGCAGCCGAAGAGAAAGCCGGCAAAGATCGTCAGAACCGAAGCAGCCGGGATCGAGAAGACCACCACTGCTACGTAGACCAGGAAAAACAGACCGGCGGCCTGAAGCGGATAGGCTTCGACATAGAGGCGCAACGCCTCACGGTGATGGACGAGTGCGCTCAGAGACAGATAACGCTGAAGTCCGAAGGCATAGGAGGCAAACCCGCCGGCGACAAGAAGGGCCAACAGCACCAGACGCCACGCGACCTTGCCGCGGTCTTCGGGCGAGCCCTCGTCCGGTGCCTCCGACGGCGTTGGACGGGCATCCCCGGCTCTGTTGATGGCGCTTCGGTTCATGTGATTTCGTTTCTTGGAAAAGTCTTTCCTTGCAGTATCGGCAATCCATACCGGAGACCAATAACGAATGGTCGCGTTGCAAAACGACAGCGTGAACGGGCCGACAAGACAACTCACGTTGCCGTTACACGAGAGCGTGGCGGCAACGACGGGGCGATGATTGCAGATTATCCACGGAAAACGCCCGCGGAGACGTCAGTCGTCCGCGGGCGTCGATTGGTGCGATCCGTCAAACTGGTCGGATCAGAACTCTTCCCAGTTGTCCCTGGCGACGGCCGCCGAAGATCCGCCGCTGAAGGCGCGGGCGACGTTGCCCATCATCCGGCGGGCGGGCGAATCCACCGGACGGCTGGTTTCCCGCGCCGGTGCGATCGTGCGTGCCGCCGAAGTGCCGTCGAGCTTGAAGTAGGCGATCAGGCTCGCAAGGTTGTTGGCTTCCGCCGACAGCTTGTGGGTCGCGGCATTCGCCTCTTCCACCATGGCGGCGTTCTGCTGGGTGACCTGGTCCATCTGGTTGACGGCGGTGCTGACTTCGCCGAGGCCGGTCGACTGTTCGCGTGCGGCCGTTGCGATCGAGTGGATATGATCGTTGATCTTGAGCACGCGCTCCTCGATCTCGCCAAGCGCCGCGCCGGTTTCCTGCACGAGCCGGACGCCGGTTGCGACTTCCGAGCCCGACTTCGAGATCAGGGCCTTGATGTCCTTGGCAGCACTGGCCGCACGCTGAGCAAGCTCGCGAACTTCCTGAGCGACAACGGCAAAGCCTTTACCGGCATCACCAGCACGGGCAGCCTCGACGCCGGCATTCAGCGCCAGCAGGTTGGTCTGGAAGGCGATCTCGTCGATGACATTGGTGATCTGGCCGATCTCGCTCGATGCCTGCTCGATCCGGCCCATGGCCTCGACCGCGTTGCGCACGACTGCGGCCGATTCGGCAGCGCTTTCCTTGGCTTCGTTGACCATTACGGTCGCTTCCTGCGCCCGCTCGGTCGAACTCCTGACGGCGACGGTGATCTCGTCGAGTGCCGCAGACGTCTCTTCGAGTGCTGCGGCCTGCTGCTCGGTGCGCTTCGACAGATCGTCGGCGGCGGAGCGAAGCTCGGACGAATTGCCGTTGATCGAGTCCGTGGTGACACGCACTTCGCGCAGCGTCTTCTGCAGCGTCGACAGCGTCTCGTTGACGTTCTTCTGCAATTCGGCGAAGGCGCCATGGAACTGGCCGTTCATGCTCTGGGTCAGGTCGCCGGCGGCAAGGCTGGCGACGACGCGGCGCGTTTCGGCAATGCCGGCATCGACGCTGCCGACGAGTTCGTTGACGCTCGACGCAAAACGATTGAGATCGTCGTTCTCGTAGTCCTTGCCGATGCGCTTGGTGAAATCGCCGGCGGCCGCAGCCGAGACGACGACGCCGATGCTCATCTGCAGATCGGCGCTCTTTTCGCGCAGCGCCGCTTCCTGGGCGTTGAGATCGCGAACGGCAAGGCCATTCTGCTTGAAGATCTGCACGGCCGCAGCCATCTCGCCGATTTCGTCCTTGCGGTCGGCAAAGGGTACGTTGGCGGAAAGATCGCCGCCGGCGAGCAGCTTCATCTTGCCGGTGAGATCGAGGATCGGACGGCTCAGATGATTGGTGCCGATATAGAAGGCGGTGCCGATACCGACGGCGAGCCCGAGCCCGGCGATGCCGAGAATGATGACGATGACCGAACGTTCGAACGAAGCGATGTCAGCCTTGACGGTCTCGAGCGTTGCCAGGTTGGCTTCGACGACGGCGTCGATCTCGCCCTGGAAGGCCTTGCGGTTGGCGCGGTTGGCGTCGGTGTTGCCCTGCTCGTTGGCCGCCTGCGGCGATACCTCCTGGCCAAGACGCGCGGTTTCGACGCGGAACGTCTTGAACTCCTCAGCGCGCTTGACCAGCGCATCGAACGAGCCGAGCTTGTCGGCCGGCACCAGGGGTCGCCACTCGGCAAACAGCGCATCGATTTTTTCGAGGTTCTTCAGAATGCCTTCGGCGAAGGGCTTTGCCTTTTCGATGGTGGGCGCTGCGTAGATTCCGCGCGCTTCCATGACGACGCCGGTCACCAGTCGATTGAGATGCTCGCCGTTGAAGGCACGCTCAGAAGCGTTCTGGTACTGATGGAACCGGCTGTTGTATTGAGAAACCACCAGCAGCGACATGCCGGTCACCGCGATCGCCAGGAGGCTCATTACCCCGACGATCAGATTGATCTTACCACGTATTTTCATCCCTGCCTCCACGACACCGCAAGACTTGCCCGGTTATCGGAAGGGTCGCGGCCTCATTGCACCGCAGTCACGCTAAAACATTCATGGTTAATAAAGATCGCGGTGGCCGGCCGGCATTCTGGGGAGTGCCGGTTAGCTCCCTGTTTACCAGTCTGAGATAGTGCGTCGCGGCTTGTGCCTGCGAAATCGAGGTCGCCCGGATATCGGGATGCGATCACTTTTGCCCATCGAAGGCCTCGCGTGATTGACTTTCCGGGAAATTTGCCTTTATAAGCCGCCCACGTCCGGCCAAGCCTGCCTGCCCGACAGGCGGAGCTATGTCCGGAACGTAAACGCTCCTTGCTACATGCAAACCCAAGAAGGGCCGCACACCGCGGTATTAAAATAAATGAAGCGTACTTACCAACCGTCCAAGCTTGTTCGCAAGCGCCGTCACGGCTTCCGTGCACGCATGTCCACCTCGGGTGGCCAGAAGGTCCTCGCAGCCCGCCGGGCTCGTGGCCGCAAGCGTCTTTCGGCTTAAGCCGAAGTTGCCCGAAACCAGTGTCCGGGCACATGACGTCAGATAAAGACAAAACGACTGTCGGGCGGCTGAAAAGCCGTCCGCAGTTTTTGGCCGTTCGGGCAGGAGAAAGCCGTAGAGGCCCGCTGTTTCTCCTCGAAGTGCTCGACCGCAACGATCCGGAGGGAGAGGCCCGCGTCGGCTTCACCGTTACCAAGAAACACGGCAATGCCGTCGAGCGAAACCGGATGCGCCGACGCCTGAAAGAGGCGGTGCGGCTTTCCGCCGGGTTTGCAATGAAACCCGGACACGACTATGTGATTGTCGCCCGACGCGATCTCCTGAATGCCCCCTTCGACGCCTTGACCCGGGGGCTTGGCGAGCGCATCGAAAACAAGCCGAAACAGAAGCGGCCGCCGGCCGGTTCCAGGAAACAATGATGGAAAAAAACCGCAACTATTTCGTGGCGATTGGCCTGTCCGTGCTGATCCTCGTCGCCTGGCAGTTCCTTTACGTCAATCCGAAGATGGAAAAGGAACGCATCGCTGCGGAAGCGCTGCAGGCCCAGCAGGCTCAGCAGACCCAATCGCAGCCGGGCACCACGGCTCAACAGCCGGCGACCGGTCAGGCCCTGCCTGGCGGCACAGTTCCCGGGACGGGCGAAAACCGCGACAAGGCGCTTGCCAAGTCGGCGCGCGTTGCCATCGACACGCCTGCGGTTTCCGGCTCCATCAACCTGACCGGCGCGCGCTTCGACGATCTCAAGCTCAAGGCCTATCACGAGACCGTCAGCAAGCAGAGCCCGATCATCACCCTGTTCAGCCCGGCTGAGACCACCGACGGTTACTTCACCGAAATCGGTTATGTCGGCGATGCGGCAAGCGGCAGCGTGCCCGGCCCGCAGACCGTGTGGACGCTTTCGGGCGGCGACAAGCTGACGCCCGCAACGCCGGTGACGCTGAGCTTCACCAACGAGAAGGGCATCACCTTCAACCGGACGATCTCGATCGACGAACGCTACATGTTCCAGGTGGTCGACAGCATCAAGAACGGTGCCGCAGAACCGGTGTCGCTCTCCTCCTACGGTCGTGTGACGCGCTTCAACAAGCCGACGACACCGAGCGTCTATGTTCTGCATGAAGGCTTCATCGGGGTCATCGGCGATCATGGCCTGCAGGAAGTCGGCTATTCGAAGATCGAGGACGACAAGGCGATCGAACCCGGCAAGGCGACGGGCGGCTGGCTCGGCATCACCGACAAGTATTGGGCCGCAACGATCGTTCCGCCGCAGGCGACGCCTTACGAGACCCGCTTCTCGCACTTCACAGATGGCCGCGCCCGCTATCAGAGCGACTACAAGAGCGACGCAATCACCATTGCCGCCGGTCAGTCCTCGGAACTCAAGAACCTCGTATTTGCCGGCGCCAAGGAAGTGCCCGTCGTCGACAACTATGAGGCCGCCTATTCTATCCCTAACTTCGACAAGCTGATCGATTGGGGATGGTTCTACTTCATCACCAAGCCGATGTTCAAAATGATGGATTTCTTCTTCCGTCTGTTCGGCAACTTCGGCATCGCCATCCTGACGACGACAATCGTCGTCAAGCTGCTGTTCTTCCCGCTTGCCAACAAGCAGTACTCTTCGATGGCGAACATGAAGAAGGTTCAGCCGAAGATGGAAGAGCTGAAGAAGAAGTTCGGCGACGACCGCATGGGCCTGCAGCAGGCAATGATGCAGCTCTACAAGGACGAGAAGATCAATCCGCTCGCGGGCTGCTGGCCGATCCTCATCCAGATCCCGGTGTTCTTCGCGCTCTACAAGGTGATCTACATCACCATCGAGATGCGCCACGCACCGTTCTTCGGCTGGATCCACGACCTGTCCGCGCCGGATCCGACGACGATCTTCAACCTCTTCGGCCTCTTGCCGTTCGACGCGCCGTCCTTCCTGCACCTCGGCGTCTGGCCGATCATCATGGGCATCACCATGTTCGTGCAGATGCGCATGAACCCGACGCCGCCCGATCCGACCCAGGCGATGCTGTTCACCTGGATGCCCGTTGTCTTCACCTTCATGCTGGCCTCGTTCCCGGCCGGTCTGGTGATCTATTGGGCCTGGAACAACACGCTTTCGGTGCTGCAGCAGTCGATCATCATGAAGCGCCAGGGCGTGAAGATCGAGCTGTTCGACAATCTGAAGAACCTGTTCTCGAAGAAACCCAAGCCGGCGGAGTGACGCCGGCAGACAGAGCCTTCACAAGGCCCCGGACCTCGGTCCGGGGCTTTTTCGTTCGGCCGCTCTAAGCTCACCGTCGAGGGGCTGCGCCAGCAAATCCCGCCGGTTCGATAGCTGCGCCGAGCCGAAAGCTTGACATCGCCGGCCAAAACCGTGAAGCCAAAGCCAATCTTGACGAAGGAATGAACATCGATGGCCGACACAAAGACAAAAGACGACAAGCCGCTGTTCGGCCGGCCGTGGATTTTCATTCGCGGCGTCCCGGCGATGAAGTTCCTGCCGCCGGAAGGACCGACCGAAATTGCCTTTGCCGGCAGATCGAATGTCGGCAAGTCGTCGCTGATCAATGCGCTGGTCGGCCAGAAGGGCTTGGCGCGCACATCCAACACGCCCGGACGCACCCAGGAACTCAACTACTTCGTGCCCGACGGCTATTCCGGTGAAGCGGGCGATCTGCCGCCGATGGCGCTGGTCGACATGCCCGGCTACGGCTATGCCCAGGCGCCGAAGGAACAGGTGGATGCCTGGACCAAACTGGTGTTCGACTATCTGCGCGGCCGCGCGACGCTGAAGCGCGTCTACGTGCTGATCGACTCCCGCCACGGCATCAAGAAGAACGACGAGGACGTGCTGTCGCTGCTCGACAAGGCGGCCGTCTCTTACCAGATCATCCTGACCAAGACGGACAAGATCAAGGCCGCCGGCGTGCCGCGGCTGATCGCCGAGACGCTCGAGAAGATCAAGAAGCACCCCGCCGCATTTCCCGAAATCCTCTCCACCTCCTCGGAAAAGGGAGAGGGCATCGATGAGCTTCGCGCGACGATCGAGCTTGCGCTTTCGCGCTGAGAGCGACGATCGCCCGAAAGTCTTTGATCTCCGTCACTACTCTGACATGCAAACCGCTCTATCTCTGCCGTGCGGTCGCGCGTTTCCTTGCGCGATAGCGTCAAGGATAGGAGAGACACATGTCCGATTTGATCGTTGTGGGATTCGACACGCCTGAAGAGGCCGACAAGGTTCTCGTCAAGCTCGCCGGCCTCAAGAAGGAATATTTGATCGATCTCGAGGACGCCGTCGTCGTCGTGCGCGACGCAGAAGGCAAGGTCCACCTCAAGCAGAGCCTCAACCTGACCGCGATCGGGGCGACCTCCGGTCTCTTGTCCGGCTCCATCTGGGGCGGGCTCGTCGGGTTGCTGTTCCTCAATCCACTCGCTGGCTTTGCCATCGGCGGCGCGCTCGGCGCCGGCGCCGGTGCGCTCTCCGGCTCGCTGACCGACTACGGCATCGACGACGAATTCATCAAGTCGCTCGGCAACACCATCCCGAACAACTCGTCGGCGCTGTTCGTCCTGGTGCGCAAGGTGCAGCCGGAAAAGGTCCTGGCCGAATTCTCAGGCCTGCGCGGCCGCGTGCTGAAAACATCGCTGTCGCCCGAGCAGGAGCAGAAGCTCCAGGCGGCGCTCTCCGACGCCCAGACGCCTTCGCCGCAAGCCGGAACGTTCTGAGCCGCATCAGCGCGATCTTCCTGCGGGCGCATCGTCGACCGCAGGAACGGGCGCTAGTGCGTTCGGCTTAAACGGAGTCGCAGAACTACCATCTTTTTGTTTTCGCGCATTTCCTGCCGGAAAACCGATACGCACTTCTCCTGGAAGTGCTCCTAGGCGCTCGCCGCAACGAATGTCAGCGCGAAACCATTGATGCAATGGCGTTTGCCGGTTGGCGGCGGGCCATCGTCGAAGACGTGGCCGAGATGTCCGCCGCAGCGATGGCAGTGGCATTCCGTTCGCGTCATGAACAGTGCGTTGTCCTCGCGCGTTGCCACGCCGCCCGGCAGGGACTGCCAGAAACTCGGCCAACCGGTGCCGCTGTCATATTTGGCTTCGGAGGAATAGACAGGGAGCGCGCAACCGGCGCATTGAAACGTGCCCTTGCGCTTTTCATTGTTGAGCGCGCTGGTAAACGGACGCTCGGTGTCCTCCTGGCGCAGTATCCGATACTGTTCGTCGGTCAGGATCGCCCGCCATTCGGCATCGGTCTTCGTGACCTCGAACGTTTCGGCCGAGGCTGGGCGCGCCGCCAGCGGAAACCCCTTTGCCGCCGCGATCGCGATCACGCTTAGTGTCCCGCCAAAAATCAGAAAATTCCGCCGGTTCACGATCGAACCCTCCTTGTCATGCCCCTTGACGCTGCCGAGGTCGAAGATAGCGGCCGGCCTGTCACGCGGCAAAACAAGACCGATCAAAGCGCCGTGAAGAAGCCGGGTTGAAAGGCCACCGATCGCAAGCGATCGGTGGCAGAAGCGCCGGCGCGCCACGGATGAGACCCCGGCGGCGGATCGCCTGCGAATGTCTGCCGCGGCGATCCGGAGGAAGCGAGAGCTCAGCCCTTCGGCAGCAGCACCTTGTCGATAACGTGGATCACGCCGTTTGACTGCTTGACGTCGGCGATGGTGACCGTGGCCGTGCCGCCGGTCTCGTCCGTGAGTGTGATCTTGCCGCCGTCATCCTTGGCCTGGAGAACGCAGCCGCCAACCGTCTTGACGTCGTGTTCGCCACCATCGCCTTTGACCATCTTGGCGATCGCCGAGGACATCGCGTCGGCGGAGACGACATGGCAGGTCAGAACCTTGGTCAGCTTGTCCTTGTTTTCCGGCTTCAGGAGCGTGTCGACCGTGCCGGTCGGCAAGGCCTCGAAAGCCTCGTTCGTCGGCGCGAAGACGGTGAACGGCCCCTTGCCCTGGAGGGTCTCGACCAGCCCGGCCGCCTTGACCGCCGCCACCAGCGTGGTGTGATCCTTCGAGTTGACGGCGTTTTCGACGATATTCTTGTCCGCATACATCGCCGCGCCACCGACCATCGGGTTCTCGGCATGGGCGATTGCCGCACTTGCGGTCAGTATGGTGATGGCAGCGAACGAACGGATTCCATAGGTGAACATCTTGGTCTTCCTTCCTGTTGAACCTGTCAGGGAGGCGACACCCAGCCGCCTCGTTGAAATTGCCGTTCCCTCCCCGGGAACATGACAAGCAACGGAAGCCTTGGAAAAAGAGTTTCAGGAATTTTCGGATTGCCGGTCGGTTGGGCGAAAAACGACGTGAGAAGCGACCGACGCTGCAGGACCGGGAAGGCCCGCGTGCGCTGAGTTAGAGATCGCGGGCCTTGCCGAGCGCGATGATCGGGCCGGTGGCCGATCCGGTCGGCGAACCGCCAAGCGGCTCGATACTGACGGCCAGAACCGAACCGCGCGAGAATTTCCCGCGCATGGCCGGGGCGATGATGATCTCGCCTTCGCCGGTCTGGGGCAGCACGCCGAGGGAAACGGCCGGGTTGTCGCCGTTGATGAGCCACAGCTCCAGCGATTTTTGCTCGGCCTGCTGTGCGGCAACCGGCGTCACCCGGAGATGGCCGGTCTCGCGATCGAAACGGGCGACGAGATCGACCGAAATGCCCTTGCCGGTCATTTCGGCGACAAGCGGCCGGCCGCCGGACGGCGGTGCAAACAGCCCTGCCATGGACGCGCCCATGACGGCGACGGCAGCAAGCGAGGCGAGTGCGAGACCACGCCAGAGCGCAAGCGATTGCCATATGCCTGCCCGCACCGGGGCCGCGGCAGGCGGGGCCGTTTCGAAGAGCCGGCGCTCGATCGCCGCGAAAATCCGCGCCGGCGGCACGACGGGATCATAGGCTTCGTCGAAGGAGGAGAGATTGTTTTGCCAGCGCGTCACCATGGCGGCGAAATTGCGGTCGGATGCAAGGCGGGCCTCGACTTTGCGGCGGTCGTCGGCGGATAGCACACCCAGCACATATTCCCCGGCGATCACCTCGTCGCGGCGGAAATCTCCTTTGTCTGGGGTGGACGCTGTCATCGCTCCATGCACTCTCTCAACTTCAACAGGCTGCGCCTCAACCAAGTCCTCATCGTGTTCAGCGGCACAGCGTACATTTCAGCCAGTTCCTGGTAGCTCAGACCTTCGACATAGGCACGCCGCACGGCGTCCGCCCGATCGGTTTCGAGCTCCTCCATGCACGCATCGATCCGCCTGCCCTCTGCTCTGACCACTGCCGATTTTTCCGGATCGGCAGCAGGATCAGCCAAATCGTAGGCTTCGTCAATCGCGTTGGCTACGGGTTTTCGCGCCCGGATCAGATCGATGGCACGGTTGCGCGCAATCGCCGCCAACCAGGACATCGGCGTTGACTGGCCGGGCGAAAAACGGTCGGCGTGCTGCCAGATTCTGACGTAGATTTCCTGGAGCGTTTCTTCCGCTTCACTTCGGTCTCTCAGGATACGCAGGCAAATGGCGAAAAGTTTCGGGCTGGTCAGCCGGTAAAGTTCGGCAAAGGCCGCACGATCCCTGAGCGCAACACGGCCGAGCAGTCCGGAAATTTCCTCGTCGATCATTGCCAACCCGACCCGATGCATTCTTGAGATAGGACATAGAGCACAAATCGCTATCCGCCAGCGCGCATCGTCATTGCTGTTTTATGTTGCTCGCCGATCATTCCATCGACGGGAAACTTGCGTTAAACAGCAGCCGGTATTTTTCGAGGGTCCGCCATGTCCGCTAATGAAAGTGAAATCCAGGCACGCCTGCTCACCCAGGCCCTGCCCTACATGCAGCGCTACGAGAACAAGACGATCGTCGTCAAATATGGCGGCCACGCCATGGGCAACGCCGAATTGGGCCGAGCCTTTGCAAGCGACATCGCTCTGTTGAAGCAGTCAGGCGTCAACCCGATCGTCGTGCACGGCGGTGGCCCGCAAATCGGCGCGATGCTGACGAAGATGGGCATCGAATCGAAGTTCGAAGGCGGCCTGCGCGTCACCGACGAAAAGACCGTCGAGATCGTCGAGATGGTTCTGGCCGGCTCGATCAACAAGGAAATCGTCGCCCTCATCAACCAGACCGGCGAATGGGCGATCGGCCTTTGCGGCAAGGACGGCAACATGGTCTTTGCCGAAAAGGCACGCAAGACCATCAAGGATCCGGATTCCAACATCGAACGCGTGCTCGATCTCGGTTTCGTCGGTGAGGTCGTCGAGGTCGACCGTACCCTGATTGACCTGCTCGCCCGCTCGGAGATGATCCCGGTGATCGCGCCGGTGGCACCTGGCCGCGACGGGCACACCTACAACATCAACGCCGACACCTTTGCCGGTGCAATTGCCGGTGCGCTGAACGCCACGCGGCTCCTGTTCCTCACCGACGTTCCCGGCGTGCTCGACAAGGAAGGCAAGCTGATCAAGGAACTGTCCGTAGCGCAGGCACGGGCGCTGATCGCCGACGGCACGATTTCCGGCGGCATGATCCCGAAGGTCGAAACCTGCATTGATGCGATCAAGGCCGGCGTCCAGGGCGTCGTCATCCTCAACGGCAAGACGGCGCATTCCGTGCTGCTCGAAATCTTCACCGAGCGCGGTGCCGGCACGCTGATCGTTCCCTGATCGACAGCAAACCGAAAACACGAAAAAGCGGGATGCGGTTTTCAGGCCGCATCCCGCTTTTGTTTTGGGCTGATTGATCAGGCCTGATAAACGGCCTGGGCCTCCTGCTTCAGCTTTTCCATCATCGCCCGGTAGGGGAAAGGTCCGTAACTGACACGTGCGACGCCGGCGCCGGCGAGCGTCTGCAGGTCCGGCGCACCCGGCCGCATCATCACGTTGACCGGCAGGCTCGAAGCGGCGCAGACCTTGGCAATCAGCGCGGCATCGACCAGCCACGGCACGAAGAAGCCGCTGGCGCCGGCTTCGGCAAAGGCCTTTCCGCGCGCAATCGCCTCATCGACAAGACCGGCATGGCGGCCAGCATCGCTTTCCTGCAGGAACAGGTCGGTGCGGGCATTGATGAAGAACGGCACACTGCGGCGGTCCGCCATTTCGCGGATCGCGCGGATGCGGGCGGCCTGCTTTTCGACCGCATGCACGCCGGATTTGCCGACAACCTGATCTTCGAAGTTGATGCCGATGGCGCCGACGTCGATCAGACGCGAGACATTGGCAGCCCCCGTTGCCGGGTCGTCGGAATAGGCGCCCTCGAAATCGACCGTGACCGGCAGTTCGGTCGAGGCGACGATCAGCCGGGCGATATCGGTAAGCAGCGCCAGCGGAACCTTCTCGCCATCGCCAAACCCATGCGCGGCGGCAATCGACCAGCTGCCGGTCGCAAGCGCCTTGGCTCCAGCCTCGGCCACGGCCTTGGCGCTGCCCGCATCCCAGATATTGTAGAGCACCACCGGATCGCCCTTGCGATGCAGAGCGGCGAATTCGGTGGCCTTTTCAGTCTGGTTCATTGCATTTCCTCCGCAAACAATCCCACAGGTTTCATTTTGCCTTCGTGCCGCAGCAGCCATTGCTTGCGCCACAACCCGCCGCCATATCCCGTCAGCGAACCATCGGAGCCGATGCAGCGGTGGCAGGGAATGACGATGGCGATCTGGTTGGACCCGTTGGCCTTCGCCACGGCACGCACGGCCTGGATCGTATCGACCTCGCGCGCGATGTCACCATAGGAACGTGTCTCTCCGAGCGGAATTTTCACGAGCCTTGCCCAGACCTCACGCTCGAAGGCAGTGCCGCCAGGCGCCAGGGGCGTGCGAAACTCTGCGATATCGCCCGAGAAATAGGCTTTCAGCTCCGCCTCCATCTGGTCGATCGGCGCCGTGCGGCCTGGGACGATCGCCGAGCGGGTCTTGCGCTTCAGGTTTTCGAGCTCGGTCGGCAACGCCTTGCGATCGTGAAACTCGAGAATGTGCAGATGGGTCTTGTCGGCGACCGCCACCATCGGGCCAAGCGGCGTGTCGATGCGGTCGGCAAACAGCAGCACACGGCCCTGCGACATAGCCGGCGCTTCGCCGAGCAATTTGGCAAAGGCGGCGCGAAAGCCGCTCGGCGATTCGTATCCGGCGTCGATCTGCGCATCAATGACCCGGCCGCCCTCGGCGAGTTGGCGGGCGGCAAGGCCCAGTCGCCGATGTCGGGCAAGATCGAGAAAGGTGATGCCGAGATTGCGCTTGAAGGCGCGGCGAACGGTCGACGGATCATGGCCGCGGCGAACCAGGTCGTCCTCGGTCCAGCGCCGTTCGGGTGCTGCCTCCAGTGCCTGCAGCAGGTCATCGACCAGCGGATCCTTGGCACCGACGGTTGCAAGCGGCTTGCAGCGCTGGCACGGGCGAAAGCCGGCTTCGAGGCAGGTGCCGATCGAGCCGACGAAGATGGTGTTCTCGCGCTTCGGCTTGCGAGCGGGACAGGAGAGGCGGCAGAAAATGCCCGTCGTCTTGACGCAGACATAGGCAGCGCCCTCGTATTCGGTGCTGCGCGCAATCAGGGCATCGTAAAGCGTTTCGTCGGAAGGAAGATCGAACAACATGCGGCCCTTCTACCATGTGTGCGAAGGGACGGGCGCCGGTTTTCGGGCGTCTATTTTTCCGGCGATGGTTTGGCGACAGTTCAGATAAGCACGAGCGTCACCACGCCGAGCACGATCAGGAGGCAGCCGAGGAGTTCGAGACGATTGATCCACTCGCGGAAGATGAAGAAGGACGAGGCGAATGTGAAGAGCATCTCGACCTGCGCCACTACTTTCACGATCGCCGCCTGCTGCAGCGTCATTGCCATGAACCAGCCGAAGGAAGCGGAGGCGCCGACGAAGCCGACGACGAAGGCAGGCTTCCACGCAGCGGCAATGCGCTTCAGCTCGGCCGGCTCGCGCAGCACGATCCAGATCAGCATCACCACCGTCTGCAGCAGGATGACGAAGCCGAGCGTGAAGCTCGCCTGCATCATGTAATCCGGTGCCGGCAGGCTGGGCGCGAGCACCAGCGAGGCCGAACGATAGGCCACGGCCGAAAGCCCGAAGAACGTGCCCGAGAGAAGGCCTATCCCGGCCGTGCGGCTGAAAACCGAAGTGACCAGCGAGCGCGGGCTCAGCGTCGTACGCGCAACCGAAATCAGCATGACGCCGACGACGGAGATGGCGATCGCCACCAGCGTGCCCTCGCTCGCCCGCTC
This sequence comes from Ensifer sp. Root127, assembly GCF_001425225.1. Classification (NCBI taxonomy): domain Bacteria; kingdom Pseudomonadati; phylum Pseudomonadota; class Alphaproteobacteria; order Hyphomicrobiales; family Rhizobiaceae; genus Ensifer; species Ensifer sp. Root127. Next base: position 1,026,667 of record NZ_LMDX01000001.1, read on the forward strand.
GCCCAGGAAGATGAGGCCGAAGAGCGCTGCCTGGGCCGGCTCGGTGCGCGAATAGGCGGTGCCAACCGCAAAGTTGCGGAAGGAGAAGAGGTGCACCAGCAGGAAGGTCGCCGCGATCTGCGCCAGCCCGCCGATGACCGCCCACAGGAAGAATGTGCCGTTCGGCACCGGCAGCGGATGGCCCGCCACGCGCCAGAGCACGATGAGATAGAGCAACGCAAAAGGCAGGCCGAAACCGAAACGCACGAAGGTCGCGCCGGTCGTGCCCATGACGCCCTTCAGGTGTTTCTGCATGGCGGAGCGGACATTCTGAAGGAAGGCCGCAGCGACGGTGATGATTACCCAGGTTTCCATGGCTGCGAGCTAGCACGCGGGTCCTGATATTGCCAAGAACTCCGTACAGTCTCGCCGATATATACCAACCTGCGCTGATATCAGTCCGGCTTTTCCTGAACTTCCGCCAGGTCGACCGCCCGACTGAACGTGAGCGGCTGACCTTCGTCTTCGAAGGCCTTCACGCGCTGATCGTAGTTCGGCGAGATCGTGCCGAGCACGCGATCCCAGAACGAAAAGTAGTTGCCGTAGTTGTACTTGAAGCCGGAATGATGCTGGTCGTGGAACGTCGTGCACAAGAGAGGGGACGGATATCGCGCCGTCGATGAGGCGAAATACTCGAACCCGCAGTGCCCGAACATGCCGTTGAAATGTTCGAACAACCGGTGCCCGATCAGGATCGCCGGCGGAAACGGGACGGCGAAAACGACGACGGCTGAAAAACTCTGCAAGAGGAAGTTGTCGAAGAAATCCTCAGAATAGGTGCTCCAGATCGTTGGTGCGACGCTTCTGTGATGAAGGGCGTGCAGTGGAAACAGCCACTTGGTGTGCAGCAGCCGGTGCATGAAATAGAACCAGGTATCGTAGAGGAACATGCACAGGACAAAGAGCGGCACCGCCGCCCACCAATTGAAGGTCCAGGGCCCGGGCGCCCAGCCCTTTTGCTGGACATAGAGGCCGATCGTCAGCGGCAGGCAGGCGCTGAACATCGACACCAGGCTCTGGCGGACTTCCGCCCTGCGGCGCTTGTCGGAACCGCGTCCCTTCTGAATCTTTCGCTCGGGATTGCGGTCGTTGACCCAGGTCAGGCCATAACCCAGGGCGAAATAGGTAACGACTGTCGTCGCGTAGAATCCGAACAGAAACAGCAGGTAAAACAGTTCGTCCGACATCGGCATCCGGAACCCCTACGTCAAAGCCGCGCCGGCCGAACGATGCCATGTTGTTTTGGCAATTCAAAGTGGAAACGTCTGCGCCGGTAGGGTAGCCCGTGCGGCGGGGTGAATTTTCTCGTTTGGTGGCCGCCCATACCCGTGTCATAAGGCGGTCATGAAAAAGCTCGATCGCCTGCCGACCCACGACGAATTCGCCCATGTCACCGACTGGGTCTTCGATCTGGACAACACGCTCTACCCGCACCACGTCAATCTGTTCTCGCAGATCGACCGTAACATGACGGCTTACGTTTCGGCGCTGCTGTCGCTCGAGCCGGCGGACGCGAAGAAGCTGCAGAAAGACTACTACCGCGATCACGGCACGACGCTCAAAGGCCTGATGATCCATCACGGCATCGACCCGAGCGACTTCCTCGAAAAGGCGCATGCGATCGACTACAGCATCGTGCCGCCGGATCCGACGCTGGGCGAAGCGATCAAGGCGCTACCGGGGCGCAAGTTCATCTTCACCAACGGCAGCGTTGCACATGCGGAAATGACCGCTCGCGCACTCGGCATCCTCGATCACTTCAACGACATCTTCGATATCGTCGCTGCCGATTTCGTGCCGAAGCCGGCCGGCGAAACCTATGACAAGTTCATGAGCCTGCACCGGGTCGATACCCGCAATGCGGTCATGTTCGAGGACCTGCCGCGCAACCTTCTGGTTCCGAAAACGCTCGGGATGAAGACGGTTCTACTGGTGCCGCGCAACTTCGAATACGAGTTCGCCGAATCCTGGGAGCAGTCCGGAGACGAGGACGAGCAGATCGATTACGTCACCGAGGATCTCGCCAGCTTCCTCAGGCGCGTGGTCGCCGACCTCTGACCCCGACACATTTTGGCCCGGGAAAAACCCCTTTCCCGCCAAAGACTTAAATTACCAAAGTTTAACTGGTGCTCGCCGTCCCGCTGCCTATCATTCGTTCGGGCATAACCCGATCGAAAGGAAGCATGATGCGGAACAGAACCCTGATCCTTGGCGTAACCGCCCTTGCCGTCGCCGTTACCGGATTGGCTGCGCCATCATTTGCCGCCAGAGACAAGATGACGCCCGAACAGCGGGCCGAACGGATGATCAAGCGACTGGACACCAACAGCGATTCCAAGGTGTCACTCGACGAGTTACAGGCGCACATGACCGCGAACTTCAAGGCATTCGACACCAATGGCGACGGCCAGATCAGTGCCGACGAGATGCAGGCGAAGCGCCAGGCGTTCCGCGACGCCCGCAAGGCCTGGCAGGAAGCCAAGAGCAAGGACGGCAAGGAGCGCGACGCAGCCCTTGCCCAACTGAAGGACGCGCGGCCGGCCATGGTGCCCGGCATGCGGCCAAAGGCCTTCAAGCGCGTCGACGCCGACGGCAACGGCTCTTTGAGCGCTGCCGAGGTCGCAAGTGCTTCAGAAAAAATGTTCAAGCGTCGTGACAAGAACGGCGACGGTGTCATCGACGCCGCCGACTTCACCAAGAAAATTTGATCCATCGGTGCCCTTTCCCGCCGCCCGGTGAAAGGAGTATCCGACGACACCGCCGCGCGCCTGGATTGGCACGCGGCGGTGTCGAAAGCTCCGTGTCAAACAGGGCGGCGGAAATGCACAATCCTTGTTTTGACGCATTGCCGTTACCGAAGCACTAGGCGCGGCTGCTGGCTCAACGACTGGCTCGCCGGCATTGATTGCTGGCGCTGGTTCCGGTTTTGGATGCAGGGCTTAGGGCGGCATCAAACCGAATGACGAAGAAGGCTCTCGATCAGGAACCCGATCGCTCCGGCAAGCGTCATCGCGGCACCCAGGGCGAGGGAGATTGTTTTTCTGACTGATGATCGATTGTCGTTCTGCATGGGCACAAAATACACGAGAACCGGAGGAAATGAAGATGGCCTCCCCTGAGCGAAACCGCTTCGCAAGTTTACCGGAGAGGCGCTATCGCCTGCCGTTCGCCATCGGCACCGACCGCGGATCGACGGTCTCGTAGAAGCGGGAGATGATATCCCAGGCCTCATCGGCGGTTTCGACGAACTGCACCAGATCGATATCGTTCGGCGCGATCGTGCCGAACTCGGCAAGCGCCTCGAAATTGATGATCGAGCGCCAGAACTTTTCCCCGAAGAGAATGAGCGGGACCAGCGCCAGGCGACCGGTCTGCATCAGCGTCATCGTTTCGAACAGCTCGTCCAACGTGCCGAAGCCGCCTGGAAACACCGTGACGGCCTTGGCGCGCAGCAGGAAATGCATCTTGCGGATGGCGAAATAGTGGAAGTTGAACGACAGCTCCGGCGTCACGAAGCGGTTCGGCGCCTGCTCGTGCGGCAACACGATGTTGAGGCCGATCGACGGCGCGCCGACATCGTCAGCGCCACGGTTGCCCGCCTCCATCACACCCGGCCCGCCGCCGGTGACGACGACATATTCCTTGTAGTGCAGCTTGGCGGAATGTTCCGAGACGATCTGCGCGAACTTGCGCGCTTCGTCGTAATAGACCGAGGCTGCTTCCAGGTTCTTGCGCTGGATATCGTTCCTGGCGGCCCAGGCGTCGCCGCCCGGCTCGGGAATGCGCGCGCCACCGAACATCACCACGGTCGAGTTGATGCCGTACTCCTCCAGCATCATTTCGGTCTTCAAGAGTTCGAGCTGCAGCCGCACCGGGCGCAGTTCCTCGCGGCAGAGAAAATCGTCGTCGATATAGGCAAGGCGATAGGAAGGAGAGGCCGACTGCGGCGTCACCGGCACCGTCTGCGCCCGTTGCCGGCTCTGCGAGCTATCGGCCAGCGGATCCCAAACCCCATCCTTACGGCGCAGATTGCGCTTCTTCATGCGTGCCATGCTATCGTCTTTCCCGTCGCGTTCCGGACAATCGGCATCTCGGGCGGACGCGTCCTATCCTGTTTCATCGGTCATGAATGCCCCTGATGCCGCAGTCGACCGCGCTTGCCAAGCCCTGCCGGCAGCGTCGAGCCGAAAAGCGGTCCAACTTTTCCGGAACGGGCCTCGGGCGCCGCGCATTCCAGCCGATACAGAACACCCACGGGCGCACATCGCGTCGCTGCCTAATTTTGTCCTTAAATCGATTCCGATTTTCGGAATTATGCAGTAGAGCTTTCGCAGGATAACCGCCGAACTTTAAGGAATTCCGATGACGAACCACAACCTCGCCTCCCTGTCGCAGACGATCGACGCCGCCTTTGATGACCGCGATTCCGTAAACACCGGAACGCGCGGCGCGGTGCGCGACGCCGTGGAAACGGCACTGAACCTGCTCGACAGCGGCAAGGTGCGGGTGGCAGAGCGTGGCGCCGACGGCAACTGGACCGTCAATCAATGGCTGAAGAAGGCCGTTCTGCTCTCCTTCCGCCTCAACCCGATGGAAATCGTCCGGGGCGGCCCGGGGGAATCCGTCTGGTGGGACAAGGTCGCCTCCAAGTTCGACGGCTGGAGCGTCAACGAGTTCGAGAAGGCCGGCTTCCGCGCCGTGCCGAACTGCGTCGTGCGCCGCTCGGCCTATATCGCGCCGAACGCCATCCTGATGCCGTCCTTCGTCAACCTCGGCGCCTATGTCGGCGAAGGCACGATGGTCGACACCTGGGCCACGGTCGGCTCCTGCGCCCAGATCGGCAAGAACGTGCATCTCTCCGGCGGCGTCGGCATCGGCGGCGTGCTGGAGCCGATGCAGGCCGGCCCGACGATCATTGAGGACAATTGCTTCATCGGCGCCCGCTCCGAGGTCGTTGAAGGCTGCATCGTGCGCGAGGGCTCGGTTCTCGGCATGGGCGTGTTCATCGGCAAGTCGACCAAGATCGTCGACCGCGCCACCGGCGAAGTGACCTATGGTGAAGTCCCGCCCTACTCCGTCGTCGTCGCCGGCTCGATGCCGTCGGGCTCGACCATGGGCAACGGCCAGCCGGCACCGAACCTCTACTGCGCCGTCATCGTCAAGCGCGTCGACGAGAAGACCCGCTCCAAGACCGGCATCAACGAACTGCTTCGAGACTGATCCGATGACACCGGAGGGGCGACGGCCGAGCATGATCTGGCTGTTCTTCAGCCCCTCCGGCCGCATCACCCGCCTGCCCTTTTTCCTGTCCTGGCTTTTCTGGCTGCTGATAGGCGGTTTCGTCGTCGCGCAGATGCTCGCCAACGAGAACCACAGGACCGCGCTGGCGCTCTGGACGCTGGCGCTGATCGTGTCCGGCATCGTTTCCACGCTCTCGATCGCCATGCTGGCGATCAAGCGGCTGCACGATATCGGCTATCCCGGACCGCTGGCGATCTGCCTGTTCATCCCTGTCCTGAGCCCCATCGTCTTCATCGCGCTCTGTCTCTGGCCGGGCACCGAGGGGCCGAACGAATTCGGCCAAACCAGCGATGAACCCGGCGCTTGAGCGGCGCACTGTACATTTCGGGCCCGAACGCGTATGTAGCGCGCCATGAACAGGCCGGCGATAAGATGCTGGCCGCGGCAATCGGCGCCTGATGACGACCTGATCCAAGGTCTTGTTCGTTTACCGGCGCGAAAACCGAAATCCGAAAGACGAGAGATGACAGAATTCGAAGGGATCGCGCCTGCGATCGCCGAGGCGTTGGCAAAACGCGGTTACAACGAGTTGACGCCGGTTCAACAGGCGATGCGCGATCCTGATCTGGCGGGCAAGGATGCGCTGGTATCGGCCCAGACCGGCTCCGGCAAGACCGTCGCCTTCGGCCTGGCGCTGGCACCGACCCTGCTTGGCGACCAGCGCCGCTTCAGCGCGCCCGGCGCGCCGCTGGCGCTTGTGATCGCACCAACGCGCGAACTGGCGCTGCAGGTCAAGCGCGAGCTCGAATGGCTCTATGAGCAGACTGGCGCGACGATCGCGTCCTGCGTCGGCGGCATGGACATGCGCACCGAGAAGCGCGCGCTGGAGCGCGGCGCCCACATCGTCGTCGGCACGCCCGGACGCCTATGCGACCATATCCGCCGCAACTCGCTCGATATTTCTTCGTTGCGTGCCGTCGTGCTCGACGAGGCCGACGAGATGCTCGATCTCGGTTTCCGCGAGGACCTCGAATTCATCCTCGAGGAGTCTCCCGACGACCGCCGCACGCTGATGTTTTCGGCGACCGTACCGCGCTCGATCGCGACGCTTGCCAAGAACTACCAGCGCGACGCCGTGCGCATCAGCACCGCGTCCGAGCAGAAGCAGCACGTCGACATCGAATACCGCGCCCTGACCGTTGCGTCGAACGATCGCGAAAACGCGATCATCAACGTCCTGCGCTTCTACGAAGCGAAGAATGCGATCGTCTTCTGCTCGACCCGTGCAGCCGTCAACCATCTGACTGCCCGCTTCAACAACCGCGGCTTCTCGGTGGTGGCTCTGTCGGGCGAACTCAGCCAGAACGAACGCACCCACGCGCTGCAGGCCATGCGCGACGGACGCGCCCGCGTCTGCATCGCCACCGACGTTGCCGCCCGCGGCATCGACTTGCCGGGCCTCGAACTGGTCATCCACGCCGACCTGCCGACCAACCCGGATACACTGCTGCACCGCAGCGGCCGCACCGGACGCGCCGGCCAGAAGGGCGTCAGCGCCCTGATCGTGCCGGTGAGCCAGCGCCGCAAGGCGGAGCGCCTGCTCGAAAACGCCCGGATCACCGCCAACTGGGCCCGCCCGCCGTCGGCCGACGAGGTCAGCCGCCGCGACGACGAGCGCCTGCTTGCCGACACGAGCTTTGCCGAACCGATCCGCGAAGACGAAGAGGCGATCGTGCGCGCGCTCATCGAGCTTCATGGTGCCGAGCAGATGGCTGCCGCCTTCGTGCGCCAGTTCCGCTCTGGCCGCTCGGCCCCGGAAGACCTGATCGAGGTTGCCGTCGGCGACAGCCGCGCAAAGCCGCGCCGCGATGAGAAGTCTGCACCGCGCGAAGACTATGACGCGCCGCGCGCCGATTTCAGCGATGGCAGCTGGTTCTCGCTCTCGGTCGGCCGCAAGCAGAATGCCGAGCCGCGCTGGCTGATCCCGATGCTCTGCCGCCACGGCAAGCTGACCAAGCGCGACATCGGCGCGATCCGCATGCAGCAGGAAGAGACCTTCGTCGAAATGACCTCCGATGGAGCCGAGCGCTTCCTGTCGTCGATCGGCAAGGAGGGCATGCTGGAGAAGGGCATCCGGGTGAAGACGCTGCCGGGCGCTCCCGATCTGTCGCAGCAGCGCCAGGAGAAGCCGAGTTTTTCCAAGGACAAGCCGAACTTCTCCAAGGACAAGCCAGGTTTCTCCAAGGACAAACCGGCCTTTGCCAAGAAGCGCCCCTATTCGGACGATGCGGCACGCAGTGACGGCGACTTCAAGCCGAAGCGCAAGTTCGACAAGAAGCCGGCTTACGCCGCCGCCCCGGCCCACACCGACGACAAGCCGCCGGAAAACCGCGACGCCTGGACTAAAAAGAAGGCCAAGCCGAACGCCGGCAAGGACGGCGGCTTCAAGCCGAAGCCCAAGGGCAACAACGCCAAGAACCGCCAGAGCTAAGCTTGCCGCAGCAACGGCGTCAGCCCAAATCAAAAAGCGCCGCGATCAAATCGCGGCGCTTTTTTTTGTCTGCAGTTGCGGCGGCTGGCCGTATCAGGCTTCGAGGAAGCGCAGGCCGGCGACGGCGACGATGATCATCGCGATGCAGGTGATCCGCATCCAGGAGACGGGATCCCCGAAAAGCACGATGCCGAGCACCGTGATGCCGACTGAGCCGATGCCGGTCCAGGCGGCGTAGGCAGTGCCGGCCGGCAGGTCGCGCATGGCGATCGTCAGGAGGTAGACGCTGCCGAGCGCCGCTGCGATGCCGATCGCGCTCGGCACCAGTTTCGTCCAGCCTTCGGCATATTTGAGCGCCAGGCCCATGATGATTTCAATCAGGCTCGCCGCTATCAGGATGATCCATGCCATTACCGTCTCCATCGAAATTTCCATCTGGAGAACAATCTGGTAGGGTAGGCACTGGATAGCAATTACGCACCTTTTGGTAACTATGAAAATCTCGACAGACCCGCTCGAAGCACCCATCACCTCCATTCCGGATGTCTTCGACCCGACCTGCTCCTCGCGGCATGCGCTGGAGCTGATCGCCAGCAAATGGGCGATGCTGATCATCTCGGCGCTCGAAGAAGGGCCGATGCGCAACGCCGCGCTGATGCGCCGGCTTGGCGACGTCTCGCAGAAGATGCTGACGCAGACGCTGAAGGAACTGGAGCGGAACGGCCTTGTCATTCGCGAGGACAAGAAGACCGTGCCGCCGCATGTGGAATACAGCCTCAGCGCTGTCGGCCGTTCGCTCAGCGAAACCCTGCTGGTGCTCGACCGTTGGGCCGAGACGCATTTCGGCACTCTCGACGCGGCGCGCGCGCGCTACGACGCCGAGCGGGGCAAATAGGCCTATTCGCCGTCGAGTTGCGACTGGGCGATCACTTTCACCACCCAGTCGGCAAAGACGCGCAGACGGCTGCTCAGGTGTCGGTTCGGCGGATAGACGAGATAGATCGGCATCGATTCGATTTGCCAGTCCTGCAGCACCCTCCGCATCGCGCCGGTCTCAAGATCCTCCCGCACCATGAAGCGGGGCGCCTGGATGACACCGAGGCCGGCACGGGCGGCGGCGAGATAGGTGGTCGATTCGTTGGCGGCCACCGCATAACGACCATGAACCTCGATCTCTTCCGCGCCGCGCTTGAAATAGAACGGCATCTGCTGGCCGGTCTGCGGGCGGAAATAGCCGACGACATAACAATTCTTCGAAAGATCGGAGGGATGTTGCGGCGTCGAGCAACGGTCGAGATAGTCGGGTGCCGCGCAGGCGACGAAGCTCATGTCGGTGATGCGCCGGGCAATCAGCGACTGGTCGGTCAGGGTGCCGACACGAATGGCGCAGTCGACATTCTCGGCAACATAGTCGACGGTGCGGTCCGAGACGCCGAGATCGATCTGGATGTCAGGGTAGCGCTTGTGGAATTCGGACAGAGCCGGGATAACGATGAGATTGGCCATGGCGCTTGCCATCTCCACGCGCAGCCGCCCCTTCGGCAGCGTCTGGGCGCTCGACAGGCTGCCGTCGAGCTCATCGAGGTCGGTCACGAGGCGCGCGGCCCGCTCGTAATAGAGCGCGCCATCCGGGGTCACCAGAACCCGCCGCGTCGTGCGATTGAGCAGCTTGGTGCGCAGATGCGCTTCCAATCCCTGGATGAGATTGGTGACGGTCGCCTTGGGCATATTGAGCGAAGCGGAAGCACGTGTGAAATTGCCGGTTTCGACAACGCGGAGAAACGCGCGCATGGCCGTGAGCTGGTCCATTTTCAATAGCCATTATTGTTCGAGATACTGAATAGTGTAGTCGGATTAGACGGACTATTCCAGACAGAAGACAATGTTATTCTCCCATCATGGCGGGTTGTCGCCTCATGTGGGATGACCCCGTGGCAAAGGCAAGAGAGATGGGTGAACGCTTTACGGTAGAGACGATGCAGACGGGCAAAGGTTCGTGCCCGGCACGTGTCTATAGTGGCGAAACGCTGCTCAACCCGCCGCCCGTGGTGCTGCACCTGCATGGCGGCTCCTTCGTCGGCAGCTCGATCGCAGCCGGCGAACGCGTCGCCAAGGCGCTTGCGGCGGCCGGTGCCATCGTCATCTCGCCGGAATATGCGTCGGCCTGCCTCAATCCGTTCCCGGCCGCACTCGACGTCACCTATTCCATGCTTTCTTCGATGCGTGCGCGTTGCCCGCAGTTCGCGCATAAAAAATCGTTGCTGTTCATCGCCGGCGAGGAGGCGGGCGGCAACGTGGCAGCCGGCGTGGCGCTGATGGCTCGCGACCAGTTCCTCACCGACCTCAAGGGGCAGATCCTCCTGTCGCCGATGCTGGATCCGTGCCTGGCGACCGCATCGTTTCGCAAATACTGTCCCGAGGGTTCGGTGCAATCGATCGCCGAAGGCTGGCAACGGTATCTGGGCGAATGCGGTGGATTCACGCATCCCTATGCCGCTCCGGCGCACTGTACGCGGCTCGCCGGCCTTGTTCCCTCGCTCATCCTGACCAGCGAGGAATGCCCGATGCGCGACGAGACTGCTGCCTATGCAGACCGTCTTCGCCAGGCGGGCGTGAGCGTTCAGTCCCATATTCTTCCCGGCCGCGCCGGGTGGATACCGGAAAATACCGTGAACGCTGAAACCTGGGCATCCCAGGAAGAAACGATTACCGGCATCTTTTCCCGCTTCTTCCAGCAGGCGGGGGCGAAGCCGGCTGAAATGACGATGCGTTAGCCAAGGACGACAGGGCCGCCGGCCTTTCCCTTTCGCTGACGACAGCAGCAAAAACGCCGGCTCCCAACCGGCAAGGAGAGAAAAATGAAATCGACAGTGACCCGCCGGGCCCTCTGGGGCGCCGGCCTGAGCATCCTATTGTCCGCCGCCGGCGGTGCCGCGGTTCTTCTTGGCCTGCCGCAGCACTTCGAGGCGGATGCCGCAACCGAAACGGCAGCCGCGCTTCCACCGGCCGTGCCGGTTTCGGTGGCCAAGGCGCAGTCGCGCCGCATCACCACCTGGGAAGATTTTTCCGGGCGGCTGGAAGCGATCGAACGCGTCGAGATTCGCCCCCGTGTCGGCGGCGCCATTCTCCAAGCCCACTTCCGCGAGGGTGCACTGGTGAAAAAGGGCGACCTTTTGCTCACCATCGATCCCGAGCCCTATGCGGCAGCCGTCGACCGGGCTGCAGCCGAGGTCGCAGCAGCCGAGGCGCGGGTGGCGCTCGCCAGGACGGAACTCGACCGCGGACGCAAGCTCGTGACCACGAGCGCCATCCCACAGAGCGGCGTCGACCAGCGCCTCAGCGCCTTCGACGAGGCGCAGGCGAGCGTGCGCTCCGCCAAGGCCGCGTTGCGCACGGCCGAACTCGACCTGGAATACACCGAAGTCAAGGCACCGATCTCCGGCCGCGTCGGCCGGCTGGAAGTGACCGCCGGCAACCTCGTCGCCGCCGGCTCCGCTTCGCCGGTGCTGACGACGCTGGTCTCGGTCGACCCGATCTACGCAAGCTTCAGCGCCAGCGAAGAAGTGGTCACCACTGCACTCGCCCGGCTCCAGGCCTCGGCCGGCGGCAACGCCATCGAGCGCATCCCGGTGCAGATCGGCACCGCTGCCGACGAAGGCACGCCGATCTCCGGCCATATCCAGCTCATCAACAACGAGGTGGATGCGGCGACCGGCACGATCCGCGTCCGCGCCGCGCTTGAAAATGCCGACGGGCGGCTGATCCCCGGCCAGTTCGTGCGCATCCGCATCGGCGAACCGGAGCCCGAAGAAAAGCTCGTGATCAGCGATCGCGCCATCGGCTCCGACCAGGACAAGAAATTCGTGTTCGTCGTCGGCTCCGACAACAAGGTCGAGTACCGCCAGGTGAAGCTTGGCCCGAGTTCCGACGGGCTGCGCATCGTCGAAAGCGGCCTGAAGACCGGCGAGAACATCGTCGTCAACGGCCTGCAGCGGGTACGCCCGGGTGTGCTCGTGGCACCGCAGCAGGTCGAAGAAACGACGGCGTCGATCGCAACCAAGTAGGACATGACGGCACCCGCTTCGGCTGTCGCCGAGGCGGGATTGGCCGCCCAGACATCACTTAGCAGATCCCGGCGCGTGGCGAGTGTTCTTGCCGCGACAGCCGGAGATTTGCCTGAACTCGTCCCAAGGGGGATACGTCAATGAACTTCTCACGCTTCTTCGTCGACCGCCCGGTCTTCGCGGGCGTTCTTTCGGTCCTGATCTTCGTGGGCGGCCTGCTCGGCATGACCGGCCTGCCGATCTCCGAATATCCCGAAGTCGTGCCGCCGCAGATCGTCGTGCGGGCGCAGTATCCCGGCGCCAACCCGGCTGTTATCGCCGAGACGGTGGCAACGCCGCTCGAAGAACAGATCAACGGCGTCGAGGGCATGCTCTACATGCAGAGCCAGGCGACGGCGGACGGTCTGATGACGCTGACCGTCACCTTCGAACTCGGCACCGACCCGGACCAGGCCCAGCAGCTGATACAGAACCGCGTCGCGCAGGCCGAGCCGCGCCTGCCCGAGGAAGTGCGCCGTCTCGGCGTCACGACCGTCAAGAGCTCGCCGGACCTGACGCTCGTCGTGCACCTGTTGTCGCCCAACGGCCAGTACGACATCAACTATCTGCGCAATTACGGCGTGCTCAACGTCAAGGATCGGCTCGCCCGCATCGACGGCGTCGGCCAGGTACAGATCTTCGGCGGCGGCGACTATTCGATGCGCATCTGGATCGACCCGCAGAAGGCTGCCGAACGCGGTCTTGCGGCAAGCGACGTGGCCAACGCCATCCGCGCGCAGAACGTTCAGGCCGCCGCCGGCGTCATCGGCGCCTCGCCGTCGGTTCCCGGCCTCGACCTGCAGCTTTCCGTCAACGCGCAAGGCCGCCTGCAGACGCCTGAGGACTTTGCCGACATCGTCGTCAAGTCGGGCGCCGGCGGCGAGGTCACGCGGCTTGGCGACGTCGCACGCGTCGAAATGGGCGCTGCCGACTATTCGCTGCGCTCGCTGCTCGACAACAAGGCCGCCGTCGGCATGGGCGTCTTCCAGGCGCCGGGCTCAAACGCGATCCAGATCTCGGAAAACGTTCACAAGGCCATGGCCGAGCTGAAGCTGACCATGCCCGACGGCGTCGACTACGAGATCGTCTACGACACCACCCAGTTCGTGCGTGCCTCGATCGAGTCGGTCATCCACACCCTGCTTGAAGCGATCGCGCTGGTCGTCATCGTCGTCATCGTCTTCCTGCAGACCTGGCGCGCCTCGATCATCCCGCTCGTGGCGGTGCCCGTCTCGATCGTCGGCACCTTCGCGGTGATGTACGTCTTCGGCTTCTCGATCAACGCGCTCAGCCTGTTCGGCCTGGTGCTGGCGATCGGCATCGTCGTCGACGACGCCATCGTCGTGGTCGAAAACGTCGAACGTAACATAGAGCAGGGTCTGTCGCCGGTACAGGCGACCTACCGTGCGATGCAGGAGGTTTCCGGACCGATCATCGCCATTGCGCTGGTGCTCGTCGCCGTGTTCGTGCCGCTTGCGTTCATCACCGGCCTGACCGGGCAGTTCTACCGCCAGTTCGCACTGACGATCGCCATCTCGACGGTGATCTCCGCCATCAACTCGCTGACGCTTTCCCCGGCGCTCGCCGCCCTCCTCCTGCGCAATCACCATGCGCCGAAGGATTGGCTGACCCGTGCCATGGACAAGGTGTTCGGCTGGTTCTTCCGCGGCTTCAACCGCTTCTTCGGTCGCAGCTCGGAAGCCTATGGCCGCGGCGTCGGCAGGATCCTGTCGCGCAAGTCGCTGATCATGGGCGTCTATGTCCTGCTGCTCGGCGTCACCTTCGTGCTGTTCCGCGCCGTTCCCGGCGGCTTCGTGCCCGCCCAGGACAAGCAGTATCTGATCGGCTTTGCACAGTTGCCTGACGCAGCGACGCTCGACCGCTCGGAAGACGTCATCCGCCGCATGAGTGATATCGCGCTCAAGCATCCCGGCGTCGAAAATGCCATCGCCTTCCCCGGCCTGTCGATCAACGGCTTCACCAACTCGTCGAACTCCGGCATCGTCTTCGTGGCGCTGAAGCCGTTCGAGGAGCGCACGACGCCCGAGCTTTCGGGCGGGGCGATCGCCATGCAGCTGAACCAGGAATTCGGCGCGATCCAGGATGCCTTCATCGCCATGTTCCCGCCGCCGCCCGTCCAGGGGCTGGGCACCACCGGCGGCTTCAAGCTGCAGATCGAGGACAAGAACGGCCTCGGCTACCAGGCACTCGACGAGGCGACCAAGGCCTTCATTGCCAAGGCCTACCAGACGCCGGAGCTGGCTGGCATCTACTCGAGCTTCCAGATCAACGTGCCGCAGCTCTACGCCGACCTCGACCGCGTCAAGGCGCGCCAGCTCGGCGTCGAAGTGACCGATGTGTTCGAGACGCTGCAGATCTATCTGGGCTCGCTCTACGTCAACGACTTCAACGCCTTCGGCCGCACCTACAGCGTGCGCGTCCAGGCCGATGCAAACTACCGCAGCCACGCCGACGACATCGGCAAGCTGAAGGTGCGTTCGCAATCGGGCGAGATGATCCCGCTGTCGGCACTGTTGAAGGTCGAGCAGACGGTCGGCGCCGAGCGGGCGATCCGCTACAACGGCTTCCTGTCGGCCGACATCAACGGCGGCCCGGCGCCGGGCTTCTCCTCGGGCCAGGCTCAGGCCGCGATCGAGAAGATCGCCGCGGAAACGCTGCCGCCCGGTATCGCATTCGAGTGGACGGATTTGACCTATCAGCAGATTCTTGCCGGCAATTCGGGCATGCTCGTCTTCCCGCTGGCGCTGCTCTTGGTCTATCTCGTGCTGGCCGCCCAGTATGAAAGCCTGACCCTGCCGATCGCGATTATCCTGATCGTGCCGATGGGCATCATGGCCGCCCTTGCCGGCGTCTGGCTGACCGGAGGCGACAACAACGTCTTCACGCAGATCGGCCTGATCGTGCTTGTCGGGCTTTCCGCCAAGAACGCGATCCTGATCGTCGAGTTCGCCCGCGAACTGGAACTATCAGGCAGCACCGCCGTCCAGGCGGCGATCGAAGCGAGCCGGCTGCGCCTGCGGCCGATCCTGATGACCTCGATGGCCTTCATCATGGGTGTCGTGCCCCTGGTGATCTCCACCGGCGCCGGCGCCGAAATGCGCTCGGCCATGGGGGTCGCGGTCTTTTCCGGCATGATCGGCGTCACCGCCTTCGGCATCTTCATGACGCCGGTGTTCTACGTGCTGATCCGCAAGCTCTCGGGCGAGCGGCCTCTGAAGCACGCCGGAGCGCATATCGAAGCACCTCATCTCGCGCCCGGAGAATGAGGTAATCTTGCCGCATATGCGCTTTGAGCGGGCCGGATCTGATCCGGCCCGCTTACGTTGAAGACAGACGGATAGCCTCAGCCGTCGGCTGCACACCCATCCTGCGTGACAGCCGCGCAACGATCGGATAAACCAGCACCCTCAATCCCATTGGCCCCAGCGCCACGCAGACGGCATATCGCTACATGACCTCGACCGATCCGATCGCCAATCTCGCCACCCTCATCCGTTGCCCCTCCGTTACCCCTGCCGAAGGCGGCGCGCACTCAGCGCTTGAAGCCATGCTCAAGCCGCTCGGCTTTGCCGTCGACCGGGTCACGGCCAAAGACGCGGGTACGCCCGATATCGAGAACCTCTATGCCCGGCTCGGCAGCGACGGCCCGCATCTGATGTTTGCCGGCCATACCGACGTGGTGCCGGTCGGCGACGACGGCGCGTGGACCCACGGTCCGTTTTCCGCCGATATCGCCGGCGGCGAAATGTATGGCCGCGGCGCGGTCGACATGAAGGGCGGCATTGCCTGCTTCGTCGCAGCCGTCGCCCGCCACATCGAAAAGCATGGGGTCCCCAAGGGCTCGGTTTCGTTCCTCATCACCGGCGACGAGGAAGGCCCTGCGATCAACGGCACGACGAAACTTCTCGGCTGGGCTGCCGCCAAGGGCGAGCGTTGGGACGCCTGCCTTGTCGGCGAACCGAC
The DNA here is from genome assembly GCF_001425225.1 of Ensifer sp. Root127. Classification (NCBI taxonomy): domain Bacteria; kingdom Pseudomonadati; phylum Pseudomonadota; class Alphaproteobacteria; order Hyphomicrobiales; family Rhizobiaceae; genus Ensifer; species Ensifer sp. Root127. The sequence continues at coordinate 1,042,525 of NZ_LMDX01000001.1, forward strand.
CAATCCAGACCGTCTCGGCGACATGATCAAGATCGGCCGCCGTGGCTCGCTTTCCGGCCGGATCACCGTCAACGGCGTCCAGGGCCACGCGGCCTATCCGCACCTGGCGGACAATCCGGTGCGCGGCATCCTGCAACTGACCCAGGCACTGATGGACCCGCCCTTCGACAACGGCACGGAAAACTTCCAGCCGTCGAACCTGGAAGTGACGACCATCGACGTCGGCAATGGCGCCGTCAACGTCATCCCTGCGAAGGCGGCTGCTGCCTTCAATATCCGCTTCAACGACACCTGGACCGCCGAGAGCCTGATGGCGGAGATCATCGCCCGCCTCGACCGCGCGGCAACGGACGGCGCTCTGCGGGCAGGCCGCGACCCGGTCCGTTACGAGATCACCTGGAACGAACGGCCGAGCCACGTTTTCCTGACGCGCAACAATGCGCTGATCGATTCGCTGTCAGGCGCTATCGAAGCGGTCACCGGCCAGCAGCCGAAACTTTCGACCACCGGCGGCACCTCGGATGCGCGGTTCATCAAGGACTATTGCCCCGTCGTCGAATTCGGGCTTGTCGGCCAGACCATGCATATGGTGGACGAGCGTGTCGCCGTCGCCGATCTCGAAACGCTGACGGAAATCTACGAAACCTTCATCTTCAGCTGGTTCGGCCATGCCGCTGCTTGAGGAGGTTCTTTCCTATATCAAGGGCCTCTGGCTGCTGATCCAGGGCAATGGCGAAGGCTTCCGCTGGCTCGATTTCAGCGAGAGCGGATTGTGGCGTTCGTTTACAGCGATGCTCTGGTGCCTGCCGGCCATTGCCGTCACCTGGGCATCCTGGCGGCTTTATTATCTCTCTGCAATGCCAACAGGAACCACTGTCGGCTTCGGCTTCGTCTTCAAGCTTCTGGTTGTCGATCTCGCCAGCTGGCTGCTGCCGCTGGTGCTGGTCTTCGTCCTGGCGCGCCCACTCGGCTTTGCCGCCGCCGTGGTGCCGATCGTCGTCACCACCAACTGGCTTTCCGTGCCGCTGTCCTATGCGATGGCGGTGCCGGCGGCGATCCGCCTCGTCATTCCCGGCAGCGAAGGGCTGACGAGCCTGATCTGGCTGGTGCTGCTCTTCGTCAGCATCGGCATACTCTTCCGGCTGCTGCGCATCATTACCGGAAACCAGACCTTGCTGGCCACGGCGCTGACGGCGCTTTTCCTGCTGCCGTCGATGATGATGGGCGAATTGCTGCAGCAGTTCTTCGGCCTTATCCCGACCTGACAGACGTCACGCGCCATCTGCGCGCGACGTTACCTTCCTCAGTAATCGACCTGCATGAAATAAAGCCCGTCGGGCGGCGCCACCGGACCGCAGGCCTTGCGGTCGCGCGCTTCGAGTGCCGCCTGCAGCTCGTCCGGCGTCCATTTGCCTTCGCCAACCAGCTTCAGCGAGCCGGCGAAGGAACGGATCTGATTGTGCAGGAAGCTCTGCGCCGTGGCGCGAATTTCGATCAGATTGCCGGTGCGAGAGACATCCAGCCGGTCGAGCGTGCGCATCGGGCTTGTCGCCTGGCAATGGACGGAGCGGAAGGTGGTGAAGTCGTGGTGGCCGACGAGCCGTTGCGCGCCTTCATGCATCGCCTCGTGATCGAGCGGCTTCGTCACCCACCAGGCACGCTTCGCCTCCAGCGCCAGCCGCGACGGACGGCAGATGATGCGGTAGAGATAATGCCGGCGCAGCGCCGAAAACCGTGCGTCGAAGGCGTCTGTGACTTCCTGGGCGTCGAGGATCGAGACGCCCTCGCCGGCCATGCCCAGATGCGCGTTCAGCGCATTGCGCAGCGTGTGAGGTTTCCACTCGCGCGTCAGGTCCGCATGCGCCACCTGCCCGACGGCATGAACGCCGGAATCGGTCCGCCCGGCACCGCGGATCGAGACGGTTTCGCCGGTCAAGGACAGGATCGCTTTTTCGATCGCGCCCTGGACGGAAGCGCCGTTGTCCTGGCGCTGCCAGCCGACATAGTTGGAGCCGTCATATTCGACGATCAGTCGAAAGCGCGGCATCAGCCGACCCTCGTGCCGGCGGCGATGGGCGTACCGCGCAGGAAATCGGCAACACTGAGAGCCTTGCCGCCTGCCCGCTGCAGCCGCGTCGGCCGCACGGCACCGTCGCTGCAGGCAATGGTGAGAGTGTCGTCGAGCACCGTTCCGGCGGTTCCTGCCGCCGTCACGCGCTCGGAGTTCAAAACCTTGATGCGCTCCGGCTTGCCGGCGATCTCGAGCTCAAACCAGGCGCCGGGAAAAGGCGACAGGCCGCGAATATGGTCGTGCACTTCGCGCGCGGTCCTCGCAAAATCGATGCGAGTCTCGGCCTTGCTGATCTTGGCGGCGTAGACGACGCCCTCGCCCGCCTGCTCGGTCAGTGGCAGGTCATCGGCCTCAAGCTTGCCGATCGCTTCCTTCATCAGGTTAGCGCCGACCTGCATCAGCCGGTCATGCAGCTCGCCCGCCGTCATCGTCTCGCCGATCTGCACCGCCTTGGTGAGCGCGACCGGGCCTGTGTCCAACCCCTTGTCCATCTTCATCACCATCATGCCGGTCTCATGGTCGCCGGCCATGATGGCACGCTGGATGGGAGCCGCACCACGCCAGCGCGGCAAGAGCGAGGCATGGCCATTATAGCAGCCGAGCCGCGTTCCGGTCAGGATCGCTTCCGGCAACAGCAGGCCATAGGCGACGACAACGGCAACGTCAGCATTGAAATCACGGAAGGTCTGGCGATCGGCTTCGTCCTTGAAGTTGACGGGCGTGAGCACGGGAACGCCGAGCAGCTCGGCCGCCTGGTGCACCGGCGACTTCTGCAGGTCGAGCCCGCGCCGTCCGCCGGGCCGCGGCGGCTGGGTATAGACGGCAACGATCTCGTGACCTGCCCCTGCGAGTGCGGCAAGCGTCGGTACGGAAAATTCCGGCGTTCCCATGAAGATGATGCGAAGCGACAAGGCGGATACTCCGACCGTTTGAAATCAGGCCCCTTCAAACGGGTTTACGCGCCTCAAATCAAGCCCCTCAACGACAAAGCGCCCTGCGGGCGCTTTCCTCGGGATCAGATCGCCTTGGCGCCGCGGGTCTTTGCAGCCTTGGTGAACCTGCGGATCACCATGTCCCGCTTGAGCTTGGAGATGTGGTCAATGAACAGCACGCCGTTCAAGTGATCGATCTCATGCTGCAGGCAGGTCGCCAGCAGGCCGTCGGCCTTGACGATCTGTTCCTTGCCGTCACGGTCGAGGTGCTTGACGGTGACCTCCGCCGGACGCTCCACCTCGGCATAATAATCCGGAATGGAGAGGCAGCCTTCTTCATAGACCGAGAACGCGTCGGACGAAGCGACGATTTCGGGATTGATGAAAACGTGCGGGGTCTTCTCGTCGCCTTCCTTGGAGACGTCGAGAACCAGCATGCGTTTCGCCACGCCGATCTGGATGGCGGCGAGCCCGATACCCGGGGCGTCATACATCGTCTCGAGCATATCGTCGGCCAGGCGACGGATGTCGGCATCGATGGTTTCGATCGGGGTCGAGACCTGACGCAGAACAGGATCGGGAAGGATGATAAGCGGCTTGATCGTCATATCGCTCCCATAACCGATCTTTCCATCCGGGTGCAAGAAAATTGGCGCGCACGCTACGGGCATCGCGGCAATGTCGTCTCCCGTTAACCGCGCCGGGTAAATGTTCTCGTTTTGATCTGGTCTTCAAAAAAGAATCTGTTAGGCTTGCCGCATGGAACCTGCGCCAATTTCGTTTGACCAGCCTGTTTTTCTCATCGGCACCGTGCCGGTCACTGTCGCCCATCTCTGCATGGTTCTGGCCGTGCTGGCGATTGGCTTCGTGCTGATGACCGTTTCGCGGCGGCGGCGGGCGGGCGACGACGAGCGTCACGAGCAGATGGCCATGCTGCTGGCAGCGCAGACGGAAATGCAGGGCCGCATCGCGGCAATGGCCGACGTGTTCGGCAGCCGCCAGGCGGAACTGAACCAGACGCTGAGCCAGCGGATCGATGGCATGACGCACCGGATCGGCGCCTCGATCAGCGAGCAGACCAAGGCGACGCACGAAAACCTGCGGCGATTGCAGGAGCGCCTGGCAGTGATCGACACCGCCCAGAACAACATCCAGTCGCTGGCCAAGGACATGGCCGGGCTGCAGGCCATCCTTTCGAACAAGCAGACACGCGGCGCCTTCGGCCAGTCGCGTATGGAAACGATCGTCGCCGACGGCCTGCCGATGGGCGCCTTTGCCTTCCAGACGACGCTTTCCAACGGCGCCCGGCCGGACTGCACCATCCGCATGCCGAACGACCAACCGCCGCTGGTGATTGACGCGAAGTTTCCGCTGGAGGCCTGGAACGGCATGCGGGACGCTGCAACGCCTGAGCGCCGGCAACAGATGGTGCAACTGTTCCGCCGCGACATGGAGGTGCATGTCCGCGATATCGCCAGCAAGTACCTGATCCCCGGCGAGACGCAGGAGACGGCTTTCCTCTTCGTTCCCTCGGAATCGATCTTCGCTGAAATCCACGAGCATTTCGAAGCGATCGTCCAGAAGGCGCATCGCCAGCGGATCGTCATCGTCTCGCCGTCGCTGCTGCTCCTGTCGATCCAGGTGATCCAGTCGATCCTCCGTGACGCCCGCATGCGCGAGCAGGCGCATCTCATCCAGGGGGAAGTGGGGCGGCTGATGGAGGACTTGACGCGCCTCGACGAACGGGTCCGCAAGCTGCAGGGTCACTTCGCCATGAGCCAGAAGGATGTCGAAGAGATCCTCATCTCCTCGGGCAAGCTTTCCCGCCGCGGCGCCAAGATCGAAGCGCTGGAACTTGAGGCGGAAGGTGCGGCACGACCGGAAGAACCGCGCCATGCCGTCGACAATCGCGTCGGGCAATTGCGCCTCAGGGTGGTTGACGAGGACTGACGGTCTCGGGCACTCTCCGGCCAAAATCAGCAATTCGACGGGACATCTTCACATGATCACTGTTTTTGGGTCCATCAATATGGACCTGATCGCCACGACCGCGCGTCTGCCGAAGCCGGGCGAAACCGTTGCCGGCTCGGGCTTTTCGACTGCCGCCGGTGGCAAGGGCGCCAATCAGGCGCTGGCCGCACGGCGTGCCGGCGCCATCGTTCACATGGCCGGCGCCGTCGGCTCGGACAGCTTTGCCGACGGCGCGCTCGAATTGCTGCGGGAGGCCGGCGCCGACCTGTCCTTGACCAAAACCGTCGAGGAGCCGACGGGCACGGCCCATATCCTCGTCGGCGGTGAAGGCGAGAATGTCATTGTCGTCGTTGCCAGCGCCAACGCAACGGTCAACGAAGCCGATGCAGTTGCCGCCGTTGGTGGCCTGAACGCCGGCGACACCCTGATGCTGCAGCTGGAGATACCGGCAGCGTCGGTGGAAAAGGCGCTCTCGGAAGCCCGGCGCAAGGGCATTCGCTCCGTCATCAATATCGCGCCCCTGACCCCGGAAGCGGCCCGCCTCGGCCGGCTGGCCGATATCGTCATCGCCAACGAGACGGAGTTCGAACTTTTGGCCGGCAAGACCGGGATCGAAGGTCACGAACGCGAAGAGGCAATGAGAAAGCTGCACGCCGAAACCGGCCACACAGTCATCGTCACGCTGGGCGCGGAAGGCGTCATCGCCGTGCACGAAGGCGAGGTCCATCGCGCCCGCGGCCTAAAGATCGACCCGGTCGATACCGTCGGTGCCGGCGATACGTTCTGCGGTTACCTGGCTGCAAGCCTCGACGAGAAGCTCGCATTTCCCGACGCGCTCCGACGCGCCGCGGTGGCGGGTTCACTCGCCTGCCTGAAGCGCGGCGCCCAGCCCTCGATCCCGCTTGCCTCGGAAGTCGAGCCGCGCATCTAAGGGCCTGATCCGATCTTGAAGTGCGTTGCGATCGTTCGATTGCCGCACTTCAAAGCTCTCGCTTTTGCCGATGTCGTTATCGCAAATAGCTGCACACTTTTCCGGGCAGACTTTGACGCCCGTCGCGCGACCTGGTTTGAACGGCGAGGCTTTCCGTTCCTGCTGTGCCGAAAGCGCCCTTTCAGCGGGCAACGACCCTGAAAATCACTCTTCGACAGCCTTTGCGCAATCCGGACAGTCTTTGTCGCGGAGGTAAAACTTTGCGCGGAAATTCTCCATGAGCGGCGCATGAATTGGCCGTTGCGTTGGCCCAATCTTAAGATTTGCTCGGCTATTCAAGACCATGAGAAAGCCGGTTCCCCAAGGAATGGGCAGCCTCCTTAATGCCGGTCGGCATCTGGCGCTCCATGATGGAGTTTCACCCACATTGTGAAATGCGTTCGCCGCAGGTTGTCTCCTGCGGACCTCCCAGCACGTGAGGATTTCATGTTCAAGTTCCAAGCCAAATCGCTGGCGACCAAGCTGATCGCGGTGACAGGCGGCACGATCGCGCTCGTGTTGCTCGCCTCGAACTTCGTTCTCATCTCCCAGACACAGGAGCGCGTCGAAACGCTGGTGCTCGACCAGGCAACCGGCGAAGCGAAAGCCATCGCTTCTGATATCGCCGGCGGCATCGGCGAACTGGCAAGCGCTTCGCGCTCGATGGCCGGCATCCTTGGCCGCAGCCACGCGGAAAAATCGATGGAACGCGCCGGTGTAATCAACATCCTCAGGGCCAATCTCGAACAGAACCCATTCGCCTTCGGCAGCTGGTTTGCCGAAGAGCCCAAGGCCTTTGACGGCCGCAAGGAGGACGTGGCCAACAACAAGGAGCTGGGTGCCAACGAGGAAGGCATCTTTGCGCCCTACTGGTCGAAAAACCGCGAAAACGAGATCCAGTTCTCGACCTTCCGCGCGGACTACGCGGCGGAATGGTACAGCCTTGCGGCAAAGAGCGGCAAGGGCGCAATCACCCCGCCCTATACCGCGCAGGACACCGATGTCCCGACTGCGATGAGCTCGATCGCCTATCCGGTCACGTCCAACGGCAAGCTGATCGGCGTTTCTGGCGTCGACATCTCGCTCGCTTCGCTGGCGGACGGCCTCTCCAAGCTGAAGCCGTTCGAAACCGGCCGCGTCTACCTGCTGTCCCAGACCGGCAAGTGGCTGGTCGCGCCGATCCCGGAGCTTTTGCTCAAGGATTATGACGGCGAAGGCAACGAGGTCGTCAAGAAGGCACTGGCTTCGGGAACTTCGGGCGTCGTCAAGAACCTGTCCTACGACGGCAACGAGCCCTTCGACCGCGTTGTCTACCCCTTCGCCGTTTCGGGTGTGAACACCAGCTGGATCGTGCTCGTCGACGTGCCGCGCACGGCGATCAACGCGCCGGTCCGCGACCAGACCTACATGATGATCATCGGGGGCCTGGTCGTTCTCGGCGCGGTGCTGCTCGGCCTTTACTTCGCAGTCCGTGGTTTTGTCCAGCAGCCGCTTGCAGGCCTCGTCAGGGACGTCCGCAACCTCAGCAACGGCGACTACGGCAATTCGATCACCGGCCAGGACCGCTCCGACGAGACGGGCCAGGTGGCAAAGGCGCTCGAAGGCTTCCGCCACCAGCTGGCCGACACCAAGCGGCTCGAAGGCGAAGCCCGCCACGAGCGCGAGCAGGCGGAACACGAGCGTAGCCGTTCCGAGACCGAGCGGGCCGAATCCAGCGCCCTCCAGCGCGACATCGTCGCCCGCCTCGGCAAGGGTCTTTCGCACCTCTCCTCCGGCGATCTCGCCTTCCGCATCACCGACGAATTCCCCGGTGAATATGCCCAGCTGAAGCGCGACTTCAACGCGACAATGGACAGCCTCGAAGAGACGATCCGCACCGTCAACCACTCCATCGTCAACATCGGCAACGGCACCAGCGAGATCAGCAGCGCCGCCAACGATCTGTCGCACCGCACCGAACAGCAGGCGGCAAGCCTGGAAGAGACGGCGGCAGCTCTCGACGAGCTGACCTCGCAGGTCAACGCCAGCGCCGAGAACGCCAAGGTCGCCGCCAAGTCGGTGGACGTGGCCAGCAGCGATGCCGGACAGTCCGGCGAAGTGGTGCAGAAGGCGATTGCCGCGATGAAGGGCATCGAGCAGTCGTCGCACGAGGTCAGCCGCATCATCGGCGTCATCGACGAGATCGCCTTCCAGACCAACCTGCTGGCGCTCAACGCCGGCGTCGAAGCCGCGCGCGCCGGTGACGCCGGCAAGGGCTTCGCCGTCGTCGCCCAGGAAGTCCGCGAGCTTGCCCAACGCTCGGCAAACGCTGCCAAGGAGATCAAGACGCTGATCAACACCTCGGCGGGCCAGGTGCGCGAAGGCGTCGACCTCGTCGGTCGCGCCGGCGGCGCGCTCGAAAAGATCGCCGAACAGGTGGTGCAGATCAACGGCCTCATCCGCCAGATCTCGAGTTCGGCTTCCGAACAGGCCGTCGGCCTCAAGGAGATCAACTCGGCCGTCAACCAGATGGACCAGGTGACCCAGCAGAACGCCGCGATGGTCGAAGAAACCACTGCCGCCGGCATGGCGCTCAACGAGGAAGCACGCTCGCTGAGCACGCTGGTCGCCCGCTTCCGCGTCGCTCAGCGCTCGGGAACGACGGCAGCCCAGCCGAACTCGACGGAGATGTTGCGCGGTACGGCCGAGCGCATGCGCTCGGCCGAACGCCCGGCACCCGCACCGGCTCCTCCCTATGCCCGCGACACCCGTCCGGCACCGAGTGCCGCGCGCGCCGGCTATACGCCATCGACCCAACGCGTCCTGACACAGACGTCCGGCGCCAACGCGTTGGCACAGGACAATTGGGAAGAGTTCTGATCCAGTAATCGATAAAGCAAAAAAACGGCGCCTCTCGGGGCGGCGTTTTCTTTTGTGGTTTTGGCTCGCGGCGATCAGATGCGCGCCAGCCGCTCTGTCAACAGGTCGAAGAAACCCTGATCGTCGATATGACGCATGACCTTGGCATTGTGCGTGCGGCCCGTGACCTGCCACCAGTCGACCACGGTCATGCCTGATGTCAGCGGCGACTGAACTTCGATCTCGACATTGCAGTCACGACCGGTGAAAAGCTCCGGCCGCAGGAGGTAGGCGATGACGGTCGGATCATGCAGCGGGCCGCCGTCGGTGCCGTACTTTTCGATGTCGAACCGCTCGAAGAATTCCAGCATTTCCGCCATGGCGATCGCCGGTGCGCTGCCGATCTCACGGATCTTCGCCACGCGCGCCTTGTGCGTCAGCACCCGGTGGGTGACGTCGAGCGGCATCATCACGATCGGAATACCCGAACGGAAGACGATGTCGGCCGCTTCCGGATCGACATAGATGTTGAATTCGGCCGCCGGCGTGATGTTGCCACCCTCAAAGAAGCCGCCGCCCATCATCACCAGTTCGCGCACCCGCGGTGCAATGTCCGGCGCCTTCTGAAGGGCAAGCGCGACGTTGGTCAGCGGACCGAGCGTGCAGAGCGTGACCGTGCCAGGTGCTTCAGCGCGCAACGTGTCGATGATGAAGTCGACGCCATGCTGGGCCTGAAGCGCCATCTTCGGCTCGTCGAGAACAGGTCCGTCGAGACCGGTCTTGCCGTGCACATGCTCGGCAGTGACGAGCGGACGGGCGATCGGCCGGTCGGCGCCGGCGAAGACCTTGACTTTGGTCCTGTCGCACAGTTCGCAGATGATGCGGGCATTGCGCGCGGTCATGGCCAGAGGAACGTTGCCGGCGACCGTCGTGATCCCCAGGATATCGATTTCTTCCGGACTGCCGAAAGCGAGCATGATGGCGGCGGCATCGTCCTGCCCGGGATCAGTGTCTATGATTATTTTTCTCGGCACAGGCACGCTTGTGTTCCTCCTTCGGATTCTCGCGCTGCGGACTATGATTTGCGTGCACGCCGGAGGCAAGCGGCTTGCGCTCATTGCGCACAGCTACCATATTGGAAGGGGATGCTGCTTGGCAGGTCCGCAGAATGGTCGCTTGATCTTACAAGGACTTGGGAATGAGCAGAATTACGCCTTTCACGAGCCCACTCCTGCTGGGTTTCGACACAATGGAAAAGACCCTTGAGCGTATCGCCAAGGGAAATGACGGCTACCCGCCCTACAATATCGAGCGCATCCGCGGCGACGATTCGGTCGATGCGCCAGAGCGATTGCGCATCACGCTCGCCGTCGCCGGCTTTTCCGAAGAAGATCTCGACGTCACGACCGAGGAAAACCAGCTCGTCATTCGCGGCCGTCAGATCGACACCGGCGATCGCGATTACCTGCACCGCGGCATTGCCGCCCGGCAGTTCCAACGCACATTCGTGCTTGCCGACGGCATGAAGGTGCTTGGCGCGGAATTGCGCAACGGCCTGCTCTCGGTCGATCTCGTTCGTCCGGAACCGGTGCGTATGGTAAAGAAAATTAACATTTCAGTCCCAGAGTAGGATAACCGGCGGGATTTTCCCCTGGCCGGCGACCACGGAGTACCACCATGGGACTGAAAGCCATCACCTCGTCATTGTCAAAAAACGACCTCGCACATCTGGGAGAGGGCGAAGTCGGCTATATCAGAAAGATGCGTTCGGAAGAGGTTTCCCGCTGCTTCCCGGAAGCGCCTGAAATGGGACCGGGCATCGATCTGTGGGCCCTGTTCGGTGCGGACGGCACGCCGATCCTTTTGACCGACAACCGCTCCAGCACCTTCTACAAGGCTGCAGAAGACGATCTGAAGACCGTCAGCCTGCATTGATCGTCAGCTGCGGCGAAGCTCGCCGCTGGAACGTCAAGGCGCTGCGCGTCAAATCTGGCGCGCAACAGAAGCTGCTGCAACGCTTCGAGTGTCCTTAATATGCTGTGCGTAGACCGCCGCTTAAACGCGACGGAAGGTAAGATAGGCGGAACTCCGCCCTTCCCTGCGCGCCTTGGCCTCGTAGCGCGTGCTCGGCCAGCCCTCAAACGGCGTCAACCAATCCGATGCCTGTTCGGCCGTCCATTCGAAGGCGGCATGGTCGCGGCAATGCAGCAGCGTCCAGTTGACGTAGGTGTCGATATCGGATGCGAAGCAGAAGAGGCCGCCGGGCTTCAGCACCCGTGCGAAGCGGTCGAGATTGACGCTGGAGACGAAACGACGCTTCCAATGCTTGCGCTTCGGCCAGGGGTCAGGATAGAGCAGGTCAACCTGGTCGACGCAGGCGTCCGGCATCCAATCGAGCACCTGCGTGGCGTCGTCATTGTAGAGACGAATGTTGGAGACACCCTTCTCCTCGATCTGCCCGATCAGCTTCGCCATCGAATTGACGAAGGGTTCGACGCCGATGAAACCGGTCGAGGGGGTCTCGGCCGCGCGGTGGATCAGATGCTCGCCGCCGCCAAAACCAATTTCCATACGGACGCGATCGACCGGCTCGGGAAAGAGCGACTTCATGTCCTGCGGCGCGGCAGTGCCGAGATCGAGCTTCAGCTTCGGTAGAATGGTTTCGAGATGTGCCGCCTGGCGCTCGCGCAAGGGCTTGCCCTTGCGGCGTCCGAAGAAGGCTTCCGTGGCGCGGCTGCGGCGCGGTTCAGTCATGACAATCTTCCTTCAACGAGCAAGGCGGACACCCCTTTCGGGGGCATCCGCCTTTATCTTTAGCGGCCGGACGTTCTGTGTCCGGCAAATGTCGAAGCGTCAAGCCCCGATGGCTTCCTTGAGCGGCTTGACCAGATCAAGCTTCTCCCAGGAGAACGAGCCGTCACGGCCGGCCTTGCGACCAAAGTGGCCATAGGCAGCGGTCTTGGCGTAGATCGGCTTGTTGAGGTCGAGATGACGGCGAATGCCGGTCGGCGACAAGTCCATCGTCTTGCGGATCGCGCTTTCCACCTGGTCCTCGGAGACCTTGCCAGTGCCGTGCAGGTCGACATAGACCGAGAGCGGCTGGGCAACGCCGATGGCGTAGGAAAGTTGGATCGTGCAACGATCGGAGAGGCCGGCAGCAACGACGTTCTTGGCGAGGTAGCGGGCTGCATAGGCAGCCGAACGGTCGACCTTGGTCGTGTCCTTGCCCGAGAAGGCGCCGCCGCCATGCGGAGCTGCGCCGCCATAGGTATCGACGATGATTTTGCGACCCGTCAGGCCGGCATCCCCATCCGGGCCGCCGATGACGAACTTTCCGGTCGGGTTGATGTACCAGGTGCAATCGCTGGCGATCTTCAGATCGTCAAGCGCTTCGCGGATATAGGGTTCGACGACCGCACGAACCTTGGTCGAATCCCAGCTCTCATCGAGATGCTGGGTGGACAGAACGATCGAGACGACTTCCGCCGGCTTGCCGTCGATGTAGCGAACGGTGACCTGGCTCTTGGCATCCGGGCCGAGCTTGGCGACTTCGCCGTCGCCCTTCTTGCGGGCGGCTGCGAGCAGATGCAGGATGCGGTGCGAATAATAGAGCGGCGCCGGCATCAGTTCCGAGGTCTCGCGGCAGGCGTAACCGAACATGATGCCCTGGTCGCCAGCACCCTCTTCACCCTGCTTGTCGGACGCGCTGTCGACGCCCTGGGCAATGTGTGCGGACTGGAAGTGCAGGAGCACGTCGATCTTGGCCGTTTTCCAGTGGAAGCCGTCCTGCTCGTAGCCGATGTCGCGGATCGCCTTACGTGCGGCAGACTTGAACTTCGAGGGGTTGATGACGTCGTTGCCGTTCTTGTCCTTCTTCAGAAGGCTCGGCGGCAGGCGGACTTCGCCGGCGATCACAACGCGGTTCGTCGTTGCCAGCGTTTCGCAGGCAATGCGTACGCCCCAGGGATCGACACCGGTCTTGGCAGCTTCGCGGTAGACCAGATCGACGATCTCGTCGGAGATACGGTCACATACTTTGTCCGGGTGGCCTTCGGCTACGGATTCACTCGTGAACAGGTAGTTTGCACGCATGCGGGAATTCCCCTCAAGAAGATAAGCGCTGGCATCGTGTTAGTGGTTTTGCGACCGAAAAACAAGCGAACAACGACATAAATATATCTTTATATCGACATCGGAGCCAATCACTTCCGATATCAGAGGGAAACGGCGGACAAGAAAAAAGCGGCACAAATGGCCGCTTTGTTTTCCAATCCCGATGGGTTTCGGGACTATTCGCTTTCTGCTTCCGCAGCCAGAGCCTTGACGAGGTCGACAAGCTTGCGACGCACCTTGGGATCGTTGATCTTGACGAACGCGCGATTGAGCTGAAGGCCTTCCGAGGAAGAGAGGAAGTCGACAACGTAGTTCGAGCTGGAGGCTTCGGCCAAGCCGGAAGCGCTGGTGTTTTCACCGGGAGCGTCTTCGAAGAAGAAGGAAACGGGGACGTTCAGGATGCTGGAAATGTTCTGCAACCGGCTGGCACCAACGCGGTTCGTGCCTTTTTCGTACTTCTGGATCTGCTGAAAGGTGATCCCCAGGCTTTCGCCCAGTTTTTCCTGGCTCATGCCAAGCATCGTGCGGCGAAGGCGAATCCGGCTACCGACGTGAATGTCGATCGGGTTCGGCTTCTTTTTATTTTCCATCATATCTGCGTTCCTAAACACGCTGTTTCGATCATCCACGGACTGGCGTGGGGACACCGCACACCGCTGCAACCGCAACGGTGAAGACAAACGAGTCGCCACAGCAGAAACCGATGGTCCGGTCCACTATGCAATTTTAGGGGTTTTAGGTCAATTCTTCCTAATATTAAAACTAACACGCGAGAAGGCTGCAACCAGCAGGAGGAAGATTGCGCACAACCCGAAAATGCGGCTACGAATGACCTCATTCGTGGGCGTAGGAAGCCTTCCCGGCAGAATTGTGTCGATCACTCCCCTATAATTGTAGGCCAATCCTACCACTAAAACCCCACGTGCATCAACAATCGCTGATATACCATTATTGGCTGCACGGATAAGGGGTAATCCCGTTTCCACTGCACGCAACTGCGCCTGATGGAAGTGCTGACGGGGGCCCGGCGTGTCGCCGAACCAGGCATCATTGGTGATGTTGAGCAGCGCGTCGGCGCCGCGCGCATCAGTGCCGATCTCGTCGGGGAAAATCGCCTCATAACAGATGAGCGGGTAGAACGTGCGCCCGCCGGGCAAGGTCAGTAGCGACCGGGTCTTGGCGGCCGAGAAACCACCCGGCAGGGCGGCCGCGACCGAGCTTAGGCCCCAGGACGAGAGCATGTCCTCGAACGGCAGATATTCACCAAAGGGAACGAGGTGCACCTTGTCGGCAGCACTCATGATCTGCCCGCGTTCGTCGATGACGTAGATCGAGTTGTAATAGCGCGGCGGCAGGCCGGCGCCGGCATCTTCCGCTCGCACCGCGCCGGCAATGAGGATCTGCCCGTCATCGAGCACTTCGGCAATGCGCGCAAGCGCATCGGGACTGTCGGTGAGGATGAACGGGATCGAGGTTTCCGGCCAGACGACGATATCGGGCTTCTTGGTTTCACCTTCGGCTGGTGCCGTGGTCAAAGCCAAATGCTCCTCGAAGATGGCGCCGCGCTCGCTATCATCGAGTTTCTTTGCCTGATCGATCACCGGCTGAACGAGGCGAACGGCAAGCGGCTGATCCGGTCCGCCGGGCGCCGGCAGCGCAAGCCGATAAAAGCCGAAGCCGGTATGGGCCGCGAAAAGCGCCACAGCAAGGCTGAGACCAATACGGCTGCCCTTGCCGGTCGCGATAAGGGCCGGCGCCGCAAAGACGAAAACCGCCAGCATGTTGATGGTTGCGAGGTTCAGGACACTTGCCGACTGCATCATCAACGGCATCGGCATCGCCGCATAGCCGATCGCATTCCAGGGAAAGCCGGTAAAGATGAACGAGCGCAACCATTCAGCCAAGCCAAAACCCAGCGCCAGTGCTGCGATCCGGCCCACGCCATCCGACCAGAGGATGCGGGCAATCAGGGCCGCGAGCGCGTAGAACAGGGCAAGGCACGCCGGAAGCCCTACGACTGCCAGCGGCAATGCCCAGGCGAAGCTGTCCGCCTCCACCAACAGTGCGTTACCAAGCCACCAGAGCCCGCCGAGGAAATAGCCGAAACCGAACGCCCAGCCGATGCAGACTGCCGGCCAGAGCCGCCGGATTACGCCGCCGTCCGGATGGCCGGTCGCGCCGTCGAGCAGCCAAACGAGAACAGGAAAGGAGAGGAAGGCAGCCGCAAAGATGCCGAACGGCGGCTGTGTCAGAACAGCCAGGAGGCCCGCGGCAAACGCGAGCAATAGCCGGGGGGCGCCCGACAGAAGCATGATCCTGCCAGCCAGTCTTTCCATGCAGCCTCCTGTTGGCGCAGGCCGCGAAACACGACGCTGCGCGGGAAGAACAACCGAATCAGTTGCCGGCAGTGTTCCAAAAAAGTGGCTGCTTGTCCCCTTTGCAGCACCACGCGTCGAATTTGACGCGCAAAAGGGACGCCACCGATCGAGGATCGGTGGCCGTTCTCAGCGAAGGTCGAGACCGAGCTTCGCTGAGAAAACAATGTGGGGAAAAGCCTATTGCTCTCCGGCGGCGGCCTGTTGCGGCTCGGTACCGTTGCCGCGATTGGCGGGCGCCTGTTCCTGTGCCAACTCGCCTTCGGATCGCACGATGCGACGACGGGCCGGCGGACGCTTGCGCATGATCCGCACCCGCTTGACGCGGCGAGGATCGGCGTCGAGGATTTGGAACTCAAAGCCTGGCAGTGCCTGCACCACCTCGCCCCGCACCGGAATCCGCCCCAGCGACGCGAAGATCAGGCCACCGAGCGTATCGACATCCTCAAGCTGTTCGCGAACGTCGAAATCGGAACCGATCGCTTCGGCGATCTCCTCCAGCTCGACGCGGGCATCGGCGACGAAGACGTCCTCCGAGGTCTTGGCGAACATGACCTCGTCGTCGTCATGCTCATCCTCGATGTCGCCGACGACCATCTCGACGATGTCTTCCAGCGAAACGAGACCATCGGTGCCGCCATATTCGTCGATGACGAGCGCCATCTGGATACGAGCGGCCTGCATGCGCTGCATCAGGTCCGAAGCAAGCATCGACGGCGGCACGAACAGGAGCTGGCGGATTATGCCCACCTCCTCCAGCGACTTGCCGAGATCGACACGCGACAGATCGAAGGTCGCTTTCGGCGATCTTGGTGTCTTTTCAGCCGAAGACGACGACGCGGCGGTAGTCTGAGCCTTGCCGTTGCGACGGCGGTTGCGGGCCTGCTTGGTCACATAGGCGAGCAGGTCGCGAATGTGGATCATGCCGCGCGGATCATCCAGACCTTCGTTGTAGACCGGCATGCGCGAGCGCCCCGATTCCTCGAAGATCACCATCAATTCGCCAATGGTGATGCTCTGGTCGACGGCTTCGATATCGGCGCGCGGGACCATCACGTCTTCGACGCGGACTTCGCGGAAGCGCAGGATGTTGTTGAGCATCGCCCGCTCTTCGGGCGAAAATGCCGTGTTGCTGTCGGCGTCCGTCAGCAGTGCGTCGGCAAGGTCCTCGCGGAGGCTCGAAGGATTGGCACCACGCAAAATGCGCGCGGCCCGGCTCCAGAAGGACGATGTGGATTTGGTGCCCTCTTGTCGAGTGGCGGTGCTACTACTGCCCGCCTCCGCCTCTCCGGAGGCATCGGCCTCCTCGGTCGCCATTGCGACGGGCTGTGTTTTAAAGTCGCTCATTGGTCCAAACTGTTAATCCGGGGATCGGTCCCCGTAAGGATCAGATAAGCCAAGACGCGCCAAAATGCGAGTCTCCAGGCTTTCCATTCTTTCGGCTTCATCATCTACCATATGATCATAACCGAAAAGATGCAGGAATCCATGCACGAGAAGATGCGTCAGATGCGCATCGAACGTCTTCTCCAGACCCTCAGCTTCGCGCTCGAGGGTTTCGCGCGCAACGATGATGTCGCCGAGCATCGGCCCCGGCATCTTGCCGGGCGTCAGCGGAAACGCCGGGAAGGAAAGCACGTTGGTCGGCTTGTCCTGGCTGCGCCATTCGGCATTGATCATGCGAATGGAAGCGTCGTCGGTGAAAACCAGCGACAGCTCGGGCTGCATCTTCGGGAACGGCTGGCCCTCTTCCGCAGTCAGGAAGGCTGCGGCCGCCTCGAGCACCGGCGACGAAAAGGCGAGAAGCGTCTCTTCGTCGGGCCAATTGCCCTCCTCGACGCTGATCTGGATATCCAATGCAGTCATGATCGCAACGACCGCCGATCAGCGGTCGCTCTGCTCGCTTTCATCGTGCACGGCGGTCTGGGCCTCGTAGGCCCGGACGATGCGTGCCACCATCGGATGGCGCACGACGTCGACGTCCTTGAACCGGACGACCGAGACACCCTCGACGCCGCGCAGGATCTGCAAGGCCTCGACCAGACCCGATTTGACGCCGCGCGGCAGGTCGACCTGGCTCGGGTCACCGGTCACGATCATCCGGCCGTTTTCGCCGAGACGGGTCAGGAACATCTTCATCTGCATCGATGTGGTGTTCTGGGCCTCGTCGAGAATGACGGCGGCATTGGCAAGCGTGCGACCGCGCATGAAGGCCAGGGGTGCGATTTCGATGACGCCTGCCGTGATGGCACGCTCCACCTTGTCGCCCGGCATCATGTCATAGAGCGCATCGTAGAGCGGCCTGAGATAGGGGTCGACCTTCTCCTTCATGTCGCCCGGCAGAAAGCCGAGGCGTTCGCCGGCTTCGACGGCCGGACGGGAAAGCACGATGCGGTCGACGGCACCACGCTCAAGAAGCTGCGCCGCATGGGCAACCGCGAGGTAGGTCTTGCCGGTACCGGCCGGACCGACGCCGAAGACGAGCTCGGAACGCTCCAGCGCGCGGATATAGGCATCCTGCGTCGGCGTGCGGGCGACGATCGTCTTCTTGCGCGTTGAAATCTGCGCCATCGTCAATTTGGCTTTTTTCTCCATGGTCGGCAATTGCAGCTGGTCGTCGGCAGCGACCGCCATGCGGATCGCGCCTTCCACATCCGACGTATCGATCGATCCGCCACTCTGCAACCGTCCATAGAGAAAATCGAGTGCGCGGCGCGCCTGATTGGTGGCAACGACATCACCTGAGATCGCAACGGAATTGCCGCGCGGGTGCGCTTCGATCCGGAGGCGCTCCTCGAGGAGCTTCAGATTCTGATCGAACTGCCCGAAGAGTTCGCTGGCGAACCGGTTGTTCTCGAATGTGAGCACGAAGTGATTGGCGTCTGTCGCAGTTGTTTTCGACTGGCGCGATGATGAAGAGATCAGTTCGTGTCCGTTCAAGCGGTTCAGGCTCCTGTGTTTGGTCCTTACCCGATCATCTCGGCAAACAGACTGTTCGGTCCCGCCTTGATGATTCGCACCTTGATAATGTCACCGATTTGCGATGCTTTTGCATCAACATTCACGGGCTGCAGCCAGGGGGACCGGCCGACGAGTTGCCCGGGCATGCGGCCCGGCTTCTCCAAAAGCAGGTCGATTTCGCGTCCGACACAGGATTCGGCAAAGGCGCGCTGCTGCGAAATCAGCAAAGCCTGCAATCTTTCCAGACGCTTGGCTTTTACGTCCTCCGGAACCTGATCCTCGAGGTCGGCGCCGGGCGTGCCGGGACGGGTCGAATATTTGAACGAAAATGCCTGTGCATAACCCACGGCCTCGACCAGCCTTATGGTCGCTTCGAAGTCTTCGTCGGTCTCGCCGGGGAAGCCGACGATGAAATCACCCGACAAGGCGAGGTCCGGCTGCACCGCGCGGATGCGCGCGATCAGCGCCAGATACTCGGCCGCCGTATGCCGCCTGTTCATCGCCTTGAGGATGCGGTCGGAGCCTGCCTGGACCGGCAGGTGCAGATAGGGCATCAGCTTCGGCATCGATCGATGCGCCTCGATCAGGCTGTCGTCCATGTCGCGGGGGTGGCTGGTGGTGTAACGCAGCCGCGCCAGCCCCTCGATGTCGCCAAGACATTGCAGCAGATCGCCGAGGCCCCATTCGCGGCCGTCGGGGCCGAGCCCATGCCAGGCGTTGACGTTCTGGCCGAGCAAGGTGATCTCGCGCACACCGGCTTCGACCAGCTTTTCCGCTTCCGAGACGATCTGGGCGACGGGACGGGAGACCTCCGATCCGCGGGTATAGGGAACGACGCAGAAAGTGCAGAACTTGTCGCAGCCTTCCTGCACCGTCAGGAACGCTGTGACGCCGCGCGCGCGGGTCCTGGCCTTGTCGGGTGCCGGCAGATGCTCGAACTTGTCCTCGACGGCGTAGTCGGTCTGGACGACGCGCTCGCCGTTGCGCGCACGCTTCAGCGCTTCCGGCAGACGGTGATAGGTGGTCGGCCCGATGACGAGGTCGACCGCCGGCGCGCGGCGCAGGATCTCGTTGCCTTCGGCCTGGGCAACGCAGCCAGCAACGCCGATCACCATCTCCCGGCCCTCGAGCGCCTTCGCCTTCTTCAGATCGCGCAGGCGACCGAGTTCGGAATAGACCTTCTCTGCCGCCTTCTCGCGGATGTGACAGGTGTTGAGCAGGACGAAGTCGGCATCCTCAAGCACATCCGTCGAGACATAGCCGTCACGCGTCAACGCATCCGACATGCGGTCGGAATCGTAGACATTCATCTGACAGCCGTAGGTCTTGACGAAAACCTTGCGGGCCGGCGTGCGTTCGTCGCCCGTTGCGGGCGTCGTCAGAAGAGCTGTTTCCTGGGTCATGCCGGTTCTTTAGTGCAAAGCGGGTCAGAATTGAAGTATTTTTGCCTGCCGGCATTCACGTGGCCACCAGCGTCAGGCCCGTCCGCGCAGGCGGTCCGACAGCATCGAGCGGATGCGCTGCTCGATCACGCGGCTGACTTCCTTGCGGTTGGTGTGGTGGTCGTAGTCGACGGCCTCGCCGAAATCGACATCCACCTCGATCGCCCCTTCGCGCAGGATACCGAGCAGATGCGGCACCAAGCCGGTATCACCGGGCCAGGCGGCGATCGGCCTGTTGAAGCGCCCCATCGGCATTCCGTGAATGCCCGTATAGGATATGGCGACCGGCTGAACGTGGACCATGCCGGTCGGTGAATGCGGCACAGCAGAAGCGGCTGCGCCGAACAGCGACGTCTTGATTTCGAGCAGGCGGTTGCCGTCGGAGGTCGTGCCTTCCGGGAAAAGCACGACGATCTCGCCGCAAGCGAGCCGCTGGCCGATCTCGCTGACCTGCTTTCCGGTCGACCGCTTTTGCTCGCGCACGACGAAGATCGATGCCTGCAACCGCGCGAGAATGCCGAAGACCGGCCATTGCTTGACCTCGGACTTGGCGACGAAGACGACGTCGGCAACCGAAGACAACACCAGGATATCTTTCCACGAGGCGTGGTTGGCGCACAGAAGCAGCGGCCGGCGGCGTTCGGGCATGCCATGGACGCGCACCTTGATGCCGAGCAGATAACAGGCCATGCGGTGCCAGTAGCGCGGCAACAGGCGGCGCGGCTTCAGATCGAGCCAAAGGCAGACGATCTGGATCGGCATCAGCACGAGCGAGGCCAACGCCAGCACCAGCGCGAACAAAATGATCCGCAGCCAATTGATCATCGAAAAGGATTTCCTGCGCCGTTCACGCGCCACTCCGCATGGTTGCGCGAAGCCCCGGTTCATCCGGGGCGTGCCGAACCAATCCGGTTCGCACTAGCGAAGATCGAGCCGCATGACAAGCGCAGCGGTGCGCTGTCCTGTCTTGTCCTGGTAATAGGCGCGGCGTTCGCCGACCTTGAGGAAGCCGAGCTTACGGTAAAGCCCGATCGCGGCCTGATTGGTCTCGTCCACTTCGAGGAACAGCGTGTCCGATCCCTTGACCGAAGCTTCGCGCATCGCCGCCTGCATCAGCCGCCAGCCGAGGCCGGAACGGGCATAGCGCGGATCGACGCCGATGGTCAGGATTTCGGCCTCGCCGGCCACCGCACGCGACAGAACGAAGCCGCCGAAGGCAGGCCGGAGCGAGCCGTTGGTCTGGCGAGCGACAAAGCCGAACACCGTGTCCTGGACCAGCAAGGCGTGGATTTCGCCATCGCTCCAAGGCGCCGCGAAGCGCTGGCGATGCAGGCCGGCGGCGGCGATGAGATCCGGCTCTTCCAGCGGGAAGATGTCGAATTCGGCACGGCGCGTGAAGTAATCGGTGAAGTTCATCTGTGTCTAGGCTCGGGCAACGGCAAAGCCCGCTTGCGGCTTGGCGTCGGGCCCACGAAGATATAGCGGCTTCGGCTTGGCCGAGGCTGGATCAGCAATAACACCGAGCCGCGCAACGACTGCGATATCGACGAGATCCGGGGTCTTGACCGGCGTCAGAGAGGCGAGCAGTTCGGCGCCCGAACCGGCCACGCATCCCTCGAAACCGGCAAAGCGGTCGCGGGCAACCGTGACCGACAGCGCTTCCGGCTCCGTGACGGCATGGCCTGCGGCATCGTAGGCCTGGACATAGACCTCGTCGCGCTTGGCGTCGATCGCGACCAGCACCGATTTGCCCGGCGCCGCGGAACGGGCTTCTTCTGCGATAACGTGAAGGGAGGAAATGCCGACCGCGGGCTTGCCAAGCGCAAGCGCCAGTCCGCGCGCCGTCGCGACCCCGACACGGATACCGGTGAACGATCCCGGGCCGATGGTGACGGCGATGCGGTCGATATCGCCGATCGGGCGATCGGCTGCGACGAGCGCCTCGTCGACGAACTCCATCAGCCTTTCGGCATGGCCACGGCCGATGTCGGCACCGGATTGCCCGAGAACTGCCGACGAACCACTGTCATAGATGGCAGCGGAACAGCCGGACCCTGATGTGTCGATGGCAAGTACGATCATTTCAGTTGCAGCGATTTCCAGACGCATCATGCCGCGAAGCCCGATCGGCATCGCGGTTACGCTTACTCACACTAGTGATCAGCTGCAGCCTCGAAAGGCGCAGCCGTTCGCCATCGCGATATCAGACGGCTTCGACCGCTTCCACCTCGGGAACGAAATGCCGCAGCAGATTCTGCACGCCATGCTTCAGGGTCGCCGTCGACGACGGGCAGCCAGAGCAGGCACCCTTCATGTTCAGGAACACGGTACCGTCCTTGAAGCCGCGGAAGGTGATGTCGCCACCGTCCTGAGCCACCGCCGGGCGAACCCGGGTTTCGAGCAGTTCCTTGATGGTTGCGACAATGGTCTCGTCGCCGGGCTCGAAGAATTCGTCTTCTTCGTCCAGCTGCTCGGCGCGGCCCGCTCCGGCCATGATCGGCGCACCGGACATGAAGTGCTCCATGATCGAGCCGAGGATGGCGGGCTTCAGGTGCTGCCACTCCTGCCCGTCCTTGCTGACGGTGATGAAGTCGTAGCCGAAGTAGACACCGCTGACGCCAGGGATCGAGAACAGGCGGGCAGCAAGCGGCGAACCGGCGCGTGCTTCTTCCTCGTCGCGGAATTCGGCAGTGCCGCTTTCCAGAACGACCTTGCCCGGCAGGAACTTGAGCGTGGCCGGGTTCGGCGTGGCTTCGGTCTGGATGAACATGTCTCTCTCCGTCTCGCCGGGATCGGTTCCCTCAACCGGCTCTTTAGAATAATTCAAAAGAATATAAGATCTTCGTTCCGCCCTCGCAAGAGCGCAAAGAGACGCAGCTCAGCTGAGCGCGTCGATTTCCTCGTCGGTGAGCAGATCCGGGATGACCGTCACCGGGATCGGGAAGGCGGCCGCCTTGCCGGCGATCGACGACACCAGCGGACCGGGGCCCTCCTTTGCCGAGCCTGCGGCCAGAACCAGGATGGCGATGTCGCGATCCTCTTCGATGGCCGAATGGATCTGCTCGGTTGCTGCCCCTTCGCGGATGACGATTTCGGGTTCTATTCCGATGCGCTCGCGGACGGACTGCGCCACCTTGGCGAGCGTCGCTTCCGCCTCGTCGCGCGCTTCCGCACGCATGATTTCCTCGACCCCCAGCCATTGCTGGAAGTCGCCGTCGGCGATGACATAGAGCAGGACGAGACCGCCATTGGAATTCTTGGCGCGCATGCCAGCATAGTGGACAGCGCGGCCGCATTCCGGGGTATCGTCGATCACCGCCATGAATTTGCGGCGGTGACCTTCAAGTCGTGAGAGTCGGGTCGAGACCATGCGGCGAACATTACACTCCAGATAAGCCGCCGCAAGGCCTCATTTTCGCCTTTTACTGCAGAAATCCGATGATTTCGCGAACCTCGCTCATGGTCTTTTCCGCCCGCGCCCGGGCACGCTCGCCACCATCGCGAAGGATGGCGTCGATGTGGGCCGTGTCGCCCATCAGGCGGCGCATCTCGCCAGTGATTGGCGACAGAACCTCGACCGCCAGGTCGACCAGGGCCGGCTTGAACACCGAGAACTGCTGGCCACCGAATTCGCCCAGCACTTCTTCCTTGGTCTTGTCGGAAAGGGCCGCATAGATGCCGACGAGGTTTTCCGCCTCGGGGCGTCCCTTGAGGCCGTCGAGCTCGCTCGGGAGCGCATCCGGGTCGGTCTTGGCCTTGCGGATCTTCTTGGAGATGGTTTCGGCATCATCCATCAGGTTGACGCGCGAAAGATCCGACGGATCGGACTTCGACATCTTCTTGGTGCCGTCACGCAGCGACATGACACGCGGCGTTGCGCCGCCGATCAGCGGCTCCACCGGCGGGAAATAGGCATGAACAGGCTCTTCGCCGACGACCATGTCGACGCCGTAGCCACCACGACGGATGTGCTCCATGAAGTCGATATTGAATTTCTGGGCGATGTCGCGCGTCAATTCGAGATGCTGCTTCTGGTCGTCGCCGACAGGAACATGGGTGGCGCGATAGACGAGAATGTCGGCGGCCATCAGGCTCGGATAGGCAAGCAGGCCCAGCGAGGCGTTCTCGCGGTCCTTGCCGGCCTTGTCCTTGAACTGGGTCATCCGGTTCATCCAGCCGATACGGGCGACGCAGTTGAAGATCCACGCGAGTTCCGCATGCTGCGGCACGGCCGACTGATTGAAGACGATATGCTTTTCCGGATCGATGCCGGACGCGATGAAGGCTGCGGCGATCGAGCGGATCTGCCCCTTCAGGTCCTCATGCACGAGCTGCGCGGTGATCGAATGCAGGTCGACGACGCAATAGATGCAATCGTTGTTTTCCTGCAGAGCCACGAACTTGCGGATCGCGCCGAGATAATTACCGAGATGGAGGTTGCCCGTCGGCTGCACACCGGAAAATACGAGCGGCTTGAATTCGTTCATGTCGTCCTCAATAGGCTGGTGGAGGGCCCCAGGGTTCATCACCCATGTTGCTAACGGCATGGCTTATGCACGTCGGGCGGGGCGCGATCAAGTGGTGCGAATCCGAGTGGGCGACGCCGATTAAAATAGGCATCGCCGCTTCATCACCGGATGGTTCAGGCGTCTGCGTCCGGCGCTGGAGCAGGGTCTGCCTTGGCCTTCGCCTTGCGCTTGATGTTGCGGCGGATCATGCCGAGATTAGCGCCGCCGATACCGAAGGCGATCGCGAAATAGATCGCCATGGCGACGGCCACCAGACCGCAGAGCGTGGTTGCGCGCACGATCAACGGCGCTGCCGACGACACTTCGTAGGCCAACCACTGAAGAGCATAATGCAAGGCGAGCGCCATGCCGGCCGCGGCAATGACGAGACGGGGAATGCGGGTCAGAAGCGGAATGTCGCGTCCCCAATGGCCACGCCAGACGAGCATGCCGAACAGCAGCACGGCATTCACCCAGCCGGCAACGATTTCCGCCGTCGCGATGCCGCTTGCGCCCAGCCGCGGAAACAGCGTCAGCGCCAGCGACACGTTCACCGCAACCGAAATGCCGGCAAAGACCATCGGCGTGCGCGTGTCCTCGCGGGCAAAGAAGCCGGGG
Source organism: Ensifer sp. Root127 (assembly GCF_001425225.1). Taxonomy (NCBI): domain Bacteria; kingdom Pseudomonadati; phylum Pseudomonadota; class Alphaproteobacteria; order Hyphomicrobiales; family Rhizobiaceae; genus Ensifer; species Ensifer sp. Root127. Next base: position 1,067,324 of record NZ_LMDX01000001.1, read on the forward strand.
ATGAACGCCTTGATCAGCACGAAAGCCGGCAGGCCGAGGCCGTAGATCGCCAGGATATGGCCGACGACCACCGTCGACGACGCGGAGAATTCACCACGTTCGAACAGCAGCCGGACAATCGGCTCCGACATGACAAGCAAGGCCGCCGCCGCCGGCAACGTCAGAAACAGGGTGAATTCCACCGAGCGGTTCTGCAGGTTCGCGGCCTCGTTGACGTTGCCGGAGCGCAGCGCGCGCGCCAGTTCCGGCAAAAGCACGGTTGCGACCGCAATGCCGACGACGCCGAGCGGCAGCTGGTAGATACGGTCGGCATAGACGAGCGACGACACAGCACCTTCCTGCGCCGAGGCGATGTTGGTGTTGATCAGGAGGTTGATCTGGGTGATGCCGCCGGTGATCGCGGCCGGCAACGCCAGCACCAGCAGCCGCCTGACATTGGCCGTCAGCCGCGGGCGGCGAAAGCCGATCTTGATGCCGGCGTCGCGCACCGCGACCCAGACGATCGCCAATTGCACGAGACCGGCCGCCATCACGCCCCAGGAGAGGCCGTAGCCGACCGCAATCGGATCCTGGCCGATGTACCAGGCATGGCCGAGGATGCCGATGAGGATGATATTGAGGAACACCGGAGCGATCGCCGCGGCGAAATAGCGGTGCAGCGAATTGAGCATTCCCGCCATCATCGCGGCAAGCGACATGCAGGCGAGATAGGGAAACATGATCGTCGCGAAGACGATGGTATTGCCGAGCTTCGCCGGATCATTGGCGAAACCGGGCGCGATCAGGTTGCTGACGATGAACGGCATCGTCAGTTCCATCACCACCGTCAGGAACAACAGCACGGTGAAGAGAACGCCGAAGACTTCTTCGGAGAACCGCCGCGCCCCTTCCATGCCGTTCGCCTCGATCTCCCTGGCAAAAAGCGGCACGAAGGCGGAATTGAATGCGCCCTCGGCAAAGAGCCGGCGAAAGGTGTTGGGCAGGCGGAAGGCGGTGTTGAAGGCATCGGCGACCGGGCCGGTGCCGAGGGCCGCCGCCATGAAGGTTTCGCGGATGAAGCCGAACAGACGGCTGCCGAGCGTGGCGCCGCCGACGGTTGCAAATTTCTTGACCAGACTCATGTTTCGGCTTTTGTCGTTCTTTGAGCGGAGGACGTGCCTACGGCAGGCGCGATGATGCCGGATGGCATCCGGTCTCGAACCTCGTCGGCCTCGTCGGCCATGACGGCCTTGAGGCGGGCGGCGATGTTCATCTGGCGGTTTTCACTGGTGACCTTCTGGCCGACGAGATCGGTGATGTAGAAGGTGTCGATGACCTTCTCGCCGAAGGTGGTGATGTGCGCCGAGGCAATGTCGAGCGAAAGGTCCGACAGGACGGCGGTGATCTCCGACAGCAGGCCGGGACGGTCGAGACACTCGACCTCGATGACCGTGAACTTGTTCGACAGCGTATTGCTGATCGTCACCTCAGGCGTAACAGTGAAGGCCTTGTTGCGCTTCTTGACCTTGGTGCGGCTGGCGATCACCTCCGGCAGCCGCTTGCGACCGGACAGCGCGTCCTCGATCAACCTGCCGATGCTGGCCGCCCGGCGCGTCTCGTCGCCGTCGACGGAAAACTCGCGGTTGACCAGGATCGTATCAAGCGCCCGGCCGTCCGAAGTGGTGAAGATCTGCGCGTCGACGATGTTGGCGCCCGCCGCAGCACAGGCGCCGGCGATGACCGTCAAGAGCCGCGGATGGTCGGGCGACAGCACGGTGATTTCGGTGATCGCATGGAACTGGTGCGTGCGCACCATGGTCGACAGCGCCTTGCCGGCGGCATCCGCCTCGCGGATGAAGCGGGCGTGACGCACCTGATCCTCGAGCGCCACGGTCAGCAGATAGGGTTGATAATGCAGCCGCACATAGGCTTCGCGCTCGCTTGCCGGCCAGTCGGTCAGCGCGTCGCTCAGCATCGTTGCCGCATGGGCAGCGCGCTCCTTGCGCGACAGCTCGGAGAAGCCGCCCGAAAGCAGGAGTTCGGTTTCATAATAGAGTGTACGGAGCAGCTGCCCCTTCCAGCCGTTCCAGACGCCCGGGCCGACGGCGCGGATGTCGCAGACGGTGAGGATCAAGAGCATCTTCAACCGGTCGAGCGACTGCACCCGCTCGGCAAAGTCGACGATGGTCTTGCGATCGTTGAGGTCGCGGGTCTGGGCGACCATCGACATTGTCAGGTGCTCGTCGATCAGCCAGGCGACAAGCTCGGTTTGCTTCGGCGTCAGGCCAAAGCGCGGGCAGAGCCGGCGCGCCACCTTGGCACCGGCGACCGAATGATCCTCCGGCCGACCCTTGGCGATATCGTGCAGAAGCACGGCGACGTAGAGCACCTCGCGGTCCTCGATCCCCGGCATCAGTTTGGCGACCAGCGGGTGGGCGTCCTCCTCGATGCCGCGCTCGACGCGCGAGAGAACGTCGACCGCGCGCAGCAGATGCTCGTCCACCGTATAGTGGTGGTACATGTTGAACTGCATCATCGAGACGATCTTGCCGAAATCCGGAATGAACCGCCCGAGCACGCCCGCTTCGTTCATGCGGCGAAGGATCAGCTCCGGCTTGCGGCGCGAGGTCAGGATCGACAGGAACAGCCGGTTCGCCTCCTCGTTCTCGCGCAGCTGCGGCTTGATCAAGCCGAGCGAGCGCGTCACCTGCCGAAGCGCTGCCGGGTGGAACTCGAGATTGTTGATGTCGGCGATGTGGAAGAAGCGCAAAAGGTTGACCGGATCGCGCTTGAACACATCGGGGCTCGAAAGTGCTATGCGCCCGCCGTCATCGACGAAGTCGAGCGTGCCGGCAATCTTGCGGCTGCGATGGGTGAAGCGGCCGATGATGCCGGAAAGGCCGGGCGCGTCCTTGGCCTGCTGGTCTTCGAGTGCGGCGCAGAAGATGCGGGTGAGATCGCCGACATCCTTGGCCACCAGGAAGTAGTGCTTCATGAAGCGCTCGACCGCCGAAAGGCCGGGGTGGTCGTGATAGCCGAGCGCCTCGGCGATCTCGCGCTGAATGTCGAAGGACAGCCGTTCCTCGGCCTTGCCGGTCAAGAAATGCATGTGGCAACGCACCGCCCAGAGGAAATCCTCCGCCTTCTGGAACAGCTTGTATTCCGTGCGGGAGAGGACGCCGAGCTTGATCAGATCGGCCGAATCCTTGACCCGGTAAAAATACTTGGCGATCCAGAACAGTGTGTGCAGGTCTCGAAGCCCGCCCTTGCCTTCCTTGACGTTGGGCTCGACGAGATAGCGCGTGTCGCCGGCCTTGCGGTGGCGCTCGTCGCGTTCGGCAAGCTTGGCGGCGATGAAGTCCGGCCCGGTGTTGCGCACGATCTCATGGTCGAAGCGCGTTTCGAGTTCAGCCGCCAGCGTTTCGGAACCACAGATATAGCGGGTCTCGAGGATTGCCGTGCGGATCGTCATGTCGGCACGCGAGAGCCGGATGCAGTCCTCGATCGTGCGGGTGGCGTGGCCGACCTTGAAGCCCAGATCCCACAGGATGTAGAGCATGAATTCGATGGCGGGCTCGGCCCAGACGGCCTTCTTCACCGGCAGCAGGAAGAGCAGGTCGATGTCCGAGCCGGGTGCCAGCGTGCCGCGGCCGTAACCGCCAACGGCAGCGACAGCGATGCGGCTTGCCGGGGCTGCATTGGCGGCATCGAAAATCTCGTTGAGCACGAAATCATGCAGCACCGTGATCAGCTGGTCCTGAAGCCAGGAGATACGCTCGGCGCAAAGGATACCGCCGCCATCGCCAGCAAACAGTTCGCGCGCCTTGGCGCGGCCTGCAACATTTGCCTGTTTGAAGGCCGCAAGCAGTGCCTGACGCATCGGTTCGCGCTGCTCGGCGTGGGCCGAGGCGATGAAGTCGCATTTCGCCCGAAGCGCCGCGACGTCGAGAATTTCGGGAAAGGAAGTTTCGTGTCTGCCCATGAAGTGCCGAGGGGCGTCCTGTCCGACTGGTTGCGTGGTCCGCTGCATGAAGAGCATTCCTGCATGCTCCCATCCGATCAAGGCCGAACCGGGACGTTGCAGCATTTCAAAATTAATACAGGCTCATCGCCACGCCCTCGAAAGGCGCGCGGCGCTGTATAGCCTTTTTCACCGACGCATGCACAGGAAAAACGGTATGCCCGTCACCGGGCGCTCAGTTCCTTTTTCAGGGCGTAGAGTGCGTCCAGCGCCTCGCGCGGCGTCATATCGTCGGGGTTGAGTGCCTTCAGCGCCTCGTCAACCCTGGAGTTTCCAGCGGGCTTGGCTTCCTCGCGCCGGATCGCCACCTGGAACAACGGCAGATCGTCGATCAGCTGGCTTGCGGGGTTCTTGCGATCGGCGTCTTCGAGCTTGGCAAGCACGTCCTTGGCCCGAGCCACGACCGAAGCCGGCAGACCGGCAAGACGGGCGACCTGAATACCGTAGGAACGGTCGGCGGCACCCGGCCCGACCTCGTGCAGGAAGATCACGTCGCCGTGCCACTCTTTGACGCGCATGGTCGCATTCGAAAGCCGGCCGAGCTTTTCCGAAAGCACGGTCAGCTCGTGGAAGTGGGTCGCGAACAATCCGCGGCAGCGGTTCGCCTCATGCAGATGCTCGACGGCTGCCCAGGCAATCGACAGACCGTCGAAGGTCGCAGTGCCTCGGCCGATCTCGTCGAGGATCACCAGCGAGCGATCGGTCGCCTGATTGAGGATTGCCGCCGTCTCGACCATCTCGACCATGAAGGTCGAGCGTCCGCGGGCAAGATCGTCGGAGGCGCCGACGCGCGAGAACAGGCGGTCGACAATGCCGATATGGGCGCTTGCGGCGGGAACGAAGGTGCCCATCTGCGCCATGATCGCAATCAGCGCGTTCTGCCTGAGGAAGGTCGACTTACCGCCCATGTTCGGACCGGTCAGAAGCCAGATCGCCCCGCCCTCTTCGCCTGTTGGCGGCGACAGATCGCAGCCATTGGCAACGAAGGCGTTGGACGCCTGACGCTTCAAGGCTTGCTCGACGACGGGATGGCGGCCGCCTTCGATGGCGAACATGCGCGTGTGGTCGACGATGGGGCGAGCATAGTTCTGCTCTTCGGCAAGCGTCGCGAGGCCAGCCGAAACGTCGACGGTCGCAAGCGCCAGCGCCGCAGCCTTGATGATTTCGGCCGCCGCCACGACGTCTGATGTCATCGCCTCGAACGCGGCAAGCTCGATCGACAGCGCCCGGTCGGCCGCATTGGCGATCTTGCTCTCAAGCTCGGCAAGCGCTGTCGTGGTGAAGCGCATCGCGTTCGCCATGGTCTGGCGATGGATGAAGCGGGCGCGGCCCTCGTCGGTGTCGGTCATCGAGCCGGCATTGCCCGCCGTCACCTCGATGAAATAGCCGAGCACGTTGTTGTGCTTGATCTTCAGCGACTTGATGCCGGTCTCTTCGGAATATTGCAGCTGCAGCCCGGCGATAACCCGGCGTGACTGGTCGCGCAGCCCCCGCACCTCGTCGAGATCGGCACTTGCCCCTTCCCGCAGGAAGCCGCCGTCGCGCTTCAGAAGCGGCAATTCGTCGGCAAGCATCGTATCGAGGTGGTCGAGGACGGCCGATGGCAGGGCATCGATCGCCGCCCGTGCCTCGACAAGCTCCTCAGACAGATTGCCGGAAGCCATCAGCCGGGAGATCGTTGCCGCTGCCTTGAGGCCCGCCTGGATGGCGCCGAGGTCGCGCGGGCCGCCGCGGCCAAGCGCCAGCCGCGACAACGCACGCGGCATGTCGGGGGCGCGACGAAGAGAATCGCGCAGATCGCCGGCAAAGGAGGGCTGGCTGGCCAGAATCTCGATCGAATCCAGCCGCTGGTTGATGCGATCGGGATCGGTCAGCGGTGACATCAGCCGTTCGGCCAGGAGCCGCGCTCCGCCGCTCGTCACGGTTCGGTCGAGCGCTTTCAAAAGCGTGCCTTCGCGGGCGCCCGACAGGGTTTTGACGAGCTCGAGGTTGGCCCGCGTCGCCGGATCGATGAACAATGTCGAGGCAGCGCTCTCACGCTCGGGTGTGCCGAGAGCCGGACGTTCGGCAAGCTGGGTCTTTTCGACATAGGAGATGGCAGCGGATGCCGCCGCCAGTTCGGCGCGCGAAAAGCTGCCGAAACCATCGAGCGTCTTGACGCCGAAGTAGCGGGCGATGCGGCCCTCGGCCGTGGCGCTGTCGAACAGCACGCCCGGCTGCGGCACGGCCACCCGGCCGAGCACGTAGAACACGGGACGCAGTTCCGGGTCGTGGAAGACGGTGTCGGCGAGGATCAGTTCGCGCGGCTCGATGCGCAGGATGTCGGCGAGCAACCGGCTCTCACCGGTTTCGGCGAGCCTGAAGATGCCGGTCGAGATATCGATCCAGGCCAGCGCATAGGCCGGCTCCGAACCGCTCTTGATGCGGGCGAGCGCCATCAGATAGTTGGTCTCCGAGGGCGAAAGCAGCTTCTCCTCGGTGATCGTCCCCGGTGTCACCAGCCGGACGACGTCGCGGCGCACGACTGATTTGCTGCCGCGCTTCTTGGCTTCGGCAGGATCCTCGACCTGCTCGCAGACCGCGACGCGAAAGCCGAGACCGATCAGTTTCTGCAGATAATCGTCGGCCGCATGCACCGGCACGCCGCACATCGGGATTTCCTGTCCCATATGCTGGCCGCGTTTCGTCAGCGTGATGCCGAGCGCCCGCGAGGCTTCGACTGCGTCCTGGAAGAACAGCTCGTAGAAGTCGCCCATGCGGTAGAAAAGCAGCGAATCCGGGTTGTTCGCCTTGATCTCGATGAACTGCTCCATCATCGGCGTCGCCGTGGAGCGGCTCTCCTCGGTCGCCAGTTCGGCTGCAGAAAACACCTCGCCGGAGCGGCTCGATTGGTCTGTCACGAAATTCATGATTGTCCCGAAAAAAGAGATGGCACACTATCCGCAAGCAATTATAGACGACAACCATAAAGAGACGCCCCGACAGGGTCGCCCACAGGAGGATAGAGGAAACATGCCGGCCACCGACAAGACCGATCGCACTATGACGAGCGTCACCGCGCAGGAAGCGCTCGATTTTCACTCGCAGGGTCGTCCCGGAAAGCTGGAGATTTCCCCCACCAAGGCCATGGCCACGCAACGCGACCTGTCGCTCGCTTATTCACCGGGCGTTGCAGTGCCGGTCCTGGCGATCGCCGAGGATCCCGCCACCGCCTACGATTACACGACACGCGGCAACATGGTCGCGGTCATCTCCAACGGCACGGCCATCCTCGGCCTCGGCAATCTCGGAGCGCTCGCCTCCAAGCCGGTCATGGAAGGCAAGGCGGTGCTGTTTAAGCGCTTCGCCGACGTCGATTCGATCGACCTTGAGGTCGACACCGAGAACGTCGACGAGTTCATCAACTGCGTGCGCTTCCTCGGCCCCTCCTTCGGCGGCATCAACCTCGAGGACATTAAGGCGCCGGACTGTTTCATCATCGAGCAGAAGCTGCGCGAGGTCATGGACATTCCAGTGTTCCATGACGACCAGCACGGCACAGCGATCATCGCAGCCGCCGGCCTCATCAACGCGCTGACGTTGACCGGACGCGACTTCAAGACCACCAAGCTCGTCTGCAACGGCGCCGGCGCCGCGGCCATCGCCTGCATCGAGCTCATCAAGGCGATGGGCTTCAACCCGGAAAACGTCACCCTCTGCGACACCAAGGGCGTGATCTTCCAGGGCCGCACCGAAGGCATGAACCAGTGGAAGTCGGCGCATGCGGTCAAGACCGACCGCCGCACGCTTGCCGAAGCGCTCGAGGGTGCTGACGTGGTCTTCGGCCTTTCGGCCAAGGGCGCGCTGTCGGAGGACATGGTCCGCTCGATGGCGCCGCGGCCGATCATCTTCGCCATGGCCAACCCGGATCCGGAAATCACCCCGGAAGAGGTCGCCCGCATCCGCGACGACGCGATCGTCGCGACCGGCCGTTCGGACTACCCAAACCAGGTCAACAACGTACTCGGCTTCCCCTATATCTTCCGCGGCGCGCTCGACGTGCGCGCCTCGACGATCAACGACGCGATGAAGATCGCCGCGGCGGAAGCGCTCGCAAGCCTCGCCAAGGAAGACGTGCCGGACGATGTCGCGGCCGCCTACCAGGGCAACCGCCCGCGCTTCGGCGCGCAGTACATCATCCCGGTTCCCTTCGACCCGAGGCTGATCTCGGCGATCCCGATGGCCGTTGCCAAGGCGGCGATGGAAACCGGCGTCGCACGCAAGCCGATCGTCGATCTCGAAGCCTATGGCCGCCAGCTTTCCGCCCGCCGCGACCCGATTGCCTCGACGCTGCAACGGATCTACGAGCGCGTCCGGCGCCAGCCGAAGCGCATCGTCTTTGCCGAAGGTGAAGAAGTGCAGGTCATGCGCTCGGCGATCGCCTATGCCAACCAGCAGCTCGGCACCGCGATCCTGCTCGGCCGCGAGGACCGCATGCGCGAGACCGCGGAGCGCGAGGGCATCGATCTCGACCGCCCCGGCATCCAAATCGTCAATGCCCGGGTTTCCAAGCGGGTCGGAGCCTATACCGACTACCTCTACGCGCGCCTGCAGCGCAAGGGCTCCCTGTTCCGCGATGCCCAGCGCCTGATCAACAACGACCGCAACCACTTCGCCGCGTGCATGGTCGCGCTCGGGGATGCCGACGGCATGGTCACGGGCATAACCCGCAACTATTCGACGGCGCTTGACGATGTGCGCCGCTGCATCGACCCGAAGCCGGGCCACCGGGTCATCGGCGTGTCGATCGCCCTCTGCCGCGGCCGCACCGTTCTGGTCGCCGACACGGCCGTACACGACATGCCGTCGTCGGAAGAACTCGCCGATATCGCCGAGGAAGCAGCCGGCCTCGCCAAGCGCCTCGGCTACGTGCCGCGGGTGGCGATGCTGGCCTATTCGACCTTCGGCCATCCCTCGGGCGAACGCTCGGAGCGGGTGCGCGAGGCGGTCAACATTCTCGACAAGCGCCGTGTCGACTTCGAATATGACGGCGAGATGGCCGCCGACGTGGCGCTCAATTCGCGGGTGATGGAGCAGTATCCCTTCTGCCGCCTTTCAGGCCCTGCCAACGTGCTCGTCATGCCGGCGTTCCACTCCGCCTCGATCTCGACGAAGATGCTGCAGGAACTCGGCGGCTCGACCGTCATCGGTCCCCTGCTCGTCGGTTTCGACAAATCGGTGCAGATCGTTTCGATGTCGGCGAAGGATTCCGACATCGTCAACATGGCGGCAATCGCTGCCTACAACGCCGGAATGTAGACTCGGTAATTGATGTCCGATTTCGGGACACACCCTGCTCCAGCGATGAACAGGGTGTGTCGAGCCGATGCAGAAACAGCATGGATCTGCATACAAAAGAAGAGCTCGACACCCTTGGGAAAGGGGTCGAGCTCAATACATGATGGAAGACTTACTTCCAGTGCGATGAAAATAATATGGAGACAGAGCGCAATATACGCCAATCTCATATGAAGCTGGCGGTTCTCTCCGTTATTTATTCTATAATTTCGTCATGAAACCAAATTACTTCTTGACAAGACTAGTCCATCTTTCGACATCGAAAGTCAAACCCATCCTTAATATCTGGTTAATTGCGTCAAGCGCCTGTCAGGATACAGACGTGGCAAACCGCCCGGCATCCGCACCGTAGTAATTGAGATAGCGGCCGGAGATGTTGCTGATCGGCAGAACGATCAGCACGTCGGTGGTGCGGAACGCATGGTCGACCACCGCGCCGTCGCCGACCATGGCCCCAAGGCGCATGTAGCCCTTGATCAGCGGCGGCAAGGCGGCCAGAGCCTTCTTCGGATTGATGGCCTCTACCGGCATCATGTCCATGGTCCGGTGCAGTTCGGGGCGGGCGCCGACGGCCCATTCGTCGCGAGCAAGGATATTGTGGTGAAGGAAGGAAAGCGCCAGCGCATGTTCGGCGGGGACGACGCCTGGAAACGATCCGCAGCCGAACATGGCATCGACACCGTATCTCAGAGCATAGGCCCAGTTACCCTGCCAGAGCAGTTCCACGGTGCGCTTCGTGCGGTAATCCGGCAGCACGCAGGAGCGTCCGAGCTCCATGAAGCGCTTGCTGGAGTGGCGGGAGAGAAGTGCTCCGACATCGAATTCCGAAGCGGAATAGAAGCCGCCGGCGCGCTCGGCCACGTCCTGGCGCAGCAGGCGGTAGGTGCCGACGATCTGGTCTTCCGGATCACCCTCGATCGCCGTGTCGAGCACAAGCAGATGATCACAGATCGCGTCCCAGCTGTCGACGTCGCGCTTGCGACGGTCGGCGTCCGGCCCGACCTGCGCCTTCATTTCCTCGACAAAAACCTTGTAGCGCACCGCCTGCGCCGCATCGATCTCCGATGCGCTGCGTGCAAGCCGGGTCTCAAGATTAGCTATTCGGCCGAGAACGTCGGTCGCCGGGGCGGTCATTGTCTTGCCGACGCAAGCTTGAGAAGTGTCTACCACGCTCGTCGAATCCAGAAGGTCGATCGTCATCCGCGTCATCCCGAATCATTCGTATCTGCCGGGCTTAGACCACGTTTCTGCAACAACATAGTGACATGAAAACGGAGCACAACCCCCCGCTCGGGCGTTGATACCGTTACGACTTGAGCGCTTACCGTATCTCGAGAAGGCGGCTTATTTCAGCCATCAACCACTGCGGATCCGCCGGCTTGGGCAGTACGACGTCGGCGCCGGCCGCGACAAGTCTGTCCCTGATCTCCAGCCGTGCATCGGACGTCAGCACGATCACCGGAAGGCGCCGGCCCGGCCGCATCGCTTCGTTCTCCCGCAGGCGTTTCAGCATCGAAAATCCGTCGCCGCCCGGCATGTTGAGATCGGTGACGACCAGTTCCGGCATCGCCTGGACCTGATCGCCGGTCCCGGAGAGGATCTGATCGACGGCGCCAAAATCCGTCACCAGCCGGACCGTCTGTCCGGCGCGCTCCAGCACCGTGCGCACGATCAGCGCATTGACCGGATCGTCCTCCGCCAAAAGGATGCAGCGCGGGCTCTGCCTGGCGGGCGCAATTGTCGGTTCCTCGCGAAGGATCGGCCGGTTGTCGTTGATGGCATCGCGCTTCTCGATACCCTTCAACCGTCCGAGCAGGACTTCGACCAGCGACTTCTCGCGCAACGGGCGGATCAGCCAAGCCTCGTAACCGTCCATCTGATCGACAGGGTGATTGTTGCGCTCCTCCGGGTTGATCAGGTAGGTCCGGCGCACGTCGAGGCGCGCGACGGCCGGCTGCAAGGCGAGAATCTGCTTGAACTGACCGGCGTGGCGGTGATCGACGATGATATCGGTCAATGGCGCGCCGCCGGAAAGAACATCCGAGATGACGTTCTGGGCGGCGGCCAGCGTCGTTGCCCGATGGCAACGCCCGCCGAGCGTGGCGATGGTGGCAGAGAGTGCCGCGGATGCTGGCCCATCCGGCGCCATCACCAGGACATGCGATTGGGCGAGCCTCTGGCGCCGCTCCGGCGCTACCCGCTCGACTTCGGCGAGTGGCAGGCGGATCTCGAAGCGGCTGCCGCGGCCGGACGCGCTCGACGCTGTCAGGCTGCCGCCGCAGGCCTGCATGATCCGGCGCGAGATCGCCAGTCCGAGCCCCGTACCCTTGGCGCGCTGCTCGTGATTGCCGGCCTGTTCGAACTCTTCAAAGATGCGTTTCAGTTCGTCGCCCGACATGCCGGGACCGGTGTCGTCGATGAGGATTTGCACGCAATCCTCGACGATGTCGGCACTGACAAAAACACCGCCGACCTCCGTGAACTTCACAGCATTGCCGATGACATTGAACAGCACCTGGCGCAGGCGGGCTGCATCGAACTCCATCAGCGCCGGCACGTCGGCCGTCACGGTAGCCCCGATCTCGATGCCCTTTTCATGCGCGCGGTTGGAAAGCATCTCGACGACGCTCTCGATCACGCCGCGCGGATCCTGTCGCGAGGGCCGGAACTGGAAACGCCCTGAAGACAGCGACGAGAAATCGATCAGGTCCTCGACGAGCTGTACCAGGGCATGGCCGGACTGCTGCATGCCGGCAAGATAGTTCTTCTGCTCGCTCGACAGCCGGGTCTGGCCGAGCAGATGGCTCATGCCGAGGATGCCGGACAGCGGCGTGCGGATTTCATGGCTGACGGTTGCAAGCAGCCGCGATTTCGCCTGGCTCGCGTCCTCGGCGCGGCGGCGCGCGTCTTCACGTTCACGTGTAGCACGGGCTTCCTCCGTCACATCGCGCGCGATGCTGTGGCGCATCAGCCGACCGTTCGCCGGATCCCGGGCGATGACATCGTGCCAATCGTAGAGGCGCAGCCCTTCGGATGCGGCAATCAGCACGAGGTAGTGATTGGGTTCGATCTTCGGTTCGAAGTTCAGGCCGATGGCGGCACAAGTCAGCCCCCTGGCATCATCGATGCCGCAGGCGCGATGAAAGGCGGCATTGGCATGGACGATCTTGCCATCCATGCCGCGCATGATCGCCAGATCTCCGAGCGCATCGTGGATGGTCGAAAGCAGCGCCGAAGTTTCCTGGCGATCCCAGTCGCCATCGTGCCTTGCCTCCACGCACTGTCTATCGCTGTCGGCGGCCCTGATGCCATCGGCGATCAGGAGCAACACGCCCGCAAGGCCGGCCGCCGCAACCGCCGCGGAAAACAGATAAAGACCGGCGGCGATACCGAGCGCAAGCACGAGGCCAGAGGCGATGACCCCCAAAGATGCCAGCGAAAGACGACGCAGGGAGTAGGCCGATGCCACGGGCTTCGACACCGATCCGATGCCGTCCGCCCTGCCGGCAGCGGACATCGCACCGCTGGTTCGGGCTTGTGCACCGAAACCGGATTCGATCTGCTCTAGCAATCGTGACGGCTCGCTCATGCCATTCAGCTAACACGGCAAGCGTTCCGAATGGCTTCAGCGCATCGATAAAATCTTAGCGGTTTGCCTTTTTCGCCTGCAGCAGCTCGTCGAGAATGATCGCGCCGGCGCCAACGGTGATGAAACTGTCGGCCAGGTTGAAGACCGCGAAAGACCACGTCTGCGTATGGAAGAGGATGTAGTCGATGACGTAGCCGAAGATCAGCCGGTCGACGAGGTTGCCGAGCGCACCGGCAATGATCAAGGCGTAGCCGAAATGCGCGAAGAACCTGTCCTTCGGCGTGCGCCGCCACAGCCACAGAACGAAGGCAACGACGACAAGGCGCATGCCGACGATGAACCAGCCTTCCATGCCCGACAGCATCGAGAAGGCGACGCCGTAATTGTAGGTGCGGTAGAGCGCCAGCATCGGCACGACCGGAACCGCCTCATTGAACGGCAGATAGGATTCGACCAGATATTTGATCAGCTGGTCGGCGGCGAGCGCGAGGGCGATGAAGACCGCGATCGGGAGCGGCCGCGAAAACAATACCTGCTTTTCGCTCATGCGCCGGCATCCAGCGCCAGCAGATGACGTCGCGCCTCAAACAGCATGATGCCGGTGGCGATCGCCAGGTTGAGGGAATCGGCACGCCCCGCCTGCGGAATGCGGGCCAGCGCTCCGGCCTCACGGGCAAGCTCTTCCGGAAGGCCAGCCTGTTCGTTGCCCATCAGCAACACGACCGGTTTCGACTTGTAGTCGATCGTCCGGTAGTCGACCGAACCGGCCAGATGCGTGGCGACGACCTTTACACCGGCCTGCTTCTGCCATTTGACGAAGTCATCGGCGCTGGCGCGCACGACCGGCATGGCGAAGACCGAGCCCATCGTCGCCCGCACCGTCTCGAGCGAGAACGGATCGGTCGTTTCCCCGACGAGAATGATGCCGGAGGCACCGGCCGCATCGGCCGTGCGGATAATCGTGCCGAGATTACCCGGATCGCGAACACGGTCGAGCGCCACATAGGTTTCGCCGAGCTGCGGGCGGATCTCCTTCAGCGCCCGGTAGCGCTGCTCGAAGATGCCGACGACCATCTGCGGATTGTCGCGCCGGGTGATCGTCGAGAGCACCTTTTCGCTGACCTCGAGCACCAGACCGCCCCGGGCAAAGGTCTTTGCTGCGACCTGTTCCACATGCGGCTTGCCCTTGGCCGCCTTGGCGTAGATCAGCGTCTTGATCTTCCAGCCGAGATCGAGCGCATCGATCACCAGTTTCAAGCCTTCGGCCATGAAGGACCGTGTCTCGTCGCGGTGCTTCTTCTGCGCCAGCAACTTGATGTCCTTGATAATAGGATTGGTGAGGCTGGTGACTTCCTTCACCTGTCCGACGCGGCCTGCGCCGTGTTCGCTTCTGTCATTGCTCATTACGGCACCCAGCGGCTGAAGAGAGAAGTCGAAAGCGCCCGTCCCGGCTCGTGGCCGTCAAGGCCGCCTTCGCGGATGATGAGTTCGCCCGATTCCACCCGGCCGCCGCGGCCGCGCATCGTCTCGCGCATCAGTTCATGGATCGAGTAGAAGCTGGCGCGGATCGAATAGGCGGTCAGCACTAGGCCGCGCGCTTCGGGCGACAGGATTTCGCGGCAGATGTCGAGCATCGCAGCCAGGTGGTCGAAAAGCTGCCAGACCTCGCCGTTCGGACCGCGGCCGAACTTTGGCGGGTCGGTCAGGATGATGTCATAGCGGCTGCCGCGACGTTCCTCGCGCTGAATGAACTTCATCGCGTCGTCGCAGATCCAGCGGATCGGCAGCTTTTCGGCGCGCGCCAGCGCCTGGTTTTCCCGGGCCCAGCCAATCGCCTTCTTCGAGGCGTCGACATGGGTGACCTCGGCACCGGCCTTGGCGGCGATCAGCGAGGCGACCCCGGTATAACCGAACAGGTTGAGGACCTTCAGGGGGCGGCGGGCCGCCTCTACCTGGTCCTTCACCCAGCTCCAGTGGGCGAGCTGCTCGGGAAACACGCCGACATGGCGGAAGGACGTGAAGCGGCCATGGAATTCGGTGCCGAGAAGCTGCATCGGCCAGGTCTCGCCAAGAACGGCGCCGGGAAAGCGCCAGCGGCCCATGCCGTCCTCGTCGGTGTCGCCGGTGAAGATTGCGTCGGCATTCTCCCATACACTGGCGGGCAGGGTACGCGGCCAAAGCGCCTGCGCCTCGGGGCGCACGATGCGATAGGGTCCGTACTGCTCAAGCTTTTCGCCGGCGCCGCTGTCGATCAGATGATAGCCGGAAACACCCGACGTTTCGAGAATGAGCGGCACCTGTTCGCCCGGCTTGTCGCCGGTGCGCCGTGGGATGACGCGCGCCGGTGCCTCGTTTTCGGGCTGTGCCCGCGGAGGCCGCTCGCGCGGCTCTGCAACTTTCGCCGTTGCCTGGATGGTGGCCCGTTCTTTGAAATCGCCCGACTTGGCAAACGGTGGACGCTTCTTTTCATGGCGGCCACCGCCACGCGCCTCGGCACCACGGCCCTTCGCCGTCGTCACGGAGGCATTCTTCGACCGCCGGTCCTTTTCCTTCACGCTGAGATCCCTGGGCTTTGTTTTGTCACGAGGCGCTACCCTCCCGGATATCGGATGTAAACGGGCCTGCACCATGAGGTATGCCGCCGCACCCCGGATTTCGAGGCGAAGCTTTTTCTGTTGGTGCAAATAGCACCGCTCATGCTCTTGGCAAAGCCGTTTCCGATTTGCCAAGATCGGTGCGGAAGCGACACTTGCATAATTCCACCGTCCGGCATCAACTTACGGACAGGATTGTAAAGCGAATTCAAAAGATTACATCAACCTCGCGCGTCCTTGTCGACGCACGGCACCGTCAGTGGGAGGAAAGCGCATGGACATGACCGGCGAAGAACGCATCTCGGCACCGCGCGATGCCGTGTGGCGCGGCCTCAACGATCCGGAAATCCTCAAGCGTTGCATCCCGGGCTGTCAGTCGATCGAGATGAAATCTCCGACCGAGCTTTCGGCCGTCGTCAAGATCAAGATCGGGCCGGTCTCGGCCTCCTTTACCGGCGACGTCATCCTGTCGAACCTCAACCCGCCCGAAAGCTACACGATCTCCGGTGAGGGAAAGGGCGGCATTGCCGGTTTTGCCAAGGGTGGCGCGGATGTGACCCTGGTCGACGACGGTGCGGAGACGCTGCTGCGCTACGACGTCAAGGCGCAGATCGGCGGAAAGCTAGCGCAGCTCGGATCCCGGCTGGTCGATTCGACCGCCAAGAAGCTGGCGCAGCAGTTCTTCACGGATTTCGGCGCAGCGATCGGCGGCCCGGCGGAAGCGGCCGGCTGAAGGGCATGGCCGCCCTGCCATTCAGTTCTGCGGGGCGGCGAGTGTCGCCTGGGTGGCCAGCTTCTCTGCCTGGCTGCGGTGCTTTTCGGCTTCGCGATGCCATTTCAGCGCCTCGGTCGCTTCATTGCGCGCACGCCGACGGTACTTGCCCTGGCTAAACCAGGTCGCGGCGGCACCCAGAATCAACCCGACGACGACGGCAAGAAACAGGAAAACAAAGAACGGCGCGCTCACGGACAGCACGCTGTCTTCGGGCCGGAACGGATTGAGGGCCAGCGTGACGCTCTGGCGATTGGCGACGCTGAGCACGATCAGAATGACGCCGACCGGGATGAGAACGATGATGTTGACCAGTTTCTTGAGCATTCAGCCGCTCCAGTTTTCCGGATCATCGACAGGCCTTGGCAGCGATGGCGACAATCCGGACTCATGACGATCGGGCGGGATGATCAGTCTTCATCGTCCCCGTTCATGCCCGGGTTCAGCCGCTCGCGCAGCTCCTTGCCGGTCTTGAAGAACGGCACCCACTTTTCCTCGACAAAAACCGAATCGCCGGTGCGCGGATTGCGACCGGAGCGCGACGGCCGGTTCTTGACGGAGAAAGCACCGAAACCGCGCAGTTCGACACGGTTTCCGGCAGCCAGCGCATCTGTGATCTCATCGAGCACCGCGTTGACGATGTTTTCGACGTCGCGGTGATAGAGATGCGGATTGCGAGCTGCAACAATCTGCACCAGTTCTGACTTGATCACTGTCGCCCCCTTAAATTCTTGTTTGTTTTGCTTTTTCGGTCTGCATTGTGATTGCCGCAAGAATATGGCCGACGCTCACTTGGCGCGGGCGGCCATGTTACGGATCAGGCTGGGCATATGCTGCCATCCTCATTGAGCATCAACCTGCCAAACCGAAACAAGACCGTCAAGAAACAACTTGTCACCCCCGATTTTTTCGAGACCCCTCATGGCCGGAAAAGCGTCATATCCCAACATCTTGACCCACTCCGAGACGGCCGATCCGAGGCCGAAAGGCAGAGTCCGGCGCGGCGCATCCCAATCAACCAGAGGAAGGTCCTTCGACACCTTCCTGTCGGCCAGGAAGGTGCGGACTTCGTCATCGCCGCCAAGCTTGTCGACGAGCTTCAGGCCCAGCGCCTGGCGGCCGGTGAAAATCCGCCCGTCGGCCAGCAGAAGCGCCTCGTCGCGCGACAGCTTGCGACGCTCTGCCACCATATCGACGAACCAGCCATAGCTGTCATCGATCATCGCCTGGATCATTGCCTTGGCTTCATCGCTCGCGGGATGGAAGGGGGACGGCTCGGCCTTCAGCGGCCGCGACTTGATCGATTCCAGCGAGACGCCAAGCTTGTCCATCAGCTCCTTGACCTGGGGATACTGGAAGATGACGCCGATCGAGCCGGTGATCGAGCTTTCGCCGGCGATAATCGTATCGCCGGCAAGCGCGATCATGTAGCCGGCGGAGGCGGCTAGCGTGCGAATATCGGAAACCACCGGCTTCTTGGCGGCGACCTTGCGGATCGCCTTGTAGATGACCTCGCCGCCATAGGTGGTGCCGCCGGGCGACGATATGGTGACCACCAGTGCCTTGACCGAATCGTTGTCCTCGATCCGTTGAAGCCGCTCCAGCAATTCGCGATCGTCCTGGATCAATCCCGAAATCGTCACACGGGCAACATGATCGCGGGCACGCCCTGCGGTCTCCGCCCAGCCCGACCAGAACAGAATGACCAATGCCACGACGGCGAGCAGGCCGGCGACGATCCAGCGCCAGAAACTCAGCTTCCTGCGCAGGCTGCGGCGATCGGCGATGGCTAGTTCATCCATGTGGGTTTCTCCCGAATTTGTTGGCGCAGCTTCTGTCAGTTTCCGATGGAACATGCTATCTGCGCGGCAGGTGGCATATTCAATAGACGCGGTCGGTCACGGTTAAAAGCCGTGCCCGCCGTTTTCCTGTCTTCACGAAGTTTTTTGCGGCGCCATTGTGCAGCTGCAAAAAGTATCCATATTTGCGACGACTTACACGAATGTATGTAAAATGCGGTTCTCGACGATCCGCGGGAAAGCAACGGAACCAACAGGTCTTCACATGTTAGATCATGCGCCAGCCCCCGGCTTCTTTGCCGATTCGGGTGCGAGCTCGTCGGACGCCTACGCGCTCGCGGCGCGGCATTCGGCGCGCGTCCGGCGTCTGAAGATCATCCTGCCTGTCGTCGCCGGCATCATCGCGGCGATCTTTGCCGCCATTTCCTTCGTGCGCGCCTTCATGCCGGTCGATCTGCAGCTCGACAGTGCAACGATCGAGGATGGCAAGATCGTCATGCAGAACCCTGCGATTGCCGGGCGCAACAAGCAGGGCATCAGCTATTCGATGAAGGCGCAGCGCGCGCTGCAGGATATCGTCAATCCCGATATCATCACGCTGCAGACGATCCATGCCGAAATGCCGGTGAACGAAAAGCTGATCGCCACGGTGGACGCGACCAACGGCATCTACGACCGCGGGGCCAACACGCTCGACATGAACGCCCCGTTCACGATTACAATGAATAATGGCGTCAACGCCGATTTCCAATCGGCCTATCTGGACATCAATGCCGGCGAAATGGAAACAAAACAACCGATTGCGATCAGCATGAAGGGCGGTTCGATCATTGCGCAGCGGCTGCGAATGACGGATAAGGGACGCATAGTAACATTCGAGGGCATGGTGAGGGTCAATCTCGAACCCGCCGCCATCCGCAAGAACACGAATTAGGATCTGGTGCATCCATGTCGGTTTTACCCGCTACTTTTTTCAGGATTTCAGCCAGCCTGGCCGTTGCCGGCATCGGCGCATTGATGATCGTTTCAGGCGCGTCAGCCCAGGCCACATCGAGCAAGATGAAGGGCCTCGAATTGTCGAACGACAAGCCGATCCAGATCGAAAGCGACAAGCTTGAAATCAAGGACCCAGAAAGCAAGGCGATCTTTACCGGGAACGTCAAGGTCGTGCAGGGCACAACGACGCTTCAGGCCGGGAGCATGACGGTCTTCTACAAGTCCGGCGCAGGCTCGGTCTCGAGCGGCGACGCCGACATCGAGCGGATCGAAGTCAGCCAGCGCGTCTTCCTCAGCTCCGGCACCCAGCAGGCAACCGCTGACAGCGGCGAGTTCAACATGACCAAGCAGACCTTCGTATTGAAGGGCGAGAAGGTCGTTCTGTCGGAAGGCAAGAACGTGTTCGTCGGCTGCCAATTGAATGTGCAGATGAACACGGGCGAAGCGCAGCTCGAAGCCTGTGGCGGTCGGGTGCAGATCCAGCTCGACCCGAAGTCACAGAAGAAGAACTGACGTAGACCCGCTCGTGCAACTCCCCTTCCTTCACAAGCGCAAGCGCGTCCGCAAACCGTCGGCGGCCACACCAGCCGCGACCGGTCACGCGGTCGACAAGGCGCGTTATGACGGCACACTGATCGCGCGTGGCCTGACAAAGTCCTATCGCGAGCGGCGCGTGGTCAATGGTGTGTCGCTGGTCGTTCGCCGCGGGGAGGCAGTCGGTCTCCTCGGCCCGAACGGTGCCGGCAAGACCACATGCTTCTACATGATCACCGGCCTCGTGCCTGTCGACGAAGGCTCGATTGAGATCAATGGCAACGACGTGACGACGATGCCGATGTATCGCCGCGCCCGCCTCGGCGTCGGCTACCTGCCGCAGGAAGCCTCGATCTTTCGCGGCCTGACGGTCGAGGACAACATCCGCGCCGTTCTCGAAGTGCACGATAAGAACCTGGAGCGCCGCGAGAGCAAGCTCAACGACCTGCTCGGCGAGTTCAACATCACGCATCTGCGCAAGTCGCCGGCGATCGCCCTTTCCGGCGGCGAGCGGCGACGTCTCGAAATTGCCCGAGCGCTTGCCACCGACCCGACCTTCATGCTGCTCGACGAGCCCTTTGCCGGCGTCGACCCGATTTCCGTCGCCGACATCCAGGCGCTGGTGCGACACCTGACGTCGCGCGGTATCGGCGTACTCATCACCGACCATAATGTGCGCGAGACCCTTGGCCTGATCGACCGGGCCTACATCATCCATGCCGGCGAAGTGCTGACCCACGGCCGCGCCAACGATATCGTCACCAATCCGGACGTGCGCCGGCTCTATCTCGGCGATAATTTCAGCCTCTGATGCGATCCGCGGGCGAATCCGGCATCTCGCCCCGCGGTCGCGCTTGACCAAACCCCTGCAATAAGCAATTTTTGGGCCAATTGAAAAACCGGCCCGCCAACGATGCGACCGGTGGAGATTTCATCGGGAGTTTCACGTCCGCATGGCATTGTCGGCCAGCCTTCATCTGCGCCAGTCACAGTCGCTGGTCATGACCCCGCAGCTGATGCAATCGATTCAGCTGCTGCAGATGACGCATCTGGAACTCAACCACTTCATCGCGCAGGAAGTCGAAAAGAATCCGCTGCTCGAGCTTCACGGCGGTGACGACGAGTTCGGTGGAAGCTCCGAGCACGGCAGCCGCGAAGAAGCGGGGCAGGCATCCGGTGAAGACTTCGGCGGAACGGATGAGGCATCCGGCCAGCGCGATCTCTACGACAATGCCACGGCAACCGATGGGGCGCGGCTCAATGAACAGCTCGATGCGGATTTCGGCAATGTCTACCAGGACGACACGGCGCCGCAACGCGCCGACGCGCCGGAACTGCTCGGCCAGTGGAAATCGATGCCCGGCAGCGGCGAAGGAGGCGACTACGATTTCGACGACTTCGTGGCCGGCGCCAAGAGCCTGCGCGAGACGCTTCTGGAGCAATTGCCCTTTGCGTTGTCCGTCCCATCCGACCGGCTGATTGCCCAGCACCTGATCGACCAGCTCGACGAGGCAGGCTATCTTCAGGCTGATCTGCAGGAGGTCGCCGAACGCCTCGGCGCATCCGGCGCCGACGTCACCCGCGTCCTCCTCACGCTGCAGCAGTTCGACCCGCCAGGTGTCTTCGCACGCACACTCAGCGAATGCCTCGCCATTCAGCTGCGCCTTCGCGATCGCCTCGATCCGGCGATGGAAGCCCTCATCGCCAACCTAGAGCTTCTGGCGCGGCGCGATTTTGCCAGCTTGAAGAAAATCTGCGGCGTCGATGAGGAAGACCTGATCGATATGCTCGCCGAAATCCGCAAGCTCGACCCGAAACCGGGAACGAGCTTCGAGACCAGCGTTAGCGAGGCGATCGTTCCCGATATCGTCGTGCGGGCGGCACCCGACGGAACCTGGCTGATCGAACTCAACCCGGACGCCCTGCCGCGCGTCCTCGTCAACCAAGCCTACTACACCACGGTGTCGCGCGGCACCGAGAAGAACAGCGCGGACCAGGCCTTTCTCAATGAATGCCTGCAGACCGCCAACTGGCTGACCCGCAGCCTCGATCAGCGCGCCAGGACGATCATGAAGGTCGCCACCGAGATCGTTCGCCAGCAGGACGCGTTCCTCGTCCATGGCGTCGGGCATCTGCGACCGCTCAACCTGAAAACCGTCGCCGATGCGATCAAGATGCACGAGTCGACGGTAAGCCGCGTCACCTCGAACAAGTACATGCTGACGCCGCGTGGGCTGTTCGAGCTGAAGTATTTCTTCACCGTCTCCATCGGTTCGGCCGAGGGCGGCGACAGCCATTCGGCTGAGTCCGTGCGTCACCGCATCCGCATGATGATCCAGCAGGAAGTCGCCGATGCGGTGCTTTCCGACGACGATATCGTCGACAGCCTCAAGCAGGCCGGCGTCGACATCGCGCGACGCACGGTGGCGAAATATCGCGAAGCGATGAACATCCCCTCCTCCGTGCAGCGACGGCGCGAAAAGCGGGCGCTGGCCAAGGTATCGGGCTTCTAAAGCAGGTCGCGCAACAGTTTTTCAGCGGTTTTGCGACGACGACATGCGAAAGAAAAAGAGCCTAAAGCGACGACGCAAGGTTAAAGCGTATTAACTTTTTTGCGACCTTCAATTGACTCTCCGCGACGCAGGGGATATGAGCCCGCCGCAATTGCCGAGGACACGGTCTTCCTCAGGCGGCCGGCACGACCGGTAGGTGCGACAGAGAGGCTCCCGCAAGCGTGAAAGGCTTGGATGACGAGAGCGCTTGGAATAGACTGGCTACGCAAATCACGAAATAGAGAGGAAACTCCATGAGTGTGCGTGTATCCGGTAAACAGATGGAAATCGGCGATTCGTTCCGCGCCCGCATTGGCGATCAGATCGAGCAGGCCGTTACCAAATATTTCGACGGAGGATATTCAAGCCAGGTCACTGTGGAAAAGTCTGGACCGCGCTTTAGCGCCGACTGCAAGCTTCATCTCGATACGGGCGTGGTTATGCAGGCGAATGGACAGGCCAATGACCCTCAGGCTGCCTTTGACGCAGCGTCGGAGCGCATCGAAAAGCGCCTACGTCGCTACAAGCGCAAGCTCAAGGACCACCACAACGGTAATGGTCAAGGTACCGAGGTGGCATACACAGTGATGGACTCGGTGCCATTCGAGGATGACGAAGTCCCCGAGGATTACGCACCGACGATCGTCGCCGAAAGCTCGAAACACCTGAGGACGATGTCTGTCGCCAGCGCCGTGATGGCGCTCGACATGACGGATGAACCCGTCCTCATGTTCCGCACTCCCGGCAAGGCAGAGTTGAATATCGTCTACAGACGCAACGACGGAAATATTGGCTGGATTGACGCCGCCAATATCAAGGGATGAGTGGAAAAAGGGAGTGCCGGTGCGCCGGCGCTCCCGCCACTTGGATCAGCGGACAGGCCGGAAAATACGACTTTTCTGTGCATGGCACCCGCCAAGACAAAGATGGTTAGAGCCATTGCGACGCATTTATGATGATGTTGTCCGGCTCTAACCGGCGAACGAGGACAAAAGAATGGCATTGGCAGGCTTACTGCACCAAAATGCGATCATCCCGGCCATGAGGGCCAACTCGAAAAAACAGCTCCTTCAGGAATTGGCGGCTAAAGCGGCAAAGATCACCGGCCTTCCGGAACGCGAAATCTTCGATGTCATCCTGCAGCGTGAACGGCTGGGCTCCACGGGCGTCGGCAACGGCATTGCTATCCCGCACGGCAAGCTCAACAACCTGCCGTCGATCATCGGGATCTTTGCGCGGCTGGACACGCCGGTCGATTTCGAAGCGCTCGACGACCAGCCTGTCGACCTCGTCTTCCTGCTCCTGGCGCCCGAAGGCGCCGGCGCCGACCATCTCAAGGCATTGTCGCGCATCGCCCGCGTACTGCGCGACCACGACATGGTGGCGAAGATCCGATCGAGCGATTCCGCCAGCGCGATCTACACGCTGCTCAACGAGGACACGACCTCGCACGCCGCCTGAGCCACGGCCCGGACCGGCCGTCAGTAAAGCTGACGGCGGTTCAAATGATCAATGAAAATTCGAAACAGTGCGCCCTGGCTCGAAATACCGAGCCGGCGATAAATGTTCTTGCGGTGAATGCGGACGGTTCCTTCGGCGATGTTCATCGTCTTGCCGATCGACAGGTTGCTGTGCCCGCGCAGGATCAGGCGGACGATGTTGCGTTGCTGCCGGGTCAGGCGGTCGGCGCAGAGGCTGTCGAAAGCGGTTTCGATCGCGTCGTCGGGCCGAGGCGTCGCCGCCACGGCATGGCTTTGCTGGCGCCAGTTCGAACGCACGGCCTCTCGCACGATCGGCTCGTAGACCCGCAAGCGCTCCAGTTCCTCGTCGCTGAACGGCGTGCCGCCGCGGCCGCGCATCAGCGAATAGGTGGCCTGCACGCTGTCATCGAGCGGAATGACGAAGCCAATCTCTTCGACCAGAACCCCGCTTTCCATCGAGATGCAGGGATGCACCTCGGCCGAGCTTGAAAACTCCGAATGGAAGAACCGGTCAGGCGCAAGTTCGCGCATGCGCCATAGCCCCTGCGGCTGGCCGGAGCTGCAGGCAACATAGAACGGGTCAAGCAGATAGGCGCCGCCGAGATAGGCAGAAAGCGCGCTGGCGGACACCTTGGCGGTGTAGCCGTCATGCAGCACGATCGGTCTGTTATCATAGGGATAGGCGAAGGCAACCGAGAGATCGAAGCTTGCGACCGAGCGCAGCATGCGATCGAGCGCGCCGCCGAAATCCTGTGTTCCGATCAATCCGATCATGGCCGAAATATCGGCCGACTCCCGAGCCAGCATCCGCGTCGAACTCTCCCCTACCCCCGTATCCCGCATGGGATATCGACAGCCCCCTCTTCGTCAACAATAATTCATCCCACGAGGGACCAAGATCGTAGCACGTGTTTAGCCGCGACGCTTGAGCACAGGGGGACACGATGGCAGGCAGACTTTCCGGAAAAGTGGCTTTGATCAGTGGTGGCGCCGGTGGCTGCGGGCTTGCCGCATCCGAACTCTTTGCCCGCGAAGGGGCCAAGGTCGGCATCGTCGATCTGCCACGCAGCAAGGGCGAAGAGGTTGCCGCCGCCATCCGCGCAAACGGCGGCGATGCGATCTTCGCGCCGGCCGACGTCTCGATTTCTGCGCAGGTGAGCTCGGCCGTCAAGGCGGTCGAAGCAGCCTTCGGCGCGATCACCGTTCTCTTCAACCATGCCGGCATCCTGGCGGTCGGGCCCTTTCTGGAGACGGAAGAGGACGAATGGGACCGGCTGATGGCCGTCAACGTGCGCAGCATGTTCCTGATGACCAAGGCGGTGCTTCCAGGGATGCTCGCCGCCGGCGGCGGCAGCATCGTCTGCACCTCGTCGATCTCGGCCGTGGCGGCGACGCCGATGGAAGTGCTCTACGACACGACGAAGGGCGCCTGCCACATGTTCGCCCGTGCCATCGCGGTTGAGTTCCGCGACCGCGGCATCCGCTGCAACGCCGTCTGCCCCGGCTTCATCGCCACCGATCACGGCAAGCGCGAACTGGTGGGCCTCAGTAAATACGGCGTCGATGTCTCGGAAGCGGCGATCGCTGCCCAGCAGGGGCGGATGTGCGACCCGAAAGAGGTCGCCAATGCCGCGCTGTTTCTGGCCAGCGACGAGGCAAGCTTCGTCAACGGCACGCATCTGTTCGTCGACAATTGCTTCACAGCGGTCTGAGAGAGGGGAAAGATATGCTTCAGACGGGCGGCCACTGGCGCAACTGGGTCGGAAACCAATCCTGCATCGTGCGCCAGCGCGGTGCACCCGAGAGCGAGGCGGCGCTCGCCGAAATGGTCCGCGAGGCGACGTCGCAAGGGCTCAATGTGCGCTGCGCCGGCTCCGGCCATTCCTTCACGCCGGTGGCGCTGACCAGCGGGCTCCACCTGACGCTTGCCAACATGCAGGGCGTGGTCGCCATCGACCAGGCGCGCAAACGCGTCTCGGTCCGGGCGGGAACGACGATCAACCAATTGGGCAAGGTATTGAAGTCGAACGGCCTCTCGCTGATCAACCAGGGCGACATCGACAGCCAGGCGCTGGCTGGGGCGCTCACCACCGGCACCCACGGCACGGGAGCAGCACTTGGCAACATGGCCTCGCAGATCGTCGGCATGCGGCTCGTTGAGCCCGACGGCAGCATTCTCGTCGTCGACGAGACGACGCCGGACCTGCTGGAGGCGGCCCGCGTCTCGATCGGCATGCTCGGCGTGATCTCCGAGATCACGCTGCAGGCGATGGACAGCTACAACCTGCATGAAAAGCTCTGGCGCTGCACATTCGACGAGATGATCGAGCAGCACGACGAACTCGCCGCCAAGCATCGGCACTTCGGCTTCTTCTGGTGCCCGGTTTCCGAAAGCCGGCATTGCTATTGCCTGCCGGATACCGCGTCGGTTTCGACGACGGACAAGACGTCCGACGTCTGCGAGATGAAGGTGATCGACATCACCGACCGGCCGCCGATGGAGCAGGGGTTCGAGAAGATCGCCTATTCCTCGGAGATCTATCCGATCGAGTATGTGCCGAACTTCCACGAACTTGAATATGCGGTGCCCATCGCCCACGGCAAGGAGGCTGTAAAAGCTGTGCGCAAGCTGATGCTGGAAAAGCACCCGACCTGCATCTACCCGATCGAATACCGCTTCACCGCAGGCGACACCGGCTGGATCAGCCCGTTCTACGAGCAGGATTCGATCACGCTTTCCGTCTCGGGCGAGCCGGGCACGGACTATTGGGAGTATCTCAAAGACGTCGATACGATCCTGCGCCAATACGGCTCGCGGCCGCATTGGGGGAAGCTGCATTTCCTCGGCGCGGAGGACGTGACTGCGCTCTATCCACGATCCGGCGATTTCCGGGCATTACGGGCGAAAGTCGACCCGGAGGGCCGTTTCCTCAACGATCACCTGCGGCAGTTGTTCGGTTGATATGATTGCCGAAAACAAGAAACGCCGCGCATCCGAGTGGACGCGCGGCGTTGAAATGGATCAGACCGCAGCTCAGGCCGCCGGGCTGTCGCCTTCCGTAGCTGCCGCCTTCGGGCCGCCCTTGGATACGCCGACCATGGCCGGGCGCAGCACGCGGTCGCCGATGGTGTAGCCGGCCTGAACGACCTGCAGCACCGTGTTGTTCGGCACGTCGGCGTTCGGGATTTCGAACATTGCCTGGTGGAAGTTCGGGTCGAACTTCTGGCCTTCCGGCTCAAGCTTCTTCACGCCGTGACGTTCCAGCGCCGACAGCATGGCGCGCTCGGTCATCTCGACACCTTCGATGAGGGCAGTAAGGCCCGCTTCTCCGGCTTCCTTCGCTTCAGCCGGGATGGCATCGAGCGCACGGCGCAGATTGTCGGAGACGGCGAGCATGTCGCGGGCAAAACCAGCAACGGAATAGGACTTGGCATCCTTGACGTCGCGTTCGGTGCGGCGGCGCAGGTTGTCCATTTCGGCGGCGAGCCTTAGATACTTGTCGCGCAGGTCGTTGTTCTCAGCCCTTGCAAGCTCCAGCGGATCGGGCTCGGCAACCGGCGCCGCTTCCACAACCTCGGGCGTATCGTTGACTGCCTCGTCGGTCGCGGCAGCTTCGTGTCCGTGCTTGTTTGTTTCGTCGGTCATGACGTTCTCCGGTGTTCGTCTGTCTTGTCTTCCGCATTCCGACGCCCGCGCGCAACGATGGCCGCATGGCGTAAAATGCCCAGTGACTGGATTTGATGCCGATATCGAGGTTTAGGGCCGAAAAATCAAGGGTTCAATGCTGCCTGTGGCCAAAAGCGCCTGATCAGCGCGAAAGCCGCGACATCAACTGCGCGGTATAATCGACCATCGGCACGATGCGCGAATAGTTGAGCCGCGTCGGACCGATGACGCCGACGGCGCCGACGATGCGATCTTCACTGTCGCGATAGGGCGCAACGATCAGCGACGAACCGGACAATGAAAACAACTTGTTCTCCGAACCGATGAAGATCCTGACACCCGGGCCGCTCTCTGCGAGGTCAAGCAGCTCGATCAGGCTGTCCTTCTTTTCCAGGTCGTCGAAGAGCATGCGCAGGCGGTCGATATCCTCGGTTCCCTCCAGGCCCTCGAGCAGGTTGGCCCGGCCGCGAACGATCAGCCGTGCCGGCTTTTCATCGCCCTCGTTGCCCGACCAGATCGCCAGTCCACGCTCGACCAGTTCCTGGGACAGGGCATCGAGTTCGCTGCGCACGGTCTGCTTGACGGTTTCGAGCTGCGAGCGCACCTCGCCGATCGTCTGGCCGGCGAGATGGGCATTCAAGAAGTTCGCTGCTTCCGTCAGTTGCGAGCTCGTCACGCCGGCGGGAAGCTCGATGATGCGGTTTTCGACCTGGTCATGCTCGCCGACGAGCACGGCCAGCGCCTTGGTGGGCGCCAGCCGGATGAATTCGACATGCTTGAGCACCGGATCGTTCTTGGCGGTGATCACGAGGCCGGCGCCGCGCGACATGCCCGACAGCATCTGGCTTGCCTCTGCCAGCAGCGTATCGACCGGCTGGGCATGGTCGCTCAACCGCACGTGCCGATCGATCGAAGCACGATCTTCTGGGGAGAGATTGCCGACCTGCATGAAGGCGTCGACGAAGAAACGCAGGCCCGTCTGCGTCGGCAGGCGGCCGGCGCTGATGTGCGGCGAATAGATCAGCCCGAGATCTTCGAGGTCGCTCATCACATTGCGCACGGACGCCGGCGACAGCGACATCGGCAGCAACCGCGAAAGGTTGCGTGAGCCGAGAGGCTCTCCGCTGTTCAAATAGGTTTCGACGATGCGACGGAAGATTTCACCGGAACGCTCGTCCAGCGCCGCCGCGATATCGGTCACTCCGGGATTGCGCAGTACCATGTCGCTCCATGTTCGCAGGCCAATCCTGCCGCCGGAAATATAGTGATCCCCGCGCCCGATAGCAAAAGGGAAAAATCGCCCCGATCCCCGGCTGTCCACCGGTTCCCTTTGGCTGCGCCATGCTCTAGAAGGCTCACCAGATACGATAGGAGTTTGATGATGCGGCCATCCGGCAGAAAAATCGACCAAATGCGCAAGGTTTCGTTCGAGCGCAATTTCTCCAAGCACGCGGAAGGCTCCTGTCTGGTGCGATTCGGCGATACGCACGTGCTGTGCACAGCCAGCCTTGAGGAAAAGGTTCCGGCCTGGCTGCGCAACGGCGGCAAGGGTTGGGTGACGGCCGAATACGGCATGCTGCCGCGCGCCACCGGCGAGCGCATGCGTCGCGAAGCCTCGAGCGGCAAGCAGAGCGGCCGCACCCAGGAAATCCAGCGCTTGATCGGCCGGTCGCTGCGCGCCGTCGTCGATCTGCCCGCACTCGGCGAACGCCAGATCTCGATCGACTGCGACGTCATCCAGGCTGATGGCGGCACGCGCACGGCCTCGATCACCGGCGCCTGGGTGGCGCTGCATGACTGCCTGAAGTGGATGGAAGCCCGCAACATGGTGAAGGTCGAGAAGGTCCTGAAGGACCATGTCGCCGCCATATCCTGTGGCATCTTCGCCAACCAGTCGATCATCGACCTCGACTACCTCGAAGATTCCGCCGCCGAGACCGACGCGAATTTCGTCATGACCGGCACCGGCGGCATTGTCGAGATCCAGGGCACGGCCGAAGGCAAACCCTTCAGCGAAGCGGAATTCGCAAGCCTGCTCGGACTGGCAAAGACCGGCATTGCCGAGCTTGTCGCACTGCAGAAGCAGGCGATCGCCGGCTGACGAGAAGGACGGAGACGATGGCCCCGGCGCTGGATGGCATTCTTGAGACTGCGCTCTATGCGTCGGATCTCGACGCCGCCGAGGCCTTCTACAGCGGTGTGCTGGGGCTGGAGAAGATTACACGGCGGGAGAACCGACATGTGTTCTTTCGCTGTGGCTCGGGCGTTCTGCTGATTTTCAATCCTGCGGAAACGGTCAAACCGCCTTCGCCGGATGCGGCCCTGCCGGTGCCGCCGCACGGCACCACCGGCCAGGGCCACATGTGCTTCCGCGTTTCCGCGTCGGCACTCGACGCCTGGAGGGCCAAGCTGGAAACGGCGGGTGTCACGATCGAAGCCGATGTTGTCTGGCCGAACGGCACGCGCTCCTTCTACTTCCGCGATCCGGCCGGCAACAGCCTCGAATGCGCGGAACCGGGCCTCTGGTCCATCGAATGAACCGCGGCCTTCGCGCCGCATCTTTTAAGAGACGACACATCATGCGCACACTGGATGACAAGACGCTCATCGTCGCCAGCCACAATGCCGGCAAGATCCGCGAGATCCGCGACCTGATCGGGCCGCTCGGCTTCGAGGCCAAGTCGGCAGCCGACCTCGACTTCGTCGAACCGGATGAGACCGGCACGACCTTCGAGGAAAACGCGACGATCAAGGCGCTCGCCTCGGCCAAGGCCTCGGGCCTGCCGGCGCTTTCGGACGATTCCGGCCTGGCGATCGACGCACTTGATGGCGCACCTGGCGTCTACACCGCCAACTGGGCCGAACGCGAAGACGGCAGCCGCGATTTCGCCATGGCGATGGAAAAGGTCGAAAAGGCGCTGCAGGGCAAGGGCGCAAGTGCGCCTGAAAAACGCACGGCCCGTTTCGTCTCGGTGCTTTGCCTTGCCTGGCCAGACGGCCATGTCGAACTTTTCCGCGGCGAGGTCGAGGGCCATGTCGTGTGGCCGCCGCGCGGCGACCAGGGTTTTGGCTACGATCCGGTCTTTCAGCCGAAGGGTTACGACACTACATTCGGCGAGATGAGCGCGGACGAGAAACACGGCTGGAAGCCGGGCGATGCTGAAGCGCTGTCGCACCGTGCCCGCGCCTTCAAGATCTTCGCCGAAACCTGCCTTGGAGCGGGCTGAGGAAACGTGTATGCGGTTTTCCGCAACATCCCGCTCCAATTTGTTAGAAGCGATCGCAGTCATGACTTCGGGTCGATCGGCCCAAGGTCAACGTGATCTACCGCATGAGAGACGCAACGATGCAGACGGCCACGCTATCGGCACTCGGTGACGGCATGGATCCCGGTTTCGGGATCTATGTGCACTGGCCGTTCTGCGCGGCCAAATGCCCCTATTGCGACTTCAACAGCCACGTGCGCCACCAGCCGATCGACCAGCCGCGTTTCGTCGCCGCTTTCCTCAAGGAAATGGCGGAGGCGCGTGAGCTTTCCGGTCCACGCACCGTCACCAGCATCTTCATCGGCGGCGGCACGCCGTCGTTGATGGATCCGGCAACGGTCGACGCTATCCTCTCGGGCATCGCCCGCGAATGGCATGTGCCCGATGGCATCGAGATCACCATGGAGGCGAACCCTTCGAGTGTCGAGGCGACGCGCTTCCACGGCTATCGCGCGGCCGGCGTCAACCGTGTCTCGCTCGGCGTGCAGGCGCTGAACGACCGGGACCTCAAATTTCTCGGCCGGCTGCACAATGTCGAAGACGCGCTGAAAGCGATCCGGCTGGCGCGCGAGATCTTCCCGCGCATGTCCTTCGACCTGATCTATGCCCGCCCCAACCAGACGGTCGAGGAATGGGAACGCGAGCTCAAGGAGGCCGTCTCCTATGCCGTCGACCACCTGTCGCTCTACCAGCTGACGATCGAGGAGGGCACGCCCTTCTTCGGCCTGCACAAGGCCGGCAAGCTGATCGTTCCTGATGGTGAGCAATCGGCGGTCCTCTACGAGGCGACCCAGGACATCACGGCGGCGATCGGCATGCCCGCCTACGAGGTCTCCAACCATGCCCGCCCTGGTGCCGAGAGCCGGCACAACCTCACCTACTGGCGCTATGGCGACTATGCCGGCGTCGGGCCTGGTGCCCATGGCCGCCTCAGCGTCGGCGGCGCCAAGCTGGCGACGGCGACCGAGCGCAAGCCGGAGGAATGGCTGCGGCTGGTCGAAACCTACGGCCACGGCATGGTCGAGCGCGAAGTGCTCGACCTCGAGGCCCAGTCCGACGAATTGTTACTGATGGGCCTGCGCCTCAAGGAAGGCGTCGATCTCGCCCGCTGGCAGACGCTGTCCGGCCGCGATCCCGATCCAGACCGCGAGCAGTTCCTGATCGACCACGGGTTCATCGAGCGGCTGGGAAATTCCCGCCTGCGCTGCACGCCTTCCGGCATGTTGATTCTCGACGCCGTCGTCGCCGACCTCGCCTGCTAGCGCTTTTCCAGGAAAAGTGCGAAGCGGTTTTCCGTCAGGAAATGCGTAGAGCAAGGAAATATCGCGTCTCGATGCCACCGTCTGAGACGCAAATGTTTTAGCGGCCGCCCTGCCTGCATCCAACGCAAGGAAACCGAAGGCTCAATCGTGGGTCTCGCCGGAGAGCGGCGTCGCGCGCATCGATGGTCGTTCCTCGAAGGCATCGAACCAGACGCTCAGCTTCGTCCGGTCACGGAACGACGGCAGGTCACGGAACGCCATCCAGGACAGGGTCGTGGCGAGCGCGATGTGGCCGATATCAAGCGGCGCGTCGACATCGAGCGTCTGCTCCAGCCAGTCATAGGTCTGCTCGATCTTTTCGGCATAGCCGTCGGCGAGCGCCGGATAGCGCAAGGCTTCCGGGCGTCGCTCCGTTTCCCAACGCAACCCGATCCCCGCCTGCGCCAGCCCTTGCGCCACGGCCTGCAATCTCAGGGCATGCCAGCGCGCCTCGCCGCTTTCGGGGATGAGCTTGCGGCTATCATGCAGCGTATCGAAATAGGCGCAGATGACGTCGGAATCGAAGATCGCCGCATCCTCGGGGCGCAAGAGAACCGGCACCTTGCCGAGTGGATTTTCGGCATGGACCTCTTCATTGCGCAGCGTCGGGCTGGTCTCGTGGTGGATCACCTCCAGTCGCTCAGCGATGCCGACCTCGTGGGCGAAGACGAGTGCCTTGCGGGCGAAAGGGGAATGGGTCTGGTAATAGAGGATCATCGTGCCTCGCGGGTGTTGGAAGGAAATTATCCGGTCCCGCGAAGATGTATTGCATCGGACAAGAGAAAGGCGCTCTGTTTCGGAGCGCCCTTTGCAAGTTTGTTTCGTCGTTCAAGATTTGAACGGATCGCCCTTCTCGGCATTGAGGGCGATACCCTTGGCTACCAGCCGCGCCACCTGGGCGCCGTCGACCTCGCCGGTCGCTTTCACCTTGATGAAGGCCATGTCGCCCTTGCCGCCGCCCTTGGCCAGTCGTGGGTCGAGATCGAGCATATCGGCGCCGCGCCAGAAGCCGAGCGTCACATAGTCCTTGGCAGCCTTGATCAGGCAGACCGGTCCGCCGGCCTCATAGATCGGATGGCCCCATTTCACGCTGTCCCTGGTGCCGCCGGCGGCAAGAATGGCACCGTGCAACTCTTTCGCCACGGCAGCCGGCGTACCGGAAAGGCCTGCAATGTAGTCGCTAACCGTTTTGCTCATCGCGAAATTCTCCTTAGGCTTGCTCGTTCTTGAACGGGATCAGCGCGCGCACGCGACGGTCTCGGAGCCACAGGCCAGCCCAGGCGATGACGCCGAGATAGAGCCCGAACAGCAGATGGGTGAAAAGAGGGCTATCCGCGCGCAGATGCGTCGCCATGGCACCGCCGAGATAACCGGTGAGCAGAATGGCGCCGAGGACCGACGTTCTCGGGATCGCATAGAGCAGCGCACACAGAAGCGTGAGTACGCCGAGCAGACGCGCAAGGCCAACATCGGCGGGATAGCCGAGCACCGCCAAAGTCTCAGTCACCACGTCCAGTGGCACGAGCTTGATCGCTCCGTCGAAGGCCAGGAACGCAACAACCAGACCGCTCAGCACGCGGCCGAGGATCACCATTTTTCCAGCCGGAGCCGTCATAACAAGAGCAGTGTTCATTCGGGGAGTTCTCCTCGTTTCCCGTTGTCACAAATCGTTCTTCAGTCTGTCTTCTTGGCCGGTCCGACGATGCCCCAGCGGATGCCAAAGGGGTCACGCAGCTGGCCATAGAGGTCGCCCCAGAAGGCGACCGCAAGCGGCATCGTCACTTCGGCGCCGGCGGCAACCGCGCGATCCCACCAGAATTGCGCGTCCTCGACCACCAGATGCAGCACGACGCCCTGCGGCGCGGCATAGGGCATGCCGTGTTCCGGGAAGGGATCGTTGAGCATCAATGCACCGCCATTGATCGTCAGATGGCAATGCATCAGCCGTTTACCGTCTTCGGCGAGCATCCGCCCGCCATCCGTTGCGGCGAAGGCGCGGACGTAGAAATCAGCGGTCGCGTACGCATCCTCGACGCAGAGGTAGGCGATCGGGCCTAGCATCGGTGGCGGCGCCGGCGCTTGCCCGTCGACCGTCGATTTCGGATTGAGATCGACGGCTGCCTTGAGGCTGCCATCCATGTAGAAAGGCACGGACTCGTGCTGGTGTGCGATCTTCCAGCCGGCAGCCATGCGCTTCAAACCGAGGGTCTGGCGGAACCAGACCGACATTTTCCCGGCATCGATCTTCTCGCCGGAAAGTTCGGTGAGCATACTGACGAATGCGACATCGCCGCTGACCGAGATATCGAGATCCCCGAAGCGATAGCCAAGCGGTCCACGCCAGGTGGAAAACCACTGTTCGAGCCCGCCCTCGCCGGCATCGGACGACTTCAGCGGCGGCGCCAGCGAAAAGAGGACACAATCAGGCGTCCCATGGCCGATGACGCGCTTGGCGTCCTTTACCCTCATGGCATCCGCCCAATCATCGATCACCGTACGGATTTCGGCGACGGCGGCACTCTTGTTGTCGATCACGGACATGGCGGGTCTCCCTTCCCGATGGTGGCAGGCGCGAGGGCGACGGCCGTCGAGCCCTGGGCTTGATCAGAGTTGCCTGGCTACCCCTTCGAGCTGGGTGGCGCATTGGCCCCAGCCTTCGTGAAAGCCCATCTTTTCGTGGGCTTCGCGATCCTCGACGGACCAATGGCGGACCCGTGCGGTGTAGCGGGTCTTGGCCCCGACGTCCTCGAAGGTGATGGTTACGACCATGAACGGCTTGTCGGATGGCGACCAGGCATCGGTGAAGGCGTCTGTGAAGACCAGCTTCTCGTTCGGCACCACTTCGAGATAGACGCCGAGATTGGGATAGTCCTCGCCCTCGGGCGAGCGCATGACGATGCGGTTGGCGCCGCCGGCGCGAACCTCGAGCTTTGCCTCCGGCGTCGTCCACGGCGAAGGCGCGAACCACTTCTTCAGCAGCTTGGCATCCGTCCAGCAGCGGTAGACGAGCGCGCGGGGCGCATCGATCAGGCGGGTGATGACCAGTTCGCGGTCGTCGGCAGGTTTGATTTCAGTGACAACGGTCATTGTTTGTTTCTCCGTCAGCGGGTTCAGTCCAAGGACGAAGTTGCAGCCACGGTTCCGACAACCGCCGACAAGATTTTTTATCTTTTTTCAGTGGCCAGGTTTTTCTCGCCCGCATCCTTGCTCAGATGATCGAGCTGCATGCGGATGTGGGAGGCCTCGGCGGCATTGGTGGCCAGCGCGATCGCCCGGTCAAAGGCGACGCGCGCCTCGCGAACCCGGCCTGCCTGCTTCAACAGCGCGCCATTCAACCCATGGAAGTAGAAATAACCCGCGAGTTTTTCGGCAAGTGGCTCGATCAGCGCGAGCGCCGCTTCAGGCCCGTCCCTCTTCGACACTGCGACGGCGCGGTTGAGCGTGATGACCGGCGACGGTTGCAGCCGCTCCAACGCCTGGTAGAGCAGGTCGATTTCTTCCCAATCGGTTTCTTCCGGGCGCGTCGCACGCGCATGCAAGGCGGCGATCGCGGCCTGGATCTGGTAGGGACCCGGCTGGCGATGGCGCACCGCCTTGTCGATCATGGCCAGCGCCTCGATGATCAGAGGCTTTTTCCAAAGGCTGCGATCCTGATCATCGAGCAGGATGATGCCGCCATCGGCATCGAAACGTGCGCGCGAGCGTGAGTGCTGCAGCAGGAGCAGAGCCGTCAGCCCCATCATTTCTGGCTCGGAGGGGAACAGCCGCAGGAGCAGCCGCGCGAGCCGGATCGCCTCCTCACAAAGATCGGCCGAGACGCTGTCCGGCCCGTTCATCGCCGAATAGCCCTCGTTGAAAACCAGATAGATCATGGTTGCGACGGCCGCCAGCCGCTCCGACCGATCGGCCGCGTCAGGCGTTTCGAAGGCGATGCCGGCGGCGGTGACCCGGGCCTTTGCCCGGGTGATGCGCTGCTCCATCGCCGCCTCGCCGACGAGAAAGGCACGGGCAATCTGCTTGACCGACAGGCCGGAGACGATGCGCAGCGCCAGCGCGATCTGCTGCGTTGCCGGAAGGACCGGATTGCTGCAGACAAACAAGAGCTTGAGAATGTCGTCCCGGTAGTGGGAGCCATCGAGACGTTCGGCAAGATCGCTCTCCTGATCCTCGAGATCGGAGAGCAATTCTTCCGGCGGCAACGCGGTCTCGCGAGATTGCCGGCGCACCTTGTCGATGCCGCTGTTGCGACCGACGAAGATCAGCCAGGCGGCCGGGTCACGCGGCGGGCCGCTCTTCGGCCAGGTCTTCAATGCCCGGATACAGGCCTCCTGGAATGCTTCCTCGGCCGTATCGAGATTGCGGAAATAGCGCAGAAGCGCGCCCATTGCCTGCGGCCGAGCGGAAACAAGTGCGAGGTCGATCCAGGTCGTGTCTGTCATGAGGGAAACTCACTTGGCTTGTAGATGGCAAGGGGACGAATTTCATAGGAGCCGTCTGCAGGATTGGCCGCACTGAGCTCGCGGGCGAAATCGAGCGCTTCGTCCAGTGAAGCGCAATCGACGACATAGAAGCCGAGCAGCTGCTCCTTCGTTTCGGCAAATGGGCCATCGATGACGACGGTCTCGCCAACGGCGTGGCGGAGCGTCGTTGCCGCCGTGGTCGGCAACAACCGCGCCACCGGCCCGAGCTTGCCGGCATCGCCATATTTGCGTTGGACGGCAGCAAGGTCACGCATGACCTTGTCGTCCTCGTCCTTGGTCCAGTTGGCAGTGACGTCTTCCTGGTTGTAACAAAATACGGCGTAAAGCATTGGAACTCTCCTGCTCCTGTAACAAGGACGATCTGGAGAAGAGATAGTCGACAAGACCGCCAAAAAAAATACCTGCAATCACGGGCCCAAACGCAATGATCGCGGCAGGTGCCTGCGCACCGCCGCGATCGTTCATGAGCTTGCCTGATTTCAGATATTTTCGCCGCAGGCGAGATCCGGATCGACCGTTTGTTTGCGACGGAAACGCCGGACCAGGCGACCGTCGATAGCGGCGAGGCCGGCGGCGATCAGCACCATGCCGAAGAAATGCTTGGGCTCGAGGTTTTCGCCGAGGAACAAGGCGCCGAGCAGAATGGCGCTGACCGGGATCAGAAACGTCACCAGCATCAGATTGGTGACACCCGCCGTTTCCAGGATGCGGAAGAACAGCACATAGGCAAGCGCGGTCGAGATCAAGGCAATGCCGATGATCGCTCCCCATACTTCAAGGCCCGGCACGGTCAGGGTCCAGGGGTGATCGACGAGCAGCGCGATCGGCACGAGCATGATGCTCGATGCACTGACCTGCCCGGTCGCGGTGACGATGGGCGCAACGCCCATCCGCTTGAAACGACGGGCGAAAACGCCGGCAAAGGCGTAGGAAAGGGCAGCTCCCAGCACGGCGAACTGCGCCAGCACATTCGAGCCGAGCCCGCCGAGCGCTGCAGGCCCGATCATCACCGCCACGCCGAGAAAACCGATCAACACGCCGGAGAGCTTGTTGGCGGTCAGCTTCTCGTCGTCGGTCAGCAGATGGGCGACGACGACGCCGAAGAGTGGCGTGGTGGCATTGAGGATGGAGGCAAGGCCGCTGGCGATATGAGTCTGGCCCCAGACGATCAGCGAAAACGGGATCAGGTTGTTGAGCAGACCCATGCCGAAGAAGGCAAGCCAGATGCGGGGATCGCGCGGCATCGCGCGGCCGGTGAAGCGCAGGAAAATCAAAAGCGCCGTCGCCGCGAGGCTGACCCGCAGGGCAACGATGGTGAACGGCGGCAGCGCCTTGACCGCAACGCCGACGAAGAAAAACGAGCCGCCCCACAACAGGGACAGTGTGATCAGCATGGCCCATTCACCGGGTCCCATCACCTTCGCCTTAAGTGTTTCCGGCATCTCCATACCCTCCTATGATTTAGTTCTTCGCCTTCATCTGAAACAACCATATTGGTTGACTTCGATTTACATAAATAGTGTCAGCATGTTAGTGTTTGCACAAACGAGCATTTCTCTTTCCATGATTGAGTATGGCTAAATCATAATGACACCTCTTCCTTCCCTTGCAGCACTGCGCGCATTCGAGGCCACGGCCCGACACCTGAGTGTGACGCTCGCGGCGCGCGAGCTCAGCGTCACACCTGGTGCGGTCAGTCTGCAGGTGCGTGAACTGGAGCAGACGCTGGGTGTGATGCTGTTTGAGCGACGGCCGCGGCAACTGGTTCTGACCGAGGATGGCAGCACCTATTTTTCGACGCTGCGCCGCGCCTTCCGGATGATGCGGGAAGCGACAGAGGAACTGACGGCGCGAAATCGCGCGCCGGTACTGACGGTGAGCTGCACGCCAACTTTTGCGGCGCAATGGCTGGTGCCGAGGATCAGCGACTTCGAGCAGCGTCTCAACGGCATCGACATCCGCATCAGCGCCTCGAACCGGCTGACCGACTTCGTGTCAGATGGCGTCGATATCGCTATCCGCCACGGTTTCGGTCGCTATGAGGGTCTGACGAGCGAGCGGCTGATCGATGACGAGCTGGTGCCGGTCGTCAACGCGGCCCTTGCCCGCAAGCATCCGCTCACCACGCCGGCCGATCTTTCGGCCCATGTGCTGTTGTATGACGTTCAGAGGTCGGATTGGCAGCTGTGGCTGGAGGCCGTCGGCGCCGAAGGCATAGACACGACGCGCGGTCCGGTGTTCGTCAACAGCAATGGCGCCATCGAGGCGGCAAGAGCCGGCGATGGCGTCGCTCTCGTGCGCCTGTCGCTGGTTTCGCGCGAGCTTGCCGAAGGCGTGTTGGTCGCGCCGTTTCCAACCGGCATCGCCACCGATCTCGCCTATCACCTGGTCTATCCGCCATCGGCCCTCGACCGGCCGGCCGTCACAGCATTCCGTGCCTGGATCGTCGCGCAGGCACGCGGCGCCTGAAACGAAAAAAGCCCGGTTTCCCGGGCCTTTCTCGCAATCGGAAAGTAAATCTATCTCGCGCCTATTCGTTGATCAGGCGCTTCAGAAGCTCGATCTCATGGCTGAGCTTGGTATCGCCGGAGATCAACTCCTCGATCTTGCGCACCGCATGCAGAACGGTCGTGTGGTCGCGACCACCGAAGCGGCGGCCGATTTCCGGGAAAGACCGCGGCGTCAGCGTCTTCGACAGATACATCGCGATCTGACGCGGCTTGACGATGACGCGGGTGCGGCGGTTCGACACCAGCTCCTGGCGCGATACGTTGTAATGCTTGGCAACGACACGCTGGATGTCCTCGATACGGACACGGCGCGGTTCGCCGGCATTGACGAGATGCCCAAGCAGTTCGTCAACGCGTTCGATCGACAGATGCGGTTCGAACGAGCGACGGAAGAGCAACTGGTTGAAGGCGCCTTCGAGTTCGCGGCCGCTGGCGGTGATGTTGCGTGCAACATGGCTCAGGATATCGCCGGGAATGTCCAGCGAAGTATCGTCCTGACGAGCGGAGTCGAGACGGCGCTTCAGCATTTCGAGGCGCATGTCGTAGTCCGGTCCGTCCATTTCGATGGCGACACCGCCCTGAAGACGCGAGCGAACACGGCTATCGAGCGATTCCAGCTCCCAAGGAGCGCGGTCGGCGGCGACGACGACCTGTTTGGCCGAGTCGAGAAGCATGTTCAGCAGATGGCAGAACTCGTGCTGGATCGACTTGCCCTGCAGGAACTGCATGTCGTCGATGACGAGGAGGTCGATGTTGCGCAGCGATTCCTTCAGCGACAGCGCGTCGTTGTCGCGGATTGCGGTGGCAAAGCGCCACATGAAGTATTCGGCCGTCAGATAGACGACGCGTGGAGCGCGGGCGCTCTGCAGCGCCTGGATGGCGATCGCCTGCAGAAGGTGGGTCTTGCCGAGCCCGACGCTTGAATGAATGAACAGCGGGTTGAAGCGCACGGCACCGGCGCCGGCTTCCGCAATCGTGCGGGCGGCTGCAAGCGCAACGCGGTTGGAAGAGCCCTCGACGAAGCTGTCGAAGGTGTAACGCTGGTCGAGCGGCGAGCCGAAAAGCGGCGCCTGGGTCGGCCGCTGAACGCTGGCAACCGCAGAGGCTGCGACCGAAGCCACGGACTGCGCCGTCGTCGGACGGCGTGCGGGCGTTGCAGGAGCCGATTCCGTTGCCTGCGGCAGCGTCTCTTCCTGTGAAACCGGACGGGCGCCACGGGTCGCGGTCCGCACCAGGATCTCGACCTTCAGGATTTCGCCGTCTTCCTGCTGGAAGATCTGGGTGATGATATCGAGATAGCGGTTGTTGATCCAGGACTTCAGGAATGTCGTGGGCACCGAGAGACGCACGACGCTCTTGGAAACCGAATGGAGCTTCAGACGCCCAAACCAGCTGGCGAAGACATCGGGACCGACCTGGGCTTTCAAACGCGCACTCACTCGTTCGAACAGTGCGTCATGCCTCATGTCGTGCTTATCTCCCGCCGCCTGAGATAGATTGCTTCCGGCCTGAAATACGTCGCCGTTCTTTTGAAACGCGCCCGCCGCCGTCACCAAGTTCATCCGCATTTTGCCGCCTTCCGATTATGTTCAGACGCCGTCATCTCTGCCGGCCCCATCTCTTATGTCCGGCACCCACGGCTTCCTCATCGAGGTCATGCCGCTTCACCGAACGTCACAGTCGCAATCCAACCGGGCTCCTCATCTCCCGACCGGGTGCGCGCTACGCGCATCTGCCAGGCCTTGCCGGCCGGCTGATGTCCCCTCGCGCCTCATTGTCAACAAATCCCCCAGTCCGCCCTGGACCGTGCCGGATCCTCCTCCTCGCCGACAACTGTCTCGCACCCTCGTACGAAGCGGACAGCCGAGCGCTGGATTCTATCTCTCGTCAGGCACCGCTTGCACCTGACTTTGAGCAGTGGCGCCACCGGCAACCAGAAGTCGAAATGTCCTCGTCCGGAATGGTTGGGCCATCCGGTTTTTCGTTCTCGACTTGTCTGATTGAACGACGTGGAGCCGCCCTGATACAGGGAACAGAAAGCCTGAAACCATCTCGTTGAAATGGCCTCCGTACTTCCCTTTACAGATATGGTCTGTGTCCCCTGTGGAGGGCATTTAGGCAGGATCGATGGGCAAGATCAATCGCGATTTTTACGCAACCTTAAGCGCTGCCCGTTGACTCTCATGCTGCCTTTTGCTTGCCGCAATCCGAGTCCGGGAAGAATCGCTTTTGAATCAAGGGTTTTGATTTTCGGCTCTTTGATTAGCTGGCGAAAAAGAAAAAAAATAAAAATTCGCTTGACTCATCACGGGCCCAGAAGACCCCCAGCCAGAGACACCCTATCACCAAGGACCTCTCGTAAGTCTCTGAAATTCCTATAGAAATTCTGTCATCGCATTGACACGAGAAATGTCGTGCAGGTTAACCATCGTGATGACACATGTATGAATCGGAAAAGCCCGACGCAAGGGTCGGGCTTTCAATTAACAGATTTTTATTAGCCGGATTAGGCCGAAAGTGCCTTCACGCGCTGTGCAAGGCGCGAAACCTTGCGCGAAGCGGTGTTGGAATGCAGCACGCCCTTGATGGCAGCGCGCATCAGCTCGGGCTGAGCGGCCTTCAGGGCTGCGGCTGCGACCGCCTGATCGCCGGTTGCGATCGCTTCTTCGACCTTGCGGACGAAGTTACGGACGCGCGAACGGCGGGCTTTGTTCACTGCAGTGCGGCGTGCGATCTTGCGGGTCGCCTTTTTCGCCGAAGTTGTATTGGCCATTGATGCCTCTCTTCGAAAACTGACATGAACTCCGCCCTCGCCGTGCCGGGTCACTGCGACCTGTCATCAAAGCAATTCGGGAGCATTATCGGAAAGCCCAGATTTGGCGTTCCAAACTGAGGGCGGCATATAGCGAGAAACGGCCGCCCCGTCAACGCGCAATTTGGAGAAAACTGCGCGTCGCCCCTTGATCTACCTGTGTTTGAACTCCGGCTTGCGCTTCGCTGCGAAGGCGGCCATGCCTTCCTTCTGGTCTTCAGTGGCAAACAGCGAATGGAAAAGCCGCCGTTCGAACCGCAGGCCTTCGGCAAGCGTGAGCTCCAGCGAGCGATTGACGGCCTCTTTTGCCATCATCACCGCCGGCAGCGAGAACGATGCGATCTTCTCGGCCGCAGCCAGCGCTTCCTCCATCAATTTCTCCGGCGCCACCACACGCGAAACGAGTCCTGCGCGTTCCGCCTCGGTCGCGTCCATCATCCGTCCGGTGAGGACGAGGTCCATCGCCTTCGCCTTGCCGACGGCACGGGTGAGGCGCTGCGACCCGCCCATGCCGGGGATGACGCCAAGGGTAATTTCCGGTTGGCCGAACTTTGCCGTCTCGGAAGCGATGATGAAGTCACACATCATCGCCAGTTCGCACCCGCCGCCGAGCGCGTAGCCGGAAACGGCTGCAATGACCGGTTTGCGGGCAGCAGCCACCTGATCCCAGCCGCCGATGAAATCGCCGAGATAGCTTTCGACGAAGTCCAGCGTCTGCATCTCCTTGATGTCGGCGCCGGCCGCAAAGGCCTTCTCCGAACCGGTGACAACAACGGCGCCGATCTCGTTATCGGCATCGAACGCTTTCAGCACCGCGGCAAGCTCGCGCATAACGGTCGAGTTCAGCGCATTCAGCGCCTGCGGGCGATTGAGCGTGACCAGGCCCACGCGTCCGCGCGTCTCGACCAGCAGCGTCTCGTAACTCATTGTCGTCTCCTCCGAATTCGTGTCAGCGGTCGGGTCCGGCCGGACCCGGATGTTCATTTCTGGCAGCGCGGGCAATGAAACGTCGAGCGTCCCGCCTGCACGATGCGGGCGACCGTACCGCCGCAACCCGGCGTGCGGCAAGCCTCCCCTTCCCGGTCATAGACGGAAAAGGAATGCTGGAAATAGCCGAGCGATCCGTCGGCCTGGATATGATCTTTCAGCGACGAGCCGCCCGCGGCGATGGCATCGGCAATGACCTCGCGGATTGCAACGGTCAGGCCCTGCAGTTCCGGCTTCGACCCACCTTGGCTGTCGACGAGGGCGCCTGCCGGCTTCAGCGGCGACAGGCCTGAACGCCAGAGCGCCTCGCACACATATATATTGCCGAGGCCGGCAATATTCTTCTGGTCGAGCAAGGCTACCTTCAGCGGTTGCGCCTTTCCGGCAAAGCGTGCCGCCAGATAGGCGGCGTCGAGCGCGTTGCCGGTCGGCTCTTCCCCGAGTGCGCGGAAGAAGGCGTGGGCCGCCACCGTGTCCCGTCGGGCGAGATCCATGAAACCGAAACGGCGCGGATCGTTATAGATGACACGGGCGGGGCCGACGGCACCTTCCAGATGG
Organism: Ensifer sp. Root127; assembly: GCF_001425225.1. Classification (NCBI taxonomy): domain Bacteria; kingdom Pseudomonadati; phylum Pseudomonadota; class Alphaproteobacteria; order Hyphomicrobiales; family Rhizobiaceae; genus Ensifer; species Ensifer sp. Root127. The sequence continues at coordinate 1,110,560 of NZ_LMDX01000001.1, forward strand.
AAGATCACATGATCGTGCTTCTCATCCTTGGCGCGTGGGTGGTGAAATTCGTCCGGCGTTTCTGGCAGCGCGCCCTGTTCGATACGGAACGAACCTGACATGCCGAGATGGGCAATGATGACGTCACCGGCCTCCAGATCGATCATCAGATATTTTGCCCGGCGCGACAGCGAGACGATGCGCTGACCGGCAACGGTGGCTGCAAAATTGACAGGGAAGGGAAAACGCAGATCCGGCCGACGCAGTTCTGCACTGACGAGGAGCGCGCCTTCCATGGTCGGCGCCAGACCCCGTTTTACCGTTTCGACCTCCGGCAGTTCCGGCATGCGTCGTCTCCTTCTTTCTTAACCACCACACGCCCGGCATTCTTAACCACCATAAGCCCGGCCGTTGGCATTTCCTTGGCGGGCTACTTATCCTATAGGGGTGCGCTATGCCGCAGCCATGGCCCTGCCCCCGAGATAGCGCGGGTCGGACGATTTCGCTATGGTGCCGGAAAAATTGGTTCAGGTGGAGTTCTTCGTATGACGGATCAGCGGGTATCGGCCAATGGCGGAATGGAAACCTCCTTCGGTTTCCGCAACGTCGGTACGGGCGAAAAGCAGCCGCTCGTCAACGACGTCTTCCATAAGGTGGCCAAGCGCTACGACATCATGAACGACGTGATGTCGGCCGGGCTGCACCGCGCCTGGAAGGATGCGATGATTGCCGCGCTCAATCCGCCGCGCCGCGAGGGCTACAGGACGCTCGACGTCGCCGGCGGCACCGGCGACATCGCCTTCCGCATCATCGAAGCCTCCGACCGCAAGGCGCATTCGACGGTTCTCGACATCAACGGCTCGATGCTCGCCGTCGGCGCGGAACGGGCGGAAAAGAAGAAGCTTTCGGCCAATCTCGATTTTGTCGAGGCCAATGCTGAGGAACTGCCGTTCGACGCGAATTCCTTCGACGCCTATACGATCGCCTTCGGCATCCGCAACGTCCCGCGTATCGATGTCGCGCTCAAAGAAGCCTATCGTGTGTTGAAGCGCGGCGGGCGACTGCTGGTGCTCGAATTCTCCGAAGTGGAGATGCCGCTTCTCGACCGTTTCTACGATGCATGGTCGTTCAACGCGATCCCGAAATTCGGCAAGCTGATCACCGGCGACGAAGCGCCCTATCAGTATCTGGTGGAATCGATCCGCAAGTTCCCGAACCAGCGCGATTTTGCCGCCATGATCAAGGAGGCGGGCTTCTCGCGCGTCTCCTTCACCAATTACACCGGCGGCATCGCAGCGCTGCATTCCGGCTGGAAAATCTGATCTTATGAGCACAGCTGGAGCATATGTCCGCCTCGTGCGGATCGGCTGGGTTCTCGTGCGCGAAGGCGTCGTCTCGGCGGTCCCGACCGAACACCTGCCGCCCTTTGCCCGTTTCGCCCAGAAGGCAGCCGGGCTTTTCGCCCGCCGCAAGGTGCTAGGCGAGGAGCGCAGCGACCGGCTGTCGCGCGCCGTTGCACGCCTCGGCCCCTCCTATGTGAAAATCGGCCAGTTCCTGGCAACCCGCCCCGACGTCGTCGGCGCGGAATTTGCCGCTGACCTGTCGCTGCTGCAGGACCAGATGGCGACCTTTCCGCAAAGCGAAGCCAAGGCCGCGATCGAGGGATCGCTCGGCCGCAAGGTCGAAGACCTCTACGCCGAATTTTCCCTGCCGATGGCGGCCGCCTCGATCGCCCAGGTTCATCCGGCCATCGTCATGCGCGACGGCCGGCCCGACAAGGTTGCCGTCAAGGTCATCCGCCCCGGCATCCGCCAGCGTTTTGCCTCCGATATCGAGGCGATGTATCTCGTCAGCCACATGCAGGAGCGTTTCCTGCCCTATACGCGGCGGCTGAAACCGGTCGAGGTCACCAAGACGCTAGAGCAGACGACCAAGATCGAAATGGATCTTCGGTTGGAAGCAGCCGCCCTTTCCGAACTCGGCGAGAACACCAAGGAAGATTCCGGCTTTCGCGTACCGAAGGTCGATTGGGAACGCACCGGCCGCGACGTCGTCACCATGGAATGGATCGACGGCGTCAAGATGTCGGATATCGACGGGCTGAAGGCGGCGGGCCACGATCTCGACGCGCTGGGCGACACCCTGATCCAGTCCTTTCTCCGCCACACATTGCGCGACGGCTTCTTCCACGCCGACATGCATCAGGGCAACCTGTTCGTCGACGATGCCGGCCATATCGTCGCCGTCGACATGGGCATCGTCGGCCGTCTCGGCAAGAAGGAACGCCGCTTCCTCGCCGAGATCCTGTTCGGCTTCATCACCCGCGACTACCAGCGCGTCGCCGACGTGCATTTCGAGGCAGGCTACGTGCCGTCGCATCATGATGCCGCGAGCTTCGCCCAGGCGATCCGCGCCATTGGCGAGCCGATCCACGGCCAGCCGGCCGAGACCATCTCGATGGCAAAGCTGCTGACGCTTCTGTTCGAGGTGACCGAGCTCTTCGACATGCAGACACGGCCGGAACTGGTCATGCTGCAGAAGACCATGGTCGTCGTCGAGGGCGTCGCGCGCACGCTCAATCCGCGTTTCAACATGTGGAAAGCATCCGAGCCTGTGGTCGGCAAGTGGATCCGCGACAATCTCGGACCGAAGCGCATCGTCACCGACCTGCGCGACGGCCTGCACGCGGCCCTTCGTCTGGCCGAAGCAGCACCGGAAATCGCCGCCCGCACGGAAAAATTCTCCAGCGAGATCATGGCCATGAGCGAAAACGGCCTACGGTTCGACGCCGAGACGGCGCATGCCATCGGCAAGGCCGAGGCACGCCACACGCGCTCCGGCCGCCTGGCGCTGTGGCTGATTGCCGCCACGCTCGTCTATATCGCCTGGCAGGTGACCTGAGCGCCACCGGCAATCCGGTCGCCGAACCGGCTTGCAATTCCACTGCCGCTTGTTATCGTTCCGACATGGACAATCGTTCGATGATCGCAATGGTGCTTTGCACGCATATCCAGGGGTGTGCGGGAGACCACGTGCGTTAAACGGACTGTCCCCCGACCAACCCTGCCGAGGCGAGCAGGGTTTGGTCCTGTTTCCTCGGTGCCAGCGAGCTGATGAGGAAACAATGACCGAAGCCACCCCCTCCCCGACACTCAGGATTCGAGCGGCGCGCGTCGTCGACTGGGAAGCGATCGCCGCACTTATGAGCCAGCCGGGCATCCGCTCCGGCACGCTCAGACTGCCCTATTCGACACCGGAGCAGACGCGCAAGTGGATGGAGGGCCTGTCGGAGGACAACACTGTGATCGTGGCCGAGCGCGACGGCCGCATCGTCGGCATGGCCGGTCTGCACCGCAATAAGGGGCGCCGGCATCACTCCGCCGTGCTCGGCATCAGCGTCGATGACAACCACCGCGGCGAAGGCATCGGTAAGACACTTCTTACATCTCTGATCGATGCTGCCGATAACTGGCTTGGGATCAGCCGCATCGAGCTGACCGTCTTTACCGACAACGAAGCGGCAATCGCGCTTTATCACAAGACCGGCTTCGAACCCGAAGGCACGCACAGGGCCTATGCTCTGCGCAATGGCGTGCTGGCCGACGTGCTGGCGATGGCGCGCATTCGCGCCTGATCGCGGCCGGACCATGCGTCCGGGTGGTGAGGAAGAGGTGGCAGGGCTTTCGGTTCTGCCGCCGGCTGCAACCATGTTCCATCCGGAACTGCGAATAAGCAGACGACATGCGATCTTCTCCCCATGGATGACGGGAGTTCATCCCTGGAGGAGAGAACACCATGCGCAAGATCATCATCGCCGCGGCCGTCGCAATCACCGCAGCCGTTTCCTTTGCCGCGCCGTCACAGGCTGGCGGTGTGACGATCGGCTTCAGCAACGGCGCCTACGGCCATGGCTGGAGCGGCCAGATCGGCTATGTCGACGGCTATTACGGTGGCTACTACGACGAGTATCGCCCCTATTGCTTCATCAAGAAAGTCAGGCGCTACGATCACTACGGCAATGTCTACTACGAGCGTATCCGCATCTGCCGTTAATAATAGCAAGGGGCGAGGGACACGAGGCCCGGCCGGTTTCCGGCCGGGCTTTTCGACGTCTGGCGCTCATCACCTTCATCCGAATTGCCGGTTCCCATCCGCTTACCCCATTGACGCCGCGTCGCTGCCGGGCTCCAAAAGCAGCAACGCAAATCGCATGGGAAGGTAGACCGTCATGGATCTCGGCATCACAGGCAAGAAGGCGCTCGTGCTCGGCGGCAGCAAGGGGCTTGGACGCGGCATCGCCGAAGCACTCGCGGCTGAAGGCGTTGCCGTCGCGGTGACCGGTCGCGACGCAACTACGGCCGAAAAGGTCGCAGCAGAGCTCAGTTCGAGCGCCCGCGGTTTTGCGCTCGATCTTTCCAAGCCCGAAAGCCTCGACGCGCTGCTCGATCGGCTCSCCGCCGATTTCGGCGCGATCGACATTCTCATCCTGAATGGCGGCGGGCCGCCGCCGTCGCTTGCGTCCACCATCGAGCCGGAGTTCTGGCGGACGCAGTTCGAGACCATGGTGCTCGCCGGCATGCGCATCACCGGCCGGGTTCTGCCCGGCATGAGGGAGCGCGGTTTCGGCCGCATCATTGCCGTCGCTTCGACCAGCATCCGCGAGCCGATCCCGGGCCTGACCGCCTCCAACGCGCTTCGAAGCGCTGTTGCCGGCTGGCTGAAGACGCTGGCCGGCGAAGTCGCCGCCGACGGCGTGACCGTCAACATGCTGTTGCCGGGGCGGCTTGCGACCGACCGCACCTTGGGCTTCGACCGCATGGACGCCGAGAACGAAGGCGTCGATATCGCCACGGTTGCCGCGCGCAGCCAGGCGGATATTCCAATCGGCCGCTATGGAACGCCGGCGGAATTCGGCGCTGCCGCCGCATTTCTCGCGGGCCGGCCCGCGGCCTATGTCACGGGCGTGGCACTTCCCGTCGACGGCGGTCTCAGCCGATCGATGCTCTGAGTTGCCGCGTCAGTCCGCCCTGCCCCTCCCTTGAAAATACAAGCGACCGGCTCAAGGCGGTCATTTATTATTGCATCGTGCGTCAGACATGGCGTTCAGAAGCTTCAATTTCGCAGGTGAACTTCACCGCAAATTGATGCTGGTTTCAGGGGTTATGCAGTAAAACCTGCAGCCGGGCGCCGTTTGCCCGGCTGACCATACGACTGGCCAAACGACTGGCTAAACGACTGGAATGACCCCCATGAACTCACCATCGACCGGGTGGCTGCTCGGGATTGCACTCTTCGCCTCAGCCCTTCTTCCCGCCGCTGCAGGAGCCGCCATGCTTGAAAAGGAAATGATTGCCGCAGCTTCGGCCGGCAACGCCGCCGAACTGCGCGAATTGATCAAGCGCGGAGCAACGCTCGACGCGCGTGACGCAAGCGGCGCGACCGCTCTGCTCGTCGCCACACACGAAAACCGCATCGACGCTGCCCGCGCGCTCATCGAAGCCGGCGCGGATGTCAATGCGAAGGACAAGATCGAGGACAGTCCCTACCTCTATGCTGGCGCGCGCGGCCATCTCGAAATCCTGAAGCTGACGCTTGCCAACGGCGCCGACCTCAAAAGCACCAACCGTTACGGCGGCACGGCGCTGATCCCTGCGGCAGAACGCGGCCACGTCGAAACGGTGAAGACGCTGATCGAGGCGGGCGTCGATGTCGATCACGTCAACCGGCTGGGCTGGACGGCGCTGATCGAAGCCATCATTCTCGGCACCGGCGGCGAAAAGCATACGGAGATCGTGCGATTGCTGATCGACGCGGGCGCGAACGTCAATCTTGCCGATGGCGAGGGCGTGAGCCCATTGAGCCACGCCCGGCAGCGCGGCTATGGCCGGATTGAAAAGCTGCTTACCGCCGCCGGCGCCCGTTGAAATCGGAGGGGACATGAAGCAGGAAAGACGCTTTCTCGGCGAGGCTGTCGCCCTTGCCCGCGCCAATGTCGAAAAAGGTGGCCGTCCCTTCGGCGCGGTTGCCGTTCGCAACGGCGAGGTTATCGCCAGCGGCGTCAACGAGATGCTTGAAACCGGCGATCCGACATCGCATGCCGAGATGAATGCCCTTCGCCTGGCGGCAAAGCGCCTCGGGTCTCCCCGTCTTGAAGGCGTTGCGATCTATGCCAGCGGCCAACCCTGCCCGATGTGCATTGCGGCCATGCGCATGGCCGGCATCACCGAGATCGCCTACGCCCACTCGAATGCCGACGCCGAACCCTACGGGCTGTCGACGGCGGCAGTCTATGCCGAACTGGCAAAACCCCTTGGCGAACAGTCGATGCGCTTTCGCCATGTGCCGGTCGACGATAACGACCTGGCACCGCTCTATGCGGAATGGCAGCATCGTCAAAAAGAGGGCTGACAAGCGGCCGGCACCGGTCAAGCCCAGCCACAGCTTGGGCAGCCCCCTGCGGCGGCCACTGCCAGCGCCGGCCGGTGGTGCCTCCGACGGGCGGACGGGCACGGCAAAGGCAGTGAGGCGCCGGAACAACCCGCCTGCTCACGCCGACCGACGGTGTCTCGACAACCAGAGCCCTTGCCGAACACACGCGGCGAGTGTAATCGCGAAGGTGAGATTGCCCTCTCCTCCCTGCCGCCCAGCGTTCCTCGGAGAACGTCGGCGGCCCAGCCCGCGGGTGCTGCGATGAATGCCTTTTCCGAACGCACGGGCCGCCTGGTGGCGCTGCTTCTCATCGCCGGCTCCGGCGTGGTGACGATCGCCAAGGGCATGAGCCTGACCTTCCTCGCGATCCGCCTGCAGCGGGATTTTGGCCTTACCCCGGCAGGTATCGGCGTCCTGATTGGCGCGGGCCCCCTGCTCGGCGCGATCATCAGCCCGTTTGCCGGCAGCCTGTCCGATCGCATCGGCCGAACGGGTGTGCTGACCATAGCGCTCTTCATGGCCGGACTGGCGCTGGCGGGGCTCGGGCTGGCGCACTCGATCGCCGCCTTCGCGCTGGCGCATATCGTCTCTGCGGTTGCCGCCGCCGTCTATGAACCGGTTTCGCGCGCATTGATGAGCGATGCCGCGCCAGCGCATCTGCGCCTGCGGGTATTCTCCTGGCGCTATCTGGCGATCAATGCCGGCTGGGCCGTCGGGCCGTTGATCGGCGTCTGGGTCGGCGCTGCCTATTCGACCCTATTCATCATTGCCGGCATCATGCATGCGGCCTTCGGCCTCGTGCTGTTCTTCACCGTGCCGGAAGCGAGCAACAGACGGGCGGTCGAGACGGGACCGGGGTCCAACACCACGGGCGGCTGGCGCGGGCTTGTCGCTGCCTTGCGCGACCGCCGACTGATCTTCTTCGTCATCGGCGGCACCCTGCTTTTGGCCGTTCATGGTCAATGGTCGGTGACATTGTCGCAATATCTCAACACCGGCTTCGAGGATGGCGTCACCCTGTTCGCGCTGCTGGTTTCGACCAACGCAGCAACGGTGCTCGTCGCCAGCACGCCCGCCCGCTTCGTCATTGAAAGGATCGGCGCGCTCAAGGCGCTGTCGCTCGGCTGCCTGCTGTTCCTGCTTGGTGAAATCGGCTTTGCAGCCTCGTCCGGCGTCGAAATGCTGGTCGCCTCGATGATCCTCTTCACCATCGGCGAGGTGCTCGTCGTGCCCTCGGAATATGTGCTGGTCGACGGCAGGATGCCGGCAATCGCGGCACCTATTTCGGCGCCCATTCACTGTCCACCGTCGGCAATTTCCTTGGGCCGCTCATCGGCGGCCTTGCACTCGGCGCAAGCGGCGGCGCCGGCATGTTCCTGCTGTTCGCGCTGCTTTCAGCGGCAAGCGCGCTCCTGTTTGCAATCGGCCATTCCATGCCGCCGCCCCGCCGGCACGCACCGATGCGCTCGATGGCAGCGCCGTCGGCCGAGATCTCATGCGCTTCGGTCAATTCGCCTAGGGCCGGAGGCAGCATTGCCCCACGCAGGGGTGGTATTCGTGTTCACAATCATCATGCTTGGGCTCATCGATCGCCTCCCTGGTGCGACACGAGATCGCCGCAGGGCAGCGCTGCCGCCGCTTTTTCTTGCCAACCGGAAGCGCTACCATCGCCTCGTCTGCGTGATCACCGTCACCATTTCGTCACTGGCACAGCCTAAGCACCGCGTCGAAACAGGAGTGAATACAAGATCATGACCACCGCCACCGAACAAACCGTCCTCAAGCGATCGATCGCCGCCACCATCGTCGTCGGCGCGACAGGCGTGCTGTTCGGCCTGTTGTCCGGATCGGTGTCGATCGTGTTCGACGGGGTGTTTTCCGTCGTCGACGCCGCCATGACGCTGCTGGCGCTGGGAGTGACGCGGCTGATCCCACGGGAAAGCAGCCGCTTTCAAATGGGCTTCTGGCATATCGAGCCGATGGTCCTGCTGTTAAACGCCGGCCTACTCACGACGCTCTCCTTCTACGCCCTTATCAACGCCGTCGACTCGCTGCTGTCGGGCGGCCGCGAACTCGCCTTCGACTGGGCGATCGCCTATGCCGCCGTCGTCGTCGTCATCTGCATCGTGATGTTCATCTACGGGCGGCGGGCGAACCGCACGATCGGCTCGGAATTCCTGGCGTTGGATGTGCGTGCCTGGGCGATGTCGGGCACGATTACCGCAGCCCTGCTTGTTGCTTTCGTGGTCGCCGCGATGCTGAAGGGCACCGCCTATGAAGACTGGACGCCCTATGCCGACCCGGCAATTCTGGTGGTTCTGACACTTTGCCTGATCCCGCTTCCGCTGAAGACCGTCTATGCCGCGCTGAAGGAAATCTTCCTAGTCGCCCCGGCGGAACTGGACGAGAAAGTGCGCGAGGCAGCGCGCAATGCCGCCAGCCGCCACGGCTTTGCCGATTATCGCACATACGTCGCCAAGGTCGGCAGGGCCCGGCTGATCGAGATCTACCTGATCGGATCGGCCGAAACCCGGGTGGATACGCTTGCGAGCCTCGATGCGATCCGCGCCGAGATCGGCGCGGAAATCGGCGAGGCCGGGCGCGATCGCTGGCTGACGATCGCCTTTACCGGCGACGTGAAATGGGCGCAGTAGCGCCCACTGCCGGCGTGCCGCCCGAAATCATCCGCCTTTAACGAACGTTCGAGCGACGACCTGCCGACGGGGTCGTCAGATCGATCCGGCGCGTTATGCCGATCGCCTCCAGAAACGCCTCGTCGTGGCTGACGACGATGAGCGCCCCGTCGAAAGCCCGCAGTCCCGCCTCCACCGTCTCGATGGAATCGATATCGAGATGGTTGGTCGGCTCGTCGAGAATCAGGAGATCAGGCGGGCTCTCGCCGCTAAGCACGCAGGCGAGCCCCGCACGCAGCATCTGCCCGCCACTCAGGCTGGAGACGCGCTGCAGTGCCGCGTCGGCGCGGAACATGAACCGCGCGAGCGCCGCCCGACAGGCGTTTTCGCCGGCGCCGGGATGGAGCCGGCGGAAGTTGTCGCGGATCGACACCTGCGGATCGAGCAGGCTCACCTGTTGATCCAGAATGGCAAAGTCCGTCAGAACCCGAACCTGACCCGACCAGGGAGCAAGCTTGCCTGACATCAGCGACAGAAACGTCGTCTTGCCTGAACCGTTGCGGCCGGTGATCGCCACCCGCTCCGGCCCGGCAATCGTCAGCGACAGATTGGCGAGCACCGGACGGTCCGGGATATAACCGGCGCTGACATCATCGACCTGAAGAACGGCACGGCCGGGCGGCAGCCCGGTCGAAGGCAGCCGGACCGAAAACGGCTGGAGGATCTCGATGCGTTCGCGGGCGGCGGCAAGATCGCCGAGCGCCTGATCGCGTCGCCGCTCGGAAAGCCGCGCGTTGTCGCCCGCCGTCTTTTCGCTGCGCTCCTTCTTCGCATCGAGCAGCAGAAGCGGCTCGTCACCTTTGGCGCGCTTTCTGCGGCCGGCGCTATCCTTTCGGGCCTTGCGCTCCGCGAGCTCCTGCGTCTTGCGGTCGACCTCCGCAAGGCGTCGTTCCGCGTCGGCAAGATCGTGCCGGGCCGATGCGAGTTCGATCGCCTTGCGCTCGCGATAGTGGCTCCAGTTGCCGCCGTAGCTGGTGGCGCCGAGAGAGGTGAGTTCGACGATCACATCCATCGTGTCGAGAAGCTCGCGATCGTGGCTCACGACGATGGCGCCGCCACGCCAGTTCGCCATCAGCTCGATCACTGCCTCGCGCCCGGCGCGGTCGAGATTGTTGGTGGGTTCGTCGAGCAGGATGAAATCGGGATCGGCAAAGACCAATGCCGCCAGCTTGGCACGGGTCAGCTGCCCGCCGGATAGCGATGAGAGCGGCGTCTGCGCTTCTGCCTCCAGCCCGAGGCGAGCGAGCGCTGCGGCCAGTCGCGCCTCCAGCGTCCAGTCGGCAATCGACAGCTCGTCGATGCTGGCGGTGCCTTCCTCCGCTCGGCGTAGAAGCGCCAGCGCATCGGCAATGCCGAAGAGGTCGGCGACGCTCTCCTGTTCGGCGACCTGCACCGTCTGGCGCAGGATGCCGAGGCTGCCGTCGACCGAGACTGTGCCGGCCTGCGGCTGGAGTGTTCCCGCAATCAGCTTCAGCAGCGTGCTTTTGCCGACGCCATTGCGCCCGACAAGGCCAGAGCGCGCCGGGCCGAACGTCAGGCTCAGGTCGGAAAAGAGGCTGCGGCCGTCAGGCGTTGACCAGGTGAGATGGGAGAGCGAGATCGAAACAGGCATGGATACGGATTTCCCTGATGGCAAAAAGAGTGGGCTTTGCTGTCAGGTGGAAATCCATCGATGCGTGTATCCTGTGGTAATTTCTATCGATGCAAAGATAACATCGATCGTGTTTTCTTCAAGGCAAGGATGCCATAGCCGCTCGCCGCGAACCGTGAGCACTTGGTCGCCGCTCAGTCTGGAAACATCCTTGGCGCCCGTGCAACCGGCATTCTGCTTGCTTTGAAGCCAGATCCGGCCGCGTTCGGCACTGATCGATTGGAGATGGTATTGGAACACAGTGTGGGCGGCACACGAGCGTGGTCGCCCGGTCTGGAGCAGATGGTACCGCCTTTGGACGATTACCAGACGAGACCGTTCAGCGTGATCAGCGCGATCACCAGCAGGGACAGGATGAGCGACATCTTGATTGCGGCAAGCGCGTAGTCATAGCGGCGAATATGCATTGCAAAGGTATGAAGCATGGCATTCTCCCTGGCGTCGAAATGCCCGACGGCCGTTGGGGCCGGGCCACGCGATCGCCTGCGTGTCATCTTATGAGGTGCGGGAGGCCCGCGCGGAAATCTGGAGCGGCATCCGCGACGCGTTTTGGCTGCTGAGGACGGCAGATCCGAAGGTCGACAGCTATTGGACCAGGGGCAGCCGACTTTCGACACGGCTGTGGTGCAAGTCCATGAGTCGGGCCAGGATTGCCTCGCCCTCTTCGCGATCAAGCGCCGGGTATCGCACTCGGACGGCATCCCGAAAAACATCGGCAACCATCGGGAATTCCTCGGGAAGGATCGGTCGCCCACGAAATCCGTCGATGGGGTGCATCACGCGATCTCCTCAGTTGGGGCGAAAGCGTAACGATCTCTCAGCCACCGACGCCCGTTCGATCGGTCGATGATGGATGCACTATGCGCCTTCGGCAGTGAGATACCAAGGGATATTCGCCGCTAGAAAGGGAACGCGGCCAGGCGCGCCATCTGGATCGGGTGATCTGCTGCCGGCGCGCAAGGATCGCCGAACGCCCCTCCAGGCGTGCGCCGCCACGGCTGCAATTGTGGCGTTCGGCCAGACACGTTGCGCCCGATGAAACGCTCAAGTAGGGTCGCTGCAACCGCGTCCCTCCGCCGGCGAAGCCGTCGAAAGGGATGCTGTTGAACACCATGGCTGAACCGGAAAGAACTCCGGTTAAGAAGGCGGCCGCAAGGCTGGGACGCAATGACACTGTCGGGCAAACGCATTCTCCTGATCATCTCCGGCGGCATTGCGGCCTATAAGAGCCTGGACCTTATCCGCCGGCTGCGCGAGCGCGGCGCCAGCGTCCGGCCAGTCATGACATCAGGTGCGCAACAGTTCGTGACACCGCTTGCCGTCGGCGCGCTTTCCGCCTCGCATGTCTATCTCGAGCTGTTTTCGCGCGAGGACGAACAGGATGTCGGCCATATCCGGCTGGCGCGCGAATGCGATCTGATCGTCGTCGCCCCTGTTACCGCCGACCTGATGGCGAAGATGGCGAACGGTCATGCCGACGATCTCGCCTCGACCATCCTGCTGGCCACCGACCGTCCGGTGCTGGTCGCGCCGGCGATGAACCCGAAGATGTGGGCGCACCCGGCAACCCGGCGCAACCGCGCGACGCTCGCCGCCGACGGCATCCATTTCATCGGCCCTGAAGCCGGCGAAATGGCGGAGAGCGGCGAGGCCGGAGAAGGACGGATGAGCGAGCCGCTGGCGATCGTCGCTGCCGTCGAAAACCTGCTTGCAGGCGGCGCGAAGCCACTTGCCGGACGCAAGGCGGTCGTCACATCCGGCCCGACGCATGAGCCGATCGACCCGGTGCGCTACATCGCCAACCGCTCGTCGGGCAAGCAGGGCCACGCCATTGCCGCGGCGCTCGCCAGGCTCGGCGCGGATGTGACGCTGGTGTCCGGCCCTGTGACGATCCCCGACCCCACAGGTGTCAACGTGATCCATGTCGAGCGCGCCGAGGAAATGCGCGATGCAGTGCTTGCCGCCCTTCCCGCCGACGTTGCGGTGATGGTCGCGGCCGTTGCCGACTGGCGGGTGGCAAGTGCGGCCGGCAACAAGATCAAGAAGAAGCCGGGCGAAGCGCCGCCACCGCTTCAATTGGCCGAGAACCCGGACATCCTCAAGACGGTCGGCCACCATGCAAACCGGCCGAAGCTGGTCGTCGGCTTTGCCGCCGAGACGGAGAACGTCGCCGACAACGGCCGCTCGAAGCTCGAGCGCAAGGGTGCCGATTACATTCTCGCCAACGACGTCTCGCCGGCAACCGGCATCATGGGTGGCGATCGCAACCGGGTGAAGCTGATCTCGGCCGACGGCAACGACGACTGGCCGGAGATGGACAAGGAAGCGGTTGCCGAAAAATTGGCGGCGCTGATTGCGGCTGAGCTGGAGCGAAGAGAACAGGGTTGATCAATCGCCGTACCTGGCCAAAAAGCCCCTCACCCTAACCCTCTCCCCGCAGGCGGGGCGAGGGAACGTGCCCTGTGTGGATGAAGCATCCGCAGCAAAAGGAACGCGCGAGTGCGGCGTATCCCTTCTCCCCGTGAAAACGGGGAGAAGGTGGCGGCAGCCGAATGAGGGGCCGCTCACTGCCCACCGATATGCTGAAAGCCTCAGGCCGAACGGTGCTTGCGTACCGGCGCGCCCTGCGTCGAGAACAGCCTGACATCGACGCCGTTTTCGCCGACGATCACGGCCGTGCCGTCAGGAATTTCGACCCAGGCGCCGTCGTCGTCGTTGAGCGGTTCGGAGACAAGACAGTAACCGCCGCTCGGGCCCATGGGTGCTGCGTAGAGCGTCGGCGCCTTCCAGTCGGAGGCATAGCGCACCGCATAAAGATCGTTGCCGTCAGAGAAGGCGGCGGTGAAGCGCACCAGAACCTGGCGCTCCAGATGTTCGGCAAGCTGTTCGATGAAGGCCAGCGCTTCGGCGATCGCGCCGAGCGGATTGTGGTCGAGACCAAACTGCATGGCGAGCAGGAACAGGAGTTCGGAATCCGTCGTGCCGGTGCGGGCCGAATAGAGGTCGTTGTCGAGCATGCTCTCCATCGGCCGGCGCAGATGTTCGAAGTCGCCGATCTGGCCGTTGTGCATGAAGGACCAGCGCCCGAAGACGAAGGGATGGCAGTTGTCGCGCCGGGTGCCGCCACCGGTCGACGCCCGCACATGGGCGAGGAACAGCGGCGAGCGGATCTGGCGGGCAATGCTCTTCAGATTGCAGTCGGACCAGGCGGGGAGAATGTCGCGGTAGCGCCCAGGTTCCGGATGGTCGCCGTACCAGGCAATGCCGAAGCCGTCGCCGTTGGTCGCCGTCTTTGCCCGCGTGGCGCAATGGGACTGCTCGATCAGCGAGTGCGCCGGAGAGGTCACCAGTTCCTCGAGATAGAGCGGCTCCCCGCGATAGGCTGCCCAGCGGCACATGCTGAAATCACTCCGGTTTCGCACCGTTCATACGGATGCGATTCGTTAACCATGAGCGATGTTCCGACGAAACATGGTAAAAATGCGTTAACAAATTCATCCAGGCTCTGCCGGGACCGTATTCTCGGCCACCCGATCGCGCTGTCTCGACAGAAACATCAACCAAGGCGCCTCCATAGACCTCCAATATATTTTCGAACAAATATTCCATGTTGACAAATCTTGCACATTTCATTTCATTCCGAGCCACGACACGGTCGTTGACCCCGGAGGAATGGCATGAGCAGCAAGAAGAAACTGGGTGTGGGCCTGATTGGCACGGGCTTCATGGGCAAGGCGCATGCGCTCGGCTTTACCATCGCCGCGCGGGTGTTCGATCTGCCCTTCGAGCTTGACCTGGTTTCGGTTGCCGATGTGACCACCGAAAGCGCGGAAAACGCCCGCCGGCGTCTCGGCTTTCGCAAGGCGACGGCGGACTGGCGCGAACTTTTGACCGACCCCGACATCGACATCATCGACATTACCACGCCGAACCTTCTGCACAAGGAGATGGCGTTGGCGGCCATTGCCCATGGCAAACATGTCTATTGCGAAAAGCCGCTGGCGCCGATGGTCACTGACTGCGCCGAAATGGTCGCGGCTGCGGAAAAGGCCGGCGTCACGACCCAGGTCGGTTTCAACTACCTGAAAAACCCGCTGATCTTCCTCGCCAAGGACATCATCGAGAGCGGCGAGATCGGCGAGATCCGCTCCATGCGCGGCGTCCATGCCGAAGACTTCATGGCCGATGCCTCGGTGCCGTGGGGCTGGCGGCTGAACCCGGCCAGCGGCGGCGGCGCGCTTGCCGATATCGGCAGCCACATCATCGCCTCCATGCGTCACCTCGTCGGGCCGATCAAATCGGTGCTTGCCGAAACCATCATCCAGATCCCTGAGCGCCCCGTCTCTGCCGGCGCCAGCGAGATGCGCGCCGTCGAGGTCGACGACATCACCCGCGCCTTCGTGCGCTTCGAAAACGGCGCGACCGGCAGCTTCGAGGCCAACTGGATCGCCACCGGCCGCAAGATGCAGCACGATTTCGAGATCTACGGCTCCAAGGGCAGCATCGTCTTCACGCAGGAGCGCCTGAACGAGATCCGCGTCTACTCCACCGGCGACGATATTCGCAGCCGCGGCTTCCGCACCATCTGGGCCGGGCCCGAGCATCCGCCCTACGGCGCCTTCTGCGTGGCACCCGGCCACCAGATCGGCTTCAATGATCTGAAGGCCATCGAGGTGAACGAGTTCCTTGAGGCGATCGCCAAGGGCAAACCGCCATCGACCGATTTCCGCGAGGGTTATGAGGTGCAGAAGGTGCTCTCGGCCACCTATCAAT
Organism: Ensifer sp. Root127; assembly: GCF_001425225.1. Lineage (NCBI taxonomy): Bacteria > Pseudomonadati > Pseudomonadota > Alphaproteobacteria > Hyphomicrobiales > Rhizobiaceae > Ensifer > Ensifer sp. Root127. The sequence goes on from NZ_LMDX01000001.1 coordinate 1,126,085, forward strand.
CGGCAAAGACCAACGAATGGGTCCAGATCGGCTGACGAAAAGTCGGAATGGAAAAGGCGGCAAAAAATGGAATGCCTGTTCTATCCCAGCCGCCGCTATTCGATTAGTGTGAGGTCACTAGAGAACACGGGTCAGACTGGAGACAGACAAGAATGGCAACGCCTGAAACGACGACGGAGGTCCCGCAGGATTTCGAAGCGCTGAAGGCGGTCATTCTGGAGCGAAAGGCGCAGCTGCCGAAACGGTTGAAGCAGGTGGCCGCCTATTCGCTTGACAATCCCGACGAGATTGCCTTCGGCACCGCCGCAAGCATCGCCACCTCGGCCGACGTCCAGCCGTCGACCCTGGTGCGCTTTGCCCAGCACTTCGGCTTCGAGGGCTTCTCCAGCCTGCAACAGATTTTCCGCGCCCGCCTGCGCGAGCGCACGCCTGGCTACGAAGACCGGCTGAAGGCACTGAGCGAGAACGAACACAGCAAGCTCGAGAGCGGCTCGATCTTCAACGGCTTCGTCGCCGCCGCCCACCGCTCGCTCGACAACATCGCAACCTCGGTCGACCCGGAAGCCTTTGAGCGCGCGGTCGACATCCTCGCCAAGGCCGAGACGGTCTATCTGATCGCCAAGCGCCGCTCCTATCCGATCTCCAGCTACATGGCCTATGCCTTCGGCAAGCTGAAGGTGAAATACCAGCTGGTCGGCACGGCCGCCGGCATCGATGACGACATGCTGGCGATGGCTGGCAAGAACGATGCCGCGTTTGCCGTCAGCTTCTCGCCTTACGCCTCCGAAAGCGCCACCCAGGCGCGGCTGCTTGCCGAGCGCAAGGTGCCGGTGGTGTCGCTGACCGACTCGGCGTTCTCGCCGCTGGCGGAATCTTCCAAGGTCTGGTTCGAACTGGTCGAGGCGGATCACGCCGGCTTCCGCTCGCTTTCCGCCAGCATGGCCTTCGCCATGGCGCTGACAGTCGCCATTGCCGAGAAGCGTCGCCGCCTGCTTGAAGAGACGAGGACGGAATAGAACGGATAGAATGAAAATTCTATATTGACGAAACGCCGGAATTTATGTTTCATACCTGCATCACCCACAGAACGAGAATGGTCGGGGCCGCAAAGGCGTCCGCGGGGAGGAAGCAGTGAGCCAGAACGTTTCGCCACAGGGAGCAAAGCCGCTCGACCTCATCACCATAGGCCGGGCATCGGTCGACCTCTATGGCCAGCAGATCGGCACCCGGCTTGAGGACGTTGCGAGCTTTGCCAAATCGGTCGGCGGCTGCCCCTGCAACATCTCCGTCGGCACCGCGCGGCTCGGGTTGAAGTCGGCGCTTTTGACCCGCGTCGGCGACGAGCAGATGGGCCGTTTCATTCGTGAGCAGCTGACCCGCGAAGGCGTCGAGACCCGCGGCATGGTAACCGACCCGGAGCGCCTGACGGCGCTCGCCATCCTCGCCGTCGAGAACGACAAGTCCTTTCCGCTGCTGTTCTACCGCGACAACTGCGCCGACAATGCGCTGTGCGAAGACGACGTTTCTGAAGACTTCATTCGTTCGGCGCGGGCCATCCTGGTTTCCGGCACGCACTTTTCCAAGCCCAACACCGATGCGGCGCAGCGCAAGGCGATGCGTATCGCCAAGGAAAACGGCGCGAAGATCGTCTTCGACATCGACTACCGCCCGAACCTCTGGGGCCTTGCCGGCCATGATGCCGGCGAAAGCCGCTACATCGCCTCCGACCGCGTCTCGGCCCATCTGAAGACAGTTCTCGCCGACTGCGACCTGATCGTCGGCACCGAGGAAGAAGTGTTGATCGCGTCGGGCGAAAGCGACCTGCTGCAAGCGCTGAAGACGATCCGGGCGCTGTCCACGGCGACGATCGTCCTGAAGCGCGGCCCGATGGGCTGTATCGTCTATGACGGTCCGATTTCCGATAACCTCGAAGACGGCATCGTCGGCAAGGGTTTCCCGATCGAAGTCTACAATGTGCTCGGCGCCGGAGACGCCTTCATGTCCGGCTTCCTGCGCGGCTGGCTGAAGAACGAACCGCATGCGACCTCCGCGACCTGGGCCAACGCCTGCGGCGCCTTTGCCGTCTCCCGCCTGCTCTGCGCGCCTGAGATCCCGACCTGGACCGAGCTGCAGTTCTTCCTGGAGAAGGGCAGCAAGGAACGGGCGCTGCGCAAGGACGAGGCGATCAATCACGTGCATTGGGCGACCACGCGCCGCCGCGAAATCCCGCTGTTGATGGCGCTGGCGATCGACCATCGCAGCCAGCTGGAAGATGTGGCCGCCGGCAACCCGGAGCTACTTGCCCGCATCCCGGCCTTCAAGGTTCTGGCAGTCAAGGCGGCGGCACAGGTGGCGGCCGGCCGTTCCGGCTTCGGCATGTTGATCGACGACAAATACGGCCGCGACGCGCTTTATGCTGCCGGCGCCCACCGCGACTTCTGGATCGGCAAGCCGATCGAGCTTCCGGGCTCGCGGCCGCTGCAGTTCGAATTCAGCCAGGACCTCGGCAGCCGCCTGATCGACTGGCCGGTCGACCACTGCATCAAGGTGCTGTCCTTCTACCATCCGGACGACCCGGCCGAGATGAAAGCGACGCAGGTGGCCAAGCTGCGCTCGGCCTTCGAGGCGGCTCGCAAGGTCGGCCGCGAAATCCTGATCGAGATCATCGCCGGCAAACACGGCAAGCTCGACGACCAGACCATTCCGCGCGCGCTCAACGAGCTTTACGATGCCGGCCTCAAGCCCGACTGGTGGAAGCTCGAGCCGCAGGCAAGCCGCAGCGCCTGGGCAGCGATCGATGCGGTCATCGAAAAGCGCGATCCGCTCTGCCGCGGCGTCGTGCTGCTCGGCCTCGAAGCCCCCTACGAGGCGCTGAAGGACGGCTTTGCCGCGGCCCGCACATCGAAGACGGTCAAGGGTTTTGCCGTCGGCCGCACCATCTTTGCCGATGCCAGCAAGGCCTGGCTCGGCGGCACCATGACCGACGAGCAGGCGATCGCCGACATGGCCGGAAAATTCAAGGCGCTGGTGGATCTCTGGCTGCAACTGGGTGAAACAAAGGCGGCGTAGGATCGGCGGAGTCCTTAACTCGATTCCGATCTGAGAAATTATACAGTCGGCGAAACGGGACGATTTCGCCACGAGGAGGAAACAGAGTATGAGCCAGAAGACCGTGCGCCTGACCATGGCACAGGCCGTGGCGCGGTTCCTGACCCGCCAGATGACCGTCATCGACGGCAACAAGGTACCGATCTTCGGCGGCGTCTTCGCCATCTTCGGCCATGGCAACGTCGCCGGCGTCGGCGAGGCGCTGCACGGCATCAAGGATACGCTGCCCACCTACCGCGCCCAGAACGAGCAGGGCATGGCCAATGCCGCGATCGCCTTTGCCAAGGCGAGCTTCCGCCGCCGCTTCATGGCCTGCACCACCTCGATCGGCCCCGGGGCGCTGAACATGGTGACGTCGGCAGCCCTTGCCCACGTCAACCGCCTGCCCGTTCTTTTCCTGCCCGGCGATGTCTTCGCCAATCGAAGGCCCGATCCGGTGCTGCAGCAGGTGGAAGGTTTTGCCGACGGCACGATCTCGGCCAACGACTGCTTCCGTCCGGTTTCGCGCTATTTCGACCGCATCACCCGGCCGGAGCAGATCATCCCGGCGCTGCGTCGCGCCATGCAGGTTTTGACGGATCCGGCCGATTGCGGCCCGGTCACGCTCTCGCTTTGCCAGGACGTGCAGGCGGAAGCCTATGACTATCCGGAAGCCTTCTTCGACGAGAAGGTCTGGTCTTCGCGCCGCATCGAGCCCGATGCCGATGAGCTCGCCTCTGCTATTGCTGCGCTGAAGGCAGCCGAGAAGCCGGTGATCGTCGCCGGCGGCGGCGTGCTCTATTCGGAAGCCAGCAAGGCGCTGGCCGCCTTCGCGGAAAAGCATGGCATTCCGGTTGTCGAGACCCAGGCCGGCAAGTCCTCCCTGCCGCACAGCCATCCGCTCAACATGGGTTCGGTCGGCGTCACCGGCACGTCAGCCTCCAACCAGCTGGCGGAAGCGGCCGACGTCGTGCTCGCCGTCGGCTCGCGGCTGCAGGACTTCACCACCGGCTCCTGGTCGCTGTTCAAGAACGAAGGGCTGAAGATCGTCGGCCTCAATGTCCAGCCGTTCGATGCGGCCAAGCATGAGGGGCTGCCGCTGGTCGCCGATGCGCGCATCGGCCTCGAACGCATTTCCGCCGGGCTCGGCAATCACAAGGCCGACACCGCCTGGACCGACAAGGCCAAGGCCGGCAAGGCCGAGTGGCTGAAGGCCGCCGACAAGGCGACGGCAACCACGAATGCGGCGCTGCCTTCGGACGCACAGGTCATCGGTGCGGTCCAGCGTGCACGCGGCGGAGCGGAGACGGTCCTCGTCTGTGCGGCAGGCGGGCTGCCCGGCGAGTTGCACAAGCTCTGGCAGGCGGAAACGCCCGGCGGCTACCACATGGAATACGGCTTCTCGACCATGGGCTATGAAGTCGCAGGCGGCCTCGGCGCCAAGCTCGCCCGCCCCGACAGCGACGTCATCGTCATGGTCGGCGACGGCAGCTACATGATGCTGAATTCAGAGATCGCCTCGTCGATCATGCTCGGCGCCAAGATCACCATCGTGCTGCTCGACAATGCCGGCTACGGCTGCATCAACCGGCTGCAGATGGCAACCGGCGGTGCCAACTTCAACAACCTCTTGCGCGACACGCACCATGTCGAGCTGCCGGTGATCGATTTCGCTGCGCACGCCGCGGCGATGGGCGCGCTCACCCGCAAGGTCGGCTCGATTTCCGAACTGGAATCGGCGCTGAAGGAAACGGCAGGCGAAGCCCGCACGACCGTGATCGTCATCGACACCGATCCGCTGATCACCACCGACGAAGGCGGCCATTGGTGGGATGTCGCAGTCCCCGAGGTTTCCAACCGTACGGAAGTCAACGAGGCCCGCAAGGGCTACGAGAAGGCGCTGACCTCCCAGCGCTTTGGCTGAGATTGCCCTTTCGGCGCCCGCGTTGTCCACGTGGGCGCCGTTGCGCATTTATGCCCCTCACCCTAACCGTCTCCCCGCCTGCGGGGAGAGGGAACTTCGGAGAGCGCGGCATATCCCTTCTCCCTGCAAGCGGGGAGAAGGTGGCGGCAGCCGGATGAGGAGCCATCGTCGCCCTCCCCTGCCGTACGAGTGAGACACAACAAACCTTCCGCCCCAAGCGGATGACGCAAGAGAAAGTGAAAGACATGATCCGCTACGGAACCAATCCGATCGCCTGGAGCAACGACGACGATCATTCGATCGGCGCGCATCTGACGCTCGAGGATTGCCTCTCCGATTGCCAGAAGATCGGCTTCGACGGCATCGAGAAGGGCCACAAGATGCCTTCCGATCCGGAAGCACTGAAGGCAAAGCTCGCCTCCTACGACCTCGTCTTCGTCTCCGGCTGGCACTCGACCAACCTGCTCACCCATGACGTCGAGACAGAGAAGAAGGCGATCCAGCCGCATCTCGACCTCCTGAAGCACAATGGCTGCAAGGTGGCGATCGTCTGCGAGACCTCGAACGCCATTCACGGCGATGACACCAAGTCGGTCGCCAACGACAAGCCGGTGCTGCCGGCAGACCAGTGGAAGAAATTCGGTGCAGACCTCGAAGCGATCGCGCAATATTGCGCCGACCAGGGCGTCGATCTCGTCTACCATCACCACATGGGCACGATCGTCCAGACCGGCGAGGAAATCGACCTGTTGATGCAGAACACCGGTCCGGCAACCAAGCTTTTGCTCGACACCGGCCATGCCTGGTTCGGCGGCTCCGACCCGGCCGAGGTTGCGAAAAAATGCATGCACCGCGTCCGCCATATCCATTGCAAGAACGTGCGCACTGCCGTGCGCAAGGTCGTCGAAGGCGAAGGCCTCTCCTTCCTCGAAGGCGTGCGCCGCGGCGTCTTCACCGTTCCGGGCGACAGCGAAGGCGGCGTCGATTTCCTCCCCGTCCTGAAAATCGCCGCCGAACACAATTACGATGGCTGGCTGGTGATCGAAGCCGAGCAGGATTCCGCCGTGCGCAATCCCTTCGAGTATCAGTCGCTCGGACTGAAATCGCTGAAGGCGTTTGCCAAGGAAGCCGGGCTCGATCGGGCTTAGCAGCCCCTCATCCGGCTGCCAGGTTCGAGGGGAACGCCCCTCATCCGGCTGCCGCCACCTTCTCCCGCTCGCGCGGAGAAGGGAAATGCCGCTAGCTCCGCGCCCCCCCTCGCAGCGTAAGGCGAAGAAGATCAGGCGCACTCCAGAATCCCCTCTCCCCGCTTGCGGGGAGAGGGCTAGGGTGAGGGGCAGGCCAAGAATGCCGCCGCCAAGTAAGAAGTCAGGAGACCCCCAAATGTCCAAACTGCTCGTCAAACCGAAGGCCAAGTCCGGCCTGATGCAGAACGTCACACCCGAAAGCGCCGGCTGGACCTATGTCGGTTTCGCGCTCAATCGGCTGAAGCCGGGCGAGACGACGCAGGGCGAGGCGGGCGACAAGGAAATTTGCCTTGTGCTGGTTTCGGGCAAGGCGAAGGTTTCGGTCGATGGCGAGGATTTCGGCGAGCTCGGTGAGCGCATGACGCCGTTCGAGGGGCAGCCCTATGCCGTCTACGTGCCGAAGGGCAGCCGCTGGCAAGTGGCGGCGACGACCGATCTCGATCTTGCGATCTGCTCGGCCCCGGGCGGCGAGGGTTTCAAGGCCAAGGTGATCAAGCCGGGAACACACCCGCAGCTGACCCGCGGCAAGGGCACCAACACCCGCTATGTCACCAACATCATGCCCGAGGACGACAGCTCCGCCCAGTCGCTGCTGGTGGTCGAAGTGATCACGCCGGGCGGACACACCTCTTCCTACCCGCCGCACAAGCACGACCAGGACGATCTGCCCGCCGAGAGCTACCTGGAAGAAACCTATTATCACCGCCTGAACCCGCCGCAGGGATTTGCCGTGCAGCGCGTCTATACCGACGATCGCTCGCTGGACGAGACCATGGCGGTGGAAGACGGGGACGTGACGCTGGTGCCGAGGGGATATCACCCCGTTGCGGCCGTGCACGGCTACGACGTCTATTATCTCAACGTCATGGCCGGGCCGAAGCGGGTCTGGAAGTTCCACAACGCCCGCGAACACGAGTGGCTGTTTACCGGCGTTTAGGAGCGACGTGGCGCACCTACCGATCAGGACCTTAGGTGTGCGCCGATCCGTACGGCACCGTGCCGTACCGTTGCACTGGGATGGACGGAAGCGGGCCGCCCCAGAGCCGTTAGTGCGAAGCGGCTTTCCTTCAGGAAATGCGAAAAATGGAGCGTTTCCGTGACTCCGTTTAGGACGGAAACGCTCTAGGTTATGGTCTTTCAGGGAGGCTTTGCCATGCGGATCGACGGACAATGCCATTGCGGCTTCGTGACCTATGAGGCGGAGATCGATCCGGACGATGTCGCGATCTGCCACTGCACCGATTGCCAGCAACTGACGGGAACGGCCTACCGGGTGTCGGCCGGCACGGCCCGCGAGAATTTCCGACTGACCGGGGGCGAACCAAAGCTCTACGTCAAGACCGCAGAGAACGGCCGCAAGCGGCTGCAGTTCTTCTGCCCGAACTGCGGTTCGCCGGTTTACACCACCGGCACGGACGAGGACGCCGAAGAGGTCGGCATTCGCCTCGGGACGATCAACCAGCGCCGTGAGCTCACCCCGAAATCACAGATCTGGCGCTCGTCCGCCCTGCCCTGGATCAACGACGTCGGTGCACTGCCCGGTCACGACAGGGATTAATCCCGGTCATGCCTCGGCCGTCATCCTTATTTTCAAGTGTGCCCAGGCTTGGCCGATCACCTCGGGTGCCGGGGTTCCGGTCATCTGCGACGGACGCGCGTCCGGGTTGGCCGCGAGGTAGGCTTTGACGAGATGATAGCCGATCGAATAACCGGCCCAGCGGGGAAGCGGGTTGCCATGGCTGCTCCAGCCGAAGAACCAGGCGCTGTGGTTGTAGGCGTCGGCCCAGAGCTCCAGCTCGGCCTGCTCGATAACCCCCAACCAGTCTTCGGCAGGGATAGCGTGGTTCCAGCGATTGCCATCGCCACCGTTGATCTCGGCGTCGAAAGCGTCCGCCAGGCCCTCGGTGACCAAGACTTCTCCCAGCCTGAAACCATAACCGCACATCGCGTGGCGGAAGGAATGGTGAAGTTCGTGCGTGAGCGTCTTTCGCAGCTCGCCATTGGCGAGACTGGCGGCGAAGTTGGGATTGTCCGGATCGAGCGTGACCGTCACGAGCCCGCGGCGGTAGCAGGCACCCGACAACCCAAGCTCCGGAATCGTCTCGCCCGGCCGGCGCTCGACGATGACATCGACGGGCGCAGCCCTGTCGGCCGCGGAAACGCGGCCGCCGACACGCTCTGCCGTCACTTGCACGTCTGCGAGGATCTGCTCGCGCCATTGTGCAAGGGCTCCATCGGCTTCGAGGAAGTGAACGCGCAGGTCCAGCATTCGGCACATCTCCGGTCGTCATCGTCATTCGACGGCGGAATTTAAGCATGCGGCCGTCGATTGCAACGCCGGAAGGACAAAAGCATCAGCCCATGCCTGCGCCCATTGTCGCGCCGACCTTGCGGCCGTCGCAGCGGTTACAGTCGATCGCCATGGCCGGAAAGGCGCGGCCGGTGTAAGAAAGAACTGAAACATCCGACGGGCCGCCAGTGCCCGACCAGGCGAGGCGATGGCAAAGGGCCGATTCACGATATTCCCCGGCCGCATTGGCGGCATCGAGGCCGTCGAGGCGGCGTCGGGGCACGTGTTTGCCCGCCACACGCATGAGCAATTCGGCATCGGCCTCATCCACCAGGGCGCCCAGAAATCGCTGAGCGGTCGCGGCATGGTGGAAGCCGGCGCCGGCGACATGATCACGGTCAACCCCGGCGAGGTCCATGACGGCATGCCGATCGGCGATGCGGGACGGTCCTGGCGGATGCTCTATTTCGAGCCTTCCGCAATCGCCGACGCCATGGAGGACATCAGCCAGGGCAGGACGCGAAGTGCAGAATTCACCGCTCCCGCCTTCCATGATGAGCGAACGTCGAAACACTTCCAGGCTCTTTTTAGCGCGATCACCGCACCCGATGGCGATCGGACGGGGATGCAGGGCGAGGAGCACGTCCTGACGCTGCTGGCCGATGTGATGCGCGTGCGTGAGGGGAAAACGCATGGCGGACATGTGCCGTCGGCGATGCGCAGAGCGCAAAGCCTGATCGACGACGATCCGACCGTCGCCATCACCCTGTCCGACCTTGCGCAGGCAACCGGCCTCAGCCGATTTCAGGTGGTGCGCGGTTTTTCGAAAACCTTCGGGCTCACGCCGCATGCCTATCTCGTGCAACGCCGCATCGATCTGGCGCGGCGGCTGATTGCGCGGGGCGTGCCGCTTGCCGAGGCGGCAGTGGAAGGCGGCTTTGCCGACCAGAGCCACATGACCCGAATCTTCGTGCGCAAGTACGGCATTTCGCCGGGCGCCTATGCCGATGCATTCCATTGACCTGAAGACGCGCTTTGCGTTCTTGTTTTCGCGGATGTCGTCAATGCAGAATCGCTACACAGTTTTGCTCGCCACGCCTTAACGCCTGCAATTCCGTTCAAGACCGAAAGATCCGGATGAGGTTTTCTGCGCGCCAACGCAGGAGTGGCCGCATGACGGAAAAAATTCAGGGATACCTCTACCTCTCGCTGGCGATGATCACGGTCGGCAGCACGGTGATTGCCAGCAAGCTGATCGCTTCCGGCTTACCGCCGTTTAGCGCCACCGCCTTGCGCTTCGCGGTCGCCTTTCCGCTGTTCTTCACCTTGGTGCGACTGACCGGCACGCCTTGGCCAAGGTTGGAGCGGCGCGAGTGGCTGATCCTGCTCTTGCAGGCCGGAGCCGGCAGCGTCGGCTACACGACACTTCTGATTGCCGGGTTGCGCTACAGTTCGGCGACGGATGCCGGCGTCGTTATCGGCACTCTACCGGTCGTCTCTGCCGGAATCGCCATCCTGCTGCTCGGCGAACGGCCCAGCCGCTCGACCCTTGTCGCGATCGGGCTGGCGGCAGCGGGCGTTCTGACCATCGTGCTTCGGCCCGACGATGGTGCACACCATTCGCCGCTCGGCATCACTCTCGTCTTCGGCGCGGTGATCTGCGAAGGGCTGTTCATCCTGATCAACAAACGCATCCGAACGCCGATCGCACCTCTCGCCTTGTCCACCATCATGGCCGGCATGGGCGTTGCCGTCGCCATCGTGCCCGCTCTGTTCGAAGCGCCGTCGCAGCAAGGGGTCACGATGCAGTCGCTGGCAGCCGTGCTTTATTATGCCCTGGTCCCGACCGTTGCCGGCTTCATCCTCTGGTACGCAGGATCCGCCAGGGTGAGCGGAACGGAAGCCTCGGTTTTCACCGCTCTTGCACCCGTCTCCGCCGTGCTGCTGGCCTTCGTCATTCTCGGCGAACCCGTCAGCATCAACCAGCTCGCCGGCATCGGCTGCGTGCTTGTCGCCGTCCTCAGTCTTGCCATGCCGCATTTCCGGCCCAAGACTGCCGGCCAAACGCAGAGCTGACGCCGTCATCATCTCTTCCACTTCGAGGCATCCCATGCATTTCCAGCATTCAGACAGCATCTGGCGTGATTTTCCCGAGCTTGCAGCCGGCGCGCTCCACGTCGAGGGCATTCGCAGCGACGTTTCGGTCGCCGATGCCGTCGAGCGGTTTCAGGCGATCGCCAGGGACGTTCTTGCAACGCGCGCCGAAGGCGAACTTGCGGAAATTCAGGCGTGGCGCCGCACCTTCGCCAGGATGGGACTGAAGCCGACGCAGTATCGCTGCGCGTCCGAAGCCTTGCTGCGCCGGTTCAGGAAGGAGGGCGACCTGCCGTCGATCCATCCGTTGATCGACCTGTGCAACGCCGTGTCGCTGGCCTTTGCCATGCCCATCGCCGTCTTCGACGTTTCCCGCATCTCCGGCAATCTCGAGGTTACCCGCGCGGGCGGAGACGAGGTCTATGCAACCTTCTCCGGTGAAACGGAACACCCTGAACCTGATGAAGTGATCTTTCGCGATGCGGAGGGACGCGCCCATGCGCGCCGATGGACCAACCGGCAAAGCGGCTATTCGGCGATCCACCCGCAGACCACGTCGGCCCTCATCGTCGCGGAGGCGCTGCATGAAACCGCAGCGGCTGACGTGGCCGAACTCGTTGCCGCATTGGAGGAAGCCATCGCCGCCGCCTGGCATGTCCGCCCGACCTCTATGCTGCTCAGCCGAGCGGCGCCGCGGTTTGCCTTTGCCACACATGAGAGTCTTTGACGCAAGGCCACCGGTCATACTATCGCAGCCTCCCGGCAGCCTGCAGCGCCCCACGTCAAAAGGGGCGCGATGCTGCCGTTCTTTAAATTTGCCGCAAAGTTCCGCCTTTAACTCGACCCCGATTTAAGGATCATGCGGCGAGCAAGAGGCGATGATGACTGAAGGTACGCGATCAAAACTCGGTCTGGCGCGGCGAATGCTGTTCGATAATGGCGGGCTCGAAGAGATTTTTCGCCATGTGCGCAACCTGGTGATGGCGACCTTGGTGATCGCCGCCGGCATGCATGCGATCGAGAATGGCCGCAGCCTGGAGATCAAGGGCCTGCCCAACATCGCCGTGGCGGGCTACATCGTCTCCGTCATCGGCACAGTCCTGTTTCTGCTCAACCTGGCGGATGGTCTGCACAGGCTGTCGAAGGTGCGCCGGCACCTGGCGCTGCAGATCCTGCTTTTGGCGATCTACGTCTTCATAACCCTCAGGGTGACGCAGCTGGTGCTGGCGCTGCGCATGTCGGCCTTCTGATCGGCCGATGGTCAGCCGGCGAACGCCGCCGGCTGACAGTGTCATCGTTCACGCCGCCTTCTCACGCCGCTTTGGCGACGTGATATTCCTTGATCGCGACCATCTTGATCGCGGGATAACGTTCAGCCTCATAGCGCAGCGAGAAGCTGTCCTGCGCCAGGAACACCGGGTCGCCGTCGAGGTCGCGGGCGATATCGCCGCGACGGGCAGTGACGAACTTGTCGAGGTCACCAGGCTGATCGGCCGAAATCCAGCGGCAGACGGAGAAGCGCGACATTTCGAAGGAGACAGGCAGGCCGTATTCGGCCTGCAGGCGCTCCTTCAGAACGTCGAGCTGCAGCGCGCCGACGACGCCGACGATCGCCGGTGAGCCGTCTTCCGGCGAGAACAGCTGCACGACGCCCTCCTCCGCCATCTGCTGCAGGGCTTCCTTCAGCTTCTTGGCCTTCATCGCATCCTCAAGTCGCACGCGGCGCAGGATTTCCGGCGAGAAGTTCGGCACGCCCTGGAAAACGAGATGTTCGCCTTCCGTGAGCGTGTCGCCGATGCGCAGGGTTCCGTGGTTCGGAATGCCGACGACATCGCCCGCATAGGCCGTGTCGGCCAGCTGGCGCTGTGAAGCGAAGAAGAACTGCGGGGCGCTCAGACCCAGCTGCTTGCCGGTGCGCGACAGCCGCGCCTTCATGCCGCGCTCCAGCTTGCCGGAGCAGACGCGCGCAAAGGCGATGCGGTCGCGGTGGTTCGGGTCCATGTTCGCCTGAATCTTGAAGACAAAGGCGGTCATCTTGTCGTCGGTCGCATGCACCGTGCGCGTGTCGGCAACCTGGTCGCGCGGCGGCGGGGCGATCTCGCCAAGCGCGTTGATCAGGTCGCGCACACCGTAGTTGCGGAGCGCCGAGCCGAAGAAGACCGGCGTCAGGTGACCTTCAAGGAAGGCTTTCTTGTCGAACGGCTTGCAGGCCTCGATCGCCAGCGACGTCTCTTCGATGAAAGCATCGCGCTCGTTTTCCGGCAGGCGGTGAGCCACCATCTCAGGACCGTTGACCCTGGTCAGCACTTCCTGCGTATCGGCACCGCGCACGGTGTTGTCGGCAAGGTGATAGGAGCCGCAGAAGGTCTTGGAGCGACCGATCGGCCAGGTCACCGGCGCACAATCGAGCGCCAGCTTTTCTTCGACTTCATCGAGGATCTCGAAGGGGTCACGGCTCTCGCGGTCCATCTTGTTGACGAAGGTGATGATCGGGATGTCGCGCATGCGGCAGACTTCGAACAGCTTCAGCGTCCGCGGCTCGATACCCTTTGCCGCGTCGATGACCATGATCGCCGCATCGACCGCCGTCAGCGTGCGGTAGGTGTCGTCGGCGAAGTCTTCGTGACCGGGGGTGTCGAGAATGTTGAAGACATTGCCGCCATATTCGAAGGTCATCACCGAGGTGACGACCGAGATGCCGCGCTCGCGCTCGATCTTCATCCAGTCCGAACGGGTCTGGATGCGATCCTTCTTGGCCTTGACCTCGCCGGCGAGTTGGATGGCGCCGCCGAACAGCAGCAGCTTTTCGGTGAGTGTGGTTTTACCCGCGTCCGGGTGGGCGATGATCGCAAATGTGCGGCGGCGGGAGACCGCCTCGGCGAGACTTTCGGCCATGTCGTAGATTCCTGTGAGTTGCGGCGTCTTTACAGGCTCAGCCCTCATTATGCAATTGACCGGCGCAGTGAGCGCCCGGCTTATGAAACGATGACCATGCACACGCCCCAGACAAAACCCGCCTTGACCTTCATCCGCCTGCCGCATGCCGAGGCGTTGGACCTGCCGGCCTATGAGACCGAGGGTGCTGCCGGCATGGACCTGCGCGCCGCAGTGGCAGTCGGCGAGCCGATGACGCTTGCGCCAGGAAAGCGGGCGCTGGTGCCGACCGGCTTCATCTTCGAGATCCCGGCCGGCTATGAGGCGCAGATCCGTCCGCGCTCGGGCCTTGCCTTCAAGCACGGCATCACCTGCCTCAACACTCCGGGCACGATCGACAGCGATTATCGCGGCGAGGTGAAGGTTCTGCTGGTCAACCTCGGCGACGAGGACTTCGTCATCGAACGCGGCATGCGCATTGCGCAGATGGTGATCGCGCCAGTGACACAGGTGAGCGTTCGGGAAGCCGACAGCGCCAGCGACACGGCACGCGGTGCCGGTGGCTTCGGCTCCACGGGCGTCTAGACCATTTCCAGGAAAAGTGCGAAGCGGTTTTCCGTCCGGAATTGCGTGATCTCGAAACGTTGGATCAGATAAGCGGCGGCAAGCGCCGCTTGACCGGTGTCGACTTGACGATCGACGTATTGGTCTGCGCCTTCTCGGCGATGCGATCGAGCAGCGTGTCCAGTTCCCCCATATCGCGCACGAACAGCTTGGCGATGAAGCAATCGTCGCCGGTGACCTTGTCGCATTCGACGATCTGCGGCGTCTCCTGGATCAATTTCTCGACGATATGCAGCATGCCCGGCATCGGCCGCACGCGGATGATCGCCTGCAGCGGATAACCAAGCTTCACCGGATTGAGGGCGATGGTGAAGCCGTCGAGGACGCCGCGTTCCTCCAGTTTGCGCAAACGTTCGGCGGCACTTGGCGAGGACAGACCCACCTCCTGCGCCAGCTCCTTCAGCGACACGCGCGCATTCGCCGCCAGGATACCCAGAATGCGGCGATCGAGTTCATCGAGCATGGGCAACCTCATAAGCCAAAAGATCGAAACCATCTTAGATGATGAGGTATAATAGCAGAAACACCTGCGATCCTCCATATAAACCTGCGCTCTGGCCGATTAATCTTGGAGCCTCAACCGAGGAGTGATCGCCATGGGCGCAGACATTAAAAGAGGCAGTGCGGAGATGACGGCGGCCATGCTGATATCGGGCACGATCGGCTGGTTCGTGCTGATGTCGGGCCAGCCGGTGACGAGCGTCGTCTTCTGGCGCTGCGTATTCGGCGCGGTGACGCTGGTGGCGATCGCGGCCATGCTCGGCCTGCTCGACCGGCGCCATTTCACCCGGCGGACGGTGCTCCTGTCGATTGCCGGCGGCATCGCCATCGTCGTCAACTGGCTCTTGCTGTTTGCGGCCTATTCGCATGCCTCGATCTCGATCGCGACGATGGTCTACAACACCCAGCCGTTCATGCTTTTGGGGCTCGGAGCCTTGTTCCTCGGCGAAAAGATCACCGCGACCAAGGTGTTCTGGCTTTCGATCTCCTTTGCCGGCATGCTGGCGATCATTTCAGCCAAGCCCGGCGGCGGCTTTGCGCCGGAGGATTACCTGATCGGCATCGCGCTTGCGATCGGTGCCGCCTTCTTCTACGCGATCGCGGCCCTGTTGACGAAGTTGCTCAAGGGAACGCCTCCGCATCTGATCGCGTTGATCCAGGTGGTCACCGGCACGCTGATGCTGGCGCCGATGGCGCTTGCCGCCCCGGCACCTTCCGGCGCCGAACAGTGGTCGATCCTGATTGCCGTCGGCGTCATCCATACCGGCATCATGTATGTGCTGCTTTACGGCGCGATCCAGCGGCTGCCGACGCACATGACCGGGGCGCTATCCTTCATCTACCCGATCGCTGCCATCGTCGTCGATCGGCTGGCTTTCGGCCATGCGCTGCAGCCGATCCAGATCTTCGGTTCGATCGCCATCCTGGTCGCCGCAGCCGGCATGAATCTCGGCTGGAAACTTCGCCTGCCCTCGCCTATCAAGCGGAGACGCGAAGGGAGAACCGCATGATCACCTGCTATCTGAAATACGTTATCGACCCTTACAAGCTGGCCGAGTTCGAGCACTACGCCAAGCTCTGGATACCGCTCGTCAACCGGCTCGGCGGCACCCATCACGGCTATTTCATGCCGCACGAGGGCGCAAACAACATCGCACTGGCGCTCTTCACCTTCCCGAGCCTGGCCGAATATGAAGTCTATCGCGGGAAAATGGCCAAGGACCCGGAATGCCTGGAGGCTTTCGCCTTCGGCGAAAAGACGCGCTGCATCGTCAGCTACGAGCGCAGCTTCATGCGGCCGGTGTTCGAATAGGAAAGACCACGCCGCGTGTCGCCGTAGAGCGGCGCGCGGCAGCGAATTGCCTGAAGCCCGATAGAGGCCGCTTATCTGAAACGCGTCGCGATCTCTACAGCGCCGCGCGTCCTATTAGACGCGCAAAGGTCGCTGTAGCACTTTGAATGGCTGCATGTTTTTATCGCTAAATCGAATAGGATTTAACGAAACATGCAGTAGGATTCGCTGACTGCGCTTAAAGCTTTGGTTTTTGCGCATGTCGTGATCGCAAAGCCGCTGCCCACTTTTGCGCGACATGTGTCAACGGCGCGCTTCGGCGGCCATGCTGAGGGCAAAGCCGAACAGTGCCGTGCCCATCGCCCAGCGCTGCACGACCATGAACAGGGGACGCCCGGCCAGGAAGGCGGCGATAGAACTTGCCGCCAGCGCAATCATCGCGTTGACCGAGACACTGGTGGCGATCTGGATCGAGCCGAAGATCATCGACTGCGCCAGCACATTGCCCGCCTCCGGGCGGATGAACTGCGGCAGGAGCGAGAGATAGAGCACGGCCACCTTCGGGTTGAGCAGGCTCGTCAGGAAGCCCATCAGGAACAGCTTGCGCGGACCGTCCTTCGGCAGGTTCTTGATCTGGAACGGCGAGCGCCCGCCGGGCCTGACCGCCTGCCAGGCGAGATAGACGAGATATCCGGCACCGGCGAGCCGCAGGACATCATAGGCGAAAGGCACGGCCAAGAGCAGCGCGGTGATGCCGAGCGCCGCCGAGACCATATAGACGACGAAACCGAGCGCGACGCCGCCAAGCGAGATCAGGCCGGCCGCCGGCCCCTGGCTGATCGAGCGGGAGATCAGGTAGATCATGTTCGGCCCGGGTGTCAGCACCATGCCGAGAGCAATGAGGGCAAAGCCGATGATGTTTTGGATCTCGGGCATAACGCGCGCCTTTATTGAGTATTTCCCAAAGCTCTACGCATCTCCAAAAACCGGGCAACGCCAGACTTGTCACCCGATCAATTTTGTCGCGAAATTGCCGCTCGCCCGCCGATCCCGATTTCCATTTTCGACGCTCTTTGGTAAAAGCGGCGTCGCCACCCGGGAGGAACGATCATGACGCTTGCAGCCCTGCTTGCCTATAGCGGCGCTCTCTTCATCGCAGCCATCATTCCCGGCCCCGGCGTGACGGCGCTCGTTGCGCGAGCGCTCGGCTCCGGCTTTCGCGAGACCTTCTTCATGGGGCTCGGCCTGATCCTCGGCGACATGGTTTACCTGACCGCCGTGGTGCTCGGCCTGGCGCTGATCGCCCAGACCTTCACGACCGCTTTCCTGATCGTCAAGTTCGCCGGCGTGCTCTACCTCGGCTACATCGCATGGAAGCTTTGGACCGCCGGCCTGTTGCCGCGGGACATCAAGGCGAAGACATCCGCAAGCGTGTCGATGTCGTTCCTTTCGGGCCTATTGGTCACGCTCGGCAACCCGAAGACAATGCTGTTTTATGTGGCGCTGGTGCCGACGCTGATCGACATTGCGGTGATCGGGCCGCGCGAATACGGGCTGCTTTTGATCGCGACGTTCCTCGTGCTGCTGACCGTGCTTCTGCCCTATATCCTGCTTGCCGCACGGGCGCGCACGCTGCTCAAACAGCCCAAGGCATTGCTGGCGCTGAACCGCGTTGCCGCTGGCGTGCTGGCAGGCACCGCCGCCTATATCGCTACCCGCGCCGCCTGAAAAAACATTCCCCGGACTGGGCTTCCGCCGGTGGTTTTTCCTCCGGCTGATCGTCGCGTCGCGAGAACGGGCATGGCCCCTATTGTCACAACCAAATCGTCACACCCAAGGGAGAAACTTAATGTCTGACACGCGCAAGCCCGGCCGCGGCCGCGTCTACTCCTCGATCACGGAAACGATCGGCGACACTCCCATCGTGCGGCTCGACAAGCTTGCCAAGGAAAAGGGCGTGAAGGCCAACCTTCTCGCCAAGCTCGAATTCTTCAACCCGATCGCTTCGGTCAAGGACCGCATCGGCGTTGCCATGATCGAGAGCCTGGAAGCGCAGGGCAAGATCGTTCCCGGCCGCACGACACTGGTCGAGCCGACCTCGGGCAACACCGGCATTGCGCTCGCCTTCGTCGCCGCCGCCAAGGGCTACAAGCTGATCCTCACCATGCCGGAAACCATGTCGGTCGAGCGCCGCAAGATGCTGGCGCTGTTCGGCGCCGAGCTGGTACTGACCGAGGGCGCCAAGGGCATGAAGGGCGCGATCGCCAAGGCGCAGGAGCTGGTCGAGACCTTGCCGTATGCCATCATCCCGCAGCAGTTCGAAAACCCGGCCAACCCGGAAATCCACCGCAAGACGACGGCCGAGGAGATCTGGAACGACACCGACGGCAGCGTCGACATCCTCGTCTCGGGCATCGGCACCGGCGGCACAATCACTGGCGCCGGCCAAGTGTTGAAGGCACGCAAGCCGTCGATCAAGGTGATCGCCGTCGAGCCAGAGGAATCGCCCGTGCTTTCGGGCGGAAACCCTGGCCCACACAAGATCCAGGGCATCGGCGCCGGCTTCGCGCCCGCGATCCTCGACACCAGCGTCTATGACGAAGTCGTCACCGTCAACAGCGGCGAAGCCGTCGAGATCGCCCGGCTCGTTGCCCGGCTCGAAGGCGTGCCGGTCGGCATCTCCTCGGGTGCGGCCCTCACCGCCGCCATCGAGATCGGCCAGCGCCCGGAAAACGCCGGCAAGAACATCGTCGTCATCATCCCATCCTTTGCCGAGCGGTACCTTTCGACGGTTCTGTTCGAAGGCCTGGGCGCGTAAGCCGATCATTGCAAAGTGCAAACGAAAGGGCGCTTCGGGCGCCCTTTTTTGTTGCCCACTGCTGGACTGCGGGCGTCACCGCCGGCCCCGCGTGCGCCAAACCGGACCTTCAAACCACGTCGCTGGCCTGAAACACCGGCATCCGTTCTCTTCATTGAGAATGTTCCGGTTTAAACGGAGGCGCAAAAGCGCTCTATCTTCTTGTTTTTACGAATTCTGACGAGATTCCGCTTCGTACTTTTTCTCGAAGCGCTCGAAAGCGCTTCACGATCTCCAGGATTCGCTTGCTGCCCTTTCAGCTCTTGTTTTTTGCGCATGTCGTGATCGCGAACCCGCTGAACACTTTGCGCGACATGCTTTTCGCGCCGCGATCTTTCAGATTCGCTTTCTGCGCTTTAAGCTCTTGTTTTTGCGCATGTCGTTATCGCAAAACCGCTGCACACTTTTGCGCGACATGCTTTAGGAAGCTATGCTCTGGGGTTTCGCTCGGTGAAACCAGCAAGATTGGCAAGCGTCGATGAAAGACCCGCCTCGTGATCCTCCCGCGATATGCCTTCAGGAACATTCGCGCAGGTTACACGCACCCGGGTGCCACCGGATATCGTCTCCGGTGCCCAGGTGATCGTCATGATCCCGGCAAATGCCGGATCTTCGGATTCGAACTCCACCTGCTGCACGACGCGTTCATTCGGGCGCAACTCGACGAAGCGCCCCTCGACAATATCGGTCTCATCCGACGTCTTGCCGCGATTGCCATGTTCGGATTTATCGTAGACGAGCGCCATGCGATAGCGACCGCCCTCTTTCGCCTCAAATGCATGGACATGGCCCGTCATCCCCTCCGGGGGCAGCCATCGCGTCACGGCTTTCGGATCAAGCAGTGCCAGATAAACCACCTGCGCGGACGCCACGATCACACGTTCGGCGCTATCCGTTCGTCTGAGCGAACCGTTCGTCATGACAAACCTCCCAAATTGAGCAGTGCGGCAAGTATCCGGTGCCGTCATCAAGATAGGGCACTCGACCGTTTCCGCCTATTGCCGACGGCAAGCGCGGAAGAAGCGTTGCAATGACCACTCGAGAGAACCTGCAACGAAGGACGACCATCGCCGCAGAGCGCCGCGACTCCGCCAGTCAGACATGGCGCCCAGTGGACGCGGCAAGGCTCCAAACTTGCCCCGTTAGTTTCCAACTTGGGTCGATGCGCATGTCAGGAATTGTGCGGCAGCATACAAAAGCAAAGTCGCCGACTTCCGAAACCGCAATTGCAGGTAACGCGGACGGCGACTGCCCGACGCCGTCAACGACCGTCAGGCGGCCGCTTGCAGACGCTCGCCGGCGATGCGGTAGGAGATCGCTTCGGCCAAGTGCAGCCGGCCGACGGTCGCGCTGCCATCGAGATCTGCGAGCGTACGCGCCACCTTCAGGACGCGGTGGTAGCCGCGCGCTGAGAACTTCAGTTTTTCGGCAGCGTCGCGCAGCAACTGCAGGCCGGCTGCATCCGGTTCGGCAATGCGTTCGATCATCGCCGTCGAGCAGCGGGCGTTGCTGGATGGCTCGCGACTGCCGAGCGCGGCGAAGCGATCGATCTGCAATTGCCGGGCGCGGGCGACACGTCTTGCCACAGCAGCACTGGCCTCTGCCGCCATCGGCCGGATCAGGTCTGCGGCGCTGACAGCCGGTACGTCGATGCGCAGATCGATCCGGTCCATCAACGGGCCGGAGATGCGCGCCTGGTAATCGCTCATGCAGCGCGGGCCACGGGCGCAGGTGCGGCCGGGTTCACCCGCCATGCCGCACCGGCACGGGTTCATCGCTGCCACCAGTTGGATCGCGGCGGGATAGGTGACGCGATGGTTGGCACGGGCAATGATGCATTCCGCCGTTTCCAGCGGCTGACGCAGGGCATCAAGCACCTGCGGGGGGAACTCGGGAAACTCGTCAAGGAACAGAACGCCGTTGTGGGCGAGCGATGCCTCGCCTGGTTTCGCTCGCAAGCCGCCACCGATCATCGCCGCCATGGTGGCGGAATGGTGCGGCGTGCGGAACGGCCGCCGGTCGGACAGCTTGCCGCCCGGCAACTGGCCGGCGATCGAGTGGATCATCGAGACTTCGAGAAGCTCGGCAGGCGTCAAGGGCGGCAGGATCGACGGCAAACGCGAGGCCAGCATCGATTTGCCCGAGCCCGGCGGTCCAACCATCAGCAGATTGTGGTTGCCGGCGGCGGCGACTTCGAGCGCCCGCTTGGCGCTCTCCTGTCCCTTGATATCGGCAAGATCAGGCAGATCGGTAGCGCCGGCGCGAATGGCAGGCTCCGGCCGGGAGAGCACCTGCGTGCCCCTGAAATGATTGGCGATGGCGATCAGGCTGCGGGGTGCAAGAATATCGATCTCGGCGCCGGCCCAGGCGGCCTCCGGACCGCTTTCGGCCGGACAGATCAGCCCCTTGCCGAGCGCATTGGCGCCAATTGCGGCCGGCAGCGCGCCGGCGACGGCCGCGACCGTACCGTCGAGATTGAGCTCGCCGATCACCACATAGCCATTCAGCGCGTCGCCGGGGATGGCACCGAGCGCGGCCATCAGCCCTAGCGCGATCGCGAGATCAAAGTGGCTGCCTTCCTTGGGCAGATCCGCGGGCGCGAGATTGACGGTGACTTTCTTGGCTGGCAGCGCTAGACCAGACGCATGAAGGGCTGCCTGCACCCGCTCGCGGCTTTCGGCCACGGCCTTGTCGGGCAGGCAACGATCTGCATGCCGACCCGCCCGGGTGCAACCATCACCTGAACGTCGACCGGCACACCTTCTATCCCCTGGAATGCAACCGTACTGACCCGCGCAACCATGACCGCCTCTTCGACCAGGGCGGCCCGCCATGCCGCCGCAACCCCGGTGGTTGCAGCGATAAATCTTGCACGGAAAACACACAAAAACAAGAACAATAACAGAACATCACGCCTTGCGTCGCGCAGATGCTTGAGCAGCACATCGCTCGACCGTCCCACCGTCACCAGACGTGCTGAAACCCAGAGATCGCCCGCCGGCCATCGGCGCGCGTTCGCAATCGGTCTCGAAACGTATCAACCGCTTGCGCTCAACTTGGATCCAAGCGGCCACAGGCGGATTGCCGATGCCATTCGAACGCCTACTTAGTCCTCATGTTTCCAGAGGGGATTGATGATGGTTGGCATCCGCGAACTGAAAAAGCGCACTCGATACTTTCTACATGGAGACAAAACGCTGCCTGGGTATGCCGCTGACGGCCTCAGGACGACGAACAAGAACACGTCGTTCATGGACGAGCCGCAGTTTGCAGCAGCATGGACCATTGCCGAGGAAGGCAACCGGGAGGCCTGGCGGAAGCGCGGCCGCGTTCCCGATGTTCGCTGGCGCGCGCACACGTGCTGTTGGGCGGCATCGCGGGCGCTTCGCCTGGAAGGCGACTTTGTGGAATTCGGCGTGAACGCCGGTCTTCTGTCAATGACGGTGTGCCGGTATCTCGGTTTCGAAGCGCTCGATCGCAAATTCTGGCTGTTCGACACGTTCGGCGGCATCCCGCACGGGCACATGACCGACGTGGAACGCCGCCTGACAACGCAGCGAAACACCGGCATCTACGAGGACGTTTTTGAGGTCGCGAAGCGCAACTTTGCACCTTTCCCCAATGCACATCTCATTCGCGGCGTGCTGCCCGATACCCTCGAAGGCGTTCCGCTCGGAAACATTGCCTATCTTTCGATCGACCTGAACGTCGCGCAATACGAGAAGGAATGCATCGAACGAGTGTGGGACAATCTCGTACTGGGGGCAACAATCGTTCTCGATGACTATGCGTTCCGCGGCAGCGAGGAACAAAACGCGATGTGGAACGACTTTGCGAGGAAAAACGGTCAGGCGATTTTGACGCTGCCGACCGGCCAGGGAGTGATTGTCGTCCAGTGAACCGTTTTGCTCCCGTTCATGATTCCGTCGGTAAAATGCTCGGGCAGTCAAAGGAGAGCCCTATGATCAGGATGATCAAAACATGTGCGATAGCCACCATCGCGTGCACCTTCGTAGTAGGAGCGGCAGCTTCCCAGGATCTGGATATTTATATCGACGGCGGTGGCCCGCGCTACCGTGATCAGCCACGCTACTATGACGAGCCCCGGTACTATGACGAAGACGACGGCTGGGGCGAGCAGCAATATCGCCGCCGACCGCCGGAAGCCTATCAGTGCACACCGCGCCAGGCGCTTAACAAAGCCCAAAGATATCTTCGCAATCCACGCGTCGGCCGGACGTCGCAGGAGATTATTGAAATTCGCGGAATCGGCAGCCGTGGCGAACGCAATCGCATCATCTTCGGTACGCGACGCGGGTGCCCGCGCATAGGCTGACAAAGCAACCAATCACGGTCCAGGGAGCACTCGCTCGGCTGGCCTTTTTGGAACGGTATTGCTGGGAGCCTGTTCCCATAGAGCGTCTGCAACAGCTCGGTGATGGACGCCAGCCAATCAGCACCACGATCGGGATCGGCCAGAGCGCGTCTGCGCGCTGGTAGCATCTCGTGGCTACAGCGCGCGCCTGTCGTCTAACACGTGCGCCGCCTGCGCTAGGCGCGCTTGCGCTCGATCGCGTCCCAAAGCAGGCTGGCGACGTCGGCGCCGCCGAACTTCTTGACTTCGCGGATGCCGGTCGGCGACGTCACGTTGATTTCGGTCATGTAGTCGCCGATGACGTCGATACCGACGAAGAGGAAGCCGCGCTCCTTCAGCGCCGGTGCGATGCGGGCGCAGATTTCCTTCTCGCGCGCCGTCAGTTCGGTCGGCTCGGGCCGGCCACCGGCGTGCATGTTGGAGCGGGCGTCGTGCTCGGCAGGCACGCGGTTGATGGCGCCGACCGGCTCGCCGTCGACGAGCAGGATGCGCTTGTCGCCCTTGCGCACCGCCGGCAAATACTCCTGCGCGATGAAGGGCTCGCGGAACATCTGGCCGAACATTTCAAGCAGCGACGACATGTTGCGATCGTCGCGCGCGGAATGAAACACACCAGCGCCGCCATTGCCGTAGAGCGGCTTCAGGATGATGTCGCCCATTTCCTCGCGGAATCGCGCGATCTCGGCGGCATCGCGGGTAATCAGCGTCCTCGGCATCAGATCAGCGAATTCGGTGACGAAGATCTTTTCCGGCGAGTTGCGCACCCAGGCCGGGTCGTTGACGACAAGCGTCCTCGGATGCAGGCGCTCGAGCAGATGCGTCGAGGTGATGTAGGCCATGTCGAAGGGCGGATCCTGGCGCAACAGGATCACGTCCATGGTCGAAAGATCAAGCCGTTCCGGCTCGCCGAGCGTGAAGTGGTCGCCCTTGACGTCGCGCAACGTCATCTGCTGCGCAGTGGCGAAAACCTTGCCGTCACGCAGCGACAGCTTCTCCGGGGTGTAGTGGAAGAGCCGGTAGCCGCGGGCCTGTGCCTCAAGGCACATCGCGAAGGTGGAATCACCTGCGATGTTGATGCCCGACACATGGTCCATCTGGACCCCGACATTGACGATTTTCGCCATCTTCCTATCCCCGTTAGATCGCGATGACCTTGGAGCGGTCCGATCCAAGGTCATAAACGTGATCGATATTAATACGTTAGAGCGAGATGCGGGCGGAGAACCGAGCAAACGTTTCCTCATCCCGCTCTAGAAATGCCCGCAACATGTAGAATGCGGACTCGCCTTAGGCAAGGCTCGAGCGCCAAGCATCGAGCGCTTCAGCGGCAAGGCTATTCAAAGCCCTCGATGACGCAGGTGATGAGATCATGATCCGAAAGCGGACGGCCGTCCGCGTCGAGCGAAGGAATGATCCCGCTTTCGCCGATCTTCAAGCCCCGTGACAGAAACCAGTCGAGTTTCATCGCCCGCTCCGGCCAGCGCGTGATCAGGCTGGGGCGGGTCGTCATCAGCTCGATCGGCCCGCCATGGCGGGTGAAGCCGCGCGCAGCGCTCGTGGTGAACAGCCCTTCGGCCTCGAAATCACCGCCAGCGTGGTTGCCGGTGTTGAGGTCGCCGCCGATCAGCACAGGCAAGGCCAGGAAGGCTTCATCGAGCGCCTCGATCAGTTCCTTCACCTGGCGCTCGCGATAGGGCGCCGTGGTGGCGCTTTCGAGATGGGTGGAAACGGCAACGAAGGGCCCGGCTTGCGTCTCGATCACCGCGCCGATGGCAAAGCGTTCGCCGACGCGCGGCTGATCGCCGCCATCCATGAACCACAGCCGTTTGCCCCAGAGGCGGAGCATGAACGGCCGGCCGAGCGGCACCGCAGCCATCAACGCATTGCCGTGAAAACCCTTTTCGTTGAAGTCGTCCTTGCAGAATTCCAGTTCAGTATCGGAACCGAGGCCGAGCTCGATGAACTCGACGCCGTAG
The DNA here is from genome assembly GCF_001425225.1 of Ensifer sp. Root127. NCBI lineage: Bacteria > Pseudomonadati > Pseudomonadota > Alphaproteobacteria > Hyphomicrobiales > Rhizobiaceae > Ensifer > Ensifer sp. Root127. The sequence continues at coordinate 1,151,225 of NZ_LMDX01000001.1, forward strand.
GCATATTGCATCTGGAGCGTGGCTGCGACCTCCGCGGTCGGGTGGCGCTGGCCGGTGCGGGCCATGCCGTTGTCCATTTCCGAGAGCAGCACGACCGGCGCGTCGGTTGCCGCCAGATGCGCGGCACTTTCCGGCGCAAACAGGCAGCGCTCCAGGTTCCAGGCGGCGATGGTAAACGGAAAGGCAAGCGGCTCGCCCGACGACGGCGCGCCGCCGATCTCGATGCTGTTCATCTCGGGAAGTGCTGCCATCACGGCATCATGGGCTGCGATCGAACGTTCAATCGCCGTGAAACCGGCGCGGGTTTCCTGCGAGGGCACGGTGAGGCTGATGACAGTCTTTTCGATCACAATGCCGGCTCCAGGCTGACGGGACGAGCGCTTTCGGCAGTATTGGCGAAAGACGTTCCGCGCTCCAGTCGCTTGCCGTTCTCGGGCGAGAAGAAATGCAGGCGGCCCGTTGCAATCGTGACAGCAAGATCGCCGGACAAGGGAATTTCGGGAGAAAGCGCCACGGTCAGCGCCTGATCCTCGATGGTGCCGTGGACGAGGCGTTGCGCGCCGAGTTCCTCGACATAGTCGACCTGAAACAGCATCGCATCCTCGCCGACGGCGGCAAGCCGCAGGTCCTCGGCGCGCAGGCCGACGGTGACCGGCCCTTCGACCGGCGCACTGTCGCCAAGCTCGATCCTGTAGGTGCCGACAGAAAGGCGCGAGCCTTCGATGCGGCCCTTGATCAGGTTCATGGCGGGCGAGCCGATGAAGCTCGCGACGAAGGTCGAGGCCGGGCGATGGTAGACATCGAGCGGGCGGCCGATCTGCTCGATCCGGCCACCGTTGAACACCACAAGCCGATCGGCCAGCGTCATCGCCTCGAGCTGGTCGTGCGTGACATAAAGCGATGTGGTGCCGAGGCGCTTCTGCAGCCGCTTGATCTCGCCACGCATGGAAACGCGCAGCTTGGCGTCGAGGTTGGACAACGGCTCGTCGAAAAGGAAGGCTGCCGGCTTGCGCACGATGGCGCGGCCCATGGCCACACGCTGACGCTGGCCACCGGAAAGCGCACGCGGCTTGCGGTCGAGATAGGGCTCGATCTCCAGCATGCGCGCGGCTTCCGCTACACGGGCGTCGATCTCGGCTTTCGGCGTCTTGCGGTTCTTCAGACCGTAGGCGAGGTTCTGGTAGACCGTCATATGCGGATAGAGCGCATAGTTCTGGAAAACCATGGCGATGTCGCGCTCAGCCGGATCGACCTCGTTGATGACGCGTGGGCCAATCTTGACCGTGCCTTTCGAGATGCCTTCAAGGCCTGCGACCATGCGCAGAAGCGTGGACTTGCCGCAGCCGGACGGGCCGACAAGCACGATGAACTCGCCGTCCTCGATATCGATCGAGACGGACTTTACCGCCTCGACGTTGCCGGTATAGATCTTCGAGACCTCGGCGATGGTGATGGCCGCCATGGCTGCCTCCGTTGGTAAATTGCGGTTTGAGGAAGCGGCAAAGACGGCTTCGCCTCTCCTTTGTCTACTTGTCGCTTTCCGTCAGGCCCTTGATGAACCAGCGCTGGAAGATCACCACGATCAGGACCGGCGGCAGCATGGCAAGGATCGCCAGAGCAAAGGCCTCGTTGTAATCGGGGATGTTCGAGCCGACCCAGACGAGCAGGATCTGCTTGATGCCGCGCACCAGCGTGAAGAAACCTTCGTCCGTGGTCATCAATGTCGGCCAGAGATACTGGTTCCAACCATAGACGAACATGATGATGAAGATCGCCGCCATCATGGTGCGCGACAGCGGCACCAGCACGTCGATGAAGAACTTGAACGGGCCGGCGCCATCGATGCGCGCTGCCTCGAGCAATTCGTCCGGCACCGACTTGAAGAACTGACGGAAATAGAAGGTACCCGTCGCCGACGCGAGCAGCGGCACGATCAGGCCGGTATAGGTGTTGGTCAGCTTCAGCGTGTTCATCACCTCGTAGGAGGGAAGAATGCGCACTTCGAGCGGCAGGAGCAGCGTCGTGAAGATGATCCAGAAGAAGAAGGTCGCGAGCCGGAAGCGGAAATAGACGATCGCATAGGCGGCCAGCATCGACAAGACGATCTTGCCGAGCGCGAAGCCGAGGCCGAGGATCATCGAGTTCATCATCATGTTGAGGCCGGTGATCTTGCCGGTGAAGCCGCCCTTGCGGGTGAGCACCGTCTCGTAGGTCTCGACGAAATGGCCGCCCCAGCTGAGGCTGAGGCCGTTGCGGTGGATATCCGCCGCCTCGTGCGTCGACGTCATGAAGGCGACCACGACCGGTGCCACCATGATGAAGACGCCGGTGAGGAGGATGACGTGGTCGAAAAACTTGGTGCGATACATCGGCCCCGCCTCAATTGTAGTGCACGCGCCGCTCGATGAAGCGGAACTGGAAGATGGTGAGCACGAAGACGATGAGCATCAGGATGACCGACTGCGCCGAGGAGCCGCCAAGGTCGTTGCCGCGGAAACCGTCCATGTAGACCTTGTAGACAAGGGTGATCGGATTGTTCGCCGCCTTGTCTTTCACCATGACGTCGATGACGCCGAAGGTGTCGAACAGTGCGTAGGTGACATTGATGATCAGAAGGAAGAAGGCGGTCGGCGCGAGCAGCGGCAGGATCACGGTCCAGAAGCGGCGGAAGCCCGAGCGGCAATCCATGGCCGCCGCCTCGCGCACCGCGACCGGAATACCCTGCAGGCCGGAGAGGAAAAAGATGAAGTTGTAAGGGATCTGCTTCCAGACCGAGACGACGATCATCGAAAAAGCCGTATCGAAATAGTTGAGACCGACCTTGATATCCCAGCCGAACCAGCGGGCAAGCTCGACGATCGGGCCGATATGCTGGTCGAAGAACATCATGCCGATGAGGCCGGCAACCGGGGGCGCGATCGCATAGACCCAGATGAGCAGCGTCTTGTAGGTGGCGTTGCCGCGGATGACCCCATCCGCCTTGACGGCGAGCAACAGGCCGATCGACAGCGCGAAGAAGGTGACGAGCGTGGTGAAGATCGCCGTGAAGCGCGAGATGCCCAGATATTCGCCCGACTTCAGCACGTCGGTGTAGTTCGCCATGCCGACGAAGGTCGAGCCGAAGCCGAACGGGTCTTCCAGATAAAAGGACGACTGGATCGCCTGGATCGACGGCCAGTAGAAGAACACGAAGATGATCGCCAGCTGCGGCGCGAGAAAGAGGTAGGGCAGGTAAGGCGAGGAGAACTGCACGCGCTTGGCAGTCGCGTCGCCGTCCTTCGGTTTGCCGCCGAACAGCCGGAGGGCGCCGAAGCGACGCCCGTCCGTTCCCGTCCCTCCCCGCGGTGCGGGGAGGCTTTCCGTTCCAGAGGTCATCGAGATCAGCCAGCCGTCTTGGCGAAGCGGGCGAGCAGCTCGTTGCCGTCCTTCTCGATCGTGTCGAAGGCGTCCTTGACCGTGGTTTCACCGGAGAAGATGCGGCCGTATTCGCGTTCCATGATCTCGCGGATCTGCGGGTAGAAGCCGAGGCGGTAGCCCTTCGACCAGTCGCCGGCCGGCAGCATCAGCTGCTTGATGCCGACTTCCGCGACCGGCTTTTCCTTGTAGTAGCCGTCCTTCTGGGCAAGCTCGTAGGCTGCCTTGGTGATGGCCACGTAGCCGGTTGCCTTGTGGTAGAAGTATTGGATTTCAGGCGAGGTCAGGAACTGGAAGAAGTCGGCGACGCACTTATTTTCCTCGTCCGACTTGCCCGACATGGCAAACAGTGCCGCGCCGCCGATGAAGGAGTTAGTGCCGGCACCCTCGATTGCGTTCCAGTAGGGCAGGAACGTCGCCGAGAACGGCATCTGCGCCGTCTTCTGCAGGCCGCCGAACGAACCGGACGAACCGATCCAGAATGCAGCCTTGCCTTCTTCGAAGACCTTCTGGTTGTCGTTCCAGCCGGCGCCGTAAAAGGCGAAGTAACCTTCGTCCTTCCAGGCCTTGAGCTTGTCGAACATCATGACCAGGTTCGGATCGGTGACCTTGAGCTTGGTGTCGGCGACGCTGTCGTAGCCGTTGTTGTTGGTGGCGAACTGGATGTTGTTGCGCGAGAAGAAGTTCTCGGTGAACTGCCAGGTGAGCTGCGACTGGACGAGCGGGATGTAGCCGGCGGCTTTCAGCTTCGGTGCTGCAGCCTCGAACTCCTCCCAGGTCTTCGGTGCTTCGACGCCGGCCTTTTTCAGGGCTTCGTCGTTCACGTACATGATCGGGGCCGACGAGTTGAACGGCATGCCGACGAACTTGCCTTCGCTATCGGCGTAGAAGTAGCGCACGCCGTCGATGAAGGCATTGCGGTCGAAGTTGTGGCCGGCCTTGATGATCAGATCTTCGGCGGGAACGACGGCGCCCTTGGCGTTGATGATGGTCGCTGCACCGGCGTCGAAGACCTGCAGAATGTTCGGCTGTTCGCCAGAGCGGAATGCGGCGATGCCGGAAGCGAGCGCTTCCTCATAGGTGCCCTTCGAAACCGGGGTCAGCGCGCAGGCGCTCTGGGCTTCGTTGAACTTCTGCGAGATCTCGTTGATGACCTCGCCGTTGCGGCCGGCCATGCCGTGCCACCAGGTAATATTGGTTGCGGCTAGCGACGAGGTTGCCGAAAAAGCAAGGGTGAAAGCTGCGAGTGAAATTTTCTTGAACATGACTGGTCCTCTCCACCGAGTTGCGGATGGCAGTGGACTAGTGGCCTTCAATGACAGGCCGGTAACGCTTTTATGTCGGGACGATTACAAATTCGCGAATCTGTTCCAAGACGGGATGCGGGCGGAACACCGCAATCATTTTCCCTCATCCCGCGCCGGTTCAGAACGCATCGGGCAGGTGTCGCGGCCAGCGCCAGGGTGTCACCGTGATGATATCGTAACGGACGGAAAGCCTGGCGAAATCGGGTTGGCGTGCGAGCCAGAGATCGCTGGCCGCGCGAATGCGGTGCTGCGCCGTTCCGGTGACGGCGAAGACCCCGTCGTCGGCCGAGCGCCGGGCCTTGACCTCGACGCAGGCGATGAGATCACCCCGCCGCGCAATGATGTCGATTTCGCCCAGTTTGGTGCGATGACGCATGGCGACGATGCGGTACCCTTTGACGATCAGGCAGAGGGCCGCGCGATACTCGGCGAACCGACCGCGCCTCTGAGCCCCAAGCCTGCGTCGATCGGGCCCTTCAGTCGCCATGGCGGCCCTTGAGTTCCAGCAGCCGGTCGTAAAGCTCCTTGCGCGGAAGGCCCGTCTGCTTTGCTGCCTCGGTCGCCGCCTTGCCGGTCGACATATCGGCGATGAGCCGCGTCAACAGCGCATCAACGTCGGCGGCCTCCGGTTCCGGCGGCGCGTCCGGCGGGCCGATCACGAACACGATCTCGCCCTTGACCGCGCCGGCATCGTCGTAAAACGCCTTGAGTTCGCCGAGCGTGCCACGGCGGAATTCCTCGAAGGTCTTGGTCAGTTCGCGGCACACGGCCGCCTTTCTGTTTTCGCCGAGCACGGCGGCGGCAGCCGCCACCGTGGCGGCAATCCGGTGCGGCGATTCGAAGAACATGAGCGTCGACGGCACCGTCGCCAACTCCTGCAGCCGATCGCGCTTGGCCTTGTCCTTGGTCGGCAGGAAACCGGCGAAGAGAAAGGCGTCGTTGGGCAGGCCCGAACCGACAAGGGCGGCAAGCGGGGCTGAGGCGCCTGGGATCGGCACGACGCGATAGCCTGCATCGATCGCCAGCTGCGCCAGGCGATAGCCGGGATCGGAGACAAGCGGCGTGCCGGCATCGGAGACTAGCGCCACCGATCTGCCCTCGCCAAGAGCCGCCAGCAGCCGCGGGCCGACCTCGTCGGCATTATGCTCGTGGTAGGCGTAGGGCCGGTTGACGATGCCGTAACGGTCGAGCAGCACGCGGGTGACGCGGGTGTCCTCGCAGGCGAGCACGTCGGCGCCGGCAAGCGTTTCAAGCGCCCGCAGGGTGATGTCGCCAAGATTGCCGATCGGCGTCGCCACCAGATAGAGCGCGACATCGAGCGGACGCGCGGGAATGCTGGCATTGTGCAGCCGATAGCTGCGCTGCTTCTGCCCATCCGAGGCGTCCGACGTCTTATGTTTTTCCAACTGCAGCTTCCTGATGGCGATGCCGGCTGACCGGTTTTAGTCTTTATGAGTGAGCCGACATGGCAGAGCAAGGGCGCCAAGCGGCCGGCTGGTGCGTCATCTGGGGACAGCGCCAGTCAAACCCCTTGCTTTTCAGGCGCTGTTTCTGCCATTTTGCCGGTCCACATCCTTCCGGTCGGTCGGCCGGGACACTCGCAGTTGACGCTGCGGCGGGAGCCTCGCCCGCCCAGCAACGGTTGAAAGCGGTAGCATCCCATGCGCATTACTCTCGAGCGGTCCAATCTCCTGAAGTCGCTGAACCACGTTCACCGCGTGGTCGAACGGCGAAACACGATCCCGATCCTCTCGAACGTTCTTTTGCGCTCCGACGGCGCGAGCCTCGAGATGAAGGCGACCGACCTCGATCTCGAGATCACCGAGGCGACGCCGGCGCAGGTGGAACAGGCCGGCGCCACCACGGTTCCGGCGCACCTGCTTTATGACATCGTGCGCAAGCTGCCCGATGGCTCGGAAGTGCTGCTGGCGACCAACGCCGAAGGCACAGCGATGACGGTCGCCTCCGGCCGCTCGAAATTCTCACTGCAGTGCCTGCCGCAATCCGATTTCCCCGACCTGACGGCCGGCAGCTTCTCCCACACCTTCCGCCTCAAGGCGACCGACCTGAAGATGCTGATCGACCGGACGCAGTTCGCGATCTCGACCGAGGAGACCCGCTACTATCTCAACGGCATCTTCGTGCACACGGTCGAGAGCAAGGGCGACCTGAAGCTGCGCGCCGTGGCAACCGACGGCCACCGCCTTGCGCGCGCCGACGTCGAAGCGCCGTCCGGCTCCGAGGGCATGCCGGGCATCATCATTCCGCGCAAGACCGTCAGCGAACTGCAGAAGCTACTCGACAGCCCCGATATCATCGTGACGCTCGAAGTATCGGACGCCAAAATTCGCCTGACGATCGGCTCGATCGTGATGACCTCAAAGCTGATCGACGGCACCTTCCCGGATTACCAGCGCGTTATACCGGCCAACAACGACAAGGAACTGCGCGTCGATTGCCAGTCCTTCGCCCAGGCCGTCGACCGCGTTTCGACGATTTCCTCCGAACGCGGACGCGCCGTGAAGCTGGCGCTGGCCGACGGCCAGATGACGCTGACGGTCAACAACCCGGATTCGGGCAGCGCGACGGAAGAGCTGCCGGTCGGCTACGAGCACGACCCGCTCGAAATCGGTTTCAATGCAAAATACCTGCTCGACATCACCTCGCAGCTGACGGGAACCGACGCCATCTTCATGCTGGCCGACCCGGGCTCGCCGACGCTGGTGCGCGATCTGGCGGCCGAGGACGCGCTTTACGTGCTGATGCCGATGCGGGTTTAGCCGCCCGTGCCGCGGTGAAAAATTAAGACCCGTCACGCCGCGCGTGGCGGGTTTTTTGTTGGCGCTGATATTCGCGTGCTGTTGATAAGACGACGCTTTCAGGCGTAGACAGACTTGTTTTTGCCGCAGATGGGATCACATTATGTCTGCAATGTCCGTTCCCCGCTCGAATCAGCGGAACCGGACGATCCGTATGAGAGGACGACGGTTTTGAGGGGTTCAATGAATTTGCGCGTGAAGGTGAAGGAACGGCTTGGCCGGAAATTCGACGAGGAGATCCGTTTCTTCAAGGGGTGGATGAGCAATGCGAAGGCGGTCGGGGCAATCCTTCCGACGTCTTCCGTCACCGCCCGCCGCATGGCGAGCGTCATCAATCCCCATTCCGGATTGCCGGTTCTTGAACTCGGCCCCGGAACCGGCGTCATCACCAAGGCGATCCTGGAGCGCGGTCTAGCAGCGGAAGATCTGGTGTCCGTCGAGTACTCCACCGACTTCTACCAGCAGCTCAAGGCAAACTTTGCCGGCGTCAACTTCATCAACGGCGACGCGTTCGATCTCAAGCAGACGCTTGGCGCGATGACGGACCGGACCTTCGACAGCGTCGTGTCTGCCGTGCCGCTGCTCAATTTCCCGATGCATCGTCGCGTCGAGCTGATCGTGGATCTTTTGTCGCGCATCCCGGTCGGCCGTCCCGTCGTGCAGATCTCCTATGGTCCGCTGTCGCCTGTGGTTGCCATGCCCGACCGCTACAGCATCCAGCATCTCGATTTCGTCGTGCGCAACATTCCCCCGGCGCAGCTCTGGGTCTACCGCAAAGCGCACTGACAGGGCACACCATTGTTCGGTCTGTATATCACGCACCCGCAAGTGCAGATCGATCCGGCAGTTCCCGTGCCGAAATGGGGACTGTCGGAGATCGGATATGCGCGAGCGGAAGCGACGGCGCGGCAGCCGTGGGTTCGAACGCTCGGGCGGATCGTTTCGAGCGACGAGACCAAGGCGATCGAGACCGCGAACCTTCTGGCCGGAGCGGCCGGCGTCGCGATCGAGACCGACGACACGATGGGCGAGAACGACCGCTCGGCCACCGGCTTCCTGCCGCCCCCGGAATTCGAGAGGGCGGCGGACTGGTTCTTCGCCAATCCGAACGAAAGCTTCAACGGCTGGGAGCGCGCCGTCGACGCGCAGGCCCGCATCTCGGCTGCCGTCTTTCGTATCCTTGACGAACACGACGCCAAAATCCCGATCGCTTTCGTCGGCCATGGCGGCGTCGGTACCCTCTTGAAGTGCAAGCTGGGCGGCACCGCCATCAGCCGAAGCGCCGACCAGAAGGGCGGCGGCGGCGGCAATCTCTTCGCGTTCCGTCTTGCGGATCGCGCCCTCACATGCGACTGGACCCCGATGGAATTCTGGCAGGGGGTGACCGCGACATGACCGAGACCGCACGCGACCGACTGATCGTCGGCCTGGATCTTCCGACAATCGCAGAGGCTGAAAAGATCGTTACCACGCTTGGTGACGACGTGACCTTCTACAAGATCGGCTACCAACTGGTGTTTGCCGGAGGGCTCGAGTTCGCCCGCGATCTGGCCGCAAGCCGCAAGAAGGTCTTCCTCGACATGAAGCTGCTCGACATCGACAACACGGTGGCCAAGGGCGTCGAGAACATCGTCAAGATGGGCATGTCGATGCTGACGCTGCACGCCTACCCCAAGGCGATGAAGGCGGCGGTCGAGGCAGCCAGGGGATCGGATCTCTGCCTGCTCGGCGTTACCGTGCTCACCTCGATGGACGAGCAGGACGTGATCGATGCGGGCTACGAATACGACCCGCACACGCTGGTGCTGCGCCGGGCCGAACAGGCCCGTGCCGCCGGCATGGGCGGCATCGTCTGCTCGGCCGAGGAATCCTCCGCGGTGCGCAAGATCATCGGCCCCGACATGGCTCTGGTGACCCCAGGCATCCGCCCGGCCGGAGCCGAGAAGGGCGACCAGAAGCGCGTCATGACACCCGCCGACGCGCTGAAGGCCGGATCGAGCCACCTCGTCGTCGCGCGCCCAATCGTCGCAGCCGCAGATCCGCTTGTCGCCGCGCGCGGCATCCTCGACGAGATGAACGGCGCGCTTTCGCGCTGATCGTGACACCCGCGTGCAACAGGTCGGCGATCCCTCTCGTACATCGCCGCCCTCTGCAACCGTTCCGCTTGACCTTGCCCGGAATTTGCCGGAAGTAACACTCCCGTCTGCTTTCGATGCCTGAAGACGAGGAGTTCAGCATGGCAAAAGGATATTGGATCGCACGGGTCGATGTGCGAGACCCCGAACGCTACAAGGACTATGTGGCGGCCGCAAAGCCGGCCTTCGAGAAATACGGCGCCAATTTCCTGGCGCGCGGCGGTGAATTCGAGCGGCTGGAAGGTGGGGTTCGCGCCCGCAACGTCGTCATCGAATTTCCATCGCTTCAGGCCGCTGTCGACTGCTATAATTCCCCCGAGTACCAGATTGCCGCGGCGATCCGCCAACAGGTGGCAGACGCCGAGATGGTGGTCGTCGAGGGCATCTGACCGACGAGTGTTGCCAACCACGGCAACGCCGCCCGCCGCGAGGATTGGCCTTCACCTCTCGCGGCTGTTGGGCTATGTAGCAAACAATTCTTCCAAATGAGATCAGGAGTGCACTTCCCATGACCTTGTCCAACCTTCCGCCGCTGGTGACGATTTTCGGCGGATCCGGGTTCGTCGGCCGTCATGTCGTACGTGCACTCGCCAAGCGCGGCTACCGCATCCGCGTTGCCGTTCGCCGGCCGGATCTTGCAGGCCACCTGCAGCCGCTCGGCAATGTCGGCCAGATCTCGTTCGTCCAGGCCAACCTGCGCTATCGCAAGTCGGTCGACCGCGCCGTCGAAGGCTCCGACCATGTCATCAACTGCGTCGGCGTCCTGTTCGAGAGCGGCCGCAACACCTTCGACGCCGTGCAGGATTTCGGCGCCCGAGCGGTTGCGGAAGCCGCGCGCAATGTCGGCGCCAAGCTAACGCATATCTCGGCGATCGGCGCGGACGCCAAGTCGGAATCGAGCTACGCCCGCACCAAGGGGCGTGCCGAAGCCGCGATCCTGGAAACGCTGCCGGACGCGATCATCCTGCGCCCGTCGATCGTCTTCGGACCGGAGGACGGCTTCTTCAACAAGTTCGCCCAAATGGCCCGGTTCGCACCGGCGCTGCCACTGATCGGCGGCGGGAACACCAAGTTCCAGCCGGTCTATGTCACCGATGTCGCCGAGGTCGTTGCCCGCTCGGTCGACGGCAAGCTGTCGGCTGGCACGATTTACGAACTCGGCGGACCTGACGTCCTCACCTTCCGCGAATGTCTCGAGATCATGCTCCAGACCATCGATCGCAAGCGCTCGCTGGTATCGGTGCCCTTCGGCATCGCCTCGCTGATGGGCCGCGTCGCGTCGATGATCCCCTTCATCACGCCGCCGATAACGCCCGACCAGGTGGTGTTGCTGAAATCCGACAATATCGTCTCGGCCAAGGCCGAATCCGAAGGCCGGACGCTTGGCGGCATCGGCATCACGCCGACGATGCTGGAATCGATCCTGTCGACCTATCTCGTGCGCTATCGCCCGCAGGGCCAGTATACACGCAGCGGCCGCGCCGCCTGAGGCAGCAGCCCAGAAAGCCTCTTTCGATCGCCGCCGGCCCTGCCGGCGGCTGTTTTATTGTGTCATCAAGGCAACAGCGTTGCAGTTCTGCCGCAGTGACAAAAGCGAATGGCATTTACCGCAGATTCAACATGTCCTGATATTGATCAAGACATATCCAACGCATAAAAACCGCCCCGCGCCCCGATCACAGGTAAGTCTCGGCGGCGGCAGCATCACTCTCGAAAGGCATGGCGTCCATGGGCAAGTCGATCGCAATCTTTTTTGCGTCTGCGGCACTGATCATTCTGGCTGGCTCCTTCGTCGCGCCGAACACGGTCGCGAGCAGCCGCAAGGGCTGCACGCCGGCCTATGGCGTCGACCCGTGCACGACGGCGTCGATCGACCTTTCCGGCAAGTAAGCCGGCGCCCATCGGGCGATTAGCTACAAGTTTTTGGCGGGGGCCAGGGACCGCGTGCGTTTCATCTGAAACGCACGCGGTTTTATTTTTACAGCGCCGCGCGTCAAATATGACGCGCAAAGGACGCTGTATCTCTTTATATTTGCTGCATAATTTCGCCCTTAAATCGGATCCGATTTAGAGAATTATGCAGTAGCTGTTCTCAGCCGAGCATCCAGAGGCCGATAAGGCCGGCGGTGCCGACGACGATGCGCCAGATCGCAAATGGCGTGAAGCCGCGGCGCGAGACGAAGTCCAAGAGCGAGCGGACGACGAAGATGCCGGCGACGAACGCCGCGATGAAGCCGACGGCAATCAGTGTGAAATCGTCGAACGACAGCGCATCACGGTTCTTGTAGAGGTCGAGCGTGAAGGCGCCGAGCATCGTCGGCATGGCCAGGAAGAACGAGAACTCCGCCGCCGACCGCTTGTCCGTTCCCATCAGCAGAGCGCCGGCAATCGTCGCACCGGAGCGCGAGGTGCCGGGAATCATCGCCAGGCACTGGAACAGGCCGATCTTCAGCGCCAGCGACGGCGGATAGTCCATGACGTCGGTGTAGCGCGGCGTCAGCGGCATCCGATCGATCGCAAGCAGGATGAAGCCGCCAATGATCAGCACGACACAGATCAGGATCGGCGTTTCGAACAGCACGGTCTTGATGAAGTCATGGGCGATTGCGCCGATGATGGCGGCCGGCAGGAAGGCGAGCAGCACCGACACGACGAAGCGGCGGGCCTTGACGCTCGTCGGCAGCGCCAGTGCGATCGACAGAAGTCTTTGGAAATAGACGAGCAGGATCGCCAGGATGGCGCCGAGCTGTATCAGAACGGCAAAGGTGTTGCCCGGCGATCTGAAGCCGAGGAAGTGCCCGGCGAGGAGCACATGCGCCGTCGAAGACACGGGGATGAACTCCGTCAATCCCTCGATGAGACCGAGGACGAGCGCGCTGATGATCGATTGATCCGCCATATATAAGATTTTCCTGACAAGTTTTGGAGTGGGAGGAAAAGGCTGATTCGCTTGTGTTTGCCACCACAAGTTCCTATAGCTTTTTCTGATGAGCCGTGGCCAGACGCATGCGCCGCCACGCTGACGTTCCCTGAAAAAAGACCATAAGAAGCCAGATCATCGATGCCGACACTGTACCATCACCCCATGTCCTCCGCTTCGCGGTTCGTGCGCCTGATCCTTTCGGAATACGGCTACCAGACGGAATTGACCGAGGAACAGCCCTGGGAAAACCGGCGAGACTTTCTGACGCTGAATCCGGCGGGCACGTTACCGGTCTATGTTGACGACAGTATGAGGGCGCTTTGTGGCGCCACGATCATCTCGGAATATCTCGACGAGACGAACGGCATCATGAAGCGGGATCGGCGGCTTCTGGCGGAAGATCCGTTCCAGCGCGCCGAAATCCGCCGGCTGGCCGAATGGTTCCTTCACAAGATGGAAGCCGACGTGACGCGCCCCTTGGTGCGCGAGCGCATCTTCAAACTGCAGATGACGCCGGACCAGGGCGGCGGCGCACCTGACAGCAAGGTGCTGCGCACCTCGCGCGCCAATATCCGCCAGCACATGAAGTACCTGTCGTGGCTTGCCGGGTCGCGGCCCTGGCTTGCAGGCGACCGGATCTCCTATGCCGACCTTGCGGCGGCCGCGACGGTTTCGGTGCTCGACTATCTCGGCGAGATCGACTGGTCGGACGCGCCGACCGCCAAGGAATGGTATCAGCGGCTGAAGTCCCGCCCCTCCTTCCGCCCGCTGCTCTCCGAGCGCGTGCGCGGTATCACACCGGTTCCGCATTATGCGGATCTCGATTTCTGAGGATAGTGCCGTGCCCGGCAGTGCTGCCAAGGCTGAAAACCAGGAGCGACGGCGGCAGAAGCTGACGGAATTCCTGAAGGCCGAGGCGGCCGACAAGGGCTTCGACGTCTGTCGCATCACCCGGCCCGATGCCATACCGGAGGCGCCGGCGCGGCTCGTGGAATTCCTCGACGAGGGCTTCCACGGCACGATGGAATGGCTGGCCGAAACGGCGGAGCGCCGCTCCGATCCGCGAACCCTCTGGAGCAACGTGCGCTCGGTCGTCATGTTCGGAATGAACTACGGCCCGGAGGAAGACCCGCGCGGCATCCTCGACCAGCCGGATCGCGGTGCGATCTCCGTCTATGCCCAGAACCGCGACTATCACGATATCATCAAGGGCCGCCTGAAAGAGGTCGCGACCCGCTTTGCGGCACGTGCCGGCGAAGACGTGAAGGTGTTCGTCGACACGGCACCGGTGATGGAAAAGCCGCTCGCCGAAAAGGCAGGCATCGGCTGGCAAGGCAAACACACCAATCTCGTCAGCCGCGAGTTCGGCTCCTGGCTGTTTCTCGGCAGCCTGTTCACCACGGCGGAACTTGCCTTCGACGCCGCCGAGCGCGACCATTGCGGCTCCTGTCGTGCCTGTGTCAACGCCTGTCCCACCGCTGCCTTCCCCGCCCCCTACCGCATCGACGCGCGGCGCTGCATTTCCTACCTGACAATCGAGCACAAGGGGCCGATCGACCCGACGCTGCGTCCGCTGATCGGCAATCGCATCTATGGCTGCGACGACTGTCTTGCCGCCTGCCCCTGGAACAAGTTCGCGCAGCAGGCGTCGGAGATGAAACTGAAGGCGCGCGATGACCTGAAGGCGCCGTCGCTCGCCTTTCTCCTGACCCTCGACGACCCGACATTTAGGACCTTCTTCTCGGGCTCGCCGGTCAAACGCATCGGGCGTGACCGCTTCGTCAGAAATGTCTTGATCGCAGCGGGCAATTCCGGCGATGACAGCCTGGTCGCAGCCTGCAAGACGTTGACCAGCGATACCTCCCCGATGGTGAGGGCGATGGCGGTGTGGGCTTTGTCACTATTGATCTCGCCCGATGCGCTTGCGGCCCATGAGAGGCAATGCGGTGCGGAGAGCGACGAAGAAGTGTTGTCCGAATGGCAAATGGCGGGAGTAAGCCGATGCATGTCCTGATTCTTGGCGCCGGTTATTCCGGCATGGCGATCGCGCGCGCACTGGCCGACAAGGCCGATAGCGTCACTGGTACGACCCGCAGTGCGGAAAAGGCTGCCAAACTCGCAAAAGCGGGCATCCGCCCGATCGTCTTCGACGGCGATACGGTTTCCGACGAACTGGCAGACGCCTTGCGGCAGGCGACCCATCTGATCCAGTCGATCGCTCCCGGCCGCGACGGCGACCCGATGTTCCGCCCCGGCAGCACCGACCTCGCCACGCTTGCCCCTGCCCTTCGCTGGATCGGCTATCTCTCCACCGTCGGCGTCTATGGCGACCATGGCGGTCAGTGGGTGACGGAAGACATGTTGTCCAAACCGGTCTCGGCGCGCTCGGTGGAGCGAGTCGAGGCGGAAGACGCCTGGCTTGCCTTCGGCGCCAAACACGCTGTTCCCGTCGCTGTGCTACGGCTTTCCGGCATTTACGGCCCCGGACGCAACGCCTTCTGCAATCTCGCCAACGGCACGGCCCGCCGGCTGATCAAGCCCGGCCAGGTGTTCAATCGCATTCGTGTGGAAGATATCGGCGCTGCCACATCCTACCTCTCCGAAAGACTTCAGGGTGGGATCTTCAACATCACCGACAACGAGCCGGCACCACCGCAGGATATCGTTGCCGAGGCCGCGCGGCTGATGGGCGTCGAGCCGCCGCCCGAGATGCCGTTCGAAACCGCCGAGCTTTCGCCGATGGCCCGATCCTTCTATGGCGAAAACAAGCGCGTTTCGAATGCACGCCTGCGGGAAACCGGCTTCGAACTCGCCTATCCCGATTATCGCGTCTCGCTTGCGCAAATGTGGCAGACGGACAGCTGGCGCGGCCAATGAACAATTGCTGCGCGAACCAGTCAAAATATTCCGTTCGCAATGGAACCTTGTCGATAGCATGATCGTTAGTAATGGTGATCTCACGGAGGCGCTTAATTGTGACCTTCGTGAGATATTCATTCTATACTCGGCGAATTGAATGCAACCACAGCGGTAGTGACGCATTTTTGACCATCCGGATTCCGGACGATTCGTTCAATTCGAAATTTTTAATGATTTTTTTCGTTAAGCCGATATCTCGGCTCGCGTGCGCGCCGCATTTAGCGCGTTCAACCGCTGATTCCAAAGAACTTCCGGGTTCTATTTAAACTATTTCAAACAATCTTCGTTTTTTAATTTTCGTCCTTTTTTAATAGATCCTAATAAAACGTAAATGGTTGAAGCACGTTTTCGCCATTTTTCGCCCCAATTAGCGATCTTCGACAGAATTAACCAAGAGCTCCAGCCCAAGAGCTCTAACCGAGGGTCGCCAGTTTGACGCCAGCGAAAATCAAGACTGTTGCTGCGGCAGCGCTGTTCACCGCCGGGATCGGCCTCGGTTCCGTTTCCGACAGCCAGGCAGCAGGCGCCGGCTGCGGCGGTGCTTCCTGGTATGCGCTGACCTCCAAGACGGCTTCCGGCGAACGTATGAACGCCGCCCGCCTCACCGCCGCCCATCGCAGTCTGAAATTCGGCACCAAGGTGCAGGTCACCAACAAGCGCAACGGCAAGAGTGTAATCGTTCGCATCAACGATCGTGGCCCGTTCATCCGTGGCCGTGTGATCGATCTTTCCAAAGCAGCCGCCTCGCAGATCGGCATGATCAGCTCCGGCCACGCCAGCATCTGTTATCGCGTCGTCAATTCCTGATCGTAAAATACTTCCGTCCGGCATCCGATCCGGGCGGTTCTGCTTTGAGAAGTACTGTTCCTCGCCACTTCCCCGCGTTTAATCCCGGCCAGCGTCTTGCTCTTCGATGCCATCGCCGCTACCACGGCGAAAAAGGAGTTGATCGAAGATGCGATTGGGCGGCAGGCTCGCTGGAGCCATTGAGGTTCTTGAGGACATCGAAAAGCGGAAGCGCCCGGTCGCCGACGCACTCAAGGACTGGGGCCTTTCCCATCGCTTCGCCGGCTCCGGCGATCGATCGGCGATCGGCAACATCGTCTATGACGCGCTTCGCATGAAGCTCTCCCACGCCTACCTGATGGACAGCGACAGCGCCGCCGCTCTCGGCCACGCCGTGATGTACCGCCAGTGGGGCTTTTCCCCCGAAGCGCTGGCGGCCGAACTCGATGGCGACAAATTCGCACCCGAGATGCCGTCCGCCGACATGGCGCAGGCCTTCGCGACGCGCCGCCTCGATGATGCCGCGCCCCACATCCAGGGCGACATTCCCGAATGGGTGCAGGCATCCTTCGAGGAAAACTTCTCCGAGGATTGGCTCGACGAAGCCAAGGCGCTCGCCGGGCGTCCGACGCTCGATCTGCGCGCCAACACGCTCAAGTCGACCCGGGACAAGGTGCTGAAGGCGCTGGAGCGCAGCGGCGCTGAAGCCGCAACGATCGCCCGCAACGGTATTCGTATTCCCGCCGGCGAAGGCGCCTCGCGCCTGCCGAACGTCACCGCCGAGCTTTCCTTCCAGAAAGGCTGGTTCGAAGTCCAGGACGAGGGATCGCAGATCGTCGCCGATCTCGCCTTCCCGCAGGAAGGCGAACAGGTGCTCGACTATTGCGCCGGCGGCGGCGGCAAGACGCTCGCCATGTCGGCTGCGATGAACAACAAGGGCCAGGTGCACGCCTACGACACCGACCGCAAGCGCCTGGCGCCGATCATCGAACGGCTGAAGCGCGCTGGAACGCGCAATGTCCAGGTACACGATTCCGCCGACAGCCTGGCGCCGCTTGCCGGCCGTTTCGATCGGGTTCTCGTCGATGCGCCTTGCACCGGCACCGGAACGTGGCGTCGCCGCCCCGACACCAAGTGGCGGCTCAACCAGAAGAACCTCGAAGAGCGGATCTCCCAGCAGGAAGAAGCGCTGGCAAGTGCTGCGCAGTTCGTGCGGCCGGGCGGACACCTGATCTACGTCACCTGCTCGGTGCTTCCCGAGGAGAACGAGGCGCAAGTCTACGGCTTCTGCGAAGACAATCCGGAATTCGAGATCCTGTCGGCCGCCGACATCTGGGCCGGGCTATTCGGTACCGACAAGCCGCAGCCATGGTCCGCCGACATGAAGACGGTGACGCTGACGCCGGCTTCCACCGGCACCGACGGCTTCTTCTTCTGCCTGATGCAGCGCAAGGCCTGAGCGCCTCGCCGGCGGCTTCGACACTGCGCCAAACCGCCGGCATCAGATTGAAAACGTTCTAAACTATACACTTTGACACCAGTTTACTTTTGGTTCATGACAATCAAGCTCCGGCGGGTCGGCGGGGGATTTTCCACGACCCATTGCCGAGCAATGACGCCGTCCCGCGGTGTCCGTTCCGGTCACGCCGGGAGAAGAACAGGAGAGGGTCATGACCAAGAATTTCATCCGCGCCGCGGCGCTGGCGCTCATGACGGCAACGTCGACGCTGGCCCTGCAGCCGGCGCAGGCCGCCACCGATGCGGCCGCCGTTGTAAAGCACTACACCGTCGTCGCGCACGCCAAGTTCGAAGATGCGCTGATCACCGCTGAGGCGCTCGACAAGGCAATCGACGCGCTGATCGCGACCCCCAGCGAAGCAACGCTGAAGGCGGCGCGCGAAGCCTGGCTCAAGGCCCGCCACCCCTACCAGGAAACGGAAGTCTACCGCTTCGGCAACGCCATCGTTGACGAGTGGGAAGGCAAGGTCAACGCCTGGCCGCTGGACGAAGGCCTGATCGACTATGTCGATCCGAGCTACGGCAGCGAGAGCGACGAGAACGGTCTCTTCACCGCCAACGTGATCGCCAACAAGACGATCAAGATCGACGGCAAGGATGTCGACGCCACCAACATCACGCCGGAACTGCTGGCGGGTACCCTACAGGAAGCAGGCGGCATCGAGGCGAACGTCGCCACGGGCTATCACGCCATCGAATTCCTGCTCTGGGGCCAGGACCTGAACGGCACCAAGGCTGGCGCCGGCAACCGCCCCTACACGGATTACGACACCAAGGCCTGCACCGGCGGCAATTGCGATCGGCGTGGCGCCTATTTGAAGGCTGCATCCGAACTGCTCGTTTCGGACCTGAAGGAAATGGTTGCCAACTGGACGCCGGATGGCGCGGCGACCAAGGCCGTCGAAGCCGATCCGAAGGCTGGCCTGACCGCCATCCTGACCGGCATGGGATCGCTCTCCTATGGCGAGCTTGCAGGCGAGCGCATGAAGCTCGGCATCCTGCTGCATGACCCGGAAGAAGAGCACGACTGCTTCTCCGACAACACCCACAACTCGCACCTGCACGACGCGATCGGCATCCAGTCGGCCTATACCGGCGAATATACCCGCGTCGACGGCACCAAGCTGACCGGCGCCTCGCTTTCCGAACTCGTTGCCACCAAGGACGCGGCACTCGACAAGGAAATGACCAAGGATCTCGCCACCACGGTCGAGAAGATGCAGGCGATGGCCAAGCGCGCCGAAACCGTCGAGGCCTACGACCAGATGATCGGCGAAGGCAATGCCGAGGGCAACGCCACCGTCCAGGCCGCGATCGACGGCCTGATCGCCCAGGCCAAGACCGTGCAGCGCGTCATCGCGTCGCTCGACCTCGGCACGATTGAGCTTGAAGGTTCCGACAGCTTGGATAATCCTAACGCTGTTTTCCAATAAGCTGAAAAGGCGGGCCGCGCCGTTACGGACGCGGCCCGATCCTCAATCGATGAACGCATGCATTGCCCGCTCCCTTCTGCAGTCGCTCCTGGCGCTGTTTCTTGTTGCGGCGGCAGTTCAGGCGTCAGACGATACCTCCGCGCTCAAGCACAAGCGCGACGATCTCTCCGAGGCCGACCTTCGCCGCGTCGAGGCGATCACTGTGCCGGTCACGGATTTCTCCAAGGCAGAACGATACGAGGCGATGTCGGCGGGAGCCGGAACGTCGATCGCCCCGAACGATCAGGACAGCTTCACTCAGTTTTCCGCAAACTTGGCTTTCGAGGATGAAGAGGGATTCAAGCTGGGCGATGCGCTGTTCGAAAAGCTCTGGGTGTCCTCGCCCTCGTCAACCCAGGCGTCCGATGGCCTGGGGCCGCTCTACAATGCAAGGTCCTGCCTCAGCTGCCATCCGCGCGATGGGCGTGGCGGCCCGCCCGAAGGCGCCAGCGACGGCACCTCGATGCTCTACCGGCTCGCCCGGGCGCCGCGCAACGACGGCGAACGGCAGATGCTGGCGACCTACGACATGGCCAATTTCCCCGACCCGATTTACGGCGCGCAGTTGCAGGACAGGGCGGTGCCGGGGCTTGCCGCCGAAGGTCAGATGAAGATGACCTACTCCGAGCTGCCGGTCACGCTGGCGGACGGCGAACTGGTCTTCCTGCGCAAGCCGACCTATGCGGTGCGCGATCTCGCCTACGGCGCCCTTGATCCGACAACGACGCTTTCGCCGCGGGTGGCGCCGCAGATGATCGGATTGGGACTGATCGAGGCGATCCATGAGGCGGATATCCTTTCCCGTGCAGACCCTGATGACGCCGACGGCGACGGCATCAGCGGGCGCGCCTCGCTGGTTCGCGATCGCGCGACCGGAGAAATTGCGCTTGGTCGCTTTGGCTGGAAGGCACAGACCCCGACGGTGCGCCAGCAGACGGCGGATGCCTTCGCCGCCGATATCGGCCTTTCGACCCCGGATCTCGACCGCAGTTTTGGCGACTGCACCGAAGGGCAAACGGCCTGCCTCGGCCTGCCGACCGGCGTCCAGGCGCGTCTCGGCGCGGTCGAGGCTCCGGACCCGGTGCTGGGACTGGTCACCTTCTACTCGGCCAATCTGGCCGTTCCGGCGCGGCGCAAGGCGAGCTTTCCAAAAACCCTGCGCGGCAAGGAGATCTTCTACCAGAGCGGCTGCGCTTCCTGCCACACCCCGAAATACGTGACGCGTCGCGACGCTGCCCACAAGGCACAGGCGTTCCAGCTGATCTGGCCCTATTCCGACTTCCTGCTCCATGACATGGGAGACGGCCTTGCCGATGGCCAGACCGTAGGTATCGCCAATGGCCGCGAATGGCGCACGCCGCCGCTCTGGGGCATCGGACTGACGAAGGCGGTGAGCGGCCATACGTTCCTGCTGCACGACGGGCGGGCCCGCAATTTTACCGAAGCCATTCTGTGGCATGGTGGAGAGGGCGAAAAAGCGCGAGACGCCTTTGCCGCGCTTTCCACACGTGACCGCCGTGACCTCCTCGCATTCCTGGAGTCTCTTTGATGTCTCATATGCCTTCGCTTGCCCTCGGCCTTTGCCTGGCCGCTCTGTCCCTGCCGGCCATGGCGCAGGAGGGAAGCGCGCTGTCGCCCCGTGTCGTCAACGAGGCTGCCGTGCCAGCCGTGATGGCTAGGGCGGTCGACGATTTCATTATCCCCGGCTACCGCAACCTGTCGGACAAGACCGCGCTGCTGACGAAGGCGTCGGCCGCCCTTTGCGAGGTCCCGTCGGCGGCATCGCAGGAGAAAGCGCAAGAAGCATTTTCCGACCTGGTACAGGCCTGGTCGACGGTCGAAATCATCCGTTTGGGGCCGGCGCTCGAGCAGAACCGCTTCGAGCGCTTCCTGTTCTACCCCGACCGCAAGAGCACGGGCCTGAAACAGGTGCAGGCCATTCTTGCCAAGGGCGACGAGACGGCGACCGACGTCGCATCGCTCAAGGGCAAGAGCGTCGCGGCGCAAGGACTGGGCGCACTGGAATACGTGCTCTACGGCAATGGCTCCGATGTGCTGGCGAGCAAGGACGGCGATTTCCGTTGCCGCTACGGCGTGGCGATCTCGCAGAACCTCGACGCCATCGCCAACGAGTTCCTGGCGGAGTGGCAAAAGCCTGAGGGCATCCAGGCCGCCTGGAAAAAGCCGGGCCCTGGAAATCCTCAATTTCGCGACAGCAAGGAGGCGGCAACCGAGCTGCTCGGCATTTTCGTGCACGGCGTCGAGATGGTGAAGGACCAGCGGCTGAAGCCGTTCTATGCCGGAACCGTCGACGGCAAGCAGGACAAGGGACATCCGAAGTCGGCGATCTACTGGCGGTCGGAAAACACCATGCCCTCGATCGCCGCCAACTTCCGCGGCCTGCATACCCTGTTCAAGGTGGCCGACATGGAAAGCCTGCTTCCGAACGACAGCCGCTCGGTCGCCGGGTCGGCAGACTTCGTCTTCAAGTCGGTCATCGGCATCTCGCAGACCATCGACGGTCCGATCGGCGAGGCGATCGCCGATGACAAGAGCCGGGCCAAGCTCGATTTTCTCACGCTCAACACCGCCGATCTTCTCGACCGGCTGAACAAGGATTTCGGCGGTGCCATCGGCCTTGGCGCCGGCTTCTCCTTTGCCGACGGCGACTGAGCAGACAGCCCTTAGCCGAGGCTGTTGACAATCCCCCCGTTTGGGCGCAAAGCGCTCCCGTGTCCGCTCTCGCGGCCACGTTTCACCACAAGGATCAACTTGCAATGAACCCCGACAGTCGAAGTCGAGCCTTCATGCTCACGACCGCTCGGTCCTGATTGATCAGGGCTTCGTGGCGGTCGGATGACTCGCCCTATGGAGCCCAAAATGCTGCGCATCTACAAAAGCCAGAACAGCCATCTCGTGCTCGTCGACATGCTCGACGGCCTTGCCTCTCCGACGCCGGTCATCTGGTTCGACCTGCTCAATCCGTCCGTGGAGGAGACCCGGCTGGTCGAAGGCCAACTCGGCATCGAAATCCCGACCCGGGACGAGATGCAGGAAATCGAGCTGTCCGACCGGCTCTACCAGGAAGACGGCGCGCAGTTCATGACCATGACGGCCGTTGCCAAGCTCGACAGCGACTACCCGGTCAAGGTTCCCGTGACCTTCATCGTCAAGGGCGTGACGCTCGTGACCGTACGTCACGCCGACCCGAAGCCGTTCCAGACCTATGCCAACCGGCTGCAGAAGGCCAACGGCCAAGGCTGCGAAACTGGCGAACTGGCGATGCTGGGGCTTCTCGAAGCGATGATCGACCGCACCGCCGACGCACTCGAGCGGGCCGGCAGCGAGGTCGACGGTATTTCGCGTGAAGTGTTCCGCAAGACCAATGCCAGCGCCACCAAGAAGACACGCGACTTGCAGTCGCTGATCGAGCAGATCGGCCAGAAGGGTGACCTTCTGACGATCATTCGCGAAAGCCTGGTCAGCATCGGTCGGCTGGTCGCCTATCACGTGGCGCTCGAAGGCATCGGTCCGCGCAAGGCGGCCAAGGAAAGCCGGCAGCGGATCAAGTTGATCCAGCGCGATGCGACATCGCTCGGCGACCACGCGCTGTTCCTGTCGAACAAGATCAACTTCTTGCTCGACGCGACGCTCGGCCTGATCAATCTGGAGCAGAACCAGATCATCAAGATATTCTCGGTCGCTGCCGTCGTGTTCCTGCCGCCGACACTGGTCGCCTCGATCTACGGCATGAACTTCGAGGTCATGCCCGAGCTGCAGTGGCAGTTCGGATATCCCTATGCCCTGGCGCTGATGGTGCTTTCGGCGATCGTGCCGTTCCTCTACTTCAAGCGGCGGGGCTGGCTCTGACAGAGTCATCTGCTACATCGTAGCGACAAGGATCGGCGGCGGAATTCCGGTGCCGGTCCGATAAGATGGCAGGCGAGGAATGGCCATGCGCGCCACCACGGGTCTGATCGACCGTCGCAATTTCATCAAGATGGCCGGCGCCGCCTGGGTGGCGACGCTCGGCGCTCGCGGCGCCTTTGCGCTCGAGCGCGCCGACGCGGTCTTTGCCTCCGCTTTCATGGCGCCGGACGGAAGCTATGGCGTTGCCACACTGACCGAGGCCGGCGAGATCGTCGAGCGCACGGCGCTTCCGGCACGCGCCCACGGCATGGCCCATTCAGCCGCCAGCAAACGGACGGTGGCGTTTTCCCGCCGCCCCGGCACCTATGCGATGATCCTTGCGACCGACGGCAGCGCCGAGCCGGTGGTCATCGCGGCCGCCGAGGGCCGGCACTTCTATGGCCATGGCTGCTTTTCTGCCGATGGCCGCCTGCTCTACGCCACCGAAAACGACTTTGCCGCCAATCGCGGCATGATCGGCATCTACGACGGCAGCCGACATTTTGCCCGCATCGGCGAGTTCCCGACCTATGGCATCGGCCCGCATGACATGACGCTTTCCGCCGATGGACGGATGCTGGCCATCGCCAATGGCGGCATCGAGACTCATCCGGATTTCGGCCGCACCAAGCTCAATCTCGACCATATGGAACCGAGCCTGACACTGGTCGACACCGAGACCGGCGCGCTGATCCAAAAACACATACTGCCGGGCGAACTCAACCGTCTCTCCACCCGCCACGTCGATATCGGCCCGAAGGGCGAAATCTGGTTTGCCTGCCAATACGAAGGTGCGCGCGACGACCTGCCGCCGCTCGTCGGCCATTTTTCCCATGGCGAAGATCTCGCCTTCGTGTCGCTGCCCGAAAGCACGACCGAGGCCTTGGCCAATTATGTCGGCGCCATAGCCGTCAACCGCCAGGAGGGATTGATCGGCCTCACCTCGCCCAAGGGTGGCGTTGCCGTGACGCTCGATGCCCGCACGGGTGCGGTGTTGAGGCAAGAGCGCGTGACCGACGCCGCCGGTGTCGCGGCGGCCGAGCATGGTTTTGCCGTGTCGTCCTATGACGGCCGCTTCAAGGACCGTCAAAGCCGTGTCGCCTGGGACCAGCATATCGTCCGGCTCGGCCGGGACTGACGGCCCACGTCACGCGGAGAAGCGACCCTCGCCGGCCAGCTTTGCCAAATTGTCCCATCGATAGGCGGTCTGATCGTGGTTCTCACCGCCGAGGCTGACCTGGCCCTGGCCGACGGCGACCGCCCCCAGGCGTTCGTAAAACGCTCGGTTCGGATTGCTGGAAAGCACCCAGGCAAACAGCGACGCGCCGCCCAGCTCCCGGCAGTGGGCCGCGACGCTGCGCACGAGCGCCGAGCCGATGCCGGCCCCTTGAAACTCCTTGAGGATATAAAGCGCATAGAGTTCGCGGTCGAAGCGCGGCGGCATCGAGCGGGCCTTTCCATAATTGGCAAAGCCGATCACCCGGTTCGTGCTCATGTCGACCGCGACCAGGTGGAAAACGTCGACAACGCGCATGCGCCGGGCATGGCGCAACGCCTGTTCCTCGATGCTCATGGCATCGAGGAAGGCATCGGAAATCAGCCCGCGAAACGTCGATCGCCAGGTTTCGACGATGACGGAAGCGATCATCATGATGTCATCAGGACCGGCCGGCCGGATGTCGATGCGTCGGAAGCTTTTCATGGCAGAGATATAGGTGGCGCATGGTCGCTTCGAAACAGCAGCCCCCGCTGGAAAGCGCATCAGGGCACTCTATCTGTCGACGCCATGAACAGACCCCTCGTCTACACAGTCTTCATCGCTGCCGTTCTCGGTCTCGGGCTTCTCATCGGCTACAACAACATCCCCGGCGAATGGTACCAGTCACTGGCAAAGCCGGTCTTCAATCCACCCAACTGGATCTTCGCCCCGGTCTGGTCGGTGCTCTACGTGATGATCGGCATCGTCGGCGCCCGGCTGTTTCTTGACCATCGCCGTACCGCCGCGATGCGATTGTGGCTCGCGCAGATGATCTTCAACTTCCTGTGGTCGCCGCTGTTCTTCGGCCTGCAGGACATCGCGTCGGCACTGATTGTCATCATCGCGCTGCTGATCGCAGTCGCCGGTGTCATCGTCGCAAGCTGGCAAAGAGACCGCGCTTCGGCCTTGCTCTTCCTGCCCTATCTCGCCTGGGTGGCATTCGCGACCGTACTCAACGGCTCGATTTTCCTCATGAATTGAGCTTGTCGCACTGGTGCGGCCGTGCCACTGTCCGTCGATCGATATGGGAGGCAATCGGGCCTGCCGCGACAGCCAGGGCCGTACAGACTGATGGACGACAGCGATCCCCCAGATTTCCGCAGGCGCATAAGGGAAAGCTTCGCACGGCAGGCGGCCATGGAAACGATCGGCGCAGAACTGACGCTGGTCGAGCAGGGTACCGTCGAGATCGAGCTGCCCTTTGACGAAAAGCTGACGCAGCAGCACGGCTTCCTGCATGCGGGCGTGATCTCCGCCGCGCTCGATTCGGCCGGCACCTATGCCGCCTATTCCGTCATCGACCCCGACGCCTCTATCCTGACGATCGAATTCAAGGTCAACCTGCTGTCGCCGGGGCGCGGCGAGCGCTTCCTGTTTCGCGGCGAGGTCACCAAGCCCGGCACGACGATCATCGTCTCCGACGGGCGCGGCTACGCCATCCGCTCGGACGGGCCGGCCAAGCTGATCGCCTCGATGACCGGCACGATGATGGTCATCCGCGGACGCGAGGGTATCGAAGGATGAAGGTCGAAATGAAGGACGTCGCCGGCCGCAAGGTTCTCTATGTCATGGCTGTCGATGCCGAGTACGGTCCTCATCTCAAGGCACGGATCGCGCCGCTGATGACCGGCGTCGGACCGGTCGAGGCCGCAGTCACGCTGACGAAGACGCTGGCAGGCCTTGCCTCCAAAGACACTCTGCCTGATCTCGTCGTCTCGCTCGGTTCGGCGGGTGCGGCCAAGCTTGAACAGACCGAAGTCTATCAGGCGACATCGGTCGGCTACCGCGACATGGACGCCTCGGTGCTCGGTTTCGAGAAAGGCGCGACGCCGTTTCTCGACCTTCCCGCCGTCGTTTCGCTGCCGCTGCGCATTCCTGGGATCAAGGAGGCCCGGCTTTCGACCGGCGCCAACATCGTCTCCGGCACCGCCTATGACGGCATCGACGCCGACATGGTGGAAATGGAGACCTATGCGGTGCTACGCGCCTGCCAGTCTTTCGGCGTGCCGCTCATCGCGCTTCGCGGCATTTCCGACGGTAAGGCGGAACTCAAGCACGTCAACGACTGGACGGAATATCTAGATGTCATCGACGAGAAGCTCGCCGGCGTCATCGACAGGCTTGAGACAGCGATCGGCACGGGCGAAATCCGGCTCTGAAAGCCCGGAATTGTCGGGGTGCAATCTAATCGTTGCGCAGAGGACGGGCTTTGATTAAAGGCTCGCCATGATCAAGCTTGTTTGAAGGCCCGACATGACCCAGACAGCCCATCCCGACACCGTTCTCATCGTCGATTTCGGCAGCCAGGTGACGCAGCTCATCGCCCGGCGCGTGCGCGAATCCGGTGTTTATTGCGAAATCGTGCCGTTCCAGTCGGCGGACGAAGGTTTTCAGCGGCTAAAGCCGAAGGCCGTCATCCTCTCCGGCAGCCCGGCTTCCACCCTCGACATCGGCTCGCCGCGCGCGCCTTCGATGATCTTCGATTCCGGCCTGCCGGTCTTCGGCATCTGTTACGGCCAGCAAACCATGTGCGCCCAGCTGGGCGGCAAGGTCGAGAGCGGCCATCACCGCGAATTCGGCCGCGCCTTCCTCGAAGTCGAGAAGGACTGCGCGCTGTTCGACGGCGTCTGGTCGCTCGGCTCGCGCCACCAGGTCTGGATGTCGCATGGCGACCGCGTCACGGCGATCCCCGAAGGCTTCGAGGTCGTGGCGACATCCGCCAACGCCCCCTTTGCCTTCATTGCCGACGAGAAGCGCAAGTACTACGCCGTGCAGTTCCACCCGGAAGTGGTGCACACGCCCGACGGCGCCAAGCTGATCGCCAACTTCGTGCACAAGATCGCCGGCATCAAGGGCGACTGGTCGATGTCGGCCTACCGCGCCAAGGCCGTGGACGCGATCCGCAAACAGGTCGGCGACAAGAAGGTGATCTGCGCGCTTTCCGGCGGCGTCGACAGCTCGGTCGCAGCGCTCCTGATCCACGAGGCAGTCGGCGACCAGCTGACCTGCATCCTCGTCGACCATGGCCTGATGCGCAAGGACGAGGCGAAGAACGTCGTCGCCATGTTTGAAGAGCACTATAATCTGCACCTGCTGCACGTCGACGCTTCCGACCGCTTCATCGGCGAACTGGAAGGCCAAAGCGATCCGGAAACCAAGCGCAAGATCATCGGCCGCCTGTTCATCGAGGTGTTCGAGGAAGAGGCAAAGAAGCTCGGCGGCGCGGATTTCCTTGCCCAGGGCACGCTTTATCCCGACGTCATCGAAAGCGTTTCCTTCACCGGCGGCCCGTCGGTGACGATCAAGTCGCACCACAATGTCGGCGGCCTGCCGGAACGCATGAACATGCAGCTGGTCGAGCCGCTGCGCGAGCTGTTCAAGGACGAAGTCCGGGTGCTCGGCCGCGAACTCGGCCTGCCCGACAGCTTCATCGGCCGCCACCCGTTCCCCGGACCGGGCCTTGCCATCCGTTGCCCTGGTGGCATCAGCCGCGAGAAGCTCGAGATCCTGCGCGAAGCCGACGCGATCTATCTCGACGAAATCCGCAAGGCCGGCCTCTACGACGCCATCTGGCAGGCGTTTGCCGTGCTGCTGCCGGTCCAGACCGTCGGCGTCATGGGCGACGGCCGCACTTACGAGTTCGTCTGTGCGCTGCGGGCCGTCACCTCGGTCGACGGCATGACCGCCGACTTCTACCACTACGACATGGAATTCCTCGGCCGTGCGGCAACGCGCATCATCAACGAGGTCCGTGGCATCAACCGCGTGGTCTACGACGTCACGTCGAAGCCGCCCGGCACGATCGAGTGGGAATAACGGGCAATCGGCGGCAATAGCGTAGCTTTGGGCGGCGATTTTCTCGCCCGCGCTGCTGCCAGCCGTCTATTCCTCACGTGCGCCGAGCGCCATGATGGCGCTGTCCGGTCGATTAGTCCAACCGCACCCAATCGATGGCTTCGAGCACATACGGCGCGAACAGGAAGTCCCGGATCTGGATGATCCGGCTTTCCGACCAGCCGATCAGGACGAAATGTGCAGGCCGTTCCGTCGAGCCGGTGCTGTCGAACACCAGCATGGCCGGCTGTCCTTCAACCGCGCCGAAGGCGAACCGCCACTTCGTCACTTCGCCATAGCGGGTAAAATAGTGGCCGATCCTGTCGCGTCCTTCGAGTTGCAGCCGGTTTACCAGATCGAGCTTCACGTCATCGGCGAGCATGGCGCGAATTGCGTCGAAATCACCGCTCTGAAAGAGACGGACATAGGCGGTCATCTTCCGCCGGTCCGGCTCTGACATCAGCGGCAGCCTGATATCGTCGGGTGCCTGCGCAAGTTCCCGGAGTGCAACGCGCCCGCGCTGTAGCGCCGATTTGGCGGCGGCGGGCGAGCAGCCCGCGATCCCGGCGATCTCGTCGATCGAATGACCCAGGACATCCTTGAGGATCACCGCGCAGCGCTGAAGTTCAGGCAGCCGCAGAAACGTCTGGAAGCTGAACGCGACGATTTCCGCCTCAGGGATGGGCGCCGCCTCGACGTCTTCGGTGAGCGAGACGACCGTGTTGCGCGACCGCTCGCGCAGGAAATCGAGGCTCGTGTTGTGGGCGATGCGAAACAGCCAGCCCTCGAGACTATCGACCTCGACTCCTTGGGCTCGTGCGTTGAGCGCCTTGACGAGCGTATCCTGCAAGACATCCTCGCCATTGACCGCCGATCCCGTCATGCGCGCGCAGTAGCGATGAAGGCGTGGTCTGAGCGCATTCAGACGGTCCTCGAAATGGTCGGTATTCATGCACCAAGACCTCCGGCGCTTGCCCGCTCCGCCTGGGACTGGGCGCTGATTTCGATCAGTATCTTCGACAGCTTGGCCGGTTGTGACAGGAATGGCGAGTGGCTGGTCTCCAAAGTGTGGGTCGTCGTCTTGCCGCCGATGGCAACGTCTACGGTCGCAATCATGTGATCCTGACCGGCCAACGGAACCGCGCGGTCCTGTGTGGTGCGGATGTAGTGGCGCGGCACGGTGCCAAATCCTTCCGGCGTAATGGCCGATGGAGCCACGGCGCCGGCATTCGATTCGTCGTAGTGAAGATGCAGCGCCGCCTGCGCGAATTCCACCTCCGGCACGTCGCCATAAAACGAAGCCTTGAGAAGCGATCGATAGGCGACGTCTGTCGATCGCGGATTGATCCTTGTCGCACCGATGCCGACGGGGTCGCCCACGAACAACCCGGGCGACAGGGCCGAAGACATAGTTTCGTGTTGCAGCATCGCCAGCAACGGCATGCCGTTCGGCACCATGAACCCGGCGATATAAACGACTGCGAGAAGCTGGTCCGGAACCCTTTCGGCGACCGCCGAAATCGTCATCCCGCCGGCCGAGTGCCCGACCAGGATGACCTTGCCGCCGCCGAGGGCCGCGGCCTCTTTTACCAGCTCGACAACCGCTTCCGTCCGCTCCAGCTGCGTAATGCCGGCGCTGGGTGACGGCTCCGTGGCAAAAGCAATGGGGTCGAACGGACGAAGGCCGAGCGACGGTGGGGCTATGGCATTGACCCCCGCGCCGGGAAGGTCGAGCGTCAAGGCCGAAAAGCCATTGGCTTCAAGTATCGGCGTCACCTTGTCCCATGTCGAGCGGTCGTGCCAACCGCCATGGATCAGGACAAAAACTGCTTTGGTCACTGCCATTCCCTCAGTCCCCTTTACTCTGACCTTACGATATTTGCGGCCTGTGCAAGCGGCCAACTGCCAGCGTCGGTTCAAACTTCCCTGTCGTCGAAAAGGAACATTTCAACACCAGAGTCGTCAGGCGCAAAAAGTCGTCGATCCGCCGCAGCGGCCTGACCTTCCGGGCTTGCAAACGCCTTGTTGATCGCCGCAAGGTCGTCGAAATGCAGCGTTCCAATGCGATGAATTTTGGACGTTCCGACTGGCCTTGCGATCGGGCCGTCGCTGACCTCGTATTTCCTGAGCCCAGGGATCTTCTTGGCGAGAGGCACGTGGATCTCGAAATAATGCTGGTCGAACGCCTCGACATTATCAGGTGTTGGGTAAATCACGACCATGCGGGCCATTGCGATTCCTCCGTTGTTTCGGTGTGTGCCAAGCCTCACCGGGTTTCGCCAAACACCGCCGAGCCGATGATCGAATCGAGGCTCGCCAGCTCAAGGATCTCAGGGAAGTAGGCTTTCATGCGCGGGTCGCTGCGCATCGCCTCGACCGCTGCAGGGGTCTCCCACTCGGAGTAGATGACGACGCCGGTGCCGTCATTTGCCGCGATCAACCGGGTCGTCTTCCAGCCTTCAAGCGTGCGGACAACCGTGTCGGTGTTCAGCTTCAGGAGCGCGATCAGCGCATCCTGCTTCCCGGGTTTGACCTTCAGCAGATTGATCAAAATGACTGACTCGTCGGACATGGCATGTCTCCTTTTTGTTTCGAACACATCAAGGACGACCGGAAGGGTGAAAACGGATCGCGACGTTTGAAAATTTTGGGAAATGGTTCTCTGCGGAGCGGGGCCTGCTGACTGAAATAAGCAGTCCAAGCCATCGCCACAACAACGGAAGAGCCGTAGCCTTACCTGACAAAAAACAATAGTGTTGACTAATTAATCAGTATGCACTAATTGTTTTGTCATGATTGAAACCGCACCCATCACCGCCGTCATGCGCGCCCTTGCCGATCCGACCCGGCGTGCCGTGTTCGAGCGCATCGCCAATGCCGACGAGATCACGGTGGTCGAACTGACGCGCGGCAGCGGCGTGACGCAGGGTGCCATTTCGCAGCATCTCAAGTCATTGAAGCAGGCGGGCCTCGTCAGCGAGCGTCCCGAAGGCCGCAACGTCTATTACCGCGCTGAGCCCGAAGGCCTCGAGCCGCTTGTCGACTGGATGAGCCATTACGGCGCCTTCTGGCGCGAACGGTTTGCAAACCTCCGCACTCTCTTGAAGGAGATCGATCCATGAATGAAGTAGTGTTGCAGCCCCACACGCAGGACATCGTGGTAGACGAGGTCTTCCCCCACGCCCCCGAGACGATCTGGAAAACCTTGACGAGCGGCGCCTTGATAAGCCGCTGGATGATGGTTGCGACAGGCTTCGAGCCGGTCGAAGGCAACCGCTTCACCTTCCAGACCACGCCGGCCGGCGAATGGGATGGCGTCATCCACTGCCGGGTGCTGGAGGTGAAACCGAACGAGCGGTTCGTCTACGCCTGGAAAGGCGGGCACGAGGCCAATGCCGGCTATGGCTCGCGTCTTGACACGGTCGTTACATGGACCCTGTCCAGGGTCCACAACGGCACGCGCCTTCGCCTCGTTCATTCCGGCTTCGTGACGCCGAGAAACGACACCGCCTTCAAGAACATGAGCGAAGGTTGGAAGAAGGTTCTGACGCGGATCGGCACCGTGACCGAAGGGCAGGACTGAGACGACACCCAAAGCCTGACGCGGGCGCCGTGCCCGCGTCCTTGACGCGCCCGGTTCGGCAAGCGCCGTAGCGCCATCACGAACACAAGCAAAACAACTGATTGCGATGCCCGACCATCGAGCACGCTCGATGACGTACGCGTTGCCGTCCCCAGAGCCCAAGGAGCAATGACATGAGCAAGCCCTATACCGGTGGATGCGCCTGCGGCGCGATCCGTTACGAGATCTCTGGAGAACCGGTTTTCTCAAACGATTGTCAGTGTCGCGACTGCCAGAGCGAGAGCGGCACCGGACACGGATCGCACCTGACCTTCAGGCGAGACGGCGTGAAGCTCGAAGGCAAGGCGACGCTGTGGGACATGGTCGCCGATAGCGGCAACGTGAAGACCCGGGCCTTTTGTCCCACCTGCGGTTCGCCCGTCTATATGACCTTTGCCGCAATGCCCGAATTCTTCACCGTGCGCGCGGCGAGCCTCGACGATCCGAGTCGCTACAAGCCCCAGGTCGTCACCTATGGATCACGCGGCTACGCTTGGGACCACCTCGACCCGACGCTGCCGAAGTTTGACAAGATGCCGCCGATGTAAAGACCAGGCGAACGGACATCGAAGTTTTCCAGGGCGCGCCGTCGCGCGCCCTACCCCATCCCCATCGCGTAGCAACCGAGCAAATGCGCCATGCCGCGTTCGGTATTGCCGAACAGTAGATCCGCCTTCTGGCGGTTAGTTCGAACAGATCACGCCTGTCATCTTCTCTCCATCGAAACGCCAATCGGCGCACACCGAAAAAACAGGAGAGACCAATGCTTCGTTCCCTCATCACCGGCGCAGCCATAGCCTTCGCCGTCCCGGCACTCGCCGACGTTCAGCCCTATCCGGCGACGTTTACAACGGAAACCATCGCCACCAACGGCACGACCCTGCATGTGCGCGTCGGCGGTTCGGGGGCCGACCGTCGTGCTGCTGCACGGCTACGGCGAGACCGGCGACATGTGGGCGCCGCTTGCTGCCGAGCTTGTCCGCGATCACCGCGTCATCGTGCCCGATCTCAGGGGCATGGGGCTCTCGGACAAGCCGGCGACCGGCTATGACAAGAAGACAGAAGCGCAGGATATCGCCGGCGTGCTCGACGCGTTGAAGGCCGACAAGGTCGACGTGGTGGCACACGATATCGGCAACATGGTCGGTTACGCCTTTGCCGCCCAGTATCCGACACGAACGACAAAGCTGGTGCTGATGGACGCGCCGCTTCCCGGCGTCGGCCCGTGGGAAGAGATCCTGAAGAACCCGCTGCTGTGGCACTTCCGTTTCGGCGGGCCTGACATGGAGCGCTTGGTGGCCGGCCGCGAGCGCATCTACCTCGACCGCTTCTGGAACGAATTCTCCGCCGATCCGAAGAAGTGGAACGAGGCCTCGCGCGAACACTACGCCAAGCTCTATGCCCAGCCGGGCGCGATGCGGGCGGGCTTCGCCCAGTTCGCCGCCTTCGATCAGGACGCGATCGACAACCAGGCCTTCCTGAAACAGGGCAAGCTCGGCATGCCTGTCCTGGCCGTCGGCGGCGAAAAATCCTTCGGCCCGACAATGGCCGTCGTAACCCGCTTTGCCGCCAACAATGTCACCGAGGTGGTCATTCCCGCTTCCGGCCATTGGTTGATGGAGGAACAGCCCGAAGCGACGGTGAAGGCGATCCGCAGCTTTCTCGACGCGGAATGATCGAGGGTGCCTACGAAGCGGCCATTGACCAGAGCCGGCGCAAGCACTTTGCGCCGGCTCTTTTCGCATCATGGCCAGCGCGCAGCGCGATAGCTCTCAAGCTCCGGCTGGGCGTCAGGTCGGCGGAATGAAAGGCTGGCTGATCGCCTGGAATACGGCCAACGCCTCCAGCATTTCCCCGTGTGCCCGTAGCGCCGGATAGTTGGAGATCGCGATCAGCTCGGGATGGACCTCGCACAGGAAACGCAGCACCACTGCCACGGCGATATCGGCATGGCCAATGCGCTCCCCGAACCAGAACTCCGAGGTACCCTCCGACCGGCCGGCCTCCAATACGCCGAGCGCCGCCTCCATCTGGTGACGGCAGCGATCGACCCAGAGGGCCGAGACTTCGCCGTGCAGACGCTTCTCGTAGAACAGGCTGACGGCCTTGTCGCCGAGCCCGGTTGCAAGCGCCGCAACCTTAAGCGCCCGATGTCGGGCGGGTTCGAACCTTGGAAACATTGCGCGTTCATCGGAAACAAGGCCGTCGAGATAATCGAGAATGATGTGGCTATCGATCAACGCGGTACCGTCGTCCAGCGCCAGGGTCGGGACGCGCGTCAGCGGATTGTAGGCACGAAGCCTGTCGGCATCGCCGAAGGAGGACCAGGGGCGGTGCTCGAATTCCATGCCGTATAGCGTGAGCGCGATGCCGACGCGGCGGACGAAGGGAGAATCATATTGGCCGATCAGGATCATCTGCAGGGTCCCGTCTGGTGAGAGCGCAGCCAGAAGACAACGGATGCGCGGCAAAAGCAAAGCCTTGCTCCGCCCCCATCAACGCCCGCGCTCCCCGTTTCTAGCCACTTGCAGAGCCTATCGGGAATGCCGATAAGCCTTCGACACGAGACAAAAGGGGGAGACCATGGACATCTCGGAAATCATCATCGCCGGCGACACCGCAGGCATCGAATGGCGCCTTCCGGTCTTCCGCTTCAAGGGCAGGAGCCCCGACGCACCGAAGACCTATATTCAAGCGGCACTGCACGCCAACGAACTGCCCGGCACCGCGCTGGCGCATTTCCTCCTGCAGAAGCTCGCTGACGCGGAGAAGAACGCCGCCATTCTCGGCGACATCACCGTCGTGCCGCAGGCAAACCCCATCGGCACCGCGCAATCGCATTTCGGCGAACTGCAGGGCCGGTTCGATCTCGGCTCGCGCACCAATTTCAACCGCGATTTTCCGCTGATCGCACTCGGCGAGCGCGACAGCCTTCTCGAGGATCTTGATCGTTACT
Organism: Ensifer sp. Root127; assembly: GCF_001425225.1. Taxonomy (NCBI): domain Bacteria; kingdom Pseudomonadati; phylum Pseudomonadota; class Alphaproteobacteria; order Hyphomicrobiales; family Rhizobiaceae; genus Ensifer; species Ensifer sp. Root127. The sequence continues at coordinate 1,186,097 of NZ_LMDX01000001.1, forward strand.
CGGCCACGGATCGGCTGAAGCGGCAATTGCTGCATATGGCGCTCGGCGCCGACTTGATGCTCGACCTGCATTGCGACGACGAAGCGCTGCAATATGCCTATATCGACGACGCCTTCTGGCCGGAGGCGGCCGACCTTGCCGCAGCTCTCGACATGGAGGCGGTGCTTCTTTCGGATGGCGAAAGCTCCGCCTTCGAAGAGGCCGTCGCCTACGCCTGGAAGTATGAGGCAGCCGGTCAGATGAAGACGAGCCTTCCGGGGCGGCTCTCCGTCACGGTCGAGCTTCGCGGCACACGCGACGTCTATCCTGACATGGCACGCAAGGATGCCGAAGGCGTGCTGCGCTTCCTCGCCCAGCGCGGCGTGGTCGCCGGCGACAGGGCAGCACTTCCAGCATTCGGCGGCATCGTCGCGCCGCTCGACAACATCGAGCTGATCCGCGCTCCGGAATCCGGCGCCATCCTCTTCCACCGCGATATCGGCGAGAGGGTGAAGGCCGCCGATCTGCTCGTGACGATCCTTAGCCGTCCCGGCCGGCCAGACGGCGCCATCGAAGTCCGCGCACCGCAGGACGGGCTGATTGTTACCCGGGTATCGACAAGGCTTGCCCGTCGCCGCGCGGACCTGATGAAAATCGCCTGCGCAACCGCGTCAAGCGCCGCACGCAAGCCCGGCCCGCTGGAAGCCTGAAGCCAAGCCAAAGCTGTGGCTTTGTCCGGAACGTCCTGAGAACGTTCCGGACATCACCGCGACATCGTCGCGGTCATCTTCGGACTGTCGAGAAGGATGGTCGAGCGCAGAGTCTTGATCTCGCCGATCTGCTCGAACTCGGTCCACAATAGCCGTTTGTAGTCGGCGACATCACGTACGGCGATCTTCAGCAGAAAGTCGAAATCACCGGCAACCGTATGGCACTCCACCACCTCGGGCATGCGCGACACCAGTTCGATGAAACGCTGCCCGACCTTGCTTGCGGTCCGCTCCAGCGTCACTTCGAGAAAGGCCTGGAAGCCGACCCCCGCCGCCTTCGGATCGACCACGACCGTTTGCCGGATAACACCTTCCGAGTAGAGCCGCGCCAACCGGCGCGACAGCGGTGCCGGCGAAAGCCCGACCCGCGCCGCAAGCTCGTTGTTGCTGCGCAACGCGTCCTCGACAAGCAATCGGATAATCCGCCGGTCGATCGCATCGAGTTTGGACGCTCCGCGCTCCGTCATAGCCAGCCCTTCCCGCTCTCTTCAGCGTTTGCGCAAATCAGCAAAAGAAATGCATCGATTTACGCAATTCGATCTATGCGAATATTGTCTCCGTGGCAAATCCGGCATCGATTTTGCGCTGTCTCTGATTTAAAGAAGAAGCCTGTCGAGAGCCGGAGGACGGTTCTCGGCGCGACCTTTCTCGATCGCCCATCGCTACTCTGTCACTGCCAAGGGGGAATTCCGGCATGTTCGACGCTCTGACCCGCCAACCCGACGATCCGTTGCTGGCCCTGATCGGGCTCTATCGCAAGGACGAGCGCCCTGGAAAGGTCGATCTCGGCGTCGGAGTCTACCGCGACGAAACCGGCCACACGCCGATCTTCCGCGCGGTCAAGGAAGCGGAAAAGCGGCTGCTCGCAACGCAGGACAGCAAGGCCTATGTCGGCCCCGAGGGCGACCTCATTTTCGTCGATCACCTCTGGACGCTGGTCGGTGGCGACACGATCAACCGAAGCCATTTGGCCGGCGTGCAGACGCCGGGCGGCTCCGGCGCGCTAAGGCTTGCGGCCGACCTCATCCGCCAGATGGGCGGCAAGCGCATCTGGATCGGCCTGCCGAGCTGGCCGAACCATGCCAGCATCTTCAAGGCCGCGGGCCTTGAGACGGCCGGCTATCCATTCTTCGACGTCCCGTCCCAGACCGTGCTCTTCGACACCATGATGAGCGCGCTCCAAGGTGCTTCGGCCGGCGACGCCGTGCTGCTGCATGCCGGCTGCCACAACCCGACGGGCGGCGTGATCACCGATACGCAATGGCTGGAGATCGCGGCCGTCGTCGCCGAGCGCGGCCTGCTGCCGTTGATCGACCTTGCCTATCAGGGCTTCGGCCGCGGATTGGACGAGGACGTAACGGGCCTTCGCCATCTCATCGGCATCGTCCCGGAAACCCTGATCGCCGTCTCCTGCTCGAAATCGTTCGGGCTCTACCGCGAGCGCACCGGCGCCATCTTTGCCGTGACCGCCTCGTCCTCGTCGGCCGACACGGTCCGCTCCAACCTCGCCGGCCTGGCGCGCACCAGCTACTCGATGCCGCCGGATCACGGCGCCGCCATCGTGCGCACCATCCTGTGCGATGCCGACCTGGCGCGCGACTGGAGAGAAGAACTTGAAACCATGCGCCAGCGTATATCAGGCATTCGCCGATCGCTTGCCGAAGGCCTGCGCGACCGCTGGCAGGCGCTTGGCGCCGTCGCCGACCAGGAAGGCATGTTCTCGCTGCTGCCGCTTTCGGAAGCGGATGTGATGCGGCTCAGGAACGAACACGGCATCTACATGCCGGGTTCCGGCCGCATCAACATTGCCGGACTGAAGACGGCCGAAGTCGATGACGTCATCGGCAAGTTCAAGAACCTCTAAGGACTGAAAAGACGATGAACGCCGAGCCAATGATCAATACCCAGGACGTGCCCGCCGAGCGCCACCACCTCTTTGAGGATGCGTTGGCGATCCTGACGGGCACGCTGATCATGTCGCTCGGCGTCATCATCTACAGCAAGGCGATGCTGCTGACGGGCAGCACCTCCGGTCTGGCCCTTCTTTTGCAATACGCGACCGGCGCGCAATTCTGGCTGGTGTTCTCGCTCATCAATCTGCCGTTCTATGTCCTGGCGATCAAACGGCTCGGCTGGATGTTTGCGCTGCGCACCTTTCTTGCGGTCACGTTGGTGGCGCTGTTTTCGAAGTTGACGGCAGGATGGGTGGAATTCGCCAAGCTCGACCCGATCTACGCGACCATTGTCGGCGGCGGATTGATGGGCACCGGCCTGCTGATCCTCTTTCGCCACCGCACCGGGCTCGGCGGCATCAACATTCTGGCGATCTATCTGCAGGAGAAGTACGGCATCCGCGCCGGCTATTTCCAGCTTGCCGTCGATCTTACGATCCTTGCCGCCGCCTTCTTCGTGCTGCCGCCGGCCAACCTGGTTCTGTCCGTAGTTGGCGCCGCCGTCGTCAACATGACGCTTGCCATCAACCACAAGCCGGGCCGCTACGTCGGCGTAACCTGAGACACCGGCAAGGTCTTCCCTCTCCCTGAGAGGGAGGCTATCACTCCCAGCACGAATTTGCCGCAAGGCAGGAAAGGCATGGGAATGACGGTCACGATCTACGGCATCAAGAATTGCGACACGATGAAAAAGGCGCGCACCTGGCTCGACGGCCAGGGCATCGCCTATCGCTTCCACGACTACAAGGTCGAGGGCATCGACCGAGCCCATCTCGATCGCTGGTGCAAGGAGGCAGGCTGGGAAATCGTGCTCAACCGCGCCGGCACCACCTTCCGCAACCTGCCCGATGCCGAAAAGCAGAACCTCGATACCGACAAGGCAATCGCGCTGATGCTGGCACAGCCCTCGATGATCAAGCGTCCGGTGATCGAGGCCAACGGCAACCTGTTGATCAGCTTCAAGCCGGACCTCTACGAGGCCCTGTTTCACAAGACCAACGCCTGACGCCGGGAGAGGCACGATGTCCAAGACCACCCGCGCAACTCAGGCGCTTGCGAAGGCCGGCGTTGTCTTCACCGTCCACACCTACGACTACGACCCGAACGCCGAGCGCGTCGGGCTGCAGGCGGCAGAAGCACTCGGCGAGGATCCGAGCCGGGTGCTGAAGACGCTGATGGCCGAGGTCGACGGCAAGCCAGTCTGCTGCGTGGTGCCATCCGATCGCGAAGTCAGCATGAAGAAACTGGCCGCGGCCTTCGGCGGCAAGTCGGCAGCGATGATGAAGCCTGCTGATGCCGAGCGCCTGACCGGATATCATGTCGGCGGCATCAGCCCGTTCGGGCAGAAGAAGCTGGTGCCGACCGCGATCGAAGAAGCGGCGCTTTCCGAAGCACAGGTCTACATCAATGGCGGCCAGCGCGGGCTTCAGGTGCGGCTGGCACCTGGCGACGCACGAACGGCACTCAAGGCCGTGGCGGCACCGCTGATCGCCTGACGCCGACATGAACACTCCAGGATGTCCTTGGGCATTCCAGGCGTGTTCTGAGATCGAGAGCGCTTCCGGTTTAGACAGAGCCGCAGAAACGCTCTATCTCCCTGTTTTGACACATTTCCTGACGGAAAACCGCTTCGCACTTTTCCTGGAAATGCTCTAGCGAAGCCTTGCGAGCAGACTAGCCAGTTGCTGCGCTTCGTCCGTACCCAGTTTTGTGCCGACATGGGCCTCGATCGAACCGGAATAGACCTCCCACATGCGCTCGCGTGTCGCACGCCCTTTGTCAGTCACGACCACCCAGCGCCCGCGCCCGTCGGCGTCGAAAGCCTCGCGCCGAACCAGCCCTTCCCGTTCAAGCCGGTCGATCAAACGCGAGAGATTGTATTGGGCAAGCAAGGTGCGGGACTCGATCTCGAAGGGACGCAGCTTGCCGTCCTCCGCCTGCACCAGTTCCCAGAGCACATCATACCAGCCGAGCGGCGGCAGACCGGCCCTCTTGAAATCCGCCTCGATCGCCGAAAGCACGCGCCGTTGCGCGCGCATGAGGCCGATCCAGGCCTGTGTGGCAGCCGGCGTCGGCCGCAGTTCTCCATTCTTCGAAATATCGCTCATAGATGCAATTACATTGATCTTGAAAGTGTTGGCAAGCACACATACATGCAGATGCATCTACATTGATCAACCCAGGAGACCACCCATGAGCAGTGCCCTTACCCTGATCAGCCATCATCTCTGCCCCTATGTGCAGCGCGCTGCGATCGCGCTTGCCGAAAAGGGTGTCGCCTTCGATCGCGCGAGCATCGATCTGGCCGCCAAGCCAGACTGGTTCCTGAAAATCTCGCCGCTCGGCAAGGTGCCGTTGCTGCAGATCCCGCAGACGACCGGCGAGGCCGTCCTGTTCGAAAGTTCGGTGATCTGCGAATACCTCGAGGAGACACAGGCTGGCGTCCGGCTTCACCCGACGGACCCTCTGGAACGGGCACGCCACCGCGGCTGGATGGAATACGGCTCGTCGATCCTCTCGGACCTCTGGGGCTTCGAGACCACCGGGGCTGCCGACGCTTTCGAGCAGAAGCGCCAGGTGATCGCCGCGAAGTTTGCGACGATCGAAACCGTTCTGGGCGACGGGCCCTATTTCGCCGGAACGGATTTCTCCCTGGTGGATGCAGTCTTTGCGCCGATCTTCCGCTATTTCGACCTGTTCGACACGTTGGTCGACCACAAGATCTTCAGCGGCCTTGCCCGTGTTTCCGCCTGGCGGCAGGCCCTGGCGGAACGCTCGAGCGTCAAGGCTGCCGTGGCATCGGACTATGGCGAGCGTCTGATGATCTTCTTGAAGCAGCACGACGCCTATCTGCTGCGTGCGCAATAGAGCGGCCCCACGGCCCTTCTTTTTCGGCGCGCGCCATCCTATGACAGATGCGAACAACGGGAGGAGCAAGCGCGCCATGCCTGATATGACGTCGACCCTGACGATATTGCAGCCCTATCCCGGCATCTTCGCCTATTACGACGGGCGGATTGCCGGGACCCGGCTCCATTCCGAGGGACCAAACTGGCTGGACGATGGCGCCTATGCGTTGGGCGTCGCGTCCTACGCAATCGTCGATGGCGGTGAGGCGCTCGTCTACGACACCCACATCTCCATCCCCCACGCCGAAGCCATTCGCGTCCATCTCGAAGGCCTTGGCGTCACCTCGATCCGGGTCGTGCTCAGCCACTGGCACAAGGACCACGTAGCCGGAAACGCCGCCTTTGCCGATTGCGAGATCATCGCTTTGTCGCTGACGGCGGAACGGCTTGCCGAAAACCGCGAGAAGATCGAAATCGCAACGCCGCCGATCCATCCCCTCGTCATGCCCAACCGCCTGTTTGAGCACGGGCTTGATCTCAAGGTGGGGCAACGAAAGGTGGAACTGCATCATTTCGCCATTCACAGCGCCGACGGCAATGTCCTCTGGCTGCCCGAGGAAAAGCTGCTGCTGGCCGGCGACACGGTCGAAGACTGCGCCACCTTTATCGCCGAAGCCGAGCAGGTCGCAACGCATATCGCCGAATTGAAGCGCCTGCGGGAATGGCCGATCGCCCGCATCCTGCCAAGCCACGGCGATCGCGATCGTATTGCTGCGGGCGGCTATGACGCGGCGCTGATCGATGCGAACCGAAGCTATCTCGAACGTTTGGTGCGCGCGGCCGCGGACGGAACTCCCATCGGGCCTCTCAAGGATTTTGCTGCCGATGAGATCGCCGCCGGTTCGATCCTCTACTTCGCGCCCTATGAAGAGGTGCACGACAGCAATGTCGCCAGAATGCGCGCTGCAGCCAAGAGCATCTGACGTTTGCAACCGCCAGCCTTCATTTTCGCCGCAAAGCGCACTAAGTCTTGTTCGTCCGATTTCATAATGACAGGCAAATCATGACCTATCCCGCCAACACCCCCACCCCGATCGACCCGGTAAAACTCGACAAGCTCGCGGAAGTCGCCATCAAGGTCGGCCTGCAGCTGCAAAAGGGCCAGGACCTGGTAATGACGGCGCCGATCGCCGCCATGCCGCTTGTGCGCGATATCGCCAAGCACGCCTACAAGGCCGGCGCCGGTCTGGTGACGACGTTCTATTCCGACGAGGAAACGACACTTGCGCGCTACGCCTACGCGCCTGACGAAAGCTTCGACCGGGCAAGCGACTGGCTTTACGAAGGCATGGCCAAGGCATTCGGCGGCGGCGCTGCCCGCCTAGCCATCTCCGGCGACAACCCGATGATGCTGTCGGCCCAGGACCCGAGCAAAGTGGCGCGCGCCAACAAGGCCAATTCCATCGCCTACAAGCCGGCGCTCGAAAAAATCACGAATTTCGACATCAACTGGAACATCGTCTCCTATCCGAACCCTGCCTGGGCGCAGCTGGTGTTCCCGAACGATCCCGAGCCGATCGCGGTGGAAAAGCTGGCCAACGCCATTTTCGCCGCGTCGCGCGTCGATCTCGACGATCCGGTTGCGGCCTGGAAGGCGCACAATGCCAACCTGGCGCGACGCTCCGCCTGGCTGAACGGCGAACGCTTCGCCTCGCTGCATTTCACCGGCCCCGGCACCGATCTCGTCGTCGGGCTGGCCGATGGCCATCTGTGGTGTGGCGGCGCGTCGGAAGCGAAAAACGGCATCATCTGCAATCCCAATATCCCGACCGAAGAGGTCTTCACGACACCGCACGCGCTGCGCGTCGAGGGATACGTCTCCAGCACCAAGCCGCTGTCGCATCAGGGTACGCTGATCGACAACATTCAGGTCCGGTTCGAAGGCGGACGCATCGTCGAGGCGAAGGCTTCGCGCGGCGAGGAGGTGCTGAACAAGGTGCTCGACACCGACGAGGGCGCGCGCAGGCTCGGTGAAGTGGCCCTCGTGCCGCATTCCTCGCCGATTTCGGCAAGCGGCATCCTGTTCTACAACACCCTGTTCGACGAAAATGCCTCGTGCCACATCGCGCTTGGCCAGTGCTACTCGGGCTGCTTCGTCGACGACACCAGCCTGACGCCGGAACAGATCCGCGCCCAGGGCGGCAATTCGAGCCTGATCCACATCGACTGGATGATCGGCTCCGGCCAGGTGGATATCGACGGCGTGCGCGCCGACGGCAGTCGCGTGCCGGTCATGCGGCAGGGCGAGTGGGCTTGACGCAGTTCGGTGTCATCGGCGGCGGCGGCTGGCTGGGCAAGGCCCTGTTGCTGCCCGCCCTTGCCGATGGCGTCATCGCCGGGGAGGCGTTGACCGTCTCCTCGCGCAGCGGCACCGTCCCGGGCTTCGAGCCCTGGCCGGCTGTCCGCCAGACGAAAGATAACGCCGCGCTCGCCGCTGACGCGGATGTGGTGATGCTGTCCGTACGCCCACAGGATCTCGACGCCATCGCGCTCGATCTCTCGGGCAAGCTCGTCATTTCGGTGATGGCGATGGTTTCGCTTGCCGACCTTGCCGCCCGCTTCGAGGCTCGTCGCATCATCAGGGCGATGCCGAATACTGCCGCCGAAAAGCGGCTCTCCTTCACACCGTGGCTTGCAAGCCCTGACACCACCGAGGCGGATTGCGCCTTCGCCGAGCGGCTCTTTGAAGCATCCGGCAAGGTGCAAAGGATCGCGACGGAAACCGAGCTCGACTACTTCACCGCCTTGACCGGCTCCGGCCCTGCCTTTCTTGCCGTCTTTGCCGATGCGATGATTTCCGATGCCGTGACGAAAGGCATCGAGAGAGGCATCGCCGAGCGCGCCGTGCGCCAGCTTTTCCTCGGCGGCAGCACCTTGCTGGCAGGCAGCAAGCAGACGCCTGACGAAATCGTGCAAACCTTCCTCGATTACGCTGGCACGACCGCGGCCGGGCTCGAGGCCATGGCTGCCGCCGATATCCACACGCCGATCGCTCGGGGGTTAACGGCCGCCGCTGCGAAAGCGGCGGCCGGCACCCGCGACTGCGACCTCGGGTAGGTTTTTGCCGGGGCGCCTGCCTTGTCCAACCTCAGCGCTTGCCTGGATTGGTGAGCGAAGGGGGCACCTTGTTCTTCACGCACGGGCCGGGCGAACGCGAGGCGCCAGTTGCGCCCGCTGGCTCAGCCAGACGCTGATTAGCACGACGAGAATGCCCAGCGCCTGGACCGGTGTCAGACGTTCATCAAGCACACCCCAGCCGAGCAGGATCGCGACGACAGGACTTAGGAAGCCGAGCGGCGCTACGGCCGAGGGCTCGAGGCGCGACAGCCCCCGGAACCAGAGCAGATAGGTGAAGGCGGCGCCGATCAGGCCGAGATAGGCGAGGCCCGCGTAGTTCGCCATCGTCAGGGTCGGCAGGGCCGGCTCAAAGAAGAGAGCGACCGGCACCAGCAGCACTCCGCCGGCGGCAAGCTGCCAGGCGGTGAAGGTCAAGGGCGGCACGGGCGGCGCCCAGTGGCGGCTCAGAACCGTGCCGAAGGCCATCGACACGGCACCGGCAAGACCGGCAACGACGCCGAGTGGATCGAGCGTTGCGCCCGGTGTCAGCACAAGCAGGCCGACGCCGACGATGCCAGCAAGGCCGGCGATGATGCTCAGCGCGCGGATCGGCGAGCCGAGAAAGACGCGCGACAACAGGATGACGATCAGCGGCTGGATCGCGCCGACCGTGGCGGCGACGCCGCCGGGCAACCGGTAGGCAGACACGAACAGCATCGCCCAGAAGAACGAGAAATTGAGGGCGCCGAGCAGGAACGTGCGCGGCCACCAGATGCCTGAAGGCAGCTGGCGGACGATCAGCAGGAGCAAGAGCCCCGCCGGCAAGGCGCGCAACATGGCGACCGTCAAGGGATAGCCCGGCGGCAGCAGTTCGGTCGTGACCAGATAGGTGCTGCCCCAGATGGCAGGCGCCAGGGCGGTCAGGGCGAGGTCGGCGTTGCGGCTGGCGATCATGTCTCTACCTCAAGTATCTCTAGATCAAGATATCTCCGTTATAACCGATATTATCTTGACGTCAAGATATCTTCGCCTTAGGCATTTCGGAAGAACGGTGGAGGCTCAGATGGATCACGTCGATAGAATTCTGGCGCAGTGGCAACGCGAACGACCAGACCTGGACGTTTCGGCCATGGGCCTTCTCGGCCGCTTCACGCGGCTGCGTAACCATATCGGACGCGAGATCGAAAAGACCTTCGCCGAGCGCGGATTGACGTCGGCGAGCTTCGACGTGCTTGCGGCGCTCAGGCGCTCCGGATCACCCTTTCAGCTCTCACCCGGCGAACTGCTGGCGACCACCATGGTCAGTTCCGGCACGATGACCAACCGCATCGACCAGCTGGAAAAGCAGGGTCTCGTCCAGCGCCTCGACAATCCGGACGACCGCCGCGGCGTGATCATAGCGCTGACGGCGGAAGGCTTGGAACGCGTCGACGAGGCTGCGACGGCCCATGTCGCCAACCAGCACCGGGTCGTTGCAAGCCTTGCACCGGACGAGCGCGAAGCGCTGGATGCGGTGCTGCGGAAACTGCTTGCAACCTATGAATAGGGCTGACGATCAGATGCGTCCGGCGAGCTGCCGCACGCGGGCAAGGTGACGCTTACGTTTCTCATCCGTGGCCCGATCCATGTCGTGCAGGCTGACCATGCGGAAATCGAGGCCCTTGGCGCAGAAGGCGGCAATACCGCGCTTCAGCAGCCGCCGCACGGGGTTGCCCATATAAAGATGCACCACCCACCAGGGCGATCCCGTCGTCGTCAGCGCCCAGAAGAGCTTGATGTTCTTCAGCCGCGGGATGATGCGGCCGCCGGCCGGATCGTTGTCGAAGGCAACGCCCGGCACGAAGACCCGATCGAAGAAGCCCTTGAGGATCGCCGGAAAATTGAACCACCATTGCGGAAAAACCAGGACGATCCCGTCCGCTGCCTGCAGCCGCGCGATCAACCCGGCCGTTAAGCTGGCATCGTAGTTGTCGGTGAAATAGCTGCCGCGCTCTACCTTGCTCAACCTCGGATCGAAATCCTCGCGATAGAGATCGAGCAGATCGACGGTATGGCCACCGGCAACAAGCGCCCGTTGCGCTTCGCGGGCGACGCTGGCGGCAAAGCTGTCTTCCAGCGGATGGGCGAGCACGAGCAGAATATGCATCCATTGTTCCTACTGCATAAGACCTGGGATCGAGATCGATCGACGGAGAAAATGATCCAAAGAATCAATCTATTGCAATGACGATCTTTTGAGCCGTAGCGCGACCCGCCCGCGACGAACGCATGTCACCGGAAAATCGGCCGATTCCAAATGCGTTTGCCAAACTCGCCCTTGCTCAGAGACCGGAGGAGTAGGCGGGCCGGGAGCGCGCTTCCAAGGCCAGTTCCTCGAACACGGATGGCGACCGGCGCGACGCCCAGGCGGAAATCAGTTGCGCAGCGTTATCTTCAACGGCTTGCCCTGAATGAAGCTGGAGATCGTAGCGCTGCCCCTCGTGAATGCGATGGAAATCGTCTGTAGCGCTGCCGATCGGCCGGTCCGCGCGCAGCGTTTCCCGTCGGACAAGTTCCTGAAGCTCACAGTGGAGCGCGACGAAGAAGACATCGAAGGACTGCAGCATCATCGCCAGCTCAGACGCCCAACCGGGCTCCTCGAGAATGTGTTCCAGCAGGAGATTGTTGCCGGCCGAGGCATAGGCGACCAGGGAGCGGTGGAACCCTTCGAAGAAACGGGCACGGTATTCCTGCCACCTGAAGTCGCCGCGCCGGAATCTTTCCGTCGGCAACGTTCCCGAATCACGAATATGGTCAATCGAGACGTGCCAGAATGGCTCGCCGATTTGTGCCTGGACCGCGCGCGCCAGAGTGGATTTTCCACTGCTGGAAGCGCCGTGAATGAAGATAATCTTGGCTCGTTCGACCATATCTGACTTCCATTCCGCAGAGTGCTGTGAGCGCGGCGTTATGCTGCCTCCGTGACAGGGAAATGAAAAGCAGGCGTCATTGATGCAGGCCGCACAGTCAACCCGTCCTCGTTGGAAAGATGAGGGCTCCCGTGATCGCAAACCTTGCCTAGAACAGGCTGCCTTGCTTCGACGGGTCGCCACCGGAACCACCGGTTTTCGGCTGCTTCTTCCTGGCGGCCGCCTGGGCTGTCGGCTCCCCACCCTCACCCGCAATCGCCGAAACGCTGCCGTCGGCAAATTCCAGCGACAGCGCCATGCCGGGCGCAACGGCCGCGGCCTGGCGAACCGGGCCGCCCTCGCCGTCGCGCACCAGCGCAAAACCGCGCTGCAGGACATTGCGATAGGACAGCGATTGCAGGATGCGGTCCTGTGCGGCGATGACACCCGTCAACCGGCGAATGTCCGTGCGGATTGCCGCGTCGGACCGCGCAACCAGCCCAGCCACGCGATCCGTCGAGCGGTGGATCTGGGCCAGCAGGCGCGACGGCAGCGCGCGCAGCGACGCATCCGCCGCCGAGACACGCGACTGTCCGCGATGGACCTGACGCTCGACGACGCGCTCGGCGCGGTTCATCGCATCGTTTAGCCGTTGCCGACGATCGCCGAGCCGCGCCTTGACCAGATCCGGCCGCAGCTCCGCCGAAGCGCGCTCGAACATCCGGCGCTTGTTCGTTGTGTTCATCATCAGACCACGCCCGAGGCCGAGGGCAGCCTCGTCGAAGCGTCGACGCGGCAGCGCCAACAACTGATCGAGCGACGGCAGCGCCCGGGCAAGCGACCGCACCACTTGGCGACGGTTTTCCATCTGCCTGACCATGCCGGCCTTCAGCCGCGCCGAAAGGCCGGATACTTCCGCTTCCAGATCGGCCTTGACCGGCACGGCCATTTCCGCCGCCCCGGTCGGGGTCGGTGCGCGTTGGTCGGCAGCATAGTCGATCAACGTCCAGTCGGTCTCGTGACCGACGGCCGAGATCAGCGGGATGACGGACGCTGCCGCCGCGCGCACGACCGCCTCGTCGTTGAAACCCCAGAGATCTTCCAGGCTGCCGCCACCGCGCGCGACGATCAGGACGTCGGGGCGGGTGATCGGCCCGCCGGCTTCGCATTCGTTGAAGCCACGGATGGCCGCCGCCACCTCGTCTCCCGAGCCTTCGCCCTGGACCCTAACCGGCCAGACGACGACATGGACGGGGAACCGGTCGGCGATGCGGTGGAGGATATCGCGAATGACGGCCCCGGTCGGCGAAGTGACCACGCCGATCACCTTTGGCATAAAAGGCAGCGGCCGCTTGCGCGTCGCGTCGAACAGGCCTTCGGCGCCAAGCTTGCGCTTGCGCTCTTCCAAAAGCGCCATCAACGCGCCGGCACCGGCCGGCTCCAGCGTCTCGATGACGATCTGGTATTTCGACGAACCGGGGAAGGTCGTGACCTTGCCGGTGGCGATCACTTCCATGCCCTCTTCCGGGCGGAAGCGCAGCCGCGAGAAGGTGCCCTTCCAGATCACCGCATCGATGCGCGCCCGATCGTCCTTGAGCGCGAAATAGGCGTGCCCCGAAGAATGCGGCCCACGATAGCCCGAGATCTCGCCACGCACACGAACCTGATCGAAGGCCTGCTCGACCGTACGCTTGATCGAGCCGGAAAGCTCGGAGACCGAATATTCGGTGAGGTTGCTCGGAGAATCGTTGTCGAAAATGGAGCTCATGCCCATTTGTAGCCGACGAGAGGCCCAAGGTCAGCAGAACCGTGCGCCTTTCTACCGGTTTCTTCCTCCGCCGTCCCCGCTCGCTATGGCTTCAGCGCGTAGAGCAAAATGCTGGATTTCTCGGAAACAGGCAGCGGCGTCAGAAACTCCGGAACCCGACCGGCGGCGAGCTGCCCGTAGAGCCCCCGAGGTTCCCGCTTGATGATCATGTCTGCCTGAACATCGTTGGCGCAAAATGCCAGGATCGGTTCGTGCAACTTGCTCAGCATCGCCTTGGCATCAGATGGCGACGCCAGCCCGATCTTCAGCTCCATAAGCATGCCATCGGCATTGCGATGATAGGGCGCCGTCAAGACACGGTGGCTCGTGTATCTAAGGATCGAGGCGCCAATATCCGAAGGACCAACGATCATCGATGGCGGAAGACCTTCAAGATCTGAAAGAGCTGCCGGCGTCAGGCAGTTTTCGGTATTGGACGCCTGCGGCGCCTCCAGAGCGGCAAGGCCGTTGCGTGCCAAGGCGCCGCCGATTGCCCAGACTGCGGGCACCGAAAAAATCAGAACAAGGACATAGGCGAGCGATGCGCTCACGCCCCTGGTTCCCCCCTGCGACCAGGCTCGCATATCCACGAGCAGCAGCGAGAGCGGCAGGATTGCCAGAAGGTTGGAAAACGCCATCGCTCGCACCTGGACCATCGCGATGGCAAGATTGGCAGCAACAAGGGCGACGAGGATGAGATGCAGTCTGACCCGATCGCCCTGCCAAATGCGCCAGACACAGACGAGCGATGCAAAGACCCCACAGAAATAGTAGGCGCCGACGCTTGCCGGCTGGCGCGCCAGCACGGTCGCGAAGGATTGCGCCTCGGTCACACGGTCGAGCCAAAGTTCGATCAACAGCGGGTCAAGATCGGCAAGCGGGTTGCCAAGGCATTGGGGCGCAATAACGAGTGCGACAGCCAGGACGGAACAGGCACTGACGGCCAGCGCGACAAACCGAGCCGATATTCCGCGATCGCTAACAAATGCCGCAGACGCAGCCAGCACACAACCGCCGACAAGTGCCAGGGAGTAGAAGGCGATCGACAGGTTGTCACAGGTTGCCACGCGATAGAGGTGAGGCGGCACCGTGAGGAAGAACACAGTGCTCAAGGTAACTGCCAGTGAGATGCCGAAAGCGATGGTCGCACCAGCAACGTCCCGCCCGAGGAGCGCCCATTGCAACGCGACAATGGCACAAACGACCGCCACAAGCGGCGTCGTCTCGGCGCCGATGGCAATCGCCAGCGCCGCCGCCGCGCCGGCAATCACGTAGTTGCGCGCACGATGGCGCATGTCGACCAGCATCGCGGCCATCACTGCAGCCAGGACCAGCTGGACGTTGTGGTGATCGATGGCGCCACCCATAAACCGATTGCTGGTCACCACAAAGATCGCCGTCAGACCGAGGCAGAAATGCATGCATTGCGTTCCGCCAATACGACGGCCGGCGAGCCCCATGAACACCAGCAATGGAATGGCGAGGAAGATCGGCCAGATCGCAAGCGCCAGCACTTCGGCTCTGTCGGCACCGAAGAGCGGACTGAGCAAGGAAATGAGCCCGGCTATCGGCAGGTCGATCAGCCGCGACCAATGCATCTGCGTGCCGCCATCCAGACCGAGACGAAGCTGGACCAGGTCGAACCAGCCTTGACCGTTGAGCAGGTCTCGAACCTGAACCAGCCGCATGGCGTCATCATTGTCGCGGCCCACATAATCCGATGCGCGGAGGAAACGGACGGCCAAAAACAAGACGACGGGCGCGCCATAGAACAGGACCATCCAAGGCAAGCTCGACCAGAAGCGCATTTTTGCGGTCACTGCCGCCGGGTCCTGACGTCTCGCAATTCTGTCCAGCATCTTCTTACGCCCCTATCCTCCCAGGACCCTAATCGGGCGGGATCAAAAAACCGTAAAGTTGTACCGGGCTCCCGAAGACAAAGGCGCTGACGCGCATGTGCACTTTGGCGTGTTGTTAACCGGCGACACCTATCATGCGCTGACACTTTCAAATCGAGCTGCGCCGATGTTTGAACCCTTAAGCATTGCTGTCCTTCTGCCCTGCTACAACGAAGCTTCGACCATCGGCGGCGTCGTGCGCGACTTCAGAGCCGCATTGCCGACGGCCAGCATTCACGTCTTCGACAACAACTCGACGGACGGAACCGCCTTGCAGGCAATGCTCGCCGGCGCCACCGTCGTTCGCGAAAGACGGCAAGGCAAAGGACACGTGGTCCGGCGGATGTTCGCCGACATCGACGCGGATATCTACGTGATGGCAGATGGCGACGGCACCTACTCACCGGCTGACGCCGAGGACCTGATCCGCACGCTGATTACCGAACAGTCGGACATGGTCGTGGGGACGCGGCGCAATATTCGCGAAGATGCAGGCAGGCAGGGTCACGCGCTCGGCAACAAGCTCTTCAACTACCTCTACCGGTCGATCTTCGGTACGGATTTCAGTGACATCTTTTCCGGCTATCGCGTCTTCTCGCGACGGTTCGTGAAGAGTTTTCCGGCGATATCCGCCGGCTTCGAGATCGAGACCGAGATGTCGGTGCATGCCTCGCGGTTGAAGCTGCCGGTCAGCGAACTGGAGCTGGATTATGGCAGACGCCCCGAAGGCTCGCATTCCAAGCTCTCAACTTACCGCGACGGCGCCAAGATCCTCTGGATGTTCGCAATGCTGATGAAGGAAACGCGACCCTTCGCCTTCTTTGGTCTGATCAGCCTCGCTTTCATGACAACGAGCCTGATTTTCATGACGCCGGTGCTGATCGAATATTTCGGCACGGGGCTGGTTCCCCGCATGCCGACCTGGGTGCTTTCGATGGTGCTGCTGCTGATATCGATCACGATGTTCACCGCCGGCCTGATCCTGGACTCCGTATCGCGGGCCCGCACCGAGCAGTTGCGGCTGCATTACATGGCGACCGGCCGGCGCGCAGCGCGAGAGGCTGTCGTCGAAAAGCCGGCGGTCCCGCAGCTCCGTGCCCACCGGCGCGGACCGGACGCGGCCTAAGCTCACGAGATATATGGAACCCCTGTCGATGAACCGCGAAACCACCAACCGCATACGCTTTGTCATCGAAGACATATTGCCGCCGTTCGTCAGGGACTCACGCCTGTTCAAGGGCATGGCGAGCCTCGCCTGGGGCGAGCATATCGGCCACCTCGCCCGTTTTCGCGAACGTGCCCCCTTCCTGACGGCCTTAGAATACGAGCAGCTCTACAAGCAGCATCCACGCGTTCACGAAGGAACCGACAATTCCGAAGCCTGTGTTCGCAAGATTGCGGCCGAAGTACGCGGCAAATCCGTCTGCGATGTCGGTTGCGGCACCGGCGTGCTGCTGAAGCACATCCGAGGCGCGAACCCCGATCTGCGGCGCTTGACCGGCGTCGACTTCGCCATCGATGACGCGGCCACAATCGAGGGCGTGGAATACTTCGCGGCGATGATCGAAGAGCTTCCCTTCGCGGATGGCGAATTCGATACCGTCGTCTGCACCCACGTCATCGAGCATATCCTCGACTATCGCAAGGCGATTGCCGAACTGCGCCGTATCACCCGGCAGCGGCTGATCATCGTCGTTCCGCGCGAACGCGAATATCGCTACACCTTCAATCCGCATTTCAATTTCTTCCCCTATACGCACTCCTTCCTGCGGGCGATGCATCCTGTCCCAGCGCAACACGCGTGCATCGATATCGGTCGCGATATTTTCTATTGCGAAGACAAGGCCTACTGCATGTTTCCTTAAATCCTATTCGATTTAAGGATAAAAACATGCAGCAATTCAAAGTGCTACAGCGACCTTTGCGCGTCTAATGAGACGCGCGGCGCTGTAGCCGATGCGAGGTGCCCTGCGATGAATCTCAATCTCGCCCCGGCCGTTTGGTTTGGACTGTTCTTCACGCCGGTTTTGATCTCGGCCGGCCAGATCCTTTTCAAGCTGACGAGCGCCAAGACGGGAAGCCCTGACGCACAGGGCCTGCTGGCGCTCATCTTCAGTCCGACGCTGCTGACGGCCCTGATCGTCTACGGCTTCGGCACGATCATCTGGATCTTCACCATCAGGTCGGTACCGCTGACCATCGCCTACTCGTTCATGGCCCTGACCTTTTGCATCGTGCCGCTGCTTGCCGCCGTCTTCCTCGGCGAAGCCTTGACGCTGCGCTATGTCGGTGGCGCGGTGCTGATCATCGGCGGCATGATCATCATCAACTCCTGACGGCGATGCCAGCAATGTGGGTTTCATGATCATTATCGCCACCGTCATGCTCGGCATGCTTGTCGCAGGCCTCCGTTCGCCTCGGACATGCCTGTTCGTTGCCGGCGTGCTTTCCATCCTGGCGGGTGCAGGTGGTGACTGGGTGCAGGTTGCAGCAGCGATCGGCGGCTACAACATGGGCATTGCACTGACGCTGTGCGGCGCCATCGTCGCTGGCGTGCATAACGGCTGACACGTCATCCCTTGCGTTCGAAGAAGGTTCTGGTTTCCTCGTTGGCCGGGAAGAAGGATTCGATCAGCACACCTTCCACTCTCATGTTCGCCTTTTCAAGTCGCAGGCATAGAAATTCTCCCGCCCGATGTTCTCGGACGTCGTGTTTCGTATGAGTGCGTCCTGGGGAAAGCAGGAGGCACGGTCAATGAACGACGGTTGATCATGCTCTGATGCGCGGGTTGGTTACCGCCGGACCTGATGCGTCGCGGAGCGTCCTCAGTCTAGTTGGCAGCGTCGGAATTAAACCGGCTGATAGTGGAAACGAGGGTTCTCCTGCCGTGACCGTGCCCCCAGCCTTGCCCAGGTGCACATGGCTTTCTGATCGGCTCTTCTCCTCCTCGCTGATCTAGACTTTGGCGGTGTTCAACGGGCGCGCGACCTGACATGCAATCGACCAGACGAAGCCCGACAGTTCGCGCGCAATCGCTGTGGTCACGGTCGTGGCTGGCTTTCCGGCCTTCGTGAGCTTGCGATAGCGGCCGCACAGCCGCACCTGCGCTTTCCACGCCGTATCGCGGATCGTTTTTGGAAGCTGCTCCTGGCGCAGCAATTGCTCGCGGCTCACCCTTGCTGGAAACCGGTAGCTCCAGGCCGCCTCGATCAACATGCGGCGTGCGGTTCCGTTCCCCGCTTTCGTAATGCCACCCTGGCGTCGGGTTGCGCCGCTCGAATGCTCCGATGGCACCAGTCCAAGATACGCCATCAATTGGCGTGGGTTTGTGAAGCGGCTGAGATCGCCCAATTCGGCAATCATCGTTGCTGCGGTCACCAGAGCCATGCCACGCAGCGATTGCAATGCATGGACGACCGGGGCCAATGACCAATCGCCCAACATGATCTCGATTTGCTTCGTCAGCCGATCCCGCCGGTCCGTAGCAGCCTCGATCGTCGCGATATGATCCTCAAGCACAATGTAGTGGGCCGGTTGCGCGAAGCGGAGGCCTGCCAGCCAACGGCGGTGCATCTGCGTCCAGGCTGGACGGCCATAATGGCAGCCATGGCGCAGGAGGAATCCACTGAGCTGCTGGCGCGCCTGTCGCAGGCTGCGCACGGCAGCCAGGCGTGCCCGCACCAGATCGCGCATCGCCTCATGGGCGGGATCGGGGATCCAGACGGCGCTCAGTTCACCAGCGCGATGAAGCCTTGCCAGATTGTTGGCATCTCGACGGTCTGTCTTGATGCGATCGCCCGGCTTTCGCGGGATCAAAGAGGGGGCGACAACCACGCAGTCATGACCTGCGGCAGACAGTTGGCGCTGAATGCCATAGCCGCAGGGTCCTGCTTCGTAGCAAAACTTCAGCGTCCGCCCTGGCTGTGAAAGCTTCGCCAGCATACGGGCCAAGGCCGTTGGCGTGTTTACGATCTGGCCAAACGCGCGCACGTCCCCACGTTTGCCGCCATCAGCGAGCGCGACCGAAATCGTTTCTTTGTGAACGTCCAATCCGACATATGTGATAGTGTCTGCCACGGCCCGTCTCCTATGCATGAGGCTCTGTGCGAGGATAACTCACGCAACCCTCGATACCTGCATATTGTGAGACGGGTCACCCGGTCCCAAGGCGAACATTTAGTCTAGGGCGTCCTGGGTCGAGCCGAAGGTCTGCAGCGTGGTGATGAAGCTCAACGTAACCGGCCCGACGCGCAACTCGACAGGCAGAACCGGTAGCCGGTCGGTATCCGGATAGTTTTCGACCGCGCGCTTGACGGCGGGATCGGCCGCCAGTTTCTCCAGCCTCTTGCCAAGGCGACTCCTCGGCCCCTGCAGCCAGGCTTCGGTGCGAACGCGCTGGACCAGATCGGCGGCCGCAGCCTCCCAATTGACGACGAGGGCGCGGACATTTTCCGACGAGAGAAAAGCATCGAGAAAGTTCTGGCCGGGATTGAAAGGCACGTCGGCCGAAACGGCGAGCGCCGCCAGCGCCGGATTGACGATCAGGAGCGTGTATTCATGATCGAGCACCAGGCCCGGATAGGGATCGTGGCGAGCAAGGATGAGCCGGATGGCATTGGCCACGGCGGCGGGCATGGCATCGAGCCCCGACGCAGGGCGCGTCGTCATGCGCGGACGATATCCGGCGGCTGAAAACAGCGTGCCCTGGTCGCGCGCAGGAATGTCGAGCACCGAGGCCAGACGCAGGATCATGCCTTCCGATGGCTTCGATCGGCCGGTTTCGAGGAAGGAAAGGTGCCGCGTCGAGATGCCGGCAGCCACCGCCAGGTCAAGCTGGCTCATGCGGCGGTGCCCACGCCATTCCTTCAGGTGATTGCCGAATTCCATCGATGCCGATCTCCGTTGTGCCGGCAGATTGGCGCAGGCGCTGCGCAAAATCCACTACCTGCGAGGTAATTGGTTTCATGACCGGGAGGCGGCAACATCCGGATATCGACAAACGAATGGAGCCGAAAATGTTGAACCTTTCCAACCGCAGCCTGCTCAACAAGACCTTCCTCGCCGATGGCGCATTTTCGCTCCTCACCGGCGCGGTCCTCATCCTCGGTGCGGCCCCGCTCGCCGCTCTCATCAGCCCTGTCGCCACCCCGCTGATGATAAAGCTGCTTGGCGTCGGGCTTCTGGCCTGGGGGATTTTCCATCTCTCGGCCGCCCGCAACGGTGGGCCGGTTTCGGCTGCCGCCCGCGTCAGTATCGGCGGCGACGTCCTGTGGCAGATCGCAAGCCTTGCACTGCTTGCAACCGCCTATAACTCGCTGACGCCCATCGGCGTCGGGTTCTTGATCGTCGGCCTGATCGGCGTCGGCGACTTCCTGTTCTTCAAGGTGAAGGGCTTCGCCAGGGAGCGCGCGGCGCTGGCCTGATCCGACAACAACGAGAAATGCCCGCCGGCTCGCGCCGGCGGGCTTTTTCTTTCATTAGCCGGCTCAGATCTTTTCCCAGCCGTCCTTGTCGCTGGCGCGGTAGATCGCATCGATGAGCTTCTGGTTGAGCCGCGAGTTTTCGAGCGTGACCACTTCCTCGGCTTCGCCCTTTGCAGCGCGCGCAAACGCTTCCGCCTGCAGCTTGTACTGGCGTGCATCCTGGAAGCGGAAGAGCTGCGACTGGGCGTGGTTCTGGTTGGTGAGCTCCACTTCCTCGCGCCCGTAGCGGTCGGCATTGAACGGCGATTTCACCTCGATGAAACCCTTGTCGCCGTGGAAGACCATGACCTGGCGGGCGGCAAGCTGCGTGGAGATATAGAAGCTCAGTTCGAAATCACCGAAGTCGGCGCGCACGCTCGAATAGATGTCGGTGCCGAATTCCGGGTCGCGATCAGTGCTTGCCTGCACGCGCACCGGCTCCTTGGCCGTCACGAAGCGCGTGGTGATCGTCGGGTAGACGCCGATATCCGGCAGGCCGCCGCCACCGAGTGCCGGAATGTTGCGCATGTTGCCGGGGTCGCGGTTGAAATAGGTGAAGGCACCCTGCACGTGTCGAAGTCGGCCGATAGCCCCTTCGGCAAGCAGCGAGCGGGCCTTGCGCCAGACGGGGCTGTAGGTGACCATGAAGGCTTCGGCGATCAGCACCTTGTTGCGATCGCGCGCCGCGATCAATGCATCGATCTCGGATGCCCGCAGCGCAATCGGCTTTTCGCAGAGCACATGTTTGCCGGCATTGGCAGCCTTGATCGTCCACTCCACGTGCTGCGAGGTCGGCAGCGGGATATAGACCGCATCGATCGTGTCGGAGGCGAGCATCTCCTCATAGGATCCGAAGGCGTGCGGCGCGGAAAAGCGGTCGGCCATGGCGCGCGCCTTTGCGAGGTCGCGGCTGGCGACTGCCGAAACGACGCAGTTCTCGGCGTCCTGAATGGCGGGCACGACGAGATCGCGGCCGATCTTGGCCGTGGACAGAATTCCGAAACGAAACATAGCGGGGCTCCCTGATTTGGCGGCTGAGACTACTGCATGATTCCTTAAACCGGAATCGATTTAAGGAGAAAATCATGCAGCAGTTTAAAGCGTTACAGCGCCTTTAGCGCGTCATATGACGCGCGGCGCCGTAGCGGCGAGGTGCGTACCTATCAAGCGGCGACGACCGATAAAAAAGACCGGCGGCAGGTGACAAGCTTTGTTCGCTTGCCTTATGTTCGTGCCGGCATCCTCCCGATCGCGCACTTGCTTTCATCCAGTCCAATGGAGCGAAACCATGGAAAAACGCAGACTTGGCCGCACTAACCTTTCAATCGCGCCGCTTGTCTTCGGCGGCAATGTCTTCGGCTGGACAGCTGACGAAAAGACGTCCTTCGCCCTGCTCGACGCCTTCTTCGATGCCGGCCTTAATGCCATCGACACCGCTGACGTCTACTCGTCCTGGGCACCAGGAAACCAGGGCGGCGAATCCGAGACGATCATCGGCAAATGGCTGAAACAGTCCGGCCACAGCCGCGACAAGGCTGTGATCGTTACCAAGGTCGGTTCCGAGCTTGGGCCGGACCGCAAGGGCCTGTCACGCCGCTGGGTCCTGCAGGCGGTCGAGGATTCACTGAAGCGGCTGCAGACTGATTATATCGACCTTTACCTCTCGCACTGGCCAGACCCCGAAACGCCTTACGAAGAAACACTTGCCGCCTATGACCAGCTTTTGTCTGAGGGCAAGGTGCGCGCCGTCGGCGCCTCGAACCTGAACTCGCTGCAGCTGCGCGAAGCGCTCGATGTCAGCGCCAATGGCGGCCTGCCGCGCTATGCGGTGCTGCAGCCGGAATACAATCTCTACGATCGCGACAGTTTCGACGGGCCGTTGCGCGATCTTTGCGTCAGCGAAGAGATCGGCGTCATCAGTTATTTCGGCCTGGCGCGCGGCTTCCTCTCGGGCAAATACCGCACGCACAAGGACCTTGAAGGGTCGGCGCGCGGCTCGGGCGTCGAAAAATATCTCGACGGCCGCGGCATGCGCATCCTCGGCGTGCTCGACGAAATCGCTGAAGAGACCGGAGCAACGCAGGCCGAGATTGCGCTCGCTTGGGTGCGAAACCGCAAGGGCATCACCGCTCCCATCGCCAGCGCCACCAATCTCGACCAGTTGACGAGCCTCATCCGTTCGACCCAGCTGACCTTGAGCGACGAGGCAATTCGACAGCTCAACGACGTCAGCGAATAGCAGGAGCAAGGCAAGGACGATGGCATTGAGCATACGGGCGGCGACCGCCAGCGACGAAACGCATTGGCGCCGCCTGTGGGCCGGCTATGTCGCCTTTTCCGGCATTGAGCTGGCGGAGGACATCGTCAGTCTGACCTGGAGCCGCCTCATCGATCCCGCTGCACCGCTCTTTGCCCGGCTGGCGATCCTCGATGGCGAACCGGTCGGTTTCGTGATCTGCCAGGAACAGCTCGCGACCTTCTTCCGACACCCCATCTGCTACATCGAGGATCTCTACGTTGATCCATCAGCGCGCGGCCAAGGCGTCGCCCGCGCCATGATCGACGACCTGATCGCGCTCTGCCAGGCGTCGGACTGGGACCGGCTCTATTGGTATACCGAACGCGACAATGCCGTGGCGCGCCGTCTCTACGACCGCTACTCGGCAACCGACGACCACGTGCGCTACAAGTTGACTTTCGGCACGTTCACCGGCTCGGGCAAGAGTGCGTAGAACGCATGATGGCTGCCGTGCTGGTTCGCCATGCCGGGCTTGGTCAGCATCCCGCGCGGCTCGGCGAAGCTTCGGATCCGGCGCGCCGGCCGCTCGTGCCATTGGATATTGAACGCCCAGAGTTTCGGAAAGAAACAGAGCGATGAATAGGGCAGATGGTCGTGGATCCACCAGGCGATCGACTGCCAGCCGCCGAGCTCGTGGCGACGGTCCCAGACCCAGGGAATGACGATGCAGGCGGATGCGCCGATGCAGCCGTCCGCATCGCGCATGTCCCAGATGTGATCGGCCGCCGACGCCGCATTGCTCGAGCAGTTGAGACCGCGGGCATTGCCAAAACCGTTGACCGCGCGGTTTCGGTATCCGGAGCGAATGGTCAAACGGCCGAAGGTCGCTTCCAGCGGTTCCAGTAGCTCCTCGCACAACCGCCGCCCGGCCTCGATCGCCAGCTCGGGATCATCGGGTATATTCGGGATACGATGAAAATCGGCGATCTCCGAATGCAGGAACTCGCGCAAGAAGAAGTTTTTCGACAGCCGCACGCGCCCGAGATCTTCCAATGCGGTTTCTTCACTGCGCTTCCCCTCGTGACACACCGCGTCAGCGCGACTTTGCCCGGCCGACCGGCGATTGCAAGTCCGATGCAAACGCCGATAGCCGTTGATGAGGGCCATCAACCGGCCTAGCTCGCATGCTTGAAGAAATCGATGAAGGCGCGAAGGGCCGGGCGCATCTGGCGCCGGCTCGGATAGTAGAGAAACGGGCCGGCATAGGGCGCGCACCAATCCTCGAGCACGCGGATCAACCGCCCTTCGGCGATTGGCGTTTCCACCCGCGAGAGGAAGAGATAGGCAAGCCCTGCTCCACCCATCGCCGCCTTGATAATCGGCCGGTCTTCCCCAAGGATTAACGGCCCCTCGACGGAAACCGTCAATTCCTCGCCGTGCCTCTCGAACTCCCAGCGATAGAGCGTGCCATTGGAAAAGCGTCGCCGGATGCAGCGGTGGCCGGCGAGATCGCTCGGATGAAAGGGGCGGCCGAAACGCTCGAAATAATCGGGCGATGCAACAACCGCACTTTCCAGCTCCGGCCCGACCTTGACGGCGATCATATCGGCTTCGAGGCTTTCGCCGAGTCGGATGCCGGCGTCGTAGCCTTGTTCGACGATGTCGGTGAAACCATCCTCGTTGGCGATTTCCAGCACGATCTCCGGGTAGCGGTTGAGAAAGGCACCAAGCCGGGGCGCCAGGATAAGATCGGCGGCAAATCGCGGCGCCGTGATGCGCAGATTGCCGGCCGGACGGTCGCGCGTGTCCGTGGCAGCCTCCAGCGCGTGGGCGATCTCGTCGAGCGCCGGTGCCAGTCGTTCAAGGAGGCGCCGCCCCTCCTCGGTCGGCGCGACGCTGCGGGTGGTGCGCGATAAAAGCCGCACACCAAGGCTCGCTTCAAGGCTGCCGACCGCGTGGCTGACGGCCGATGGTGCGATGGCAAGCTCGCGGGCGGCACCACGGAAGCTGCCATGGGCGGCAACCGCGGCAAGGACGGCGAGTTGGGAAAGCTGGGTCCTGTTCATTGATCTAAATAATAGAACAGCCCGTGAGAGTTGACAGAGATTTTCAACCGCATGCTGCGGCCCTATCCTTTGATCATCGTCGTAGCCAGACGGCACCGGGAAGAGCGGCATGCAGGACGCCGCTTGGAGCCGACTGGCCAAGCGCCGACGAATACCGGGCGTTTCGATGCGTTCGCGGGCCACCCTGGCGCGCCTGCATGGTCGCCCCTACCCCGAAAGGACATGACATGAAGACCCGCAAACTCGGGAATGAACTGACCGTCTCCGCCATTGGTCTTGGCTGCATGGGCATGAGCTTTGCCTATGGCGGCGCCGACGAGGCGGAATCGATCCGCACGCTGCAGCGCGCCGTCGACCTCGGCGTCACCTTCTTCGACACGGCCGAAGTCTATGGCCCTTACGAGAATGAAAAGCTTGTCGGCCGGGCGTTGAAGCCGCTACGCGACAAGGTCACGATCGCGACTAAATTCGGCTTCCGCATAGAGCCCGGCAAACCAGCGGCCGAGGCGATCAAAGGCATCGACGGTCGACCGGAAAACGCAAGGGCCGTGGCTGACGCCTCGCTGAAGAGGCTTGGGATCGATGTGATCGACCTCTACTACCAGCACCGCGTCGATCCCGGGGTTCCGATCGAGGAAACCGTCGGCGCCATGGCCGATCTGGTGCGCCAGGGCAAGGTGCGCACGCTCGGGCTTTCCGAGGCAAGTTCCGAAACGATCCGACGTGCCCACAAGGTGCATCCGATCGCGGCGGTCCAGAGCGAATATTCGCTTTGGTCGCGAGACCCGGAAGAGGACGTGCTGGCGACCTGCCGCGACCTCGGCATCGGCTTCGTGCCCTATAGCCCGCTTGGGCGCGGCATGCTGACGGGCACGATCCGCAAGGCTGACGATCTTGCAGCGGACGATTTCCGTCGCTCGTTGCCGCGCTTCCAGGCGGAAAACCTCGGCGCCAACGCCGCCCTTGTCGAAACGCTGGAAGCGCTCGCGCGCGAAAAAGGCGTAACCGCCGCCCAGTTGGCGCTCGCCTGGGTGATCAATCAGGGCGACTTCATCGTGCCCATCCCCGGCGCGCGCAAGCTCCACCACCTGGAGCAGAATGCGGCCGCGGCCGATATCGTGCTGAGCGCTGACGAACTTGCCCGGCTCGGCGATGCGCTGTCGCCGGCGCTCGTTGCTGGCAAGCGCTATACGGAAGCATCGCTGGCGCTCACCAATCGTTGAACGCGCATGCCCCGCCTCCTTGCCGAGGCGGGGCATTCACCCATCGAATTTTCAGCCGGATGCACTACCTTTCCTGTCGTGACCAACAATTTCGGAGGATCGGGAATGTCCGACGAGCAGGCGATCAGCGCGGTGGTGCATCTCTATGTGGACGGCATGGCCTTTGCCAACGAAGGTGCGTTGCGCAAGGCGTTTCACCCAGACGCGGCGATCATCGGCAACTACAGAGGCGCGCTCGAATGGATGACGCGCGACGGCTTCATCAAGGCGGTTCTGGACCAGGGGGCCGCGCCGCCCGGGAGCCAGCCGGAGATGGATGTGGAGATGACCGACATTACCGGCGATGCGGCAACGGTGAAGGTGATCGACAGCTTCGCCGGCGAACGCTTTTCCGATTATCTGTCGCTGGTCAAGATCGACGGGCGCTGGGTGATCGTCAACAAGATCTACCACCTTCACGCCTGATGGCGGGATCAAGCGGGAGCCTCGAGGCCATAGGTCAAATCATGGCGCTCGACCATGTCCAGCTGGCCATGCCTGCCGGGATGGAGGATGTAGCACGGGGTTTCTATGAAGGGCTGCTCGGCCTAACCGAGGTGCAGAAACCATTGAACCTTGCCGGACGTGGTGGCTGTTGGTTCGAGCGAGGAGAGGCAAGAATTCACCTCGGTATCGACCCGGCTTTCTCGCCTGCGCGCAAGGCTCATCCCGCCTTCCTTGTCGACGACCTTGCCCTGCTCCTTTTGCGACTCGAAGCCTCCGGCGTGTCGATCACGCGTGACGCGCCACTTGCCGGATATGCCAGGTGTTACGTCAGCGATCCCTTCGGCAACCGGATCGAGCTGATGCAACGCATTGGTTAGCCGCATGGCAAAGGCCGCTGCAAGCAGCGGCCTTTGCCATGGTTATAAACCGAACGGCCTTCAGGCGCGCAACACGCCGCCTGTCGTCTTGGTGACGTTGGCGACGATCTTGGCCGTCAAAGCCTCGAAGTCCTCGTCGGTCAGCGTGCGCTCGACCGGCTGGATCGTCACTTCGATGGCGATCGACTTCTTGCCTTCGCCAAGGGACGCTCCCTCGAACACGTCGAAGACGCTGACGCCGGTCACCAGCTTGCGGTCGGCGCCGGAGGCTGCACGCAGGATGGCACCTGCCTCGACGCCCTTGTCGACGACGAAGGCGAAGTCGCGCTTGACCGCCTGGAACGGCGAAAGATCAAGTGCCGGCTTGGTGCGGGTCGCCTTCTTCTTCGGTTCCGGCATGGCGTCGACATAGATTTCGAAGCCGCAGAGTGCACCGGAGACATCGAGCGCCTCAAGCGTCTTCGGGTGGAATTCACCGAAGGAGCCAAGCACGATCTTCGGACCGAGCTTGATCGTGCCGGAACGGCCGGGATGATACCAGGCGGGACCGCCGGCTTCGAACTGGACATTGCCCATCGGCACGCCGCAGGCTTCCAAGACCGCGATCGCATCGGCCTTGGCGTCGAAGACGTCGACCGGCTTGCCGCCGCCCTTGGCAGCATTCGACCAGAGACGACCGGCGCCGTTGAGCGATGCGGTGCCACGGCGTACGCCACCGGCAACGCGGCGCTGCTGATCCGGGCCATCGCCTTCATAGGTGCCGGAGACTTCGAAGAGCGCAACGTCGCCAAAGCCCTTGTCGGCATTGCGCTGTGCCGCCGACAGGAGACCCGGCAACAGCGACGGGCGCATGTCCGACATATCGGCCGCGATCGGGTTGGCAAGCTTCAGCGCCGGCTGACCGCCGCCGAAGAGCTTCGCCTGGTCTTCGGAAATGAACGACCAGGTGACGGCCTCCAGCATGCCGCGGCTCGCCAACGCGCGCTTGGCAAGGCGGGTGCGGATCTGCAGCGTCGTCAGGATCTTGCCATTGACGGTGCCATGGCTCGGCAAGGGTGCTGCAACAATGTTGTCGACGCCGTGGATGCGCATGACCTCTTCGACGAGATCGGCCTTGCCGTCGACATCCGGGCGCCAGGACGGCACCGAAACGTTGACGCGCTCGCCCGAGCCCTGGACGCCGAAGCCAAGCTTCTTCAGGATCGTGACGCTCTCTTCCGAGGAAACCTCGAGCCCCGTCAGGCGCTTGACCTCGGACATCGGGAAATCGACGATCTTCGGGCTATAGCCGGCATAGCCGACGACTTCTGCCTTGGCCGGCTTGCCGCCGCAAAGCTCGAGGACCAGTTCGGTGGTGCGCTCGAGACCGGGCACCATGTATTCCGGATCGACACCACGCTCGAAGCGGTAGCGCGCGTCGGTGATGATACCGAGCGTGCGGCCGGACTTGGCGATGTTCATCGGGTCCCAGAGCGCCGATTCGATCAGCACGTCTGTGGTGTTCTCATCGCAGCCGGAGTGTTCGCCGCCCATGATACCGCCGATCGACTCGATGGCCTTTTCGTCTGATATGACGACGTTGTTCGGGCCGAGCTTGTATTCGCGCTGGTCGAGCGCAAGCACGGTTTCGCCTTCCTTGGCGCGGCGCACAGTCAGGTTGCCCGTAACCTTGGCCGCGTCGAAGACGTGCATCGGCCGGCCCTGGTCGAAGGTCATGTAGTTGGTGATGTCGACCAGCGCGTTAATCGGACGAAGACCGATCGACAGCAGCCGCTGCTGCATCCATTTCGGCGACGGGCCGTTCTTGACGCCGCGCACGAGCCGCAGGCCGAAGCCTGGGCAAAGGTGACGATCTTCGCCAAGGTCGATCGTCAGCTTGACCGGGGTCTCGCCTTCGACCGCAAAGGCGGGTGCCGCGCGGGCCTTCAGCGTACCGAGGCCAGAGGCTGCGAGGTCGCGGGCGATGCCGTAAACGCTGGTGCAATCCGGGCGGTTCGGCGTCAGGTTGATCTCGATCATCGGATCGTCGAGGCTGGCATAGGCCGCATAGCTCGTGCCAACAGGCGCATCATCCGGCAGGTCGATGATGCCGTTGTGGTCGTCGGAGATCTCGAGTTCCTTTTCCGAACACATCATGCCGTGGCTTTCGACGCCGCGAATGTTGCCGACGGAGAGCGTGACGTCGATGCCCGGCACGTAGGTGCCCGATGCGGCGAAGGCGCCGACGAGGCCGGCGCGGGCGTTCGGCGCGCCGCAGACGACCTGAACCGGTGCGCCTGTGCCGGTATCGACCATCAGGACCCGAAGCTTGTCGGCATTCGGATGCTGCTCGGCGGAAACGACCTTGGCGATGACGAACGGCTTGAAGGCGGCCTTGTCGTCGACATCCTCGACTTCAAGCCCGATCATCGTCAAGCGCGCACAGATCTCGTCCAGCGAAGCGTCGGTATCAAGGTGGTCCTTGAGCCAGGAAAGCGTGAATTTCATGATTTCACCTGTGTCCTCGAGCGTTTCCGGCTTAAACCGGGTTGCAGAAACACTCTATCCCTTTGTTTTTACACATTTCCTGGCGGAAAACCGCTTCGCACTTTTCCTGGAAATGCTCCAATTTTCAGCGCGATCAGGCCGAGAGGCCGCCGAACAATGTCGGCATGTCGAGCGGGCGGAAGCCGTAATGGTTCATCCAGCGGACATCGGCGTTGAAGAAGTCACGCAGGTCCGGCATGCCGTATTTCAGCATGGCGATGCGGTCGAGACCCATGCCCCAGGCAAAGCCCTGATACTCGTCCGGATCGAGCCCGCCGGATCTGAGCACGTTCGGGTGGACCATGCCGCAGCCGAGGATCTCCATCCAGTCGGTGCCCTCGCCGAACTTGACGATCGGGCCGGAGCGGTCGCACTGGATGTCGACCTCGAAGGACGGTTCGGTGAACGGGAAGAACGACGGGCGGAAACGCATCGTGACCTGATCGACCTCGAAGAAGGCCTTGCAGAATTCTTCCAGCACCCAGCGCATGTTGGCGACGTTCGCGGACTTGTCGACGACCAGGCCCTCGACCTGATGGAACATCGGCGAGTGGGTGGCGTCGGAATCCTGGCGATAGGTCTTGCCGGGGATGATGATGCGGATCGGCGGGTCCTGCGCCTCCATCGTGCGTATCTGCACCGGCGAGGTATGCGTGCGCAGCACCTTGCGCTCGCCCTTGTCATCTTCATTGAAGAAGAAGGTGTCGTGCATCTCGCGGGCCGGGTGGCCTTCCGGGAAGTTCAGCGCCGTGAAGTTGTAGTAGTCGGTCTCGATGTCAGGACCTTCGGCGATCGAGAAACCCATGTCGCCGAAGATCGCGGTGATCTCGTCGACGATCTGGCTGATCGGATGGATACGGCCACGTTCGGCCGGGGACGAGCGCACCGGCAGGCTGATATCGACGGTTTCGCGGGCCAGACGCTCGGCGATCGCCTGGTCCTTCAACGCCGACTTGCGGGCGGTGATCGCTTCTGCAACCGTGGTCTTCAGCGCGTTGATCTGGGCGCCACGGGTCTGGCGCTCTTCCGGCGTCATCGTGCCGAGCGTCTTCAGTAGCTCGGAGATCGAGCCCTTCTTGCCGAGCGCGCCGACGCGCACCGCCTCGATCGATCCTTCGTCGCCGGCGGCATCGATGTCCGCCAGCAGTGTCCGTTCCAGTGTTTCCAGTTCGCTCATTCTGTCCTGCCTCGATGCGGGAATGGGTTCGGTCTATATCGGTTGTTGTCTTCAGGATTGTGATTGCGTCGCCAGTGAGTCCGTCGCCGCCACGAGGCGCACGGGGTCATGACCGTTCTGGATGCGCAGGAAGAAGCGCGCCTGCGGCAACAATCGCGTAAAGAGCGGTTTGATCTCTGAGGGAGCGACGGCGGCTTCCGCTGGCGCCGCAAGCTTCCAGGCGGCAAAAGCCCGGTCCGGCGTTTCTGGCTTCAGCGCGCGGCTTGCGATCTGCAGGAAGAGCAGTCCGAGACGCGGGCCAACGCGCCGGTCACGCTTGATCCAGACCATACGATCCCTAGGCTGGCGTCGTTCGACACGGGATGATCCGCCGGCAAGTGCTGCCAGCAGAGCCGCCATGTCCTCGTCGTCAAGCTCGCGAACCGCAAGCGGCCCCTTTCGATCGTCGTACACTTTCGTCCCGCCAAATAAGAAAAACCCGCACTAGCCCTGCCAGCGCGGGTTTCCCAACAAAAATCAAGAACGGTTTTGGGAAAACGCTGGCTTAACGAACAGCGCTTTCAAACTCGTTGGTCGTACCGGCTTCCTTGAGGTAGGCAAGTGCCTTCTTGGAAGCTTCGACGAGGGCGCCGAATGCTGCCGGCTCATGGATAGCCATGTCGGACAGAACCTTGCGGTCGACTTCGATGCCAGCCTTGTTCAGGCCGTCGATGAAGCGGCCGTAGGTCAGGCCGAATTCGCGGACGGCAGCGTTGATGCGCTGGATCCAGAGAGCGCGGAAGTTGCGCTTGTTGACCTTGCGGTCGCGGTAAGCGAACTGCTTCGAACGATCAACCGCAGCCTTTGCAGCGCGGATGGTGTTCTTGCGGCGGCCGTAGAAGCCCTTGGCTGCCTTGAGTGTCTTCTTGTGCTTGGCGTGAGCGGTTACGCCGCGTTTTACACGTGCCATGTCATGATCTCCTTAACGTGTCCAAAATGCCTGAAAGTCTTAGAGACCGTTGGGCAGGTAGTTCTTGATGACCTTCTTGCCATCGGGCTCCGCGAGAACCATGGTTCCACGTGCGTCGCGGATGAACTTGTTGGAACGCTTGATCATGCCGTGGCGCTTGCCAGCAGCTGCTGCACGAACCTTGCCGGTAGCGGTGATCTTGAACCGCTTCTTGGCAGACGATTTCGTCTTCATCTTGGGCATTTTGCTACTCCATTTTTCTTAAGAATTCGAAACGGACAGACGAGGTCCATTTCCAGCGTTAAGAACGGCCACGGCATGCCCTGCCGGACCGTTCGGACGGGCGCTTATACCCGGACCTCCCCGAAAGCGCAACTGCGGAATCGACGAAGCGTCATAGAAGCGACATACAACGTCAAACCGGATCGCGCCGACGCTTGCGCCTGCCGGCCGTTTCGAAGGCGAGCACCGCCTCCAGTCCGCCGAGCGGCGACTGCCCGAGGATCAACTTCGCGCCATAGGCATCGGCGATATCGGCGCTGATGGCAAGGACCCTCAAACGCAAAAAGCCGCCCTTCGGGCGGCTTCCTACCTGATCCAGTTTCCGGACATTGCGCCCGGACACCTCGGTCAACGCGGAGCGAGGACCATCATCATCTGGCGGCCTTCGAGCTTCGGCTCGGCCTCCACCTTGGCGATCGTCTGGGTGTCATCCTTGACCTGAAGCAGGAGCTTCATGCCGAGTTCCTGGTGCGCCATTTCGCGACCGCGGAACTTCAGGGTCACCTTGACCTTGTCGCCCTCTTCGAAGAAGCGATTCATCGCCCGCATCTTCACTTCATAATCATGCGTGTCGATGTTGGGACGCATCTTGATCTCTTTGATCTCGACGATCTTCTGCTTCTTGCGCGCTTCGGCCGCCTTCTTCTGGTTGGCGTATTTCAGCTTGCCGAGATCGAGGATCTTGCACACCGGCGGCTCGGAGTTCGGTGCGATCTCTACCAGATCAAGACCGGCCTCTTCCGCCATGCGGAGCGCCTGGTCGATCGGGATGGCACCGATATTCTGGCCTTCGGCATCGATAAGCTGAACCCGGGGCACCCGGATTTCCTTGTTTGAGCGCGGTCCCTCCTTGACGGGGGCGTCCGTTTTGAACGGTCTGCGAATGGTCGTACTCTCCTCGAGCTGTTTCCGAAAATGCGGTTCAATTATTAGTCGGCGCGGCCTTGGCCGAAATGCTTCAATCTGCCGCCGACGGCAATGTGTGAATTGCGACGGGAGAGTCAATAGCATGGCTCGCAGGGAAAATCACCACCTGTCGAAGCCAAGACGAATCTGTTTTAGAAAGAAATTCGCCGCCAATCCGGGCATTTGGAGAGAATTGAGATGCAAACGACGCCAGCCGAAACCGAAACAACCTTCATCGAGGTTGGCAAGGATGCCGCCCGTCGCCGCATCGCCATGCGGATCCTGCGGGCACAAAAGCGCTCCGATCGGCCGACGCTTGTGTGGCTTGGCGGCTACCGCTCCGACATGACCGGGACGAAGGCGGTCGAGGTCGAGCAGCTTGCGAGAGACAGGGCAACCGACTGCATCCGCTTCGACTATTCCGGCCACGGCGCCTCCGGCGGCGCCTTCAAGGACGGCACGATCTCGCGTTGGCTGGAAGAAAGCCTTGCCGTCGTCGAACATGCCGCCCCCGGGCAGCGCCTGATCCTGATCGGCTCATCGATGGGCGGCTGGATCGCGATGAGGCTGATCCAGGAACTACGCCAGCGCGGCCTCAGCGAACGCATCGCCGGGTTGGTACTGATCGCGCCTGCTCCCGACTTTACCGCCGAACTCATCGAACCAAACCTGACGGAGATCGAGCGGCACTCGCTTGCCGAGCGCGGCTATTTCGAGGAACCGTCCGAATACAGCCCCGAGCCCAACATCTATACGCGCGCCCTGATCGAGGACGGCCGCGACAACCGCGTGCTCGTCGGCACCATCACCACCGGCTGCCCGGTTCACATCCTGCAGGGCATGCGCGACCCGGATGTGCCCTACACGCACGCGCTGAAACTGATGGAGCACCTTCCGGCCGACGACGTCGTCATGACGCTCATCCGTGACGGCGACCACCGTCTTTCGCGCGAGGAAGACATTGCTAAAATGAAACAGGCGATCGGAAACATGCTGCCTTCGGCTTAAGCCGATAGGCCGGCGCTCGACGCCCTTTCTACCCCCAATTTCCGCGTCCATGCGCCGCAGACCGCCTGCTGCGCAGGGCTTTGCGCTGCGTTTCGGCAACGGCTTTAACCATAAAGTCCAATGGCCGAATCAGTAGATTGACTCTCCGACCCCAACGCTATTAACTCTTTATTAACGATTAGAGCAGCGTGAGGCGGAAGACCTGAACAAGCTGCCCTCAACTCAGGATTGCGCGAATACGTCCGGACAGGAAGAGCCCGGCATACCGCGTCACGCAGGGGATTTGTATGGCGTCTTGGACCGGGGTTAAGGGAAGTATCGCGGCGTTTTGCGCACTTTTCATTTCAGCGAACACGGCAATTCCCGCACAGGCGGGATCCTCTCCTTGGATGCAGACCGGCTCGGTTACCTCGCAGCCGATCGGACATTACGAGTTCTGTCAGAAGCACAAGGGCGAATGCAGCGTCAAATCGAAGACGAGCGTGGCGCCGCGTGTCACCGAGCGCGGCTGGGCGACGATCCGTCAGGTCAACGCTGCCGTGAACCGCGAAATCACGCCGGTGACCGATCAGGAACTCTTCGGCAGGGATGAAGTCTGGTCCTACCCGCAGGACGCCGGCGATTGCGAGGACTTCGTTCTCGAAAAGCGCAAGCGTCTGATGCGCAAGGGCTTTTCCCCCAGCGAACTGCTGATCACTGTCGTTCGCAAACCCGATGGCGAGGGCCATGCCGTGCTGACGGTGCGCACCGCCCAGGGGGATTTCGTCCTCGACAACCTCGAAAACGGCGTGCGGCTCTGGACCCAGACGCCCTACCGTTATCTCAAGCGCCAGGCTTCGTTCAACAGCGGTCGCTGGGTCACCATCGACAACGGCGCGGAAGTGGTCGTCGGCTCGGTCGGCAACTGATACCGCAGCATCATCGCTTTACGAAAAAGGGCCGGTCAAACCGGCCCTTTTTTCGTTTCAAACGCTGCACGCCCGATCAGGCATTACCGATCAGGATGCCCGCTGCCAGCACTAGGCCGCCGCCCAGCACAACCTGGAATGCGGCGCGCAGGAACGGCGTTTCCATGTAGCGGTTCTGAATGAACGCGATTGCCCAAAGCTCGAAGAAGACGACGACTGCGGCCGTGATCGTCGCCGTCCAGAAATGCGGAATGAGATAGGGCAGTGCGTGCCCTAGACCGCCGAGCGCGGTCATGATGCCCGATGCGAGGCCGCGCTTGATCGGCGAACCGCGGCCCGACAGCTTGCCGTCATCATGGGCCGCCTCTGTGAAGCCCATGGAAATACCAGCGCCGACCGAGGCCGACAGGCCGACGAGGAAGGTCTGCCAGGTATCCTGTGTCGCAAAGGCAGCAGCAAAGATCGGTGCGAGCGTCGAAACCGAGCCATCCATCAGCCCAGCCAGCCCCGGCTGAACGTAGGTCAGGATGAACTGTCGGCGCGCCGTCTGCTCCTCCTCCTCGCGAACATCGTCCGGTGTGTGCTTTTCACCGAGCCTGCGGGCGAGCGATTCGTGCGTTTTTTCCGCGATTGCCAGGTCGCCCAGCAGCTTGCGCGTCGCCGCATCCTGGGTGCGCGCCGCCGCCTCGACATAGAAGCGGTGCGCCGTCTCCTCCATTGCCTCGGCTTCCGCCCGCGCCTTCTCGATCGGCATTTCGGCGATCAGCCACTCAGGCTTGCGATCGGGGAAGTCGCGGACATGCTCGCGGCGGATCAGCGGGATCCGGTTGCCGAAGCGCTGTACGTGCATGTCGATCAGCCATTGCCGATGATGGCTCTCCTCCTCCGCCATTTCTTCGAACACTTTTGCCGAGTGCGGATATTTCTCTCTCAACGCATCCGCATAGGCGAGATAGATGCGTCCATCGTCCTCCTCCGACGAGATCGCCAGTGCCAGGATTTCCTGTTCGTTGAGGGAGAGAAACGGACGCTTGGAGCGGGAGAAGAGACGGGAAAACATCGTTGAAAACCTTCTTTAGAATAATTCTAAATAGAAACCCCGGGAATGTGCGTCAAGGTCAAAGCCATGCAATCACGCGACAATCACTCGACAGAGTGTCGCGGCTCGGCCACCATGCAGGCGCATGCGAATCCCCTTCCCGCGGCTGGAGCAATCGCCTCCATGAGGACCATCTACCCGCTTTCGGAAAGCAAGGATACGTTTCTGGACCGGCTCGGCGCCCGTATGGCCGCAAGGTTGCAGACGCAGACCCTTGGCTACGAACCCTACACGCCATCCGACCCGGAAACGCTGGCGCGCACGCTGCGTCCGGGCGACGTCCTCTTGATCGAAGGCAACCAGAAGGTTTCCGCCGCGATCAAATACCTGACGCAATCCACCTGGTCGCACGCGGCATTTTTCGTCGGCGACGAGATGCCGCTGACGCTCGACCAGGCGACCCTGCCGGTGATCGAAAGGCCTCAACTGATCGAGGTGAATATCGGCGAAGGTTGCGTCGCGGTGCCGCTGAAGAAATATGCATCGTTCAACACGCGCATCTGCCGACCGGTGGCGCTGACGCCCGACGATCGTACCGCGCTGGTCGGCTTCATGATCGCCCGGCTCGGCATGAAATACGACCTGAAGAACATTCTGGATATGCTGCGCTATTTCATGCCGGCACCGCCGGTGCCCGTGCGCTGGCGTCGTCGCCTGCTGGCGCTTGGTTCAGGCGATCCGACGCGGGCGATCTGCTCGACGCTGATTGCCGAAGCCTTCGAGCAGATCCGCTATCCGATCCTGCCGGAGGTCACGCGCGCGCCTGGGCGCGCGTCGGCCGCCTCCACCTATTCACGCGAAGAGATCCTGCATATCCGCCACTATTCGCTCTATACCCCGCGCGACTTCGATCTCTCGCCGTTCTTCTCGATCGTCAAGCCGACACTCGAATTCGGCTTCGACTACAAGCGGCTGCGCTGGAACGGAGATTGACCGGCACGATGCCGGTCAAATGGGGCCGGTCAGATGTTGAGGTCGAGCGCGTGCTCGCGGGCCATGAAGTCGCGCTGGCGGTCGGTGATGTAATCGCGCACGATCGGTGCTGCGTCACGCGAGCGCGACAGCTGCATGTGGAAGACCAGCTGGCTGCCGGTGCGGAACATCATTTCGGCACTGATCAGATAGAACTCCCACATGCGGGCAAAGCGCTCGTCATACATCGCGATCACCTTGTCGCGGTTTGCCTCGAACCGCTCCCCCCAATGCGCCAGCGTCGTGGCATAGTGCACGCGCAGGAACTCTAGATCGGTGACCCAAAGGCTGTTGCGCTCGACGACGTCGAAGACCTCCGAAAGTGCCGGCGAATAGGCGCCGGGGAAGATGTATTTGCGCAGCCAGGCGCTCGCCATGCCGGGCGGGCTCATGTGGCCGATCGAATGCAGCACCGCAACGCCGTCATCCGGCATCAGCGCATTGAGTTTCTTGAAAAACTCGTCGTAGTGATTCACACCGACATGCTCGAACATGCCGACCGAAACGATGCGATCGAACGGTCCCTGCACATCCCGATAGTCTTTCAGTTCGAAGCGAACACGATCGGCGAGCCCGGCCGCCTGTGCGCGTTGCGAAGACAGCGCCTGCTGCTCCTTGGAAAGCGTCACACCCAGAACCTCGACGTTTTCGAGTTTCGCCAGGTACATCGCCAGATCGCCCCAGCCGGAACCGATATCGAGCACCTTCATGCCCGGCTCCAGGCAGAGCTTGGAGGCGAGCAGCCGCAGCTTGTTGCGCTGGGCTTTTTCCAGGCTCTCGTTCGGCTCGCGGAAATAGGCGCAGGAATAGAGCATGTTCTCGTCGAGGAACAACTTGTAGAAGTCGTTGCCGAGATCGTAGTGATGGGCGACGTTCTCCTGCGCCTTGCCCTTGGGATTTGCCTGCTGGCGCTTGCGGAAGCGCATCTTTATCGCGCGCAGCACCTTCTGGATCGGGTAGGAGCCGAGCGAGAGCCGGTTGATCGAAAACAGCGTCAGGAAATCCTTGAGCGTCGAGCCTTCCTCGAAGCGCATGGTACCGTCCATGTAGGCCTCGCCAGCCGCCAGCTCCGCATTGAAGACAAGGCTGCGATAGAGCTTCTTGTCGGTGAGCCGCATGGTGACTTCAGGCCCGGGCTCGCCGGAGAAGACATGCCTCCTGCCATCAGCGTCGATCACCGTCAGGCGACCCTTGCGAATGAACGACTTCATCATATGCGACAATGGAAACATGCGGGCCCTCTCATGGCGGAAACGTCGTAGCGCCGGCATCCTAGCACCCGTTTTTCGAAATGCTCCCCCTAAATTTGCGGTTGCTTATCCGATCTCTGCCACAGCTTCCGGGCTCTGCGGCGTCGCGCATCCGGTGACGCGCCGAGGACGCTGTAACGCTTTGAACTTGCTGCCTGGTTTTGCCCCTGAAACACCAACGGTCGAAGGAGCCCAGCAGTAGAAACGACAACGGGGACGGCAGGTTGAACCTGCCGTCCCCGTTCGATGCGATCGCTCGATCGTCAGTGCTTGAGCGTGTCAGTCCTTGGCGCGCTCGACATAGGAGCCGTCTTCGGTCGCGATGATGACGCGGGTGCCAGCCTGGATATGCGGCGGCACGAGCGTGCGAACGCCGTTCGACAGAATAGCCGGCTTGTAGGACGACGATGCCGTCTGGCCCTTGACGACCGGCTCGGTCTCGGTGATTTCGAGCGTCACGTGGCGCGGCAGGTCGATGGCGATCGCCAGGCCTTCGTGGATCGAAAGAATGCAGGCCATGCCTTCCTGCAGGTAGGCCTTGAGGTCGCCGATGTCGTCAGTGGTCATGACCAGCTGGTCGTAGCTTTCCGGGTTCATGAAGTGGAAGCCTTCGCCATCTTCATAAAGGAAGGTGTGCTCGCGGTCTTCGACGAAGGCGCGCTCGACCTGTTCGGTCGTGCGGTAGCGTTCGGAGACCTTCACGCCGTCGGAAATGCGGCGCATGTCGACCTGGGTGACCGGCGTGCCCTTGCCCGGATGGAAGTTCTGCGCGGTAAGAACGACATAGAGCTTGCCGTCAACGTCGAGAACGTTGCCCTTGCGGACAGATGAAGCGATGACCTTGACCATTAGTCTTCCTTGTAACAGAGGTATGCGCGACACGGCGCGCCGGGAAAGCCGGCCCCGAAAGACGCGAAAATTATGATATCGCGCCGCCACTACCCTAATTTCGTGCAAATAGCCAGCCTGCGCCGGCATTGACGCGAAGATAGCCTAGGGCGCGAAGAAAGCCTGGATCGAACGACCATGTCGCATGCCTCACCCTGGTGGACGCCGCACGTCCATGCCGACCGGCGCCCGTTTCTTCTCGGACGCAACCGGATCCAGTCGGCGCTGCGCCGGTTTTTCGACGAGCGCGACTTCATCGAGGTCGATACCGCGACGCTGCAGGTCTCACCGGGCAACGAAGCCCATCTGCACGCCTTTGCCACCCAGGCGCTCAACCATGACGGCTCCGCCGATCCGTTCTATCTGCACACCTCGCCGGAGTTTGCCTGCAAGAAGCTCATCGCTGCCGGTGAAAAGCGCATCGCCTGCTTTGCCCATGTCTATCGCAACCGCGAGCGTGGGCCGCTGCACCATCCGGAATTCACCATGCTCGAATGGTACCGCGCCGGTGAGACCTACGAGACGCTGATGCGCGACTGCGCCGAGATCCTGACGCTCGCGGCACAGACGACCGGCGTCAGTCAGTTCACCTTCCAGGGCCGCACCTGCGACCCCTTCGCCGAGCCCGAACGGCTGGCGGTGGCCGAAGCCTTCAAGCGTTTTGCGAAAATCGACCTGCTCGCTTCGATCGCCTCCAACGGAGAAACGGACCGGGACGCGCTTGCTAGCGCGATGGTATCGGCCGGGCTGCGGGTCGCCGCCGACGATAACTGGGCCGACCTGTTCAGCCGCGTGCTTGTCGAAAAGGTCGAACCGCATCTCGGCTTTGGCCGCGCGACGATCCTCGATGAATATCCGGTCGCTGAAGCAGCCCTTGCCCGGCCGACCGCGCGCGACCGCCGCGTTGCCGAGCGCTTCGAGCTCTATGCCTGCGGCGTCGAACTCGCCAATGCCTTTGGCGAACTGACCGATGCGGCCGAGCAGCGCCGTCGTTTCGAGATGGAAATGACGGAGAAGGCCCGCGTCTATGGCGAGACCTATCCGCTCGACGAGGATTTTCTGGCAGCGCTCGCCATCATGCCCGAGGCGAGCGGCATCGCGCTCGGCTTCGACCGGCTGGTCATGCTGGCGACCGGTGCGTCGCGCATCGACCAGGTGCTCTGGGCACCGGTGGCGGAGACGGCATCATGAACGTTCACCGGCCGATCAAGACAGCCGGCGAATTGGTTGATGCCGGCCTTATCGAACCGTCACAGCAAACCGTCGTTTCGCAGGTCGCCGAGCGCTACGCGGTCGCCATCAGTCCTGCTATCGCCAAGCTGATCGACCGCAACGACCCGAACGATCCGATTGCCCGCCAGTTCGTACCCGATGCCGCCGAGCTGACGCTGCTGCCGGAAGAGCGCGAAGATCCGATCGGCGACAAGGCGCACAGCCCGGTCGCCGGCATCGTGCATCGCTATCCCGACCGGGTGCTTTTGAAGGCCGTGCATGTCTGCCCGGTATATTGCCGCTTCTGCTTTCGCCGCGAAATGGTCGGACCGCAGGGACTGGGTACGCTGACACCCGCCGAACTCGATGCGGCGATCGCCTATATCGCCGAACATGACGAGATCTGGGAGGTCATTCTCACCGGTGGCGACCCGCTGGTGCTTTCGCCGCGCCGCCTCACCGAAATCATGGAGCGGCTGAAGCCGATCGCCCATGTCAAGATCGTGCGCTTCCACACCCGCGTACCGGTGGTCGAGCCCGAGCGCATCAACGCCGATCTCGTTTCAGCCCTCAAGGCCAGCGGCAAGGCGACCTATGTGGCGCTGCACGCCAACCATCCGCGTGAACTGACACAGGAAGCGCGCGACGCCTCGGCCCGGCTGATCGATGCCGGCGTCGTCATGGTCAGCCAGTCGGTGCTGCTGAAAGGCGTCAATGACGATGCGGACGTGCTTGCCGCACTGATGCGCGCCTTCGTCGAAACCCGGATCAAGCCCTACTATCTGCACCACCCGGATCTGGCACCCGGCACCAGCCACTTCCGGCTCTCGATCGAGGAGGGCCAGGCACTCGTCGCGTCCTTGCGCGGCCGGGTCTCTGGCCTCTGCCAGCCGACCTATATCCTCGACATTCCCGGCGGTCACGGCAAGACGGTGATCAGCGCGGCATCGATCGCTGCGGACGGCGGCGGTTGCTACACCGTGACCGACTTCCGCGGCAAAGAGCACGCCTACCCGCCAAAAATCTGAGAAAAATTTCAAGACGGCGTCACAGCGGCCGGAAGCCAATCGTCAGTTGGTCATGAGCAACGATCGACGGAGTTGTAATCATGACCGATATGAAAACCGTCCGTTACGAGCAGAAAATCCCCGACGGGCTCGGCGCGCTTGCCGGCGGACGCAAGACGATCGACCAGGACAGCATTGACCGGACCAAACAGATATCGAGGCATTGAGATGGGCGGCGCAAACAGCACGGCAATTTTCGAGGAGGCGCGTCCCCGCCTTCTCGGTCTGGCTTACCGGATCCTTGGTTCGCGCGCGGACGCGGAAGACGCGGTGCAGGACACGTTCGTGAAGTGGCAGGAGGCCGATCAATTGGCGATCGAAAGCCCGGCCGCTTGGCTGACGACCGCCTGCACCCGCCGCTGCCTCGACCTCTTGAAGGCGGCACACCGCAAGCGTGTCGACTATGTCGGTGCCTGGCTGCCGGAGCCGATCCACACGGCAAGCGACGACAATGCCGAGGAGAAGCTGGCACTGACCTCGTCGCTGACCACCGCCTTCCTCTTGATGCTGGAGCGGCTGACGCCGAAGGAAAGGGCTGCCTATCTGCTGCATGAAATCTTCGGCCAGCCCTATGAGGAGGTGGCTGAAACGCTCGACATGCAGGAGGCGGCCGCACGCAAGCTGGTGTCGCGCGCCAAGACCAATATCGGCGTGGAGAAGAGCCGTCACCAGACGCCGCGCGAACGCCAGGACGAGTTGCTGTCGGCTTTCCACACGGCGATCCACGGCGGCAATATTGCCAGCCTTTCGAGCCTGCTTTCCGCCGACGTACGACTGACGGCCGATGGCGGCGGCAAGGTGGCGACGGTGCTCGGCGTGCTCTCGGGCAAGCAAACCGTGCTTGCCTTCATCGCCGACCGGCTGACCGAATACTGGGCGCACTATGTCTGGGACGTTGCCGATATCAACGGCGGCCGCGGCATTGTGCTCCGGGGCGAGACCGAAAATGATATCGCCGCCAGCGTTTCCTTCGGCTATGACGGCGACGGAAACGTCAACGACATCTTCATCGTTCGCAATCCGGACAAGCTCACCCATCTCGGTGATGCCGTCGTCCACTGAATCAGAACATTTCCACGAAAAATGCGAAGCGCTTTTCCGTCAGGAAATGCGTAAAAACAATAGGATAGAGCCGCTCCAAAACTCCATTTGAAACGGGAGTGCTCTATCGGCGCCGACGGGGCAAGCCCGACGCGGCCGCGCAACGATGCACGGCGCGTTACTTGCCCGGCAGTCGTGAGGCGACAGGAAAAGGTGCACACATATGCTCGACAAGACATCCAGACCCGCTGAAAAAGCCGACAGCGGCTGGCTCGCTCTGCTGTCGGGCGAAAACGCCATCCATTCCGTCGTGCTGAGCGGCGGCGTAGCTCTCCATGCGCTCAACATCTATGTCGTAACGACGATCATGCCGTCGATCGTGCGCGAGATCGGCGGGCTCGAATATTACGCCTGGAGCACCACCGTCTTCGTGGCCGCATCCATCCTCGGCGCAGCACTCTCGGCCCGCTTGCTTGCCGTCGTCGGCGCCGGCTCGGCCTATGCGATCGGCGCGCTCGTCTTCGGCCTCGGCACGCTCATGTGCGCCTCCGCTCCCGATATGCTGGTGCTGCTTGGCGGCCGGGCGATCCAGGGCTTTGGCGGCGGCCTGCTCTATGCGCTCGCCTATGGCGTCATCCGCCTGGTGTTTGCGCCGGCGCTCTGGACCCGTGCCATCGGCCTGATCTCGGCGACCTGGGGCACGGCAACGCTTATCGGCCCGGCTGTTGGCGGCATGTTTGCGGAATTCGCCACCTGGCGCGCCGCCTTCTGGTCGCTGCTGCCGCTGACGGCACTTCTGGCAGCACTCGCCTTCTGGACGTTGCCGCGCAACGCTTCGTCCGAAGGAAATCGCACGCCGCTGCCGGTCGTGCAACTGCTGCTTCTGGTCGGCATCGTTCTGGCTCTTTCGATCGCAAGCACCCTGTCCACATCGGGCGAACAGCTCGCCTCGGTCGGCGCGGCCATCCTCATGTTCGCAGTGCTTCTCGTCGTCGAACGCCGGGCTGCCGGCAAGCTGCTGCCGAGCAGCAGCTTCACCATAACCTCCCCGCTGGCAGCGCTTTATGCTACGATCACGCTGTTGATGATCGGCATGCAGCCGGAGATCTACGTACCGTATCTGCTGCAGGAATTGCATGGGCTGTCGCCGCTGGTTGCCGGCTACATCGCCGCACTGATGTCGATCGGCTGGACCGCCGGATCGATGACCAGCGCGCACTGGCACGGCGACAGGGCGCAGCGCACGATCTTCGCCGGACCGGCCTTCGGCCTTGCCGGCCTGGCGCTGATCGCCATGTTCATGCCGATGGCCGGCACCGGGTTTGCCGCGATCTCCGCACCGCTTTCCGCCGGTATCATGGCGGTCGGTTTCGGCATGGGTTTCGCCTGGCCGCATATCGTGACGGCCGTCTACGAACTGGCACCACAGGGCGAGGAAGAGAAGGCATCGAGCTCGATCACCACCGTGCAGCTTTTTGCCGCCGCACTGGGTGCTGCCCTTGCCGGCCTGACCGCCAATCTGGCGGGTATCGAAGCAAGCACCACCGACGGCGTTGCCCGCGCGACGCAGTGGCTTTTCTGGCTGTTCGCGCTGGCACCGGCACTGGCGATGCTGACGGCGAGGCGCGTCCGTCGGGCGCGTGCGGTGAAGGCAGCCGACGACTAGGCAGCGGATACGTGCCACCGTTTCCGAGGCCGTGCCTCCTGCATAATTCCGTAAATCGGATCCGATTTAAGGATGAAATTATGCAGCACGTTTAAAGCGCTACAGCATCCTTTGTGCGTCATATTTGACGCGCGGCGCTGTGGGGAGGAAACGATGGATGCCGACGGGATCGGCCTGAGTGGCGCGCAAGAAACACTGCTGATCACGCTGCAGGCAAAGGCCGCCGAAAGCGCGCTTCCCGATTCCCTGCTGCGCGACCATTTCGCCGCCGATGCCATGCGTCGTCTCGGGCAAGCTGCGCAGCATCTCGACGTCGGCCACGACATGACGATCGGGATCGCCATGCGCGCCTATCTCCTCGACCAGTGGACACGGGCTTTCGTCACCAGGCACCCGGATGCAACTGTGCTGCATCTCGGCTGCGGCCTCGATTCCCGCGTTTTCCGCGTCGATCCGCCCGACGAGGTGCGGTGGTTCGACGTCGATTTTCCCGATGTGATGACGTTGCGCCGCACGCTCTATCCGGATCGCGCCAACTATACACAGATCGCATCTTCGGTGACGGAGGCGGGATGGCTTGCGGCGATACCGGATGACGCGCCGGCGATCGTCGTCGCCGAAGGCGTCCTGCCCTACCTTGCGGCAGAGGACGTCTACGATCTGCTTCGGCGTCTGCTGGAACGCCTGCCGGCGGGCGAGGTCGTCTTCGACGGCTATAGCCACCTGGGCATTCAATTGCTGCGCTTCAACCCCGCCATCCGCGCCACCGGTGCTGCGCTTCGCTGGGGCATCGACGATCCACGCATGCTGGAGCGGCAGGTGCCGGGCCTCAGTCTGCTGGAGGAGGTCAGCGACTACG
This sequence comes from Ensifer sp. Root127, assembly GCF_001425225.1. Lineage (NCBI taxonomy): Bacteria > Pseudomonadati > Pseudomonadota > Alphaproteobacteria > Hyphomicrobiales > Rhizobiaceae > Ensifer > Ensifer sp. Root127. The sequence goes on from NZ_LMDX01000001.1 coordinate 1,231,021, forward strand.
ATCCGAGCCAGATAGAAAGAATGTCAGCGGCCGCGCGCATCGCCATCCAGATCTTCAGCGTCATGCCCATGCTGCAGCGGATGGGGCGGCTTTTGCGCTACCGCTTTTAGCAGTACGGCGACGGGACGTCCGATCGACGAAGGGCCGCACTGTTCCCGGTGCGGCCCTTCTATATCAAGGTATCGCAGAGACCTATCAGCCCTGCTTGATCGGCGCGATCGAGATTTCGACGCGGCGGTTCTGCGCCCGGCCGGCCTCGCTGCCGTTGGAGGCGATCGGCCGTTCCTGGCCGAAGCCCATGGTGGCCATGCGGCGCTGGTCGACGCCCTGGCTTGCCAGATAATTGGCAACTGAGGCTGCGCGACGCTCGGAAAGGCCCTGGTTGTAGGAGGCGCTGCCGGTCGAATCGGTGTGGCCGTCGACGTCGATCAGCGTCTTGTTGAACTTGCGCAGCACGATCGCCACGGAGTTCAGCGTGTCGTAGAAGGCTGGGATTACCTGGTCGCGGTCGGTGGCGAAGGTGATGTTCGACGGCATGTTCAGGATGATGCGGTCGCCTGCGCGGGTAACGGAAACACCGGTACCCTGCAGCTGGGCGCGCAGTTCCGCTTCCTGGCTGTCCATGTAGTTGCCGACCAAGCCACCGCCGAGCGCGCCGATACCGGCACCGACGAGAGCGGCATCACGCCGTCCCGCAGCACTGCCGCCGACAAGAAGGCCGGTCGCTGCACCGAGACCCGCGCCGATCAGCGCGCCGCCGGCGGTGTTCGACATCTTCTGCTCACCCGTATAGGGATCGGTGGTCGTGCATCCCGAGAGATAGATGGCCGCTACAGCCAGTATGGCGCATTTCTTGATCATAGAATCAATGGTCCCCATTCGTGCTCAAAGGTGCTTCATACTAGCGATTGCGGCAGGAAGATGAAGAGACGTCCCACTGATGCCATTGTTTGGCGACAAATGGCGCCACGGCCACAGTCATCGTCATGACAGGGCCGGATACTAACCGATCCTTCACACGCTCTTGATAACAAGCGCGTTCGAGGAAAATCGAGGCGGACTATCTGATGGCAATCGAGTTTGGCGATACGCAACGCAGTCTCAGCGACACGCTCAACGGGATGATCGGGTCGATTCGCGGCAACACCATCACGCTTCGCGACCTGATGACGGGCATCGGCGAACAGGGCTTTCTCTTGCTGTGCGCGCTGCTGACGCTGCCGTTTCTGCTGCCGGTCTCCATTCCCGGCGTCAGTACCGTTTTCGGCGCCGCCATCATCCTGATCTCGATTTCGATTACCCTCAACCGCCTGCCCTGGATGCCGCAGCGCATCCTCGACCGGCAGATCGAAACCGAAAAACTGGTGCCGACGCTGCAGAAGGGGGCAGCGCTTGTCTCCAAGCTCGATCGCTTCGTCAGGCCGCGCTTCGGCTTCCTGACGCAAGGCGCACTGATGAACCGCTTCAACGGCCTGATGATCATGGCCGGAGGCGTGCTGCTGATGTTTCCGCTCGGCCTCATTCCGCTATCGAACACGCTGCCGGGCATCGCCATCCTGCTCCTGTCGCTCGGCATCATCCAGCGCGACGGACTGATGGTCGCTGGCGGCTATCTCTTCCTGATCGCAACCACGGTCTACTTCACCGTCCTCGCCTATATGGCAGTTGCGGCCGGCCAGGGCCTATCCAACTTCTTCGTTTCTTAAAACGTATCGCCATCGTGAACCTGACGCGTCGTCATCGACGCGCCGGTCGCGAGTCCGGCCGGCTACAGCGCCGTGCGTCAAATATGACGCGCAAAGGACGCTGTATCGCTTTAAACTTGCTGCATAATTTTATCCTTAAATCGGATTCGATTTAAGCAATTAAGCAGTAGCCGGAACGGCGCGATCTCATGCCGATGTCGCCTGGAAGCTCTTGTAGCTGGCGGAATCGGTCTCAACCCCGAGCTTTTCCATCAGCGCCGCACGATCGATGTTGAGGCTTCTATCGAACGCGCCGATCGCTGCTGCAACCTTCGGCGCGACCTCTTCGCTTTCGAATTCGATCATGGTGCAGAAGTTGAACTTTCCCGGGCCCGCATGCTGCTCGAGGAACAGGTCCTTGACGTAGCCGTCCTGGCTGCGGATCACTTCGAGGGTCTTTTCCACCAGTTCCAGAAACTGCGTCCGTGCGGCGGTCGGCACCGCAAACTTGTTGATACGATAGAGCGGTGCGACGATACCCGCCTTTGTATTGCTGCTCATTGAACTCTCCTTGAGTATCCCTTCAAATCCCGTCGGCGGCCATTCGGCGACGGGCAGGAACACTCGTACGACCTCAAGTAAAGTTGAGGTCAACAGGGGTTCGTGAGAAATCTGCGGCTGCCTGACGGCCGGAGTAGGCTCAGGTAGCAATGCCCTTGAGCACATTGGCGACGTTGAGGCCGATTTCGGGCACACCGTAGCCGCCCTCCATGCAGACGACGACCGGCAGGCCCGTCCCCTTCAACCTCTCGCCCATGCGCAGATAATCCTCCGACTTCAGCTTGAACGACGAAATCGGATCGCGCTCGAACGTGTCGACGCCGAGCGAAACCACCAGCGCCTCGGCGCCGAAGGTCTCGATGCGATGAAGTGCATCGTCCATCGCGGCCGACCAGGCCGAATAGGCCGTGCCGCGCGGCAGGGGATAGTTCTTCGTGGTGCCGAGGCCTTCGCCAGCCCCCTCTTCATCGGCAAAGCCGAGAAAGTACGGGAAAGCGTCGACGGGATCGCCATGCAGCGAGGCGAAGTAGACGTCGCCGCGTCCATAGAAGATGTCCTGCGTGCCGTTGCCATGATGGAAGTCGACATCGAGCACTGCGACCCTGGCAGCACCGAGATCGCGTAGCCGCTGGGCGGCGCAGGCGGCGTTGTTGATGAAGGAGTAGCCGCCATAGAGATCGATCGCCGCGTGATGGCCGGGCGGGCGGCAAAGCGCAAAGGCGGCCGTGTTGCCGGCGTCCACATGCTCGGCAGCCGAAAGCGCGCAATTCATCGCCGCGCGCGCGGCGACGTAGGTGCCTTCAGTGATCGATGTTTCCGCGGCAAAGGCGTAATAGCCGAGCGCGCCGTCGATATCCTTGGGCGGGTGCTGGCGCATCCGGCGCGCCGGGAAGCACGTCGGGATCGCTTCGCCGCGATAACCGTCAGCGACCCAGCGCGCCCAGGCGGTTTCGAGAAAGTCGAGATAGTCGGCCGCGTGGAGCTTGAGGGCCGTTTCCAGGCCGTGATGCGTGGGCGCAACCACATCGGCAAAGCCAGCCTCCTTCACCGCCGCCAAAATCCATTCGGCACGAAACGGCGCCTCGAACGGCGCCACCAGTTCGCCACCGAAGAGTTCTGTCCTGGCCTCACGGAGCTTGTGATCTTCGGAATAGAAAACGCGCATGGCAATGTCCCGGTTGAGTTCGTGAAGCGAGCGAAGCGTCGGCAAGCTAGCGCAGGGTTCGGGCCGTTGGCTACCTCAGCGGGCGCCCCTCATCCGGCCTGCCGGCCACCTTCTCCCCGCAAGCGAGGCGAAGGAGACGCGCGGCAAACTCCAGTCCCCCCTCTCCCCGCAAGCGGGGAGAGGGCTGGGGTGAGGGGCAGCGACACTGAAGGAGGGGCATCCGAGGGAGCGGCGATCCCCCTACGCCGCGATGCGCTTGTAGAAAAGCGTCGTGGCGCACAGGCCGCCCTCCGGCCACATGGCGTAATCGGGAATGACGCCGACGCGTTCCCATCCAAGGCGTGGATAGATCGCCTCCGCCTCGCTGCCGGTTGCCGTGTCGAGCACAAGCAGCACCTTGCCGCGTGCCGCCGCCTCCCGTTCGACGGCCTGCATCAGCAGCCGGGCGACGCCCTTGCCGCGGGCGGCGCGATGGACGAGCAGCTTCTTCAGATCGCCGCGATGCGGCTGGTTGGGCATCTGCGCCACGCCGACCTGGACCGTGCCGACGATCCGCCCCTCGTCTTCGGCAACTATCAGCAGCGTTTCATCGGCGGCAACCGCATTGGCGACGCCATCCCAGTAGGGCAACGCCGCCTCCGGCGGATAGGGCTGCATGAAACCGACGGATGCGCCGCCCTCGACGCAATCGGAGAGCACCTCGGCAAGCGCCGGCATGGCGGAACGGGTTTCGGCTTCGTTGAGCAGGCGGATCGTGATGTCAGGCATGGTCAAACCCTGGTTCGGCAAAGGACGACGGCATAGTGAGCCGGCTCATCATGGGGATTGTGAAAGACGTGGCCCTGCTCGAGCCCCATGAACAGGCAGTCGCCGGCTTCAAGCACATGCGACCCGGATTCCATGGTCAGTTCGAGCCGGCCGGAGAAAAGCCAGAGGTGCTGCGTAATGCCCCGATCGGCCGGTTGGCGTTCGAAGACGACGCGCGCGCCCGGCGGGAACTCGACCTCGACGATATCGACCGGCGAGCCGACACCATCAGGCGAGACCGAGCGGCGCAGATAGCCGGATTCCGGATCCCGCCAAAGTCTTTGATCGGCGCGCCGTGCAACCGGCGAAGCCTGCTGGCCGTCAAAGGCAAAGAGCGCCGACAGCGTAGTCGAGAGGGCGCTGCAAAGCTTGGCGAGCAGTTGCGCCGTCGGGCTCACCTCGCCGCGCTCGATGCGCGAGATCATGGCCCGGCTGACGCCGGACCGCGTCGCCAGATCGTCAAGTGTCAGGTTCTGCTCGGCCCTCAGCGAACGGACGCGTTCGCCGATGGCTTGTTCGAGTGGGTCGCCGGTGATTTCCATTATTTGAGATTACATTTCTCATATAATAGAGTCAAGACCTCGGGAACTGAAAATAAAGGCTGACAATGCCGCTTTGGCGACATTGCGACAACGCGCTTTCGGCTAAGGTCCGCAACGGGCATCCTGAGCGAAAAAACGTTCCCGCTCAATAATTTAGCACGACCTCACGAAACAGGCCGTCACGGCTGATGAAACGGACCGGCACGACATGGACAAGCAACCCTCCTCGCTGACGTCGATTGCCAGCATCGTCATGTCGATGACGGCTGTGGCGATCGGCAACGGCATGATGCTCGCCTATGTGCCTTTCGTGCTGACCCGGTCCGATGCGCCGGACTGGGTGCCGGGCGCCGCCGTCACCATGATTGCCTTCGGCGGGCTTGTCGGCTGCGTGATCGCCGGACCGATGATCCGCCGCGTCGGCCATGCCCGGGCGTTTTCCTGCTCGATGGCGCTGGTCATCCTTTCGGCGCTGACGATCAGTCTCGGCATGCACCCGATCCTCTGGGTGCTCGCCCGCGGCCTTTACGGTGCTGCCGGAAACACCAATTTCATCATCAGTCAGAGCTGGCTCAATCATGCGAGCGACAACCACTGGCGCGGCAGGGCGATGGCGATGTTCTACATGGCCTACGTGATCGGGCTTGGCACCGGCGCCTGGCTGTTCGGACAGATCCCCGTCGACGGTAACCTGCCGCCGCTCATCACCATCTTCTTCACGGCACTTGCCATCCTGCCGATCGGCCTGACGCGCCTGCCCACACCGCCGGCGCCGGCCAAGGTCAGCATCGATATCCCGATGGTCTGGCGCAGCTCACCTGTCGCCTTCATCGGCGTGCTTGCCGCTGGCGGTCTTTCGATGGTGGTACAGGGCTTCACGCCGATCTATGCGGCCGCCAATCAGGTGAGCCAGGGCGACGTTGCCAACCTGATGTTCGTGATGCAGCTCGGGCTGATCGCCATCCAGTATCCGATGGGCACGCTATCAGACCGGATCGACCGCCGGCTGGTGCTGATCGCCACCTGCCTGCTGATCGTTACCGCCGGCTTCTTCGCGCTCTCGGCGACCTTCAGCAATCTTCTCATGCTGATGGTGGTCTTCGCGCTGTTCGCCGGTGCGGTCGAGACCGTCTATTCCATCGCCAACGCACATGCCAACGACCGCACTGATCCGGCGGATTTCGTGCCGCTCGCCAGCACCATGCTGGTCGCCTGGTCGGCGGCGGCAACCCTGGTGCCGATGCTCGTCACGCTGCTGACGCCGGTGTTCGGGCCGCGTACTTTCATCTATGCGGCGATGGTCGTTGCGGCGCTCTATGCGCTGTTCGTGCTGATACGCCTCAGGAAACGCGACGAGGTACCCGCCGGCGAGCGCGAGACCTTCGAACTGAAGAGCGCGCAGGTGCCGAATGCCGGCGCGCTGATCGACGCGGATGCCAGAACCGAATAGCCGCCGCAGCCCCTCATTTATAGTGAACGAAGCCTTCATTTCCCGCTTTGCGCGGCTTGAAGGCACTGCTATATGCGGCCCATGAGCACAACATCTTCCAAGACGCCCCTGTCGCATATCCGTAACTTCTCGATCGTGGCCCATATCGACCACGGCAAATCGACGCTGGCCGACCGACTGATCCAGTCGACGGGCGGCCTTGCCGAGCGGGAAATGTCCGAGCAGGTGCTCGACAGCATGGATATCGAGCGCGAGCGCGGCATCACCATCAAGGCCCAGACCGTGCGTCTGCACTACAAGGCCAATGACGGCGAAACCTACGTGCTGAACCTCATCGACACGCCCGGCCACGTCGACTTCGCCTATGAAGTCTCGCGTTCGCTGTCGGCCTGCGAAGGTTCGCTGCTGGTCGTCGATGCGAGCCAAGGGGTGGAAGCCCAGACGCTCGCCAACGTCTACCAGGCGATCGACAACAATCACGAGCTCGTCACCGTGCTCAACAAGATCGACCTTCCCGCCGCCGAGCCGGAGCGGATCAAGGAACAGATCGAGGAAGTGATCGGCATCGACGCCTCCGAAGCCGTTCTGATCTCGGCCAAGACGGGCCTCGGCATTCCCGATGTTCTCGAAGCGATCGTCACCAAGCTGCCGGCGCCGAAGAGCGAGGGCGGCGATACCGCACCGCTGAAGGCGCTGCTGGTCGACAGCTGGTACGACGCCTATCTCGGCGTCATGGTTCTCGTGCGTATCATCGACGGCACCCTGAAGAAGGGCATGACCATCCGCATGATGGGCACCGACGCCAAGTACACGATCGAACGCGTCGGCGTGCTGACGCCGAAGATGGTGGCCATGGACGCGCTCGGCCCGGGCGAGATCGGTTTCATCACCGCTTCGATCAAGGAAGTGGCCGATACCCGCGTCGGCGACACCATCACCGAGGACAAGCGCCCGACCGCCAAGGCCCTGCCGGGCTTCAAGCCGGCGCAGCCGGTGGTGTTCTGCGGCCTGTTCCCGGTCGATGCCGCCGATTTCGAGGACCTGCGTTCGGCGATGGGCAAGCTGCGCCTCAACGACGCGTCGTTCTCGTTCGAAATGGAATCGTCGGCCGCGCTCGGCTTCGGTTTCCGCTGCGGCTTCCTCGGGCTCCTGCACCTTGAAATCATCCAGGAGCGCCTGGAGCGCGAGTTCGACCTCGACCTGATCGCGACGGCGCCTTCGGTCGTCTACAAGCTGTTCATGACCGACGGTTCGGAGCGCGAGCTGCACAACCCGGCCGACATGCCCGACGTCGTCAAGATCGCCGAGATCCACGAGCCGTGGATCCGCGCGACGATCCTGACGCCCGACGACTATCTCGGCGGCATTCTGAAGCTCTGCCAGGACCGGCGCGGCATTCAGATCGAGCTGACCTATGTCGGCACCCGCGCGATGCTGACCTACGACCTGCCGCTCAACGAAGTCGTGTTCGACTTCTACGACCGCCTGAAGTCGATCTCCAAGGGCTATGCCTCGTTCGACTACCAGATCACCGACCACAAGGAAGGCAACCTTGTGAAGATGTCGATCCTCGTCAACGGCGAGCCGGTCGACGCGCTGTCGATGATGGTGCACCGGATGGCGGCCGAAAAGCGCGGTCGCGAAATGTGCGAGAAGCTCAAGGAGCTGATCCCGAAGCACATGTTCAAGATCCCGATCCAGGCGGCGATCGGCGGCAACGTCATTGCCCGCGAGACCATCTCGGCGCTCCGCAAGGACGTGACGGCGAAGTGCTACGGCGGCGACGCCACCCGCAAGCGCAAGCTTCTGGAAAAACAGAAGGCCGGCAAGAAGCGCATGCGCCAGTTCGGCAAGGTGGAGATCCCGCAGGAAGCCTTCATCGCCGCGCTCAAGATGGGCGACGAATAAGCGTCAGACACCAATGACGTGCGTGGCGAAGGGGAGAGCCTGACGCCACGCCCTTGCTTGCAGACGTTCGCTGACGGCGTCTCCGTCCTCGGACTTGAGCCGAGGATCCACCTGCAAAATCTCGAAATAACGATCGCCTCTTTGCAGTTCGTGACGATGTCAGCATGGCCCGGCAGCGGGGCAGAGCTCGTCCATGGATCCTCGGGTCAAGCCCGAGGATGACAGTGGGAGGTGGTCCTGGCCAGCAACGGATCTCGGGGCAGTCGCCCACGGGGAGGCTGCAAAGCAGAGCTGATTTCTGTTCAGCCTCACACCCGACCGCCGTCATCCTCGGGCTTGACCCGAGGCCACCACCGACCACCAGCCGTCTTCAGCTCTCAGTGAGCAGATACCGCTTCGAGATGCGATCCACCGGAAGGCCGCTCTTGAGCGGCACCGCCTTGTCCACCTTGTAATCGACGAAACCCATCTTGCCGTAATAAGCAAGGCCGCCCGTGTTGTCGGCGCGGATGGTGGCGTTGATCGCGGTGAGGCCCAGCGCACGGGCATTGTCCCTCGTGGCCGCAAAGAGCGCCGAGCCGGCGCCGCGCACCTTGGCATCAGGGCGGGAGAACGTGCCGATATCGGCCCAGCCTTCCGGCAATCCGTCGTAGCGTTCCAGTGCCTGGAACGCGCAAGGGCGGCCGTCGACATCTTCGGCAACGAAGCAGCTGACGAAGCCCGGGCCGGCGAGGTAGTGCGCGGTAAAACTTTCGAGTGTGAACGGCGTCTCATTGGCAGTCGTGCCGCCGATCCGGATGATCTCGTTGAGGAAGGCGCAGAGCGCCGGCACGTCGGCAGGCGTTGTCGGACGCACCTTGATTGTTGTCATCTGGTCGACCATCAAAAACCTCTCTTTTGAACTACAACTTGCCGGATTGCGGCAGAGGCCGCGCCGGGTTGCCGACAACCGTCGCGCCCGCCGCCACGTCTCTCGTGACGACGGAGCCGGCCCCGACGATGGCGCCATCGCCGATCGTCACGCCACCGAGAATGATGGCGCCGCCGCCGATCCACACGTCCTTGCCGATCTCGACCGTCCTTGCGATCTCGATGCCACGGCTCCTGAGCGGCACGTCCTTGTGATGCTCGGCGCAATAGATCTGCACGCCCGGGCCTAGCATCGAACCTTCGCCGATCAAAATGCGGCCGCTGTCCAGCATGGTGCAGCCGGCATTGAGATAGACGCGGGGGCCAAGCGAAATGTTGATGCCATAGGAGCAATGAAACGGCGCTTCGATGAGAACATCATCGGCAACGCTCGCGAACAGCGCCCGAAGCGCCGGCGCCATCGACCCACGCGCATCGGGTGCCATGGTGTTGTGCTGGTGCACCGCGTCACGCGCGCGCTGACGCAGCCGCTCGAGTTCCGGGTCGAGGCAGCAGTACCAATCGCCCGCCGCCATCTTGCCGCGCTCGCTGGCGCTCACGGTTTTGCCCTTGCCTCGGCCGCTTGACGCCGCGCCAGGCTTTCCGCCGGCCACAGTGCCGCCATGTCGTAATAGATGTCGAAGACCGGGGCGCCGCCTTGAAGCGATAGCCAGGAGACCTTCGAGCGCGTGAAGATATGGGCATCCGGCGGGAAATCCGAAGGCCGATCGAGGCTTGCAATGCGCAGGAAGGCGAGCCAGCCGCGACGGCCGTAATCGCTCCAGAGCGCCGTCTGGCATTCACCGCAGCGATAGACATCGTGCGGCCGGCCACTCTCGGTCGGCAGCGTCACGACGATGGGTTCGCCTGCCGTCAGCTCGATGTTCTCACGCTCGATAACGCCATTGACAACGAAGGCGCTTCCGACCTGTCGCTGGCAATCGGTGCAATGGCAGCAGTTGACGAACATCGGCCGCCGTTTCAGCCGATAGCGGATGCGTCCGCAGAAGCAGCCGCCAGCAATGGTTTTATCCATCAGCAGGCCTCCTCCAGCACCTCGTCGCCCGACGCTGCGGCAATAGCATCGCCACGCCTGATGGTGGCGACCCAGGCGCGCGCCAAAGCGAGACCGGCGGCATTGGCCTTTTCGCCATGATGCCGGGCATGGGCAGGGTACTCTGCCAACCAGTTGGGGTCGAGCCGATTGATCGTCTGCGGGAACGAGCGGTTCCAATCCTCGACGAGATCGGTGTCGGCCTCGAAGTGGAATTGCGTGCCATAGGCGGCACGGCCGATGCGAAACGCCTGATGCCGGGTGACATCGTTTTCGGCAAGGTGCACCGCCCCTTCCGGCAGCGTGAAGGTATCGCCATGCCATTGGAAGATCGGAAAGCTTTCGCCGACGCTTGCCAGCACCGGATCGCTCTGCCCCTCGGCACGCACCCGCACATCGTGCCAGCCGAATTCTTTGGCTTCGCCCAACAGGTTCTTCGCACCATAGGCACGCGCCAAAAGCTGGCTGCCGAGGCAGATGCCGAGCACGGAACGCTCGCTGTCGCCGAAACGGCGCATCAGAGCTGCCAGTTGCGGGAGATAGGGGAAAGCCTCGTCGTCGAGCGCACTCTGCTCGCCGCCGAGCACGACCAGCGCATCGAAGCCATCGGGTTCAGTCGGCACCGGGTCGCCGGCATAGGCACGGCGAACCTCGATTTCGGCCTTGACCTCGCGAAGCGCCGTGCCGACCTGGCCGAGCTCCGTCTTCGCCATGTTTTCCACCACCAGTACCCGCATCATCACCTTCCCTTTGCCGTATGGGCGGAAGATTGATCACGACATGCGCCCCGGTTCAAGAGGAGAGAACCGGCATGGTGCTCATTGACCAACGCAGCCGGGCCTTGACTTCCGTGCCAAACTTTCCGACTTTCCTGATATCATGATGCTCGCGATTTCTTCCCTTCGCTGCTTCCGGGTGTGCCCGATCGCAGGAACCTGACCCCAGCCCGGATGCTTGCGCTCTCCGGGTCAGGGGAGCCTTTCGCGTCGGCAAATGAGAACCTCCGTTCCCATGCCACGATCCGAGCGCCGCGTTTTTCCAGAAAGAATCAGCAATGACGGCGCCCATGGCCCGTCGACAAGAACGTCAGGTTATCATCATGGCGACCACCGCCCGTAACAAACTTCCCGCGATCATCATCAATGCCGAGGACCACAAGCGTCTGACGGCGCTTGCCTCCTCCGCTCTCGACCGCATCCCCGAGGTCGCCGAGGCGCTTCTGTCCGAACTCGAACGGGCGCGGGTGACCACCCCTGGCAAGCTGCCGGCCGACAGCGTCCAGATGGGATCCACCGTCGCCTTCGACGCCGACAATGGTTTTGCCAAGCAGGTGACGCTCGTCTATCCCGGCGAGGCCGATATCGAGGCTGGGCGTATTTCGGTGCTGACGCCGATCGGCGCAGCACTCATCGGCCTGTCCGTCGGCCAGTCGATCGATTGGCACGACCGCTCCGGCAAGGTCCACCGGATGACCATCCGCAACGTTACACCGGCCGAGCGGGCCTGAGCGCACCCCCGAAACGCGTCGAGGAGGCCGGTCGTCAGACCGCCCTCCCCGCTTTTCAATCAACTCTTGCCCGAAGGTCGATCAGAACTGCTTGCCGAGCTTGGCGTCGACGGACTGGCTGTTGGCGCCGCGAACGGCGAAGAAGAACAGGATCGCTGCCCAGAGAATGGACTTTTCGGCGCCACCGAGGCCCTGGTCCTGCACAACGCCATGGAAGTAGACAGTGACGAGCAGCACGATCATCGCGGCAACCGAGGCCGGACGGGTGAGAAGGCCGATCGCGATCAGGATGCCGCCGAAGAATTCTGTGGCGGCCAGCAGCGGCGACCAGAAGACGCCGGGGTAGAAGCCGAGGCTTTCGACCATGCCGACAGCCCCGAAGGGATTGATGATCTTGCCGTAACCGTGGGTTACGAGCAGGACGCCGCACAGAACGCGCAGCAGCGTTTCGGCAAAGGTATCAAGCGGCAGATAGATCTTTTCCAGTGCCGGGAGGATTGCACGGGGACGGGAGGTCGAGACGGTAGCATCAGTCATGGGTAGGTCCTCTTGGAGGTGGCTGCGACAATATGTGCAATGCAGCAATGTCTCGCCGGGCGTCTTTTCGTTTGCAAGGGAGCGACCGATAAAAACATGACTAAATCAGTTGACAATTGCGTGAGAGGCGCGTGACCGCCGGTTGTTTCCAGATCGACCGCTACCGCGCCAAGCGGTCGGCGTGACGCACCAGGGACGGTGTAACGCCTGAAACCTGCTGTGTAATTTTCTCATTTAACCGGTTCCGGTTTTACGGGGTTATGCAGTATGTTGCCGCGCACAAACCAGCCGGGAACCACCAGATGGACGAGAAGCCGCGGATCACCATCCTTTATTGCACGCAGTGCAACTGGCTTTTGCGCGCCGGCTGGATGGCACAGGAGCTGCTGCAGACCTTCGGCCAATCGTTGGGTGAAGTGGCGCTGATCCCCGGCACCGGCGGCAATTTCGAGATCCGCGTCAATGACGAACTGATCTGGGAGCGCAAGCGTGACGGCGGTTTTCCCGGACCGAAAGAATTGAAGCAGCGCATCCGCGACATCATCGAGCCGGAGCGCGATCTCGGCCACACCGACAGGAGCTGATCCTGGATTTCGGCATTCTCGCTGGCGTTTTCTCGGCAGCCTTCCTCTCCGCGACACTGCTGTTCGGCATGTCGGAGGCGGCGATCGTCGCCGCCGCACTTCATGGCGAAACCGGCCGTGTCGCCCTTTTCGTCGCGGCCACAGCTGGCAACGTCCTTGGCGCCGTCGTCAATTTCGCGCTTGGGCGGTTCCTGATCCGCTTTGAGGGAAGGCGCTGGTTCCCGATCTCGCCTGCGGCGCGGCAGAAGGCGGAGACGCTGTTTGCGAGCTATGGCCAGCCGGTGCTGCTCTTATCCTGGCTGCCGGTGGTCGGCGATCCGCTGACGCTCGTCGCCGGGCTGTTGCGCATGCCTTTTGCACTGTTCCTGGTGTTCGTGGCGATCGGCAAGGCGGCGCGTTACGCCATCGTGCTCTGGCTGACGCCGTGATACCAACCTTGCGCTGATATTGACGTCTTGCGTGGGACCGTGCGGTCATCCGGCAAGGAGCATACCGCAGGACGATGCTTTGGCATCGGTCGAGGATTGCGACGCTGCCGGTGGCCGATACACGGCCCACCCGAAGGGCCGGGCGCTTTTGGCATCCTGATAGCGTCGACACTCCTCACCGCGCCGCTTGGGTCCGGTTGCGATTGTCTCTTTGCCGGAAACCAAAATCGCTCCGGCGCGAGAGGTCAATATCAGCGCAGGTTGGTATGACCCGTTCAGCTATGGGCGAAAATGTCGGTCTCGTCCCAGCCGAGCAGATCGAGCTTGGAGCGGGTCGGCAGGAAGGCGAAGCAGGCATCCGCATGGTCCATGCGGCCATCGCGCAAGAGCCGCCCCGTCAGTTTTTCGCGCAGCGCATGCAGGTGCAGCACGTCGGATGCGGCATATTCGAGCTGCGCCGGAGACAGGGTCTCGGCCGCCCAGTCGGAGGACTGCTGCTGCTTGGAAATATCGACGTCGAGCATTTCCTTCAGATTGTCCTTCAACCCGTGGCGATCCGTGTAGGTGCGCGTCAGACGCGAGGCGATCTTGGTGCAGAACACCGGCGTCGTCGTCACGCCGAAAGTGTGGAAGAGTACGGCGATATCGAAACGGCCGTAGTGGAAAATCTTCTGCCGGGCCGGGTCGGCGAGCATGGCGACGAGGTTCGGCGCATCCTTCTGGCCGGCGGCAATACGGATCACGTCGGCGGTGCCGTCGCCCGGCGAAAGCTGGACGACGCAGAGCCGGTCGCGGCGGGGGACAAGGCCAAGAGTTTCCGTGTCGACGGCAATCGCGCCCCGGTAGCGGGCGGCATCGGCTGCGGAAATATCGCCTTCATGGAACCGTATTGCATTCGCCATCGAAAATCCCCAGATGAAACGGAAGTGGTGTCGCCTATAGCGCAAGTTTGGCCCTGGCGAAACCGTGTCATGGCACCTCGCCGCGGGTGCACCCTTCGAAAGCTCGCATTGATGACCTCCTCTCGCACCGCCTCGGCTCTTTCGATCATATCGCTCGTGCTTGGCTTCACGGTCGTGCCGGCGCTGGCGCAGAACTATAGGGACCTGCCCGGTGTGCGCCCGATGGATCCCCTGAACGACAACGGCGACAAGGTCGTCTGCCAGCAGACACTTGTCGATCGCGACTATCCGTTCGAATCGAGCTCGCGCGGCGGGCCGCGCTACGACACGATCTACAACTGCCGCCGCGGCGATGGCCCGGTGTTCCAGGGTAGCGATTTGCCACCGTCACTCTACCGGCAGAAGCGCGGGCTCGGCTACTAATACCAACCTGCACCGGTTCGGCTTGGCAAGCCGATGAATACTTCCTAGAAAATTGGGCAAGGAACTGTGGAGGTGTTCTGCCTCCACCGAGGAGGAACAATGCCCAACGACACGAGACCGCTCGCCATCAGCGTGCCGGCGCCGCGCACGCTCGACCTGATCTTCACAGCCGACGCCTTGAAGCAACTGCACGAGCGCTACCGCATCGTTGAGACCGATCCGGATGAGATCGCCGGCCTTGGCGACGAGGTGCTGTCGCAAGCGCGCTACATCATCGGCCAACCGCCGCTCGACCACGATACCTTGGCGCGCCTGCCGAAGCTGCGGGCCATTCTCAATGTCGAGAGCAACCTGATCAACAACATGCCTTATGAGGTGCTGTTCGAACGCGGTGTCCACGTCGTCACGACCGGCCAAGTATTTGCCGAGCCGGTCGCCGAAATGGGGCTTGCGATGGCCCTCAACATCGCGCGCGGCATCGTCGACGCCGATCTCGCCTTTCGCGAGGGCCGGGAGCTTTGGGGTGGCGACGGCAATCGCTCGGCGCGACTGCTCTCCGGCTCGGACATCGGCATCATCGGCTTCGGAGACCTGGGCAAGGCGCTCAACCGGGTGCTGTCAGGCTTCCGCGCCAGGATCCGCGTCTTCGATCCCTGGATGCCGGCCTCTATCCTCCGTGACAACGGCGTCGAACCGGCATCGCTGGAAACCGTGCTGACCGAAAGCGATTTCGTCTTCGTCGTCGCATCGGTCACCAGCGAGAATGAGGGTTTTCTCGGCGCGAGGGCCTTTGCCAGCATGCGGCCGGGGGCAGCCTTCATCCTGCTCAGCCGCGCCGGCGTCGTCGATTTCGATGCGCTAATGGCCGCCGTCGAAAGCGGGCATATCGTTGCCGCCAGCGACGTCTTCCCGCAGGAGCCACTTCCGCTCGACCACAGGGTGCGCCGCCTGCCCGGCTTCCTGCGCTCGGCGCACCGCGCGGGCGCGCTCGACAGCGCCTTCAAGAAGATGGGCGACATGGTGCTGGAAGACATGGACCTGATGGACCGGGACCTGCCGCCGATGCGCTGCAAACGCGCTGAGCGCGAGACGGTCGCACGGATGCGCTCCAAGCCGGTGACGGTCAACTGATATCGACCCAGCTTGGTATAAGCTCTTCGCCATCGGAGATTTCATCGTTTCGCTGACGGCCGGGAATGCATTGCCCCCGATTAACGTGTTCTATGGGAAAAGCACGTAGCATCGCCAGGACAGGCGCGAGATCAGAGACACGCAATGGCCAACAAGACGTCCGGCTTTCTCGGAACCAGGATACGCGACAGCTGGAACAGTTCGCTGCGTTCGCTGTTCAGCCTGGTGATGGTCGCCATGCTGATCGCCGTATCCGGCATCCTTGTCGGGCTTGACTATCACCGCTCACGCAACGCCGCGATTGCGGATGCCGAATCCAACATGCGCGGCTTTGCCGGCCGCCTGGTCGATCGTCTCGGCGTGCTGTCCGGCGACACCTCGGCGCTTGTCAGCCTCGTCTCGTCGGTCGCCAACTCCTTCCTCGTGCCTCCGCCGGAGCGCATGAACGACAAGGCGGCCGTGCTGCGCGAAGGCATCAGCCGCTCGCCGCATATCGACGGCGTCTATGTCGGCTACCCGAGCGGCGCGTTTTTCCAGGTGGTCGATCTCAAGCACATCGCCTGGCGCATGGCGCTCGATGCCCCACGCGGCGCCTCCATGGCTGTCCGCTCGATGGAGCGCGACGCCAGCGGCAAATCGATCAACCGCGTCATCTTCCTGGACGAGGCGGGCGAACCGACGTCGGAGCGACGGTTACCGCCGTCGGGCTACGATCCGCGAACCCGGCCCTGGTACCAGTCGGCCGTCGACGGCACGGCTGCCGTGTCGAACGGCCCTTACGAGATGGCAACGACCGGCGCGCTCGGCATGACGATCTCGCAGGCGCACCGCGGCAATCCCAAGATCGTCATCGGCGCCGACGTGGTTCTCGACACCATCACCGATTTCCTGTCGCGCGAACGGCTGACGAAGGGATCCGTCTCCTTCATCCTCGATGCGGTCGGCCGACCGATCATCCACTCCGACCGGACGATGATGAAACGCATCATGTCGGCCAAGGACAAGGACGATCCGATCGTCCCGCCGCAGAACGATCCGCTGGTGCAAAGCATCCGCCTCAACCCGCCACCGCCTGGAAAGGCCGGTTTCGCCGAGGTGGGGGACCGGACCTATCTGGTCATGGTGACACCGCTCGAATCGGAGCTGCTGCTGACCGGACACCGGGCGGTCGTCGCCGCCCCGCTCGACGAACTCATGGCCGACGCCAACAAGGCACTGATCCAGGGGCTTGCAATATCCGGCGCCGTAGTGGCGCTCGCCGTCCTGTCGTCGCTGGTGCTCGCACACCTGATCACTAAATCGCTCAACCAGTTGACCGCCAGCGCCAACCGGCTGCAGGACCTGGATTTCACCACGCCGATCGACGTGTCGTCGCATGTCAGCGAGATCTCCACGCTCGGCGGGGCGATGAACCGGGCACGCGACGCGATCTTCACCTTCGCGCTCTACGTGCCGAGGGAACTGGTGCGCAAGGGCATCGAATCCGGCCAGTTCAGCGGCCGCGCGGCCTGGCGTCAGGAGGTCACGGCACTTTTCACCGATATCTACGATTTCACCACCTTGAGCGAACGCCACGCGCCGGAAGAAGTGGTGGCGATGCTTTCGGAATATTTCGACATCTTCAGCGAGGTCGTCGATGCCCATGACGGCACGATCATCCAGTTCCTCGGCGATTCCGTCTTTGCCATGTGGAACGCGCCGGCGCCAGACGAGCGCCATGCGGAGAATGCCTGTCGTTGCGCGCTGGCAGTCGAGGAACGGTTGCAAGCGTTCAACGAAGCGCAGCGCAAGAAGGGCCTGCCGGAGTTCCGTACGCGCTTCGGCATCCACACTGGCACCGCCGTTGTCGGCAGCGTCGGCGCGAAGGAACGGCTGCAATATACCGCCATGGGCGACACGGTGAACGTCGCCTCGCGACTCGAAGGCATGAACAAGAACTACGGCACGACGATCATGGCGAGCGGCGCCGTCGTCGCCCAGGCATCCGACGCGATCACCTTCCGGCCGCTCGGATCGGCGCAAGCCAAGGGGCGCGCCACGGCACTCGATGTCTATGAGGTGCTGAGCGCGCGGCCGATCGTCGAGGATGCAGCCTTGAAATCACCGACGACATCATCCTGAGGCGCCTGCAGCGCGCGCCGTCAACGCCGGACGCCATCTCTCTGGCGCATGACCCAACGGATGCCAGCAGCAATAGCGATCGCAAGCAACGGCCACACCGCCCAGAACACGCCCCGCCAGGACAGGAGGTTGATTGCGACGAGAGCCAGACCGGCGACAGCAAGCGTGCCGATGACCCGGTCGATCTTCCTGTTTGCCCGCACCCATCGCAAGGCCGCGAGAACCGCGAATGCCAGCAGGGGCCATGCGGCCCAGAACACGCCGCGCCAGGTCAGCAGATTGAGCGCCGCGAGGCCGGCGCCGATGACCGCCAACGTTCCCATAAGCTTTCCGGTCAGGCCCGTCGGTTCAGCCGCGGCTTCGATCGGTACGGTCGCGGATCGGCCGGATTGCTCGGCCGACCGGCCCCATTCGGCTTGGCGGTCCGC
Organism: Ensifer sp. Root127; assembly: GCF_001425225.1. Taxonomy (NCBI): domain Bacteria; kingdom Pseudomonadati; phylum Pseudomonadota; class Alphaproteobacteria; order Hyphomicrobiales; family Rhizobiaceae; genus Ensifer; species Ensifer sp. Root127. The sequence continues at coordinate 1,249,163 of NZ_LMDX01000001.1, forward strand.
AGCCGCCCCGCTGTCATCGGACGCACCGATGCGCACGGCATAGCTCGGCACGCCGCCGTCGATGTTCTTGACCTCAAGCTGGCCCAGAAACTCGAAGCCGACGGCGATCTTGTTGCGCACCTGGTCATAGACGGTGTTGGAGATCACGATGCCGCCGGCAGGGGCGGACGCCTGCAGGCGAGCGGCAACGTTGACGCCGTCGCCATAGATGTCGTCGTCCTCGGTGATCACATCTCCGAGGTTGATGCCGATGCGAAACAGCATCTGCGCATCGTCCTTGCTTCTCGCGTTGTAACCGGCCAGCTCGTTCTGGGCGTCGATCGCCGCGCGCAGCGCCTCGACGACACTGGGGAAATCGGCGATCAGCCCATCCCCCCAGGTGTTGATGACCCGGCCGTCATGCGCCTCGATCAGGCGCGTCATGGCATCCCGGTACCGCTTGAGAGTAGCAAGCGTACCCTCCTCGTCCGCCCGCATCAGGCGGGTATAGTCCTGGACGTCAGCGGAGAAGATGGTCGTCAGCTTGCGACGCGTGTCAGCCATCGCGGATGATCCTCGCTCGAAATCCGCCGCCGCAGCGGGTGATTGAATAGTAGCGAGCCTACCACAGATCGCAAGACGCGCCGCCACAACGGCTTCCTTACTGGCTGAATGACCCTGTACCGCGCAGATGCACCAGACGCTGCAGAAATGGCTCACGCGGCGCGCTAGCAGGCACACAAACCCTATGCAGGAACGTGGCTCCGCCGCGCGGTTTCGAACTCGGGAAATCGGGCATTTTTCATCAGGCAAACTTGCGGTGGTCGCTCGCCGTTCAGGCCAAAAGCCAGAAACGAAAAAACCCCGGCAAGCCGGGGTTTTTCGAACCAAAACAAATGTTTGGCTAAAGGAATGGTGCCCAGAAGAGGACTCGAACCTCCACACCCTTTCGAGTACCAGCACCTGAAGCTGGCGCGTCTACCAATTCCGCCATCTGGGCGACGGACCGGCATGTAAAAGGCCCGAGCCGAAGTGTCAACAGGCATTTTGAAGTTTTCGTGTCAGAACACGAAAAAGGTCAGTTTGACGTCACTTTTGCCCAGGATCGAATTGTGGAAAGTCCTTGAGCTAGCAGCGATTCCGCCTCTGCTGTCGTCTCGGCCTCGACATAGCAGCGCATTTCCGGTGCGTTGCCGGACGGGCGGAAATGAATCGTTCGACCATCGGCAAGGGTAACGCGCAGACCATCGATGTCGCTGACGGCAGCCGGACGGCCAATGGCGGCAAGGAAGCCGCCGAGGTTCTCCGCCCCACCGCGCAGAAACGCCATCAGCCGGCTGCTGGTTTCGACCGGGAAGTGTTCGAGGCGGTCGCTAAGCGCGACCGGAAGACGATAGGACGCGGCCAGCGCCGAGAGGGTCATCCGGGCTTCGGCGGCGCGCCCAAGCACGGCGAGGATCGGCAGGAAGCTGTCACGGGTGGGCAAAGCCTTGAGAACACCATTGCCGACGGAGAAGTCGCTCGCGGTCAACGTGCCGCCATTGGCCTCGAAGCCGGCCACCTTCGTGCCGCCTTCCGCAACTGCCTGCGCCATTCCGGCGATGACATAGGGCGAACCGACCCGGGTGCGGATGACCGACAGACCTTCGGCTCGTTCGAGACCCGAATTGGAGGTGACCGGCGTCACGGCGATCTGGGCACCGAGGAACTCGCAGGCGACGAGGCCCAACAGGTCGCCACGAAGCGGCGCGCCCTTTTCATCGGCAACCAGCGGCCGGTCACCGTCGCCATCGGCCGAGACGATCGCATCCAGGCGATGTTCAGGCGCCCAGGCGGTAAGCTTGGCGAGCGTTTTAGGCGAAACCGCCTCGGTATCGACAGGCACGAAGTCCTCGGATCGGCCGAGAGCGACCGTCTCGGCGCCGAGATGCGTCAGCAACTCGACGAGCAGATCGCGGGCTACCGTGCTGTGCTGATAGACGCCGATGCGCAAGCCGCCAAGCGAACCGGGTGGCAACAGGTCCCTGTTGCGCTGGAGGAACAGATCTGCGGCCGACGCCGCATGGTCTTCACCGGAGCCGGCCGAAGGCACGGCCTCGCCGGCAATGGCGTCGGCAATGGAACTGATCGCCAGTTCGTCGTTCTTGTCGATCTCACCGTCGGGCCGGTAGAATTTGATGCCGTTGCGATCAGCGGGAATATGCGAGCCGGTGATCATCAGGCCCGCAGCTTTGTGGACGAGGCCATAAAGCGCCAGTGCCGGGGTCGGAACAGTGCCGCAATCGAACACGCGAAAGCCTTCGCTCTTCAGCGCATCGGCGCAAACCCCCGCAATTTCAGGACTGGAATCGCGAAAGTCGCGAGCGATCAGGATCGGATCCCCGGCCTTCGCCTGCTCGGAGGCGATCAGGTGCCGCGCGAAGGCCTTCGCATAGCGTGCAGACGGCTCGCCTTTCAGCTCCTCGGACAGGCCGCGCAGACCGCTGGTACCGAACTTCAATTGCATCTTATACTCCGTGAATGCCAACGAACGGCAATAGGCAAGAATAACAGTGACATGGCAAACGCGCCGGTGCATTCTATACCGAACGGCAGACGGCGTGGAAATCCGGCCATCGGCCGAACGGATCCGCACCATTTCGCCATGAATAAACCAAGAAAAAAACACCTAATGTGAAGCAGGGACACAACCGGAAAGCAACCCTTTCGGAAAGTGAGGAAAGCATGACGGGATTTCGGAATTTCGTTGTCGGTTGCGCCTTAGCCGCCGCCTCCCTGATGACCTCGGTCGGGCCTGCCCTGGCCATGCCGCTGTCAGGCCACGACGTTCAAATCAGGGCGCAAGGCGATGTCCAAAAGGCCCAATATTACCCGTACAGGCGATACGGAGGCGTTATGTATCCCAACGGCTGGCGTGGCGGATGGGGCGGTGGCTGGGGCGGCCCGTATTATGGTGGCTCGGGCTTCAGCCTCTATTTCGGACCGGGCTATGGAGGCTACTACAACGATTATCCCCGCCGCTACTACCGCGAGCGCTACTACTACCGCGACAACTATGTTCGCGGCGGCACCAACGCGCATGTGAGCTGGTGCCTTTCGCGCTACCGCTCCTACAATCCGGCAACCAACCGGTTCCTCACCTATCAGGGTGTCTATCGCGCCTGCTACTCGCCCTATCGATAGGTCACGCCCAAGCGGCGCAGCGCCGGCGTTGCGCCGCTTTACCAACTCCAATTTCTTGGAAAGGCTGGTTAAGCAGCAATTAACCTCGCCATCATACCGTTTCATCACGCTCGCAACTCTTTGCCGGAATGAAATGATGCTGCTCCCGACCCAGCAATCCAACGCCACCGCGACGACCAACCTGGTCGGCTCGATCCTGAAGGATATCGAGAAGCGCCAGGCGGAAGAGGACGAAAAGGCGAAAGGCACCAAGGACGACAAGATCCTGAAGGCCCAGGTGAAGTCGGACGACGCCCAGAAGGCAGCCAATACCAAGATCAACGATCATTTCTTCAATCAGGCAGGAAACGATGCCAATAACAACCGGATGGTGCTCATCCGGGAAGTCGGCGAGTTCTTCGACCTGAAGCGAGAGGATTTCAAATCCGATTTCGCCTTTGGCAGCGCACTGTCAAAGATCGTCGAGGACCTGCCACCGGCAACCGTTCGTGACATCGAAAAGAAGCTGGGGCTGACGGATATCGATGTCTCGCTGAACGAACTGATCGAGGCGATCAAGGACCCCGAGGGCAGCCGGGGCAAGAAGCTGGACGAGGCTCTCGACAGCAAGGGGTCTGCGAACACCGGCCAAAGCAACGGCGCTACGAAGGCGATACAGCGTCTTGCAGATGCTGCAGAGGCGAAGTCGCTGGACGAACTGCAACTGGACAGCCTGACTGGTGACCTGACTCGCGTCACCGACACCGAGACACTCGCCGAGCAGCAGAAAGAGTTACAAGCGCTTCAGGCCAAGGACAATCTGGAAGACGTGCAAGACGCGCGCGAGGCCGAAGCCGAGCGCCCGCTGCCGGTTCGGATCGACGAGATCGGTCGCTACAGCCTCGCCAGCCAGACGTTTATCGCCGCCTGATCATTTCCGACGGACGATACCCAGCCGGGCCATGACCTGGTTGGGTATGCCATAGCGCCGGATAGCGTCGCGGCTATCGCGCAGGCCGCAGATCTCGCGCTGGATAAAAAACGCCCAGACCGCGTCAGCCGCATCGTCGAGCAACCGCTCGCGCAGCTCCGGCGTCGTTTCATTCCGCTCGAGCGCCTGCAATGCCGCGATCGCCTTTTCGACCTTGAGGCCATGCCGCCCGAGCGCGTCGGCACGCTCCGAAAGCAATTCGTATTCGAGAGCGCTGAGGGCACCCGCAGCCGAATAGGAGGGGTTCAGGGATCTTGGAGGGCGAACGGTCATCCGAAACTCCATGGCTCCAACACGGATAGCGCCACGCGTTGACTACAGCGCCGCGCGTCTTATTGGACGCGCAAAGGTCGCTGTAGCACTTTGAATTGCTGCATGTTTTTATCCTTAAATCGAATAGGATTTAAGGAAACATGCAGTAACACGCGCAACTGCGGTTGCAGCGTGCATCTTGCCGCCGGATCGGTCGCGATGCAAAGGGTTCGTGCGGCAACGGGTCTTTGCGCGCCCAGGCGACAAGGCACTGCGACCTCCGTCGCACCCCATCGCATGGTTAAGATTTCATAAACCTGTCTCGAAGCATCATGCCGATTCCCGTATCCGCACCTTAGCTGCGGCAGGTCTGGCCGGTTGGCCGAGACGCGCATGAGGCGCCAGCCCGAACCGAAGTGACAACCTGCCCGACGGACGGTCGAGGTGATCCGTGGAACGGCGTGAAATGCGGATGCCGGCTGTCAACGGCCGCGCGCCAACGCGAGGGTCAAGCGAGAGGGAGACCAGAATGCTGACATCCATTCTCACGGTCAAAACCGCGACCGGACTTGCCGAGGAGGCAAGCGCTCGGCCCCAACAACCGGCAGCGCCTCTTACTGCCGCCCAGCGCGGCGAAGCGATCCAGAAGGTCCTCGACGCGCTGACCCGGCATCTCGCAGGCCGCGAGATCCTATCCAAGGACGCGCTTGTGCGGCTGATGGAGGACCTTGCCCGCATCCTGAAATTCCCGCCGCTGCCACAGGAAGGCGGGCGCGACTTCGTGCGACGGCTCGTCACCTTTCTTGAATCGATGCCGATGCCGGAACGCCTGGCGCTTGAGCGGCAACTGGGCGGTCGCAGCCTGGCGCTACGGGTCGGTATCCTTGCAGACCTGCCGGCCATCCGAAATGGTGCGGCGCCACCCTCCATGGGCGCCGCATTGCCCGGCCTCAGCAACCCATCCCTGCAGCCAGCCATCCCGCTGCATCTGGCCGCCGCCAGCGCACCGGCTGCAAGCGAGGTCGCCATGCTGCAGACCGCGCTGAAAAAAACTTTTGGCGTCGGCAGCGAGAGTGACACGTCGAGTCTCGCATCGGAGGAGATGGACGCGACACCACCTGCTGAAGACGCAGCAACGGTTCGGCCTCAGACTTCGCCAGAGCGGGGAGAACCGAGAGCGATGCCCGGCAGGCTGCCTTCGCTTGATGGCCCCGAGATCGAAGCCCTGGCCGCCATCATCAATGGCGACACCGACCCCGAACTCGTCGATCCGGAGGTTGTTACCGGCAAGGCAGCGGTCGATGATGAGGAAAATGCGTCGCCGCACCCTGCCGCCGCGGCTGACGATACCGATTTGCCCGCAAAGGCCAAGGAAGCAGAGCTGCGCAACGGCACCGCCCGGACGGATGCGGGCACCGAGGCTGGCCACACCGACGAAGGCGAGGAGCCAGACGGCACCTATGGCCCGCTGCGCGACGGCGAGGATCAGCTGCAGAACGACAGGGCAACGACGCGCGGCAACGAGAGCCGTACGGACCGCGCGCTTTCGGACGCGCTGAAGACGATCGTGCGCGATACGCTCGGCCTGCCGGGAGAACCTGCAGGCGCCGACCGACCCGAAGGGATCGCACCCGAACTCGAAAGCGCCGAAGCCGACGCAGCAGCGAGCCATACAGAGACGGATGGCACGGAGCCGGGCCGCGCAAACCCGCTCCGCCCCCGCGATACGGCTGCAGGCGCTGAGCTTGCCGCCCTGAGCGTTGCGGAAGACCAGACGGAGCCACCAGGCCCGGCGGGCGCCACCGCCGTCCAGCGCGCCCAGAGGCCGACGGACGACCCGGCGATGCAACAGGCGATCGCACGGTTGATCGAAAACGGGCTGCCGCGCGAAGCGATACCCTTTGCTATGATCCCCTATCCGATCGCAGTTGAGGACGTGAAGAGCGAGGCGGAAAAGAGCGAGCGCGACGAGGGCAGAGGCGAAGGCGGCGAAGAGCCGAACGGCGACCACGAAGCGGCGCAGGGCGACGGCGGAGCCGCACGGGACGAAGCCACGCAAGATGAGCAGCAGACCGAAGGCGGCAGGGGTGAAACGGGCGGCGAATGGAACGCCGAGCCCGATGTCTACGAACTCTATCGCAAGCTCGGCGGTCTTGGCTGACCCTCCGGACTGATCGCCGAAAGCATGTCGCGCAAAAGTGTGCAGTTGGTCCTGCGAGAACGACGTGCGCAAATCAAGAGCTGAAAGTGCCGCAAGCGAATCCTAGAGATCGCGATACGCGTTAGATCGGGTCGACTTCAGAAGAGCGATCCAGAAAACCAAGGACACTGCAGCCGAACGAAACGCTCACAAGCAAAAAGCCCGCGGAGATCGCTCTCCGCGGGCCTTTTTCATTTCAGGCGTCAGCGAACGATTACTCGTTGGTCTGGCGGTTCTTCAGAGCGGCGCCGAGAATGTCGCCAAGCGAAGCGCCCGAGTCGGACGAACCGAACTGAGCAACGGCTTCCTTCTCTTCCGCGATTTCCAGAGCCTTGATCGACAGCTGGATCTTGCGGTCCTTCTTGGAGAAGTTGGTGACGCGTGCGTCGACAACCTGGCCAACCGAGAAACGCTCCGGACGCTGTTCGTCACGGTCACGCGACAGATCGGCGCGGCGGATGAACGCAGTGATGTCCTCGTGGTTGACGAGCTTCACTTCGATACCACCGTCGTTGACGGCGATGATCTCGGCCGAAACAACAGCGTTCTTGCGCAGTTCGCCCGAAGCAGCGGCGTCGCCAACTGCATCCTTGCCGAGCTGCTTGATACCGAGCGAGATGCGCTCCTTGTCGACGTCGACGTCGAGAACAACGGCGCGAACGACGTCGCCCTTGTTGAACTCTTCGATGACCTGCTCGCCCGGACGGTTCCAGTCGAGGTCGGAAAGGTGCACCATGCCGTCAACGTCGCCGTCGAGGCCGATGAACAGGCCGAATTCGGTCTTGTTCTTGACTTCGCCTTCAACTTCGGTGCCAGCCGGATGGCTATGCGCGAATGCCTGCCACGGGTTCTCGAGCGTCTGCTTGAGGCCGAGCGAGATACGACGCTTGGTCGGATCGACTTCGAGAACGACAACGTCGACTTCCTGGCTCGTGGACAGGATCTTGCCGGGGTGTACGTTCTTCTTGGTCCAGGACATTTCGGAGATGTGGATCAGGCCTTCGATGCCCGGCTCCAGCTCGACGAACGCACCGTAGTCGGTGATGTTCGTGACGGTACCCGAGATCTTCTTGCCAACCGGATACTTCGCACCGATGCCATCCCACGGATCCGACTCGAGCTGTTTCATGCCGAGCGAGATGCGGTGGGTTTCCTGGTTGATACGGATGATCTGAACCTTGACCTGCTGGCCGATGTTCAGGATCTCCGACGGATGGTTCACGCGGCGCCATGCCATGTCGGTGACATGGAGCAGACCGTCGATGCCGCCGAGGTCGACGAACGCACCGTAATCGGTGATGTTCTTGACGACGCCTTCGACAACCTGGCCTTCTTCAAGGTTCTGAACGATTTCAGAACGCTGTTCAGCACGGGATTCTTCCAGAACGGTACGACGCGAAACGACGATGTTGCCGCGACGCTTGTCCATCTTGAGGATTTCGAAGGGCTGCGGGTTGTGCATCAGCGGGGTCACGTCGCGGATCGGACGGATGTCGACCTGCGAACGCGGCAGGAAGGCGACGGCGCCGTCGAGATCGACGGTGAAGCCACCCTTGACCTGGTTGAAGATGATGCCTTCGACGCGTTCGCCGGCTTCGAACTTCACTTCCAGGCGCATCCAGCTTTCTTCGCGGCGAGCCTTTTCGCGCGAGAGAACAGCTTCGCCAAGCGCGTTTTCGATGCGCTCAACGTAGACTTCGACTTCGTCGCCGACCTTGAGCGAGCCGTCCTTGGCCTTCGCGCCGAATTCCTTCAGAGCGATGCGGCCTTCGACCTTCAGACCGACGTCGACAACGGCGACGTCCTTTTCGATGGCCGTGACGATGCCCTTGGCAACATAGCCTTCGGCAAGATCGGTCTTCGCGAAGGATTCTTCGAGAAGCGCTGCGAAATCATCACGGGTTGGGTTGGTAGCAGACATGGAATCTCCTGATGCATCTCTAAATGAGAGACGCACATGCGCCGGGGGTTGGTGTTGAACAGGCCTGAACCCAGTCCGCCCCATCAAAGGGACAATCCGGCGCGTGGACGGAATTTCAGGCTTATGCAAGAAGAGCGATCCTGACAGTGTCGCGAAAAGGCTCTTCTTCAGATCTTCTTGATCAGGGCCGCATCGATCAAAGACTTCGCGGACTGAAACGCCGCCTCTATACTCATTTCAGACGTATCAAGCAAGTGCGCGTCGTCGGCGGGGCGCAAAGGACTGTCGGCCCGACCCATATCGCGCTCGTCGCGCTTCTTCACATCGTCGAAGATCGCCGCGTAATCGGCGGCGGCGCCGTTGCCGACGATCTCGTCATAGCGGCGTTTCGCGCGCACTTCCGGCGATGCGGTGACATAGAGCTTCACCGCCGCATCCGGGCAGACGACGGTGCCGATATCGCGACCGTCGAGCACGGTGCCCGGCTCTTTCCTCGAAAACGCCCTCTGCGCCTCGACCAGCGCGCGACGCACGGCCGGCATGACGGCAATCTTCGACGCCGCCTCGCCGATCGCGTGTGCCGACAGCACAGAGCGATCGAGGCCTGCCAGTTCGACATTCAGCGCCATGCGTTCGGCCACCGCCTCATCGTCGAGCGGCAGGCCGGCATCAAGCAGCGCCTTCGCCGTGGCGCGGTAGGTCAACCCGGTATCGAGGTGGTGAAAGCCGTACTCTTCGGCGATCTGGCGCGAGAGCGTGCCCTTGCCTGCCGCTGCGGGTCCGTCGATGGCGATGATGATCATAGGTGGTCCTGCAATCGATGTTGTTGCTGGCCTTTAGATCAAATTCGCAGGCGAATCCATGCTCATCCGATGCTCCGTCACCCTTTGCCGGCAGACCTCGCGCGCATGACGATCGCAGATACATTCACCATGGCCAGCAACAGGCTACCGACAAAAGCCAGCGAAGGCAGAACCGGGCCTACCGGAAACGACTTTCCCTTATCCCAATAGACCCTAACGCCGCCAAAGAGGTCAGACAAGGTTTGCACGCTTGGGAAAAGCCCGAACACGGCAACCAAAAGCCAGAACAAGAGCATACCCCTTGAACCCCGAACCAGTTTCATTCTGATCAGGCGCGCAAAATCGAGTAACTTCAGCGGTGGATTCAATCCCGATACAACAGGTGCGAGCGGCGCGCGATCCAGCATGCGTTGCCGCGTTCGGCGTATCCTTGCAATGAAAAGCACATTGAACGAAATCAGGGCAACGGCAATGACGCTTGCGGCGCCATTGTTTAGTCCGCCGGCCCAACGGTAGCCATCCGCCAACACGGCAATAATGACGCTAACAAACAGCGCACAAAAGCCATACCCGTTGTCGACTCCAATCGACGCAAACTGTTTCGCGGTCAGCATTACCGGGTTCGGCCAGTTCCGCGGCCAATAGAAAACCGAGCCGTCATCCAGCGTCTTCCAGTTCCGGGCATTGCGCTGCGGTTTGAACGGCTCGGGCGCCTGGGATGATCGTCTGGCTCCCGCAAGCATCCATTCGATCCGACGCTCTGTGCGGCGGAAATAGAGGTAGAAGGCCGCCACCCCAAAAAGAAGCGCGGCGACAGGTATCGCAAGCGAGACCTCTCCATGGCCCGCGAAAACGCCGAGCACAACCGTTGGAATCAAGGTCAGGAACGACACAAGCGGGATCATGAACCTAAACCGCACGATGCGGCCGAGTGTCTGCTCATCGATGATAAACGTCGGCCCGGAAGGCGACCGGCGATAGAGGATCGTTCCGTCCTCTCGTTTCTCCCAATTCAAGCCGCGGTCAAACATGAAATCTTCTCCTCAAACGGCGCATAGGCCGGTGCCACGCCTCGACACACGTCAGAAGGCCATTCGGCCGCACGTCCAGGCTGCAATCACCATTCAATGCACCTAGAGGATTACTAATTTCTTTCCTTTTTTCCGCGGCGCCACGCCTTGAGATGGACGCGCAGCACGTATCCCGAGACGATGGCCAGTGCGGCGGCTTTTATCGAGCTGCCACCTTTATCGACGAAGTCCGGATGGCCGACGATCTTGGCGATGACAACAGTAGCGTAGGTGAAAAAAACCATTCCGGACAAAACGATGCCGCATAGCATCGTCATTTTGTCGTCGAACCAAAGTTCCCGAACGTACTCGAGGGTCGATGGCTGCACCGATAGTGGACCACTCTCAATATGGCGCGGCGCATTCGCCAAAATTTCTCGTAACCGCTGTCGGGCAGTGACAATAACCCCTGCGCTCACCACGACAGCAAACACAACGAAAACGACGGGTATTGCAGGTTGCTTCGCCCAAAGGCCAAAGAGAGGCGCCGCGAAAAGGAAGAAAGCAATGGGCACCACCCAGCACTTCCCAGTCAACCGGCTCAGCTCATCGAGCTCGTCTTCCGTAACGACAACCGCGGGCGCTCGCAAATTTTGCCGATAGCTTATCCTGCCGTCATCATGGCGGCGTACCAGTTTGAATCGATCGTCCACCGACATAGGCATATCCTCAACCAGTCAAACCATAGCCGATGGTCGTTACCGACGGGTCGCGCCGGCCTTTAGGATTTTACCGATGCATCATTCGATCGCAGCGCCCAGCCCGGCCATTAGCTCCAGAAACCCGGGAAAGCTGGTGGCGATCATCGTCGCGTCGTCGACGGTGACGGGGTGCTCCGAGGCAAGGCCCATGACGAGGAAGCTCATGGCGATGCGGTGGTCGAGATGGGTGGCGACGGCGGCGGCGGCATTGCCGAGACCCTTGCCGCCGGGGCGACCGTGCACGACGAGGGCGGCAGGTGCCTCCTCGCAATCGACGCCGGTGAGCTTGAGCCCGGCAGCAACGGCGGAAAGCCGATCGGATTCCTTGACGCGCAGCTCCTCAAGACCGCTCATGATAGTGCGGCCCTCGGCGAAAGCCGCCGCAACGGCCAGCACCGGGTATTCGTCGATCATCGAGGGAGCGCGATCTTCCGGCACCGTGATGCCCTTCAACTCCGAGTAACGGACGCGCAGGTCCGCCACGTCCTCGCCGCCCGCAGTCCTCGCGTTCAGGACATCTATCTGAGCGCCCATTTCCAGCAGCGTCACGATCAGTCCGGTGCGGATGGGGTTCATCAGCACGTTGAGAATGGTGATGTCGGAACCCGGCACGAGAAGCGCTGCCACCAGTGGAAAGGCCGCCGAGGACGGATCGCCGGGAACATCGATGTCCTGGCCGGTCAGTCTGCCCTGCCCTTCGAGCCGAATGATGCGTTCGCCCTCATTGCCAGTCTCAACCGCCAAGTTCGCGCCGAAGGCCTGCAGCATTCTCTCGGTATGATCGCGGGTGATCACCGGCTCGATCACCGTGGTGATGCCGGGTGCGTTCAGACCCGCGAGCAGCACGGCGGATTTCACCTGGGCCGAGGCCATCGGCACGCGATAGTTCACCGGGTTCGCCGTCTTCGGTCCGCGCAACGTCACCGGCAGGCGGCCGCCTTCGGCCGACGCCACCTGAACGCCCATCTGGCGCAGCGGATCGAGTACGCGGCCCATCGGACGTTTGGAAAGCGAGGCATCGCCGACGAAGGTTGTGGTGAAATCATAAGCGCCGACGAGCCCCATGGTCAGGCGGCAGCCGGTACCGGCATTGCCGAAATCGAGCGGGGCTTCGGGCTCAAGCAGCGCACCGTTGCCGAGACCGTCGACGATCCAGGTGCCGCCTTCCTCGCGCACCGTAGCGCCAAGCGCCCGCATCGCTCGTGCGGTGTTGATGACATCCTCGCCTTCGAGCAGGCCTGCAATGCGCGTCCGGCCGGCCGCAAGCCCGCCGAGCATCAGGGCGCGATGGGAAATCGACTTGTCGCCGCGGATACGCACCGTGCCGCCGAGTGCCTTGGATCTGCGCGCAATGGCAGGCTTTGCGATCAAGCCAGCGGACATATGAACCTTCCTCAAACCTGCGGCCGGAACCATCCATCGCCACAGGCGAAACGGCTACGGAGGCGCGACCACCTTCCGTTGCGTTGCCTAACACAATGCGATTGCGCGATCATCCTCCCGGGCGCAAGAAAAAGCAGGCGGCGCAGGGCTTTCGAGTTTTATCTTTGACAGATGCGGCCAAGATGATTATGGGGACCGGCTAATCATCATAGGCTTGATATCCTTTCCACCCGCCGGCTTTCCGGCAAGCGCCGGTTCGGCCGGCCATTCAAGAGGCTTTGACTGTGGCAAAAGCGGAACTCGGAACAAAGCGCATTGACCCGGAAACGGGGCGCAAATTCTACGATCTGAACCGTGATCCGATCGTTTCCCCCTACAGCGGCAAGTCCTACCCGCTGTCCTTCTTCGAAGAAACCTCGGTTGCCAAGGTGCTCGAGAAGGAAGAGGAAGAGGACGTCGCTGAAGTCGACACCGAGAACACGGAAGTCGAACTCGTATCGCTCGAGGAAGCTGACGACGAAGCAGCCGGCGGCGACGAGATTCCGGATCTGGGCGACGACGAGGTAGAGATCGACGGCGACGACGACGATACCTTCCTGCAGACCGACGACGAAGACGACGACGACGACATGAGCGACCTCATCGGCGTGTCCGACGACGACGACGACGTCTAAGCGCTTAAAATATTACGCGAATGCCTCCCGTCCCCTGCCAAATGGCGTGGACGGGAGCAAATCGGGCCGGAGCCAAATTATTTCCACCGGCCTGACATTTTCGGCTTGCTATCCGCGAAGAGCAGAAGTAATAAGCCGCCACTCGCCGGGCACAACAGCCCGACAAGTTTCCCGGAACCGGCCTTGCCGGACCCGATATGGGGCTATAGCTCAGCTGGGAGAGCGCTTGCATGGCATGCAAGAGGTCAGCGGTTCGATCCCGCTTAGCTCCACCAAATTTCTCCTGAAATACAAACCTTTGAACTGACCGCCTTTCACCATGTTTGGGCCAAACGTCTGCGCATGTCGGCCGGTATATTCCTTTCCGCTTTTTTTCTGGTACCAACGGGAAAATCGAACGGTTCGCTTGCGCAACCGGGTCGAATGCAAGTGCCGGGGGATCAGATGAGTTTTACCGAAACGACCAGAACGTCGTGGTTCGCGCGCCTCAAGAACGGTGTCATCGGCATCTTCATCGGTCTGCTGCTGGTCTTCGGCATGATCTGGCTGCTTACCTGGAACGAGGGCCGTTCGGTCAAGACCTATCGGGCACTCGTCGAGGGCGCCGGCGCTGTGGTCGACATCGACAGCGGCGCTGTCGAGGCTGGCAACGAGGGCAAGCTGGTTCACATCGCCAGCCGGGTCGAGCCCGTCGGCACGCCGGCCGACAGCCAACTCGGGATCTCCGCGAAGGGGGCTGCGGGCCTGCGCCGCTCGGTCGAGATGTACCAATGGGTCGAGGAAAAGAAGAGCGAGACGCGCAAGACGCTCGGCGGCGGCGAGGAAACGGTCACCACCTATTCCTACACCAAGGAGTGGCGCAGCGACCGCGCCGATTCAGCCGACTTCCGCGACGGCAACGGGCATCAGAACCCGGAAATGCCGATCTCAAGCGAGCGGTTCACCGTCGACCGCGCGATGCTCGGTGCGTTTTCCGTCAACGGCAGGGCCGTTGCCGATCTCGGCCGCGACAGCCCCGTGCAAATGGCGGACACTGACCTGCAGCACCTCGCCGACGCGCTCGACACCAATCGCCCCGTCAAGACCGACGGCCAGACGATCTTCGTCTCCGCCGATCGCCAGAACCCGGCCGTCGGCGATCTGCGCATCGGCTTTACCCGCGAAGACACGGAGACCGCGAGCTTCGTCGCCGCACAGAAAGGTGGCAGCCTTGCCCCCTACCGCACCACGAACGGTCGCGACCTGTTCCTGAGCTCAGCCGGCATCACCAGCGCCGCCGAAATGTTTGACGCCGCCCAGAGCGAGAACACGCTGATTTCCTGGCTGGTTCGGGTGGGCGGACTGATCGGCCTGTTCATCGGCTTCACGCTGATGCTGTCCCTTATCTCCATCATTGCCGACGTCATTCCGGTGCTCGGTTCTGTGGTCGCTTTCGGTACCGGCATCATCGCCGCGATCCTAACGTTGCTCCTCGGCCCTGTCGTCATCGCCGTCGCCTGGTTTGCCTATCGCCCGCTGTTGTCGCTGGCGATCGTCGCAGTCGGCGCGCTCATTGCTTTTGGCATCGGCTATCTGCGTGCCGGCAAGGCAAAGCCGATGTCCGGCGGCGTGCCGGCCTGATGAGCGGCGCAGGGTGTTGATTGGAGCAATTCCAGCAAAAATGCGGAGCGGTTTTGCGTCCGGATTTGCGTAAGAATAACGGGATCGAGCGGCTCCACGATTGCCTGGGTACGGGAGCGCTTTAGCCGGCCGGCCGATCGGCTTTGCGAAATATTAAGGGATCGTAGCGAAGAACACGGGCCTGATGTTTCTGCTTTCCAAGATATTCTGGCTCGTCGCGCAGCCCCTTTCCCTGGCGTTCTTCGCCGTCCTTGCCGGACTGCTGATGACGGCGGCCGGCCTCAGGCGCAGCGGCGTCGCCTTCGGCCTGCTCGGTGCGCTGGTGCTCTTCGTCAGCCTGTTCACGACCTCAGGATCCTATTTCCTGCAGATGCTCGAGGACCACTTCCCGCGGCCGACGGTACCGCCAGCAACCCTCTCCTGCGTCATCGTGCTCGGCGGCGCCTTCGAGAACGAGGTGATGGCGAGCCGTGGCGGCATCGAGTTCAACCAGGCGGCTGACCGCTTCATCGAGACGGCCATGCTGGCGAAGCGCTACCCACAAGCGCGCATCCTGATTTCCGGCGGCGACGGTTCGTTCAGCGGCGCCTATGACGGCGACGCCAAGGCATCGGAAGCCTTCTTTGCCACCTTCGGCATCGGCCCTGAACGGCTGATCCGCGAGGAGCAATCGAGAACGACATTCGAGAATGCCCGCAACACTGAGGCGTTGCTGACGGCAAACAGCCTTGCCAACTGCGCCCTGGTCACGTCGGCCTTCCATATGCCGCGTTCGGTCGGGCTTTTCCGCAAGCTCGGGCTGGAGGTCACTCCCTGGCCGACGGACTACCGCACCAGCGGCACGGTCACGCCCGGCTTCGATTTCACCCAACCCTCGCTCAATGCCCAATTGGCGACGACGGCGGTGCGCGAATGGATCGGGCTGGCGGCCTATTATTTCGGCGGCCGGACGGACAGCCTGCTTCCCGGCGTTTCACCCCCCAACGCTTCACCCCGTTGACGCGGCGGGCCTGGATGCTCCAGCTTGCGATGCGACCGATAACAGCGATGCGCCTATCAACGGAGCGGCCATGACGATCCTGGAAATCCTCGACTATGCGGGTGTTGCCGTCTTTGCCGCAACAGGAGCGCTCTCAGCTTCGCGCAAGCAGCTCGATATCATCGGCTATCTGTTCCTTGCCTCGGTCACCGGTATCGGCGGTGGAACGATGCGCGACGTCATCCTTGGCGCAACGCCGGTGTTCTGGGTGCTCAACCCGACCTACCTTCTGGTTTGCGTCTCGGTGAGCGTCATCCTGTTCTTCACCGCCCACCTGTTCGGCTCGCGTTACCGGGTGCTGGTCTGGCTCGATGCGATCGGCATGTCGGCCTATTGCGTCATGGGTGCTGCCAAGGGGCTGGCGGCAACAGGCTCGCCCGGGGTCGCGCTTGTCACCGGCATGTTGACGGCGACCTTCGGCGGCATATTGCGCGACCTCCTGGCGGGAGAGCCGTCAGTGCTGCTGCGTCCGGAAGTCTATGTGACGGCAGCTCTGGTCGGCTCCGCCGTGTTCGTCGTCGCGACGATGATCGGACTGCCGCTGGCCGCAACATCGGCGCTCGGCGTGGTCTCGGCCTTCACCGTGCGCGCCGGCGCACTCAAATACGGCTGGACGCTGCCCATCGGCAAAGCAAGCCCCGGCCGCGACCCCAACGATGTGATGTAGGAAAAGGTCGCTACGACCGTTCGCGCTTGCGGCGGAGACGAATGACCACGTCAACATGGGCAATTTCCATGCCTTCAGGCGGTTCCGGCAGATTGCCGATCTCGATATTGCTGACGGGAATATCGAGGACTTCGTTCTGGCCCTCGATGAAGAAGTGGTGATGGTCGGAGACGTTGGTGTCGAAGTAGGTCTTGGCGCTTTCCACCGCGAGCACGCGGATCATGCCGGCCTCGGTGAACTGATGCAGCGTGTTGTAGACGGTTGCCAGCGAAACCGGCACGCCGGCGACAACAGCCTCTTCATGTAGTTCTTCAACGGTCAGGTGACGGTCGCCCTTGGCGAAGATCAGATCGGCAAGCGCGACACGCTGACGCGTCGGGCGCAGACCCGAGCTGCGCAATCTCTCTTCCGAACTCACTTCGGTTGCTTTCGTCATCAAGGAGCGTTCCATGGATCCCGTAAAATTTACAATACTTCCGCTGCGATATAACTTTTGCACGCTGCTCTTTCAATAGATTCTAAGGTGCAGAACGGCTGGAATGCCTGAAAAACCGGCCTATTTCAAGGAAGGCTGGTATTTAACTCTGGTCGGACCCACATTGATCCTGTAAGCGACGGCGGAACGATATCGCAATCGAAATGGGCGACGCCGACGTCGGAAACATCGAAAACGGCCATCGGTGCGCTTCATTTCACAGCGAACTTGCTCTAAAGCAGGTCTGACAACACTTTATGTTACTCGGGGAAACAACCATTGATGACGACCAGGCAATCCAGCTTCAGCTATGAGGAAATCCTGACCTGCGGCCGAGGTGAACTGTTTGGCCCCGGCAACGCGCAGCTGCCGCTGCCGCCCATGCTCATGGTCCATCGCATCACGGAAATCTCCGAGACGGGCGGCGCCTTCGACAAGGGCTTCATTCGCGCCGAGTATGACGTGAGCCCTGATGACTGGTACTTCCCCTGCCATTTCCAGGGCAACCCGATCATGCCCGGCTGCCTCGGTCTCGACGGCATGTGGCAATTGACCGGGTTCTTCCTGGGCTGGCTCGGCGAACCGGGGCGCGGCATGGCGCTGTCAACCGGCGAAGTGAAGTTCAAGGGCATGGTTCGCCCCCATACCAAGCTGCTCGAGTACGGAATCGATTTCAAGCGGGTCATGCGCGGTCGCCTCGTGCTCGGCACTGCCGATGGCTGGCTGAAGGCCGACGGCGAAACCATCTACCAGGCAACCGACCTGCGTGTCGGTCTGTCGAAGGAAAAGACCGACTAAGCCGCGGGTTCTCCGCACCGAATGAGATAAAGAAAAGGTCATTACCATGAGACGGGTTGTTGTCACGGGCCTCGGGATCGTTTCCTCGATCGGGAATGATGCCGACGAAGTCACGGCATCGCTGCGCGACGCCAAATCGGGCATCACGTTTTCTTCCGATTTCGCCGAAAACGGCTTCAAGTGCCAGGTCTGGGGCGCACCGACGCTCGATCCGAGCGATCTCGTCGACCGGCGCGCCATGCGCTTCCTGTCGCAGGGCGGCGCGTGGAACCACGTGGCCATGAAGCAGGCGATCGCCGACTCCGGCCTCGAGGAAGCGGTCATTTCCCGCAACGAGCGCACCGGCATCATCATGGGCTCGGGTGGTCCGTCCACCCGCACGATCGTCGAGGCGGCGGACACGACCCGCAAGAACGTGAGCCCCAAGCGCATCGGCCCGTTTGCCGTGCCGAAGGCGATGTCGTCGACGGCTTCGGCCACGCTTGCGACCTGGTTCCAGATCCACGGCGTCAACTACTCGATCTCGTCGGCCTGCTCGACGTCTGCCCATTGCATCGGCAATGCCGCGGAGATGATCCAGTGGGGCAAGCAGGACGTGATGTTCGCCGGCGGCCACGAGGACCTGGACTGGACGATGTCCAACCTGTTCGATGCCATGGGCGCGATGTCCTCCAAGTACAACGACACGCCGTCGACCGCATCGCGCGCCTATGACGTCAGCCGTGACGGTTTCGTCATTGCCGGCGGTGCCGGCGTGCTGGTGCTCGAAGAGCTGGAACATGCCAAGGCGCGCGGCGCCAAGATCTACGCCGAAATCGTCGGCTACGGCGCGACTTCTGACGGCTACGACATGGTCGCCCCATCAGGCGAAGGCGCGATGCGCTGCATGCGCCAGGCGCTGTCGACCGTGAAGGGCGACGTCGACTACATCAACACGCACGGCACGTCGACCCCGGTCGGCGACAGCAAGGAAATCGGCGCCATCCGCGAAGTGTTCGGCGCGAAGATCCCGCACATCCAGTCGACGAAGTCGCTCACCGGCCACTCGCTCGGCGCTGCCGGCGTCCAGGAATCGATCTACGGTCTCCTGATGATGCAGGGTGGCTTCATCGGCGAGAGCGCCCATATCAGCGAACTCGACCCGGAATTCGATGGTGTGCCGATCGTGCGCAAGCGCATCGACAACGCCAAGATCGATACGGTTCTTTCCAATTCGTTCGGCTTCGGCGGAACCAACGCAACGCTCGTCTTCCAGCGCTACAACGGATAACACCATGACGGGACTGATGAATGGAAAGCGTGGCCTCATCATGGGTGTGGCCAACAACCACTCTATTGCCTGGGGCATCTCGAAGGCGCTGGCAGCGCAGGGCGCGGAACTGGCCTTCACCTACCAGGGTGAAGCGCTTGGCAAGCGCGTGAAGCCGCTGGCGGCCGAGGTCGGCTCCGACTTTCTGCTGCCTTGCGACGTCGAGGACATCGCTTCCGTCGATACGGTCATCTCGGCCATCAAGGAACGCTGGGGCAAGCTCGACTTCATCGTCCACGCCATCGGCTTTTCCGACAAGAACGAGCTGAAGGGCCTCTACGCCGACACGACGCGCGACAACTTCAGCCGCACCATGGTGATCTCGTGCTTCTCCTTCACGGAGATCGCCAAGCGCGCCGCCGAACTGATGAACGACGGCGGCTCGATGCTGACCCTGACCTATGGCGGCTCGGTGCGGGTGATGCCGAACTACAACGTCATGGGCGTTGCCAAGGCGGCTCTCGAAGCCTCCGTGCGCTATCTTGCGGCCGACTACGGCGTGCGCGGCATCCGCGTCAACGCGATTTCTGCCGGCCCGATCCGCACGCTTGCAGGCGCCGGCATTTCCGATGCGCGGGCCATGCTCTCCTGGCAGCAGAAGAATTCGCCGCTTCGCCGCACCGTCACCATCGACGATGTCGGCAGTTCGGCGCTCTACCTGCTTTCCGATTTGTCGCGTGGCGTCACCGGCGAAATCCACTACGTGGATTCGGGCTACAACATCACCTCGATGCCGGCGCTCGACGCGCTCAGGACCGCCGACGCCGAGTAAAGCTGATGGGTGGGCACAGCCCAGAGATGACGAGCCCCGGTGCGGTTATCGCCGGGGCTTTTTTGTTGGCGTGTTTTCCAGTTTGGTTGGCTCCCGCGCCCGGCGCCTGCCGCTATTCCAGATCCATCGTGGTGAAGACCCGGCAATTGTCGGGCGCAGGCGTGCCACGGCAAATATCCGCATCGACCAGTTGGCCGACGGGCAGCTCGCTCGTCAACAGCAGCACCGTGGACAATTGATAGCGGCCGAGATTGCCGTCCGCGCTGCGCAGGCGTTCGACCAGGGACTGGTATCGCACGCCCATTTCACCGTAGTAAGCCACGAGTTTCCGGGTGTCGGCCTCGTTTCCGGCTAGCGTCGGAATGTCTTCGACGATCGCCCCCTCTCCCGCGAGTCGTCGATTGCCGGATGCAAGGACAAGCGTACATGCCTGTGAGCAGGCTCCAAGCGAAACTGCCTTGCCGATATACTCGGCCGCCTTGCGGTCGTTTGCGGTACAGTTCTTCTGATCTCGCTGACATCCAACGAAAATGGTCGTGCCCACCGCCACGCTCAGCTTGCTCTTGCGGATGAGGCGGCCGAGTGCCATCGCAGCCGCCATATCGCCACCGGGCGATCGCAGGACCAATGGTAGCTTGCGGCCTGCGAGCGTTTTCAAGGTTGCCTTCAGCAGTGCCGGCGTCTTCGGACCGATGGTGCCTGCGGCGGAAATCCATTCCGGACATGTCGGCTCGCAACCGACCTCGTTCGAGCGCACGACGACAAACCGCATCTGCTGCTCAGCCGCCATTGCCGGCCGCTCCATCAACAGGCTTGCGGCCAGCAGACAGATCAGCAGCACTACTCGTCGCAGGCGGGGCGTGGCGCAGCCGACGGGAGAACTCCATATGCGCATTCCGGTCTCCAACCCAGATCCCCTCGTCTAACGCTTCAGGTCCGACATAACGAAAACCCGGCAATTGGCGGAGGCGGGCACCGTCTTGCAGACCCCGGCCGCGGTCAGCAGCTCGACCCCGCCCAGTTGCGTGATCAACTTCATCTCCATCATCGCCACAGGTTCGATCTTGCGCATGTCGGCAGCGGGCGTGATCTTCATCTGATCGATGACCGCACGCCCGACGCCCATTTCCGCTAGGTATGCGGCCAGTTCGCGCTCCATCGCCTTGCTCATCTCGTAGGTCTTGCGGTTGCCAACATTCTTTTGGCTGACGACTTTCTTGCTGATTATCTTCTTCCTGCCGTTCACTATCCGATATTTCTCCTGGTACCGTGTCTGGACCTGAGCGTAGACAGCGGTGATCTGGTGAACGCCCAGATATGCCCACTGGCCGACCACACGCCGGGCACCGCCGGCAAGCATCAGCGGGCAGGCGGAGTTGCAATAGGCTCCGCCCGAATAGGCAGTCCCGATGAGGCGGGCACCCTTGCCGTCATTGTCGCGGCAATCCTTCTGCTGCGGCTGACAACCGACGAAGCGCGTCTTGCCGACCGCCACTTCGAGCTTTCGCGCCCGGATGATCCGTCCGAGCACCATGGCGGCATCGACGTCGCCGCCGAGCGACGTCACGACGATCGGCAGGCGGCGGTCGCCGATCGCCTTGAGCAGCTTCTTGAGATGCGTCGGACTTTCGCGAACGATCGTCCCCTCGGCCGATATCCACTCCGGGCATGTCGGCTCGCACCCCGGCTGATTGCTGCGAACCACCAAGAACTGCATGTCAGCGCCGCCGGCCGGCGATGCCAGAACTGTCGAGGCTGAGGCCAGGAGCCCGGCCAACAGACAGAGAATGGCCACGGAATGCAGGAAGACGTCGCGTAGAAGTGTCGTGCCGAGCAAAGAAGTCCCTCATCCCGACTGTTTGAGCGTCGATCAGAACGGAGCGCTTTCGCTGGATTCCAGTCTCGCAGCCCCGCCCGGCGCCGAGCTGAAGAAAATGTCTAGTCCGCAAAATCCATGCGGCAAATGTGACTGTCGAAACAAATGTCAGGCGACAATTCTGGTTGCGTTGTCATGGAATAACACCAACGATAGCACGACACGAAAACGGAGGGCAACAGCACTCACATCGTGGATCGCTGGGCCATTCCGGACGACGGGGCTGTCTCGATAGCCGACGTTTGCGACGCCACAGCCGCTCCAGGGGGCGTAACCGGCAATGCCGTTCAAAAGCGCCGCTGGGGCGCCTTGTATCGACGCCCCTTCCGAGACAAGCGTGAGAAAAGAGAGGTTTTTTCCGCTGGCGATCGCGTCAACGCCGACGTCACTGGCTGCGGGCGTCGTCATGGACCGAAAGGTTCAAGGCCAGAGAAACAGGACAAGCAGGACGACGATGATCGCCAGCACGACCAGGCCGGTATGCGTGCGCCGCGCCGGATCCAGCGGCAGACGGTAGAGGCTCTTCAGGAACGACAGGGGCACTTCCGAGGTGGCTCCGTGCCCCTCGGCGTGCTTTATATCCTTGGCGATGGCTTCGGCCGCATCCTCGGTCAAAGGCGGCCTGTTCACTCCCCACGTCATGGCACCCATCCTTCGACGAGACACATCGGCAGCGAGCATGGTGAGCCCGATCAAGGATGATGGCAACAGGCAATCTTTTGCCTTCACGCCGACGGATGAGGCGCACACCCAAAAACGAAAGAGCCGGGCGACGAACCCGGCTCCTTGCTTGACTTCGATTGCGGCTCAGCGCTTGCCCCAGAGAACCTTGAAGCGTGCGTTGCGGCAGGTCTCGCCATATTCCTTGAAGGTCTCGGCGAGCACCTGCTCATACTGCAGGCCGCGATTGGCGACCAGCATGACCTTGCCGCCCTGCTTCAGCGCCTTGTGCGCCGCCTTGATGATCGCCACGCCCAGCGCCGGTTCGGCGGCATGGCCTTCGTGGAACGGCGGGTTCATGACGATGAGATCGTATTTGTCGCGCGGCTCTTCGCTCGTCAGGTCGAACCAGTAGAAGCGCGCCGGCATGCGCGGAGCGTTTGCCGGCATGTTGACGCGGGCCGCCTCCAGCGCATCGTGGTCGGCCTCGAAGAGGTCGATGCCCTTCGTGCCGGGCGACGCTTCGGCGAGCTTGACCGCGAGATAGCCCCAGCCGGCGCCGAAATCGGCGGCATGGCCGTTGAAGTCGCGCGGCAGGCGCGAGGCCAGCAGTTCGGAGCCGGCATCGATGCGATCGTGCGAGAACATGCCCGGAGAAGCTGCGAACAGGCCGTCGACCCGGACCGGCACCTTGGCAAGTTTCTGAACAGCGTCGGTGACGTCTTCCGGTCGGGTGAACCAGAAGGCGACGCCGTGATATTTCGGCAGGTGATCGCCATCCCATTCGAACTTGGCGATGCGCTTCTTCAGCGACTGGATGCCATCTTCCTTGCCGCCGGCAACGACGATGAGCGCGCCGTCGCGCGTGCGCTTCAGCGCCTCGGCGATGCGGTCCTCGTTTTCACCCTTGTGCTTGCCGCACAGGATCAGCGCGACGTCGTAGTCCTCACCGGTGACCACAGGCGCCACGTCGGCGCGCTCGGCCTCAAGGGCGCGATACAGCGGCCTTAGCGGCTGGACGGAAGCGATCGACGCCCCGAAGCCCTCGGGCAGCCTGTAGCCCGCCTCAGCACCGAGGAAGAGCACACGCTCGCCCTCGCCCGGCGGGTCGATAACCCCGGTTTCGAACGGGTGGAACAGGGTCTTCAATGCGTCTCGGCTCATCGGTTTCTTCCGTCGATATCAGTACAAGAAAAGGGCGCGGAGCGATCCGCTCCGCGCCCCGAATGCGTTCGGGTAGAGACCGCTTATTCAGCGGCTTCGCCGTCACCCTTCTTTTCTGCAGCAACTTCCTTGCCGGTCGCCTGGTCGACGACCTTCATGGAAAGGCGAACCTTGCCGCGCTCGTCGAAGCCCATCAACTTGACCCAGACCTTGTCGCCTTCCTTGACGACGTCGGTGGTCTTGGCAACGCGCTCCGAGGCAAGCTGCGAGATATGGACGAGGCCGTCACGGGCGCCGAAGAAGTTGACGAAGGCGCCGAAGTCGGCGGTCTTGACAACGGTGCCTTCGTAGACCTGGCCGACTTCCGGCTCGGCAACGATCGAGTGGATCCACTTGCGGGCCGCTTCGATTTCCTTGCCCGAAGAAGAAGCGATCTTCACGGTGCCGTCGTCTTCGATGTTGATCTTGGCGCCGGTCTTTTCGACGATTTCGCGGATGACCTTGCCGCCGGAGCCGATGACTTCACGGATCTTGTCGACCGGGATGTTCATCACTTCGATGCGCGGTGCGAATTCGCCGAGCTGGCCGCGGCTTTCGGAGATGGCCTTGGCCATTTCGCCGAGGATGTGGAGACGGCCGCCCTTGGCCTGGTTGAGCGCAATGCCCATGATCTCTTCGGTGATGCCCTCGATCTTGATGTCCATCTGGAGCGAGGTAATGCCGGCGTCGGTGCCTGCAACCTTGAAGTCCATGTCGCCGAGGTGATCTTCGTCGCCGAGGATGTCGGAGAGAACGGCGAAGCGCTCATCTTCCTTGATCAGGCCCATGGCGATACCGGCAACCGGCTTTGCCAGAGGAACGCCTGCATCCATGAGAGCGAGCGAGGTGCCGCAGACCGTCGCCATCGACGACGAGCCATTGGATTCGGTGATCTCGGAAACGACGCGCAGCGTGTAGGGGAACTGCTCGGCTTCCGGCAGCATCGGGCGGATAGCGCGCCAGGCAAGCTTGCCGTGACCGATTTCGCGGCGGCCCGGGGAGCCCATGCGACCGGTTTCACCGACCGAGAAGGGCGGGAAGTTGTAGTGCAGCATGAAGCGTTCTTTGTACATGCCGGTCAGGCTGTCAACGTACTGTTCGTCTTCGCCGGTGCCGAGCGTGGCAACGACGATCGCTTGGGTTTCACCGCGGGTGAAGAGCGCCGAACCGTGGGTACGCGGCAGAAGACCGACTTCCGAGACGATCGGACGTACGGTTTCGAGATCGCGGCCGTCGATGCGGCTCTTGGTGTCGAGGATGTTCCAACGAACGATCTTGGCCTGCAGGTGCTTGAAGACAGCGCCGATAACCTCAGGCGTATGCGCCGGCTCGATGCCTTCCGGCAGGAAGTGCGCCTTTACCTTCGCCTTGACAGCGTCGACGGCAACGTAGCGAGCAACCTTCTCGGTGATCTTGTAGGCATTGCGCAGTTCGTCTTCGGCAAGCGAAAGCATGGCGTTTTCGAGAGCGGAATGATCTTCCGGTTCGAATTCGCGCGGCTCCTTGGCGGCAACTTCAGCGAGCTTGATGATGGCGTCGATGACCGGCTGGAAACCCTTCTGGCCGAATACGACGGCGCCGAGCATGATGTCTTCGGCCAGTTCCTTGGCTTCCGACTCGACCATCAGCACGGCTTCCTGCGTGCCGGCGACGACGAGGTCGAGGGTCGACTCGTCCATCTCATCGAGATGCGGGTTAAGAACGTACTGGCCGTTGATGTAGCCGACGCGCGCGCCGCCGATCGGGCCCATGAACGGGATGCCGGACAGCGTCAGCGCAGCGGAAGCTGCAACCATCGACAGGATGTCGGGATTGTTTTCGAGGTCATGCTGCATGACCGTGACGATGACCTGGGTGTCGTTCTTGTAGCCATCGGGGAAAAGCGGGCGGATCGGGCGGTCGATCAGACGCGAAACCAGCGTTTCGTTCTCGCTCGGACGACCTTCGCGCTTGAAGTAGCCGCCCGGGATTTTGCCGGCGGCGTAGGTCTTTTCCTGGTAGTTGACGGTCAGCGGGAAGAAGTCCTGGCCCGGCTTCGGCGACTTGGCCGAAACGACGGTGGCGAGAACGACGGTTTCGCCGTAGGTGGCGAGAACGGCGCCGTCAGCCTGACGGGCGACCTTGCCGGTTTCGAGCTTGAGCGGACGCCCAGCCCATTCGATTTCAACCTTATGGGTATCGAACATGTTCTGTCCTTCGTGTGCGGCAGACCTTTCCGCGGCTGTTGCAGCGCGGGTGGTCGAAAAACCGCCTGGTATGGCGCATCACGGGCAAGACAACGGGAGGCTTCAAAAGAGACCGGCCGCTTTCCGCTTTGCAAGACCTGGCTGCTCTGCAGCGGGTTCTGCAAGCAGGCGCCGAAGCATCCTGCAATCCTGCCCCATGACGGGCCATCGGTTGATCCGCGGATCCGGCCCATCCGGCCCGCTGGATACCTCTCCTTGTGTGCGCCTAGTGCGCTTGCGGAGAGTTCATTTCCTGAGCGCTCTGCGCTCCATAATAAAAAAGGCCGGCGGACCGCATGCGATCCGCCGGGCAAGTCGCTTAGCGACGGATGCCGAGGGCACCAATCAGCTTGGTGTAGCGCGCTTCGTCTTTCTTTTTCAGATAGTCGAGGAGCGAACGACGGCTGGAAACCATCGCGAGAAGACCACGGCGGGAATGGTTATCCTTCTTGTGGCCCTTGAAGTGTTCGGTCAGGTTGTTGATCCGTTCCGTCAGGATAGCTACCTGGACTTCCGGAGAACCGGTGTCGCCTTCAACGGTTGCATATTCCTTGATGAGCTGAGCCTTACGCTCTGCAGCAATCGACATCGGATGATCCTTTCGATTTCGAGGATTTAGGGACGCCTTCAGCCGGGATGTCGTCCAGCTGCGGCCGTGAATGCAACGGGCATGCGCCTTTTGCTGGCGTGCCTATAACCGAATTGGATGAAAAAGGAAAGGGTCATGAAAATGGCTCTTCAGCGATGGCCGGCCGCCTCTCAATTGCCTGACGGTCGCGGGCGCATCGGCGCCGACTTCAGCTGGTCGCCATCAACCGGGACACAGTCGAGATAGGCGGCAAACACCCATCCGAGTTCGCCGGCAACGCTCGAAACCAGCGCCCAGCCCCTGCCGGCATGCCGGCGTTCGCCGACCCGGCGAACCTTGCTGCCATTGGCCAATGTCATGACGATCCGGCCGTTCGGTTCCGTGCGGACATTACGGCGCCGCGCGTCAAATATGACGCGCAAAGGACGCTGTAACGCTTTAGACCTGCTGCATAATTTTATCCTTAAATCGGATCCGATTTAAGGAATTATGCAGTAAGCGGCGTGCCGGTCGGGTCTGAGACGACACAGGCCACATCCTGGCCGGCGGCGGGTGCCGCAGCCATCAGGCTCAACACGACTGAGAGAATGCCGATGCGACCTGTCCAGCCCCGCATTCCTGCCCCTTTTCAAAACCAACCGTTCAAAACCGAATGCGTCTCAAGGCTCCGCGTCGTCCCCTTCGCCACCCTTGGCATTCCGCGGGATGTTGATCCGCCACTCGATGCCGTCGGGATGCATGATCCGTTCTAATTCGGCCTTCAGCGCCATGCCGAGCATACGCTCCAGCACCAGCGTTCCAAAGCCCTTGCGGGTCGGGTTCGTCTGCGCCTCGATGTCGGCCCCCTCCTCGCGCCAACGAACGGCGATGCCCTCGTCGGACAGCGACCAGCTGAGCTTGACGACACCGGTGGTATTGGCAAGCGCACCATACTTCGTGGCGTTCGTGGCCAGTTCATGCAGCGCCATGCCGAGCGTTTGTGCGCTCTCCGTGTCGAGCCTTAGGGGCGGGCCCGACAGGACCACACGCTTGGGATCATCCGGGGTGAACGGCTGCAGCTGGTTCTGGGCAAGCTCGCGGAAATCGACGCCCTGGGCGGCGTTGGCAATCATCAGATCTGTCGAGCGAGCAAGGCCGGCGATGCGCTTGCGGAAGGAGTCCGCGAAGTCGGCGACGCTTTCGGCCGAATGCACCGACTGATTCAGCATCGACTGGATCACCGTCAGCTGGTTCTTCGAGCGGTGGGCAACCTCGCGCATCAGGAAGCGGATCTCGCCCTCGGCCTTGGTGCGCGACGCCGCGGCCTTGGCAAGGGCTGCGGATACGGTCTCGACTTCGGCGATCATATGCGGGCGCGGCTCGATGCGCTCGCCGGCGCCGAGGCGGCGTGCGTCGAGCGCGACCAGTTTCACCCCTTGCGACAGAAGCCTTGCGATCGCCAGCGATCCCGCAATGGCAATGCCGGCAAAGATGATGCCGCCAAGCGACAGCCACAGGAAGGACCAGGTGGCCGGCGCATCGACCGTGGTGCGCGGCGCCCAGGCGATGATCCGCCAGCCGGTCACGACGGAGAACTCCGTTGCCACCCGATAGGCGGTACCGTTTTCGGTGATGTTGCGCACGCCGATGCTGATCGCCGGCACCTTGTCGAGGAAGAACGGTTCACCCGCCTTGACCCCGGTGTCGGAGGAAATGATGACCTTGCCGTTGCCGTCGACCAGAGCGGCGTTCCAGCCGGGCGACAGCGTTTCGCGGTTCACGGCCTTGGCCATGCTCTCGGCGTTCTGCGTCAGAGCGAGCAGGTATTCCTCGCCGGTTGGAAGCTTCGCCGGCAAATAAACGTTGAAGACCCACTTTTCGGCCGTCTGGCCGAAGAAGACGTTCGAGACCAGCGGCGCACCATTGTTGGTGAAGGCCCGCTCGACGGAGGCGGGATCGGAGGCCTTGGCGAGCGGCGTGCCAAAGGGCACCCGGGTGTTCATGAGCTGATTGTGCTTGCGGTCGATGACGATCAGATAGGAATCGGTATCGGCGAGCGCCGTCGAGGCCCTGCGATAGAAGGCCTCCATGTCGCCGCCCTCCATCGCCGGTGCGGTCGACAGCACCTTCAGCGTCGTCAGCATTCCCTCGACATCGCGCTCGACGATGCGCGTCACCGATCCGGTCGAGGCCTGCAGCAGCGCGGTGATGACCTGCTCCTGTGCGTCGACGCTGCGCTTCAGCACCACGAGCGAAAAGATGAACGCGGGAACGATCGCGATCAGCAGCAGCGAAGTCAGGTAGAAACGGAAAGGCCGCGTCATGCGGTGACGAACGAAATCGAGAGCTGTCGCCAGGCGACCCACGGCAGTCTCCCTTCCCTCTTGCGAAACCTGCGCCAAATGCACCGCCTTTCAACCACAGCGTCGCGCGTCGAATGTAGCGCGCGAAGGCCACCGCAACACCTTAAAACTGCGTCATAATCCTCGCTCCAAATCAATGCCGATCCGGAAAATCATGCAGCAGCCATGACCGCCGGACGGCGGCCGAAACGGGCGACAGCAGGCGACGAGCGCCTGCTTGCGAGCTGGAAACGGAACCGTTTCGAAGCAGCCCCAAGCCCTTGGGCGGGATCATGCGTCAGCGATGCGGCAAAGGCAAATGTGGCGATCGAAGCGATCAGCCGACGGCAAAGACCCGCTTCGGGCGGAACTCGCCTTCGGCGATCTCACCGATGGCGATCAGCTTGCCGCGGGTGGTCGCATAGGCTTCTGGCGTTGCCAGAGGCGCGTCTCGGCCACGCAGGATGATAGGATTGCCCATCTTCAGCCGATGCGCCTGGTCGTCGCTGACGGCGATATGCGGCAGGCTGGACAGCGCCTCGCCGGTTTCGATGACGAACGCATCGAGGGCTGCCAGCCGCTCGTCCTCGTCTTCGATCTTTTCGAGTGCCACCAGATCGGCGAGCGGCACCATGTCATCCTCGCCGAACGGCGCGACGAAGGTGCGCCGCAGCGAAGCGATGTGGCCGAAACAGCCTAGATCGCGGCCCATGTCGCGGGCGATCGAGCGAACATAAGTGCCCTTGCCGCATTCGATCTCGAACTGGGCGAGATTGGGCGCGGCGCCGAGCAGCGTCAGGCGGAACACCTCGACTTCGCGTGCCGGGATATCGACGGTCTCGCCATCGCGGGCGAGATCGTAGGCGCGCTCGCCGTCGATCTTGATCGCAGAGAACTGCGGCGGCACCTGGCTGATAACGCCGGTATAGTTCGGCAAGAGGGCGCGGATCGCCTCTTCGGTCGGGCGTGCGTCCGAAGAATGCGTCACCTGGCCTTCGAGATCGTCGGTCGAGCGCTCTTCGCCCCAGGCGACCGTAAATTCATAGATCTTGCGGCCATCCATGACATAGGGGACGGTCTTGGTCGCGTCGCCAAGAGCGATCGGCAGCATGCCGGACGCCAGTGGATCGAGCGTGCCGGCATGGCCGGCCTTCTGCGCCTTGAACAGCCACTTGATCTTGGAAACGGCTTCGGTCGAGCCGAAATCGAGCGGCTTGTCGAGGATCAGCCAGCCCGAGATCGGACGGCCCTTGGGTTTACGCGGTTTGGACATGAACTCTTCTATTCTTCGTCGTCGGTATTCGGATCGAGGTCGCGGCTGACTTCGGGCGAACGAAGCAGGGCATCGATCTTCTTGTAGTTGTCGAAGCTGGTATCGTCGCGGAAGCGAACTTCGGGCATGTACTTCAACTGGCGCAAATGCGGGCCGAGGCGGCCGCGAATGTACTTGGCGTTCTTGTTCAGCGCCTCGATGACCTCAGCATGATTGGGAACGCCGAGCGGCGTCACAAAGGCGGTCGCGATCCTCAGGTCGGTCGACATGCGCACTTCGGAGATCGCGATCAGCGTCTTCTCGATCACGGGATCGCGGACGTCGCCCCGCTGTAGAACCTGCGTGATCGCGGCGCGCACCTGTTCACCGATGCGCAGCATGCGCTGGGAGGGGGCAGAGGATGTGGCTCTGGTCATTGGTCAATACCTCAAGAAAATGCGAGCGCCGAAGGATAACCCGGCGCCCGCACAATTTCTAATCGGACGGATCTTACAGCGTCCGCGTGATGTGTTCGACGCGGAAGCACTCGATCGTGTCGCCTGCGCGGATGTCTTCGTAGTTCTCGAACGCCATACCGCATTCCTGACCGACGTTGACTTCCGAGACTTCGTCCTTGAAGCGCTTGAGCGTCTTGAGCTTGCCTTCGTGGATGACGACGTTGTCGCGAACCAGACGGACGCCGACGCCGCGCTCGACCTTGCCTTCGGTGACGCGGCAACCCGCGACCTTGCCGACCTTGGTGATGTTGAACACCTCAAGGATCTCGGCGTTGCCGAGGAAGGTTTCGCGACGCTCGGGCGAAAGCAGACCGGACATCGCCGCCTTAACGTCATCCACCAGATCGTAGATGATGTTGTAGTAGCGGATTTCGATGCCTCCACGCTCGGCTGCCGAACGGGCCTGATTGTTGGCACGAACGTTGAAGCCGATGATGGCGGCGTTCGATGCTTCTGCGAGCGAGATATCCGACTCGGTGATACCGCCAGCACCCGAATGGACGATGCGCGCACGCACTTCGTCGGTTCCGAGCTTGTCCAGCGCACCGGCGATCGCTTCGATCGAGCCTTGCACGTCGCCCTTGATGACGAGCGGGAACTCCTTGAGACCGGAGGTCTGGAGCTGGGTCATCATCTGCTCGAGCGAACCGCGCGAACCGGACTGACGGGCAACTGCCTTGTCGCGGGCAAGCCGCAGGCGGTATTCCGAGATCTCGCGAGCGCGGCTTTCGTTTTCGACGACGGCGAACTTGTCGCCTGCTGCCGGCGTGCCCGACAGGCCGAGAACTTCGACCGGCATCGACGGACCGGCTTCCTTGACGTGTTCACCCTTGTCGTTGACCAGGGCGCGCACACGGCCCCACTGGTCGCCGGCAACGATGATCTGGCCCGGACGCAGCGTACCCTTCTGAACGAGCACGGTTGCGACGGCGCCGCGGCCACGGTCGAGTTCGGCTTCAACCACAGTACCTTCGGCTGTCCGGTTCGGATTGGCCTTGAGGTCGAGGATTTCGGCCTGGAGCAGGATCGCTTCGAGCAGCTTGTCGAGGTTGGTGCCGTTCTTCGCCGAGACTTCCACGTCGAGAACTTCACCGCCCATGGATTCGACGAAGACTTCATGCTGCAGAAGTTCGGTGCGAACCTTCTGGGCATTGGCCGCCGGCTTGTCGACCTTGTTGATCGCCACGATGATCGGAACACCGGCCGCTTTGGCGTGGTTGATGGATTCGATCGTCTGCGGCATCACGCTGTCGTCGGCCGCAACCACCAGGATGGCAATGTCGGTCGCCTGGGCACCACGGGCACGCATGGCGGTGAACGCCGCGTGGCCGGGTGTGTCGATGAAGGTGATCTTGTTACCGTTCTGCTCGACCTGGTAGGCGCCGATGTGCTGGGTGATGCCACCCGCTTCGCCGGCAACCACGTTGGCATGACGGATGGCGTCGAGCAGCGAGGTCTTGCCGTGGTCGACGTGACCCATGATCGTGACGATCGGCGGACGCGAGACCAGTTCTTCCTCGATGTCGGAAACGTTGAAGATGCCTTCTTCGACGTCGGACTCGGAAACACGCTTGACGGTGTGGCCGAATTCGCCGGCGATGAGTTCAGCCAGGTCGGCATCGATCAGATCGCCGGGCTTCATCATCTGGCCTTCCTTCATCAGGTACTTGATGACGTCGACGGCGCGTTCGGACATGCGCTGCGACAGTTCCTGAATCGTGATGGTTTCCGGCAGAACGACTTCGCGCGAAATCTTCTCGCGGGTCTCCTGCATCTGGCTGCGCTTGAACTTCTCCTGGCGGCGACGCATCGCCGACAGCGAGCGGGCGCGCTGGCCGGCATCCTCGTCGGCAGCGGTGGTCAGCGTCAGCTTGCCCTGGCGGCGACCATCGTCACCCTTCGGGCGCGTGACCGGCTTTGCCGGCTCCGGACGCACGACCTTGCCACGAACCGGACCTGCGCCGGGGCGCGGGCTGCGATCCTCATCCTTTTCGTTGTCGACCTTGCGGCCGCGCAGAGCACCGGCCGGTGCCGGCGTCGGAAGACCTGCTGCCGGGGCGGCGGCGGGCCGTGCAGCCTGCGGGCGATTGTCGACGCGACGCTCGCCGGCTGCAGGTGCGCGAGCAGCCACGGGGCGCTCTTCGACAACCTCTTCGGCCTTGGCTTCGGGCTCGACAGCCGGGCGGGCTGCTTCCTCGGCGGCGCGACGTGCGGCGTCTTCCTTCTCCTGCAGGAGACGGGCTTCTTCCTCACGCTTGCGGCGCGCTTCGTTCTCGGCGCGGATGACCGCTTCTTCAGCTTCGCGGATCTGGGCTTCGGCCAGAGCGCGGCGGCGCGCATCGATCTCACCGGCGGAAAGCTGGTTCAGAACGACACCGACGCGCGGACGGTTCGCCTGGTTGGCTTCCTGGCGCGTCTGGTGCTGCTGTGGCTGCGGGGCCGGGCGGCCCGAAGGCTGCGGCTGAGCCGGACGCTGTTCGGCCGGCCGTGCGGCGGGAGCCGCGGCAACCGGCGTGATCGGGCGCTCGTCCTTGGGGCGATGGAAGGGGCGTTTCTTGGTTTCGACCACGACCGCCTTGGTGCGGCCACGGCCCATGTCCTGACGCACGGTCCCCTGCGAAACCCCGGAGGGCTTCAGGGTCAGCGTCTTCTTGCCTGCTGCGCCGCCTGTCTTGTCGTCGTTGTTGTCGGTCATTCCGTTCCGTTCCTAGCGATCAGGGCCGGATGCGTATCACCTGACCCTGTCTTCCAAATTGTCTCAAACAATGTACGCGATGCCGGATTTTGCCGGTGACGCGCGTCATTGCTGTGGCTTGCCAGCGCCGCCTTCGGCCCGGACCGGGACGGATCCACGGTACTTTTCGAGCATGATTGCGCGCTTCACTACACCCTCACCCGCCTGCCCTGCAAGCGTTGCGGCATGGATAAAAGCATTACTTCCCAAAAGGCCCTCCATTTCCGCCGCCGTGAAGGGGCGGAACGCGGGTATTTCCGTTTCATCTTCAACCACAAAGCTCATCGCCTTGCGGGCCTGGTCAATCTTGCGGACGCCGTCGGCTGCCGCATCACTCGCGTGGAAGACGGCGAGTGCCGCCAATCCACGAACTGCCTGCTCCGTCTTCGTCGCGCCGGAGATGAACTGGGCCGCCTTGCGCGCCATGTTCATCATTCCGGCAAGCTGCTCGACGAGCAGCCTGTCCACGTCATCGGCAAGCGTCGCATCGACCTTGACGTCGGCCTTCAAGGCCCGGGCGAAGAGCTTCTTCGCCATGGCCTTTT
This sequence comes from Ensifer sp. Root127, assembly GCF_001425225.1. Classification (NCBI taxonomy): domain Bacteria; kingdom Pseudomonadati; phylum Pseudomonadota; class Alphaproteobacteria; order Hyphomicrobiales; family Rhizobiaceae; genus Ensifer; species Ensifer sp. Root127. The sequence continues at coordinate 1,282,902 of NZ_LMDX01000001.1, forward strand.
CGACCAGCGCCCGCTCCGCCTTGACCCAGCAGCCGCGCCCCGGAAGCTGACGCTTCAGATCGGGAACGATGCGGCCGTCGGGTCCGGCGACGAAGCGGATCAGATCGTCGGGCGAGCCACTCTCGCGCGTGACGATGCAAGTCCGGGTGCTGCCGCTCTTGTCCTTCGGACCGTTGTCCGAAGGCAGAACGTCAGCGTCAGTCGATGCGGTGGTCGCCATCAGGCGTCCTGTTCCGCGCCTTCGGCAACCTCGATCGCCTCATCTACTTCCTGCTCGACGGCGAGGTCGTCTTCCGTGATCCAGCCGGCAGCAAGGCGAGCCTGAACGATCATGGCTTCAGCGTCGGCACGCGAAACTTCGAACTTCGAGAACGTGCCCTCGAAGCGCTTGGTCTCGCCGTCCTTGCGTTCGCTCCAGCCAACCAGGTCGTCAGCGGCGCAACCGGCAAAGTCCTCGATGGTCTTGATGCCTTCCTCGCCGAGCGCGACCAGCATCGGGCTGGTCAGGCCATTGATCGTGCGCAGTTCGTCGGCAACGCCGAGTTCCTTGCGCTTGGCATCCATCTCAGCTTCCAGCCTGTCCAGGTACTCGCGGGCGCGGGTCTGGATTTCGGTAGCCGTTTCGTCGTCGAAGCCGTCGATCGAGGCAATTTCGTCGAGATCGACATAGGCAAGCTCCTCGACAGCCGCAAAGCCCTCGGAAGCCAGAACCTGACCGACCATCTCGTCGACGTCGAGCGAGTCCATGAACAGGTTGGTGCGCTCGTTGAATTCCTTCTGGCGACGTTCGCTTTCTTCCTGCTCGGTGAGGATGTCGATATCCCAGCCGGTCAGCTGCGAAGCGAGGCGAACGTTCTGGCCGCGGCGGCCGATGGCCAGCGACAGCTGCTCGTCCGGAACCACCACTTCGATGCGTTCCGCATCTTCGTCGAGAACGACCTTGGCGACTTCCGCCGGCTGCAGCGCGTTGACGATGAACGATGCCGGATCCTGCGACCACGGAATGATATCGATCTTTTCGCCCTGCAGTTCGCCGACGACGGCCTGAACGCGCGAACCGCGCATACCGACGCAGGCGCCGACCGGATCGATCGACGAGTCGTTCGAGATCACGGCGATCTTGGCGCGCGAGCCCGGATCGCGGGCAACCGACTTGATCTGGATGATGCCGTCGTAGATTTCAGGCACTTCCATGGTGAAGAGCTTGACCATGAACTGCGGATGCGTGCGCGACAGGAAGATCTGCGGGCCGCGCTGTTCGCGGCGAACGTCGTAGACGAAGGCGCGGACGCGGTCGCCGTAACGCATGTTTTCGCGCGGGATCATCTCGTCGCGACGGATGATGCCTTCGCCACGGCCGAGATCGACGATGACGTTGCCGTATTCGACGCGCTTGACGGTGCCGTTGACGATCTCGCCGACGCGATCCTTGAATTCGTCGAACTGGCGGTCACGCTCGGCTTCGCGAACCTTCTGCACGATGACCTGCTTGGCCGACTGGGCAGCGATACGGCCGAAATCCATCGGCGGCAGCGGGTCGGCAATGAAGTCGCCGAGCTTGGCGTCCGGGTTGCGGTCGCGGGCCAGTTCAAGCGGGATCTGGGTGGAATAGTCTTCCGCCTTCTCGACCACTTCCAGCAGACGCTGCAGGCGGATTTCGCCGGTCTTGGAATTGATGTCGGCACGGATGTTGGATTCCGAACCATAGCGGGAGCGCGCGGCCTTCTGGATCGCATCGGCCATCGCGGCCAGAACGATCTCGCGGTCGATCACCTTTTCGCGTGCCACTGCATCTGCGATCTGCAGAAGCTCGAGCCGGTTAGCACTGACTGCCATCTCATGTCTCCGTCTGGTTGCAGGGGGCCTCAAGCACCGCCCCGGCTTTTATTCGTCGATAGGTGAATCTTCGTCTTCAAAATTCTCGTTCGCGGCGCGCGCTGCCTTGGCCTTCTTGTCGGCCGTCAGGGCGTCGCGGATCAGGTCGTCGGTCAGGATCAACCGCGCCTCCGCAAGCGTGGTGAAAGGAATGGTAACCGTCGCTTCCTCGCCATAAGCAGGCTGATCGCGCTCGATCTGGAAACCATCCGCATCCACGGACACGATCTTGCCGCGGAAACGCTTGCGGCCTTCAACCAGCACCGAGGTCTCGCATTTCAGCAGGTGACCCTGCCAGCGGAAGAAATCGGACTTGCGCACCATCGGGCGATCGATGCCGGGCGACGACACTTCCAGATGATACGCCTTGTCGACCGGATCTTCCACATCGAGAACCGGGGAAATGGCCATCGAGATCGCTTCGCAATCTTCGACGGTCATGGTGCCGTCGTTGCGCTCGGCCATGATCTGCAGCGTCATGCCGTTCTGGCCGGACATGCGCACGCGTACCAGGCGATAGCCCATCGGCGTCAGCACCGGTTCGATGATGTCGGCGATGCGCTGATCAAGACCGGTCTCGGTGATCAGGCGGGGTTCAATTTCATTTTCAGCCGTTGTCGGATCGGACAAACGATGTCTCCTCATGGGACCGGCTAATAAAAAAGAGCGGGTCCTGACGGGCCCACTCTTCATCTACCGATCAAGAATTTGAGGCCCATATACGCCTCGTTGCCGCAAATTGCAAGGTGTTCGACCGGTGGTGGCCGAAGCCGCCAGATCGGGGCGGATGGCAGGCAATCGATGCGACGGCAAGTTTCAGCGGCTGGCACTTCGGCCTTCGAGGTTTATAACAGGCAACGAACCGCTTCGATATCGCAATCAAAAGACACGAGAGAGAAGACGAGGTGCCCACCCGTATTTCGCCACTGGCCCCCTTCAAGCACGACATCTTCCGCACCATCTGGATAGCAAGCCTCGCCTCCAACTTCGGCGGCCTCATCCAGTCGGTCGGCGCCGCCTGGCTGATGACCTCGATTTCCTCGTCGGCCAACATGGTTGCGCTGGTGCAGGCGTCGACCGCGCTTCCCATCATGATGTTCTCGCTGGTGTCCGGCGCGCTTGCCGACAATTTCGACCGGCGGCGGATCATGCTGGTGGCGCAGTGTTTCATGCTGACGGTGTCGGCGCTTCTGACCATCTGCGCCTATTTCGGCATCATTACGCCGTGGCTGCTCCTGCTCTTCACCTTCCTGATCGGCTGCGGCACGGCGCTCAACAACCCCTCCTGGCAGGCCTCGGTCGGCGACATGGTTCCGCGCGACGACCTGCCGGCGGCCGTGGCGCTGAACAGTATGGGCTTCAACATCACCCGCAGCGTCGGCCCGGCGATCGGCGGCGTGATCGTGGCGACGGCGGGTGCAGCGGCGGCCTTTGCCGCCAACTCGCTCAGCTACTTCGCCATCCTCTTTGCGCTGATGCGCTGGCGGCGCGAAGTGACCATGAGCCCACTGCCGCGCGAAACGCTCGGCCGGGCGATTACGGCAGGCCTGCGCTATGTCGTCATGTCGCCCAATATCGGCAAGGTGCTGGTGCGCGGTTTCCTCTTCGGCCTTTCGGCAAGCGCCATTCTCGCGCTTCTGCCGCTGGTGGCGCGCGATCTCGTCCAGGGCGGACCGCTCACCTACGGCCTGATGCTCGGCGCCTTCGGTCTCGGCGCGATCGGCGGCGCATTGCTGAGCGCAAGACTGCGCGAAATGATGTCGAGCGAAGCGATCGTTCGCCTGGCTTTTGGCGGCTTTGCCGTGAGCACGGTCGTCATTGCCTTCAGCCCCTATGCCTGGCTCAGCTGTCTCGTGCTCCTGGTCTCCGGCGCATCCTGGGTGCTGGCCCTGTCGCTGTTCAACACCACCGTCCAGCTTTCGGCTCCGCGCTGGGTGGTCGGCCGGGCGCTGTCGCTCTACCAGACCATGACCTTCGGCGGCATTGCCGGCGGCAGCTGGCTCTGGGGCACGACGGCCGAGCAATATGGTGCCACCAATGCGCTTGTTGTCTCCTGTCTGTTGATGCTGGCGGGTGCGGTCATCGGCCTGCGCCTGCCGCTGCCCGAGTTCAAGTCGCTCAACCTCGATCCGCTCAACCGCTTCAACGAGCCGCTGCTCGAGCTGGACCTGAAACCCCGCAGCGGCCCGATCGTCATCATGATCGATTACGAGATCGACGATGCCGACATACCGGAGTTTCTGGAGACCATGGCCGAACGGCGGCGCATCCGCATCCGCGACGGCGCCGGCCATTGGGCGCTGATGCGCGATCTGGAAATTCCGACCACCTGGACGGAAACCTACCATGTGCCGACCTGGGTGGAATATGTGCGCCATAACCAGCGCCGGACGCAAGCCGACGCCTCGGTCGGCGACAAGCTGACGGCGCTGCATCGCGGCGCAGCGCCACCGCGGGTGCATCGCATGATCGAGCGCCAGACGATCGTTCCGACGCATTACGAGCGCTACAAGCGGCAGGTGAACGTCGACATGCACTGAGGCGAAGCGCGCGCCTAGGATTGGGTAAACACGCCGGCAGCAGCAGACTTACCGGAGCTTCGCTTTCAACGTGGCGTCGGGAAAGCAGGTCGGCGCCAGGCCGTTCTTGGCCTGCCAGTCGCCGAGCGAGCGGCGCGTCTTGTAGCCGGCCAGACCATCGGCCTTGCCGACGTCGTAGCCCTTGGCAACCAGCGCCTTCTGCATCGCCAGGACATCGGAGCGCAGCATGTTGCCGACATCGCCCCAGGTGCCGCGGAAGGCACCGCCACCCGCGCCGATGCGATCGGCAAGGTTGCCAATGAACAGCGCATAGAGGTCCGAGTTGTTGTATTCCTTGAGCACATAGAAATTCGGCGTGACGATGAACTCCGGCCCATGAGTGCCGGCCGGAACCAACATCATCGACGGCGCCGAACGCTCATGCGACGGGAAGGCTTTTCCGGAAATGCGGGTGATGCCCTTGGCCGCCCAATCGGACATCGGCCGGGCAAGATCCGGACCTTCCTGTGCGCAGGAGACGCCGGCCGGGATCGACACTTCGAAGCCCCAGTCGCGGCCACGTTGCCAGCCCTTCTTGACGAGATAGTTGGCAATCGACGCCAAGCTGTCGGGAACAGAGTTCCAGATATCGCGGCGGCCGTCGCCGTCGAAATCGACGGCATATTGCAGGAAGCTCGACGGCATGAACTGCGGCTGACCCATGGCGCCGGCCCAGGAGCCGCGCATCGACACCTCTTCGACGTCGCCGCTGTCCAGAATATGCAAGGCCGCGATCAACTCGCGGCGGAACAGATCCGGCCGGGTCGACATGAAGGCCTTGGTCGCCAGGACATCGACGACCGGATAGGGAATTTTCGCGCGTCCGAAGCCGGATTCGCGGCCCCAGATCGCCACGACCACCGATGCCGGAACCCCATAGGTCTTTTCGATCCGCTTCAGGGTAGACGCGTGCGTCGAAGCAAGGCTTCGCCCCGTTGCCGCCAATCCCTGCAGCCGCTTTTCGGAGAAGTAGCTGCCGGGCGAGGAAAACTCCGCCTGGCTCTGCTTCTGCTCCTTCGGCTTGGGGAAGCCGGGTGGGGCCAGATCGGGCAGGTCCCAGTTCAGCTTTACGTCAGCAAATGCGGCCTTGAACGATCGCGCTGATACACCCGACTTCTCGGCTTCCGGCCAGAGATCGCGCTGCAGCCACTGGCGAAACTGGTTCTCGACATCCGCCTTGGAGGCAGCCTGGGCGAAGCCCGTGAAAACGCAGAACAACAATGTCGACAGTGATAGAAATCTCAGCATCCGGCTTCCCTATCGGTTGGATCGCGGGCGGTTGGGGCAAAAGCCCCGATCAATTCGAGGTGTCAGATCGAGGTGCGGGCGCGAAGGGCGGCCGCCAGCGTGCCCTCGTCGAGATAATCGAGTTCGCCGCCAACAGGCACGCCATGGGCAAGCCGCGTGATCTTCACCTCCATCCCCTCGAGCTGGTCGGTGATATAGTGGGCGGTAGTCTGGCCCTCGACCGTGGCGTTGACGGCGATGATCAGTTCGCGGACGCCGCCATTGGCAACGCGCTGCACCAGCCCCTTGATGTTGAGGTCGTCGGGGCCGACGCCGTCGAGCGGCGACAGCGTGCCGCCGAGCACGTGATAGGCGGCGTTCATCGCCGCGGCCCGTTCCAGCGCCCAGAGATCGGCGACATCCTCGACGACGATGATCACCGACTGGTCGCGGCGTTCATCCGCGCAGACCGTACAGGGATCGATCGTGTCGACATTGCCGCAGCACGAGCAGATGCGCACCTTGCGATGGGCCTCGCCCATGGCTTCCGCCAGGGGCCCAAGCAGCTGGTCCTTCTTCTTGACCAGATGCAGCGCCGCGCGCCGCGCCGAACGCGGCCCCAGCCCCGGCACCTTTGCCAGAAGCTGGATCAGTTTTTCGATTTCGGGACCGGTGACTCGCTTTGCCATGCGGCGCTTTTAGCCCATATCGCCGACAAACGGAATCGCCTTGCCGGAATATCACGCGGCTCCCGCCCTCCATTGCGCCGGAACTCACGGACGCATCGAAGCACGGCTCAACGGGTGGCGATGACGACGGCCGCCCCGGCGATGGTTCCGGCGCTGGCGCGGTTGGCGAGGCGAACGGCGCGCTTGCTCTTCAGGAGCTTGCGCGCATTGGCGGCCATGGTCACCCAGCCGAAATCGACCACGACCAGAACCACCAGCATCGTCGCAACCAGCTCCATCCAGCCGATCAAGGTGACCGAGCGCAGGTCGATGATCGAGGGCAGCAACGCGACGTAGAACATCATCACCTTGGGATTGCCGAGCGTCACCGTCAGGCCGGCAAAGAACAGCTTGGAGGGTGAGCGCGACTGCGGCAGGCTGTCGCCGGGCAGATCCGGTTCGGCCATCCACATTTTCCAGGCGAGATAGAGCAGGTAGGCGACGCCCAGCCACTTGATGGCAACGAACAGCAGATGGAAGCTTTCGGCAATCGCCGCCAGGCCGGCCACCGCAAATGACAGCCAGATGGCCTCGCCGATCCAGAGCGCCACAAGGAAGGGTAGAACGTCGCGCGCGCCCTTCGAAAGCACGCGGGCCACAAGGGCGGCGACGCTCGGGCCGGGCGAGCCGGCCGCAACCAGCAAGGCGCCGGCAAACATAAGCAGGGACGTCATGGTCATGCGCGATCCTCCTCGAGAGGCGGCAAATTACCATGCTTTGCCGTCGGCGCCAGCCTTCCGCCGCTGCGAAATTGCGTGCATCGAACATCAACACAATCTAATGTTGTTGTTCGGAGATGGAGGGTGCGATGAACGATACGACTTTCCGTTACGCCAAACCCAGCGAAGAGTGCGACCTCATCATGAAGGGTGGCATCACCTCCGGCGTGGTATTCCCGCGCGCCATCACTGAACTGGCAACCCGTTACCGCTTCATGCACATTGGCGGAACTTCGGCTGGCGCGATCGCCGCCGTGATGACGGCGGCCGCGGAGTACCGGCGGCAAACCGGCGCGACGGTGGAAGAGAAGAATGCCGGCTTTGCCCTCATCGACGGCATGCCTGGCGAGCTGGCGGCAAACCTTTCAACCTTCTTTCAGCCCTCTGCCGACACGGCCCCCCTCTTTCGCATCGGCATGGCCGCCATTCGCACCCAGCACAGCAGGGCCATGGCCTGCGCCTTGGAGACGCTGCGGGTCTTTGCCCTGCCGGCGTTGCTTGGCGCTGCACCCGGCATTTTGATCCTTATTGCAGGTGTGCTCGGCACCGGCGCCGCGACAATACTGCTCGGCATCGTCACCGCTTTGACCGGCGCAATCTTGATGATCCTCTATCAATTCTACCAGGCGGTAGCGGTGCTCTTGCCGGCCAACGATTTCGGTCTTTGCAGCGGCCTGACCCAGCCGGGCATGAAGAACCCGGCTTTCACCAACTGGATCTCCGAAAGAATAGAGGCGATAGCCGGTCCCCTCCGGCAGGATGGTTCGGACAGGCCGTTGACAATTGGCGACCTCGAGGCGCACGACATCACGCTTAGAAGCGTGACCACCGACCTCTCCTCGCGCCGTCCTTACGAGTTGCCATTCGGAGACCGGGTCCATAATTATCGCAAGTCGGAGTTCGAGGCGTTGTTTCCGTCCTCGATCATGGCGTACCTGCTCAAGGAGAGCAAACCACGCGACATCGTCGCGGCCGATGGGTCGAAGGACTTCTACCAGCTACCGCCGGCAAACAAGCTGCCCGTGGCCATTCTCGCCCGGATGAGCCTGAGCTTTCCCGGGCTGATCCGTGCCGTGCCGCTTTACCGCTACGACTACTCGCTGAAAAGCAGCGCACGGCGCGATCCCGCTACGCACATCCGCTGTCTGTTTTCCGACGGTGGCATCACCAGCAACTTTCCGATTCACCTTTTTGACGGCCTTCTGCCTGGGCGACCGACCTTCGGCATCTCGCTTGCCAGTTATGATCAGCGGCGGCACGGCGATGACGCGGACGGGGCAAGCCGCGTCTATCTTCCGCGCAGGACGTCCGAAGGCAAGGTCGCGCCCATCTACCCGGTCGACGGGCTGTTCGGCTTTGTCGGTGCCATCCTCGACACGGCGCGCAATTGGCAGGACACGCTGCAGAGCCAGCTGCACGGTTACAGCGAGCGGATCGTCGAAGTCAGGCTCGACGACGACAAGGAGGGTGGGCTCAATCTGGATATGGATCGCGAAACCGTCGCCTATCTCAGCGCACTCGGCGGAAAGGCCGGCGAGACTCTTCTTAACGATTTCGACTTCAACGAACACCGTTGGCGTAGAGCGTTGACGATGCTGCCGACATTGGCGGAATCGCTCAGAAAGCTCTCGGCGCGCTACAATGCGCCGCCGACGGACAGCACCGCCGACTATCCAACGATCCTGACGAAATACGACCCGACCGGATTGGTGGGGTCGTCCAAGGCCGAACGCGCAGCGCTCAACGATTTCGCCTTCAAGCTCGCCGAGATCGGCGCGGCGCTCGATCAACGACCGATACCGCCGGCCTCTACACAGAAAGCCGATCTGCGCATCACCGCCAGCATGGACACCAATCCGCGCGGCGCCACTCCGGCGAAACCGATCGTTCCCGCACCGGCGCCCGACTCATAGAGTCGTTTCCGATTTGGACGGAACCGCACAAATGATCTATCTCTTTGTTTTTACGCATTTCCTGACGGAAAACCGCTTCGCACTTTTCCTGGAAATGGTCTAGCAGCGAAGAACGGCCGATCAGAACGGCAGCTTCATACCGGGCGGGATCGGCAGGCCGGCTGTGAGTTCGCGGGTCTTTTCGGCCTGGACGGCCTCGGCCTTGTCCTTGGCGTCCTTGTGGGCGGCGACGATCAGGTCTTCGAGGATCTCGACATCGTCTTCCTTGAACAGCGACGGGTCGATCTTCAGGCTCTTCAGAGTGCCCTTGCCATCGAGGCGGACGGTGACGAGGCCGCCACCGGAGACACCATCGACTTCGAGCGCAGCGATTTCCGCCTGCATCTTCTCCATCTTGGCCTGCATTTCCTTGACCTTGCCCATCATCCCCATGATGTCGCGCATCGTCGTCTCCTGTTCTCTAGAAATTTCCGGTCGTTCGTTCCGACCGACTATTCGATATCGTCGCCGGGGACGATATCGCCATCGGCAGATTCGGCTGTGGCCGGAGCTACGCTCTCGGCCTCTTCCTCCTCGACGGCGCGAATGCGCACGTCGGTGATCTTGGCGCCCGGGAAACGGGCGAGGATGGCAGCCACATCCGGATCCTGGCGCGCATCGCTGACACGCTTTTCCTGGGCCTGCTGTTCGGCTTCGATCATGGTCGGCTCGCCGGGGTCACGGCTGTAGCTGACGATCCAGTGAATGCCGGTCCATTCCTTGAGCTTGACGGCGAGTTCGCCGAGCAGCGTCTTCGGCGCATCATCCGGGACGTTGACGTCAAGCCGGCCGGGCTCGATGCGCACCAGCCGCACGAAGCCGCGCACCAGCGTCTTCAGCTTGATGTCTTTATTCTTGGCGCAGAGGTCGGCGATGTCGCTGACCGAATTGACCGGCACCGACGGCTGAGCCTTTGCTGAAGGCGCGGCTGCCGGCCGCTCCTCGGTGTGTCCGACGCTGATCGGCTGCGGGCTGACATCGGGAACCGCGCGCAACATCGTCGCGCCGTTGCCGGTCGGCCGTCCCATCGATGTCGACTGGGCCGCCTGCGCCTGCACGGGCGCGCCGACTGACGCCAGCATGCCGCCGCCACTTCCACCACCGGGCGCCGGACGGACGCTGCCATTGTCGCTGCCGGACAGTTCGAGCACGCGTCTCGCCGCGTCTTCGGGCGACGGAAGATGGGCCGCATGGGCAAGCCGGATCAGCACCATTTCGGCAGCACCGGCCGGGCGCGACGAACTTTCGGCTTCAGGAATGCCCTTCAGCAGCATCTGCCAGATGCGCGACAGCGTGCTGACGGCGACATTGCCGGCAAACTCCGCTCCGCGCGTCCGCTCGATCTCGCTCAGGGACTGATCGCTGGCCGCATCCGGCACGTATTTCAGCCGGGTGACGAGATGGGTGAAATCGGCAAGGTCGGTCAGAACCACCGTCGGGTTGGCGCCGGCCTCGTATTGTGCCGAAAATTCTGCGAGGGCTGCGGCAACGTCACCCCTGACGATATGTTCGAACAGATCGACGATGCGGGCGCGATCGGCAAGTCCGAGCATCGAACGCACCGTCTCGACCTCGACGGAACCGCCGCCATGGGCGATCGCCTGATCGAGCAGCGACAGGCCGTCACGGGCAGAGCCTTCGGCCGCACGCGCGACCATCGCCAGCGCTTCGGGATCGAAGGAAACGCCTTCCTTGCCGAGAATGGTCGAAAACAGGCCGACGAGGTCGGAGCCGCTGATGCGCCGAAGATCGAACCGCTGACAGCGCGACAGCACCGTGATCGGAACCTTGCGGATTTCGGTGGTGGCGAAGATGAACTTCACATGTTCCGGCGGCTCTTCCAGCGTCTTCAACAGACCGTTGAAGGCCTGCGTCGACAGCATGTGCACTTCGTCGATGATGTAGACTTTGTAGCGCGCCGAAACCGGGCGGTAGCGCACCTGCTCGATGATCTCTCTGATATCGTCGATGCCGGTATGGGAAGCGGCGTCCATCTCGATGACATCGACATGGCGGCCGTCCATGATCGCCTGGCAATGCTCGCCGAGAGCACGCAGGTCGATCGTCGGCCGATCGATTTCGGGTGTCTTGTAGTTCAGCGCACGGGCGAGAATGCGGGCGGTGGTGGTCTTGCCGACCCCGCGCACGCCGGTCAGCATATAGGCTTGAGCGATGCGGCCGGTTTCGAACGCGTTGGTCAGCGTGCGCACCATCGGCTCCTGGCCGACCATCAGGTCGGAGAAATCCTTGGGGCGATACTTGCGCGCCAGAACGCGGTAGGCGGCTGGTTTCTGTTCGGATGAAATGGACGTTTCGTCGCTCATCGACCCTGCCGCTGCTTGAACTCGTGTCCCGACAGGACGGATTTACGGCACCGCGCGTCGCATGGGATGCGTCTGGACGCCGCAACATTCTGTGATGCTGCCTGATTGCTGAGAGCTATCTCGATCTCAGCAATCAGGCAGGTGGGAGGCTGGCACGATGACCCGTGCCGGGCTCGTTAGGGCTGCTTCCTTCCGGACCTGACCCGGTTGGCGAGTGGCTCGTCCACCACCAACCTCCCGGCTCCCATATCGGCAATATCGCAACCAAATGCAAGCCAAGCCATCAAAAAACTGATATCGATATGCAAAACAAGGCGAATCCGCTCCCGGCACAAGGAGACCTTCTTGACGACATTCACCCTTGACGAGCGGCTTGAACGCGACGGCATCCCGATCGCCTCGATCGGCCTCTGCCAGATGCGCCTGATGAACGATCGCCGCTGGCCCTGGCTGGTCCTCATTCCCCAACGCGGGGACATTTCCGAGATCTTCGATCTCACGCCGCTCGACCAGACGATGCTGACTTTCGAAACCAATATGGTGGCGACCGCCTTGAAAAAGGTCACCGGTGCCGAGAAGATCAATATCGGCGCGCTCGGCAACATCGTCCGGCAGCTCCATGTGCATATCATCGCCCGCAGTGACGGCGACCCGAACTGGCCCGGACCCGTCTGGGGCTTCGGCAAGTCGGAGCCTTGGGGCGAGCAAGACCATCAGGCATTTGCAGCCCGCATTCTGGAAAATCTCTGAACATGACGAAATCGATCTTTGACCTTCGAAGCCCTCATCCGGAGCCGAGCACTCTCGTCGCCTTTTCCGAGAACCACCTGGATCGCCAGTCCGAGCACCGGGCCGACGACTGCATCGAAGTCGCGCTCAAACATCCGGGCGCCCATTTCCTCGCCTTTTCCGGACCGAAGCTGATCGTCAAACACGACGAGAAGATCATCGACCCGCTGTTTGCACCCTATGAGCTCGACGGGCTTGAGCCGGTGCTCGACGACACCATCCTGCTCGGCTACCTGCCGAACGGCGAGCCGCGGCTCGCCGTGCCGACCGGCCTTACCGAAGACAACATGGCCGAGCCGTTCAAGATCGCCGACGGACGCACGCTCTACCGCCAGCAGATGCTGCCGGAAGAACTTCTCGGCCAGTTCGCCCAAGGCTCGAGCCTCATCACATGGAACGCCAACAACCGCTTCTGCGGCCGTTGCGCCGGGCCGATGGAAGGCAAGGCCGGTGGCTATCGCCGCGTCTGCACAGCCTGCGGCCATATGGTTTTCCCGCGCACCGATCCCGTCGTCATCATGCTGACCATCGATCTGGAGCGTGATCTCTGCCTGCTCGGCCGCAGCCCGCATTTCACGGCCGGAATGTATTCGTGCCTCGCCGGCTTCGTCGAGCCGGGCGAAACCATCGAAAACGCCGTGCGCCGCGAAACCCACGAGGAATCCGGCATCCACATCGGCCGCGTGCGCTACCACGCCTCGCAGCCGTGGCCGCTGCCGCACTCGCTGATGATCGGCTGCTATGCCGAGGCGAAATCGACGGCGATCAAGCGCGACGAACAGGAGCTCGAGGATGTCCGCTGGTTCACCCGCGCCGAAACGGCAGCAATGCTGGAACGCACGACCGGCGTGGCCGATACCGGCGACGAGCATATTCCGCCGCCGAAGGGCGCCATTGCCCACCGGCTGATGCGCGACTGGCTGGCCTGGGACGAGCACGGCTGAGCACAGACCTGCCGATACGAGGAGACTTAAGGTGTCCCGCTCCGAACGGCTTCTCGACCTGCTGCAGGTTCTCAGACGCTACCGCCAGCCCGTCAGCGGACGGCGTCTGGCGGAGGAGACCGGCGTCAGCCTCAGAACGCTCTACCGCGATATCGCCAGCCTGCAGGCGCAGGGCGCCCATATCGAAGGCGAGCCGGGGCTCGGCTACATCCTGAAACCCGGCTTCATGCTGCCGCCAATGATGTTCTCGCAGGAGGAGATCGAGGCGCTGGTGCTCGGCTCACGCTGGGTGGCAAAACGCGCCGACACCCATCTGGCGGCGGCCGCCGCCGATGCGCTCGCCAAGATCGCCGCGGTGCTGCCGGCGGATCTGCGCGACGAGCTCGACGCCTCGACACTGCTCGTCGGGCCAAGCCCGCCGGTGGCCGACGGCATCGACATTGCATTGTTGCGCAAGGCGATACGCCACGAGCGCAAGCTCGACCTCGTCTATATCGACAACGACGGCAGCGAGACCCGCCGCACGGTCTGGCCGTTTGCCCTCGGCTTCTTCGAGAATGTTCGAGTTCTGGTTGCCTGGTGCGAGCTGCGCCAGGGCTTCAGGCATTTCCGGACCGACCGCATCAGGCAGGCTGACATGAGCGAGAGCCGCTATGCGCGCCGGCGGCAGGTGTTGCTTCGGGAATGGCGCACGACGCAGAATATTGCTGCGCCTGAAGGCAGGCGGGTCGGTTCGGCATAAGGCATAAAAACCGGAAATCGATGCTGACAGAAATTGGCAGTGGTGCGCGCTAATCTGCAACTCCCAAACAAGGAGACGGATTATGGCCAAGGCAAATCTCACTATTCTCTATGTCGAAGATCCGCTCGCAAGCGTCGAATTCTATCGCAAGCTGCTCGGCAAGGAGCCGCTCGTCTCCTTCCCGACCTTTTCGTCCTTCGAGCTGCAGGGCGGCTTCGTGCTCGGGCTTTGGGCACAGGATAAGGTGGCGCCACCACCGCCGTCGAAGACCGGCAGCCGCTCGGAATTGGCATTCATGGTGGAAAATGAGGAGGCGGTTCGCGCGCACTATGAAAAATGGAAGGACGCTGGCCTGCCGATTGCGCAGGAACTGACGAAGATGGATTTCGGACCGACCTTCGTGGCGCTTGACCCGGATGGACACCGCCTGCGCGTGTGCCTTTTTGACGAGTAGCGCCAGTTTGACGCGCGGCGCTGTAGTGCATTGCGCGTATCCCGCCAGCTTGGGTGGCGGGATACGGCGAATTGTGCTGATTAGCGGCCGTAAACGGCGGCCTGGATCTGCGAACGGGAAATACCGATATCGCTCAGGGCGTGGTCATCCAGCGAATTCAGCTCGCGGATCGCACGGCGCATTTTTGCATATTCAACGATCTTCTGACGGATCTTCATTTTTAACACTCCATATGTGAACGAGTGTCAAATAGGCATTTGCACATTGTTTAGGTACCGCCGCGATTGCAGATTAGGCATGCACCAGACGCGTAGCGAGTTAACGCATTGGTAAGCCTGATCTGCAGTGCGGCCGGAGCCGCCAGAGCGTCTCCGGTTTAGACGGGTCGTAGAAACGCTCTGTCTCTGAGATGCTTAAAGCACACCACGCATCGGATGCGCCTTGTAGGTGCCGAGAATGCGGACCTTCTCCGAGAAGAAGCGCAGCTCCTCCATCGCATGGCGCACCGACGTGTCGTCCGGATGACCTTCGATGTCGGCGTAGAACTGCGTGGCCACGAACTTGCCGCCGAGCTGGTAGCTCTCGAGCTTCGTCATGTTGATGCCGTTGGTGGCAAAGCCGCCCATCGCCTTGTAGAGCGCGGCCGGAATGTTGCGCACGTTGAACACAAAGGTGGTGATGATCAGTTCGTCATCGGCGCTGCGGGAGAGCATCTGCTCGTCACGCGACAGCACGACGAAGCGAGTCACGTTGCTTTCGGTGTCCTCGACATTTTCGGCAACGATCTCGAGGCCGTAGAGGTCGGCGGCAAGCCGCGGCGCGAGCGCCGCCATCGAGCGATCACCCTGCTCCGACACCAGCTTGGCGGCTCCTGCGGTATCGCCGGCAACCACCGGCTTCCAGCCATTGGCGCGCACGATCTTGCGGCACTGACCGAGCGCATGGATGTGGCTGTGAACGGTGCGGATTTCGTCGCGCGTCACGCCCGGCAGCACCATCAGCTGGAAGCGGATCGGCATGAAATATTCGCCGACGATATGCAGCCGCGATTCGGGTAGCAGGTGGTGGATGTCGGCAACACGGCCGGCGATGGTGTTTTCGATCGGGATCATCGCGAGATCCGCCTCGCCATTCTCGACCGCCACGAAGGCGTCTTCGAAGGTCTGGCAGGGAAGCGGCTCCATCGACGGAAACATGTCGCGGCAGGCCATGTCGGAATTGGCGCCGTAATCGCCCTGGAAGGAGATCCTGTTGGTCTTCGTGGTCACACTGTCTTCCTTCTCAGGCTTTTTCGGAAAGGATGCGGCGGGCTTTTTCGAGCTCGACCGGAGTGTCGACGCCGAGCGGTACGGTGTCGACGATTTCGACATCGATGCGCATGCCAGCTTCAAGCGCGCGCAATTGCTCAAGCGATTCGCGCTTTTCCAGCGTCGACGGCTTCAGAGCGACGAATTTTTCGAGCGCCTGGCGGCGGTAGGCATAAAGCCCGATGTGGTGGTAGAGCGGGCCCTGTCCGTAGGGCGCGGTCGCGCGGGTAAAATAGAGAGCGCGCAGGCGCGTCGCCGACAGCGGCGAGCCGACGATCTTGACGATGTTGGGGCTCTTCTTCTCTTCCTCGTCGGTGATCGCCACCGTCAAGGTGGCGATATCGGTCGAGGCATTTTCGACAAGCGGCCTCAGCGAGGCACGGATAGGAGCCGGCTCGATCGTCGGCAGATCGCCCTGCACGTTGATGACGAACTGCGCCTCACTGTCCGGATCGGCCTTCGACAGCGCCTCATAGATCCGGTCGGAACCGGACTGATGGTCGACCCGCGTCATGATCGCCTCGAAACCGGCGTCGCGCACGACATCGAAAACACGCGGGTCGTCGACGGCGACGACGACCCGTCCGACATCGGCTTCCGCCGCGCGCTTGGCAACCTGGACGATCATCGGCAGGCCGCAGATATCGGCGAGCGGCTTGCCCGGCAGACGCGTGGAGGCCATGCGCGCCGGAATGAGCACGATGGCTTTGCCTGAATTTTCGCGATTCATGATGTGGCCTTCAAAAACCCCGCCCAAAGTGTCAAAAAGTCTCAGTTGGGGGCCCATAATCTCTGTTGCAACGCAGAGCCAAAAGACATAGGTTCCGCGCGATTTCAAGATGGGCCGGGTTTTTGTTTACGCCGGTGGCAAAGGGAGCGTTTGCAGATGAACTCATATGTGAACATGGGCGTGGGTGCCTTTCTGGGTACGGTTTTCGTTCTGATGTCCGTATCCATTGCGTCGGAAGGCATTTTCCATTCCGAGGCTCCCGAGAAGGAAGGCTTCGCGATCGTTGCCGAAGAAGGCACGGCCGAAGCTGGCGGCGGCGCCCAGGAAGCGGCTGAAGTCGACATCAAGCCCTTGCTCCTCAAGGCAGACGCTGCAGCCGGCGGAACCGTGTTCAAGAAATGCGCAAGCTGTCACACCGTGGATAAGGGAGGGGCCAACAAGGTCGGCCCCAACCTGTGGGGTGTCGTCAACCGCCCGATCGCCTCGCACGAAGGTTTCAGCTACTCGGCTGGCATGAAGACCTTCTCCGAAGGCAGCAAGGTCGTCTGGGACTACGACCACCTCAGCTTCTTCATCGAAGCGCCGAAGAAGCACGTTCCGGGCACCGCTATGGGCTTTGCCGGCGTGAAGAAGCCTGACGAACGCGCCAACCTGATCGCATATCTCCGCGAACAGGCCGATGCTCCGGCCGCTCTCCCGGATGCAGCGGCCGCAGAAGCTGCTCCGGCTGCCGCTACCGAAGGTGCTGCCGAGAAGCCGGCCGAAGCGCCCGCAACGGAAGCCAAGCCGGCCGAAGGCCAGGCTGCGCCGGCTCAATAAGCCCCAAGCTCCGTTACGATCGAATTTCGCAAAGCCCGGCCATCGCGCCGGGCTTTTTGCTGTCTTCACCGGACCCGCCGGTCACATCAGGATGTAGGCCCAGACCGAAACGCTGGCGACACCCAGCGCTGTGGTCAGCGTGATGGTCGAGGACGCCAGCGCATGGCCGACGTTGAAATGATTGGCGATCAGCCATGCGTTGACGCCGGTCGGCACCGCCGAGGTCAGCACAAGCGCGGTCGTCCAGTTGTCGTTGAGGCCGAGCAGGTGGCAGGCGGCAAAGACGACGCCCGGCAGAACCACAAGCTTCAACAGGCTCGTCACCGTCGCCAGCCCGAGATTGCCGACAAGACCATATTTGTCGAGCGCCATGCCGATCGAAACCAGCGCCGCCGGCGCGGCAATGGCGGCAAGCTGATCGACGACGCTCTTGACCGGACCGTCGAGCGGCTGGCCAAGCAGATGGAAAGCGGCACCGAAGGCAAGGCCTATGACCAGCGGATTGCGCAGCAGGTTGCGGGCAACGCCGCCCAGGAGCTTCAGCGGGCTTTGGCCCGGCTTGCCGCTTACCCTGCGTTCGGCGCGCTCCATCAGCACGGTGCCCGCGATCATCATCACCGGCAGGTGCACCGACAGCAGGATCGACAGCGCGACGATCCCCTCCTCGCCGACGATGCGGGAGACCAGCGGCAAGCCGATGAAGACGGTGTTGGCGAAGGCCGAGGAAACACCGGCCAGCACGCCCATGCGCGCATCGCGGCCAAAGGCGAGCGTCGCCGCCAGATGGCCGATGGTCCAGGTGACGGCGACGCCTGAGAAATAGGCAACCCAGAGCGGCCAGGGCGAGCCGTCCTTGAAATCCGCCTCGGCGATTGTGCGAAACAGGAGAACAGGCACCGCGACGCGGAAAACGAAATCACCGAGCGCGTCGCCAACGGTCGGTTTCAGGTAGCCGAGCCTGACGATCAGCCAACCGGTGAGGATCAGGATGAAGATGGGCAGAACATTCTGGAAAATATCGGACATGCGTGAGCCTTGGGAACGGTCCGATAGAGATAGACCCGTTCCGGCGACCGCCGCAAGGTTGCAGGACCGGATCCACGCCCCTGACGAAGCCGTCGACCAAGGTAAAAAAGACCGGAACATTCGCTTGTCCGGGGCGTTCCCGAACAGCAGTGGGAAAACGACCATGCCAACAGAAAAGCCCATCTACTCCCATAAGGACGACGATCCTCATCTGAAGGATGACGATCTGGCGGGCAAGGTTCTGCGCTTCATCCGCTACGCCACCTTCGTCGACACCACCGATATCTCAGTGATCGTGCTCGGCGAAATGGTCGTGCTGTCGGGCCAGGTCCCAAGCGATTCCGATGTTGCCTGCGCCGGCGACGCGGCGAGATCGGTAATCGGCGTCACCAGCGTCGAGAACCGCCTGACGGTGAAGCCGGGCAAACATTCATGATCTGCTTGCTTGACCGCAAGCGGTTGTTGTTGGCAGCTTGGGCTGGTAAATGGAGACGGCGCCAACCACAACGCGCGCGATTTCCTATGGAGACCGGAATGGGGACGCCTGAGTCAGCAACCAAGTAAGCCGCAACAACACTCCCAATCGTTGTTGCGGCGTCTGTCCGGTCATTTCACACTACCGATAAGAAGGCAGAGCGCCGCTGAATGTCATTCATTTGAGCGGATGTTCAATCGTGCCCAATCATAAATCATCAACCTGGAACTATTCAGTGCCGGCAGCGCTGTTGCTGATGGCCCCCTTCGACATTCTCGCCTCCCTGGCGATGGATATCTATCTGCCGGTCGTGCCTGTCATGCCGGGCATTCTCGCCACGACGCCAGCGATCATCCAGCTGACGTTAAGCCTCTACATGACCATTCTCGGCGTCGGCCAGATCGTCTTCGGGCCCATCTCCGATCGCATCGGTCGGCGTCCGGTCGTCATCTGTGGGGCGCTGCTGTTTGCGGTCGCATCGCTGCTGATGGCCGCCACCGTGTCGGCCCCCGCCTTCCTCGCCCTTCGCCTGCTGCAGGCGATCGGCGCCTCGGCAGCGCTCGTTGCCACCTTTGCCACTGTCCGCGATGTCTATGCAGACCGGCCCGAAGGCGTGACCATCTACGGCCTCTTCAGCGCGATGCTCGCCTTCGTGCCGGCCCTCGGCCCGATCGCCGGCGCGCTGCTTGCCGATCGCTTCGGCTGGCGGGCGATCTTCCTGGCACTCGGCCTACTCGCCATCGCGGCCATGGCGAATACGATACCGCGATGGCGGGAAACCAGGCCAACCGGCACCGAAGGCGAGAGAAGATCCTTCGGCCCGATCCTGCGCAACGGAGCGTTCTGGACCTACACGCTCGGCTTCAGCGCCGCGATGGCCTCGTTCTTCGTGTTCTTCTCGACAGCACCACGCGTGCTCATCGATCGAGCTGATTATTCCGAACTCGCCTTCAGCCTGGTCTTTGCGACGGCGGCCCTTGTGATGATCGTCACGACCCGTTTTGCCAAACGCTTCGTGGCGCTCTGGGGCATCACCGGCAGCCTTGCCCGCGGGATGGCGCTGCTCATCCTCGGCGCGGTGCTGCTCGTCGTCGGCCAGAGCGTCGCCGCACCGTCGTTCTGGACCTTCATCCTGCCGATGTGGGTCATCGCCGTCGGCATCGTCTTCACCGGTTCGGTCACCCCCAATGGAGCCCTCCAGGCTTTCGGCCATGTGGCAGGAACGGCGGTCGCGCTCTACTTCTGCATTCAGAGCCTGATTGTCGGGGTGCTCGGCACCCTGGCTGTGGTTCTGCTTGGTGGAGATACCGCATTTCCATTAGCCGGCTATTCAATGACAATGGCGATCGTCACGCTGGTCGCGCTCGGTGTGCTGGCGAGGCAACGCCCGGCGGAAGCCTGATCCGATGAACCTGCCACAGGGCGTATCGACCATCTCGGCACGCCCTGCGGCACCCCTTGTTTACCCCCCGACAGCGCTGGCAAAGCGAATGCGAGTACAAGGCGTGCACATCGACAACGATTGCCTCTTGACCTCGCCCCAGGGGCAAGCCTCACAGTCAGATCCATGAGCGAATCTTATCTCCTTGCGGGCCGTTTTGGCGCCGCCACACGACTGTCACCAAAGGCGCTGCGGCTTTATGCCGAGCAGGGCCTGCTGGTGCCCGCCTATACCGATCCGACGACGGGCTATCGCTACTATGCGCCGGAGCAGGCCGCCCGGGCACGGCTTATCGCGCGCCTTCGACGCCTTGGCCTGTCGGTGGCGCGCGTCGCGCAATTGGTGGAACTGGATGCGCAGAGCCGCCTTATCGAATTGCGGTCCTGGCTGGACGCTCAAAACGAGCGGCTGAGCGAGCAGACCGAGCTGGTGGAGGCGATCGCGCGGCAGACGGACGGCGGTGATGCCGACCTAATCTCGGCGATTGCCGTACGCGAGGTGGCAGCCTGCAAGCTGATCTCCTGCCAACGTCAGCTCGATATCGAGGCGCTTGATGCATTCCTGGCAACCGCCCAGGCGGAGATCCGTGGTTACCTGCGCCATTGCGGGATTGCCAGCGACGGCGCCATGACCGTGCATTTCCATGAAACCGTTAGCCGCGACAGCGAGGGACTGGTGGAAGTCGCCATCGCCTATGAAGGCGGCATCGAGCCGGTCGACGACCTGCGCATCCGCCTTCAGGCCGCGCGGCGAGAGGTCTTTCTGCCGGTGCCGGCGGCTTGTGAAAACTTCCCGCTGATCTTGCGCGTCTACGACGCCATCGAAACCTGGCTGGATGCGCGAACCGACATCAACAGCAGCGGCAGCCCCTACGAAATCTACCCCGGCAGCAACGGCGCGTCCTTCGATGTCGCCTACCCCATAATGTTTCCGTCTTAGGCGGAATCAGAACCACTCTATCTCTTTGTTTTATCCGCATTTCCTGACGGAAGACCGCTCCGTACTTTTCCTGGAAATGCTCTAACAGGACAGACGATCATGATGCATTTCGCCTATACGGGCTCCGGCCCCTATTGCTACGCCAACTCTTTCGCAATGATGTTCGGCGCGCAGGCCCCCTCCACCGCGGTGATCGAATTTGCCACCAGCAGTCCGTTCGGCATGCAACTGCTCGGCGGCACCCTGCCGTTCTTCGACCCCTATGGCTGGGATCCGGAAGCCGGCTCTGAAGGCGCGCTTGCGGCGCTCGGCTGGACATCGACGCTCAGCAAGGGCGGCGATGCGGACGACGCGCTTTCCCGCCTGCGCGCAGCCCTCAAGGACGGACCG
This sequence comes from Ensifer sp. Root127, assembly GCF_001425225.1. Classification (NCBI taxonomy): domain Bacteria; kingdom Pseudomonadati; phylum Pseudomonadota; class Alphaproteobacteria; order Hyphomicrobiales; family Rhizobiaceae; genus Ensifer; species Ensifer sp. Root127. Next base: position 1,304,362 of record NZ_LMDX01000001.1, read on the forward strand.
GTCTGGATCGGCCCCATCGAGATGGGGCATCTGCGCCACCAGCCGGGCATGAACGGACCGATCGACGCCGACCATTACGTCGTGGTGCTCGACATGGACGAGGACAGCGTGCTGATGCACGACCCGCAGGGCTACCCCTATGCGCGCCTGCCGCTCGCCAACTTCATGGCCGCCTGGCGCGCAGACACGCTGAGTTATGGTGACGCCTACACCATGCGGACCGACTTTGTCCGTATCGCCGAGATATCGGAAATCGAGACGATACGGGCGTCGATCCCGGCCGCCATCCACTGGCTGTCGATGGAGACGGACCTGCCCGTTCCTCCCGGAACCCTCGGCAATGCCGAAGCAGCCGAAACGCTCGCCGCGCGCGTCGCGACCGGTTGCGACAAGAACTTGCGCGCGCATCTGGTCCACTTCGCCATCCGGACCGGCGCCCGCCGCGCGGCCGACGCGGCCGCCTGCCTCGCACGGGCGGGTTACAACGAGGCGGCCCGCATTGCCGATGAACAGGCACGGCTCATCGGAGCGCTGCAGTATCCGCTGGTGGTGCGCAAGGACGCAGTCGCGGCGGCCACCTTGCGGGCACTCGCCCCGACCTATGACCGGATGAAGACCGCGCTGGAGCACGGTTGCTGATCTGCGATCGACCGCCGCTCGGGCCGTCGGCGCGGCCGGAGCGGCGGGACACGCGGTTATACGAGCAGTTCGGAAAAACTGCTTGCCCGTTCCGCGTTCTCACGCTTGAGCGGTTCGTAGTGCAGGCCGACCACGCCATTCTCGTAGGTGTCCGTGCCCATCAGCCGCAGATCATATCTGTCGGGAAGCTCATCGAACCAGGCGGCACCCGGGGACGTGACGGGATAGACGAAGAAGTGGAAGATATCGACGAGGCCGAGACCGATGACCGTCTGGGCCAGGCTGGCGCCGCCGGAAAGGTGAATATCGCCACCGGCGCGCGCCTTCAGATCCAGGAGATAGGCTGCCAGCAATTCGTCATCGTGGGCAACGACCTGCTCGACATTGTTCCATTCGGTCAGCGTCTGGCGTCCCGAGCGCCAGAAGACCAGTTTGCGATAGTCGTGCATCCTCCGCGCCATCTTGCGGTTGGTTTCGGTTCCCACGTCCTCCGACAGGGCGCCCGGCCAGTAGGATGCCATTTCCTCGTAGGTCACGCGGCCGACGAGTACGGTGTCATAGGTGGCGTAGAGCCGGTCGATCGCCCGATATTGGTCGTCGCCGACGCTACCGAGCCAGGCCAGCGGATCGTCGAGGCGACCGTTGAGCGTCGTCATCATCTGCAGGACAATCTTGCGCATGTCGACCTCCTCTACTGGGTTCTGCCCTCCACGAGCCGGGCAAGCTGCGCGATGACCGTGCCCCAGCCATCGTGAAAACCCATCTCCTCGTGCATGTTTCGGTCGGCGTTGCTCTTGTGCATGACGTGGGCGGCATAGTCCGTGCCCTCAGGATGATCCTTGAGTGTGATGATCGCCGTCATGAAAGGGTTTTCGGCCGGGCGCCACCCCGCGACCAGCGAATTGGTAAAGACAATGCGCTGGATGTCGTCGACCGCCAGAAAGCACGCATCCAGATGCGGCGTGAACGCACCGCCGCCTTCGCTGATCCTTGTGACGAAGGCGCCGCCCGGCCGCAGGCCCATATCGACCACCTGGCATCTGGCCGGCGCCGGAACCCACCATTGCTCGAAGCTGGCGGGATCGGTCCATGCATTCCAGATCGTCGGCCGCGGCGCCTTGATCAGGCGCGATATCGTCAGGTCGAGATCGGGGTTGTGAGATCGGATCATGTCATTTCTCCTTGTTCTCAGCTGATATCACGAACTGTTCAAGCCGATCGGTGCGGCCTTCCCAAAGGGCGCGCTGCTCCGACATCCACGCTTCGATGGCGGCAAACCGGCTCTTCTCGATGGTGCAGGTGCGCACCCGGCCCTGCTTCTCGGTGCGGATCAGGCCGCTGCCTTCGAGAAAATGGATGTGTTTCATGAACGACGGTAGCGCCATGTCGAACGGCTCTGCCAGATCGCTGATGCTGGCTGGCCCTCGACCGAGCCTCGCCAGCACGGAGCGCCTCGTGGGGTCGGCCAGGGCCTGAAAAATTCCGTCCAAAGGGCTCGAATACTGTTCCATAAGGCTAAGTATCATGACGAAACACTTAGCGCAACGGCTAACTGTTTGCCCTCCGCCGGCGACGCACCAACACCCGCGCAAGCTCCGCGCACATCAATGATCTGGGTCAGCGCACAAGGTTGCGACTAGCGACGGCTGAGTACGATGAAAAATTAACCCTTGGTGAAGAAATGGCGGACAGAGAGGGATTCGAACCCTCGATACGCTTTCACGTATACACGCGTTCCAGGCGTGCGCCTTCAACCACTCGGCCACCTGTCCATCCGTCAACAGCCGATGGTCATGCGGCTGGATGGGAAGGGCAAGGCCCTTCGTGTCATCCGGCGCGAACCGGCGGACGGGCGGGATATATACCGATGATTTGCGCGGGATCAACTGCTTTCTGACAGATTGTTGACATCTTATGAAACTTGGCAGCGAACGGCTGCCATTGCGCTTGTCGAACACGGGGCCTATCTCTTGCGGCAGAGTTGTTCGGCGCCTCCTTTCGAAGGCCGCCGGAACGTTGCACCATCCCGGATTGCCACGTTCTCCCCTCGCGCCGGCTTTGCCCTCAAGCAGGGGAACTGATGCCGTAAGACGGGAGCGACGGTTCGATCTGGGGCGATAGAGTTTGAGAAATGAGGGACCGATGCGCTTCGTGCTGCGACTGGCGAGCTTTGTGGTGCTGCTTGCGGCCGTCCTTGCGGGGGCTGTCGATGCCATCCAGTCCGTCGCAGCCTCCGAGCTGGTGATGACGTCGCTCGGCGACGATCTCGAAGCGCTTGGCCCCGACACCGCTAGCTGGGTGCTGTTCGCGCAGCGGACGGATACCGGGCCGATCCTCTGGCACACGGTGCTGCACTGGTTCTTTACGCAGCCGGCGTTTGCGGTGCTCGCCCTTCTCGCCCTCCTCCTGTGGATGGCCGGATACAAGAAGCGGCCGGCGGCCGGCCGTTTCGCTGCCTGATCATCGCGGGGTGCTCATCCCGCGTCGACCGACAAGGAGTTTCGTGATGTTCCTGATCGACATGTTCAACAAGAAGACCATCATGCCCGACGCGCAGACGGCACTGCGCGGGCGCGAGGACGCCATTCCGACCGCCGCCACGCATTTCGTCTCGGGACACCCGCTGAAGGGCCCCTACCCGGAAGGCATGGAAAAGATCCTGCTCGGCATGGGATGCTTCTGGGGCGCGGAGCGGCTGCTCTGGAATAAGCCGGGCGTGTATGTCACCGCGGCCGGCTATTCCGGCGGCATGACGCCGAACCCGACCTACCAGGAAACCACCACGGGACTGACCGGCCACACCGAGGTGGTGCTGGTGGTCTACGATCCGGAGGTGGTTCCGTTGTCGAGCCTGCTCAAGACCTTTTTCGAGGAACACGACCCGACCCAGGGCATGCGTCAGGGCAACGATATCGGCACGACCTATCGCTCCGCCATCTATGTCTATGACGACGCGCAGCTGAAGGAAGCGAAGGCCGCGCGCGATGCCTTCCAGGCGGCGCTGAAGAGATCGGGCCACACCGGCAAGATCACCACCGAGATCGCGAAGGCCGGCCCGTTGTATTTTGCCGAGGACTACCACCAGCAGTATCTGGCGAAGAACCCTGTTGGTTATTGCGCCCTGCGTGGCACCGGCGTCAGCTGCCCGATCGGCGCCTAGGGCCTATCGCGATCAGCGGGATCCGCCTGCTGCGTTTCAGGCTTTCGCTTTTGCGCATGTCGCGCACAACCCACTGTATACTCTTGCGCGATATGCTCTTGGCCTTTTACATGCTGCTGGTGTCCACCCCCCGCGCTAAAAGGTCAAGCGAACCGGCATTTTAACCCTGCTTGTGAATGCCGGTCGACATTTTTACCATCCGAAAAATTTTGAGTGTTTTTTTGCCGTGACCGTGCAAGGATGCGGCCACCCTAGCCCCCACGAGAGGGGTGGGTTCCGCAGACAGGTTCCATCCGGGGCCCGCGGGAGGACCCGATAAAGATCAATAGCGACAACAGGGCTGCACGATGAAAAAAACCATTCTCGGTCTCTTTGCCTTTTCCATGATGTCCGCGACGGCTCTGGCCGCCGACATCAAGCCGGCCATCATTTACGATCTGGGCGGCAAGTTCGACAAATCGTTCAACGAAGCCGCTTATAACGGCGCCGAAAAGTTCAAAACCGAATCGGGCGTCGAATACCGCGAATTCGAAATCGCCAACGATGCACAGCGCGAGCAGGCCCTGCGCCGCTTCGCCAGCGACGGCAACAACCCGATCGTCATGGCCGGCTTCAACTGGGCGGCACCGCTCGAAAAGATTGCCGGCGAATATCCGGACACCAAGTTCGCGATCATCGACATGGTGCTCGACAAGCCGAACGTGAAGTCGATCGTGTTCAAGGAACAGGAAGGCTCCTACCTCGTCGGCGTGCTCGCTGGTCTCGCTTCGAAGTCGAAGACCGTCAGCTTCGTCGGTGGCATGGACGTGCCGCTCATCCACAAGTTCGCCTGCGGCTATGTCGGCGGCGCGAAGTCGACCGGCGCTGACGTGAAGGTTCTCGAAGCCTACACCGGCACGACACCGGACGCCTGGAACGACCCGGTCAAGGGCGGCGAAATTGCCAAGTCGCAGATGGACCAGGGTTCGGACGTGGTCTACCACGCAGCCGGCGGCACGGGCGTTGGCGTCCTGCAGGCCGCTGCAGATGCCGGAAAGCTCGGCATCGGCGTCGACTCCAACCAGAACGGACTGCAGCCGGGCAAGGTTCTGACCTCGATGCTGAAGCGCGTCGACGTCGCCGTCTACGAAGCCTTCACTGCTGCCAAGAACGACAAGTTCGAGTTCGGCATCTCCAATCTCGGCCTCAAGGAAGATGGCGTCGGCTACTCGCTCGACGACAACAACAAGGCTCTGATCACCCCGGAAATGCTCGATGCGGTCGAGAAGGTGAAAGCCGAGATCATCGCCGGCAAGGTCCAGGTGCACGACTACATGAGCGACGAAGCCTGCCCCTACTAAGGGCTTCCGCCTGAAAATGAGAAAGGCCGCCGTTCGCTAGAACCGGCGGCCTTTTTATTTCCCTGTCCTGCGGAGCCATTGAGCCGCGCCATCTCCCTGGCTTTGCGCATTTCCTGACGCAAAGCCGCTTCGCACTTTTCCTGGAAAAGCTCTAGTAATGCGGCGGCCGGGTGATCGGAGGCGCATCGATCGATTGCTCCTCGAGGCTGAGGAAGCGTTCCGTCAGCCGGTCGAGCTTTGCTCGGGTCTGTTCGACCACTTTCCATTGCTCGGCAAGTTGGTCGGAAAGCTCTTCGATCGTCTTGGCCTGGTGAGCCACCGTCTCTTCAAGGCGGGTGACCCGGTCTTCGGCGTTGTTCATTTCAGCTGCTCCGTCCTGTCGCGGCCATCCCGGCGGGCGACGCCTGCAGCGCCGTACGTCTTCAGACGCACAAAGGTCGCTGTATCACTCTGAATAGCTGCATGTCGGTATTCCTAAATCGAACAAGATTAAGGAAACATGCAGCGGGGGATTTGCCGGCAGATTGGCCAGCGGATGTCCGCTGTCAAGCAGATTGCGTCTCAGGGCCTGGCCGTGGCCCCTCGCGTCAGCGAAAATCCCGGATCGCTTGCCGACAGCCTCTTGTGCAGGTGCACCATCATGCCGGCGGCAAAGAGCGGCGTCAGCAGGTTGAGCAGCGGTACGGCGAGAAACGCCGCAAGGATCAACCCGGCCAGGAACACGGTCGAGCGGTGCTTGGCGCGGAAAAGCCGCGCCTCCGCCGGCGACCGGTAGCGCATGGCGGCAAACTCGAAGAACTCCCGCCCCAGCAGGTAACCGTTGACGAGGAAGAAGGCGATCAGGTTGACGCCGGGCACGAGCAGCAGGAACAGCGCCAATATGTTGCCGAGAATGACGACGCCGAGGAACTTGGCGGAGCCGGCAATCGCCTCTCCGAGCGGCAAGGGCCTGCCCGCCGGCTCGCTCGGATAGTCGCGCGCCTCGACCACGTCCGCGACATCGTCAAGGAAGAAGCCGGCGATCAGCGCCGTCACCGGCGCTAGCAGCAGGGCCAGGGCCAGCGCCAGCCCGAGGCTCGCGAAGATGCCGAGCACGAAGGTGAGCCAACCCGCCCAGGCGGGCGTGCCAGGCATCAACGCATCGAGCCATGGCAAAGCAAGCCAGATGAAGAGTTCGCGCAGGCCGAACCACAGTGCTGCGAGCGCCAGAAGCGTCAGGCCGAGCACTTTCCAGAACACCGAACGGGTCTCCGGTGCAAAGAGATTGGCAAAAGAAAGCCGCGCCGCGTCCAATATCATCAAATCTCTCCAGTGCCGGGCAGGGTTCGATGAGGCATGTAGGCAAACGCCTTCGTATCGACAAGGCAGGACGGCCGGCATCATCTGCTTTCGGCAAAATTCCTGCGGCGAAGACGGACGAACCATGGCAAACGCCACGGGGAGCGATATGGTAGAGCTTGTTGCACAAAACTGTGCAGGGGTTTTGCGCGACATGCGCAAGAACAATGACTTAATGCGCAGTCAGCGAATCCTGGAGATCGCGACACGCTTTAGATCAAAAGCCTGCCCACGCGGGCCAACGGAAGGACGAGCTGCCGCTGGCGGCAGGCGGACAAGGGGAGACCATGACCAGACAGAAAACGCTCGCCGGGCTTTCGGTACTCGTCCAGGAAGGCAAGCTCGACCCGGTCACGCTTGCAGAGCAAACACTTGCCGGCATCGCGGCGCACGGCGATCAGTCGATCTTTGTCGGCATCACCCGCGAACGCGCGCTTAAGGAGGCCTCGGCGGCCTCCGCCCGGCTTCGTGCGGGCCGATCGCTCGGCCTGCTCGATGGTCTTCCGGTCGCCTGGAAGGATCTCTTCGACGTCAAGGGCAGCGTGACGACCGCGGGTTCCGCGGTCCTGCGGGACACCCCGCCTGCTGGCAGTGACGCCGCCGTGGTCGGCGCGGTTGCCGGTGCCGGCATGGTCAGCGTCGGGCGAACCAACATGAGCGAGTTCGCCTTCTCCGGCCTCGGCATCAATCCGCATTACGGCACGCCGCACAACCCGGCCTCGACCGATGTCGAGCGCATCCCCGGCGGCTCCTCGTCGGGCGCGGCGGCGGCGGTCGCGGCCGGTCTCGTGCCCGCGGCAATCGGTACCGATACTGGCGGCTCCGTCCGAATCCCGGCGGCCATGACCGGCATCATCGGCTACAAAGCGACGCGCGGCCGCTATTCGATGAAGGGCGTCTTCCCGCTCGCCGAAAGCCTCGATTCGCTCGGGCCTCTCTGTCATACGGTGCAGGATGCGGTCTGGCTCGACGCCGCCATGCATGGACTGACCGCACCGGTGGTTCGCCGCGGCGCGATCGCCGGCCTCTCGATCGTCATCCCCGAAACCATCGTCTTCGACGAGGCGGAAAACGAAGTCGTCGAAGCCTTCGAGGATGCGGTCAAGCGGCTGGAAAAGGCCGGCGCCACGGTCACCCGCCGCGCCTTTCCGACGTTCAAGGCGGTGTTCGATCTGATGGCGCGCCACGGCGCGCTCGTCACCGCCGAAGCCTTCGCACTTCACCGGGAGCGCCTGGCAGGCTCCGAGGCCGAACGCATCGATCCGCGTGTCGTCGCGCGCACCAGGCTCGGCGAGAAGATCACCATGCCTGACTATATCGCGCTTCTCGATGCGCGCGACCAGCTGATCCATGAAACGGTCGAGAGCCTGAAGCCGGGCGAACTCATCGTCCATCCGACATTGCCGCATGTCGCGCCGCCGTTGGCGCCGTTGCTGGCCGACGACGAGCTGTTCTTCAAGACCAACGCCACGACGCTGCGCAACACGCTCATCGGCAACTTCCTCGATTTCTGCGGCATCTCGATCCCCTGCGGCACCGGTGCCGGCGAAATGCCCGTGGGCCTGCAGTTGGCTGCACCGCACCATCAGGACGACCGGTTGCTCTCGATCGCACTTGCCGCCGAAGCCGTGATCCGGGGAGAGGCATGATCGTCTGTTTCGATATCGGCGGATCGGCGATCAAGGGGGCGATCGTGCATTCGCGCGAACGGATCTTTCCGCTGCCGCGCCGCACGACGCCGCTCAACAATTTCCGCCAGTTCGTCCAAACGCTCGAATCCGTGCTCGACGAAGCCGGCGGCCACCCGGAATGCGTGGCGATCTCGATTACCGGCGTCATCGACCCGGAGACGCGCCGGATCAAATGCGCCAACATCCCCTGCATCGACGGCCGCGAACTGGTGGCCGAGCTCGAGCGCGAGCTGCACCTGCCGATCAAGATCGCCAATGACGCCGACTGTTTCGCCCTTGCCGAAGCGGGCGCCGGCGCCGGCCGGGGTCACCGCATCGTCTTCGGGGCGATCCTCGGCACCGGTGTCGGCGGCGGCTTGGTGGTCGACGGCCAGTTGATCAACGCCGACGGCGGCTTTGCCGGCGAATGGGGACATGGACCGGCACTTGCCGCGGAAGCGGGTGAACCGCCGATCGCCATCCCCGCCTATGCCTGCGGCTGCGGCCAGCGGCGCTGCGTCGACACGGTCGGCGGCGCGCGCGGGCTCGAACGACTGCACGACACCGTGCACGGCAAGACCATGTCGAGCCATGAGATCATCGAGGCGTGGCTCAAGGGCGACACGGAAGCGAAACGCACCGTCGAGATTCTTGTCGATCTCGTCAGCTCACCGCTGGCGCTCGTCATCAACACCACGGGAGCGACGATCGTACCTGTCGGCGGCGGTCTTTCCAACGTTGAACCGCTGCTTGAGGGGATCGATCTGGCGGTTCGTAGCCGGATTCTGCGGCAGTTCAAACGGCCGCTCGTCGTGCGCGGCGAGTGTCAGGTCGAGCCCGGCCTGATCGGCGCAGCCCTGCTCGGCCTTGGAGGAGAAAAGGCATGAATGGCATCGGACTTGAGGTTTGCGTCGACGACGCCGACGGGCTTGCCGCGGCGATCGAGGGCGGGGCGGACCGGATCGAACTCTGCGCAGCACTTTCCGTCGGCGGGCTGACGCCGACCGCCGGGTTGATGGCACTCGCCGGGCCGCCACGGGTACCCGTCTATGTCATGGTCCGGCCGCGGCCGGGCGACTTCGTCTTTGGCGCCGCCGATCTCGACATGATGCGCCGCGATATCGATGCGGTGCGCGATGCCGGACTTGCCGGCGTCGTTCTCGGTGCGTCGCTTACCGATGGCCAGCTCGATGCGCCCATGCTCCGAAAACTGACGGGCCATGCCGCAGGCCTCGGCCTCACCTTGCACCGCGCCTTCGACCTGGTGCCAGATTTCAAGGACGCAATCGAACTTGCGGTTGAACTCGGCTTTGAGCGGATCCTGACATCCGGAGGCGCGAGGAGCGCGCCACAGGCCATCGAGAAGCTGGCGGAGCTTGTCGAGCTGGCAGGTGGGCGGCTTTCGATCATGCCTGGTTCCGGCGTGACGCTTGAAACCGTCGATGCGCTGCTTGCCCGACTGCCCGTCACGGAAGTGCATTCATCCTGCTCGATCCGTGAGCCGGCTCATGATCGGCGACTGGTCGAGATGGGCTTCGTGACCGAGGATCGGCGCCGCACGGATGTGGCGACCGTTCAGGCGATGAAAGCGCGGCTTTCGGCGGGGTAGGACGTTCGCGCGTCGGATCTTCGCCACGCTTTCAGTTCACGCTAAAGAAAGGCCCGACGATCACTCCGATCGTCGGGCCTCAATTTTTCGATAGATCGGTGATCAGGCTGCGTAGACCTGGTTGCCGCCAATCCAAGTCGATCCCATGGCGAGTTCTGATGTCAGAAGCACGAAATCCGCATCTGCCCCGGGCAGAACACGGCCCTTGTGCGAGGAGATGCCCATGGCGTCGGCGGGATAGGCCGATGCCATGCGAAGGGCTTCCTCGACCGGTAGGCCGAGCTTTTCGTGCACGAAGCGCACCGACGAGAGCATGTCGATATCGGCGCCGGCAAGCGTGCCGTCGGCGAGCGTCAGACGACCGCCGTGGCGCAGGATCTCGCGGCCATTGAGCTCGAAGCTCGTCATGTCCGTTCCAATCGGCGACATCGCGTCGGTCACCAGGAAGATCTGGCCCGGGCCGGTCTTGGCCCGCAGCGCCACACCCATCGAGGCGGGGTCGACATGGTAGCCGTCGGCGATCAGGCCCGCGTGCAGGGTGCCTGTCGCAAGGGCTGCACCGACGACGCCAGGCTCGCGATGACCGAGACCGCTCATGGCGTTGAACAGATGCGTCACCGTCTTCGCCCCTGCCTTGGCATAGGACACGGCGGTCTCATAGCCGACATCCGTATGGCCGAGGCTGACGATGGCGCCGGCGTCGGCAAGGGCTCGAACCTGCTCTTTGGTCGCATTTTCCGGTGCGACCGTGACCATGAGGGTGCCGAGCGCCCTGGCGCAGTCGAGCATCTCCTTGAGGTCGGCGTCATCCATCGGTCGGATCAGCGCTGGATCGTGCGCGCCCTTTCGTGCGACCGAAAGATGCGGACCTTCCAGATGCAGGCCGAGGAAGCCGGGCACGCCGGCCGCCTTGGCCTGAAGGCCGGCGGCGATCGTTGCCGTGCGGACTTCGCGCGTATCGGTGATCAGCGTCGGCAGAAGTGCGGTCGTACCGAACTTCGCATGGGCCGAACAGATCTGGCGGATGCTTTCCAGCGTCGGCTGCGCGTTGAGAAGCGCCCCGCCGCCGCCGTTGACCTGCAGGTCGATGAAGCCGGGCACCAGCAGCAGGCCGTGGGCATCGACGATCGTGGCACCGGCCGGCAGATCGCCGGCTGCCACGATGGCCTTGACACGACCCGCCTCGATCAAGAGAGCGGCGCCGTCATGCCATTCGATACCATCGAACAGGCGGGCGCCGATGATTGCCTTCTTCTCGGTCATCTCGTCTCCGTTACCTTCTTGAGGCTTGCCGGTGCGTCGGGATTGAGACCGCGCGAGCGCGACCAGGCTTCGACGAAGCCATAGAACGGCAGGATCAGGGTCAGCGCGTCGGTGATCGGGTGTCCCGTCTCGACGAACGGCAGGCGCTTGGCCTTGCCGGCGCGGTTCGACGTCACATGGACCACGGCGCCCTTCTCGGCCATGCCGTCGGCGATCTCGGCGACGGACCCTTCGGCCGCATCGCGCGCCGCAAGCGTCAGCACCGGGAACTTGGCGCCGACAAGCGCCACCGGTCCATGCAGCACTTCGGCGGCCGAATAGGCTTCCGCATGCATGCCCGAAGTTTCCTTGAACTTCAGCGCCGCTTCGCTGGCGATCGCCAGCGCCGGGCCACGGCCAAGCACGTAGAGCGATTCGGCCTCGCCGAGATCGGCGGCGAACTCATGCCAATCCAGCTTCACCGCCTTGGCGAACTGGTTCGGCAGATCGGCCACGGCGCGCTGCAACGCCGCGTCGCCGGTCCATTCGCCGAGAACGGCAAGGCCGGCGACGATGGAGTTGACATAGGACTTGGTTGCAGCAACGGCGATTTCCGGGCCGGCGAGAATGTCGAGCGGATGGGTGCATGCCTTCGAGATCGGTGACGGCAGGGTGTTGGTAAGTGCGATTGATACGGCGCCGGCATCGGTTGCGGCCTGGGCCATCGCGACGATATCCGGGCTCTTGCCCGATTGCGAAATCGCAATTGCCGCCGCGCCACCGAGCTTCAGCTTGGCGCCATAGATCGACGCGAGCGACGGCCCGAGCGAAGCGACCGGTCGACCGGCCTGCAGCTCGATCGCATATTTCAGGAACAGGGCGGCATGGTCCGAAGAACCGCGCGCGATCGTCACCAGGAAAGCCGGGTCCTTGGCGCGCAGCGCTGCGCCGGCCTGCTTCAGGGCCTCGGAAGAATGCTCGAGCAGTCGGGCCGCCGCTTCGGGGATCTCGTCGATTTCTCGGCGCATGTTGGTCTGCATGGTCAATTCCTTTCTTGCGGAGCGACGGTCAGGATTCCGACAGGGTCAGTTCCGCGACAAAATCATAGGCGTCGCCCCGATAGAGCGAGCGGGTGAATTCGACGACGCGTCCCGATGCGAGATAGGAGACGCGTTCGATGGAAAGGCCGGCAGAGCCGACGGCGACGCCGAGCATGGAGGCGTCCGGATCCTTGATGTTGCAGGCGGAGATGCGCTGCACGGCGCGCACCGGCCGGGAACGGGTCTTGTCGAGCGCGGTATAGAGCGACGAGGTGACAGCCTGCGGATCCGGCAGGAATTCGGCCGAGATGCTGGCGCGCTCGATCGCGAGCGGCATGTCGTCAGCGATGCGCAGACGCCCGAGCCTGGCCACCAACGCGTCGGCCGGCAGGCCGAGCGCCATCATCTCATCCGGCGACGGATGATACAGGCCTCGCTCCAGCCAGCGGGCATGAGTGTTGAGACCACGGCGCGCCATGTCCTCGGTAAACGAGGTCAGCCGCGACAGCGATTGCTGCACCTTGGAGACCGGCTTGACGACAAAAGTGCCGGAGCCGTGGCGCCGCACCAGCAAGCCGTCGCGCACGAGATCGTCGACGGCCTTGCGCACGGTCACGCGGCTGATATTGGCGTAATCGGCCAAATCGCGCTCCGGCGGCAGGGCGTCGCCATGATTGAGCTTGCCCGACTGGATCGCGTCTTCCAGCGATTGCCGCAGTTTCAGATAGAGCGGACCGGATCCACCGGCCTGCAGGCCTTCGAGCGGCAGAATGGCAGCGAGATGATCGGTCATGCGCCGACCTCCGAGCGGGAGCCGAAGCGCTGTGCGGCGAGTGCGACGGCGCCGGTGAGCGCGTCGGCCTCGGCTTCGACAAAAAACGGCTGGTGGCGCTCGGCAAGCCAGGGACGATAGAGCGGCGCGAGGCCACCGAGCAGGCAGAGCTTGCGCCCGCCCCGGGCGACCACGACGTCTAGCGCCTCGTCGACCGTGATCGCCGCAGTCTTGAGCAGACGCACGGCGACGGGATCGCCCGCCTGCGCCGCTTCGAAGACACGCGGGGCATAGCGGCCGAACTCACCCGGCTTTGCCAGGCGCGCGAAATCGACGACAGCACTCGGATCGTTCCTGAACTCGGCCATGACGGAATCGGTTATCGGCGACGCCTCATGGATGCCATCGAAGGCAAGCAGGCTTTCCTGCAAAAGCGCATGGCCGATGCGTGCGCCACTGCCATGATCGCCGATCGTGAAGCCCCAGCCGCCGACATAGCTGACGATGTCGGCCTGCCGCAGGATATAGATGCTGCCGGTGCCGAGAATGGCGACGGCGCCGTCCTCGTCGCCGAGCGCGCCCTGCAGGGCAATCAGACCATCCGATTCGATATCGGCTGCGGCAAACGGCAGGCGTCGCTTCACATAATGCACGGCATCGCCGACATTGTGCCCGGCGACGCCGACAATTGCGCGCGCCTCGGCGATACCAGAGGGATCAAGACCGGCTTCTTCAAATGCCGCCCGCGCAGCGTCGCCAATATGGGCGAGCGCCGTTTCAGGATCCGTCAGAATGTTGGCTGCACCAGCCTTGCCGCGGCCGAGAATACGTCCATCCCCCGCAGCCACAGCCGCCCGGCAGCTTGTTCCGCCGCCATCGATTCCTATTAGGTAGTTTGGCATGAGCACCTCCGCCCATAGAGGATACCAAAAAAATACCAATAACCAAGTCCGAATTGGTCTCGATATCCAATTTTGAAATAATGCATTGAATAACAACGGATAATTTCAGAGATTGGTTTTTTTTGACGCCAAAATGTAATTTCTCCTAGACAATTGGTATTTTTTTGGCATTAATTCACCCAGAGGAGACACAACCTATGCCTTCAGTGAAGACCGAAGAGCGTCACGACAACGCCAAAGGCCTGGATGTCATGCATCCGGCGCTGGCGCTTCGGCTGCTCGCATCCGGACAACAGGCGGCAGCAAAGGTCGTGGACGCCGCGATTGAGCAGATTTCCGCTGCTGCGTCCCTGGCTGCAGAAACGCTCGCCTCCGGCAAGCGTCTCGCCTATGCCGGCGCCGGCAGCTCAGGCCTGATGGCCATGGCCGATGCGCTGGAACTTCCCGGCACCTACGGCATCCCCCAGGACCAGATCGTCATTCTGCTTGCAGGCGGCGCCGCCAGTCTCAATGACCTCGCCGGCGGCTACGAAGACGACATGGATCTGGCGCGCGAAGACGTCCGCAAGGCCGGCATCACCGCGGGCGACTGTCTGGTTTCAGTGTCGGCCAGCGGCTCGACACCCTATGCGCTGGCCGCAGCCGACGAAGCGCGCAAGCTCGGCGCAAAAGTCATCGCCGTTGCCAACAATCCGGGCGCAGCTCTTTTCAACGACGCGGATGTCGCCATTCTGCTGCAGACGCCGCCGGAAGTCGTTTCCGGCTCGACGCGCATGGGTGCCGGCACGGCACAGAAGATCGCCTTCAACATGTTCTCGACGCTGGTCGGCATCCATCTCGGCCACGTGCTCGACGGCCACATGGTCAATCTGCGCGCCGACAACATCAAGCTGCACGGCCGCGCCGTTCGCATCGTCACCGACATTACCGGTGTTGGCGCATCCGAGGCCGGCCGGCTGATCAATGCCGCATCCGGCTCGGTCAAGATCGCCATCCTGCTGGCATCGGGCGCGAAGGACGTGGCGGCAGCCGAAGCGGCGCTCAACCAGACCAAGCAGAACCTGCGCCGGGCGATCGATATCGTTTCGGCCTGAGATAAACCTGGGATTCAAACCGCGCCAAAACGGCGCATATAAGAGGGAGAAGCTAAATGACCCGTACGACACTCAAGGGCCTGCTGCTTGCGTCGAGCATTCTCGGCTCGGCCGGCCTGGCCCACGCGGAGGACGTCACGCTGACGATCGAAAGCTGGCGCAACGACGACCTGGCGATCTGGCAAGAAAAGCTGATCCCGGCTTTCGAAGCCAAGAACCCCGGCATCAAGGTCAAGTTCGCCCCGATGGCGCCGACCGAGTACAACGCGGCGCTGAACGCCAAACTCGACGCCGGCTCCGCGGGCGACCTCATCACCTGCCGTCCGTTCGATGTCTCGCTCGAACTCTACAACAAGAAGCACCTTGCCGACCTGACGGCGCTGCCGGGTATGGAAAATTTCTCCCCGGTCGCCAAGTCCGCCTGGACGACAGACGATGGCTCGGCCACCTTCTGCGTGCCGATGGCTTCGGTCATCCACGGCTTCATCTACAACAAGGACGCCTTCGACCAGCTCGGCATCCAGATCCCGACGACGGAAGCCGAATTCTTCGCAGCTCTCGACAAGATCAAGGCCGACGGCAACTACATCCCGATGGCGATGGGCACCAAGGATCTCTGGGAAGCCGCGACCATGGGCTACCAGAACATCGGCCCGACCTACTGGAAGGGTGAAGAAGGCCGCGCTGCGCTGATCAAGGGCGAGCAGAAGCTGACCGATGAACCGTGGGTCGAGCCCTATCGCGTTCTCGCCAAGTGGAAGGACTATCTCGGCGACGGCTTCGAGGCCCAGACCTATCCGGACAGCCAGAACCTGTTCACGCTCGGCCGCGCCGCGATCTATCCGGCCGGCTCGTGGGAAATCGGCCTGTTCAACACCCAGGCCCAGTTCAAGATGGGCGCCTTCCCGCCTCCGGTTAAGAACGCCGGCGACGCTTGCTACATCTCCGACCACAACGACATCGGCGTCGGTCTGAACGCCAAGAGTGCGCACGCCGAGCAAGCCAAGACCTTCCTTACCTGGGTCGCTTCGCCGGAATTCGCCGAGATTTACGCCAATTCGCTGCCGGGCTTCTTCAGCCTCAATTCGACCCCGGTGAAGATGACCGATCCGCTCGCTCAGGAATTCGTTTCCTGGCGCGAAAAGTGCAAGCCGACGATCCGCTCGACCTACCAGATCCTGGCGCGCGGTACGCCGAGCCTCGAGAACGAAACCTGGGTTGAATCGGCCAACGTCATCAACGGCACGGATACGCCTGAGGTTGCGGCCGAAAAGCTGCAGAAGGGTCTCGACGGCTGGTACAAGCCGGCGAAGTAAGCGCAACTGGTTCCCTCCCCTTCGGGGGAGGGTCGGCCCTACAGCGCCGCGCGTCTTGTCGGACGCACAAAGGTCGCTGTAGCACTTTGAATTGCTGAATGTTTTTGTCCTCAAATCGGATAGGATTGAGGAAACATGCAGCAAGGGCCGGGCGGGAGGACATTGCCCAAGGAGGCACTCCCCCAGCCGCAGCGTCCTCGACCTCCCCTTGATGGGGAGGTCCCCGACGCAGTCGTTTGCAAAAGAACGCGATAGCCTTAACCTTCGTCATGAGCCCGGATCGGGGCAGGCGTTATGCGGCAAGACCGGCCGTGTGGCGTCGACGTGCATCATGACGCCCTGGGGAACCGGTCGAACAAGCGGGTACGATCAATGAGCAACGTCACTTCACTGCAAGAGGGACAGCCGACCGTGAGACGGCCGAAACGCTGGCACATCCTCATCTTTCTGCTGCCGGCCCTTCTGGTCTACACGGCGGTGATGATCCTGCCGTTGATCGAGACGCTGCGTCTCTCGCTATACAACACGGTCGACGGCCAGCCGACCTTCGTTGGTCTCGCAAACTTCCAGGTCCTGTTCGGCGAGGAGCGCTGGGCGCACGACTTCTGGAACGCGCTGAAGAACAACGTCATCTTCTTCATCATTCACATGTGCGTGCAGAATCCGATCGGCGTTGCGCTGGCGGCCATGCTGTCCATTCCGAAGCTGCGTTTCGTCACGTTCTACCGCACGGCGATCTTCCTGCCGACGCTGCTTTCCTTCGTTATCGTCGGCTTCATCTGGAAGCTGATCCTGTCGCCGATCTGGGGTGTCGCGCCCTGGATGCTCGATCTCGTCGGCCTCAAGTCGATGTTTGCGCCCTGGCTCGGCAGGCCAGGCTCGGCCCTGATCGCCGTGTCGTTGATCTCGGTCTGGCAATATGTCGGCATCCCGATGATGCTGATCTACGCCGCCCTGCTCAACATTCCCGATGAAGTGATCGAAGCCGCCGAATGCGACGGCGTCACCGGCTGGAGCCAGTTCTGGAAGATCAAGCTGCCGCTGATCCTGCCCGCGATCGGCATCATCTCGATCCTGACCTTCGTCGGCAACTTCAACGCCTTCGACTTGGTCTACACCGTGCAGGGCGCGCTTGCCGGTCCTGATGGCTCGACCGACATTCTCGGCACGCTGCTCTACCGCACCTTCTTCGGCTTCCAGCTGCAGCTGGGCGACCGCTCGATGGGCGCGACGATCGCAACGGTGATGTTCCTGATCATCCTCGCCGGCGTCTCGCTCTACCTCTTCGTCATCCAGCGCCGCATGCGCCGCTATCAGTTCTAAGGGAGGCCGAGATGTCGCAAGCACGCCACTCCATTTTCCGCACCGGCTTCGTCCACATCGCGCTGATCGCCTATACGCTCATCTCGCTGTTTCCGGTGTTCCTGACGATCATCAACTCGTTCAAGGATCGCAACGCGATCTTCCGGGCGCCGTTGACGGTCCCGACGCCCGAGACCTTCAGCCTGATCGGCTACCAGACGGTGCTCGGCCAGGGCGATTTCGCGACCTACTTCCAGAACAGCTTCATCGTCACGGTCGTCGCGATCGCGCTGGTGCTGTTGTTCGGCGCCATGGCCGCGTTCGCGCTGTCGGAATACCGCTTCCGCGGCAATACGCTGATGGGGCTCTATCTCGCGATCGGCATCATGATCCCGATCCGGCTCGGCACCGTCGCCATCCTTCAGGGCATGGTCGCTGCCAACCTCGTCAACACGCTGACGGCGCTGATCCTCGTCTATACCGCACAGGGGCTACCGCTCGCGGTGTTCATCCTGTCGGAGTTCATGCGCACGGTTTCGGATGACCTGAAGAATGCCGGCCGCATCGACGGGCTGTCGGAATACTCGATCTTCTTCCGCCTCGTGCTGCCGCTGATCCGGCCGGCGATGGCAACGGTTGCCGTGTTCACGATGATCCCGATCTGGAACGATCTGTGGTTCCCATTGATCCTGGCGCCGGCAGAAGCAACCAAGACGGTCACGCTCGGCTCGCAGATCTTCATCGGCCAGTTCGTCACCAACTGGAACGCCGTGCTTGCGGCCCTGTCGCTCGCCATCCTTCCGGTTCTCGTCCTCTATGTCATTTTCTCGCGGCAGCTGATCCGCGGCATCACCGCAGGAGCAGTCAAGTGAGTTCAAACAGCAAACCGGTCCGGGTCCTCGTCGCGGGTCTCGGCAATATGGGCCGCAGCCATTCGCTGGCCTATCACAACAATCCCGGCTTCGAGATCGTCGGGCTGGTCAACCGCTCCAAGGTGGAGCTTCCGGAGGAACTGCGCGGCTACGAGATCCATCCTGACTTCAAGACGGCGCTTGAGGAACTGAAACCCGAACTCTGCTCGGTCTGTACCTATTCCGACAGCCATGCCGACTATGCGGTTGCCGCCTTCGAAGCCGGCTGCGACGTGTTCGTGGAGAAGCCGCTGGCAACGACGGTCGCAGACGCCGAACGGGTCGTTGCTGCCGCCAGGAAGCATGGCCGCAAGCTGATCATCGGCTACATCCTGCGCCACCACCCCTCGTGGATCCGGCTGATCGCCGAAGCCCGCAAACTCGGCGGTCCTTACGTCTTCCGCATGAACTTGAACCAGCAGTCGAGCGGTCCGACCTGGGAGACCCACAAGTCGCTGATGCAGACGACCCCGCCGATCGTCGACTGCGGCGTGCATTATGTCGACGTCATGTGCCAGATCACCGACGCCAAGCCGGTGGAGGTGCGCGGCATGGGCCTGCGTCTTTCCGACGAAATCGCTTCGGACATGTACAATTACGGCCACCTGCAGGTGATCTTCGAAGACGGGTCGGCCGGCTGGTACGAGGCCGGCTGGGGTCCGATGATTTCGGAGACCGCCTTCTTCGTGAAGGACGTCATGTCGCCAAAGGGCTCCGTGTCGATCGTCATGGATCCGAATGCCAAGTCGGACGATATCGACACACACACCAAGACCTCGGTCATTCGCGTGCACAATGCGGAAACTGGTCCCAACGGTCGCTTTCTCAAGCCGGACGAGGACCTGACAATGGACGGAGAGCCCGGCCATCAGGAACTCTGCGATCGTGAGCAGGCCTATGTGCTGAAGGCCATTCGCGAAGATATCAATCTCGACCGCCACATGAACGACGCCGTCCAGTCGCTGCGCATCTGCCTTGCGGCTGATGAAAGCGTCCGCACCGGTCAGCCGGTCAAACTTTAAGAGGGGCAATTAGGTGGGATCACTTCAACTCAAATCCATCCGCAAGGCCTACGGAAACCATGAGGTTCTCAAGGGCATCGACCTGGAAGTGAAGGACGGCGAGTTCGTCATCTTCGTGGGTCCTTCCGGCTGCGGCAAGTCGACATTGCTGCGCACCATTGCCGGCCTTGAGGACGCGACCTCCGGCAGCGTCCAGATCGACGGCGTCGAAGTCGGACACGTGGCCCCCGCCAAGCGCGGCATCGCCATGGTATTCCAGTCCTATGCGCTCTATCCGCACCTGACGGTGAAGGACAATATGGGCCTGGGCCTGAAGCAGGCCGGCAAGCCGAAAGCTGAAATCGAGGACAAGGTCGGCAAGGCCGCCAGCATGCTGTCGCTCGACCCCTATCTCGCCCGGCGCCCGGCGGAACTTTCCGGCGGCCAGCGCCAGCGTGTCGCCATCGGCCGCGCCATCGTGCGCGAACCGAAGCTGTTCCTGTTCGACGAGCCCTTGTCGAACCTCGATGCGGCCTTGCGCGTCAACACCCGGCTCGAGATCGCCCGGCTGCATCGCAGCCTGAAGGCCACGATGATCTACGTGACCCATGATCAGGTCGAAGCGATGACGCTGGCCGACAAGATCGTGGTGCTGAACGCCGGCCAGATCGAGCAGATCGGCTCGCCGATGGATCTCTACAACCGGCCGGCCAATGTCTTCGTCGGTGGCTTCATCGGCTCGCCGCAGATGAACTTCGTCGACGGCGCCCGCCTCGGCGATCCCGGCGCCAAGACGATCGGCATCCGGCCGGAACATATCGGTCTGTCGCGCGAGAGTGGCGACTGGAAGGGCAAGGTCATCCACGTCGAGCATCTGGGCGCCGACACGATTGTCTATATCGAGTCCGACCAGGTCGGTCTGATCACCGTTCGGCTGTTTGGCGAACACCGCTACGCGCCTGATGACATTGTCTTTGCGACGCCGATGGTCGGCAGCATGCACCGCTTCGGTGCCGACGACCGCGTCCTCGCCTGAGACGATAATCCGGCGACAAACCCGGATCACACCTTAGTGATATCAAGCCGCCGTGGTGCCGAAAGCACTGCGGCGGCTGATTTTTTTGATCGATTCAACGCGCTGCATCACGGTGTTGCACTGCGGCGCAAATTAACATACATTTGTGTTTGTATATTAGCGTTCCGGTATTTTCCCATCCCGATACTGGTAATTGCTTCCCTTCACTTCCGGACCGCGCAGCCCTGCGATACGCACTGGCTGCGCACGGTCACCGAATATGGACATCGCTATGCGCATGAACCGACCGACACTGGCCGCCGCCTTGGCAACCGTGATTCTCCTTTCCGGCTGCCAGAAAGACGAAGAACAGGCCGCTCCCGCCTTCCCGCCATCGGCCGTCGCTGTCTTCACGACCGCATCCGAGACGCTGCCGATCACCAATGAACTGCCGGGCCGCATCACCGCGACGCGCGTCGCCGAAGTTCGTCCGCGCGTTTCCGGCATCGTCGTCGAACGCGTCTTCCAGCAGGGCTCGAAGGTCAAGGAAGGTGACGTGCTCTACCGCATCGACCCTGCTCCCTTCCAGGTCCAGGTCGAAAAGGCCGAAGCGACCCTGCGCCGCGCCCAGGCCGTGCATCTCCAGGCCGAACAGAAGGCTGCCCGACAGGAAGCTCTGAAGAAGGCAAACGTCGTCGCCGCCCAGCAGTTCGACGATGCAAACGGCCTGCTGGCTGCAGCAAACGCCGACGTCGCCATCGCCCAGGCGGGCTTGGCCGCTGCCAAGCTCGACCTGCAATACGCCAACGTGACCGCCCCGATCAGCGGCCAGATCGGACGCGCTCTCATCACCGAGGGTGCGCTCGTCAGCGCCAACAGCTCGGAAAACCTCGCCACGATCCAGCAACTCGATCCGCTCTATGCCGACTTTACCCAGTCGGCGACCGATCTCATCCGCCTGCGCAAGGCGCTTGAAGCCGGCCAGATGATGAGCGGTGACCAGGAGGCCGAGGTTCAACTGATCCTCGACGACGGCACGCCTTATGAACACAAGGGCAAGCTCCTGTTCTCGGAAGCGGCCGTTGACGCGACGACCGGCCAGGTAACGCTGCGCGGCGAGTTCCCCAATCCCGACGGCGACCTATTGCCGGGCATGTATGTCCGCGTGCTGGTCCAGCAGGGTGTCGAGAAGGACGCGATCACCGTGCCGCAGCAGGCTGTCCAGCGCAACAATGCCGGCCAGTCGCAGGTCTATGTCGTGGCCGCCGACAAGAAGGTCGAGTTCCGCAACGTCACACTTGGACGCACGGTCGGAACCCGCTGGCAGGTGGCCTCGGGGCTGAAGCCCGGCGAAAAGGTCATCGTCGAAGGCTTCCAGAAGATCGGCCCCGGCGCGCCGGTGGAGCCGACCGACTGGGATCCGAATGCAAAGCCGGCGGCCGAAGCAGCCCAGACGACCGCGGCGACCGACGCAAAGCCCGCTGAAGCCACAGAGTGAGTGCTGATTAATGCCTAGTTTTTTCATCGACAGGCCTATTTTTGCCTGGGTGGTGGCGATCTTCATCATGCTCGCCGGCATCATCGCGATACCGCTGTTGCCGGTATCGCAATATCCTGATGTTGCGCCGCCGCAGATCTCCATCAACACGAGCTACCCCGGCGCTTCGTCGCAGGACACCTATCAGAGCGTCACCCGGCTGATCGAAAACGAGCTGAACGGCGTCGAAGGCCTGCTCTATTTCGAATCGACCTCCAGCGCTGCCGGCTCGGTCGACATCAGCGCCACCTTTGCACCCGGTACAGATCCGGGACAGGCGGCCGTCGACATTCAGAACCGCGTTCGCCGCGTCGAACCGCGCCTGCCCGATTCGGTCAAGCGCCAGGGCGTACAGGTCGACGAAGCCGGTTCCGGCTTCCTGATGATCGTCGCGCTCACCTCGACCGACGGCTCTATGGACGCCATCGGTCTCGGCGACTATCTCAGCCGCAACGTGCTGAACGAAGTCCAGCGCGTGCCCGGCGTCGGCCGTGCGCAGCTGTTTGCGACCGAACGCTCGATGCGCATCTGGCTCGATCCGGACAAGATGCTCGGCCTCAACCTGACCGCCGGCGACGTGACGAATGCCATCCAGGCCCAGAACGCCCAGATCGCATCCGGCTCGATCGGCGCACAGCCGAACCCGATCACGCAGCAGATCAGTGCTCCTGTTGTCGTCAAGGGTCAGCTGTCGAGCGCCGAGGAATTCGGAGCGATCGTGCTTCGCGCCAATCCGGACGGCTCCTCCGTTCGTCTGCGCGACGTTGCCCGCGTCGAGATCGGCGGCGAAAGCTACGCGTTTTCGACCCGCCTGAACGGCAAGCCGTCCGCGGCTATCGCCATACAGCTGTCGCCAAGCGGCAACGCGATGTCGACCTCGACGGCGATCAAGGAGCGCATGGACGAACTGTCGAAGTTCTTCCCGGAGGGCCTGGAATATTCGGTTCCCTACGACACCTCGCCGTTCGTTGCCGTTTCCATCGAGAAGGTGCTTTCGACGCTGGTCGAAGCGGTCGCGCTCGTCTTCATCGTGATGTTCCTGTTCCTGCAGAACATCCGCTACACCATCATCCCGACACTCGTCGTGCCGGTCGCTCTTCTGGGCACCTGCGCGGTGATGCTGGCGATGGGCTTCTCGATCAACGTTCTGACCATGTTCGGCATGGTGCTGGCGATCGGCATCCTGGTCGACGATGCGATCATCGTCGTCGAGAACGTCGAACGCATCATGTCCGAAGAGGGGCTGACACCGAAGGACGCCACCCGCAAGGCAATGAAGCAGATCACCGGCGCCGTCATCGGCATCACGCTGGTGCTGGCTTCGGTGTTCATTCCGATGGCCTTCTTCCCGGGCGCCGTCGGCGTGATCTATCGCCAGTTCTCGCTGACCATGGTCGTGTCGATCCTGTTCTCGGCACTGCTCGCGCTGTCGCTGACGCCGGCGCTGTGCGCCAGCTTCCTGAAGCAGGTTCCGAAGGGCCACCACCACGCCAAGCGCGGCTTCTTCGGCTGGTTCAACCGCAGCTTCGACAAGACCTCGCACGGCTATAGCGGCATCGTGAAGCGCCTGGTCCACCGCACCGGTCGCTACATGATCGTCTACATCGCCGTCTTGGCCGGCCTCGGCTGGCTGTTCATGAAGCTGCCGTCGTCGTTCCTTCCGGACGAAGACCAGGGCTTCGTGATCGTCATGATGCAGCTCCCCTCCGAAGCGACGGGCAACCGTACGACCGAGGTGGTGGAACAGGCGGAGAAGATCTTCGGCCAGGAGCCGGCTGTCGAACGCATCATCGCGATCAACGGCTTCTCCTTCTTCGGCACCGGACAGAACGCAGCGCTCGCCTTCGTGACGCTGAAGGACTGGAAGGAACGCGACGCCGACAACGCCGCTCAATCGATCGCCATGCGGGCCACCATGGCCATGAGCCAGATCAAGGATGCGATCAGCTTCGCGCTGTCGCCGCCGGCGATCCAGGGCCTCGGCACCACCGGGGGCTTCTCCTTCCGCCTGCAGGATCGTGGCGGTCTCGGCGAAGCGGCTTTGTCCCAGGCACGCGACCAGCTTCTCGGCCTTGCGGCTCAGAGCAAGATCGTGACCGGGGTTCGCTTCGAAGGCATGCCCGATGCGGCTCAGGTCAGCGTGGCCATCGACCGCGAAAAGGCCAATACCTTCGGCGTGACCTTTGCGGACATCAACTCGACGATCTCGACCAACCTTGGCTCGTCTTATGTCAACGACTTCCCGAATGCCGGCCGCATGCAGCGCGTGACGGTGCAGGCGGACGAGGGTCAGCGCATGCAGACGGCGGATCTGTTGAACCTCAACGTCCGCAACGCCAATGGCGGCATGGTCCCGCTCTCCGCCTTCGCGACGGTGGAGTGGGTCAAGGCCTCGACCCAGACGATCGGCTACAACGGCTACCCGTCGGTACGCATCAGCGGCGAAGCGGCTCCGGGTTACTCCTCCGGTGACGCGATCAACGAAATGCAGCGGCTTGCGGGCGAACTGTCGGCAGGCTTCGGTTACGAATGGACCGGCCAGTCCCTGCAGGAAATCCAGTCGGGTACCCAGGCGCCTCTCTTGATCGCGCTGTCGTGCCTGCTCGTCTTCCTGTGCCTGGCTGCGCTCTATGAGAGCTGGTCGATCCCGGTGGCGGTCATCATGGTGGTTCCGCTCGGCGTCATCGGTTCGGTGCTTGCCGTGACCATGCGCGAGATGCCGAACGACGTGTACTTCAAGGTCGGCCTGATCGCGATCATCGGCCTGTCGGCGAAGAACGCCATCCTGATCATCGAGTTCGCCAAGGAACTGCGTGAACAGGGCAAATCGCTGATCGATGCGACGCTGGAGGCAGCACACTTACGCTTCCGCCCGATCCTGATGACGTCGCTCGCCTTCACGCTCGGCGTTCTGCCGCTGGCGATTGCCACCGGCGCAAGCTCTGGCAGCCAGCGCGCCATCGGTACCGGCGTGATGGGTGGTATGATCTCGGCAACGGTGCTGGCGATCTTCTTCGTTCCGGTGTTCTTCGTGTTCGTCACGAAGCTGTTCGGACGCAAGAAGGTAGAAGCCACACCGGCTGCAGCCGAGACCCCAACACCCGCCGAATAACACTGCTATCGACGGCCCGCCCTCTCGGCGGGCCGTTCTGCAAGGAGGAATGAATGCGCAGAACGAAAGCCGATGCGGAGGCAACCCGGCAGAAGATCCTGAGCGCCGCTGAACGTGTGTTCTACGAAAAGGGTGTTTCAAACACCACGCTTGAGGAAGTGGCCAAGGAAGCGGGCGTGACCCGCGGCGCCATCTACTGGCACTTCGCCAACAAGACCGATCTTTTCCTGGCCCTGCACGATGCCGTGCCGCTGCCCCAGGAAGACATGATCGCCCAGGAAATCGAGGCCGAGGCCGCCGATACGCTGGCAATCGTCGAGGACGCCATGGGCGCCTGGATCGATATCCTGGCCGCCGACGAGCAGCGCCAGCGCATTCTCACCATCATGCTGCGCACCAACTACGACGGCGACATGAGCGAGGTCCTGACCCGCCACAAGGAACTCGACGAACATCATAATGCCCTGCTCGAACTGGCCTTTTCCCGCGCCCTTGCCAAGGGCTACATGCAGGACAGCTGGACGCCCACGTCGGCGACCCGCACGCTTCACTGGATGATGCTTGGGCTTTGCACCCAGTGGCTGCTCTTTGGTCGCCCGTTCGACATCGTCGCCGAAGGGCGTGACGGGCTGAGGCGGCTGTTTTCGAGCTTCCGCACGCCCTCCGCCGCCCGTTCTGCACTATCCACCGTCAGCTGAAGACGACGGTCTTATGGCCGTTGAGCATCACCCGCCGTTCCAGGTGCAGCTTGACGGCACGGGCCAGCACGCGGCTTTCGATGTCACGGCCGCTGGCGACGAAGTCCTCCGCCGTCAGCGCGTGGCTGACACGTTCGGTTTCCTGCTCGATGATCGGCCCCTCGTCGAGATCCGGGGTGACGTAGTGGGCCGTGGCGCCAATCAGCTTGACGCCGCGTTCGTGGGCCTGGTGGTAGGGCCCGGCCCCCTTGAACGACGGCAGGAACGAGTGATGGATGTTGATCGCCTTGCCGTAGAGGCGCTTTGACAGATTGTCCGAAAACACCTGCATGTACCGCGCCAGGATCACCAGATCGGCGCCGGTCTCCTGCGTCAGGCGCAACAGCTTTTCCTCCTGCTCTTCCCTGTTGGTCTTCGATACCGTCCAATGATGAAACGGGATCGCCTCGAGTTCCGCCGTGCGCCGGCTGTCCTCGTGATTGGAAACGATGGCGGCGACCTCGGCGTTCAGCCAGCCGACGCGGATCTGGTAGAGCAGACGCAGGAGCGCATGGTCGAACTTCGACACCAGGATGACGATCTTCGGCTTGCGTGCGGCTTCCGTCAGCGCGGTGCGCATCTGGAACCGGTCGACCGCCGGCCGCAACGCCCGCTCGACGTCGTCCCGCGTCATGCCATCGGGCGCCTGGAAGGCGATGCGCATGAAGAAGCTGTTGGTGTGCCGATCCCAGAACTGGCTGCTCTCGGCGATATTCGCGCCAAGGCCGGCCAGCTCCGTCGTCACTGCGGCAACGATGCCCGGCTTGTCGTCACAGGACAGCACAAGGATGAATGTGTTGGTGGCCATGGTCTCCTCCGATCGGCGGCTCTGCCGGGCGCGCTAGCGCCCTCCCCGATCGCTGCCTAGGGGGAGACGAGGACGACCGCAACCGCTGAGACGGCGGCGGCATGCGCTTTCTATCATCGTGATACGCCGACAGGCAGAAGGCGGCCGTCGTGGCCGCCTTCTGCAAGAATAACCGCAGCTGTCGATGCAAGGTCGCTGATGGAATCCCTCAGGGAAACCTCAGTGCGCCTCGTCCCAGTTCATCGCGGCGCGGGCATCGACCTTGAGCGGTACCCGCATGTCGAGCGCCGGCATCGCGGCATTTTCCATCACCGACACGACGATCGGGATGGTCCGCTCGACGTCGGCATCCTCGACCTCGAAGATCAGTTCGTCGTGCACCTGCAGCAGCATGCGGGCGGAAAGCTTCGCCTCACTCAGCGCCGGCTCGATTTTCACCATGGCACGACGGATGATATCAGCTGCGGACCCCTGGATCGGCGCGTTGATCGAAGCGCGCTCGTTGAAGGCGCGATGCGAGGGGATCGACGAGCGAATGTCGGGGTAATGTGCACGCCGCCCGAAGATCGTTTCGACATAGCCGTGCTCGCGGGCAAAGGCCTTGGTGTTTTCCATGTAGTCGCGAATGCCGGGGAAACGCTCGAAATACTTCTTGATGTAGTCGCTGGCTTCCGAGCGCTCGATCGACAACTGGTTGGCAAGGCCGAAAGCGGAGATACCGTAGATGATGCCGAAGTTGATGGCCTTCGCCCGCCGGCGGATTTCGCTCGGCATGCCCGCGACAGGAACGCCGAACATCTCCGAAGCCGTCATCGCGTGAATGTCGACGCCATCGGCAAAGGCCTGGCGAAGCTGCGGGATGTCGGCGACATGGGCAAGCACGCGCAGTTCGATCTGGCTGTAGTCGGCCGAAACCAGCTTGTGACCTGATGTGGCAATGAAGGCCGTGCGGATCTTGCGGCCTTCGGCGGTGCGCACCGGGATGTTCTGCAGGTTCGGGTCGGACGAGGACAGGCGTCCCGTCGTCGTCGCCGCCAGCGCATAGGAGGTGTGGACGCGTTTGGTTTCCGGATGGACGAAACCCGGCAAGGCGTCCGTATAGGTCGACTTCAACTTGGTCATCTGGCGCCAGTCGACGATCTTGCGCGGCAGTTCGTGGCCCTCCGCCGCGAGATCCTCGAGCACCTGCGCCGAGGTCGACCATTGGCCGGTCTTGGTCTTCGAACCGCCGGGCAGCCCCATCTTGCCGAAGAGGATATCGCCGAGCTGCTTGGGCGAGCCGACGGTAAATGTTTCGCCGGCTAACTTGTAGATCTCGTCTTCGAGCGCCGCTGCCCCTTGCGCCAGTTCGCCGGAGAGGCGCGACAGGATCTGGCGATCGATGGTGATACCGCGCTCTTCCATGTGGGCCAGCACCGGCACGAGCGGGCGCTCCAGCCGCTCATAGACGCGCACCAGCCCCTTGGCCACCAGCCGCGGCTTCAGCACGTGCCAGAGGCGCAGGGTGACTTCGGCATCCTCGGCGGCATAGGCGGTGGCGCGGTCGATATCGACATAATCGAAGGTCACCGACGATTTGCCGCTGCCGGTCATGTCCTTGTAGGCGAGCGGCTTGTGACCGAGCCAGCGCTCCGACAGCGCATCCATCCCGTGCGTGCCGTTGCCGGCATCAACGACGTAGGACATCAGCATGGTGTCGTCGAAGCCCTGGACGGTGATGCCGTGTCGCTTCATGAGGAGGTAGTCGTATTTGAGGTTCTGTGCGACTTTCAACACCGAAGGATCTTCAAGCAGCACCTTCAGCCGGCTGAGCGCCTCGCGCACCGGAATCTGGTTTTCAGCATGGCCGCCGCCGAGAAGATCGCCCACTCCTGTTTTATGGATCAGCGGCACATAGGCGGCGCGGATCACCGTTCCCGAAGGGTCCTTGCCATAGTCAGCAAGCGCCAGCGAGAAGCCGACGAGCTCGGCCTGCATGGCATCGAGCGACGTCGTTTCGGTGTCGAAGGCGACGAGGCCCGCGTCCTTGGCGTCGGCAATCCAGGCGTCGAGCGTCGGCAGATCGCGGATCGCGACATACCGCGAGTGGTCGATGGTAGCGCTGGCGAAAAGGGCTGCGCGCGATTGTGCGAGCGCCTCTGGTGTGGCGTCAGTGGCCTCGCCCGTGGAGGCTACCTGGCTCACGGCCGCAGGCGCGGCCTCGCCGGCACTCGACGACGCCGGGGCAGCCGCAGCCTTGTCGAGATCCGGTCCGCGCGCATCCGCGCCCCACTCGACCGGCACCGCGGCCGGTTCGACCACATCGGCGTCCGTATCGGTGGCGGCGGCCACGCGACGGGTGAGCGTGGTGAATTCCATCGCCTTCAGGAAGGCGACGAGGCGCGGCCCATCCTGCGGTTCGAGATGCAGCTCCTCGAGAGGAACGTCGAGCGGCGTGTCGGTGCGCAGCGTCACCAACTGGCGTGACAGGCGGGCAAGGTCGGCATTGGCGATGATGTTTTCGCGGCGCTTGGCCTGCTTGATTTCGCCCGCACGCGCCAGCAGCGTATCGAGATCGCCGTATTCCTCCAGCAATTGCGCCGCGGTCTTGGGGCCGATGCCGGGGATGCCAGGCACGTTGTCGGTCGAGTCGCCGGTCATCGCCTGAAGATCGATCATCTTTTCCGGCGGCACACCCCATTTCTCGATCACTTCCGGGATCGAGATCTGCTTGTCCTTCATGCTGTCGTACATCGAGACGTTCGGCGTCACGAGTTGCATCAGGTCCTTGTCGGAGGAGATGATGGTGACGCTGGCGCCCGCCTTTTCGGCAAGGCGCGTATAGGTGGCGATCAGGTCATCGGCCTCAAACCCTTCCTTCTCGATGCAAGGCAGGTTGAAGGCGCGCGTGGCGTGGCGGATCAGCCCGAACTGCGGGATCAGATCCTCAGGCGGCGCCGAGCGATTGGCCTTGTAGAGATCGTAGAGTTCGTTTCGGAACGTTTTCGAGGAATAGTCGAAAATGACGGCGAAATGCGTCGGCGTCACGCCGACGGAGGTGTCGCGCGCATCGGTGAGCAACTTCCACAACATGTTGCAGAAACCGGACACCGCATTGACCGGAAGGCCATCGGATTTGCGGTTGAGCGGCGGGATGGCGTGGAACGCCCGGAAGATGAATCCGGAGCCGTCGACGAGGAAGAGGTGATCACCGTTTTTCATGGGCAATGGATAGCGCGGGGTGAGCCAAACGTCCATTGCGGTTTTCTCGTCGAACACTACAATGTCCAGCTGTCACAGAGGAGCAAGCGATGCCGCATGACGTGCAATATGCACTGAGACAGTACCTTGTTCTTTCAGGGTTTGCCGGAGTCTGTTTCGTCATTTCCTGGCTGTTGAGCGATCCGGCATTCCTTGTCGTCATCAAGACCGTCTTTGCGCCGATCTATCTGCTTGCGACGACGGGGCTCGATGCCCATTTCAGACGGGCGGACGCCGCGCCGTGGCCACTGTGGCAGAAGGTCGAATACGCGATCGCTCGGGCCGCACTTTTCGTCGCCTTCATTATCGTCATGTGCATCAGGCCGGATCAATCGGCCCGCGATGTGGCGAAATCAGCGTTGGCGACTGCAATCGCGATCGGCGCCGTGGAGGTCATTTTTGCCTTGCGGAACCGGCGCTCGAAGGGCGCTTGAGCAATGTCCGGCTTTCACAGAAACGTTACGCATTTGTAATGTGCGATTCATTGGCCCAATCCTTGAAAAGCCACATTTGAATCCTCAAATCTTAGTCAACGGCACCGAGTGATGCCGTCTTCTGGTGATTGGCCTGTCCCCCGCCCGCACCAGATGAGGACAAAGGCCTTATCCCCCTCTCCGGGCCTTTGTCCCGTTTTCAGAGAACCGCCACGGCGCCGCCTCCGCGCCGTGGCGGTTTCTCGTTGGTTGGGTCAAGTCCTTGTCAAATCCTTGTGAGATAAGGCTTTCTCAAGTCCATCGCCTGCTTTGTAACTTGTCTTCGCGCCGCTTCGAGCGTACCCATTGGAGCATGGCCTTCAACCGTATGGAATCTGCGACTTACCTGGCCAGCCTGCTGGCCAAAAGCTTCTCGCGTGCACTTCAGGAGCGCGGTCAGAAGCTCGGCTTCGCGCCCGGGCAGTTTCCCGTCCTGTTGGAACTATGGGCCGAGGAGGGTCTGACCCAGAAACAGCTTCTCGACAGGCTCGACATCGAACAGGCGACCATGGCCAACACGCTGGCGAGAATGGAACGCGACGGGCTCATCGTCAGGCGCAAACATCCGCAGGACAAGCGTTCGCAGCAAATCTTCCTGACCGAGAGGGCGAGGGAAATCGAGGCGGCGGCCAAGGAGGCAGCGCTTGCCGCCGATCAGTCGCTGTTATCAGGCCTCAGGCAATTCGAGCGCGAACTCATGCTCGAATACATGCGCATGGCGCTTGCCCATGCCGCGCGTGACGGCGGTGCCGCGTGACAGGCAACACGTCTCCCTAATCGTTCCATCAAAAAATTTGGCTTAAATCCACCCGCATGAGGTTCTAAACAACCTGAGCGGGTTCGTTCGGACACGCCAAAATCGCTGCCGCCCGTCGAACGGCCGCATGATTTCGCTGCTGAAATCGATTCCGATTTGCGGCGTCATGCAGTAGGTTCCGGCAAAACTTGAAGCAAGGATATGCATGATGGCAGATATCACCCCCATTCTCGAGCGCGCAGACGCAAACCTGCCGAAGAGCCTGGACAGGCTTTTCGACCTCGTGCGCATCAAGTCGATCTCGACCGATCCGGCCTTCAAGGCCGATTGCCGCAAGGCCGCCGAATGGCTGGTCGCGGAACTGAACGGCCTCGGCTTCGACGCCTCGATCCGCGACACTCCCGGACATCCGATGGTAGTTGCCCATCACGCCGGCGCCACCGCCGATGCCCCGCATGTGCTGTTCTACGGGCATTACGACGTCCAGCCGGTCGATCCCCTGAACCTGTGGGACACCGATCCGTTCGAACCCGGCGTCAAGGAGCTGGAGCCCGGCCGCAAGGTCATCACCGGCCGAGGCACCGCCGACGACAAGGGCCAGCTCTTGACCTTCGTCGAAGCCGCCCGCGCCTACAAGGAAGTCCACGGTTCGCTGCCCTGCCGCGTCACGATCCTGTTCGAAGGTGAGGAAGAGTCCGGCTCGCCGTCGCTAAAACCTTTCCTCGAAGCCAATGCGGCCGAACTCAAAGCCGACTATGCACTTGTCTGCGATACCAGCATGTGGGACCGGGACACGCCTGCGATCTCGGCGGGCTTGCGCGGGCTCGTCGGCGAGGAAGTCATCATCAAGGCGGCCGACCGCGACCTGCATTCGGGCTATTTCGGTGGTGCTGCCGCCAACCCGATCCGCATCCTGACCGGCATCCTCGCCGGGCTTCATGACGAAAACAGCCGCGTGACGCTCGAAGGCTTCTACGAAGGCGTCGAGGAAACCCCGGCCCAGATCAAGGCTGCATGGGAGACGCTTGGCCAGACCGCGGAAAAATTCCTCGGCGAAATCGGCCTGTCGATCCCGTCTGGTGAAAAGAACCGTTCGGTCCTCGAACTCACCTGGGCCCGCCCGACCGCCGAGATCAACGGCATCACCGGCGGCTACACCGGCGAAGGCTTCAAGACGGTGATTGCCGCGCAGGCTTCCGCCAAGGTCTCCTTCCGCCTGGTCGGCAACCAGAACCCGGAGAAGATCCGCGAAGCTTTCCGCGCCTATGTGCGCTCGAAGGTGCCGGCGGACTGCACGGTCGAATTTCACGCCCATGGCGGTTCGCCGGCAATCCAGCTGCCCTACGATTCGAACCTGCTCAACACGGCAAAGCTCGCCCTTTCCGACGAATGGCCGAAGCCGGCCGTGGTCATCGGCATGGGCGGCTCGATCCCGATCGTCGGCGACTTCCAGAAGATGCTCGGCATGGAATCGCTGCTCGTCGGCTTCGGCCTTTCGGACGACCGCATCCATTCGCCGAACGAGAAATACGAGCTGCAATCCTATCACAAGGGCATTCGTTCCTGGATCCGCATCCTGAACGCGCTTGCCGCCTGATATCGAACGACGTCGTGGCGGGTCAGCCCGCCCACCCCGCTTTCGAGATCATCACGACAAAGTCGGCGACAAGCGCTGCAAACACGCCGCTGCCGGTAACCACTACGCCGATGAAGAAGATGCGCGTCGCCTGACCGTAGACCTTTGGCTGCAGCGACCGCAGCTGCAGAAAGTCCCAGAGCGCATGCATCTGCAAAAGGATGCCGATCGCCAACAGGATGACGGCGGGAAGATCGCCCATATTCCATGGCACCGGATTGGCTGCCCACTGGGTGAGAAAGCCCAGCGAAAACGACAGCACCACGCCGACGACCGTCACCGTTCCATTGCGAAAAACCGGCTCGATCGGCTTTTCCTCATCGTTCTGCATCCGCCCGCCTCCGCTTTACCGTGTCGTGTTCGCGATTTCTTGACCAAACACCGGCCCCTGCCGGGGCATCGATCCTTGACCTGCTCGACCTCAGATGCTTCCCTTTTGCAAAACAAATCAGAATGGGAAATTGGATCGTTGGCAAGTGTGAGGACCGAGACGTCGCGTTCCGGACGCGAAACTGTGACGGGCTGGAGCCGCGATCGCGGCTGCTTTCATGAACAGATGCGTCCCGAGATAAAGGCGACGCCGTCGAAAGGGCCTTCGGCCAAGATTGTTGCAGCGATCGCGACACCGGTATGAGCAGGCTGCGCGCGTATTTCTGGCCCGTCGTCGGGCTGGCGGCGATCATCTTTTCGGTGCATGCGCTCTATCACGAGCTGAGCGGCCTCTCGCTGGACGAATTCATCGCCAGCTTCAAGGCGATTTCCCTGAGAAGCTGGCTGCTGGCGATCGGCGCAACGCTGGTCGCCTATGCAGCACTTGCCGGCTACGACAAGCTGGCGCTCGATCACCTCGGCCATCGTATCTCGCTGTGGTTCATCACCGTCTGCTCGTTCACCACCTATGCGCTCTCGCACAATCTTGGCGCCTCCGTCTTTTCGGGCGCTGTCGTGCGCTACCGGGCCTACCGATCGAAAGGGCTGACGCCGGGCGAAGTCGGCGTGCTCGTCGCCTTCTGCTCGTTCACCTTTACGCTCGGCACCCTGATGCTCTCGGCGATCGTGCTTCTGGTCAAACCGGAGATCATCGAGCGGTTCGCCGAGTTCCTGCCGGTCGAAATGTCGCTGACGACGGGCGTGCTGATCCTGGTCGTGATCGCGCTCTATGTGATCGGCAGCCTCGTCGGCCTGCCGTCGATCCGCACACGCTGGTTCCAGCTGCATTATCCCAAGCCCTCGATCGTGCTGCGGCAGCTGGTGATCGCGCCGGTCGAGCTGATCGGTGCCGCCGGGATCATCTATTTCGCCCTGCCGGAAGCCGGCAATCCGGGTTTCATCGTCATTCTCGGGATCTTTCTGGCGTCGTTTTCGGCAGCACTCTTGTCGCACGCGCCGGGCGGACTTGGCGTTCTTGAGCTCGTCTTCATCGCCGCCCTGCCGGAAATGGATCCGGCCGACGTGCTGGCGGCGCTGGCGATCTTCCGGATCCTCTATCTCGTCATCCCGTTCATCATGGCGCTCGCCGTAATCCTGGTGTTCGAACGGTCAAGATTCCTTGCGGAGCGGCGCGGACCTATTCAGTAGAGGTCGTCGTCACGGGGCGTTGCAGACGGTCGGAAGGGCCGCCTCCAGCGGTCCCTTCACTTCCTTGAGGCGCGCCGCTTCGATCTGATAGGGCGTGAACGGCGGCACCTGCAGCGAAGGATTGATGATCCGCGTCACGTAGCAGCCGGCGAAGAAGCGTACCCGCGAACGTTTTTCGATCGACTTCACCGCCACCGGAACAGCCGAATAGATGCTGCCGGCGCCGGCCTCGGTCTTCACCTTGCCGAGCTTTATTTCGACCGAAACGGTGCGGTCGTAACCGCGCGTGAAAGTCCTGTAACCGCCAACCGGTTTCGATTCGCCGAAATAACCGTAGGCGCGCGCATATTCCTTGCGATTGATGGCGTTGTAGAGCGAGCGAACGACTGCTGCACCATCCGATCGGTCGTCGATATAGGCGACGTTGTCCTGCGCCAGAGCTTCGGAATTCACGGCAGCGAGCGTCGAAAACACCAGCACGGCGGCGGACGGAAACGTCATGGCACTCCTCCTGATCGGCTTTTGGGGCAGCCAACCGAGCACAACATCAAGGCGAAGCCATAGCAAGATTCGCCAAAATATCGATATCGCGTCAGGTCGACGGCAGGCCCGCCTTGCGGCGGGCAACGACGCGCTCGCGCCAGACGGTGAAGATGCCGGCCGCAACCACGAGCACCGAGCCGGCAACCATGTTGGTGGTCAGCGTCTCACCGAAGAGGCTGACGCCCATGATCGACGCGAAGACCAGCTGCAGATAGGTCAGAGGCTGGACGGCGACCGCGTCCAGCACGTCATAGGCACGGATGAGGAAATAATGGCTCGTGGTTCCCGTGAGGCACAAGAGCAGCATCCAACCCCAATCGGGTGGCGACAGCGTCGTCCAGAAGAATGGGCCGACAAGGCTGATCGCCACGGCGCCGACGATGCCGGTGTAGAAGAAGCTCGTCATCGCCGGATCGTCGCGGCTGACCAGCCGCGTGACGATGACATAGAGGGCAAAGACAAGTGCTGCGGCCAAGGGCAACAGGAATGTGAGTTCGAACGCGCCTTCGGCCGGTTTCAGGATCAGAAGTACGCCGATGAGCCCAACCGAGATTGCCAGCCATCGGCGCCAGCCGACACGCTCGCCCAGAAGCGGCATCGACAGAAGCGCTACGAACAGCGGTGTCGCTGAAAGGATCGCCTGCGAATGCGCCAGCCCAACCATCGTGAAAGAGGTAATGATCATGACGATCTGCAGCGGCAGCAGCAGCCCGCGCAGTACCTGAAGCAATGGCTGTTTCGTCGTCGCCGTCAGCTTGAGCCCTCCCGTTGCGCGGGCGGCCAGCGCCACGGCGAACAGGGCAAAGGCCCAATAGCGGATCATCGCCACGAAGACCGGCGGATAGACACTGCCCAGATGTTTGGAGATGCCGTCCTGGATCGCAAAGATAACGATGGCGAGGAGCGCGTAGATATAGCCGTTTGCCTTGGAGCCCATGAACCGCGCCGATACACCCGCAACACCGACAGGACCAGCAAAATCTGCGTCGCCGTTCAGGTGCTTTCGTTACGAGCGCGGGGGTCCAGACATGAAAAGAGCCCCGCGCGGGAGGAGGTGCACGGGGCTCTCAAACTTGACCGGTGACTGGGAGGAGGAGTGCCACCGATCCGCATCGGGCGCCGCGGGAGGAGGTGCAGCGCTTCGATAAGTGTTACAATAATCATGCGTCGCAATATTTTCAAGGGCGGATTTGTTGCATCGCACAATTTTCACCCAAAATCATGTCCGCAATCTATTACCGGTTGCGTATATGAGTGGCGATTGGCGTTAAAGGTTGCAAACCACAACTGAAGATAGCCGATATGACGGCGCACATCTTCCTAGACATGCGGGCGTTTTTGGTTCCTTAGATGCCATTGCACCTAGGAATTGCAGGCTCTTTCTTGAAGTTATTGCTCCAGGTCCCGACCGCGATCATCGTTCTCCTGATTCTGACGACCTGGCTTGCCAGCCTGCGCCTCGTTGTTGTGCCGCCCGGTTCGTACCGGTTGACCGCGATGACCACACTGGTCTTTCAAGGTCACGGCTACCGCCTGGTCGACAGTCCGCAAGCGATGTGTACCCGCCAGGCCTACCCGGCGCGCGACTGCGATGCGATGGCTACCAACAAGCTGGCAAAGACCGTCCTGCTGCGACTGCCTTTCAGCCAATGGCTTTACGAGTACACCGAACCAGACCGCAGCAAGCAGGCGAAGCTCGTCGGCGAAACACCGCTCAGGAGTTCGATCGAGTAGAGCAACGACGTTCGATCTACCTCCATAACCCTGGCGCAGCCTCCGCCGGAACAAAATCGTGATTTCGAGCGGCTCGCGTTGCAGGTTAGGATTTCACGCGTGAGCGAGAAGGAGAAGATCATGAAGATCATTCTGGTGACTGTGGCCACCGTCGGCCTGTCCGCCTCCGCGGCATTTGCCGAATGCGCCTATCACGCCAAGACCAATGCAGCGGTCGATACGACAACAACCACCGCCAGCATCACGACGGAAAGCCAGCCGACGTCCGAAGAAATTGTGCTCCTGAAAAAGACCGATCGCGTGGTTCAGGACGAAAAGGCCGCCGAATAGGGCCGGCATCGACACAGACACAATGCCGGATCGTGCACGTCGGCGGCAACTGCGGCCAATTCCTCCGCTGTTGATGATGGCGCGTGCGCGTGGCTCCGCGCGATTGATGCTGGCAGGCGTGCGCGAACGAAGCGGCAAAGCCTGGGGCTTCAAATCCGGCAAGCTGTTGAAGACCATGCATATTTTACAATTCGGTTTTTAACCCCCCCTTAAATTGCCGCATTTAAAGTTCACCGCATCGCCATGGCGGGTCGAGCGATCAATTTTTCCCCGCCTTTAGGATTGCGTTCGCTGCTGGGGCGGACGACTGGGCGCCCGCAATGCGGCATGAGGGGTAAATCCAAACGGCATGGCAGCAAGCGGCAAGTCAGGACAACGGATCGAGCCCTCGTTCGGCGGCAACGCCGAAGACGATGACGATTTTCGCATCGAGGCCAGCGATCGCGTGACCGGCGGCAGCCGCAAACCTGCGCGTGGCAAATCGGCTCCTGCGCCCAAGAAGAAGGCTCAGCGCAGCAAGCGCGGCGGAACGCGCCGCGGCTCGGTCGGAGGCGGCGGTTTCATCGGTCTCGTGCGCACGCTGTTTTACTGGTGCATTGTGCTCGGCATCTGGGGCGCGATGGGCGTCGGCGGCCTGGTGCTCTATTACGGCGCGCGCATGCCGAGTGCTGAAAGCTGGTCGATCCCCGAGCGTCCGCCCAACGTCAAGATTCTCTCCGTCAATGGCGACATCATCGCCAATCGCGGCACGACCGGCGGCGAAGCGCTGTCGCTCGAAAACATGTCACCCTATATCCCGCAGGCGGTGATCGCCATCGAAGATCGCCGGTTCTATTCGCATTTCGGCGTCGACCCTCTGGGCCTGGCGCGCGCCATGCTGACGAACGTCACCACCGGCCGAATGGTCCAGGGCGGCTCGACACTGACCCAGCAGCTTGCCAAGAACCTGTTCCTGTCGCCGGAGCGGACCCTGGAACGAAAGGTTCAGGAGGTGCTACTCGCCTTCTGGCTGGAGCAGAAATATTCCAAGGACCAGATCCTGGCGATGTACCTCAATCGGGTGTTCTACGGCTCGAACGCCTACGGCGTTGAGGCGGCGTCGAGGCGCTACTTCAACAAATCGGCGCGCGACGTGAACCTCGGCGAGGCGGCGCTGCTGGCCGGCCTGTTGAAGGCGCCTTCCCGCCTGTCGCCCGCCCGTGACCCGAAGGCCGCGGAAGAGCGCGCCCAGGTCGTGCTCGGCGCCATGCGCGAGGAAGGCTTCGTTACCGACAGCGAGATCAAGACGGCGATGTCGCAGACGCCGACCAAGGCCAAGAGCTATTGGTCGGGTGCCGAACACTATGTCGCCGACATGGTGATGGACCAGCTTCCCGGCATGATCGGCGACGTCAAGGAAGACCTGATCGTCGACACCACCATCGACCTCAATCTGGAAAAGCAGGCGGAGGAGGCGATCAGCGCCACGCTTGCGGGCGACGGCGCCAAGCTCGACGCCTCGCAGGCAGCCCTCGTTTCGATCGACGGCACCGGCGCCATCCGCGCGCTGGTCGGTGGCAAGGACTACGCCGAGAGCCAGTTCGACCGCGCCTCCAAGGCCAAGCGCCAGCCGGGCTCGGCCTTCAAGCCCTTCGTCTACGCGGCAGCGCTTGAGATCGGCCGCACGCCGATGTCGATCCGCAACGACGGCCCGGTCAGAATCGGCAACTGGACGCCCGAGAATTACGACCAGAAATACCGCGGCGAAGTTACGCTCGCCGACGCGCTCGCCAACTCGCTAAACACCATCGCCGCGCAGCTGGTGATGGAGGTCGGCCCACAGAACGTGGTGAAGGTGGCGCATCGCCTGGGGATCGATTCCGAGATGCAAGCCAACGCCTCGATCGCGCTCGGCACCTCGGAAGTGAGCCTGGTCGAACTGACCTCGGCCTATGCCCCGTTCATGAACGGTGGCTTCAAGGCGACGCCGCATGTCATTCGCCGGATTTCGAAGGCCGATGGCACGGTGCTTTACGAAAACACCTACGACAACCCGCCGCGCGTGCTCGATCCGGCCATCGTCAGCGAAATGAACCAGATGATGGTGCGGGTGCTGACCAAC
This sequence comes from Ensifer sp. Root127, assembly GCF_001425225.1. Classification (NCBI taxonomy): domain Bacteria; kingdom Pseudomonadati; phylum Pseudomonadota; class Alphaproteobacteria; order Hyphomicrobiales; family Rhizobiaceae; genus Ensifer; species Ensifer sp. Root127. Next base: position 1,343,299 of record NZ_LMDX01000001.1, read on the forward strand.
GGCACCGGCAAGAAGGCGCGTCTGAAGGGCTGGGAGGCGGCCGGCAAGACCGGTACCACTCAATCCTTCCGCGATGCGCTTTTTGTCGGCTACACCTCGAACCTCACCACCGGCGTCTGGTTCGGCAATGACGACGGCAAGTCGATGAAGAAGGTCACCGGCGGCGGCCTTCCGGCCAAGGCCTGGCACGACTTCATGGTGGCCGCACATGATGGCCTTTCGCCCTCGCCGCTGTTCGGCACAACCGGGGTGCAGCCGGTCTTCGATGACGGAGGTGCGCCTGCCGCGGCGGGCGACATGCTTTCCGGCGACCCGAACGCGTTTCCTGAGCCGCCTGTAGGCGTCGACGGCTCGGCCGCCGTGCAGCAGACCCGGCCTTTGCCTGAGGGCAGTGGCGGCATGGTGCCGCCGGCAGACGTCGGCGAGACCACCGGCGCCACCAAGCGCACGACGCTTTTCGATATCCTGACGGGCGGCTGAGGCGGCGCAAACGGCGCCGTCCTGGCAGTTTGCAGCCGCCCCTGCCGCGGGTCGAGCATCTATTGTAGGCCGCACGCCAATCGCAGGCTTGCTTTTGCCCCCAATCGCCCCGCAGAATGCCTTGCAGTCCGAAACGCCGGTCCTTATATACGCCGCATCGGCGCAGCCACCGCTGCGAAGAAATCCAAAGACCATCCCGTTAGGGACTGTCTCACGAATGCCTGACCGGGTTCCGACAGTCCGCTGCAAGGAGAGAACGACATGGCTAAAGTTATTGGTATTGACTTGGGAACGACCAACTCCTGCGTCGCCGTCATGGACGGAAAAGATGCGAAGGTCATCGAAAATGCCGAGGGTGCGCGCACGACCCCCTCGATGGTGGCGTTCAGCGAAGACGGCGAACGTCTCGTTGGCCAGCCGGCAAAGCGCCAGGCCGTCACCAACCCGGAAAACACGCTTTTTGCGATCAAGCGCCTGATCGGCCGGACCTTCCAGGATCCGACCACGCAAAAAGACAAGGACATGGTTCCTTACAAGATCACCAAGGCTGACAATGGCGACGCCTGGGTCGAAGCGCATGGCAAGGATTACTCGCCGTCGCAGATCTCCGCCATGATCCTTCAGAAAATGAAGGAAACCGCCGAATCCTACCTCGGTGAAAAGGTCGAAAAGGCCGTCATCACCGTTCCGGCCTACTTCAACGACGCCCAGCGCCAGGCAACCAAGGATGCCGGCAAGATCGCGGGCCTCGAAGTGCTGCGCATCATTAACGAGCCGACCGCTGCCGCGCTCGCCTATGGCCTCGACAAGAAGGACGGCAAGACGATCGCTGTCTACGACCTTGGCGGCGGCACCTTCGATATCTCGGTTCTCGAAATCGGCGATGGCGTCTTCGAAGTGAAGTCGACAAACGGCGACACCTTCCTCGGCGGCGAAGACTTCGACATGCGTCTCGTCCAGTATCTCGCCGGCGAGTTCAAGAAGGAACAGGGCATCGACCTGAAGAACGACAAGCTCGCTCTTCAGCGCCTCAAGGAAGCGGCCGAAAAGGCCAAGATCGAGCTGTCTTCGTCGCAGCAGACCGAAATCAACCTGCCGTTCATCACGGCGGATGCCTCCGGTCCGAAGCACCTGACCATGAAGCTGACCCGCGCCAAGTTCGAAGCGCTTGTCGACGACCTGATCCAGCGCACCGTTGCTCCGTGCAAGGCCGCGCTGAAGGATGCCGGCGTTTCGGCTGCCGAGATCGACGAAGTCGTTCTCGTCGGTGGCATGAGCCGCATGCCGAAGGTCCAGGAAACCGTAAAGCAGCTGTTCGGCAAGGAGCCGCACAAGGGCGTGAACCCGGATGAAGTCGTGGCCATGGGTGCTGCGATCCAGGCCGGCGTTCTGCAGGGCGACGTCAAGGACGTTCTGCTGCTCGACGTGACCCCGCTGTCGCTCGGCATCGAAACGCTCGGTGGCGTCTTCACCCGCCTGATCGAACGCAACACGACGATCCCGACCAAGAAGTCGCAGACCTTCTCGACCGCCGACGACAACCAGTCGGCCGTGACGATCCGCGTCTCCCAGGGCGAACGTGAAATGGCAGCCGACAACAAGCTGCTCGGCCAGTTCGACCTCGTCGGCATTCCGCCGGCACCGCGCGGCATGCCGCAGATCGAAGTGACCTTCGACATCGACGCCAACGGCATCGTGCAGGTATCGGCCAAGGACAAGGGTACGGGCAAGGAACACCAGATCCGCATCCAGGCATCCGGTGGCCTGTCCGACGCAGACATCGAGAAGATGGTCAAGGACGCCGAAGCCAATGCCGAAACCGACAAGAAGCGCCGCGAAGGCGTGGAAGCGAAGAACCAGGCAGAAAGCCTGATCCATTCTTCGGAAAAGTCGCTGAAGGACTACGGCGACAAGGTTTCGGAAACCGACCGCAACGCGATCTCCGACGCCATTGCCGCGCTGAAGACCGCCGTCGAGGCTTCCGAGCCGGACGCCGAAGACATCAAGGCCAAGACCAACACGCTGATGGAAGTCTCCATGAAGCTTGGTCAGGCGATCTACGAGGCCCAGCAGACGGACGCCGCCCATGCGGATGCCGCCGCTGACGCCGCGCGCGACGGCGATGTCGTCGACGCGGACTATGAAGAAGTCAACGACGAAGACGATCGCAAGCGGTCGGCCTAAGTCGCCCTCTCCTAGAGACGGAAAAGCCCGGGGCGACCCGGGCTTTTTTGTTGCCTTTTTACCCCTCAGGCGCCTGCGCCAGACAGCCTCTGAAGGACGTCGGGCCCGTGAGGCCCGCGCCGCTGAAACCGCCGCTACAGAGCATCCCTGGGGGCAGGAGTGCCACCCAAAGCGGGTCTACCGGGCGCGAGACCGGCAGAAACGTCATTTTTCCGACAAAAAACCGCATCCGCGGCCCGATGGGCTATGGTATCGCGCTTCAAGGTTTACTAAATCCTGTGGCAAGGTAACCAGGCAGCCGCCGGGCCCCCGCGCTGGCACGCCTTGTCAACAGGACAATCTTTGAAGAATGAAACGTGATCTTTACGAAACGCTTGGCGTTGCCAAGAACGCGGATGAGAAGGAGCTGAAGAGCGCCTTCCGCAAACTGGCGATGCAGTATCATCCGGACAAGAACCCCGGCGACGCCGCCTCGGAAAAGACCTTCAAGGAAATCAACCAAGCCTACGAGACGCTCAAGGACCCGCAGAAGCGCGCGGCCTATGATCGTTACGGCCACGCAGCCTTCGAGCAGGGCGGCATGGGCAACGGCTTTGGCGGTAGCGCCGGTGGCGCAGGCGGTTTCTCCGACATCTTCGAAGACATCTTCGGCGAGATGATGGGTGGCGGGCGCCAGCGGCGTTCATCGGGTGGCCGCGAGCGCGGCGCCGATCTGCGCTACAACATGGAAATCTCGCTGGAAGAGGCCTATTCCGGCAAGACCGCGCAGATCCGGGTGCCGACCTCGATCACCTGCGACGTCTGCACCGGGTCCGGTGCCAAGCCTGGCACCAGCCCGAAGACCTGCGGAACCTGTCAAGGCTCGGGCCGCGTACGCGCCGCCCAGGGATTCTTCTCGATCGAGCGCACTTGCCCGACCTGCGGCGGCCGCGGCCAGACGATCACCGATCCCTGCACCAAGTGCCACGGCCAGGGCCGCGTCACCGAGGAGCGCACGCTCTCCGTCAACATTCCGGCCGGCATCGAAGACGGCACTCGCATTCGCCTCTCCGGCGAAGGGGAAGCGGGCCTGCGCGGTGGACCAGCGGGCGATCTCTACATCTTCCTCTCGGTCAAGCCGCACGAGTTCTACCAGCGCGATGGCGCCGATCTCTATTGCAGCGTGCCGATCTCGATGACGACGGCGGCGCTTGGCGGCAAGTTCGACGTCACCACGCTCGACGGCACCAAGTCGCGCGTGACCGTGCCGGAAGGCACCCAGGCCGGCAAGCAGTTCCGCCTGAAGGGCAAGGGCATGCCGGTGCTACGTTCCAGCCAGACCGGCGATCTCTACATCCAGATGCAGATCGAGACGCCGCAGAAGCTGACCAAGCGTCAGCGCGAGCTGCTACAGGAATTCGAGCAGATCTCGTCGAAGGACAACAATCCGGAATCCGCCGGCTTCTTCGCCCGGATGAAGGATTTCTTCGACACGCTGAGCGACTGACGCTCAGCGGTTGCCCCTACTGCATGTTTCCTTAGATCCTATCCGATCTAAGGATAAAAACATGCAGCAATTCAAAGTGCTACAGCGACCTTTGCGCGTCCAATAAGACGCGCGGCGCTGTAGGATCACGTCATGGCCGCAAGCTGCCACAGCCCGGCCATGACGACCGCGGCTCCCGCGACGCGGGACAGCATCCGGCCGCCGGGCACCACCTTTTCGGCGAGCACGAAAATCGCGATCACCGCGATCCACAGGACGTTCATCACGCCGCCGATGAACAGGAGCGCCATCAGCGCCCAGCAGCAGCCGACACAATAAAGGCCGTGAAGAAGACCGAACTGGTAGGCGCCGCCGGCATCGCGGCGAAAGCCGCCATGGCTCTGGATGAACATGAGCGGCGCCTGGCACTGCCTTAGGCAGGCGTCCTTCAACGCCGTCCATTGAAACAGTCCGACCGAAATCAGGATGATGCCGCTGAGAATACGGCTGCCGCTCGCCAGCATCGGCGTCAGCAGCAGAGCAGACTCCAGCAGCCATTGCCCGAGCGTCGCCAGAGCCGCAAACAGGACCCAGGCGGTGAGATAGCCGCCGGCAAAAAAGCCGGTCGCGGCAAACGGCCTGTCGTCGAGCGCCGCCTGCCGCCCGACACGGGCAAAGAGCAGGATCATCGGCGTTGCCGAAGGCGTCATCATGCCGACCATCATCACCGCCCACATGACAAAGGCATAGGCGAAGGTCGACACACTCCAGGGACGGAAGGCGACGTCGGCCATCGACGCCATGGCACCCGGCGACATGTCCATGGCCATGCCCTCGTCTGTGCCCATCGCCATGTCGCCGCTCATGCCATCGCCAGAGGCCGGCACGTGCGCCATGGCCTCCATGCCGACTGCCAGCCAGAGAATATAGAGCCAGGTAATTCCGGTCAGGGCCAACAGCGAGACCACGACGATGAGCCGGTCGCGCCTTAAAAGCGTTTCGAGCGCAGTGTCGGCCATGGGCGTCAGTGAACCACGCCGCTTTCAGACAGATGCATGCTGGCGAAATGGGCGTGCGAATCCGGAATGGACAGCGTCAGCGGCCCCTTCGTGTCGGCCCACCCGCGTCCAACCTCGCAGACGTCGTATTCGAAGCCCTGCGGCAGGTTGATGCGTGCCTGATGCGGGTTTCCGGTCACGGGGTTCAAGATCGGCTCGCCACGCGCCACGATCCACCCGGGCACATTCAGCCGTGCTGTCCGCGCGCCGACATCGACGTCGAAGTCGATCTCGGCAAAGACCGGGTCGTGAAAGGTTTCGAAGGTGGTGGCGAACACCTGGAAGAAGGTTGCTCCCGGCTCGGTATCCTGGCCGCTCATGATGCGCAGCAGCGACTCGCGCTGGGCCGGCGTGGCACGGATGTCGACGATCGGCACGACCTCACCCCTGCCCTCATGAATTGCACCGGGCCAAGCCGCAATGATCCCGCATCTCAAGCCGTCGAGGCGCGTGTCGCCGTGATGGCCCGTCTCGATCTCAAATCCACCGACGGCGCAGCAATTGCCGTGGGTCGGCAGCGCATTGAACTGGCAGGGGCAGCCATAGGCGCAATTGCAATGAATGAATTCTCGACCCTTGATCGTCCAATTGACACTCGTCATCGTCTCCTCCCGGATCTGATCGGTGTGGGATCTGCTTCATTCCGCTCGACTGTTCGACGACTTATTAGGTTTCAAGAATATACTCTCCTCCGGGCGCCCTGCCAACGCCGCCCGCGGCGTGCCGTCGATGACGAACAGGACTTTGCCGCCACGCGCGATCGAACGCGCGCGGCGGCAACAGACAGGTGAGTATCAGAGCGTGGCCATGCCACCATCGATGATCAGTTCGGCGCCCACCGTGAAGGCGGCCTCGTCTGAGGCGAGGAAGACAATTGCCTTGGCAATCTCGCTTGCATCGCCGAAGCGGCCGAGCGGGATCTGCGCGGCGATCGATGCGACGATCTCCTTGTTTTCGGCAGGCGTGGCACCGTGTCCGTCATGCAGTGGCGTCTTGATCGGGCCGGGGCTGACCGCATTGACGCGAATGCCGCGGCCGATCAGTTCGCCCGAAAGCGTCTTGGCAAGCGACAGGAGCGCCGCCTTGCTGAGCGCGTAGACGCTGGAGGTCGGCATGCCGATATGGGCGTTGATCGAGGTGTTGAGCACGATCGAGGCGGGGTTGGAGAAGATCGGCAGCAGCGCCTGGATCAGGAAGAACGGGCCCTTGACGTTGATCGCGAGCGACTGGTCGAAGCTGGCTTCGTCCCATTTTTCGATCGGCTGAAGCTTGGCGATGCCGGCGTTGACGAAGAGGATGTCAAGATGGCCGAAGGCGGCCTTGACTTGCTCGGCAACCGCCGCCTGTCCGGCGGCGTTGCCGGCATCGGCCTGGATGATGACGGCGCCTTCGCCGAGTATCTTGCGTGCTTCGGCAATGTTCTTCGGATTGGTGCCGGTAACGGCGACCCGGGCACCCTCGGCGATGAACTGGCGCGCCGTTTCGAGGCCGATGCCGCTGGTGCCGCCGGTGATGAGCGCGGTCTTGTTGTGCAAACGTGGCATGATGGAATTCCTTCTTTTGGGTTGGCCTGGCTGTTGGGTTGGCTTGGGACCGGTCTTCTTTCCATCGACCGCCGTCCTTCGTTGCCAATAGATATGGCCGAAGATTGCCGTTCGGATTAGTCTGCCAATGATGGAACTCGAATTCGGAAATGCCGAACGATGCTGAAGATCGAAGGAATTGCTGCCTTTGTCGCAGTTGCGGAAGCCGGCTCGATCAGCGAGGCGGCGCGCCGGCTGCGGCTGTCGAAATCCGTGATCAGCGAACGGGTCTCGGACCTGGAACGCCACCTGAACGCAACGCTGTTGCATCGCACGACGCGCAAGCTGACTCTCACCGAAGATGGCATCGCCTTTCGCGAGCGCGCGGTGCGGATCGTCAGCGAGGTGCAGGCCGCCGCCAGCGATCTGGCGGAGCGCCGCGGGACGCTGACCGGACCATTGCGGATCGCCGCCCCGGTCAGTTTCGGGCATCTGCATCTCGGGCCTGCCCTTTACCCCTTTCTGGCGGCACATCCCGAGGTCGAATTGACGCTCGATCTCGACGATCGCCGGGTCGATGTCGCCTCGGAGGGTTATGACGCCATCGTGCGCCACGGGATCATCGCCGATTCACGGCTGGTCGTGTGGAAGCTTGCCAAAAGCAGGCGCCTGCTGGTCGCCTCGCCCGACTATCTCGATCGCAACGGCACGCCGGCCTCGCTTGCGGAACTCAACGATCACCGCGGTATCTTCTACACCAATCGCGGCGCTTCCGACTGGCGGTTCGAGGGGCCGACCGGTTCGACCGTTATCCGCGCCCGCATGGCGCTGCGCATCAACAACGGCGACATGATCCACGATGCTGCCGTCGCCGGGCTCGGCATCGCGCTGCTGCCGACATTCATCTGCGGTCCTGCGGTGCGCGACGGTCGGCTTCGCGAGATCGATGTCGGTTTTCGCCCAGAGCCGGAATTCATCTACATGGCCCATCCGGAGGGCCGACGGCCGTCGGCCAAGCTCCGGGCAATTACCGATCATCTGAAGAAGACCTTTGGCGATCCTCCGCACTGGGACCCGTGAACCGCTGCGCGGCTGTGGGCGCGACCGTTCATGCGCAACCCCCATTCGCTACATCTTGATGGGCGCCGCCCAAGTCGCGATCACGACCGGGCCGGATATCCCGGACGAGCCTTGCAACCGAAAGTCGGACGCCTGTTCCCTGAACTGGATCGTCTCATGACGCTCAGTCCCACCGCCAATGCGGAGGCTCTCTCCCCAACCGCGAGCCCCGCCCCCGGCATTGCAGCCGGAGGCGGACAGGGTCACAGGAACAGATCGACTGCGAAGTAGGTGAGCGCCGAAATCGCAGCAGCGGCCGGCATCGTCACGAACCAGGCGATGACAATGTTGCCGGCAAGGCCCCAGCGCACCGCCGAGACACGCTTGGCGGCACCCACGCCGATGATCGCGCCGGTGATCGTGTGGGTGGTCGACACCGGAATGCCGAGCCAGGTGGCGGCAAACAGCGTGATGGCGCCGCCGGTTTCCGCGCAGAAGCCCTGCATCGGATTGAGCTTGGTGATCTTCGAGCCCATGGTGTGCACGATGCGCCAGCCGCCCAACAGCGTGCCGAGCGCGATCGCCGCCTGGCAGGTGATCACCACCCAGAACGGCACATAGAACTCGGAGCCGAGATAGCCCTGCGAGAACAAGAGCACGGCGATGATGCCCATGGTCTTTTGCGCATCGTTGCCGCCGTGGCCGAGCGAATAGAGCGACGCCGAGACGAACTGCATCACCCGAAAGGTACGGTCGACAGCAAAAGGCGTCCGGCGCACGAACAGCCAGGAAACGATGAGGATCAGGAGCAGCGCCAGGAAGAAGCCGATCATCGGCGACATCACGATGGCGCCGACCGTCTTCAAGAGACCGGTCCAGACGATGGCATCGCCGCCAGTGCGGGCTAGGCCGGCACCGACGAGGCCGCCGATCAGCGCATGCGACGAACTCGACGGAATGCCGAAGATCCAGGTCGCGATGTTCCAGACGATCGCCCCCATCAGGGCCGAGAAGATCACCAGCGGCGTAACGATGCCGGGATCGATGATGCCGCGTCCGAGCGTCTCGGCCACATGCAGGCCGAAAAACAGGAAGGCGATGAAATTGAAGAACGCCGCCCACATGACCGCATATTGCGGCCGGAGCACCCGGGTCGAAACGATGGTTGCGATCGAGTTGGCGGCGTCATGCAGCCCGTTGAGAAAGTCGAAGAACAGGGCGATTGCAATGAGGGCGACGAGCAACGGCAGGGCGAGCGTCGCGTCCATCAGACGTTCTCGATCACGATGCCGCTGATCTCGTTGGCGACGTCCTCGAAGCGGTCGACGACCTTCTCGAGCTCGCCGTAGATCTCGCTACCGATAATGTAGGCCATGGCATTGTTGGCACCGTAGCGGCGGAAAAGATCCTTCAGGCCCTGGTCGTGCAGCTCGTCGGACCGGCCTTCGATGCGCGTGACCTCTTCGGCGATGGCGATGAGCCGGCCGTGGTTGACGCCGATGCGATTGAGCAGCGGAATGGCCTCGGCGATCAGGTGCGCCGCCTGGACGACGATGACGCCCATTTCCTTCATGCCCGGATCGAAGGTCTTCTGCTCGTAGAGCCGGATGGTCTTGACCGTCTTGTGCATCATGTCGATGGCATCGTCCATCGACTGGATGAGATCCTTGATGTCGCCACGATCGAACGGCGTGATGAAGGAGCGACGAACGGCCAGAAGCACTTCGCGGGTGACACCGTCTGCCTCGTCTTCAAGCGCGACGATCCGGTCGCAGTGCTTTTCGAGATCGTCGCCGCCGGCGAGGAGCTTGTCGAGCGCTTCGGCGGCACCGACGACGGTACGCGAATGTTGCGCGAAGAGATCGAAAAAGCTGTCTTCGCGGGGAAGGAGTTTGCGGAACCAAGCCAGCATCACAAATATATCCGTTCGTGGATTGTCATGCGGCTGTCATATTGTACGCAAGCGATCAAGAAAAGCGCTGAACGACTGGGATTATAAGGCTTTCCCCGCCGTTATCGCGCAATTTTGCCTGGAAATGACTCAGGTCACCTTTCGTCTTGCCTTAAAGCCCGCTTTCGTCCTACTGCATAGCTCCTTAAATCGGCATCGATTTATGGAGCTATGCAGCAAGTGTTGCAGCGTCCTTTGCACGTCCTGTTCGACGCGTGGCGCTGCGACTGGCGCCGACGTCGAATCCGGACCCGAAATGCCACAAAAGGTCTTTCTCAATCGCCTGAAGCTGAGCGAGTTCCGCAATTATGCGGCGCTGTCGCTGGCGCTCGACCAGAGGCACGTCGTGCTGACCGGCGAGAACGGCGCCGGCAAGACCAATCTGATGGAAGCGGTGTCGTTTCTGTCGCCAGGCCGTGGCCTCAGGCGTGCGGCCTATGCCGATGTCGCTCGCGTCGGCGCAAGCGACGGCTTCTCGGTCTTTGCCGAAGTCGTGGGCATGGAAGGCCCGGTCGAGATCGGTACCGGCACGGCCGGCACCAGTGAGGGGCAATCACGACGCCTGCGGCTGAACGGCACGACAGCGAGTACGGTCGATGAGCTGACCGACCATCTGCGCGTGCTGTGGCTGACGCCGGCCATGGACGGGCTCTTCACCGGCCCGTCGGCCGATCGCCGCCGTTTCCTCGATCGGCTGGTGCTTTCGCTCGATCCGGAGCATGGGAAGCGCGCCAGCGAATTCGACCGTGCCATGCGTAGCCGCAATCGGCTCCTCAGCGACTTTCGTCCCGACCCGGCCTGGTTGACTGCCATCGAGCGGGAAATGGCGGGGCTCGGCGTGTCGATGGCGCTCGCACGGCAGGAGATGCTGGGTCTGCTGACGGCGCTCGTCGAGAGAAACACCGGCGACAGCGTCTTTCCATCTGCGCGCCTGGCGCTGGCGGGCTTCCTCGACGACGAGAGCCACAAGCCAGCCTTCGACCTCGAAGAACAATATCTCACCATGCTGCGCGAGGGCCGGGCGCGCGACGCGGCCGCCGGCCGGACACTGGACGGACCGCACCGCACCGACCTCCTGATTCGCCACCGCGAAAAGGACATGGAAGCCGAGCGCTGCTCGACCGGCGAGCAAAAGGCGCTGCTCGTCGGCCTGGTTCTTGCCCATGCGCGCCTCGTCGGCGACATGACCGGTCACGCTCCTATCCTGCTGCTCGACGAGATCGCCGCGCATCTCGACATGGGCCGCCGCGCCGCCCTATTCGATCTCGTCGACGGACTTGGCGGCCAGGCCTTCATGACCGGGACGGACCGTGCGATGTTCGACGCGCTCGGCGATCGCGGCCGGTTCCTGACGGTGGAGCACGGAAGCGTATCGGGATGATGGAGCCGATCATGGAAAGTGTCCGCTCATGACTAGTACAAGCCTCGAATCATCGGAAATTGCCCGCTACGCGCGCCACATCATGCTGCCCGAACTCGGCGGTGGGGGGCAACAGAAACTCAAGGCGGCGCGCGTTCTCGTCATTGGCGCCGGCGGCCTCGGCGCTCCTGTTCTTCAATATCTCGCCGCCGCCGGCATCGGCACGCTGGGCATCGTCGACGATGACGTGGTGTCGCTGTCGAACCTGCAGCGGCAGGTGATCCACCGCACGGCCGATATTGGCCAGACAAAGGTCGAGAGCGCCTCGGCAGCGATCGGCGCGCTCAATCCGCATGTGGTGGTCGAGAGGCATCCCCTTCGTCTGGCAGCCGACAACGCCGAGGCGCTGTTGCGCCAATATGATCTGGTGATCGACGGCTCGGACAATTTCGACACGCGCTATCTCGCCGCCGATACGGCAGCAACCGTCGGCATACCGCTCGTCACCGGTGCAGTCGGCCGCTTCGACGGTTCGCTTACAGTGCTGATGCCTTATCGCTCGGGCGCGGATGGCGAACCGAACCCGTCCTACCGCGATCTCTTTCCCGAAGCGCCGCCGCCGGGCGTCGTGCCCTCCTGTGCCGAGGCCGGCATCATCGGCGCGCTCACCGGCGTCATCGGAACATTGCAGGCTATGGAAGCCATCAAGGTGATCGCCGGGATCGGCGAGCCACTCGTCGGTCGGCTGTTGATGTATGACGCTCTCTCGGCGCAATTCAGCACCATCCGCTATCGCCGGCGCAAGGACAGGAGCGCAGACTGATGCAGATCATCAGGATCGACGCTGCCTTCGATCGCTACAAGGAATTGCTGGCCCTGATCCTTGACGCCTTTGCCTATATGGACGGGCGGATTGATCCGCCATCCTCGGCCCATGCGCTAACGATTGAGGGGCTGAGCGAGAAGGCTTCGGCAGAAATTGGCTTCGTCGCCGTCGACGGCTCAGTGCTTGCCGGCTGCATCTTCTGCAAGCCGGAGACCGACTGCCTCTATATCGGCAAGCTTGCGGTTTCCGCGACCTGCCGGGGAAAAGGCGTCGGCCGACTGTTGCTTGCAAGCGCCGAAGCAGCGGCACGCGACCGCCACTTGGCCGCTCTGAGGCTGCTGACACGGATCGAACTCACCGAAAACCACAGGACGTTTTCGGCCTGGGGCTTCGTCGAAACCGACAGAACCGCTCACCCGGGCTTTACCCGGCCTACCTCGATCGAGATGCGCAAGACGCTTTGATCAGTCGCGAATCAATCGCGACCCGGCAGCACCCGATCCGGCGGCCGGTGACCGTCGAAGAAGGTGCGGATATTGATCACCACCTTGTCGCCCATGTCGATGCGACCCTCGAGCGTCGCCGAACTCATATGCGGCAACAGCACGACCTTGCCCTCGCCGGCGAGCTTGATGAGCTTGGGGTTGACCACGGGTTCATTCTCGAAAACGTCGAGCCCCGCACCGGCGATCTTGCCTTCGCGCAGGCACTTGATCAGCGCCGTCTCGTCGATGATGCCGCCGCGGGCGGTGTTGACGATATAGCTTTCCGGGCGCATCAGCGCGAGCCGACGGGCCGAAAGCAGGTGATAGGTCGCCGGCGTCGAGGGGCAATTGACCGAGACGATATCGACGCGGGCAAGCATCTGGTCGAGGCTGTCCCAATAGGTCGCCTCCAGCATCTCCTCGGTCTCGGCCTTGACCCTGTGACGGTTGTGATAGTGGATCGACAGGCCAAAGGCCTTGGCACGGCGCGCGACCGCGGTGCCGATGCGGCCCATGCCGACGATGCCGATGCGCTTGCCGGCAATGCGCCGGCCGAGCATCCAGGTCGGAGACCAGCCGGCCCATTCGCCCTTGCGATCGGTCAGGATCTGCGCACCCTCGGCGAGCCGGCGCGGCACGGCGAGAATGAGCGCCATCGCCATGTCGGCGGTGTCCTCGGTCAAAACGTTCGGGGTGTTGGTGACGGTAATGCCCTTGCGTGCGGCCGCGTCGACATCGATGTTGTCGACGCCGTTGGAGAAACTGGCGATCAGTTTCAGTTGCGGGCCGGCCTGCTCGATCAACGCCGCATCGATGCGGTCGGTCACCGTCGGCACGAGCACGTCGGCGCGCTTCACCGCCGCCACAAGCTCTGGTTGGCTGCGCGGCGTATCATCGATGTTCAGTTCGGCGTCGAAGAGCTCACGCATTCTGGTTTCGACGATGTCCGGCAGTTTCCGGGTGATGTAGACCTTGGGCTTCTTCTTGCTTGTCATTGCTGCGATGGGCCTTGTTGACGGGTCCTTAACCAAGTTGGGCGATACTTTCTCCCTGTAGCCGCAATTTCTACCAGACCCGGTCGGGAAGACAAACAAAACTCGCTGCGTCGTCCCCGCGATTTACGCCCCGGCCAAGAGCCCTGGGTGAACTGCGCCTGCAAGTTGCCACGGAAAATGAGCTTCGTCATGCGTCACGTCATTTCCAAACTCTCGTTAGCGTTGATCGCCGCCTGCATCGGCGCGGTCATCACGACGTCGGGTGCCCATGCCCAGGCCGCAAAGGGGGCCAGCGGATTGCCGCTGCCGCGTTTCGTCAGCCTGAAGGCCAAGAGCGTCAACCTGCGCATCGGCCCGAGCGTCGACTACGCGGTGGCGTTCCGCTACCTCAGGCCCGGCGTACCGGTGGAAATCATCCAGGAATACGATAACTGGCGCCGTATCCGCGACGCCGACGGCACGGAAGGCTGGGTGAACCAGGCCCTTCTGTCGGGCGACCGCACGGCCGTCACCGCGCCATGGATGCGCGGCAAGGGCGAAGGCGTCTTCGTCAACCTGCGCCGCGAGCCGCAGAGCACGGCAGGGATCGTTGCGCGCATGGAGCCCGGCGTGGTCATCCGTGTGGGTGAATGCAATGGCGACTGGTGCCACATCGAAACCCAGGGCGTCGAAGGCTGGATCGTCCAGAGCGAGATCTGGGGCGCCTATCCGGGCGAAGCCTTCAAATAAAGGCTACGCCCGCTCTGACATAGGTCATATTTGGTGCGCGGCGCTGCAGCTCGCCTCAGGCGAGCTCGGCCTGCTTGGCGGCAGCGGCAAGCGATACCATCGGCCTCGGGCCGATCTGGCCGATGACGATACCGGCTGCGAGATTGCCGAGCTTGCTGCAATCCTCGAGCGACCGACCGGTCGTATATCCGTGGAGAAAGCCCGCAGCATAGAGATCACCGGCGCCTGTCGTATCGACCACCTGCGCGAGCGGCGTCGCGCCGACGCGGACACGTTCGGTGCCGCGCACGACGACGGAGCCTTCTTCACTCAGCGTGACGGCCGCAAGCTTGCAGTCCTTCGAGAGCTTTTCCAGCGCCAGATCGAAGTCCTCGGTCTCGTAGAGTGCGAGCGCTTCCTGTTTGTTGGCAAAGACGATGTCGACGGTGCCGGAGCGCATCAGCTCCAGAAACTCGTCGCGATAGCGGTGGACGCAGAAACTGTCCGACAGGGTCATTGCGGTTTCGCGGCCGTTTTCATGGGCGATCTTGGCGGCCTCGCGGATTGCATCCTTGGCACGCGGCGGATCCCACAGGTAGCCCTCGAAATAGGTGACCTTGGCCTCAGCGACGACATCGGCCTCCACGTCCTCCGGACCGAGCTCGACGCAGGCGCCGAGATAGGTGTTCATCGAGCGCTCGCCGTCCTCGGTCACGAAGATCATCGAGCGGGCGGTCGGCGGCACCGTTTCGAGCGGCTTGGTCTGGAAATAGACGCCCTGGGCGCGAATGTCGTGCGCAAAGATCTCGCCAAGCTGGTCGTTGGTCGTCTTGCCAAAATAGGCGGCACGTCCGCCAAGGCTGGCAACGCCGGCCGCCGTGTTGCCGGCGCTGCCGCCGGAAGCTTCGACGGCGGGGCCCATGCGCGAGTACAACAGCTCCGCGCGGTCGGCATCGATGAGGTTCATTGCGCCCTTGATGATGCCGTTTTCACTCAGAAAGCCGTCATCGCAGCGCGCAATGATATCCACGATCGCATTGCCGATCGTCAGCACGTCGTATTTTGTCATGAACTCCGTCCAGTTTCCCTAATGGCCGGTGTTCGTTAATAGCGGTTTTCCAGCCATTTGGAAGACAAAACACGCGTGGCTGCGATCATTCCGCTGGTAATGCGCTTGCCTCATAGGCGGCGGCGAACTCGGCGCTCGGCGGGATCGGCTTGATGACGTCGATCAGAACGCCATTGGGATCGGCGGTGATGAAGTGGCGCTGGCCGAAATCTTCGTCGCAGATCGCCTTCAGGATCGGCAGACCTGCTGCCTGGCAATCGGCATAGACTGCGTCGGGATCCTCGACTTCGAAGTTGAGGAGCAGGCCACTGACCGGCGCGCGGGCACGCTCCGGGATGGTTTCATGGCGATAGTCGAGGACGGCGAGCGTCACCGTCTCGGATTCCGTCGACTGCAGATGCATGTACCAGTCGCTGGTGAACAGCGCCTGGAAGCGAAAGTTGTCGATGTAGAATGCCGCGGTTGCTGCAACGTCTGATGTCATGATCACAGGATAGTAGCTCGTCGATTTCATGGGGGCTTTCCCTCGCGCTCGCATCATCATACAGTCTGCATGTATTTTTGAATTAACATACAGGCTGAATGTATGCAAATAAAATCCTCGCGCCGCTCCAATCGCGAGCGCTCCGACACGACGCGCGCCGCGATCCTCGATGCTGCCCACGGTCTCTTCGTCGCGAGGGGATATGCAGAAACGTCGACGCCGGACATCGTGGCTGCCGCCGGCATGACGCGCGGTGCGCTCTACCACCACTTCGAAGACAAGAGGGCACTGTTTCGCGCCGTCGCCGAGCGGGAATCCAGTGCCGTGGCGGCGAGGATCGAGGAAGCGACATTCGACCGCCTGACGCCGCGCGAGGCGCTGATAACAGGCGCGCGCGCCTTCTTCGACGCCATGGCGGAGCCGGGCAGAATCCGCATTCTACTGCTCGACGGCCCGGCCGTGCTCGGCACACGGGAAATGGCGACGATCGACGCGGCCAACGCCCAGAGAACGCTGGAAGAGGGCCTGGCGGAGGCGATGGCGCCGCAGGTCCACGATCAGGCCGCCTTGACGGCAATGGCGACGCTGCTGTCAGCCGCCTTCGACCGCGCCGTGCTGGAGATTGCCGAAGGCGCGCCGACAGAGGTCTACGTCGACGCCATCGGCCATCTGATCGACCGACTGATCTCCGCATGAGTCAGTCTCGGGCCGACAGCGCAGACAGATATAAGACGCGCGTCAGCCGGCGACCGGAAGAACTTGTTGCGGCAACTCGACCAGCGGCGCCGGGATATCGCAGGTCTTTTCCGGTGCCTTGCAGATATCGGCAATGACGCAGCGCTCGCATTCCGGCTTGCGCGCCTTGCAGCAATAGCGGCCATGCAGGATCAGCCAGTGATGCGCATGGTAGAGATATTCGTTGGGAATGATGCGCGAGAGCTTCGCCTCGACCTCATCAGGGGTCTTGCCCGGTGCCAGACAGAGGCGGTTGGCGATGCGAAGGATATGGGTGTCGACGGCGATCGTCGCTTGGCCGAAGGCCATCGACAGCACGACGTTGGCGGTCTTTCGCCCGACGCCCGGCAGCGTTACCAGCTCCTCCCGCGTGCGCGGGACTTCGCCGCCGAAATCGGTGATCAGCTTTTCGCTGAGCGCGATGACGTTCCTGGCCTTGTTGCGGAAAAGGCCGATGGTCTTGATGTAGTCGCGGACCTTCTCCTCGCCGAGGGCCAGCATTTTTTTCGGCGTGTCGGCAACGGCGAAAAGTGCCCGGGTTGCCCGGTTGACGCCGGCATCAGTCGCCTGCGCCGACAGGGCGACGGCAACCACCAGGGTAAAGGGATTGACGTGCTCCAGTTCCCCCTTCGGCTCCGGCCGCTGGATCGAGAAGCGTCGGAAGATCTCGGAGATTTCCTCGCGACTGTAGACGCCTGAGGTACGCGGGGCGCGGCGGCCCGTCGCTGGCTTCGTTTTCGCGGGCTCGCCCGGCAATTTCGGCTTCACGTTTTTCATGATGCATCTATAGTCAATGGTCATGACTGATGGCAACGATCAGACGCTTGACGGCGAAGAGCCGGTGTTCAGCGCCGAACTGACCCCCTATCGCTCCCTGGGCTTTAAGGGGTTCAAGGTGTTTTTCCTGATCGCCGGGCTGCTCAGCCTGGTACATGCGGTCGTGTTCATGGTGATCGGCGCCTGGCCGATCGTGTTCTTCTTCGGGCTGGATTTCGCGCTGCTGTTCGGTGCTTTCTGGCTGAACTACCGCTCGGCGCGTAGCCGTGAAGAAGTCAGCGTCTCGCGAACCGACGTGTCGGTGCGCAAGTTCACGCCGTCGGGCCGGATGATCGAACACCGCTTCAATCCGTTCTGGGCGCGCTTCAACATCGCACGGCATCAGGAGATCGGCATCGTCTCGATGAGCATCAGCGGCGGCGGCCACAGGACCGATGTCGGTTCCTTCCTCAACCGCGACGACCGCGAAACCTTCGCCACGGCGTTTTCCGGGGCGCTTGCCACCGTGCGCCGCCGCTGACGCTAGGGCCAATCAAGTTTCGGGTGGCAACGACGCTGGCGGCATGGTTACCTGTGTCACGACAGGAGATGACCGATGAACATTGCGACAACCCTCCCCACCGACATCACGCCTGATGGCACCGATTACGACACGGTGAGAAATGTGATCGAGATGCTCACCGAAGAGTATCGCGAGCAGCCTTCGCTTGAAGCGATCGCGAAGCGTCTGAAGCAGTCGCCGACGCAACTGCAGAAGGTCTTTACCCGCTGGGCCGGGCTGTCGCCGAAGGCGTTCCTGCAGGCGGTCACGCTCGACCATGCCAAGCGCTTGCTGCGCCAGGAAGACATGCCACTCTTGGAGACCAGCATCGAGATCGGGCTTTCCGGCCCGAGCCGGCTGCACGACCTCTTCGTCACCCATGAGGCGATGTCGCCGGGCGAATGGAAGGCGCGCGGCGCGGGCCTCACCATCCGCTACGGCTACCACCCCTCCCCCTTCGGCACGGCGCTGGTGATGATCACCGATCGAGGTCTTGCCGGCCTTGCCTTCGCCGATGGCGGCGGCGAGCACGAGAGTTTCGAGGATATGGCGCATCGCTGGCCGAACGCCACCTATGTCGAGGACAGCGCGGCCACGGCGCGTTATGCGGCGCGCATTTTCGATCCTGAACGCTGGTGCGCCGGAGAGCCCTTGCGCATCTTCCTGATCGGCTCCGATTTTCAGATCCGGGTCTGGCAGGCGCTCTTGAAGATCCCGCTCGGCCGCGCCACGACCTATTCGACCATCGCCGGCGAGATCGGCCAGCCGACCGCCTCACGCGCCGTCGGGGCAGCCGTCGGCCGTAACCCGATCTCGTTCGTCGTTCCCTGTCACCGGGCGCTCGGCAAGAGCGGCGATCTCACGGGCTATCACTGGGGGCTGACGCGCAAGCGCGCAATCCTCGGATGGGAAGCCGGCAAGGCCTGAGAACGAAAAAAGGGGCGACCGGCGCCCCTTTTGTTTGCTCTGCAGTTTGCCTTAATGGGCAGCCGACATATCGCCGAGCACTTCCTTGGAAGCGACCGTCGAATTGGCGTTGAGCTTGTAGACCATCGGCACACCGGTCGCGAGATTGAGCTTCAGGATCTCTTCCTTCGTCAACCGGTCGAGAACCATGACGAGCGAGCGCAGCGAGTTGCCATGCGCGGCAACGAGAACCTTCTCGCCGGCCAGCACGCGCGGCAGGATATCCGTCAGGTAGTAGGGCCATACGCGGGCGCCGGTGTCGCGCAGGCTTTCGCCGCCCGGCGGCGAAATGTCGTAGGAACGGCGCCAGATATGCACCTGCTCTTCGCCCCACTTCTCGCGGGCATCATCCTTGTTGAGGCCGGAGAGGTCACCATAGTCGCGCTCATTCAGCGCCTGATCGCGGATGGTTTCGAGTGACGGCTGGCCGACGGCGTCGAGCACGAACTGGCAGGTGCGCTGGGCGCGGATCAGCGACGAGGTGAAGGCGATGTCGAACTTGATGCCGTAGTCGGCGAGCGCCTTGCCGCCAGCCTTGGCTTCTTCGACGCCAAGCTCGGTCAGGTCAGGATCGCGCCAGCCGGTGAACAGGTTCTTCAGGTTCCAGTCGCTCTGGCCATGCCGGACAAGGACGAGGGTGCCGCTCATATGATTTCCCCTTGAGACGATAGAGATGGTGTCAGTTGAGCCCGAGAACATCGAGCATGGAGTAGAAGCCGGGTTTCTGGTCGCGTGCCCAGAGTGCTGCGGTAATGGCGCCCCGCGCGAAGATGGAACGGTCGGTGGCGCTGTGGGACAGCGTCACCTGTTCGCCTTCTCCGGCGAGAATGACCGAGTGTTCGCCGATCACCGAGCCGCCGCGCAGCGTCGCAAAACCGATCGTGCCTTGCGGGCGGGCGCCGGTGTGGCCGTCACGGACGCGCACGGAATTTTCAGACAGCGCAATGCTGCGCCCCCTCGCCGCCGCTTCGCCAAGGAGCAGTGCCGTGCCGGAGGGGGCATCCACCTTGTGCTTATGGTGCATTTCGAGGATTTCGATGTCCCAGGCAGCAGGCCCGAGAGCACGCGCCGCCTTCTCCGTCAGCACGCCGAGAAGATTGACGCCGAGACTCATATTGCCCGACTTGACGATGCGGGCATGACGCGCGGCAGCGCGGATCTTCGCGTCGTCATCCGCCCCGCAGCCGGTGGTGCCGATCACATGCACGATGCGTGCCTGTGCGGCGAGGCCGGCAAATTCGACGGTGCCGGCCGGCGACGTGAAATCGAGCACGCCTTCGGCTTCGACAAAAGCTTCGAGCGGCTTGTCGGTGATCGCGATGCCGATCGGTCCGAGCCCGGCGAGTTCGCCCGCGTCACGGCCGACGAAGGGTGAGCCTGGACGTTCGACGGCCGCATGCAGGCGGACGCCGTCCATGCCGTGAACCATACGGATCAGCGTCTGGCCCATGCGACCGGCCGCGCCGACGACCACAAGCTTCATGTCCGTCGTGCTCATCGGCGATATTCCTTCCAGCTCATGTTTAGATTTCGGCGTCGGCCGACGCCTCTGGGGCCTTGCCCTGGAGATTGTGCAGGCGAGCGTAGAGACCGTCCTGGCGGCGCGCAAGATCCTCGTGCGTGCCTTCCTCGACGACGAGACCGTCCTTCATGACGATGATCTTGTCGGCATTGACGACCGTGGACAGACGGTGGGCGATGACGATGACCGTGCGTCCGTGCATCGCCTCGTCGAGCGCCTTCTGCACCGCGGCCTCCGACTCGGTGTCGAGCGCCGAGGTTGCCTCGTCGAGCAGCAGGATCGGTGCATTGCGCACCAACGCGCGGGCGATCGACAGACGCTGCCTCTGGCCACCGGACATCGTGACCCCGTTTTCGCCAACCGGGGTGTCGTAACCCTGCGGCTGGGTGAGGATGAAGTCATGCGCATAGGCCAGACGCGCGGCTTCCTCGATTTCCGCATCGGTCGCGTCCGGGCGGCCATAGCGGATGTTGTCGCGGATAGAGCCTTCGAAAAGATAGGGCTGCTGCGAGACATAGGCGATGCCATTGCGCAGCGACTGCTTGGTGACGTCGGCGATGTCCTGCCCGTCGATCAGAATCTGGCCGGAGGCCGGATCGTAGAACCGCGGAACAAGGCTGATGACCGTCGACTTTCCGGCCCCGGACGGGCCGACAAGCGCAGTGGTCTTGCCGCCTTCGGCGACAAAGCTGACGCCCTTCAGAATCTCGTCGCCATTGGCGTAGCGGAAGCGCACATCGCGCAGCTCGACGTTTGCACCGTGGAACTCGAGCTGCTTTGCATCCGGCTTGTCACGCTGATGCGGCACCGTGTCGAGGATTTCGTAGACCATGCGGGCGTTGACCGCGGCACGTTCCAGCGAAACCTGCAGGCGCGCCAGGCGTCGGGCCGGGTCATAGGCCATCAACAGAGCGACGACGAAGGCGAAGAAGGCTCCCGGCGGTACGCCGGCATAAATCGCGCGGAACGCGGAATAGGCAAGCACGCAGGAAATCGCGAGACCCGCAAAGGTTTCGGTCATCGGCGCGGTGCGTTCGCTCAAGCGCGCAATCCGGTTGGCCCGGTTTTCGGCCCGCTCGATGATCGCTTCGACCTTGCCGCGCAGTTCGCGCTCCATCGTGAATGCCTTGACGATGGAAATGCCCTGGATCGTCTCCTGCATGGCACCGAGGACACGGCTGTTGACCTCGATGGATTCACGCGTCGCCGAGCGCAAGCGCCTGGAAACGTAGCGCAGGCCCAGCAGCAACGGCGGCGCTGCCACGAAGACGATGATCGACAGCAGCCAATCCTTGGCGAACATCACGCCGACGAGCCCGATCAGGGTCAGGAGATCACGGGCGATCGAAGTGACGGTCAGATTGAGCACGTCCCGAATGCCGCTGACATTCTGGCTGATCTGGGCAGCGAGCTGCGCCGAGCGTGTCTCGTTGAAGTAACCGACGCTCAGTGCCATCAGATGCGCATAGAGCCGGCGCTGGTAGCGCGCGACGATATTGTTGCCGATCTTCGACAAGGCGACCGCCTGGCCGTAGGTGGCAAAGCCGCGCAACACGAACGCGCCAAAGATCGAACCGCACACCAGCAGCACGATACCCGCATTTCTGTTGGCAAAAGCCTCGTTGATCACGGTCTCCATGATCGAGGCGGTAAAGCCGGTCGTCACGGCGACGACAGCCAGGCACGCAATGGCAAAGACGTAGCCGCGGATATGATCGCGACCGTTTTCTGCGATGACCCGCTTCAAGATTCCGCTGATCGTGTCAGAATCGACAGCGTGCTGTTTTCTATCTCTGGCGCTCAAAAAGCCTGTCTTCCCTGAGCCTGCGCGGTAAGTCGGACGCCGACACTACCTTTCTCGGGCTCTATAGTGCTTTGATGTCGCTTTGGCGAGTCTTTGCGCACGCCGCCGCCATCAGCTTCGCCAGCGGCGTCCCTCCGTTGCAACACCGAAGTCTCTCGGCGTGCGCGCGAAAGCTGCCAAACCCGACAGTGCCGCCATCGGATGAATGACCGCGAAGGTCGGGATGGTCTTCATCAGCGCGGAATGCGGCGCCTTGTCTTCGAAGGCGGCCCGGAATTCCGGTTTTTGCAGCGCCGGCAGGATCTTTTGCGAAATGCCACCGGCCAGAAACACACCGCCGCGCGCCATGAAAATCAGCGCCATGTCGCCGGCCACGCGACCGAGATAGGTCGAAAACAGCGATATACTCTCGACCGCGGCGGGGTTGTTGTCGGCAAGTGCTGCTGTGGTGACCTCGGCCGGATCGTTCAGGACCGGTTCTTCGCCATTGGCGGCGCAAACGGCCCGATAAAGATTCATGATGCCGCGACCGCAGAGGATCTGCTCGCCGGCCATGCGCCCCTCGATCGGCTCCAGGAAAGGCCAGATCTGGAAGTCGCGCTCGGTTCGCGGGCCGATATCGACATGACCGCCTTCGCCGGGCACCGGAAACCAGGTGTGCTGCGCGAAGACCAGGCCGCCGACACCGAGTCCGGTACCCGGACCGAGAACGACGCGGGAGGTCAGCGGGCGAACGCTGCCGCCACCGATCTTCACCAGATCTTCGGCAGCCGGGGCGGCGACGGCCAGCGCCTGCGCCTCGAAATCGTTGATGATCAGGACGTCCTCAAGGCCGAGGCCCGACAGCATGTCCTTGGGGCGTAACACCCAGCCGGCATTGGTCAGCGGAATCTCGTCGCCCTTGATCGGGCCGGCGACGGCGAGGATCGCCGACCGCGGCTGGACCGAGGTCTTGTCGAGGATGCTCTTCTGCAACGCTTCCTCGATCGTCTCGAAATCGCCGGTCTTGATCGGCGGCAGCTGCTTCGGCTCGGCAAAGGCATCGAGCAGCAAAGCGAAGCGGGCATTGGTGCCGCCGATGTCGCCGATCAGGATCGGAAAGGAAAAACTGTTGTCACTCGCACCGGGCATCACACTGTCCATCCTGATCGTCGCCGTGAGGTTTCGAATTCTCTACAGCGCCGCGCGTCAAATATGACGCGCAAAGGACGCTGTAGCACTTAAACTTGCTGCATGAATCCTTAGATCGAATCCGATTTAAGGATTCATGCAGTATCAGTTGTGGTTGAAGTCGATCAACTGCTCCGCCGTTGCGCGATTGAGCGCCATCGGAATATCGTAGACGATCGCAAGCCGCATCAACGCCTTGACGTCAACATCGTGCGGCATCGCCGTCAGCGGATCGACGAAGAAGATCAGAAGCTGGATATCGCCGGTGGCGATCATCGCGCCGATCTGCTGGTCGCCGCCGAGCGGACCGCTTTTCAGGCGCGTGATATCGAGGCTGGGACAAACATCGAGAACGCGGCCGCCAGTCGTGCCCGTGGCAACGATCTTCCATTGCGCGAAGACCGCTTCGTTTGCCTTGGTAAACGCGGCGAGATCATCCTTCTTCTGATCGTGAGCGATCAGGGCAACGCATTTCCGATCCGCCATGCCGTATCCCCGCCAGCAAATTTAAATCGATTTGATGGCCGTATACATGAGCCCGGCAAGATTGAAAAGGCGCAAGCCGAGACGGCTACTGCAGCGTCGGGCGCGCCAGGGGAACGGGAATGTCGGCTGGCGGCAAATCGGCTGCGGCATTGCCGATCACCTGCTCGATGCCCTGTTCGGCAGGCACTGGCGACGCAGCGCGATAGGCCATGCCGAAGGTCGCATCCTGCTTGGTGGCCGGGGCCGGTCCGTTCAGCACCAGGGTGCAGGCCTTCGGCAGATCGGCCATGGTCGTCAACCGGGGCTTCACCGGCTTTTCGCCCGGCTTCTTCTTCGGCTTTGCCCATGGTTCATCTGTAAACCACCAGGCCAGCGATTTGTCGCAGCCATCGCCGGCCGGGACGGCCGCCTGGTCCTTGCAGGTCTTCGAGCCTGCCGGGCATTTGATGCGGATGTGGAAATGGTAGTCGTGGCCATAGATCGGCCGGACCTTGCCGAGCGCAGAACGGTCACCGTTCCAGGTGTCGCAGAGCTTCTTCTTGATCGCCGGATTGACGAAGACCCGTTCGACCTGCGGGTAACTGGCGGCCAGCATGATCAGCCGGGCATGCGCCGGCGTCCAGATCGATGGGTCGACGGTCAGAAACTTGTTCTTCTGCAGCATCGACGTTGCGGAGATGTCTTCCCGCTCCCGGCCCGTCAGCGTCCTCTGCGGCATCGGCGTCAGCCAGATATCGGCATCGAGACCGATCTGGTGCGAGGCGTGGCCGGAGATCATCGGTCCGCCACGCGGCTGCGAGATATCGCCGAGAAGCAGACCCGGCCAGCCGACCTTTTCGGCGGCATCATGGGAGAATTGTTCGATCAGTGCGATCATCTGGGGATGGCCCCAGCGCCGGTTGCGCGACAGCCGCATCGCCTGCCAGGTGGGACCATCCGTCGGGATCGCGACGCCGCCGGCAAGGCAGCCCTTCGCATAGAAGCCATAGGACGAAGGCGCCATCTGAGCCGGCAGCGTCTTGGCGCCGAAAAGCGTCTTTGCCGGCGTGTCGTCGGCCCTGGCAGCATCGGCGATCAAGAAACTCGTTCCGAGCAACAGCGCCAGAAGCGCCGAGCCGCAACGTTGAAGTGGAGCAACCATGTCATTTCGTCCCGTTCATGTCCCGCAGACCCCGACGCCGACGCGCCGTGTCCGATGAACCCCCATCCTAAGGCGCGGTCTTTGCCTCAGCCTTGTGAATCACCGGGATGTGACGCAAAAATTTCGCCTGATTTGCGGCGGTGCCTGTCAATTGCCCCGATTTCGCCTATGCTTTCAAAAAAGAACATTGGAATATAGGGGTACCGGCTGGATGCCAAACTTCTGCAGGACCGTGAAACCTGGCCTCGCGGCCTCGCTTCTGACAGCAGCGCTTCTTCTCCTTCCCCCTGCATCGAATGCCGAAGAACAGCCCGTCTGGCGCAATGGTACGTCGTCGATCGGTGAGCCAAAACATAAGGATGGCTTCGCCCGCTTCGACTACGTCAATCCGGACGCACCGAAAGGCGGCGAGCTGCGGCTCTCGGAAAACGGCACGTTTGACACGTTCAACCCCATCCTCGCCAAGGGCGAAGCGGCGACCGGCGTTTCGTCCCTGGTCTTCGATACGCTGTTGAAAACCGCCGAGGATGAAATCACCACCGCATACGGCCTGCTTGCCGAGGGCGTCTCCTATCCCGACGATATCTCGTCTGCCACTTTTCGCCTGCGTGCGGAGGCCAAGTGGGCCGACGGAACGCCGGTGACCCCGGAGGATGTCATCTTCTCCCTCAACATGGCGAAGGAGCACAATCCACTCCAGTCCAACTATTACCGCCACGTGGTTTCAGCGGAAAAGACCGGCGAGCGCGATATCACCTTCCGCTTTGACGAGAAGAACAACCACGAACTGCCGAACATTCTCGGCCAGTTCCCGATCGTTCCGAAGCACTGGTGGGAGGGGCAGGACGCCAAGGGCAACAAGCGCGATATCTCCCGCACAACGCTGGAACCGGTGATGGGCTCCGGCCCCTACAAGATCGCCTCTTTCCAGGCGGGTGGCTCGATCCGCTTCGAGCTCAGGGACGACTATTGGGGCAAGAACCTCAACGTCAATGTCGGACAATACAATTTCAGCACGATCACCTATGCCTTCTTTAGCGACAGAAACGTGGAATTCGAGGCTTTTCGCGCCGGCAACGTCGATTTCTACCGAGACAGCAGCGCGAGCCATTGGGCGACCGCCTACGACTTTCCGGCCATGAAGGACGGCCGTGTGATCCGCGAGGAGATCGAGAATCCGCTGCGCGCAACCGGGGTCATGCAGGCGCTGGTGCCGAACATGCGCCGCGAGAAGTTTAGGGATCAGCGGGTGCGCGAGGCGCTGAACTACGCCTTCGACTTCGAGGATCTCAACCGCAATCTCGCCTACAACGCCTATCAGCGTGTCGACAGCTATTTCTGGGGCACCGAGCTTGCCTCCTCCAAGCTTCCCGAGGGCCGCGAAAAGGCAATCCTGGAGGAGCTGAAGGACAAGGTTCCGGCCGAAGTCTTCACCACGCCCTATGTGAACCCCATCAACGGCGACCCGCAGAAGGTGCGCGGCAACTTGCGCAAGGCGCTCGACCTGTTCAAGGAGGCGGGCTACGAGCTCAAGGGCAACCGGTTGGTCAACGTCAAGACCGGCGAACCCTTCGGCTTCGAGCTGCTTCTGTCCAACCCGTCCTTCGAGCGCACGGTCACGCCATTCATTAACAGCGTCAAGAAAATCGGCATCGATGCCCGCATCCGCACCGTCGACGATTCGCAATACACCAATCGCGTCAGAAGCTTCGACTATGACATGATCTATGGCATCTGGGCGCAGTCCCTGGTGCCAGGAAACGAACAGATCGACATTTGGGGCTCGAGCTCGGTCAACCAGCCGGGATCGAGAAACTATGCCGGCATTGCCGATCCAGCGATCGACGAGCTGATCCGAAGGATCATCTTCGCGCCGAACCGCGAGGAACTGGTTGCGACGACACGGGCGCTCGACCGCGTTCTCCTCTCCCATAACTATGTCGTGCCGCTCTTCTATTCCAAGGCGGTCCGCGTGGCCTATTGGAACCACCTCGCCCATCCGCAGGAGCTGCCCTATTACGGCACCGGCTTCCCGGATGTCTGGTGGTCGAAAAACGCCACGGCCAAATGAAGCCCTTGCACTTGGATGCCGTCTCGATTCCAAATGCAGAAAAACGAATCACTGAAAACGAATATAGGCCCGGCTTGGGCCTGAAAGCCGCAAGGAGACGTGAGGATTGAGACACCATAGGGCGCACGCCGACGCTTCGCGGGTCCGGGCCACCGGCAACACGTCGATCGAAAGGCTGGCCTGATGGGTGCCTATATCCTGCGACGCCTGCTGCTGATGATCCCGACGATCATCGGGATCATGGCGATTTCTTTCACAGTCATTCAGTTTGCGCCCGGCGGACCGGTCGAACAGGTGATTTCGGACCTGACGAACGCCGGCGGCTCCGACCGGCTGAGCGGCAGCAGCGGCGACCTGATGCAGACCGGTGGCGATCAAGGCGGCCAGTACCGAGGCGCCCAGGGGCTCGACCCGGAATTCATCGCCAAGCTCGAAAAACAGTTCGGCTTCGACAAGCCGCCGCTCGAACGCTTCGGCACGATGATGTGGGACTATATCCGCTTCGACTTCGGCGAGAGCTTCTTCCGCAACACGTCGGTCATCGATCTGATCAAGGAGAAGATGCCGGTCTCGATCTCGCTGGGGCTCTGGATCCTGCTGTTTTCCTACGCGATCTCGATCCCGCTCGGCATCAAGAAGGCGGTGTCTGATGGATCGACCTTCGACATCTGGACCTCGGGCATCATCATCGTCGGCTATGCCGTTCCGAGCTTCCTTTTCGGCATCCTGCTGATCGTCGTCTTTGCCGGCGGCTCGTTCCTCGACTGGTTTCCGCTGCGCGGCATCGTTTCCGACAATTTCTGGCAACTGCCCTGGTGGCAGAAGATCCTCGACTACTTCTGGCACATGACGCTGCCGCTGATCACGCTTTTGCTTTCGGCCTTCGCGACAACGACGCTCTTGACCAAGAATTCGTTCATCGACGAGATCAAGAAGCAGTATGTGACGACGGCGCGCGCCAAGGGCCTGAATGACCGTCAGGTGCTCTACGGCCACGTCTTCCGCAACGCTATGCTGATCATCATCGCCGGTTTCCCGAGCGCCTTCATCTCGGCCTTCTTCACCGGTTCGCTGTTGATCGAATATATCTTCTCGCTCGATGGCCTTGGGCGGCTCGGCTATGATTCCGTCGTCAAGCGCGACTATCCGATCGTCTTTGCGACGCTGTTCATCTTCTCGCTGATGGGGCTGCTCGTCAGCCTGCTCTCCGACCTCATCTACACCTGGGTCGATCCGCGCATCGATTTCGAGCGGAGGGACGTGTGATGAGCACCGTAACCACTGCCCCCACCCAGGTTGCCGCCCCGCCGCGTGGCTGGCTGTCGCCGGTCAACAAGCGGCGCTGGCAGAACTTCAAGGCGAACCGGCGCGGCTACTGGTCGCTCTGGCTGTTCCTTCTGCTGTTCGTGCTCAGCCTGTTTGCCGAATTCATCGCCAACGACAAGCCGATCATCGCCTCCTACAAGGGCGAGATCCTGTTTCCTGCGGTGGTCAACTATCCGGAGGAGAAGTTCGGCGGCTTCCTTGCCGAGACCGACTATCGCTCCGACTACATTCGCGACGAGATCGAGGGCAACGGCTGGATGATCTGGCCGCCGATCCGCTACTCCTACCAGACGGTCAACTCGAACATTCCGCATTCGGCGCCGACAAAGCCCTTCTGGCTGATGAGCACGGAGGAACGCTGCTCGGCCTATCCGGAAGGCACCGCCGACCGCAACTGCATTGCCGGCAACCTCAACTGGCTCGGCACCGACGACCAGGCGCGCGACGTGACGGCGCGCATGATCTACGGCTTCCGCATCTCGGTGCTCTTCGGGCTGGTACTCACCATCGCCTCCGCGATCATCGGCGTGACGGCCGGCGCAGTGCAGGGCTATTTCGGCGGCTGGACCGACCTCTTGATGCAGCGCTTCATCGAGATCTGGTCGTCGATGCCGGTGCTCTACATTCTCTTGATCATCGCCGCGATCCTGCCGCCGGGCTTCTTCATCCTGCTCGGCATCATGCTCTTGTTTTCCTGGGTCGGCTTTGTCGGCGTCGTGCGCGCCGAGTTCCTGCGGGCACGCAACTTCGAATATGTGAATGCAGCGCGCGCGCTTGGCGTCGGCAACGGCACGATCATGTACCGTCACCTGCTGCCGAACGCGATGGTGGCGACCCTGACCTTCCTGCCGTTCATCCTTTCTGGCTCGATCACCACGCTGACCTCGCTCGACTTCCTCGGCTTCGGCATGCCGCCGGGCTCGCCTTCCCTTGGCGAGATGATCGCGCAGGGCAAATCCAATCTGCAGGCGCCCTGGCTCGGGCTGACGGCCTTCTGCGTCATGTCGGTGATGCTGTCGCTGCTGATCTTCGTCGGCGAAGCGACCCGCGATGCCTTCGACCCGAGAAAGACATTCCGGTGAGCGCGACGATGACCGATCCCATTCTCTCCGTCCGCGATCTGTCGGTCGCTTTCCATCAGGGCGGTAACACCTCGCTTGCGGTCGATAGCATTTCCTTCGACATCAAGCGCGGCGAAACGGTTGCGCTTGTCGGTGAGTCCGGCTCCGGCAAGTCCGTGTCCGCCAACTCGATTCTGAAGCTCCTGCCCTACCCTTCGGCAAGCCATCCGAGCGGCGAAATCCACTTCAACGGCAAGGACCTGCTGAAGGCCAGCGATGCGGAGCTGCGCCATGTGCGCGGCAACGACATCACGATGATCTTCCAGGAGCCGATGACATCGCTCAATCCGCTGCATCCGATCGAACGGCAGATCGGCGAGATCCTGGAGCTGCATCAGGGACTGGAAGGAGCCGCGGCGCGCACGAGAATTCTCGAGCTCTTGAACCAGGTCGGCATCCGCGAGCCGGAGAAGCGGCTTGGCGCCTATCCTCACGAGCTTTCCGGTGGCCAGCGCCAGCGCGTGATGATCGCCATGGCGCTCGCCAACCGGCCGGAGCTTTTGATCGCCGACGAGCCGACGACGGCGCTCGACGTCACGGTGCAGGCCCAGATCCTCGAACTCTTGAAAACGCTGAAAGACGAGCACGGCATGTCGATGCTGTTCATCACCCATGACCTCGGCATCGTGCGAAAAATCGCCGACAGGGTCTGCGTGATGACCAAGGGCAAGATCGTCGAGACCGGGCCGACCGCCGAGATCTTTGCCAATCCACAGCATGCCTATACCCGCCACCTGCTCGCATCCGAGCCAAGGGGTAACCCGCCGCTTTCGGACGCCTCGAAGCCAGTCGTCATGGAAGCGGCTGATGTGAAGGTTTGGTTTCCGATCAAGGCCGGCTTCCTGCGCAAGGTCGTCGACCACGTGAAGGCGGTCGACGGCATCGACCTTAAGCTGCGCGCCGGCCAGACGCTCGGCGTCGTCGGCGAATCGGGTTCCGGCAAGACGACGCTCGGTCTGGCGCTGACGCGGCTGATATCGTCCAAGGGACGGATCGCCTTCGTCGGCAAGGACATCGCCGCCTACAGCTTCCGCGAAATGCGGCCGCTTCGAAACCGGATGCAGGTCGTCTTCCAGGACCCTTACGGTTCTCTGAGCCCGCGCATGTCGATTTCCGACATCATCGCCGAAGGGCTGAAAATCCACGAGAGCGCGCTGTCGGACAACGAGCGCGATCAACGCGTCGCCGCAGCGCTCGAGGAAGTGGGGCTCGACCCCGCCACCCGCTGGCGCTATCCGCACGAATTCTCCGGCGGCCAACGGCAGCGCATCGCGATTGCGCGTGCGATGGTACTGAAGCCGAAATTCGTGATGCTGGATGAGCCGACCTCGGCGCTCGACATGAGCGTCCAGGCGCAGGTGGTCGACCTGCTGCGCGACCTGCAGCACAAGCACGACCTCGCCTATCTCTTCATCAGCCACGACCTCAAGGTTGTGCGGGCGCTTGCCAACGAGATGATCGTGATGCGCATGGGCAAGGTCGTCGAGCAGGGCCCGGCGGAGCGCATCTTCAATGCGCCGCAGGAGGATTATACCAAGGCCCTGATGGCGGCAGCCTTCAACCTCGAAGCCGTCAACCTGTCCGCCATCCGCCAGTAGAGTCCTAACAATGCCCTCGAAAAGCTCCGTCATCATCGATCTGAAGTTCATTCCCGAGGAGGTTGCGGCAGCCCTGAAGGGCGCCTTCCCGGACCGGGAGGTGATCAACCGAGCCGATGCCATCCACGACAATCGCGATCTCTCTGATATCGACTATGCCGTGGTGTGGAAATCGGCACCGGACCTTTTCGAGAGAGCGCCGGATCTCAAGGTGGTGTTCTCCGGCGGCGCCGGCGTCGACCATGTCCTGACGCTGCCGGGATTGCCGGATGTGCCGCTTGTGCGCTTCGTCGATCGCAGCCTGACGACACGCATGAGCGAATGGGTGGTGATGCAATGCCTCATGCATCTGCGCCAGCACAGCACCTATGAGGCGCTGGCGGCAAAGCGGGAGTGGCGCGACCTTTCCCAACCCGAGGCGGCGGACATTACCGTCGGCATCATGGGCATGGGCGTGCTTGGACAGGATGCGGCCCGTAAGCTTTCGGCCTTGGGCTTCAAGGTCGTCGGCTGGTCGCGCAGCACGAAGGCGATCGACGGCATCGAGACCTATGGCGGTGACGAGCTGGACGCCTTCCTGGCGCGCACGGACTTCCTGGTTGGCCTGTTGCCGCTGACGCCGGAGACCCGCGGCATCTTCAATGCCGGACTTTTTGCCAAGCTGAGCCGCAACGGCCCCTTTGGCGCCCCGGTCTTCATCAATGGCGGCCGCGGCGGCAGCCAGGTCGAAACCGATATCTTGAGCTCACTCGATTCGGGCCTTCTCGGCGCAGCGTCCCTTGACGTTTTCGAGCAGGAGCCGCTTTCGCCAGAAAGCCGCTTCTGGCAGATGCCGAATGTCTATGTAACGCCGCATGTCGCAGCTTCGTCCGACGTCAAGGCGCTGTTCCGCCACGTCGAACAGCAGATCGCCCGCCTCGAAAGCGGGCAACCTTTGCAGCACGTCGTCGATAAATTAGCCGGCTACTGAGCGCTTAGAACGCTTCCGGCCTCGAGAGAGCCGCCCAAACCCTCTATCTCTTTGTTTTTGCGCATTACCTGACGGAAAACCGCTTCGCACTTTTCCTGGAAATGCTTAAGGGCGGCGATAGCCCGTCGGCTGGTCGTAGAGCCAACCGATGCGTTCGATCGACGCTTCCAGTCCCTCGCGGGCAACGGTCATCGTATGGCCGTTGGCATGGATCAGCGTTTCGTCGTCTTCCATCAGCGCAACGTGGCCCTTCCAGAAGACGAGGTCGCCGCGCCTAAGCTCCTCACGGGCGATCGGCGTTCCCAAGCCTGCAGCCTGCATGTCGGAGTCGCGCGGGGCGAGCTTGCCGACCATCATCATCGACAGCTGCACAAGGCCGGAACAATCAATGCCGAAACCGGAACGACCGCCCCAGAGATAGGGAGTTTCGACGAAGCGGGCGGCAACCGAGACATAGTCTCCGGGCACGACGCTGCCGACCTCGATGCAATGGTTGGCGATCACCGCCTGGCCGCCGTCGAGCAGGAAGTAGCGCGTGCCACGGGTCTCGCGCTCGTCGACAACGCTGAGACGGCTGCCCATCGACAACGGATAAACAGTCGGAAAACGCAAGTCATGACCGGAATAGACGAAGGTGCGCGGGGCCGAGACGATGTGCGTCGGGCTCTTGACCACCGGCGCAAGGCAATATTCCGGAAGGTAGCCGACATAGCCGTCGAGATCCGCCTTCACCCAGCACCAGCTCTCGTTGGTATCGAGCACCCGAACCGATTCGCCGAGCAGCAGTTCGGTATCGGTACCGCAGGCAAGATCGGGCTTTGCCCTGAGCGGCGTTACCGGCACGGAGACGCGGGCAACGCTTCCCTCGACATAGCGCTCGGCCTCCACGACACCGCGAAGGCGGCTTTCGGCGAGGTCGGCTCGATAGGCATTCAGGCGGCGATCGGGAAGTGTCGACATGTCAACTCACTTAGGCTGTTTGCGGCCCTGATCAATGATCAGATCGCCGAATTTTTCAAGATAGAGAGCACCGTCGACTGTCCTTTTGATGACCACGTTGCGCCGATCGCGGTCGTCGCGGGCGCGGTCGACAAGGCCGAGGGCGCCCATGGTATCGAGTGCTCGCGTGATCACCGGCTTGGTGACGCCAAGGGTTGCGGCAAGGCCACGAACGGTGTGGGGCGGCGGCACGAGATAGATCTGCAAGAGGATCGCCATCTGGCGCAGCGTCAGATCGCGACCGTCCACCCGCACCTGTTCCAACGATACCATGTGCCAGAGCCCGAGGGCCTGGGAGGGCGTAAGCTCGACCGGCAATGGCAACTCCTGCGCAACCGCATGAATCCCTCGATCGCTCTCCGGTTCGAGGATTCAAACAGACAGTCAACGAACGACAGCGACCAATACACTTCCAAGGGAAGCGCGGCGCTGCGGTAGTCCGCCACCATAGCGGCGGACCGTTACGCAAGCGTTGCTTTTTCGGACGACCGGCGCAGGGTCAGCGCCGGTCGTCTTCATCAGAGACTTACTTGGCGATCCGCCCGATATGCTGATAGAGCGCGCGAATAGCCTGAGCCTCACCGCCAACAGGCGAATGCGGCCGCTCGGACTGGGCCCACCCGAAGATATCGAAATGCACCCAGCTTTTGGTGTTGGTGACGAAGCGCTTGAGGAAGAGCGCTGCGGTGATCGAACCTGCCATGCCGCCCGAAGGCGCGTTCGTCAGGTCGGCAATGCGCGCGGAGACGTCCTTGTCGTAGCCCATGTGCAGAGGCATGCGCCACATCGGATCGTCGACGCTGAGGCTCGCCTCAGAGAGATCCTGCGCCAGCTCGGCGTCGTCGGTGAAGAACGGCGGCAGGTCGGGACCGAGTGCAACGCGGGCGGCACCGGTCAGCGTTGCCATATCGACAAGCAGCTCGTTCTTTTCCTCGTCGGCATAGGCGAGCGCATCGGCAAGAATGAGACGGCCTTCGGCATCGGTGTTGTCGATCTGCACCGTCAGGCCCTTGCGGCTGCGATAGATGTCGCCCGGCCGGAAGGCATTGGCGGAGATCGAGTTCTCGACGACGGGGATGATGACGCGCAGATCGACCTTGAGCTTTGCATCCATGATCATCAGCGCGAGGCCCATGACGTTGGCGGCACCGCCCATGTCCTTCTTCATTAGCAGCATTGAGGAAGCGGGCTTGATGTCGAGGCCGCCGGTGTCGAAGCAGACGCCCTTGCCGACCAGCGTCACTTTCTTGTGGCCCTTCTTGCCCCAGCGCAGTTCAAGAAGACGCGGCGCTTCTGCGCTCGCACGGCCGACCGTGTGAACAAGCGGGAAGTTCTGCGTCAGAAGAGCCTCGCCCGATATCACCGAGACATCCGCCTTGTAGTGCGTCGCAAGTGCGCGGAATGCTGCTTCCAGCGCCTCAGGGCCCATGTCGTTGGTCGGCGTGTTGATGAGGTCGCGGGCAAGGAAGACGCCGGCGAGCTGACGCTTGATATCGGCAGCATCGGCATCGGTCGGGATGAGCAAGGTCGGCGGCTCGCCCTTTGCCGACTTGTAACGCTCGAAGCGATAGGAGCCGAGACCATAGCCGAGTGCCAGCCGGTTGGCTGTGAGCGGCGCCGTTTCGATATGCCACTTGCCGGGTGGCAGGGCGCGCGCGAGCTTGCCGGTCAGGAACGGCGCCTCGGATGGGTTGCCGCCCAGGCCGAAGAGCGCGCCGCCGAGATGGCCATCGGCGGATGGGATCAGAAGGACCGCGCCCGATTCGGCCTTGAAGCCGGCCTTTCGGGCCCAATCAAGCGCGATCGGATCGATGGCTCCCGTTTCGATATGCGCCGGCGTGACCGCGAAGATCGGCAGAGTCTTGCCTGCGCTGGTGTTGAACGGCGACGGCCGCTCGATGAACTGATAGGGGGCCATGGAAGTCCTCGGCTGACAGAGATGGATTCGCGCATTTAACGCTCTGTTAGGGTTAACAGATTATTGCTGGAGTGAAAGTTGCGCCGATGTTGTTTGGAGTTCTGGTGCGCGAATGCATGCTGGGGACACCGCCGATGGCCAAACGCACGATCTCATCCCTAAACGCCAACCGTCTGCTGCAAGGCGCCGCGATCGCGATCGTCGCCCTGTCTGTCGCCGGCTGTGCCAACCAGCCGAAGAAGGAGCTGACGACCGGTTCCATTTCGGGCACGTCGAAGTCGGTTCAATCGATGACCGCATCGGAACTGTCCCAGGCAGCCGAAGGCATCGGCCAGGCCTATGAGAAGAACCCGCGGGATCGCGAGGCGGGGCTCAACTACGCCAATCTTCTGCGCATGACCGGGCGCAACGAACAGGCGCTTGCCGTCATGCAGCAGGTCGCCATCAACCATCCGCAGGACCGCGAGGTCCTCGGCGCCTACGGCAAGGCGCAGGCAGCGGCCGGACAACTGGATCAGGCACTGAACACGATCAGTCGCGCGCAGACGCCGGATCGGCCGGACTGGAAGCTGAAATCGGCCGAGGGCGCGATCCTTGACCAACTCGGACGTGCCCAGGAGGCGCGCCTGCGCTATCGCGAAGCGCTCGAGCTCAAGCCGAACGAGCCTTCGGTGCTCTCCAACCTCGGCATGTCCTATCTTCTGACCAAGGACCTGCGCACGGCGGAGACCTATCTCAAGTCCGCCGCGAGCCAACCCGGCGCCGACAGCAGCGTACGGCAGAACCTCGCACTCGCC
Organism: Ensifer sp. Root127; assembly: GCF_001425225.1. Classification (NCBI taxonomy): domain Bacteria; kingdom Pseudomonadati; phylum Pseudomonadota; class Alphaproteobacteria; order Hyphomicrobiales; family Rhizobiaceae; genus Ensifer; species Ensifer sp. Root127. Next base: position 1,378,888 of record NZ_LMDX01000001.1, read on the forward strand.
GTCGGGCTGCAGGGACGCTTTCAAGAGGCCGAAACGATCGCCCGCCAGGAGCTTTCCGGGGAGCAGGCAGAAGCCAACGTGAAATATCTGCGCTCGATGCTGTCGCAGCAAGGTGCGTGGACGCAGCTGGCCAAGGCGGACGAAACTAACACCAACTGAGATCACGGAACGGAACCGGTGTCTGTCGCACGCCCCAAGCCCGCTACAGCGACCTTTGCGCGTCTAATAAGACGTGCTGCGCTGTAGGAATCGCTGACTGCGCTTTAAGCCTTTGTTTTTGCGCATGTCGCGCAAAAGTGCGTAGCGGTTTTGCGATAGTGACATGCGCTAGGCTGATCTCAAGCCGCCTCTGATTTGCAAGCCTCCACAGCCTCGCGCGTTCAATGGAATACGCGACGAGCGCCATGGGCGGCCCGACTTTTCGGCACAATCTCCCAAATTGCATCCGCTCTGAAGAATTGTGCAGCAGCGGGATCAGAAACGATCGGCGACCTGGATGCCGGCCGGACCGAGGATGACGGCGACGAGAACCGGCAGGAAGAACAGGATCATCGGCACTGTGAGCTTGGGCGGCAGCGCCGCCGCCTTCTTTTCAGCGGCATTCATGCGCTGATCGCGGCTTTCCTGCGCCAGAACGCGCAGCGCCTGGGCAATCGGGGTGCCGTAGCGGTCGGCCTGGATCAGCGCCTGAACCACCGATTTCACATCATCGAGGCCCGTCCGGTGGCCGAGGTTTTCGAGCGCGATCCGGCGTTCGGGCAGGAAGGAAAGCTCGGCCGTCGTCAACACCAATTCCTCCGCCAGAGCCGGCGACTGGGAGGCAATTTCATCGGCAACGCGCCGCATGCCAAGCTCCATCGAGACGCCGGATTCAACGCAGATCAGCAGGAGATCGAGCGCATCCGGCCAGGCGCGACGAATGGAATGCTGTCGCTTCGAGATGGCGTTGGCGACAAAGATGTTCGGCGCATAGAAGCCGACATAGGCAAAACCGACGGCAAATGCGAACCGCATCATGAACGGCTTTTCGGCAAAATTGCCGAGCACGAAAATATAGATGATCGCGATGACCAGGAACAGGAACGGAAGGCAGAAGCGCGCGAAGAGGAAGGTGTTGAGCGCGTTCTGGGACCGATAGCCCGCCGTCTTGAGACGGTTGACCGTGTTGTCGTCAACGAGGGCTTTGCGCAGATTCAGCCGCTCGACCACCTGGCGAACGGACGTATTGTTCTGACCGCGCAAATTGGCCTTGCCGCTCGAGACTTCGGCCGCCAGGCGCGCGCGTTCCCGTGCGCGGATCTGTTCGCGCTCGGTCGCCACCGATTTCATCCGCTTGCCGAGGTCTCCGCGCTCCAAGAGCGGCACCACGAGAGAATAGAAGGTCGCCAGCACTGCAAATGAGACAAGAACGGCAAAGACGACATTGGGATCCGTCAGTGTCTTGATCAATCCTTCGCTCATAATCGTCCCTCAGATATCGAAATTGATCATGTTGCGCATCACCAGAATGCCGATACTCATCCAGACCAAGCCAGCGCCAATGATGAGATGGCCGCGCGGGTCAGTGAACAGGACCATCATGTAGTCGGGTGAGGTAACGTAAACGAGGAACGACACGATGAATGGCAGGGCGCCAATAATGCAAGCCGAAGCCTTTGCCTCCATCGACAGAGCGCTGACCTTGGCCTTCATCTTCTTTCGTTCACGCAACACCTTCGACAGGTTGCCGAGCGCTTCGGACAGGTTGCCACCCGCCTGCGCCTGAATACCAATAACAATGGCGAAGAAATTCACCTCTGCCAGTGGAATGCTATTGATCATGCGGGCGCATGCCTCGGTGACGCTGAGGCCGACCTGCTGAGAATCGACGACGCGGCGAAATTCGGTTTTGACCGGCTCCTGGCCGTCACCGGCGATGAGGCGCAGGGCATCATTCAACGGAAGACCCGATTTGATCGAGCGAACCATGATGTCGAGCGCGTTCGGAAACTCCTCAAGGAATTTCTTGCAGCGACGCTTGATCAGGAAGCCGATGAACCAGCGTGGCAGGCCAGCGGCGGCGATCAGGCTGATGCCAGCCGAGATCGCGAGACCGGCGCCAGCCATGAGCGTGATGATGAAGGCGACGAAGCCGAAAGCCGCACTGAAAAGATAAAACTGCGTCAGGGAAATGGACAGGTTTGCCTGTGCCAGGCGGGCCTTCATCGATGGCGCCGTCTTGCTCGATTTTTCCTGTTGCTTCTTCTCGAGTTCCTTCAACGAGTCCTGAACGGACTTGCGTCGCTTCGACATTTCGCTGACACGATCGCGAGCTGCCTTGACCTTGACCCGATCTGTTTCGGCGGCGCCGACTTTGCGAATTCGACCTTCCGCCTTCTTCTCGGTTTCTATCCGCGAATACAGGACAACATAGGCAAGGGCCGCCGCTGAAATTGCGACGAGGAAGGCCAGCGCCAGGACGGGGATGCCTATGCCGAACATCGCGGCTCCTAGCCCTTGTCCATAGCGTCGAGTGTCGCCGCCAGGCGTTTGTCTTCGTTGAAGTACCGGGCGCGATCCCAAAAGTGCGGGCGACCGATGCCGGTCGATACGTGGCGGCCGACAATACGGCCGTTGGCATCTTCCCCTTCGATCTCGTAGCGCATCAGATCCTGCGTGATGATGACGTCGCCTTCCATACCGACCACTTCGGTGATGTGGGTGATGCGGCGCGAACCGTCGCGCAGACGCGCGGCCTGGATGATGACGTCGATGGATCCGGAGATGATCTCGCGCACAGTCTTGGCCGGCAGGGTGTAGCCGCCCATGGCGATCATCGATTCCATACGCGCCAGGCATTCGCGCGGCGTATTGGCGTGGATCGTCCCCATGGAACCGTCATGGCCGGTGTTCATCGCCTGCAGCAGGTCAAACACCTCAGGTCCGCGCACTTCGCCGACGATGATGCGCTCGGGCCGCATACGCAGGCAGTTCTTGATGAGATCCCGCATGGTGATCTCACCCTCGCCTTCGATATTCGGCGGTCGGGTTTCGAGGCGAACCACGTGCGGCTGCTGCAATTGCAGTTCGGCGGTGTCTTCGCAGGTAATCACTCGCTCGTCGAGGTCGATGAAGCCGGTCAGGCAGTTCAGAAGCGTCGTCTTGCCCGAACCGGTACCGCCGGAGATGACGATGTTGCAGCGGACGCGGCCGATGATCTGGAGAAGGACTGCCCCCTCGGGCGTGATTGCGCCGAATTTCACCAGCTGATCGAGCTTCAGCTTGTCCTTCTTGAATTTGCGGATCGTCAGTGCGGTGCCGTCGATGGCGAGCGGCGGCGCAATGACGTTGACGCGCGAGCCGTCAGGAAGACGCGCGTCGCAGATAGGGCTGGATTCGTCGACGCGCCGCCCCACCTGTCCGACGATCCGCTGGCAAATCGACAGGAGCTGGGCATTGTCACGGAATCGGACTTCGGATTCGATCGTCTTGCCGCCCACTTCGATGAAGGTCTGACCGGCACCATTGACCATGATATCGGCAATATCATCGCGCGCGAGCAACGGCTCCAACGGTCCATAGCCAAGGACGTCATTGCAGATATCGTCGAGCAGTTCCTCCTGCTCGGAGATCGACATCGCGAAGTTCTTGATCGTGATGATGTCATTGACGATATCGCGAATTTCTTCGCGTGCGCTTTCCGTATCTAGCTTGGCCAGCTGCGACAGATCGATCGTATCGATCAGCGCGGAGAAAACCTGCGACTTCGTATCGTAGTAGTCCTCGTTGCGGGCGGGTCGCTTTCTTTGTGCCGGAGCTGGCGATTGCGGACGCGACGCCGGTGCTTGAGCATCGCCAAGCACCGGCACGTGGGCGATGACGGCCGCTTGCGTGGCAGGGACGATCGGCGGCAGAGCAGCACCTGTCGTGCCGCTCTTGCCGAAGCCTTCGTTTCCGCGTTTGCCGAACATGTTCCTGATCCGTCCGTTGTACAGCGCCGCGTGTCAAACATGACGCGCTAAGGACGCTGTAACACTTTAGATTTGCTGCATAATTTTCTTCTTAAATCGAATCCGACTTAAGGAATTATGCGGTATGCGTGGTCTATTTCTTGCCCAGCGCCGCGAGCATCTTCCCGAGGCCGCCGCGTCGCGCCTTCTTCATCGACGCACGGCCGGTCAGCAGGTGCGCGAGTTGGGAGAAGGTTTCGGCGGCGGCGGATTTTTTGTCTATCTCCGCAATCATGCGGCCGCTGTTCGACGCGTTGCCGAAGAGAACGGCGTCGAACGGGATGATAGCGGCCGCTTCGATTTCCAGCGACTCGCAGAATTCGCTCACCGCAATCTCCGGACGCTTCGGCATGCCCACCTGATTCAAGATGAGATGAGGTTGCTTGTCGTTCGGCCGAAGCTTCTTCAAGGCATCGAGCAGGTTCTTCGTGTTGCGAAGACTTGCGAGATCCGGCACGGCTGTGATCACGATCTCATCGGCTTCGCCGAGAACCGCGCGCGTCCATTCCGTCCACATATGCGGGATGTCGAGCACCGAAACGGGTGCACTGCGTTGCAAGATCTCGAGGATCGGATGAAAGGCGCCACCCTCGAAGTCATAGGCGCGATCCAGCATCGACGGCGCCGCCAGCAGCGAAAGATGCTCGGAGCATTTGGTCAGAAGACGATCGAGAAAGACCTCGTCGAGCCTCTCCGGTGCGAAAACCGCTTCCGAGATACCCGTTGGCGGGTCCTGATCGAAATCGATATTGGCCGTGCCGTAGGGCAGGTCGAGATCGGCAAGAATGGTTTCGGTCGAAAAAAGGTTAGAAATGCCCCAGGCGCAATTGTGCGCGATGGCCGAGGAACCGCTGCCGCCCTTGGCGCCGATAAAGGCCAGGCTGCGCCCCAGCGGCTCGGCGTCGGGATCGACGAAAATCGATGAAACCGCCGACAGAATATCCGGCATCGCCACCGGCGCGACCATATACTCGGAAATGCCGTTGCGGATGAGATCGCGATAAAGAGCGATATCGTTGTGTTTGCCGATGAGAACGACCTTGGTGCTGGGGTCGCAGACCGCAGCCAATGGCGCGAGTTCCGTCAGCAGCGACCGCGGTTCTGTCGACGTTTCCAGGATAATCAGATTGGGCGTCGACACCGTCGCAAACATGTTTGCCGCAGCATCGATGCCGCCACTGTTGATGCGCAGGCTGACCTTCGCCATGCGGCGGTCCTGGCCGCAACGCTCCATCAGCCGCTGCATCGCCTCGCTTTCGCAAAAGGCATGGATAGAAATGCGCGGCAGCGGACGGACCTGCTCGAGGTCGCCCGGTTGAACCGTATCGAAAACGGAATCGCCCGCCCCGGCCCCCGTTTCGATCCTGTACTCAATGGTGCTCATCTGCTGATCCCAACGATATCAATTGACGATGATGACGGGTCCGTCACTCTTTTCGGTTCCGCGCCAGTCCGTGATGACCTGGCCGCGCTGCTCCGCATCGATCGGCGACATCTGGCGCGGGCCGAGCAGATCGGTCGGATTGGAGATCTGGGCCGCCAGATTGGATTGCGACGCGCAGCCGAAATTATAGTAGTTGCGGTTCTGGATCGTGTTGAGTGCAACGTCCTCCGGCCACTCGCCACAGGGACCGGTCTGGGCGGTGATCGCCACATAGCTCAAGCGAACCGGAGCGGCATCACCCATGGGACCGGCCTCGTAGCCGGCCTCGATCAGTCGCTTCGCGGGAACGCCGGCGGCGACGAGAACGCCGCGGATCTCCTTGCGCATGGCCTGCGCGGCGTGGCTGTTTGCCGAGCCACGCGGCAGCATGATCTGGACGACACCGGTCGATGAATTGCGATAATCGGCACCAAAGCCGCTGATGACGTCGCGCGTGCCTTGCGTCAGCCGACGGTCACCGGAGGCAATGGGGATATCGATCGTACGCTCGCCCTCGGCAAGCACGATCGGATGCCGTGTCCGGTAATCATCGGGGATAGAGCCCGTCGAAAGATTATCCTTGGTGCCGCAGCCGACAAGCAGCCCGGCAGCCACGAGGAGGATTGCAGCACGCCGCAAATGACGGACGGGAACTCCGGATCTGTTGAGGGACATGGCACTCGGCCTTTCAGAATTCTCGTGGAAGCTGCTTCGCGTTTGCATGACCCAGCCCTATTTGTAGATGAAGCCAACATTGCCATGGTACTGACCCGCCGGTGCGGATGCTTCCGGGCGCCCGTAGATGCGGTTCACGCGACCAAGGAAGAAGCTGTCGAGATCATTGGCAGGGTTGAAATTGTCGTCGGGCCTGGCGATCGCGCTTCTGGCAACCGGGCGCACGAGGTAGGGCGTCGCAATGATGACAAGTTCGGTTTCGTTGCGCACGAAATCCTTGCTGCGGAAGAGCGTTCCGAGGACCGGGATTTTCGATGCACCCGGCAGGCCGGACATTGCCTGACGGATATTGTCCTGCACGAGGCCGGCGATGACGATAGAGCCGCCCGAGGGAAGCTCGACACTGGTCGACGCCTCGCGCCTGCGGATGCCGAGGAAGGTGTTGCCAGGGACAGAGGTGAAGCCGTTGCCGGTGACGATCGAGCCCTCATAGGTCGGCTCGGAAACGTTGGTTTCGATCTGCAGACTGATACGGCCCGGTCCCAGGACGACCGGCTTGAAGTTCAGGCGAATTCCATATTCGACGTCGTTGATCTCACGCGTAACCGTTGGGTCGCCGGTTTTGTCGTCGACCTTGACTTCCTGGGTGCCGCCGAGCCGAAATTCCCCGCCGACATAGAAATTGGCCTCTTGTCCCGAAATTGCCGTCAAGGTGGGTTCGGCCAGTGTGCGCATGACACCGGCTTGCTCCATCGCATTGATGTAGCTCGAGATCGTCGTTCCGCCGATGGATCCCTTGATCAGCGCGTTTGCGCCGACACTGATCGCATCACCGAGGTTTGCAGGATTGCGGAAGCCGATACCGCTCTCGCCGTCTCCTACACGCCCGTTGAAGCCCAATTGCTTCAAGACCTGGCGGCTCACTTCGGCAACCGTCACCTTCAGCGTGACCTGATCGTCACCTTCGATGGTCAACAGGTTGACAATCTGCGAGACCTGCCGATCCTCGGCAAAGATATCGGCATCACCATTGTTTCCCTGCGCAGTGATGTTGCGTGTCGTCGCTTCACCGCCCTGCAGGAAGGCCTTGGCGAGATCGACGGCTCGCGTCGAATCGAGCGGTGTGCGCACGGTACCCGTCAGCACGATGTTGTCGGAGATGATCTCAACGTTGATTTCGGCATCGGGAATGAAACGACGCAGGTTTGACTGCAGATTGGCGATGTCGCGCTCAACCTCGACGTCAAGACTGACGATCTCTTCGCCATTCGGCCCGAAGACAAAAATGTTGGTCTGCCCAACGGATTTTCCAAAGAGATAGATACGCCTGGACGTGCGCGTGACGGCATCGGCGAGCGATGGGTCGGCGACGAGAATATCATGGGCATCGGCCGGTAGATCGACGACGACGGCCTTGTTCAGCCCCAGGCTGATCTTCTTCTTCACCCCGGGCCCGCTTTCAACGATCCTGACGACCGACGAGGCGGCCGCATGGGCGAACGGGAGCGTTGGCAGCGCCATGCCCGAGAATGTCAGGCAAAACGACAGACCGGCTGCAACAGACGTCCGAAATTTGTTCCCGCTCCGCTTCACCCTGCGCTCCGCTCGATCGCTCATTGTTGCTGGCCTTGGCTGATGGCACCGTCGTTCTTGACGATCGAGCCCGACTTGATGACCTGGATGCTGGGCTGGCCATCGCCACTCAGAAGGTAATCCGCAGCGTTCGTATCGGATTCTTGAGCATCCGCGACACTGCGAAGGGCAAGTGAGATGCGTTCAGCCATTTGCTGCGCGACAGTCATGACCTTTGATTGATCCGGCGTCAGTTCCAGCGTCGCCGTGGTACCGACAACGGATTTTGAGCCGTCATCCTTCTCCTCGACCTGCTGATCGATCGCCAGCACGCGAACATTGCTGAGCACGGTTTCCGTCAGGTAGAGATCGCCGTCCGATTTACGGACCATGATGACGTCGACGCGGTCATTGGGCAGGATGAAGCCGCCGGCGCCGGTCGCCACGGTGATCTCTGTGGCAACGGCGCGCTTGCCAGCAGGCAATAGCGACGACATGATTCGGCTGGAGGAGTCCGCGACCTTCTCGCTGCGCACGGGCTCGCCGTTAAAGATCGGCAGGCGAACGACTGCGCCGGTCAGATCTTCAATGGCAGAGGGACGATTTTCTTCGGTGATGAGCCCCTCGACGACACCGTCCTTGGGCCATGCCATCCAATGGACCGCATCGCCACCTAAGCGCGACCCGACGGGCAAGCTCTTGCTCGCAACAAGGACATTGACGGTCGGCGCTCGCTCGATCAGTGGCTCCGCCATTTGTGGCGAGGGACCACGGGTCAGCTTCATCGCCAACAACCCGGCCATCGCCGCCGAGGCGACGGCCACCGCCAGTATGATGATGCGAACCGGTTTCATGATCGTTTCTGAGCCCCGCAGATATGCTGGCGTCAGGTTGATCAGGAATTGGTGTAATTATAGTTAATAAGCCGCTTACGGGTATGGTTAATAATCGCCTACCGTCGGCATAGGCCGCTTACTGCACGTGGCGAACACTTGCGGCGGCACATGTCAAAACTCGGATCGCCAGTTCAATGGAGACTGGATAACGCCATTCGCACCAATGGTGACGAGGGGTAGGCAACAAAACCGCCGGCCGCGATCGCTATCCCGTATGGAATCTTTGTGGCCGTAAACAATAGCCGCGGCATCGGAATTCGCGAGGGCAGGATGAAATCTTCATGCGCCCTGAGGAACAGGATCGCAACGGTCAACACGCCGCCAAACAGTGAGACTGAAAGCAAGAATTCCAATAGCGAACTGTTGGCCCCAAACCATAGGGCGCAAGCGGTCAGAAGTTTGGCGTCACCGCCACCCATGGTTCCGAGTGCAAAGAGACAGAAGCATAAGCCGAATACGGTAAGGGCTGTGGCAATGTGGAGCGCGATTTCCGGGATGCCGAGCCCAGCAAGGGGCGCAACGATGGTGAAGGTCGCAATCAGAACGATCGGCACCCGATTTGGAATCGTCATCGTAAAGGCGTCGGAGAAAGCGGACAACGCCAGACAAAACGGAAAAACTACGAAGATAGCAGCCACGATCACCGGTCGTCTCCTCGAGTGGAACTCATAAATTCGCCACTGCGACGTTCCATCGTTTGCGGAATACGTTTCCTGGCCTTCCAGCCAGCACACAAAAGTCCATTTTGCTGCTTGCAGCAAAGATAAGGCCGCCCCACTGGAGGGCGGCCCCGCACTTTAAGCTGATCGCCGGCGGAACCTCGCCTTGCCCTCAGAGAAAGAGGCAGTGATCAAGGAGCCGGGGTAACCTTCATGTACGAGCCGAGGTTGGTGAACTGCGTGTTCAGCTTGTCGCCCAACGCCGTCGCTCCACCGATAAGCGCAACCGAAATCAGAGCGGCGATCAGGCCGTATTCGATGGCGGTTGCGCCGGACTCGTCCTTCATCAGACGGGCAAAAATCTTCTTCATGATGATTCTCCTAACTTCACGATTGTTGTTCAGCACGTCCGCCAACTGTTGCCGTTGATCGGATGAGCTCAACCTAGTCCTGGCGAATTGCTATCGGCTTAAGGAAGACAGCTACCAAAAGATTAACGGCCCACCGCTGATTTTTGGGTAAGCGAATAGGAAATGTGCCGGCTTAGGATGCGCCGACCCGACTTAACGATTCATTCACCAAGAGTGCCGATGATGGGGCGAATGCCATCTCAGGGACCTGCCATGATTTTGCCCCTCGCGGCCAACCGGACCGCCACGCTGACACTCACGATCCTCGGCATGCTTTCGCTGATGGCGGCGTCGGCCGCAAGCGCGCAGGACGATATGATGCGCGTCTACATGGACCATGCACGGGTGCTCAAGCTCGACCGGCCGGTCGCCAAAGTCATCATCGGCAACGCGGAAGTTGCAGATGCGACGGTGGCCGACGCCCGCACGATCGTCATTACCGGCCGCAGCTTCGGCACGACGAATCTTGTCATCCTCGATCAGGACGGAAACGCCATCGTCGACGAGCAAATTCTCGTGTCGATCGACGAAGCAAACACTCTGCGCGTCTATCGACAGACGTCGCGCACAGTCCTTTCCTGTACGCCAAGTTGCGAGCGGCATGTGGAGCGCAAAACCGCAAGTGGTGGGAGCTGAGCAAACTGCGAGAAACACTGGAAATTCACTAAAATACCCGCGATTATCGCCAACGAAATATCAATAGTTACTCCCTACTTTGTGTCTCCGTCAGGCGTAACATGATGGGACGGCGCGATGAGCATCGAGCAGGAAACACTGCAGCCCCAAAAGGCCGCAAAGCCCACAAGGGGCTTATTGAGGCGTTTCCGGCGCGACAGAAAGGGCACCGCGAGCATTGAGTTCGCGATACTGGCTCTTCCCTTCTTTATGGTGATTTTCGCCTCCATCGAAACATTCGCCGCCTTCTACGGCGACCAGCTGCTGGCAAACGCCACGGAAACGATGGCGCGAAAGATCCGGACCGGCGAGATCACCTTCAACCGTGGCAAGACGGCGACTGATATGGACGAGACAAAGTTTCGCCAGGCATTCTGCGAGGAAATCTCGGTGATGTTGACGTGCTCGGCGACGGAGGCTGCCCAAGCCTCGAAGCTCTATATCGACGTCAGAAGTGTCACCGATCTCACCAAATTCCCGGTGCTCATCCCGCGAATGGACCCCTCGTCGTCGTCGTCGGATCTCAAGACAGCCGACCTGAAGTTTGCGCCGGGCGGACCCGGCTCCTTCAACGTCATGCGCGCGTATTATCGCTGGAGTGTGATGACCGATCTCATCAGGCCATTTGTGACCAACCTGCGCCCGGCCGGATCCAGCATGCCTAAAGACTATCTCATGGTTTCCACAACCACTTTCCGCACAGAAAACGAGTGAGGCGCGTCGTGAAGACTTTAGCGATGCACTGGATGACGGCAATCCGCCTGACCTTCGCAAGCTTCCGCTCGCTGCTCAAAGACCGGGGCGGGCTTGGCGGTGTCGAATTTGCCATCGTCACGCCGCTGCTGATCATGATTTACGTCGGCGCATTCGAATTATCGCTCGGCTTTACCGTAGCCGGCAAGGCTGCGCGTGCCGCCAGCGCCGTTGCCGATCTGGTTTCCCAGCAAAGCGAGGTCAACAAGACCTATTTGGGAAACATGTCGAATGTGGTGAAAAGCATCCTTGCCCCGTACGAAGGTTCAAAATACACGCTCAAGATTACCGGCATCGAGGTCAGCGGAACGAACACGGGAACCGTCGTCTGGTCGCGCGACCAAAACGGCGCGGTGCCGTATGCCGTCAACTCGACCACCACCGTTCCGAGCCAGTTTACGGCGACCACGGCCTTCGTCATCCGTACGGAGCTGATCGTGGAGCATGGACTGTTGCTGTTCGCGCCGAGCCTTGCATCCAGCACGAACACCGTAGATTTGTCCAAAACCGCGTATTTCCGCTCACGCCAGGCCGAAACCATAAAGTGCCCGGATTGCTGACCGGGGCCACTGCATGTTTCCTTAAATCCTATCCGATTTAAGGATCAAAACATGCAGCCATTCAAAGTACTACAGCGACCTTTGCGCGTCTAATAAGACGCGCAGCGCTGTAGTCGAGGCCAATTGCATTGCGGCGTCGCCGGCGGTATTCCTTCGGGATTGCGCTGGCGGCATCTGCGTCCGCGCTCGTTGCAGCACCGGAACGCAGGCCCTGCCCCGCGCTTCGGCTTACCGGAACTTTCATGGCGCGCGCGTTTCTCTTTGTCCTCGATTCCTTCGGTATAGGCGGTGCGCCGGATGCCGAAACCTATGGCGACCTGGGTGCCGACACGCTTGGTCACATCGCCGAGTTTTGCGCGACGGGCGCCGCAGATCGCGCCGGTGTGCGCGAAGGCCCGCTGCACCTTCCCAACATGTCTGCGCTCGGGCTCGTGCATGCGGCGAAATTGGCCACGGGCCGCGTGCCTATTGGCATGCCGGTTCCGGGCCGGGTCTACGGTGCCTATGGCGCTGCCAGCGAAGTCTCGCGCGGCAAGGATACGCCATCCGGTCATTGGGAGATCGCCGGAACGCCGGTCACGTTCGATTGGGGCTATTTCTCGGCCGAGGGCGACGCGTTTCCCGCCGAACTGGTCGAAGCGATCTGCCGCGAGGGCGACATTCCCGGCATTCTCGGCAACTGCCATGCCTCCGGTACTGATATCATCGCGCGCCTCGGCGAGGAGCATATGCGAACGGGAAAGCCGATCTGCTACACCTCCTCGGACAGCGTCTTTCAGATCGCCGCCCACGAGCACACCTTCGGCCTGGAGCGCCTGCTAGAATTCTGCCAGGTCGTCCGGCGCCTGCTCGACGACTACAATATCGGCCGCGTTATCGCCCGTCCCTTCATCGGCCACAACGCGCAGACCTTTGCCCGCACCGGCAACCGGCGCGACTACTCGGTGCTGCCGCCCGAGCCGACGGTCCTCGACCGGCTGGCGCAAGCGGGGCGCACCGTGCATGCGATCGGCAAGATCGGCGACATCTTCGCCCATCAGGGCGTGACGAAGCTGACCAAGGCGGACGGCAACATGGCGCTCTTCGACGCCAGCCTGGCGGCGATCGACGAGGCGGAGGATGGCGACCTCGTCTTCACCAACTTCGTCGACTTCGACATGCTCTTCGGCCACCGCCGCGATGTCGCCGGCTATGCCGCGGCGCTTGAAGCCTTCGACGCACGATTGCCCGATCTCGACCGGCGGCTGAAACCCGGCGATATCGTCATTCTCACGGCAGACCATGGCTGCGACCCGACCTGGCGCGGAACGGACCACACGCGCGAGCGCGTGCCGGTGCTGATGTTCGGCCCGGCTGTGCGCAGCCGTTCGCTCGGCGTTGCCAATACCTTTGCGCATATCGGCGAAACGGTCGCCAGACATCTCGGGATCGCACCCGGCCTACATGGGAGAAGCCTCATTTGACCGCACATCTGAAGAAGGCGGAACTGCACTGCCACATCGAGGGCGCGACACCGCCGGAATTGGCGCTGCTGCAGGCGGAGAAGTACGGGCTCGACACCAGCGAGATCATCGCCGACCGAGCCTATGTCTGGACAGACTTTACCAGCTTCGTGAAGTGCTACGACAGTGTCGCCTCGCTGTTTCGCACGCAGGAAGACTATGCACTTCTGGCCGAAGCCTATCTGACGGAACTGGCGGAGGTCGGAACGATCTACAGCGAGATCATCGTCTCGCCGGATCACGGCAACACGATCGGCCTCGGGGCCGACGCTTATCTTGAGGGGCTTGCCGCCGGCATGGAGGCCGCCAAGGCAAAGACCGGGATCGAATCGCGCATGCTGATAACCGGCATCCGTCATCTCGGGCCGGAATCGGTCGCCAAGACGGCCGAATTTGCCGCCAGGAGAGACCATGCGCTGGTCACCGGCTTCAATCTGGCGGGTGAGGAGCGCATGCACCGCGTCGCCGATTTTGCCCGGGCATTCGATATCGCCCGTGACGCCGGCCTGGGTTTGACCATTCACGCAGGCGAGCTTTCCGGCGCCTTCAGTGTGCGCGATGCGCTCGACCATATCAGGCCGTCGCGCATCAGCCACGGCGTGCGGGCGATCGAAGACGCCGATCTCGTCAAGCGGCTTGCCGACGACGGCGTCGTTCTGGAGGTCTGCCCCGGATCCAACATTTCCCTGCAGGTCTTCCCGGACTTCGCCTCGCACCCCTTGCGGACGCTGCATGGCGCCGGGGTGCGGGTGACGCTCAATTCCGACGACCCGCCCTTCTTCCACACTTCGCTAGCCCAGGAATATGACATAGCTTCTTCGGTGATGGGGTTCGGCGACGACGACATCAATAGCATGACTAGGACGGCGATCCAGGCGGCTTTCGTCGACGAGTCGACCCGCCAGAAACTGCTTGCCCTAATCTGACCGAGCCTTGCGTTCACCTACAGCGCCGCGCGTCAAATTTGACGCGTTAAGGACGCGGTAGCGCTTTAAGCTTGCTGCATAATTTTCTCCTTAAATCGATTCCGATTTAAGGAATTATGCCGTAGCGCGGGTGGTCGCGGTTGGGGATGAACACAACGAGCCGCCCAACGCCCTTGCGGCCGCGGAGCATTCCATGGAAAAAGGGCGGATACATAAACTTCGGGGAAGGTGGCCATGGACGGCGTTACAGTGATTGATCATCCGCTTGTGCAACACAAGCTGACCATCATGCGCAAGAAGGAAACCTCGACCGCCGGTTTTCGGCGGCTGCTTCGGGAAATCTCGACGCTGCTCTGCTACGAGGTGACGCGCGATCTGGAACTGACGATGGAGCGCATCGAGACGCCGATGCAGGCGATCGACGCACCGGTGCTCGAAGGCAAGAAGCTCGTTTTCGCTTCGATCCTGCGCGCCGGCAACGGCCTGCTTGAAGGCATGCTCGAACTCGTGCCGTCGGCCCGCGTTTCCCATATCGGCGTCTATCGCGACCACGAGACGCTGAAGCCGGTAGAGTATTATTTCAAGGCGCCCGAAAGCCTGTCCGAGCGCCTGATCATCGTCGTCGATCCAATGCTTGCGACCGGCAACTCCTCGATCGCAGCAATCGACAAGCTGAAGGAACGTGGCGCGAAGAACCTGCGCTTCCTCTGCCTGCTCGCAGCGCCCGAAGGCATTCGCAATTTCCAGGCCGCCCACCCCGATGTGCCGATCTTCACGGCGTCGATCGATAGCCACCTGAACGAACTCGGCTACATCATGCCCGGGCTCGGCGATGCCGGCGACCGCATGTATGGAACCAAGTAATTTTCCGTTTCTTAACCAGAGCGCAAAATTGATGAAAAACCGCCGGCAAACCGGCGGCTTTTTTGTATCGCATTAGCCATCCCCTGCTCTACTGGACTTCATCGGCGCGGGCGTCTGCGGCCCGATGCGCGGGAGGTCAGGCCATGTTCGTCCGTCTGCTGACATTCGCCGGCGGTATCGCTATTGCGGCCCTGGTCATTCCTGACCTCGCGAGTTCCTATCTCTCGAACGCTGAGACTGCCGCCACGGACAAACCGGCGGTGAACAACTCCCTTCCGGCAACGACGGCGAAATATGCTTCGGGAAAAGGCGTGGTGCTCGAAGCCGACCGCTCGGGCCATTTCTTCGGAGCGTTCCGCATCAACGGCCGCACCGAACGGGGCATGGTCGATACCGGCGCCAGCACCATCGCGATCAATGTCTCGACCGCGCGCAGGCTCGGCCTGTCTGCCGGAGCGCTTACTTTCAACGCACGCGTTCGAACGGCCAATGGCGATGTCGATGCAGCGCGGGCCAAGCTGACGAGGGTCGAAATCGGCGGCATATCGTTGCGCGACGTCGACGCCCTGGTGCTGCCCGACAAGGCGCTTGCCGGCATGCTCGTCGGCATGAGCTTCCTCGGCCGACTATCGTCCTACCGCGTCGAAAACGGCGCGCTGCATCTGGTCAGGTGATCCTTGAAAGGATTGGCGAGCGCACCTCAGGCTGAGCGTCGGCGATCGTATAGAGCGCCAGCAGCTCTTGCCGCGCATGTTCGGCCGCGGTCTCGTCCGCCGCATGGACGAAGGCGATCGGTTCGTCCTCGGCAACTCGCGTTCCCAACGGTTTCAGCTCGGCAAAGCCGACCCGATGATCGATCCTGTCGTTCGGATGTGTCCGACCGCCACCCAGAGCGATGACGGCCATGCCAAGGTCACGGGTCCGGCAGGATTGTAGATAGCCGTCTCTTTCTGCTTCCACCGGAAGGATAACTGGGGCAGGCGCCAAGTGCTGTTCGGGACGCTCGACGAAATCGGCGGGACCACCGAGCGCGTAAACCATCCTGGCGAAACGCTCAAGCGCTGCACCGTTTGCAAGCGCCGTGCGCGCCAATGCTTCGCCGGCTACCGGGTCGACTGCCACACCGGCCGCGACGAGCATCTCCGCGGCGAAAGCCATGACCACGGTTTCAAGGCGGGTGCCGCTTTTCTCGCCCTTGAGAAAGGCGACGCAGTTCCGGATTTCAAGCGCGTTTCCAGCCGCATCGGCCAAGGGCTCGTTCATATCCGTCAGCAATGCCGACGTGCGAACGCCGGCACCATTGGCGACATCAACTAGCGACCGGGCGAGTGCCTCGGCTTCGCCAGCATCGCCCATGAACGAGCCATTGCCGAGCTTGACGTCGAGCACCAGCGACTGCAGCCCGGCGGCAAGCTTCTTGGAAAGGATCGATGCGGTAATCAGCGGAACTGAATCGACGGTCGCCGTCACGTCACGGATGGCGTAGAGCCGCTTGTCGGCGGGCGCCAGATTGGCGGTCTGGCCGATGATGGCGCAGCCGACCTCGTCGACCGTCTTTCGGAATAGCGCAGCAGACGGCTGAATATCATAGCCGGGTATGGATTCGAGTTTGTCGAGCGTGCCGCCCGTGTGCCCCAATCCCCGTCCCGAGATCATCGGCACGGCCAAACCGCATGCTGCGACTATCGGGGCAAGCATCAGCGAGACGTTGTCGCCGACGCCTCCGGTGGAATGCTTGTCGACAATGGGTCGGCCGATGCTGCTCCAGTCGAGGGTTTCGCCGGAATCGCGCATGGCGAGCGTCAGCGCCACCGTCTCGTCCCGGCTCATGCCCGAAAACCAGATAGCCATAGCGAAGGCAGCGACCTGACCCTCCGAGATCGAACCATCGGAAAGGCCGCGGACGAAGCCCGTGATATCTGCCGCCTCGAGGCGCTCGCCGTTTCTCTTGCGGCGGATGATCTCCTGGGGAAGCATGGTCACTGAACCGCCGCGTCCGTGGAAATCATCTCCTTGAGAATGGCGGCCAGGCGTTTGCCGCCGACCGGCGCCATGTCCTTCGTCTCGTGATGGCTGAGTTCGCCGCCCGTCATGCCCGCGCCGAAATTGGTGATCACCGACGCTGCAGCAACCTTGAGGCCGAGGAAGCGCGCGAGAATGACTTCCGGCACGGTCGACATGCCGACCGCATCGGCGCCGAGCACGCGCGCCATGCGAATTTCCGCTGGCGTTTCAAAGCTCGGCCCGGAGAACCACATGTAAACGCCGTCCTGCAGCGGAATGCCCATCCGGTCGGCCGCGCGCCGCATGCGCGTCGCAAGCTCGGTGTCATAGGCGTTGGTCATGCCGACGAAGCGATCGTCGCTTTCGACGCCAATCAGTGGATTGAATCCGGAAAAGTTGATGTGATCCGAGATCCGCATGACCGAACCCGGCGGCAGATCATCACGCAGCGAGCCAGCGGAGTTTGTGAGCACGAGATTTTCGACGCCGAGTTTCTTCAGCGTCTGCAGCGGCACGCGCATCGCGTTGGCATCGCCGCTCTCGTAGTAATGCACCCGGCCGGACAGCATGACGACCGGGACGGCGCCGAGCAAACCTGCGACGAGTTCGCCGGCATGGCCAGAAACGCTGCTGACGGGAAAACCCGGGATGTCGGCATAGGAAATGCGTGTCGGGTTACTGACCGCTTCGACGAGCGTCCCAAGCCCTGAACCAAGGACAATACCATAGCGGGGAGCCAGGCCGCCGAGCCTGCCCCTCAGGAATTCAGCAGCGCTGCTCATCCGAGGATCTCGGTCTCGAAGCTGTGCGGTAGCAGATCGGACAGGGCGAGCGTCTTCTTCACGCCCGTCTCGTCGCAGAGGTAGATGCGCGTGCTGGCGCCGGAAAACTCCGCAAGCCGTTGCCGGCACCCGCCGCAAGGCGGGCAGAGCGCCAGCTTCTCGGCGATAACGGCGACTTCCATGATCTTGCGCTGGCCGGCCATGACCATGTGGCTGATGGCCGTGGTCTCGGCACACCAGCCTTCCGGGAAGGAGAGGTTTTCAATGTTGGCGCCGGTGTAGATATGGCCGTCTTCCGCACGGATCGCGGCGCCCACCGGAAACTTGGAATAGGGCGCATGCGCCTTGGCCATCGCTTCGCGTGCGGCTTCGAAGAGTTCGTTTTCCATAGCCTTACCGCTCCTTCACATAGGGGACACCGCCGGCCTTCGGCGGGATTGCCTTGCCGATGAAGCCGGCAAGCAAGATGACGGTGAGAATATAGGGCAATGCCTGCATCAGCTGCACCGGCACCTGGCCGATCAGCGGCAGGGGATTGCCCTGCAGGCGGATCGCAAACGCATCGAGGAAGCCGAACAGCAGGCAGGCAAGCATGATGTTGAATGGCCGCCATTTGGCAAAAATCAGCGCTGCAAGCGCGATGTAGCCCTTGCCGGCGGTCATGCCCTTGACGAAGCCGGCGGTCATCGCCAGCGACAGGTAGGCGCCGGCAAAGCCACACAGGATGCCGCAGCAGATGACGGCGCGGTACCGCATCCAGACCACCGAAATGCCGGCGGTGTCGACGGCACCCGGGTTCTCCCCGACCGCACGGAGCCGCAGGCCGAAGCGGGTGCGGTAGAGGATCCACCAGCTGAGCGGCACCATGGCGAAGGCCACATAGGTCAGGATGAAATGCCCGGAGAGCAGATCGGCATAGATCGGCCCGATGAAGGGAACATCGCGAATGGCGTCCGCGAAGGGAAAAGTGATCGTCTGGAACCTTGCACCTTCGGCCAGTGCCGGCGTGCGCCCGCCCTGACGGAACCAGGCCTCACCGAGGATGACGGTGGAACCCGCGACGATGAAGTTGATGGCAACGCCGGAGACGATCTGGTTGCCGCGCTGGGTGATCGACGCATAGCCGTGGACAAGGGACAGGGCGATCGAGATGAGGATGCCCGCAAGCAGTCCCAGCCAGACGGATTGGGTGATCGCTGCGACCGCGCCGGCGGCAAAGGCGGCGCCCAGCATTTTTCCTTCAAGGCCGATATCGAAGATACCGGCACGCTCGGTGAAGAGACCGGCGAGGGCTGCGAAGATCAGCGGAACGGAGACGCGGATGGTGGACTCGAGGAGCACCACGATGACGTGGAAGAAATCCATGGCTTCAAGCTCCCTTGGTCTGGGCAACGACCGCGGCGCGCCGGCTGGATGTGGAAAACAACCGGGTGATCGCCGGCCGGAACATGTTTTCAAGGGCGCCAGCAAACAGAATGACGAGGCCCTGGATGATGACGATCATGTCGCGCGAGATCGACGGCATTTCGAACGAGATCTCCGCCCCACCCTGGTAGAGCACGCCGAAGAGAACGGCCGCCGGGATGATGCCTGCCGGATGCGAGCGGCCCATGAGGGCGACGGCGATGCCGACGAAGCCTGCACCCTGGACAAAATCAAGCTGCATGCGGCCCTGCTCACCCATGATCGGGTTGAGCGCCATCATGCCGGCAAGCGCGCCGGAGATCATCATGGTGATGACGGTGATGCGGCTCTCGCTCATGCCGGCATATCGCGCGGCCGACGGACTGTGGCCCATGGTGCGCATCTCGTAACCGAGCTTGGTGCGCCAGATCAGGAGCCAGACGCCGAAGGCCGCGACAAGGGCCAGCAGGAACGAAACGTTGAATGGCGCCGTGCCGATATCGAGCCCGAAGATCCCCAGAAGCCAATCGAGCTTGGGCAACTGACCGCCTTCGGCGAAGGTGCGCGTCTGCGGCGACATCGAGCCGAGCGGCTTCAACACCCGCGTCAGCAGATAGACCATCAGGCTCGACGCGATGAAATTGAACATGATCGTGGTGATGACGATGTGGCTGCCGCGCTTGGCCTGCAGCCAGCCGGGCAGAAACGCCCAGGCAGCGCCGAAAGCGGCCGAACCGATGATCGCCAGCGGGAAGACCACAAACCACGGCATCGTCTGGTCGAGCCAGAGGCACGCGAGCGCGACCCCGATGCCGCCGACATAGGCCTGGCCCTCGCCGCCGATGTTGAAAAGCCCGGCATGGAATGCGACCGCGACCGCAAGGCCGGTGAAGATGAAGGTGGTGGCGTAGTAGAGCGTGAAGCCGATATATTCGCCGCGACCGAAGGCACCGTTGATCAGGTGATAGGCCGCCTCGAACGGATTTTCGCCGACGAGCAGAACCACGAGGCCGGCAACCAGAAACGCGACGGCGAGATTGACCAGCGGGACGAGGCCGTATTCGACCCAACCTGGAAGCTTTGCATAGGGATTGCTCATTCTGCGGCCTCCTTGCGGCCTTCGACGCCGGCCATCAGCAGGCCCAGCTCGCCCTCGGTCGCATCGGGATCGCGCTCGCCGACGACACGGCCGGCAAACATGACCAGGATACGGTCCGACAGGGCGCGGATCTCATCGAGTTCGACGGAAACAAGCAGGACAGCCTTGCCCTGGTCGCGCATCTCGATGATCCGTTTGTGGATGAATTCGATGGCGCCGACATCGACGCCGCGGGTGGGCTGGCCGATGATCAGCACGTCCGGCCCCCGCTCCATCTCGCGGGCGAGAACGATCTTCTGCTGATTGCCGCCGGAGAAATTCGCGGTCTTCAGCCGGGCGTTCGGCGGACGGATGTCGTATTCGGCGATCCGCTGCTCGGCATCCTTGCGGATGGCGTCGACATTCAGGAAGACGCCGTTGAGGTAGCGCTTGTCATGGTGATAGCCGAGGATGGCGTTTTCGCATTCCTCGAATTTCAGCACTAGGCCGACGTGGTGCCGGTCTTCCGGCACATGAGCGAGGCCACGATCGCGCAGCTCCTTGGGGTCGGCATGGCCGGTGACGTCGATCGGCTTGCCATTGAGGTGCACCTCGCCGGAAACGGCACGGCGGATACCGGAGATCGCCTCCAGGAGTTCCGACTGGCCATTGCCGGCGACGCCGGCAATGCCGACGATCTCGCCGGCCCTAAGGTTGAACGACACATTGTCGACCATGGTGACGCCGCGGCCGTCCTTGACGGTCAGACCGTTGACCGAAAGCTTGACATCGCCGGGCTTGGCCTCGCCCTTTTCGACGCGCAGCAGCACGCGGCGGCCGACCATCAGCTCGGCGAGTTCCTCGACCGAGGTTTCCGCCGTCGTGCGCGTTGCCACCATCTCGCCGCGGCGCATCACCGAAACCTCGTCGGTGATCGCCATGATTTCCCTGAGCTTATGGGTAATGAGAATGATGGTCTTTCCCTGGCTCTTCAGCTGTTCGAGAACGCGGAAGAGATGATCGGCCTCGGCCGGCGTCAACACGCCGGTGGGCTCATCGAGAATGAGGATATCGGCCCGGCGATAGAGCGCCTTGAGGATCTCGACGCGCTGCTGCAAGCCGACAGGCAATTCCTCGATCACGGCATCCGGATTGACCTCGAGCGCGTATTCGCGCTCCAGCCGCTTCAGCTCGATGCGCGCCTTGGCAATGCCCTTGTTGAGGATCTGGCTCTCTTCCGCGCCGAGCATGACGTTTTCGAGAACGGTGAAGTTCTCGACCAGCATGAAGTGCTGGTGCACCATGCCGATGCCGGCAGCGATCGCCGCATTCGGATCCCGGATCGAGACCTGCTTGCCATCGACGTGAATCTCGCCGCTATCGGCCTGGTAAAAGCCGTACAGGATCGACATCAGGGTCGATTTTCCCGCACCGTTTTCACCGATGACGCCGTGGATCGTACCCTTGCGGACTTTCAGATTGATATTCTTGTTGGCGTGAACCGGACCGAAGCTCTTGTCGATCCCACGCAGTTCGATGGCAATACTGTCCATATTGGCCTTACGATCCCCAAACTGGCCCGCTTCGGTCTTCTTCCCAGAAACCGTGCCGGCGATTTTTTTACCATTTGGTATAAGTTTATCATCGATTTCCCGGCACGGAAGCCCTCAATCGAGATCTCCTTATACTCTCACCGGATCGCTGATGAGAGTCCAGCGTGAATATACACAGGCAGATCGGCCGTAATCGCAACAAAAAACCGGCGGCATTCGATGCCGCCGGTTCAGTTTTATGCTTTTGCTTCAAGCGGTTTGGACGGGCCGCAGCAGGCGCAGCGCATTCATGGTCACAAGCACCGTGGCGCCGGTATCGGCGAGAATGGCCGGCCACAGACCGGTGATACCCGCAATCGTGGTGACGAGGAAAACAGCCTTCAGGCCAAGCGCAATAGTGATATTCTGGACAATGTTTCGCATTGTAGAGCGGGAAAGCCGGACCATCGCGGCGACATCGCTGACCCTGCCGTGCAACACCGCCGCGTCGGCGGTCTCCAACGCCACGTCCGTGCCGCCGCCCATGGCGATGCCGACGTCGGCTGCAGCGAGCGCCGGCGCATCATTGATGCCATCTCCGATCTTGGCAACATTGAAGCCGGATTTCTTCAATTCTCCAACGATGCGCTGCTTGTCCTGCGGCAGCAGTTCGGCGCGCACCTCCATGCCGAACTGACGGCCGATCGCCTCCGCCGTGCGGCGGTTGTCGCCAGTCAGCATGACCACATGAATGCCGGCGTCGGTCAACGCCTTGACGCCGACTGCCGCATCCGGGCGCGGCTCATCACGCATGGCGATGGCGCCGATAATCTCATTGCCGGAGATCAGCACCGAGACCGTCTTGCCCTCGTCGTTCAGAGCCGCAATGCGCGCCTTCTGATCAGGCGACATCGGCACGCGGTCATCGGCAGCGTGGGGCGAGCCGAGGAACAGGGTGGCGGCGCCAACGACGCCTTCAAGACCCTTGCCGCCGATAGCCTTGACCGTCGTGATGCCCGGGACCTGCAGTTTCAGCTCGTCGGCGCGCTGCAGGATTGCCCGTGCCAGAGGATGGCTCGATCCCTGCTCAAGAGCTGCGGCCAAGCCCAGCACCTCGTTCTCGGCGCGGGCGAAGCCGACGATATCAGTCACCCGCGGTTTGCCTTCGGTGAGCGTACCTGTCTTGTCGAATGCTGCGGCGGTGATCTTGCCGACATTTTCAAGCACGGCGCCGCCCTTCAGGAGCAGGCCGCGGCGGGCACCGGCCGAAAGGCTGGCGGCGATCGCAGCCGGAGTCGAGATCACCAAGGCGCAGGGGCAGCCGATCAGCAGGATCGCCAACCCCTTGTAGACCCACTCGCTCCAGACGCCGCTGCCCAGAAGTGGCGGAAGGATCGCGACCAGGGCGGCGACAACAACGACGGCCGGTGTATAGTAGCGCGAGAAGCGATCGATAAAGCGTTCGGTCGGCGCCTTGCTCTCCTGCGCCTCCTCGACGAGCCGCACGATTCGGGCAATGGTATTGTCCGAGGCCGCAGCCGTGACGCGTACGCGCAAGGCCCCGTCGCCATTCACCGTTCCGGCGACAAGCGCATCATCCACTGCCTTGTGCACCGGCGTGCTTTCACCAGTGACCGGTGCCTCGTCGACGGCGCTTTCGCCAGAGAGGATGATGCCATCGGCCGGAACGCGGTCGCCGGGTCGGACGAGAATGACGGCGCCGACCGCCAGGCTATCCGCCGGGACCTCATCGACCCGACCGCTGCGCTCGAGATAGGCCGACTTCGGCACGAGCGCCGTCAGCGATTGAATGCTGGCCCGCGCATTGCCGGCGGCGACGCCTTCCAGCAGTTCGCCGACGAGGAAGAGCAGCACGACCATCGCCGCTTCCTCCGTCGCGCCGATAAAGACGGCACCCACCGCCGCAATGGTCATCAGCATCTCGATCGAGAACGGCGTGCCCGAGGTCGCCGCTGCGAAGGCGCGCCGCGCAATCGGCAGCAGGCCGACCAGCATGGCAAGCGTGAAGATCCAGGGCTCGGTGGCCGGAACAAGATGCCCAAGGCCATAGGCGGCGGCCAGAGCCAGACCACAGGCGATGGTCAGCCGGCCCTTGGCCGAGCGCCACCAGGGGCCGTTCGTTGGCCCGTGATCATGGGCATGGGAACTGGGCTGCTGCGATGAAGCTGCCCCGGCCGCGGTGTGGCTGTGCTGATGTTCGTGGTCGTTGGTATGCGCGTGCTTCTCATGCTTGTCGCCGTGCCCATGATCGTGATCGTGATCGTGATCGTGAGGATGGTCATGGTCGTGATCGCCCGAGCAAGTGTGTATGGCGACAACCGCGGGCTTCTGGTGGGCGGCAATCGGATGCAGCCGGTAACCGAGCTTTCCGACCCGGCTGACGATATTCGCGGCAAGATCGCCGTCGTCGGCATGCTTGACCGACATCGTGCCCGCGGCAACGGAAACCGAGACATCTTCAACACCAGGCATGCGCCTGACGGCGGTGTCGATCTTCGATGCGCAGGAAGCACAATCCATGCCTTCGACCCGATATCGGTTTTCGCGAATATTTGCTGCCATGACCTGCTCCTTGCATATCTTGACGCAAGGCTACGACCTCTAGTGACTAGAGCTGCAAGGCCAAATTGCACGACCAAGCGAAGTTTTTCGCCGAATGCTGCCTTGCGGAGTCGTTTCCGCATGCTTGAAAAGGGCATGGCCTATCTCTGGCGGATGAGGGCAAACCAGAGATAGCGGACTGTAGGCCTTCGTTGCATATTGCAGGCTGCCGTGGGCCATCGTGGGCCATCGTCTTCTTAGACCGAAGGTCCTGGACTTTGTTCTGGGCGCGCTTGGCGGTTAGCCGGTTTTGTTTTCTTTGCCCCTGAACGCCAAAAAGCCCGCGGACCTTTCGGTCTCGCGGGTTTTTTGTTTGATTTGGTTGCGGGGGCAGGATTTGAACCTGCGGCCTTCAGGTTATGAGCCTGACGAGCTACCGGGCTGCTCCACCCCGCGCCATCTCGGTAAACCGCTATGCGGTTNTTATCCGGTGCGTAAACCGCTGTGCGGTTTATCGCGATAAGGTAAATCCYTTTGGGATTTACGGTCTGTGCCGAGCAAATCCGACGGATTTGTCTCGCGTAAGGGACGTTCTGATTTTASCYAAGCAAAAAGGCCGCTTGTAGGCGGCCCTTGCGTTTCGGCTTGGCCGAGCGTTTGTTCAGAGAAGATTTTCGGTTTGTTTTCGCCGCTGCCTTGTCCTTCTCGGCTATGCCTCGAAGGGGAGCGGCGGTTTTTTTATCTTGCGTTTTGCAGACCTGGCAGCGACCTACTCTCCCGCGTCTTAAGACGAAGTACCATCGGCGCTGGGGCGTTTCACGGCCGTGTTCGGAATGGGAACGGGTGCAGCCACCCCGCCAGAACCACCAGGTCGGCAAAGCGCAAGATTTGCCCTTAGCTGGGGCAAACCGAATGAGAAGCTGGTGAGGAGGATAAACCGCCTCGTTTTGTTTTGAACACGTCGCTCATCAATGATGAGCATGAGCAATGGGAACGATCAAGCCAATCGAACGATTAGTACTGGTAAGCTTCATGCGTTGCCGCACTTCCACACCCAGCCTATCAACGTGGTAGTCTTCCACGGTTCTCAAGGGAATACTCGTTTTCAGGTTGGTTTCCCGCTTAGATGCCTTCAGCGGTTATCCATTCCATATATAGCTACCCTGCTATGCCCTTGGCAGGACAACAGGTCCACCAGAGATATGTCCATCCCGGTCCTCTCGTACTAGGGACAGATCCTGTCAATATTCCTACACCCACGGCAGATAGGGACCGAACTGTCTCACGACGTTCTGAACCCAGCTCACGTACCGCTTTAATTGGCGAACAGCCAAACCCTTGGGACCTGCTCCAGCCCCAGGATGCGATGAGCCGACATCGAGGTGCCAAACAACCCCGTCGATATGGACTCTTGGGGGTCATCAGCCTGTTATCCCCGGCGTACCTTTTATCCGTTGAGCGATGGCCCTTCCACGCGGGACCACCGGATCACTATGACCGACTTTCGTCTCTGCTCGACTTGTCAGTCTCGCAGTCAGGCGGGCTTATGCCATTGCACTCGACGACCGATTTCCGACCGGTCTGAGCCCACCATCGCGCGCCTCCGTTACTCTTTCGGAGGCGACCGCCCCAGTCAAACTACCCACCATACACTGTCCCGGATCCGGATAACGGACCGCGGTTAGACATCCATGACGATAAGGGTGGTATTTCAAGGATGGCTCCACAAGAACTGGCGTCCCTGCTTCAAAGCCTACCACCTATCCTACACATGCCGACACGAATGCCAGTGTAAAGCTATAGTAAAGGTGCACGGGGTCTTTCCGTCTGACCGCAGGAACCCCGCA